>CAURNS010000001.1:0-623816 GCA_963526485.1 uncultured Pelosinus sp.
CAATTGACAGAGATTCGTTAAGGCTAATGTCCAAATATAGGGGGTTAGACCGGTTTGATCTGGTAGGTTTAAGGATACGTAGCTTTTTCTTATTTAGAGAATTAGAGTCTCATTGCTGCTTCTGCTGCTAGAGGAGATCTCTCACATTCTTCAGGCAGCATGGTTACTTGAAAACATAATTTAGAACCTAGCATTTTTTCACTGGCATAACTTAAGCCATTAGATTGACTATCAAGTAGAGGATTATCGATTTGAGCAGGATCGCCAAGCAATATTATTTTGGTACCCAGGCCGGGGCGGGTTAAGACAGCTTTTGCCTGACGGGGTGTAGCATTTTGCATTTCATCGAACATAACCCAATAGTTTTGCAGGGACCGACCTCTTTGATAAGCCAATGCTTCTGTTTGGATGATGCGCTTTTCAAATAGCATATTAACCGTATCTTCCGTTTGCAGGACATCTTTATCTTCCATAGATGTGCTGCTTGCCATTAATGTAAATAAATTATCTTTAATGGCGCGCATGTAGGGTTCGATCTTTTCAGCTTCTGTACCGGGTAGGAAGCCAATTCCTTCATCGAGCATTGCATTTGGCCGGCAAATCAAAATATGCTGATATTTCTTGGGGCGGCACTCCATATAATTGTGCAGTCCGACTGCTAAAGAATAGAAGGTTTTGGCCGTACCTGAAATTCCCTTTAAAATAACAAGAGGTGCTTCTTCAGCACTCATCATCAGACATTCTTGCATGAAGATTTGTCCCACATTTCTGGGGAGGACACCAAAGGGGTTGCGATGTTGATATTGCAAGTGAACAATCTTTTGACCATCAAAGCGGCCTAAAGCAGTATGACGGTCGTTATCTGTTGATTTTATTAACAAAAACTGGTTCGTAATAAAGGCAGCAGGAATTAATGTACCTGCGAGTTCATCAAAAACGAAGAGTTTGTCTGGAGAGATGCATTGATTATTATCTTCGTGGAAGGCATTAATGACTTCGCTAGAGGTATAAGCAATGATGCGCCCTGTGTATTGCTGTTCTAGATTTGAAACTTTGTCATTGCGGAAATCTTCGGCTTGAATGTTTAGAATGGAAGATTTAACCCGCATATTGGTATCACGGCTTACTAAAATAGTTTGGTGACCGCTTTCAGCCAGTCCTTTACAAACTTGTAGAATACGATTATCAGCTCTATCATGCTCCCAATGGATTGGCATAGTTGTGGCAGTATGATTGGATTCTAAAATGAGTATTCCGCCACATTCATTTAAGGAGACTCCTGCCAGTAAGTTTCCTTGCGTGCGCAGGCCATCAATAATTCGACTGACACTACGACTGTTGGCACCACGTTCTGTGGCTTCCTTCTTAAACTTATCGAGCTCTTCAATCACAACTTCGGGAATTACAATTGTATGTTCATTGAAAGCATACAGTGCATTTGGAGAGTGCAATAAAACATTAGTGTCTATGACATAATATTTCTTCAACGTAATCCCCCCTTATATTGAGAAAGTATTCTCTTTTTCATTATAAGGTTTACCAACTAATACTGAGTTAGGAATTCATTAAAAATAGATTAAGTTTTTAGCAAAAAAAGAAAATGAACCGCGAAGGCACGAAACCGCTAGCGCGGACACGAAGAACACAAAGAAGAAGCGTTATAAAAAAACTTCATAATTCTTCGTACTCTTCGCATCTTCGTGTTTCAACGTGCTTTTTTCCCTATGTTTTAAAGGACGCGTAGCGTTTTTCTTAATATAATTGTCCTTAAGCTAATGGCAACCGGATGGTAAAGGTTGTTCCGATATTAACAGAACTCTTTACCTCAATTTTTCCGCCATGCATTTCGACGATAAATTTTACGATAGCCAGTCCTAAGCCTGTGCCGCCAGCATTGCGGGAACGGGCTCGGTCTACACGATAAAAACGGTCAAAGATTAAGGGGACATCCGTGGCTGGAATGCCAATACCTGTGTCTTCTACCATTAAGACTGCTTCCTGATTTTCTTGCTGGCATGTCAGCACAACTCGACCAAAAGGGTGTGTATATTTAATACTATTATCCAGTAGATTGATCACAATCTGCTTCAACCAATCTGGGTTAGCCATGATAATGGGATCAGCCTCTGCATAAATATCTACGGTAATACCTTTTTCTTCAGCATTTGTTGTAAGATCTTCTTTGGCTGTATAAAGAAGGGGCATTAGATGAGTGGCTTCTAATTTGACTTGCTGCCTGTATTCGTGAGAATTTAGTTTGGCCAGTTGCAATAGTTCGTTGACTAAGCGCTGCATTCTTTCTGCCTCAGTATGAATAATAGTAAGAAATTTAACGCTTAATTTATTATCTTCTAAGGCACCGTCTAATAAAGTTTCAGCAAACCCCTTTATGGCTGTCAGTGGCGTAGCCAGTTCATGAGAAGCGTTAGCTACAAAGTCAGCTTGACGGTCATGCATATCCTGCAGGGCTGTAATATCATGAAATACAGTCAAAACACCAGTAACATCCTTTTCAGTAGCCGTAATGGGGGCTAAGAATACTTGGAAGACTCGTGTACTATCCTGAATATTGGTCTTAAGATAGATCAGCATATTTTTTTCTTGCTTAATGGTTTGATGTACAGCACGGTCCAATTGACTATAGCCAAGAACTTGCATATTGTGTTGATTTAGCATTAAATCGTTAATGCTAAATGTATCTCTAGCCATTTTATTAGCGGTTGTTACTTTCCCATAACGGTCAAGAAGAATAACCGCATTATCCATGTGCTGCAGTATCAATGCTAGTTTTTTGGTTTCTGCAAGTGATTCATTAATTTTGTCGTCCAAATTTGAAGTCAGATTGTTAATAGTATGGGCTAGAATTTCTAGTTCATCTCCTGTTCGTATATGCAGCCGACGGTCCAGATTGCCATCGGCAATTTCACTGGCGGCAGCAGTGATCTCTTCCAGGGGAGCTGTATATTTTCTAGCTAACCAGATACTAAGGAGAATAGCCGATAGCGAAGTTAATAAGATGGCTGCAAGCAGGGTGGACTTAACCTGATTAAAACCTGCATCAATAGCAGCTAGAGTACTGGATATTCGCACTGCACCTACTATTTCATTGCCATGCCTTATGGGAATGGCCACATAGAGCATATTTTGGGTCTCGGTAGTACTGTAGCGGATGGATGTACCCTGAGTTCCGGCGAGAGAAGCAGATACTTCAGGCCGATTAAGATGGTTTTCCATAGTAGCTGGATTTTCCCAGGAGTCGGCAATTACGTCACCAGAGTTGGAGATAACTGTTATTCTTAAATGGTTTTTGACGGCCAGCTCTTTGATTTGATCATCAATATGCGCTTTTTCATTAGGGCCTGTCATATAGCTTTCTAAAAAATGCTCTGCAACTTGTGCATGTGTCAGCAGGTTAGATGTTAATATCTCCAAATTGTGTTGATAAAAATAATAAAGAAGATAACCGCTTAGGGAAGGCATGGTAAATAAAATTAATAAGAGGTAGCTAACAGTCAGTCTTAACTTGATACCTCGTTTCAGCATAAAAATCTCCTTACAAAACGTATTCTAGAGAAATAATACAATAAAATTTCAAAACTCGCTATATTTAAATAATTTTATCTGGGAATTAACCTAAAATTAATGAATACGTAACATTAAGATACCGATATTTCTTTACTATATAAAAGAGGAATTGTATTTGTTAGAGATATGGGGGAAATTTGCATGTCTGCTGTGTTATATAATCAGCTAATGAAACATCAGCATTACACCCAGAGGGAACAAAAAAATTATAATGAATTAGAGAAAATTTTACATAATAAAGACATTAAAGCAGTATTTCAGCCAATTTTTTCTCTGTTAGATGGAATTATTTTTGGCTATGAAGCTTTAAGCCGCGGTCCGCAAGGATCTATATTAGAGCGTCCGGATGATTTATTTTCCGCGGCAGAAAAATTTAATAAACTGTGGGAATTGGAGTTTCTTTGCCGCAGCAAGGCTTTAGAGTGTGTGAAAGATCTAGCCAAAGATAAAATGCTATTTATTAATGTAGACCCTAACATTATTAATGATGATCGTTTTAAAAAAGGTGCTACTTTGGAAATGCTGTCCGTGCATGAATTTGATATTAGTAATATTATCTTTGAGATTACAGAAAAAAATTCTATTGATGACTATAAGAGCTTTCGTAAGGCCCTTGACCATTATACCAGCCAAGGTTACAAAATTGCGATTGATGATGCCGGGGCAGGGTATTCAGGATTGAAACTGCTGGCAGAAGCAAGACCCCAATTTATCAAGATTGATATGGATTTAGTACGGAATATTGATAAGGATTTTTTAAAACAGGCTTTACTGAAAGCTTTTTATGAATTTTCAGTTGTGACCAATATGAAGATTATTGCAGAAGGAATTGAAACCATCGATGAATTGAATACGTTAATTCAAATTGGTATACCATACGGACAAGGGTATTTGCTGCAGCGGCCAGCTACTGAGTTTATGAAGGAAGAACCTTCGATTCAAGAACATATACTCTTGAAAAATAAGCAAAAAAAGCAGGAGAACTTTTATACACCGCTGACCATGCCTATTGGTGAAATTAGCAGACGTGATCCGGGATTTTCTGAAAAAATAACAGGTTGTCATGCTTTGGATTATTTTAATAAAAATCCTCATTTAATGGGGATTACTCTTTTACAGGGAGATATTCCAGTTGGACTGTTAATGAAGAATAAGTTTCTTGCTCATTTGGCCACTCAATACGGTGTTGCCGTGTATATGAATCGTTCGGTTGGTTCTTTGATGGATAACAATGTACTGATTGTAGATTACGATACTCCTTTGGAGCAGGTGTCAAAATTAGCAATTGCCAGATATGAGGATAGCCTGTATGACTATATTGTGGTGACTCAATATGGAAAATATTATGGCATTATTACAGTTCGGCAGCTCTTGGAAAAAACAACTCAGTTAGAAATTAACCGTGCGAAGCATAGCAATCCATTAAGTGGTTTACCCGGAAACATCTTAATCGAGGAAAAATTACATCAGGTGATAGAGGCAGAACAACCCTATTCAGCACTATATTTTGATTTAGATAATTTTAAAGCATACAATGATTTATATGGTTTTGACAATGGCGATAAGATTTTGTGCATGACAGCGCAGATTATTCAGTCACAATTAAAAAACGCAAATATTGCAGATGTTTTTGTGGGACATATTGGCGGCGATGACTTTATTGCGGTATTGCCTGATGTCAATATTGTGCCTTTATGCCAGACAATTATTGATTATTTCGATGTGAGAGTAAGAGAGTTTTATTCGGAAAAAGACCGAAAGGTTGGCTATATTCTTGCTAAGAATAGACATGGCGTGGAAGAAGAATTTCCTATGGTATCTTTATCCATTGCAGTGGTGACAAGTGTAGGGCGCAGATTTAAAAATCCGGCTGATTTAGGGGAAGCCGCTGGAGCTGTGAAAAAGAAATGCAAGTTAGTTTGGCAGAGTTGTTATTGTATCGACTGAAGCAAGGTACATAAGTGATTTAACATAAAGTTAACAATGTCTTAACACATAATGTTCCATATTATTTTACAATTTAACTATAGTAAATTTTACAGGGGGTCTTGATTAATGAAAGTTTTTAAAAAGTCTAAAATGCTTTTAGCAGCGATGTCCTTAATGCTAGGTGTTAGCTTGATCGCTGGTTGTGGTGGTACAAAAGATGAACCTAAAGCTGCTGCTGAGGTACAAGGAACAGTGACGGCGTCCGGTTCCACAGCGTTGCTTCCTTTATTAAAACCTGCTCAGGAAGAGTTCCAAAAGAAATATCAAAAAGTAACTGTTAACGTAGCTGGCGGTGGTTCTTTTACTGGCTTGAATCAAGTTTCAGCAGGTTCTGTTAATATAGGTAACTCGGATGTTCCAGCTACGGGAGAATACAAAGATAAAGGTTTGGTTGATCATCAAGTAGCAGTTGCTCCTTTCGTGTTCATTGCGAATAATGATGTAACGGTAGAGAATTTATCGCAGCAGCAATATGTTGACATTTTGACTGGTAAAATTACTAATTGGAAAGATGTTGGCGGCAAAGATCAAAAAATTACTTTAGTGCATCGTGCGAAATCATCCGGTTCTCGCGCCACCATTGCTGAAGTAGTTCTTAAAGGGGTTGAATTCACAGATAATGCTGTTATTCAAGACTCCAATGGTGCTGTAAGATCTGCGATTGCCAGCACTCCTGGTGCAATTGGCTATGTTGACGCTGCTTATGTCGATAATACGATAAAAGCTCTGGCTTATAATGGTGAAAAATATACAGCTGATGCTGTAATTAACGGTAAATATCCTGTATATGCTTATGAACATATGTTTACCAAGGGTGAAGCTACTGGTGCAGTGAAAGCTTTCCTCGATTATGTAATGAGCAAAGAGTTCCAAGAAGCTTATGTTGAAAAGAATGGTTTTGTACCTATGACCAAAATGAAGAAATAAATTGAGATGAGTAAATAAGAATAAGCAAAAATAAACAAAAGGTCATGTATATATCATGACCTTTTGTGTTTCATTAACAACAAGCTGCGGTATGTTTATAAAATGATTTTAGGAATGTTTGGGGGAAAGAAAGATGTTAAAAAAGGTGATCAATTTTTTAAAGAAAAGGTTTAAACCCCAATTAAATAACAATCAAATAGTACGTTTAAATGCATTAATGAGATTTAGCAGGAAGATACCTCAGTTACACTGGCATAATAACAATATCATAACATTCTTAAGATTTTTTAAGCTGGATTCCCTGGGTAAGTTTTCCTTGAAAATATCCTGGTCATCACTGGCAGCACAGGCAACAATTGTAATGATTCTTATATGTGTCATGCCCTTAAGTATCATTGGCTGGTATTTTACCAATCAGACAATGGAAAGTCTCACTCAGGCTGCTATTGATAAAAATAACAAAGTTGCTGATCGGATTGCCAGTGATATTGGTGCCAACATACAATCGAAAAAAAATTTCTTGGTGATTACCAGTTCGATGAGTGGCATTCGTGGGATGCAAAAAGATGGATTGGAAAATTATCTTATGCAGGTCAAACCTTATTATGGTGGTAATGAAGCTCTCTTTGTGGCTCGCACGGATGGAAATCAAATTTTTCGTACTGACAATAAAGCATTAGTAAATATTGTTGATAGAGACTACTTTCAGAAGGCCCTGCAAGGCACTGTAAATTTTTCAGATCCTGTACATAGCAAAGTAACAAATGAAATGACAATAATTGCCTCTGTGCCGATTGTCGGAGCAGATAATAAAGTGCAGGGGATATTGGGAGCCAATTTGTCGATGCAGAATGTAAATAATCTGGTGGAGCAAATTTTATCACAAAATCCAGGTTATTCGATTACTATTATTAACAAGAACCGCGTTCCATTGTTTTATCAAAGCGATTCATCAGCCGTCACCGAATCGAAACAGTTAAATGAAGAATATTATAAGGAGGCTGTGGAAAAGCAGTCGGGGAATACCATGGGAATTTTTCGTAATCAAGAATACTTTATTTCTTATCGTCCTATTGCTAATACCGATTGGATTGCTGTTTCAACTTATTCCAAAAGAGATGCTTTACAATCTGCTTTTGACATGGTAGAAAATAGTACTAAAATCATCTTTCTTATGATTATATTGCTATTGATTATTGGTTTGTATGTTATTAAAAAATCTCTTGCTCCGCTGCAGCAATTGGCAGAAGGGGCAGATATTGTGGCTCAGGGAAATTTAACACATACAATGAATCATTACAGGCATGATGAATTGGGACATGTTGCTACGGCTTTTAATAGCATGACCCAAAGTTTACGAGATATTGTACAATCGGTAAAGCAATCTTCGGCGCTGGTCTTAGAATCGACCAATACAGTTGCTGCTACTTCTGAGCAGTCTAGAGTTGGAAGTATACAAGTGTCCCAATCGGTGGCAGATATCGCTGAGAAAATTGGACATCAGGGTAAGGATACTAAGACGACAGAAGAACTGCTGCAAAAATTAGTGAGAATTTCCGTTAATGTTTCGGAAAGTATTCAACAGACGGCTGCGTCAACGGACGAGTGTTCAGCAGCTGCTGCTCAAGGACAGCAGGTTATAAATGATACTGTAGTTAAGATACAAAATATCAAAGGTCTTGTTGCTGGCACCGCTAAATCCGTTGAAGTACTGGGAGAAAGCACTAAAGAAATTGGGACGATTACTGCTGTAATTACCGAAATAGCAAAACAGACGAATTTGTTGGCTTTAAATGCGGCTATTGAGGCTGCCAGGGCTGGGGAAGCTGGGCGCGGATTTGCAGTAGTAGCAGATGAAGTACGTAAGCTAGCTGAGCAGTCAGCAAAGGCCACTAAGAACATTTCAGCAATTATTAATAGAATTCAGTCCGAAAGTAGCGGGGCACTTGCTGCAATGCAGCAGAGTTTCGTTAATGTGGAAGAAGGTGTTCTTATTGCGCAATCTAGTGATGCTGCATTTCATAAAATTGTTGCCGGGATAAGTCATGTACAAGAGCAGGCTAATACCATTATTGTTGAGACAGAGAATCAAGTTAGTTTATGCCGGGATGCTATGCAGGCAGTGGCTAATATAAGTGCCCTGGCAGCAAGTAATACCGGCGGTGCTCAGGAAATCGCAGCCGTATGCGAACAGCAGGCAGCTTCTGCCCAAGATATTACTTCTTCTACGGAAAAGTTGCAGGAGATGTCATATAAATTAGAAAATCTGGTAATGCAGTTTAAAATATAATTCCCCAAAGAATATCGTTAATAATTAAATTATGATTTAGGTATAAAAAAAGCGTGCTCATAAGAGACGCATTTTTTTATTTATGTTAGATATGTTTTTTGTCCTTATTTACACTCTTGTGGAAAGAAGCGGGCATGAATTGCATTAACTGCTTCTTTTACTCTATCTGCTTGGATGAGACAAGAGATGCTGATTTCTGATGTACTAATTACTTCAATGTTTACCTCTGCATCGGATAAGGCCCCAAACATGTTGGCTGCAATACCAGGGCTGCCGAGCATTCCTGCGCCAACAATTGATACTTTCGCTACTTTGTCATCAATAAGAATTCCTACGACCTGCATTTCTTTGCCTAATTCTTCAACCAGTTTTTTAGCTTGCGGCAAATCAGGCTGCGCAACCGTAAATATCATATCAATAATATCTTTGTCGGTATTACGTACACTTTGTACGATCATATCTACATCAATATTAGCTTTTGCCAAAGCTGAGAAAATTTTAAAAGCAATACCTGGACGATTGGGTACACCTAATATTCCAATTTTAACGACATTGGTATCATGAGTGACCCCTTTAATAATAAATTCTTTTTCTTCCACTGTGCATACCTCCTTGATAAAAGTACCTGAATCTTGAGTGAATGTCGAGCGTACATGGATCGGGACACCGTAATATTTACCCATTTCTACGGAGCGGGGCTGCATGACAACTGCTCCTAGTCTAGCCATTTCCAGCATTTCATCACAGGTGATTTCTTTCATACGGCGGGCATCTTTTACTACCCGGGGATCAGCAGAATAAATGCCGTCAACATCCGTGAAAATTTCACAAACATCAGCGTTAAGTGCTCCTGCTAATGCTACAGCGGATGTATCGGAGCCACCCCGCCCTAAAGTGAGAATATCTCCTTCAGCATTGGAGCCTTGAAAACCAGCGACAACAACAATATTTCCTTTGTCCAGTTGCTCTAATACTCTAGCTGGCTTTACACTGCATATTTTACCTTTTGTATAAGCACTATTGGTTTTAATGCCGGCTTGAGGACCTGTCAAGGATATAGCTGGATGGCCTAATTTATTGAAGGTCATTGCCAATAAGGCGATGGTTACCTGCTCGCCAGTTGCTAATAGCATATCCATTTCGCGGGAATAGGTATATGGTTGTCCAACCAAGGTATTGGCCAAAGTTATTAAATCATCAGTAGTATCTCCCATTGCCGATACTACTACAACCATTTTATCTTCAGGACCTTTCTCCCGCAATACGCGCTCTGCTACTGCTATAATTTTTTCAGGTGTAGCCACAGAGCTTCCACCAAATTTTTTTACAATTAAAGCCATTCCCATCCCCCTTTAGTTCATTTAGTAATGTTAATATAATATACTATTCTTCCTAAAGACACAAACAACTTTTTTAGAAGGACAATATAAATGCTATTTTATCCTATCTCTTCCTTATATAAGTGTACAGTGGTGGAAAAGTGACCGAAAGAATTAATTGATATATTTATCTTCACTAAATTTTAGATACTTTCTTTAAAATAAATAATAATTTTTATCCAGTAAGAAGGAAAACAATAAAAGATACAGAATGTATTAAGCATAGGTTTATAATAGAAAAATGGGAGGGTTTAATCATGGAATTGAAAGAGTATTTTGCATCGGTAAAAGGTAACGGCGTTTTGTCTACTGCTGATGAAAAAGGCATAGTCAACTCTGCTGTATATGCTGCTCCTCATAGCTTAGAAGATGGTTCATTGGCTTTTATTATGAAATCACGTAAGACACATGAAAATATTTCTGTTAACCCTCATGCATGCTTCTTGTTTATAGAGGCTGGTAAATTGGAAGGAAAACGTATCTATCTTACCAAAGTGAAAGAAGAAAAGAATAGTGAATTGCTATTTTCTCTTCTTCGTCATTGTGAACATGAAGAATGTAAAACGAAAGAAGATTATTATCTTGTTTTCTTTAACGTTGATAAAGTGCTGGCACTAGTAGGTGACAGCGAGCTAAAATAAAGCCGCAGAAGAAAGCTAAGTAGTGGTAATGCCATTACTTAGCTTTTTTTGCGTTTCAAGTATATAAACTATACGTTTTTTAGGTATGCAAAATCCATGTTATAAATGCTGTACCATTCCATTTTACTGATGCTGTACTATGTCCTTTGCATTAGTTTGATAATGAGAAAGATATATCTGGATTTTTCTCACTACCGGATAATTACTTATAATAAATTATGTGAAAATTTTGTAATATTTTAGCATATTGACACGAATTTTAGTTATGTGGTAACTTATCATAGTAAATAAAGGAGGTTTTTATGGATAATACGCAACATGTAAAAATTACGGTAGCAGACCCTTCCAGTTTGGGATTATTTGGCTTAGCAATGGTGACTTTTGTGGCGTCAACGCAAAAACTTGGAATTACAACCGGTTTATCTTTTGTGATTCCATGGGCTATATTTTTAGGAGCATTTGCACAATTAATGGCAGCTTCTCTTGATTTTAAGCATAATAATATTTTTGGAGCCACTGCCTTTGCCGGTTATGCGTTCTTTTGGTTTTCTGTTGCAGCATGCTGGCTGATGAAATTAGGTGTTTTTGGGCAGGCTCTAATGACAGGCATAGATATGGGGCAACTTGGTTTTGGCTTTATTGGATATTTAATTTTTTCCTTATTTATGACGATTGGTTCAATGGAAACCAACAAGGTATTATTTATAATATTTGTTTTGATTGATGTTTTATTAGCGATGCTAGCCTTAGATGCCTTTGGGGCGGCTCATTGGGCTCATACAGTTGCGGGATATACAGAATTAGGTATATCACTGGTTTCTTTCTATGGCTCTGCTGCAGTAGTATTAAATCATCATTTTGGCAAAGCATTTTTACCGACTGGTAAGCCCTTTGGAATTTTTAAATAAATAGAAGGCTGTATTTTTTAGGCAGGGTAATTCAATTTGATTGAATTACCCTGTTTTTTTCAGCACTTTTTTATCCAATCATTATGGCTCATAGATCATCTTCTTTGTCATTCCACCATCAATTACTAGATTTTCACCATTAATAAAATCGTTAGTATCATCTGTTAAAAATAAGCAAGCTCGCGCAATATCTTCGGGTTGTCCTACTCTTCTTGAGGGATGCTGCTTATGATCAATTTCCCGCAAGGAATTATAATCCTGGGTTGCAATCCATCCCGGGCTAATTGAATTTACAATAATATTCTTATCGCTAAATGAGATGGCAAGGGCATGAGTTAAGGATAATATGCCACCTTTTGAGGCAGTATAAAGCTCCGTGTTTGCTTCTGACATGAGATGCCTTGTAGAAGAGATATTTATAATTCTTCCGTAATCTCTGTGTTTATGATGGATGGCAAATTCCTTACTGCAGAAAAAAGGTGCGCGTAAGTTTACATTGAGAACTGTATTCCAGTCCTCCTCTGTTATGTTCTCCAGGCTTTTATGACAAGATACGGCAGCATTATTAATTAAAATATCGATTTTCTGATGTTTGTTTACGATTAAAGTAAACATTTCTTTTATGGCCTCAACATGCGCCAAATTTATTTCGTAAAAGTAGGCTTTATATTTTTTTGATTGGAGCAAAGATTCTAATTTTTTACCAGCTTGATTGTCAATGTCACAAAAAATGACGGTAGCGCCTTTCTCACAATATGCTAAGGTAACTGCTTTGCCAATTCCTCTTGCACCACCTGTTATTAGGAGGGTCTTGTCTGTGTAATTTATAGAAATCACCTCTTTTTTATTTTGCCTGGCTTAAACCATTCGGCTTATTCGTATTTCCAACAACAATATCAGTGTATACATTTTTTTATTTAGAAACAATATATTTACTGAAGGGGTGCAGCATTTTCTTTCAGCAGATACATTGGCGGTCAAAAAATGGGGCGGGCAGGTGTCATTTAGAAGATTTATTAGAATACGCAGGACTTATATTATTAACGCTTTCTAGCAGGAATTTTTTGCAATGCAAAGAAGAATGTGAAAAGTAATAGATGGTAGGATGGAGAGCGTAAATGTACATATATATGGATATAATAAAAGACTTTTCTTGTGAAATGTGCGGTCGATGCTGTCGTAATGATTGGCAGGTAACAATGAATGAAGAAAGTTATTGGCGGAATTCTCAAATGTTTATGCATAAAGGGAGAACGGCGGAATTTTCCAAGGCAATTATTCCAATCACAGGGAAAAAGGAATTAGGTGAATTTGCGTATATCGCAAAGAAGACAAGTGGCGGATGCTGGTTTTTAGGAAGAGATAATCTTTGTCATTTGCAAAGTGAGGCTGGTCATAATCATCTTGATACTGTATGTCAAACTTTCCCCCGTTATCCCATGAATACATCTCGCGGCACAGAATTAACTCTGAGCTTTAGCTGTCCTGCTGTACTTAAACTCGCCAGCCGGATTAAACCATTGACAATGATTCGTGCCGAAGATCAACCTATAACGATAAATTCTAATAATGATGTTGTTTATGTATATCCAGAGCAACAATCTGCGTATAGTCCTTTGCGATATTACTTTGAAATCGAGCAGCACTTTATTGATCTGCTGCAGTTCAGGGCGATGACAATTGCTGAGCGCATCGAATTATTGAAAGAAACCATTCGGCAGATAGACAGCATACAGCAAGAGGATACGTTTAGTCAAAAACTGACTCATGTAATCTATGCAAATTATGAAATGATGGATAATAGGGAGACTATTGCACAATCTGCTGACGAGTATATTCCAGAAATATTGATTGAAAATTTCTTTGTCAATTTTGTTTTTAAGAAACCTTTTTATTTATATGGCCTGCAACAGGGAATCCTTATATTGGATATAATGTGGAGAATGATTGAAAAGATAAGAAAAGAAACCTGTAATTTATCCCAGGATATGGAGCGTACCGTCGCTGCCATTATGGAGTTAGAATTTCAATATAGTCATAATCGTAAAGTCTTATTAAATGGAGAGGGAAGCAAAAAGTAAAAATATTCCAACGGTATTTGGTTATGTGCTTGCATGATGTTACTCATTTTTTCAGCAAATTCCGTGTTTGCAGTTTCTGATAATAATACAGTATAATGGCAAGAATCTCCATTCGGCTAAAATTTAGCGGAATGGAGATTCTTCTATCATCAAGGTTTAATTGTAGGGTCTAATTTAGTTATTTTTCAAAATCTTGGGGACATTAGGTGCTTGTAACCTGCAAACAGAGGGAAGGTTAGCACCAAGAAGCGGCCGGAGATAATCTCTGAAAGCATTTGTTACATGATTTCCAGCGGCGTTGATAAATTCATCAGGCATATGTTTCGTTTTACCTGCTAGTTCTGCCAAAGGAGTCATTTGATATTCTACAGCATAATCTCCCGTACGATGGATAGTGACAGAGCCATCACAATTATTCGATAAGGCAAACTGTACTGCTTTTTCTCCTACTTCTCTTGCCTCTTTCTGGTCTATGTCCGAAACACAGCCAAGGAAGCAGCGTTGAATATAGCCAAAGGTATCACTGCGTACTCTGGAAATTTTGAGTTTTTCTTTTACTGCTTGGCTGAGTAAGTCTCCTAATGCGCCAGTGCCAGACAGTGTTATATTACCATGAGCGTCTTTTTCAATGTCTTTTAATAAACTTAAGATGATTGGACGTCCAGAGGGGTCTTTAATGCCCTCTGATACGGCTACAACACAATGGCCGTATTGTTGATATACTTTTTGTATATCGGCAACAAAATTCTCAATAATAAAAGGGCGTTCCGGTAAATAAATCAGATGAGGGCCGTCATCTTGGGAAGACTGTGCAGCGGCGGCTGCCGCTGTTAAAAATCCGGAATGTCTGCCCATAACGATACCGATATATACACCAGAAAGGGCCCTCATATCAAGGGTGATTCCAGAGAATGCCTGCATGACAAAGCGGGCAGCAGAACTGTAGCCTGGAGTATGGTCATTGATTAACAGGTCATTATCAATTGTTTTTGGTATATGAATGGCGTGGAATTCATATTGATCTAGCTTGGCCTGTTCGCTTACAATATGTACGGTATCGGCAGAATCATTGCCACCAATGTAAAAGAAGTAGCGGATATCATGGGCTTTTAATACTTTGAAAATTTCCTTACAGTAGCTTTCATCTGGTTTAACACGGGTTGAGAATAATGCTGATGATGGTGTTTGAGCAACTTGGTTAAGGGTATCAGAAGTTTCTTGGGTTAAATCAATAAAATCCTCATTAATAATCCCCTCTACCCCTCTGAGGGCCCCATAGATTTTAGTGATCTGACTATATTTTTGTGCTTCTGCAACAACTCCTGCCATGCTTTGATTAATAACAGCAGTAGGACCTCCTCCCTGGGCAATGAGCGCTTTTCCAATAAGTTTCATAGTGGCCTCCTCTATTCAGATTTTAAGATACTATAGTATCCATGATGGAGCACACATGCTTATAGCTAATCTTATTAATAAAACCTGTACTTTATTAATAAAGAATCTACAAAGTACGATGAGTATTAGAACTGCTTGTTCATGGGATGACAAGACTTGATTCAAGCTAAGTAATAAAATTCTTTGAATCATAGCCGTATTATCCTTAAGATTCAGCCACTTTTAATTCTCCCCTATAAAAGATAGCAATTTGGGAGCTAGCCATCGGATAGATTATTCTTCAAAAAATGTAAATGTCCTGCTGATAAAATCTTTTTTAGGTTTTTTAGCGAAAAGTCCACAACCCATTGATTATCCTCGTGATCTAGCTCATCGACAATTAAAAATACATTTAAATAATGGTAATGAATGTATACATAATATTGAATTATGTGTTATAATAACGCCTTATATTGATATAATTAGAGGTGTTGTAAATGCAATCATTATTTAAACTACGAGAACGAGGAACAACGATATCTACTGAAATGTTAGCAGGTGTAACGACGTTTCTAACTTTAGCTTATTCTGTTATAGTTATTCCTTCGGTGTTAAGTTTAACAGGTATGGACTTTAATGGAGTTTTTATGGCAGTCATCTTAAGCAGTGTAATTGGAACTTTTATTATGGGCTTATTTGCCAATTATCCTATTATCATTGGGCCAGGACTAGGTCTAAATGCTTATTTTGCTTTTAGTGTCGTGAAAGGAGGGGGATATTCCTGGGAAGTAGCTTTAGGAACTGTATTTATCTCAGGTATTTTGTTTCTGTTAGTGTCTCTAACTGAATTCCGTTCCATCTTAATTGATGCTATCCCTAAAAGCTTAAAACATGCTATTACTGCCGGGATTGGCTTTTTTGTATGTTTCATTGGTTTGCAAAGTGCGAAGATTGTTGTTGATTCTCCAGCTACCTTAGTTACTCTGGGTAAACTGTCTGAACCGATCCCTTTATTGACGATTATCGGCTTAACTGTGTCCTTGATATTGCTTACATATCGTGTAAAGGCAGCCTTATTTGTCGGTATGTTGGTGACGGCAATGGCTGCCTACTTTATGGGGTTTATGTCTTTGCCTTCTCAACTGGTGGTTATGCCTAATGGCCTAGAACATACTTTATTAAAATTAGATATACAGGGTGTTTTGGACTCTGGTTTATATTCTGTTATCTTTACTTTCTTTTTGATTACGTTATTTGATACCACCGGGACCTTGCTGGGGATGGCAGAACAGGCTGGTTTATTGGTAAATGGTAAGTTCCCTAATGCAAGAGGAGCTTTTCTGTCAGACGCAGTTGGTACAGTGGCAGGAGCTTTACTGGGAACAAGTCCCACTGCAACTTGTATTGAGTCCAGCGCAGGGGTAGCAGCAGGAGGACGTACTGGTTTAACGGCTACAGTAGTTGCTTTGTTATTTTTAGTTACTTTATTTTTCTCTCCAGTCGCTAAAATGCTGTCCAGTATTCCATCCGTTACGGCACCAGCTCTCATTATTGTCGGTTTCTTTATGATGAATGGTTTACGTGATATTGACTGGCAAAACATTGAAGAAGCCTTTCCGGCTTTTTTAGTCGTGGCAGCTATGCCATTAACGTATAGTATTGCTACCGGAATTGGTATTGGTTTTATTGTTTATCCACTATTAAAATTAATGAGAGGCAAGGGACGTGAAGTTCATCCTATCTTGTATTTGTTCATGGTACTGTTCTTTATTCAAATTGGAATTTTAAATCATTAATAGCAGCAAAAAAAGTCAGCCAATATAACCTTATGTATTGTGAGGTTAATTGGCTGACTTTTTTACTGCCTCAGAGTTTAACGTTCTTAAAAGCTGTCCTGGGCTTTTAAAGCAGAATAGGATTTTAGCTTATCCAGAATTAGGATCTGTTTAGGATTATTAATTGTTATGAGGCCGGCTGCCTGCAGTTTAGAAAATTTGCGGCTTAGAGTCTCTCGGGTTGTGCCGAAGAGATTCGCTAGTTCATGTCTTGGTAAATTAATAGTGAGCCGAATGCCTTGGGAGGTGACAACACCTTCTTTTTCTCCCATAATGAGCAGCCAAGTAACAAGACGCTGCTCTATGGTTTGTAAAGTAAGATTGCTGATAAAATTTTCTGCATAGGCAAGCCGCTCCGTTAATGCATGCATAATGCGAAATGATATTTTAGGATTTTGGTGCATAATATTTTTTAAGTCATCTCGGGATAATAAACAAATACCGGTATCTTCTAATGTTTCTGCATTTAAAAAATAGAATTGCTCATCCATAAATAAAGCGAATTCTCCAAAGAAATCTCCAGGTTCTAATAAGCGTACTATTTGTTGACGGCCATCTTCTGACATTTCATAGATCTTTACCCGCCCATAACGCAGAATATAAAGATGATTAGCCGCATCCCCCTTGGTGAAAAGAATCTTGCCTTTTTCATAATTTTTCTTTGTAATTAACGTATTAATTTTTTCCAGTTCTTGAATATGAAGCATTTTAAAAATAGGCACAATACTCGCGCAAATATGTTCTTCCGGATTTGTACATTCCTTATGCATTGGTGATACCTCAATTTATTTTAATTTATTCCTTATTATAACTTGAATTATTTGCAGTAAGATGTATTTTAAAAATTAATTTGGAATTAGAAATTTTTAACTTTCATCTTGAAGAGGCGAGAGCAGAGCGACTAGATCATAAAATTTATCAATATTAGGGAGAAGAGAATTGAAATTGTTACTCTTTTATTAATGATAACCATACCAGCCCTGTTATATTTGGCCCTGAAAAAGAAAATAAAACAAGAAGCAGGTTGACAGAAACCGTAAAGTCAATTATCTGATTTTTATCGCATTTTTCTATAGCAGGAAAATTACAGTTAGCGTAGAAGAAAATCTTTAGTCACTAATAAGAGTTTGTGTTGAAATAACAGAATAACATTATGTACAATAGGAGGCCATATGAACATATTAAAGAATAAAATTGTATTTATTAGCGGTGCCAGCAGTGGCATAGGCAAGGCTTGTGCAGAGTTGTTTGCCCAGGCAGGTGCAAAATTAATTTTAGGCGCAAGAAGTGTTGAGAAGCTGCAAGAGATAACCAATGAACTAAAAGTTCAATATCAAACGGAAATATTGGCTTTAAAGTTAGATGTACAAGATAAGGATGCAGTCGATGAAGTCATAAATGGTTTACCACTGGCTTGGCAGAAAATTGATATTTTGGTCAATAATGCAGGTTTGGCCCGGGGCTTAGAAAAGCTGCATCACGGGGATGTGGCTGATTGGGAAGCCATGATTGACACGAATGTTAAGGGACTATTGTATCTGACAAGGAAAATTGTGCCTCAGATGTTGGAAAACAAGTTAAACGGACATGTTATTAATATTGGTTCTACTGCAGGGATTTTAGCCTATCCTGGGGGGGCAGTATACTGCGCGACAAAAGCGGCAGTGAAATTTATCAGTGACGGGCTCAGGATGGATGTGGTGGATACACCGATAAGAGTTACCAATATTCAACCAGGAATGGTTGAAACTAATTTTAGTGTAATCAGATTTCATGGTGATCAACAAAAAGCAGACAATGTATATGATGGCATTAAGCCACTAACCGCCGAAGATATTGCGGATATTGTAGTTTATGCAGCCAGTGCGCCGGCTCATGTACAAATTTGTGAGGTAACTGTTACTCCCACACATCAGGCGACGGGTGGAATTGTACATAAAGAAAAAAAATAGGATGAGGTTAAACCACTTGGAGAAATTCTTCAAGTGGATTTTTTTATGTATGAAGGAAGGAAGCCTCCTTTTTTGCAGCACTTTTTTATATTATCGTTATTTTTGTATACATTCATCCTTCTCTGTGATAAAATAAATTTTGGCCTTTTGGAGAACATAAATGATAGCAACAAAAAAGAATAGAGGTGTTTAAGTGAATTTATGGTTTAGATTAACGGAACGAGGCACTACGGTATCTACGGAAGTAATGGCAGGCATAACTACATTTTTAACAATGGTATATATCGTTATTGTGAATCCTGCTGTTTTACATATGGCTGGTATGGATTTTGATGGAGTATTTATGGCGACTATCTTAGCAAGTGCACTAGCTACTTTGATTATGGGCATATTTGCCAATTATCCGATTGCTATAGCACCAGGGATGGGAATGAATGCATATTTTTCCTATAGTGTAGTATTAGCAGGCGGTCATTCATGGCAGGTGGCTTTAGGCGCAGTTTTTATAACAGGAATCATATTTTTACTGCTTTCCTTAACTAAATTCCGTTATATCCTAATTGATTCGATTCCCACTAGTTTGAAGCATGCGATAACTGCTGGGATTGGCTTATTTATATCTTTCATTGGACTGCAAAATGCAAAAATTGTTGTTGCATCACCTGCTACATTAGTAACTCTGGGAAACCTAAGCGAACCGATTACATTAATGACAATTATAGGTTTGGTTATTTCTCTGGTATTAATGGTTTATCGTGTGCAAGGCGCGTTATTTGTTGGTATGCTGATTACTTCTGCGATTGCCTACTTTAAGGGTATGTTAGTACTGCCTGATAGTTTCTTCATGTTACCTCATGGAATAGAAAACACAATATGGCAAATGGATGTCACGGGGGTATTTGAACAGGGACTATATGCAGTAGTATTTACTTTTCTGTTGATTACTTTGTTTGATACTACAGGCACTATGCTGGGAGTAGCTGAACAGGCAGGATTATTAAAAGATGGAAAGTTTCCCCGAGTGCGCGGCGCATTACTGGCAGATGCCGTTGGTACAACTGTAGGAGCAGCTTTAGGCACAAGTCCCACCTCTGCCTATATTGAGTCAAGTTCTGGGGTTGCCGTAGGCGGACGCACAGGTTTGACGGCAGTTATCACCGCCACATTACTATTAGCGACTCTATTTTTTGCTCCCATTGCAAAAATGTTAGCCAGTATTCCGGCTGTTACAGCTCCAGCTCTGATTATTGTTGGTTTTTTTATGATGGGGGGCTTGCGCAGCATTGATTGGAATGATTTGGAGGAAGCATTCCCGGCCTTTCTGATTGTTATTGCAATGCCATTGACGTATAGCATTGCCACGGGCATTGGTATTGGTTTTATCGTTTATCCGGTTTTAAAATTATTGAGAGGTAAGGCAAATACAGTTCATCCTATCTTGTATATATTTGCTATCTTATTTTTCATACAATTGGGCTTTTTTAGCCACTAGGAAAAAAGAGTATTAGACTGCAATAGGCTGATACTCTTTTTTTGTAAAGAATAAAATAAGTTTTTTGCCTTCATGAGCAGAATATAAGGATTTTGTGCTTTAGAAAATAAATATTTAATTGAAGAAATAAATTATCTTGTTGGAGTATTTCCTGGAAATATATATTACTCTGCTGGATCTACAAGAAGAATCGACAATAAAATGGATGCTATTGCATAGCTGTACAAATTGGTATAATGACAAATAGTCCATAAGGACAAAGAAGAGGTGTAATAATGAATAAGGATTTTACCGCGTTAGGTATTCGGCGGGAAATAAATACGATTTTAGCAGAAAACGGCATCATAGAACCAACTGATATACAAATGCAGGCCATTCCTGTCTTGCTGTCTGGTAAGGATGTGATTGGTCAGTCCCAAACGGGTACAGGTAAGACCTTAGCCTTTGTGCTGCCAATTTTGGAGAAAATTGAAGTAAATAAACCAATGGTACAAGCGTTGATTATTACGCCAACCCGGGAATTGGCTTTGCAAATAACCCGAGAGGTAGCAAAATTAGCAGACAAATTAGGTATTAATGTTTTATCTGTATATGGTGGACAAGATGTAGACCGGCAAATTAAAAAATTAAAGGGGGGCGCTCAAATTGTCATTGGTACTCCTGGGCGTTTGATGGATCATTTACGACGTAAGACCATTTATCTCTCTGGAGTATCTAAGTTGGTACTGGATGAAGCAGACCAAATGCTGCATATGGGCTTCTTGGATGATGTAGAAGAGCTAGTTCGTCAAACATCAATCAAACGACAGACGATGTTATTCTCGGCAACAATGCCCTCCAAAATTCGCAGTTTGGCGGCCCGCTATATGCGAAAACCAGCAGATATCCATGTACAAGCGCCCAATATCACATTAGATGAGATAAAGCAGATTATGGTAGAAGTTTCTGAACCTGAAAAACTTGCAAAGTTGTGTACCATGATTGATGAATATCGTCCTTATTTGGCGATCGTTTTCTGTCATACAAAGCAGCGTGCTACTTCAATTAATATGGCTCTTGCCCAGAGAGGTTATGAAACAGATGAACTCCATGGCGACTTGTCACAGCCCAAGCGGGAACAAGTTATGAAACGTTTTCGTGAAGCCAAGATTCAAATATTGGTAGCTACAGACATTGCAGCGAGAGGTTTGGATGTAGAAGGTGTTACTCATATCTTTAATTATGACATTCCCCACGATGTAGATAGTTATATTCACCGTATCGGACGTACTGGACGTGCAGGACAGACTGGGATGGCTATTACGCTCGTTGATCCCCATGAGCAGCCCTATGTAAGGCTGATTGAACAAGGGATCAGTGCATCGATTGAAAAGCACAAAGTCAGTGGACAAAAAATCGTTAGTCAAGACAAACGGAAACTTTTTCAAACAAAGCGTTTGGAGAGTGATAGAGCAGGAGCAGGGAAGAAAGAAAAAACTTTACTCTTTGGCAAAACGGATAAAAAAAAGACGGAAAGTCACAGTGGCGCTAATCAAAGAAGCCGGCGTAAACCTAAAGAGGGAGAAAAGGCAGCAGGGCAGTATCAAGCCAGGAAAAAGGGAAAGAAAGGTAGATCATAAATACAAGAATTATTCCTGGTCTTGTGATAACTTGACAAAAGTTAATGCTTTTCTTATATAATGTAAGTAATAAAATAAGGAGGTAGAGATTGTGAATTTTAAGCTAGCACATAACAATCTTAATGTTTTGGATTTAGAAAAGAGTGTGGAATTTTACCGCAAGGCTCTTGGTTTGGAAGAAACAGCAAGAAAGGAGCTGGATGGTTTTACGCTCGTTTTCTTAGGTGATGGGCAGACACCACATAAATTGGAATTAACCTGGATGAAAGATCGCAAAACTGCTTATGATTTGGGGGACAATGAATTTCATCTTGCCTTTATTACAGATGATATAAAAAAAGCACATGCTTTGCATCAGGAAATGAATTGTATTTGCTATGAAAATAAGGCCATGAATCTTTACTTTATTCAGGATCCGGATGGATATTGGCTGGAGATTATGCCAGAACGGTAAATAAAACAAGGTACGGTAAAAGGGTTAGGATTGTTATCATAACAATCCTAACCCTTTTACCGTACCTTGTTAGAAATTATAAGTTTTTCAATCACAGGAGGGTCAGAAAATACATGCTATTTGGGATTTTCTTGATGATGATAAACAGAGCAAATAGAACGATTTTACCACAGAGGCGCAGAGAACGCTGAGGGGGGATTTTTAATCCTATCTATCTTTTCTCTGTGTTTTCCGCGTCTCTGCGGTTAAATTATTTTTTCCCTACGCACTTTTAGACCCTTTTTAGGATGGTTTTTCTTGATAATGACAAAAGGACTCATAGATTTTTTCTTATACCACCAATTTAGCAATAAAAAGATCTTTATTTTTGCTTAGGTCAATGAATTCACCACTGGCTGTACGTACGACAAGTGACATATAAAAGGGATGGTTGTAAATGACCTCTGCTGTACGGCCATCATTGAGCTCTACATTTACATTAAAGACAAAACTATCTAAATAATGGTCAAAAGCATCAATAATAGCAGTATCGAACTTAGCAGCTCCATCGCGCATTAGTGAGTTGCGAATCTCGAAGAAATTAGGGGGAGTGTTGCTATGAAGTAAGTTATCAAACATATTAGCAAAAGCGACAATTTGTGAGTAGGGATGAATTTTAGTACCAGTTAGGTGTAAAGGAAAGCCGCTGCCATCTTGATATTCATGATGTTGAAGTAATATAAGATTTGCTTCTCTTGGCAGTCCTAAGCTTTTAATGATATCATAGCCAGCCTGTACATGACCCTGATAGAGGAATTCTTCCTCTGGTGAGCTGCAGTCGGTCAGGGTAAAAATATTTTCGGGCAGCTTCGTTTTACCAATGTCATGAATTAATGCTCCTAGAGCAATGGTATGTATAATATCTTCAGAATGCCCCAGTAATTGCGCAATTTTGGCACTAATGATTGCTACAGATAAGCTGTGATTCACTAGATTTTCCTGACGAAGAGGTGTAATTTCTCTTTTTAGGGTATAAGCAAGCGCCCCAACTGTCTTTACTGCATAATGGCAAATAATATTTGCCATTACCTTGAGGGCCATTATATCTTTGGATTCTGGAAGATTCAATAGTATTTCTGAGAATTTGTGAGAAATGTCATGATATTGTTCAGAAGACTTTTTATTGAAAATAGAAGGCAGTTCTGTTGATGGAGGATCGCTTTCAGCGATTTTTTTTATTTTGTCAAAAAGCTGAGAATTCTTGGTGATTATTTCATCAAATTGTAAGGACAGGCGAATATCATCATCCGTATCTTTTTCTTCACGTAATCGAATATCCTGTATGTCCCATAATTTTAATAAAGAAATCGTTTTATCGGTAAGGGGTGTGCCTGCAGCCAGCAGCACTTGCCCTTCAGGGTTTAGGATGTGTTCAGCAATGACATCATCTTTCTTTAGCTCACTTATTTTGACTTTTATCATTTTATGTCCTCCTGTGTTTAAAAATCTAAGCGTATTTATGCTCTTCTATTTATATCGATAAATTTAAATTAATTATAATAAAATGATATAACAAAATATTAAAATTAGCGAGAAATAATTGTAAAGCAAGTTTAGAGACCTATCTAATAGTAAGGAAAATAGCAGAAAATGCAGGAAAATGTTGATAAAAGCAGAAATAAGTAAATACAAGAAGATCGTGTTAGAGAGGATGTATTTGCTAAATGTCAAGGTGGGAAGAGTTATTTAAAAATATTCAACAGGATATAAAATTATATGTATTTGTGTTAGGCGTGTTTTGTTTATTTCGTATTGGCTTTATAATTGTTTTAAATTCCTACATCAGCGAAGCTGCAACATTTCAGGATATAATGATGGCTCTTTATTATGGTATTAGACTTAGTCTGAAAAGCGCTGGTTTGGTTGTTGTAGGCTCTTTTATTTTTTGTACGGCGTGTAGTGTAGTGATTCGCAGTAAAAAAATAAGGAAGATTCGTTATGTGCTGGGCTGCTTTTATATTAGCCTTCTTAGTTTATTGTTTTATGCCAGGATTCCGTATTATGAACAGTTTCATATGGGGTTCAATCAACTTTTGTTTAATACTTTTAATGATGATGTATATGCACTCTTTTATACTCTGGTGCAGCAATATAACCTGCCGATTCGTTTATTCTTGACTGGTATCACTGGCGCTTTGTTATCCTGGTTCTTGAAAGTATGGCTGCAAACGAAAACATATCACTTGCCGCACTTTTCTAAGGGATATAAGAATATTGCTTTTCGGGTTTCTTTGCTGGTCGTATTATATTTTTTGGTTATTTTTATTCGCTTTGGCGGCAGTATGACCTATGCTTATAATATTGACTGGGAAAATTCCGGTCTTACAAAAGATGAATTCTTAAATGAAGCAATCTTAGATGACGTGCAGGCTTTATATCGTGCTTATACACTTCATGAAAGAGTTATGGCATCTACAGGCTTGGATATGGATCCAGGAAGAATCATAGAGTATGGTACTTACTTGGCTGGCCATCAGGTGGAATCTTCTAAGGTAGATGATTTTCTCAAGAAGCAGGCTCAGGGAACAAATCGTAAGAAGCCGCAGCATGTATTTTTAATTATTGGAGAAAGTTATGCAAATTGGCCGTTGCTCCCTCAATATAAAGATTTAAATATTGCAAATGGCATGCGAAAAATTATTGCGCAGGAGGATGCTGCCTATGTGCCTGCTTTTCTACCTAATGGTATGAGTACGATTTCAGGAATTATGGGAATTGTTACAGGCTTGGCAGAAGCCAATCTATATCTTACCTATTTGCCTGAATCCTACAAGGAACCGTATTCCACTGCTCTTGCGCCTCAAATGAAAAGACTGGGCTATAAGCCCAGATTCTGGTATGCGGGACCGACATCTTGGGAGCGAGTAAAAGACTTTACGTTAGCCCAAGGTTTTGAAGAGTTTTATGGAATGGGAGATATAAGCAGTCAGTCAGGCAATGTTTGGGGCTGTGATGATAAATATTTATTTCAGGCCGTTGCCGATGGCGCAGATAATCCTTTACCGACATTTGATGTCATTATGAATATTTCCAATCATGCTCCTTATACCGTTGATTTAGAAAAGGAGGGGTTTGATCGGGACAGTGTAATCAGTGGATTACCTGACAATGTGAAAGACGATCAAGAACTGATAAAGAAACTGGGACATTTTTGGTATGCTGATAAGATTATGACTGATTTTATTGGTAAGATGCGCCAAGAATATCCTGACAGCTTATTTATCATTGTTGGTGATCATGCAGATCGATTGAATATCCAGCTTAATCCTGATTTATATGAACGTTACGCTATTCCTTTCATTGTATACGGCCAGGGTATTCATCGGGATATCTTCCCGAAACAGGTGGCAGGGAGTCATATTAATGTGGCACCTACTTTATTAGAATTACTTTCACCTCCAGGCTTTGAATATTATTCTTTAGGTGAAAGTTTAACACGCGGCAATGTAGTGGGTTTTAATTATGGATTCTGGATTACTCATGATGCTGTAGGAAAAATAGGCAATGAAGGTGGAGAAAGTATGGCGGGGACAAAGATCGCTATACCTATTGATGACGAAAAGCAAATTCAAAAGGACATTGATGCTCGCCGAGCCATGTCTTGGTGGCGGGTTAAAAATGGGAAAAATTTGAAAGAAAATAATGGGTTATAAAGGATTTATTGAAAATATGTGGAATTAGTATAATCAATGTAATTCTTTTAAAAAGGAGACTTTTTAATGATAAATTATAATTTTTTTAATCCGACTAAAATTGTGTTTGGTCAGAATACCATTGGAAAAATTGGCGGTATTGTAAGTGAATATGGATATAAAAAGGTGCTGCTTATTATTGGTGGCGGTTCTGTAAAAAGAAACGGTGTCTATACTACGGTAACTGAGGCGCTTAAAAAAGCTGATATAGAGTGGACAGAATGTTCGGGAGTAAGGGCAAATCCTGAGCTGTCTAAAGTGAGAGAAGCAATCGATCTTGCCCGTCAGCAAGGGGCTGAGGCAGTAGTGGCAGTTGGCGGCGGTAGTGTTATTGATACAGCCAAGGCAGTGGCTGTTGGTGTATATTTAGATGATGTTTGGCAGGCGTTTGAAAGAAAAGCTGCTGTTACAAAAGCATTACCCATTTTTACCATTCTAACCATATCGGCTACAGCTTCAGAAATGAACTCAAATGCTGTAATCAGTCATACAGAGGAAGGGAAAAAGTGGGGTATGGGCAGTCCTTTACTTTTCCCCAAAGTCTCAATTATTGATCCCAGTGTGCAGCAGAGTCTGCCTTGGGAGCAAACTGTCAATGGAGCACTGGATGCCCTGGCTCATATTATGGAGTTTTATTTTGTTGGTACGGTGGAGGAAACTACGATTGCCATTAATGAGGCATTGATGAAGACCATTATTTCCATGACGGATAAACTGCAAGCTGATCCAGAGGATGAGAGCAGCCGAGCGAATTTAGCCTGGGCAGCCACGTTAGCATTAAACGGTACCAGCGGTGCTGGGCTTAAAGGTGGGGATTGGGCCTGTCATGGTATGGAACATAGTGTAAGCAGCTATGATGCAAAAATAGCCCATGGCGCTGGTTTAGGGATCATTTTTCCTGCATGGATGGAATATGTACATGCTGCAAATGAACCTCAATTTACTCGATTTGCCAAAAATGTTTGGCAGTGTGAAAGGATTGAGCAGGCAGTTGAAAAAATGAGGGCAAAAATAAAACAATGGCAGGGCAACACAAGGCTCAGTGAATTAGGCATATCTGAAGACAGCCTGCCTAGCATTGCTGAAAATGCAATGATGCGCGGAACTCTTGGCAGTCTGAAGAAATTGGATAAAAATGATGTAGAGCAGATTTTGCGATTAGCATATTAGGTGTATAATGATGGTAATACGTTTGTTCTAGAGAGGGAGAATTGAATATGACAAGATCCTTTACTATGTATCGTGATCAATTACAAAAACTTTTAATTCAGGTGGAAAGGAATGTAGCGAATAATCCGCTGGCTACAGACGGTATTACCATTATGGTTTCAGAAAATGATCGATGTCTAAAGGTGTTCCAAAAGGTTGGGCATGATTGGATTTACTTGGATCAAGAAGAATTCTGTGAATGGTAATTGAAAAGGTAATGAACCCCGTACATTTCTTGTGTACGGGGTTTAAGGTCATCATATAGGAGGAAATATGCTGAGTGGAACAGAGCGCAAAAATATTAGGCCAGGCAGCAGAGTTAAGATTGTGCAAAAACAACATCAGGGCACTGGTCAACTAACCGAAGGAGTAGTAAAAGACTTGCTTACTAATAGTGCGATTCATCACCGTGGTATTAAAGTCCGTTTAGTGAGTGGCATTGTTGGACGGGTTCAAGAAGTGATTGGATAGGCTATTTATCTGGTTAGCAAGGAAGGAGAAGAGTGTGAACTATATACCTGTTACTCAGTCAAGAAGAAGTCGTAAAAAAAGAGAAGTGGCAAGTGGTACAAGAAACTTGTATAATGGCGTGAAATCATTATTGTATATTGTAGCCTGGGCCTTTTTGTTATATGTATTGCAGCCTTTTGTTACAGCTGTAATATGGTGGAAGGGGTATCAGTTAATGGTGGGCACTGCCTCTTCTTTATCGACAATCGATGGGGTTTTTACTATGATTGAGTATGGGGTATATTTTGGTTTTTTTACTATGTTAGTATTGCTTTCCTGGTCAGAATGGAATAATTGGCGGTTTTTTATACCTCGCGAGAAGTAGTTTATTGAGAAAATTACTAAAATAAATGGAGGAATAAAAATGAAAATTTTGCTG
Organism: uncultured Pelosinus sp.; assembly: GCA_963526485.1. Classification (GTDB taxonomy): domain Bacteria; phylum Bacillota; class Negativicutes; order DSM-13327; family DSM-13327; genus Pelosinus. The sequence continues at coordinate 28,356 of CAURNS010000001.1, forward strand.
ATGTTGGCGGTCCTGATGGTCTTTGCTAGTTCTACAGCTTTGGCTAAAATACAAAGTGAGGTAGTGGAATATCGGCAAGGAGATACTGTCTTGGAAGGGTATATGGCTTACGATGATTCCTTTAAGGGACTGCGGCCAGGTGTATTAGTGGTTCATGACTGGACGGGTGTTGGACCTTATGTGAAAGCAAGAGCTAAACAATTGGCAAGTTTGGGATATATTGCTTTTGCTCCTGATATTTACGGTAAAGGAATTCATCCCACAGATCCTAAGGAAGCGGCCAGAATTGCGGGAATTTATAAGCAGGACCGTGTATTAATGCGACAAAGAGTTAATGCCGGCCTTGCTGTGCTGCGGAATATGCCGCAAGTTGATTCAGGGCGTATTGCAGCAATTGGTTACTGCTTTGGCGGTACTACGGCATTGGAGTTAGCCAGAAGCGGCGCTGATATAGCTGCAGTGGTCAGTTTTCATGGAAATTTGGATACTCCATTACCTGAGGATGCTAAAAATATTCATGGTAAAGTACTTGTGCTTCATGGCGGAGATGATCCTTTTGTACCACCTGCGGAAGTGAGTGCCTTTGAAAATGAAATGCGTAATGCTGGTGTTGACTGGCAGCTAATCACTTATGGGGGAGCAGTTCACAGTTTTACGAATCCAGATTCCGGTGATGATAAGACCAAAGGGGCTGCTTATAATCGACAGGCGGATAAACGGTCATTCGAAGCGATGAAAGCATTCTTTCAAGAGGTTTTTGCCGAATAAGAGGCCGGCAGCTGGTGCCTGACACAAGCTAAGAGGATGGATAAGTGAGGTAGGGAGCCAAGCGGAACCCTATCTCTTCTTATAAGAAGAGATAATAATTTGAAGATTTTAAATAAATAGGTGTGAGATATGGAACAAACGTATTCATTGAAAGAAAAGGCAAAGCAATTTTTAATAATTTTATGTCCTATTTTAGTAACCCAAGTTTTCATGTGTGCCATGACTTTTTTTGATACTATGATGTCAGGCCATGCCAGTGCGAATGACTTAGTTGGTGTTGCTATTGGTTCTAGTATATGGATGCCTGTTTTTACAGGGTTGAATGGAATTTTATTTGCTGTAGTCCCTATTGTTGCCCAATTACTTGGTGCTAAGCAAAAAGAAGCTGTGCCTTTCGTTGTGATTCAGGCAGTATATTTAGCGTTAGCTATAACGGTTGTGGTAATTATCTGTGGTGCTTATGCCATTACTCCAATCTTAAATCGAATGGATCTTAATCCCGTGTCTTATCATATTACACAACAGTTTTTAAAGGCCATTTCATTTGGGGTTATGCCTTTGTTTGTATCTACGGTACTGCGCTGTTTTATTGATACGTTAGGCTATACCAGGATAACGATGCTGATTTCCATGGCAGCATTACCAATTAATATAGTATTGAATTACGTGCTTATTTTCGGTAAGTTTGGTTTTCCGCAATTAGGCGGTGTAGGAGCAGGCTGGGCTTCGGCTATTACCTACTGGTGTATTGCCATTATCAGTTTTTGTGTAATACAGCGCAAGGAGCCTTTTAAATCTTATCATATATTTAGTTCATGGTATTCTTTTTCCTTAGCTGCATGGAAAGAGCAGTTGAAGATTGGTATACCCATTGGCATTGCGATCTTTTGTGAAACCAGTATATTTGCGGTGATTACTTTACTGATGAGTGAATTTAGTGAGGCAACGATTGCAGCATATCAAGTGGCTATTAATGTTGCTGCTCTAATATACATGATACCATTAAGCATTTCCATGGCATTAACAATTGTGGTAGGTTTTGAAGTGGGAGCGAAAAGATATCAGGATGCCAGACAATATGCCTATCTTGGCATTGGGATTGCATTAATTATGGCTGTATTGGCGGCTATAGTGCTATTAGTGGGGAATCAGCAAGTGGCGAATTTATATACAGAAGATATAGAGATACGTAATCTAGTACAGCAGTTTTTGCTGTATGCAGTCTTTTTCCAACTGTCTGATGCTATTGCAACTCCGGTACAAGGTTGTTTGCGAGGTTATAAGGATGTTCGTATTACGTTTATCATGGCAATGGTTTCTTACTGGATTGTGGGACTGCCATTAGGATATATGCTGGCGCATCAGCCTGGATTAGGAGCCTTTGGTTATTGGATAGGATTGATTGTAGGTCTGGCCTTTGGTGCAATTTGTTTATCCATACGGCTACTCAGAGTGCAATATAAGTACAATAATTAAAAATCAAAATCCTTGATTGGATATCATATTCAATGATAGAAAAAGAAGATAGCTGCAACCTTTAATCAAAGGTTGCAGCTATCTTTTAATAATATAAGGGATTTACGTTTTAGCAGATCGACATAGCGAATTACCAAGCAGCGACAACAGATCCTTTAAAGTGCTCTTGGATAAAAGCTTTTACTTCATCGGAGTGGTAAGCTTTTATTAATTTTTGTACTGCCGGATTTTCTTTATCTTTGGAGCGGACGGCAATAATATTGGCATAAGGAGAGTTGATATCCTCAATGGCAATTGCATCTTTTGTTGGTACTAAACCAGCAGTAATTGCATAATTGGTATTGATGGCAGCAATATCCAGGTCAGCCAGAGAACGAGGAATTTGTGCGGCATCTAGTTCTTTGATCACAATGTTTTTAGGGTTTTCAATGATATCGGTAACAGCGGCTTTGAGTCCAGCGCCTGGTTTTAATTTTATAAGACCAATTTTTTCTAACAATAATAGGGCTCGTCCACCATTGGTAGGGTCATTAGGAATAGCAACAACAGCTCCTGATGGTAAATCAGCAATATTTTTCAGTTTGCTGGAGTAAATCCCCATTGGGAAGATTACAGTATTTCCTACGGACACGATATCGTAGTTGCGGTCTTTAACAATATTATCAAGATAAGGTTTATGCTGAAAACTGTTTACATCAATATCGCCTTGATTCAAAGCTACATTAGGCTGAATGTAGTCATTAAACTCAACAATTTCAATTTTTAGACCATCTTTTTCGGCTATTTTCTTTACTACGTCCATGACTTCAGCATGAGGGCCGGCAGTAACACCCACTTTAAGAGTTTTCTGTTCGACTTTGGCTGTACTTTGTTGACTGCATCCTGCTGCTAAACCCAGGATAAAGATAAGAGTTAGCAAGAGCGTAAAAAATCTAACTGATTTTTTCATGAATATGCCTCCTAAAATATAAAATGAATTCCTAATTCCTTTATCTAAGTTTTTGCAGTTTTTCTACAGCTGCTTCTAAAGTATTGAATTGCTTGCAGAAGCAAAAACGAATAAAGCGATGTTTATCATTGGCATGATCTTGGTAAAAACTAGAACCTGGTACGACAGCAACGCCAACTTTTTCTGCTAAGTGACGGGCAAAGTCTACATCATTTTTCCAGCCGAAAGGTGCTATATCGGCCATTATGTAATAGGCACCAGCAGGACGAATACAATCGAAACCGATGGCAGCTAATTCTTTTAGCATGAAATCTCGCCGTTTGCTATAGAAGTCCACTAATTTCGCATAATAGGTAGTTGGAAAACCTAGAGCCTGGGCAGCTGCTACTTGCAGGGGAGCGGCTGCTCCTACTGTCAGGAAATCGTGCATTTTGCGAATGGATTGGCTAATTTCGGGAGAGGCAATCACATAACCAATGCGCCAGCCAGTTACACTATAGGTTTTGGAAATACTATTAATTGTAATCGTCCGTTCAGCCATGCCAGGCAGAGTAGACAAAGGAATGTGTTTTATTTCATCATAGATGATATGTTCATAGATTTCATCCGTGATTGCCAAGACATCATATTGAATGCAAAGTTTAGCAATGAGATCCAGTTCGGTCCGATTGAAAACTTTACCAGTGGGATTATTAGGTGTATTAATAATAATTGCTCTGGTACGGTCTGAGAATGCAGCCGTTAATTCTTCCGTATTAAAACTAAATTCAGGCGGGTATAACTGTACATATTTAGGTGTTGCCCCACAAAGTATTGCGTCTGGACCATAATTCTCATAAAAAGGCTGAAAGATAATGACTTCATCTCCAGGGTTAATCGTTGCCAAAAGGGTTGCTACCATACCCTCTGTAGAACCGCAGCATACGGTTATTTGACGCTCAGGATCAATGTCAATATCATAATCCCTTTTGTTTTTTACAGCAATGGCATCTCGTAAGGATTTAGTACCCCAGGTAATTGCATACTGATTGTGATCTTCCAGGACTGCCTTAACGGCAGCTTCTTTAATTTCATCTGAAGCAGGAAAATCAGGAAATCCCTGTGCCAGATTAATCGCATTGTGGGCCGCTGCAATACGAGACATCTCTCTAATAACGGATTCGGTGAAACGGCTGGCTTTTACGGAAGCGTAGTTACGTAGGGTCTGGGCTGGCTTTGAATTCTGGTCCATACTATTGACTCCTTTACATTTGCAATAAAAAATCTTCTTCATAAGTTGAAGAAGATTTTTGAAAAATAATCTTCATCTCCCAGGAAAATCCTGTTGGAATTGGCACCGTTCGCAGGTTGCGGTGGTTGCCGTAGCTTCATCGGGCCAATACCCTTAGCTAACTCTTGATGAATCTATGTAGTTGTTAAAAGTAATAGTAGCATGGGATTCTGGCTTATGTCAAGTGACATTTTAAAGACAGATTCTTTTGTCAATTGACATGTAAACTTAACAAACGTATAATGTATATTATACCAACAAGTCCGCAGTGAAAGGACTTGTATTCTTTTATAAGGGGGTTATCCTATGAAACAGGCAGCAACCAATTTCCGCTGGAAGTTAGCAGGACTTATGTTTTTTATTAGCTTTATTTCCTATATGGACAGAGTCAATTTATCAGTCGCTACTCCCGCCATTATGCAAGAGTTAGGTTTTAGTAAAATAGATATGGGTTTTATACAAACCGCTTTCTTTGTAGGTTATGCTTTTATGCAAATACCTGGTGGTATTATGTCAGAGTTTTGGGGACATCGCAGGGTATTGGCAGTAGCAGCTACCTGGTGGTCTGTCTTTACAGCATTAACAGGGGCATGCAGCAATTTTACTATATTTGTTTTGGCCAGGAGTATGTTTGGTGTGGGTGAAGGACCGATGGCACCTGCTTTTGGAAGATTTATCTATCGTTGGTTTAATAGTAATGAAAAGGGGCGTGCCTCTTCGTTTATGCTGAGTGGTGTGTTTTTTGGGCCAGTTCTGGGGCCAACGATCACGGTAGCATTAATGATGGCCTTTGGCTGGCGTTCTGTATTTATTATCTTTGGCGGCTTTGGCTTAGTTTTAGCCGGACTATGGTATTATCTTGCTAAGGATGTACCGAAAGACAGTAAGTTCGTCAACGCTGACGAAGTAAATTATATAGAGGAAGGTCTGAATGTACATAGTGATAAAAAAGAATTAGCACCCTGGCGTTCTTTTTTAGGGTCCACTCAGTTTTGGGCTATTGGTATCCAATATTTTATTACCGATTATATTATGTATGTATTTTTAGCCTGGTTGCCGTTATACTTAATGGAGGCACAAAATTTTTCATTGCAAAAAATGGGTATTGCGGCTTCTTTTCCTTGGGCGGCATTATGTATAGTAACAGCTACAGGCGGTTATGTCAGTGATAAACTGGTAGCCGCTGGTGTATCGAGGCATAAGTCGCGAACCTTATTTGGCATTGCGGGATTGATTATCTGTTGCGTAACTCTTTATCTGGGAGCAGTGGCAACGGTACCTTGGATGAATGTACTATGGTTAACCGTATCTTTGGGATCACTCGGTTTTACCTTTAACGCGTCGTGGGCAGCCTGTCTTGATATTGGCGGTAAATTTGCCGGATCAATAACTGGCTGGATGAATTTCTGGGGGAATATGGGGGGCATTGCTGCTCCGGTTGCCACGGCATGGGTCGCAACGAATTATGGCTGGCAGGCAGCCATTCTCACCACTGCTGCTTCCGCTGTGGTTGGTGTTATCGCATGGCTGGCTGTCAAGCCCGATGTACCTTTAGTTGTAAGGGAAAGTAACAATCTAGAAAAAATCGCATAGGAGAGATGCTCGGTGTTAAAAGAATTTTCGTTTGGTTTTGGTGATAGTGAAATTAAGGTAGCGTTGCCGGAAGAACGTGTTATAAATGTGGTGGACGGTAAGCCAGCTAAAGCTGTTGCAAATGTAGAGGCTGCTGTTCGTGAAGCGTTAAACAATCCTATTGGTACTCCGCCTCTTAACAATGTAATGCAGCAAGGAGATAAAGTTATCATCATTGCTAGTGATATAACTCGACAATGGGTACGTCATGACTTGTTTTTACCTACGCTGGTAAATGAACTCAATAAAGTTGGTATACCTGATGAGGATATTTCACTCATTGTTGCTCTTGGTGCTCATCGCCATCACACTCATGAAGAAAATGTAGTGACTTTTGGGCAGGAAATTGTTAAACGTATTACCATTCTGCAAAGCCATGCTCCTGAAGCAGATCAATTTGTTTGCATTGGCCAAACTTCACGGGGCAAAGATGTTTGCTTGAATCAACATGTAATAGCTGCAGACAAGGTGATTTTGACAGGTGGTATTGTTCATCATTTAATGGCTGGCTTTGGTGGTGGACGTAAGGCCATCATTCCAGGCATTTCTTCTTATAATACCATTCAAGAAAACCATAGCCTGTGTCTTCACAAGGAAGTAGGGCAGGGGGTAAGTCCAGAATGTATTGCGGGTAAATTAGAGAATAATCCCATGCATGCTGATATGTTGGAAATGGCAGAATTATTGAAACCGGCGTTTTTATTAAATGCTGTTTTTACACCGGAAGGGCAATTTGCCCGTTTTGTTGCCGGTCATTGGTATGAAGCCTGGCTGCAGGGGTGCAAGACTGCCAATGAAATATTTGGGGTTCCCATAAAAGGCAAAACTGATTTGGTCATTGCTTCTGCTGGAGGATTCCCCAAAGACATCAATCTATATCAAGGTTCCAAGACCATCGGTAATTCTTTCATGGCAGTAAAGTCGACTGGTGTAGTGATTTTACTATTGGAATGCCGTGATATTATGGAACCGCCTGATTTCAGCGGCTGGTTTAAATATGAATCCTTATATGACCGGGAATTGGCCTTGCGGGAAGGGTTTACCGTTCCTGGTTTTATTGCTTTAAAAATAGGATATATGGCCAAAGAAGTTCCTCATATTGTCGTTTCCTTACCCCAGAATAAAGAATTTATTGAAAAGGCAGGTATGCTAACTGCTGCCAGCCTGGCAGAAGCAATTAGCATGGCTGAAGAAATAATCGGCAAAAAAGACTATACAATAACTGTCATGGCCCATGGGGCGAATACTGTACCAATCGAAAGTGATTGAAAATATAAAAATGATTTAACCACAGAGTCGCAGAGAACACAGAGAGAATTTTTTGATTCTTCTCTGCGTTCTCTGCGACTCTGTGGTTACTTTTTAGATGTCGTGCATCTTTTTCTTTTTTAAAAGCTAGTATAACGGCAGGATTGTTGCGGCCGATAGGGAAAAAGTATAGTAAAGATTTAATAGCTGTTGGTTAATTCGTGTAGACTATAGCCAACAGCAAAATTCAAGACGAGGAGTGGTGGTATGTATGGAATATCGTATTGAAAAGGACTCAATGGGGGAAATACGTGTACCAAACGATAAGTTGTGGGGAGCACAGACTCAGCGCAGTTATGAAAATTTTCGTATTGGTATAGAAAAGATTCCTAATGAATTAGTTGGCGTATTTGCTACTTTGAAAAAAGCTGCTGCCATTGTAAATCATAGATTAGGTATATTAGATGAAGAGCGAACAAACGCTATTACGACTGCCTGCGATGAAGTGCTGGCAGGAAAGTTAGATGGTAATTTTCCTTTATCGGTATGGCAGACTGGCAGTGGTACACAGTTTAATATGAATATAAATGAAGTAGTAGCCCACCGTGCGAATCAGATATTAAAGGAAAATGGGAAAGCTGCTGTGGTTCATCCTAATGATCATGTAAATAAATCCCAAAGTTCCAATGATATTTTTCCAACGGCAATTCATGTTGCTGGCGTCAGTCTGGTAATCGACAAATTGCTGCCGGCGATTGTATCCTTAAAGCAAACCTTACAACAAAAATCAGCCGAATATAATGATATTATCAAAATTGGCCGAACTCATCTTATGGATGCTACCCCTTTGACTTTGGGGCAGGAAATAAGCGGTTGGGTGCGGATGTTAGAGAGAAATGAAGAAATGCTGACCATCGGTATTAATTTCATGCGGGATTTGGCTATGGGAGGGACGGCTGTTGGTACAGGTATCAATTCACCTGTAGAGTTTGGGACATTAGTCGCCGAAGAAATTACGAAACTAACGGGCAAACAATTTTATACAGCACCGAATAAATTTCATGCTTTGACCAGTAAGGATGAGGTTGTGGCAGTACATGGCCTAATAAAAGCTCTGGCAGCCGATCTGATGAAAATTGCCAATGACGTTCGTTGGTTAGCCAGTGGTCCCCGCTGCGGTATTAGAGAAATAAAAATACCAGAGAATGAGCCAGGCAGTTCTATAATGCCAGCAAAAGTGAATCCTACGCAATCAGAAGCTTTAACCATGGTTGTTGCTCAGGTTTTCGGCAATGACACCACGATCTCCTTTGCCGCTAGCCAAGGGAATTTTCAGCTAAATGTATTTATGCCTGTGCTGGTATATAATTTGCTGCAATCCATCAATTTGTTAGCCGATGGGATGAATTCTTTCAATGAGAATTGTGCGGTAGGGATACAGCCTAATCGGGATATCATTGATTATTATCTGCATCAATCTCTAATACTGGTTACTGGTTTGGTGCCGCTGATCGGTTATGATAAAGCGGCAGAGATTGCCAAAAAAGCTGCAAAAGAAGGCATTACGTTAAAAGAATCTGCTTTAAGTACTGGAGATGTTACAGAAGAACAATATGATTTGTATATGAACCCAGCGATTTTAGTGAAGCCAAGATAAAGTAAAATATATCACCTGACGATTAAGCAGCTCTAAGTCCTCCCATTGAGAGGGACTTAGAGCTGCTTAATTCCAAGATAAAAATAAAAAGGGAGTGTTGACATGACAAACTAGATTAGTCTATACTATAATGAATAATAGATGAATAATAAAAGATAGAGGCGCGGTATATTAGGAATATGTATCTAGAGTTGCCAGCGATGAGAGATACAAAAAGGAATAGCCGCCGAAGTAAAGGGGCTTGGCAAAGGCCCGTTTGTTGGTTTTGCATTGAATAAGTGTAAGACTGTCATCCCTATTTGGATGGAGTGCTATCTGCATTACTGATTATGAGATAAAATAAATTCTTATAGCGGTTTGCGGGATAGTTCCTGCAAACCGTTTTTTTATATTAAGTGAGATTCTCCCAGGACAGTGTGAGAGAATGTTACGCACTTTAATAAACAATTCAGGAGGTCATTACTATGGCAGAAAAAAACTTACCTTTTACTAAAGCTGAGCTTGAAGAAATTATTCAACATTATCCCACGCCTTTTCATATTTATGATGAGCAGGCGATTCGCAACAATGTTCGTAATTTATTGAAGGCTTTTTCCTGGGCACCTGGCTTTAAAGAATATTTCGCAGTCAAAGCTACGCCCAATCCTTATATTTTAAAAATATTGAAAGATGAAGGCATTGGTGCTGACTGCAGCTCATTGCCAGAACTAATTTTAGCTAAACAAGCTGGAATTGTGGGAGAAGAAATTGTTTTTTCTTCTAATGATACTCCTGCTGAAGAATATCAGGCAGCCAAAGAATTAGGCGCTATTATTAATCTAGATGATATTAGTCATATTGAATATTTGGAGAAACATGCGGGGCTGCCTGAAATTATTTCTTTCCGTTATAATCCAGGTCCGTTACTAGAAGGTGGCAACGATATTATTGGTTATCCTGAAGAAGCAAAATATGGTTTAACAAGAGAACAAATCCTAGAGGGTTACAAGATCTGCCAAAGTAAAGGAGTAAAGCGTTTTGCTTTACATACTATGGTAATTTCCAATGAATTGAATGCAGATAGTTTTGTGGCTACGGCAGCGATGATGTTTGACTTAGTTCTTGAAGTATATCAAAAACTAGGAATCCGCATAGAGATGATTGACTTGGGAGGCGGTATTGGTATCCCTTATCGTCCCGAGCAGCAAGCGGTGGATTTGGACATTGTTAGCCAGGGGGTACGTAAGGTTTATGAAGAAAAGATTGTGGCAAACGGGCTGCATCCATTAAGAATTACCATGGAATGTGGTAGGATGATTACGGGACCGTATGGTTATCTCGTTTCCACAGTACTGCATAAAAAAGAAATTTATAAAAATTATGTAGGTCTTGATGCCTGCATGACAAACTTAATGCGTCCGGCTTTATATGGCTCTTACCATCAAATTACTGTGGTGGGCAAGGAACATTGTCCGCTGGATCATATCTATGATGTAACAGGTTCTTTGTGCGAAAATAACGATAAGTTTGCCATTGATCGCAGTTTACCGCTAATTGAAATTGGCGATATTGTTGTGCTGCATGATGCTGGTGCTCATGGGCATGCAATGGGTTTTAATTATAACGGGAAATTACGTTCTGCAGAATTACTGCTGAAGCCAGAGGGGTCTGTCCAAATGATCCGCCGGGCAGAAACCATTGCTGATTATTTTGCTACGCTGGATTTTCAAAATTGTGAAGTAAAGCTGGCAGCTGCAACCAAGAAATAATGGATAGTCATTTTTACCAGACAGATCATGGCGCCTATCTGGTTTATCGTACAAATTTATAGCTTGGTAAAAAAATAATGAACCGCGAAGATGCGAAGAAAATGAAGATAACACGAAGGAGATACAATGGATATTTCGTGTTCTTCATGTTCTTCGCGTTTTTGCGGTTTAAAGGTTTTATGTGCAGTTTTTTTATTATTATTTTCTATTTGTAGTGTGTATGAGGACACTATGCCGAGAATAGAATGAAAAAGCAGGAGAATTTCTAAAAATAATGAAATAAGTAAGCAAGAATGAGATGAAATATTTCTACCCAATAAAGTGTATGGTGTAAACTTAAATAATATCGGGGGGACATTATGGCTAAAGCTCATGAAGCAGTAGAAAGAATCTTAGTGATTAACCCTGGAGCAACTTCTACAAAGTTTGCTGTGTATGATGGCGAAATCGTAGTCTTTAAAAAGACAATAGAACATTCTGCAGCCGATACGAATCTCTTTGTAAAAGTAATAGATCAATATGAATATCGTTTAAGGCTAATATTACAGCAATTAGTTTTAGAAAATATCGAACTTTCTACATTGAAAGCAATTGTAGCCCGGGGAGGAATATTGAAGCCTCTTAGAGGCGGGACATATAAGGTTAGTCAAACCATGGTTAATGATTTGCGCGAGGCTGCACGAGGTGAACATGCCTCTAATTTAGGAGCTGTGATGGCTTATGGTCTGGCAGAGACACTCCGGATACCGTCTTATATTGTGGATCCTGTTTCCGTTGATGAAATGGAACCTGTAGCCCGCATATCCGGGTTGCCAGATTTGCCGAGAATCAGCTTGCTCCATGCTTTAAATACCAAAGCGGTAGCACGTAAAGTGGCTAAGCAGTTAGGGAAGAATTACGAGGATATGAATGTAATTGTAGCTCATCTGGGTACGGGAATTTCGGTAACGCCTCATCTAAAAGGTAGAATGATCGATGTAAATAATGCGAAAGAAGAAGGGCCACTTTCTCCTGATCGTTGCGGTGGACTGCCAGTAGGGCAATTTCTAAGGCTTGCTTTTTCTGGCAAATATACCTTTGAGGAATTAAAAGAGATACTCAATTGCAAAGGCGGAATCTATGCCTATCTTGGTACAGCCGATATTAGGCAGGCTTTTGCTATGGCGGATGGTGGCGATGAGCAAGCCAGATTGGTATTAGAAGCCTTTTCCTATCAGGTAGCCAAAGAAATTGGCGGCATGGCCACTGTATTGTCAGGTGATGTTGAACGCATTATATTAACAGGTGGCATTGCCTATTCTGAGCGTATCGTTAATGAAATAACAAAACGGGTACAGTTTATTGCTCCCGTAGTAACTGTACCCGGGGAAGAAGAACTGGAAGCCTTGGCTTTTGGTGCATTAAGAGTGCTTCGGGGCCAGGAAGATGTACAGATTTATTAGTACACTTACGGTGATGAAATAAATGGTCTTTACATATTGGGCATATGGCTCTAGGAGGTAATTTTTTGTACTGCAATTATCGTGAAATAGTAGCGGAGATAAAAAAACGCTCTTTGGTGAGGATTAGTGTGGCGGTAGCTCAGGATAAAGAGGTACTGGCTGCCATTAAGCTGGCACAGGATGCAGGTATTGCTGAGGCTATTTTAGTAGGGGATGCTTCTATTATTACTCCCATGGCAAAAGAAGCAGGAGTATCTGACAATACGTTAATCATTCATGAACCAGAGACGGAGAAGGCGGCACTAAGGGCAGTCTCCTTGGTGAAAAATGGTCAAGCCCAGGTTCTGATGAAAGGTTTGATTAATAGCAGCGATTTTTTGCGATCCGTACTTCATAAAGAGGCAGGCTTACGAACCGGGAGACTCTTGAGCCATTTGGGAGCTTTCGAAATTCCGGGGCAGGAAAAACTTTTATTTATCACTGATGGTGGTATGAATATTGCTCCCACACTGCTGGAAAAGAAGAAGATTCTGATTAATGCCATGTTAGCGCTGCAGGCTATGGGAATAACTGAGCCAAAAGTAGCATTGCTGACAGCTAATGAGGCAGTGAGTGAGAAAATGCCTGCCACTATGGATGCCAGAAGCTTAGTAGAGATGAGTATGGCTGGTGAGCTGCCGTCAGGCATTGTGGAAGGTCCCATTGCTCTTGATGTGGCTGTAAGCCGTGAAGCTGCCAAACACAAAGGGATTAACAGCAAAATCGCAGGCAATGTGGATTTGATGGTAGTGCCTAATATTGAAACTGGTAATGCCCTAGGAAAATCCTTGATCTATTTTGCTGGCAGTAAAATGGCCGGTATTGTATTAGGGGCAACCCATCCTATTGTAATGACTTCACGGTCAGAGACACCAGAAGGAAAAATGAATTCTATTGCACTGGCGTGTTTAGTAAATGGTAAATAGAATATTCGTCTTAAGAAGGAGGTAACTGTATGCCAAAGGTTGTCGTTTTGCGTGAGTATTGTAAAAGTTGCGGTCTTTGTGTGGATATCTGCCCTAAACAGGTATTAGCGATTGGTGACACTACCAATCAGAAGGGGTATTATGCTGTTGTTGTTAAGGATGAGGCGAAATGCATAGGCTGTGCTCTGTGTGGTACAGTTTGTCCTGATGTAGCATTGGAAGTTTCTCGGGAGAAAAGGAGCTGACAATATGAAAAAAGTATTGATCAAAGGTAACGAAGCAATCGCAGAAGCTGCCATACAAGCTGGCTGTAAGCTGTTTTTTGGTTACCCTATAACACCTTCTACGGAAGTGGTTGAATATTTATCGAAACATTTGCCAAAGGCAGGGGGAGAGGTACTTCAGGGTGAGGATGAAGTGGCCTCCATTAATATGTGCTATGGTGCAGCAACAACGGGTACCAGGGTTATGACTGCTACCTCCAGCCCAGGATTTAGTTTGAAGCAGGAAGGGATCTCTTATTTAGCAGCAGCAGAGCTTCCGGTAGTTATTGTAAATGTTAATCGGGCAGGACCTGGTTTAGGTGGTTTAGGACCCGCTCAGTCAGATTATTTTCAGTGTACCAAAGGGGGCGGTCATGGCGATTATCGTTTGATTGTCTTGGCTCCTTCCAAAAGTCAGGAATTATATGATTTTACGATGGAAGCTTTTGAGTTGGCAGATACATATCGCAATCCTGTATTAATTCTCGCAGATGGATTTTTAGGACAAATGATGGAACCTGTAGAAATCAAAGAACGGAATCAGACTGAGCTTCCCCCTAAAGACTGGGCTGTAGGAGGCTGCCGCGGGCGGGAAAAACGTAAAATTGTGAGCTATTCCCTAACGAACGAAAGCGGTGAAGCCAACTGTCTAAAATGGCAGGCTAAGTATGAAAAAATACAGGAAGCAGAGCAGCGATGGGAAGAGTTTTATACAGAAGATGCAGAGTATCTGATTGTAGGATACGGAACCTGTGGCCGTATCGGTAAAAGTGTCGTCCTGAATGCTCGCAAGCTGGGGATCAAGCTGGGACTTATTCGTCCTATCACTTTATGGCCATTTCCTGTAAAGGGCTTTGTTCCTTTCAAAGATAAAATTAAGGGAATTGTTACTATGGAACTAAATGCCGGGCAAATGATTGAAGATGTAAAGCTGGCTGTAGAATGCCGCATGCCGGTTTATTTGTGTAATCGGCAGGGTGGAATGATGCCTTCAGAAAATGAGATTCTTGCATTTGTCGCCAAAGTCTTTGATTTGCCATTGGTAAGGGAGGCATAGAAATGGAAGTTATATTTAAAAGAACAACTGGGTTAACAGGTGTGCCCTTTCATTATTGTCCAGGTTGTACCCATGGCATTATTCATCGTATTATTGGAGAAGTAATGGAAGAACTAGGAATCATTGAAGATACAATTGGGGTGGCTCCGGTAGGCTGTGCTGGTTTTTCCTTAGACCTTTTTAGCTGTGATTTTGTTGGAGCTGCTCATGGACGGGCTCAAGCCGTGGCAACAGGGATCAAACGTTCCTTACCGGATAAAATGGTATTTACCTATCAAGGTGACGGGGACATTGCTGCAATTGGTACAGCTCATGCGATTCATGTGGCAGCCAGAGGTGAAAAAATTACATCCATTATGGTAAATAATGCAGTATTTGGTATGACTGGTGGACAAATGGCACCGACAACGGTTGCTGGCCAAATTACAACAACTAGCCCATATGGAAGAGATTGTGCCGTTTCAGGGCCGCCGATAGACTTGCCTAAAACGATTGCTACGTTAGAAGGAGCAGTGTATGTGGCTGCTGTAGCGGTTGACTGCCCTAAGAATATTTTTGCTGCTAAAAAAGCTATAAAAAGAGCGTTTCAGGTACAACAACTAGGCTTAGGGTTCTCTTTGGTCAGTGTATTGTCAACATGCCCCACCAACTGGGGAGTGTCCCCTGTGGATAGTTTAAAATGGCTGCAAGAAAAAATGCTGCCGATATACCAAATGGGTGAACTTAAGGTTCCCGAGGAGGTAAAAGTATTATGATTGATAAAATTATCCTGTCAGGTTTTGGTGGTCAGGGTGTCATGTTTATCGGCAAGGTGCTTGCTTATGCAGGGATGGAAGGGGATTTAGAGGTTTGCTGGATTCCCTCCTATGGTCCTGAAATGCGCGGCGGGACGGCCAACTGTTCTGTGATACTCTCGGATGAAGAAATTCATTCTCCTGTTATTGAATTAGCGGATGCTGGCATTGTACTGAATCAGCCATCCTATGATAAGTTTCTGTCTAGAATCAAACCAGGTGGTACACTTGTTGTTAACAGTTCCATTGTAGAGAATCAGGCAGGACGGGATGATATTAAGGTCGTTTCGATACCTGCGACGGCTATTGCCAATGAGTTAGGAAAACCAGCTTTAGCTAATATGGTGTGCTTAGGAGCACTTCTTCCTAATTTACAATTAGTTGAGATGAGCACTTTGGAAAAAGCTATGGATGCAGTAGTGGGTAAGAAAAAACCAGAACTATATGCAGTGAATATGGAGGCCATTAAAAAAGGGCTAGAATGGTAACCTTATTTATCCCCTTTCGAACTTTGGGCCTCTTGGGGTAAAAATATATTGAAACGCGAAGACACGAAGATAAACGAAGGGGATGTTATGTTTATCTTCGTGCTATCTTCGCGTCTTCGCATTTCAATAGGTTTTATTTTTAAAGGATGAGTCATTCTCAAATAGAGGAAGTGCTGACAATCGAGATTTGCGGATTTTCTGCGAGATTTATATCTCTTGGTGGCATATACGGAGTACCATCAGCATAATATAAAAGACGGACAAGAGGTCTATGGGGAGCGGTTTCCGAAACGGAAACGATAATTGCCTGTTCTCCTGTACTTAGTGTTACTTCTGCTCCGGGTAAATAGAGAGCCATCTTAGATAAAAATATTTCCCCAAAATGTTCATCAAAAGTAGTTCCCAAACCAGATTGGATAATATTATATGCTTCCTGTAATTTCATAGCTTTGCGATAGGGACGATGCCCGGTAATGGCTTCATAAACATCTGTTATTGTCAATAAACGAGCATAATTCAGAATATCTTCTCCCTGCAGTCCTCGCGGATAGCCCGTGCCATCTATCTTTTCATGATGCTGCCAAGCCATGTGGGCAACCAGGCTGGATATTTCCCAGCGTTTTTTAACTAATAAATTAAATCCAGACTGTGGATGCTCTTTGATGATACCAAACTCTTTTTCGGTTAAACGATCAGGTTTATTGATGATTCCTTTATCCACTTTTATTTTTCCGACATCATGAAGCAGGGCTCCACAGGCGATTTCTTTGATTTGCGGGATTGTAAAATTGCACGACCGAGCTAATAAAGTTGTATAAATGGCACAGTTTAAGGAGTGAGCTAAGGTGTAATCATCATGGGTTGCAATACCGGTTAACTGAATGTTGATGGATGGCTGGAGAATTAATTCTTCAACAATATCAGAAGCAATATCGCTTATTGTATCTATGGTAAAGGTTTTATTGTCATAAATGCGTTCCATGGTGGTATTTAATATTTCTAAAGCTCGCTGTTGTGTTTCTTGGGACAAATATTCGGGAATGGTTATATCCTCATATCTTGCATCATGAATAAATAGAGTTTTAACGTGCAATGCTCGTAATTTATAGAGATATTCTTCCGTTAATGTAATGCCGGAAGCTAACAATACCTGCCCCTTCCTACTTAGAAGGTTGCGTGCCAATATCATACCTGGGCGTACGTTAGTTAATCTGATTTGTCTCAAGATGAAAGCTCCTTTACCTTTGTAAGAATTTGCAATATACATTTTAGCCGATGACTAAACAGTTCTCTAAGCCTGTCTATTAGTAGGAAGGGGTAATCGTGGCGATAATATAAGAAAGCTTAACTGCAGCTATGAGCCAGTTAAGCTTTTTCATAATCATGCAGCGTGGCGATCCTAGATGCAATATCCTTAGACCCTGTAGCTTTGCGTCCTTACCTTTCGATAAGTTTGCTAAATTTGAAGTTATTGAATTAAAAAATATTCGTTTTATAAATCAAAATGATAACATATTATAAGGGCGAATTATGTCATATATTGTTAGAAAAATAAAAAAAATAGCATTTTTTAGTGATGATTGAGATTTACTTTATTATAGCATAAAAATTCACCTTACAGGAAATACCACCAAACTATAAGTGGGGTTCCTAAAAATAGTAGTTACGTTATAAATATAAAGGTATTTTTTCTGCGGTATTATCATACTAGTAAGATAACAGTGGGCGTCAAATGCACGGGAGGCGGCTGGAAATGCTATCACCCAGTTTAGAAGACTATTTAGAAGAGCTATATCGATTTTCTTTATCAAATGATATTGTTCGTGTCACGGATATAAGCCGAAAATTAAATGTATCGCTGCCTTCTGTGAGTAAAGCGTTACGTAAATTGAAAGCCGGGCAATATATAAATTATCAACGCTATGGTATTATTAACTTGACTGATAAAGGCAGAAAAACCGGAAATTTCTTGGTGGAGAGAAATAAAATATTGCAGGAATTTCTTACTTTAATTTGTGCTGATTGTGATATAGCAGCGGAAGCTGAAGCAATGGAACATTACCTGTCAAAAGAAACGATTAAATCCATTCAATTACTGGTAACATTTATGCAGGATTATACGGAATGCTATCAGATTTTTTTAGCGCATGTAGCCAATCAAGAACAAGGGCAGGAAGAGTAATGTAAAAATAATCCATGTTCAGTAACTATTTTTGGTTTTAATTGACAAGGACAAGCTGATAGTCTATAATAAGGACAAATTCAATATAGTATGAAATAGGTGCCCTTCGGGGCTTAATAGGGAAGCTTGGTGCAAAACCAACACGGTCCCGCCGCTGTAATGGGGAGCAACCTGCAATATGTCACTGGAAAAGAGATTTTCTGGGAAGGCGCAGGAAGCGATGAACTCAGTCAGAAGAACTGCCTATTTACAATCACCGATAGACCTGCGAGCGATGGGGAGGGGATTAAGAGTAAATTTTTTAGCAAGTACTGCTAGATGTTTTGCATGGAGATTTCTCTAATGATAAGCCTTTCCTGTTCAATTAGGTAAGGCTTTTTGTGTTGTTTCTTTGAGTAAGGAAGTGATTTCCCAAATAAGACAAGCTATAGTGAATAATATGAATTAGGAGTGAAGAATTTGAAAAAGGGTATTTGGTTCATGATTACTGCATTTTTGTTTACTTTATGTTTTGGTGCAATAAGCTTAGGTCAAAAGACTTTTGCTGCTGAAGCGGTGACTGGAAAGAAAGCGATTTTAGTAGTAAGCTTTGGTACTACTTATGCAGATACAAGAAAAGTAACTACCGACGCGGTGGAAAAGAAAATACAGGACGCGTTCCCGGACTACGAAGTACGCCGTGCCTTTACATCCCGTATCATCATTAAAAGACTGGCTGACCGCGATGGATTGCAAATTGACACTGAAAAACAAGCGTTAGATAAGTTGAAAGCAGAAGGTTATACCGATGTTATTATTCAGCCTCTTCACATGGAAGCTGGCGATGAATATGAAAAGTTAATGAAAGTGGTTTCAAAGTACGAAAAATCCTTTAATAACATATCCGTTGGACGTCCTGTTCTCTACTACACGGGACAAGAGGGCGAAAAACCAGATGATTATTTAATGGCTATTAAGGCCATACAAAACCAGTTCCCTAAATTAGGGAAAGGTGAGGCTATTGCATTAATGGGACATGGCGGGGTTAATCCTTCCAATGCTGCTTATGCTGCTCTGCAGCTAAAAGTACAGGATGCTGGACTTAAAAATGTTTTCATATTTACTGTTGAAGGATACCCAACTTTTGAGAATCTGCTTAATGAATTGAAGGCAAACAAAATCAAGAAAGTAACCTTAATGCCATTGATGCTGGTTGCTGGAGATCATGCTAACGAAGATATGGCGGGTGCTGATAAAGAATCCTTTAAATCACAGCTGCTTGCTGCTGGCTTCCAAGTAGAAACTTATATTCATGGTTTAGGTGAAAATACAGGCATTCAAGATATTTATGTACAGCACGTTAAAGATGCTATCGATAATAAATATAAAGCAAGAGGCAAAGATAGACCAGCTATTCCTGTTATTGATTAATACTCCAAAATTGTGCAGAACATTATCGCTGCATTAAACTTTGGATTAATTATTACTGCTCGATAGGATTAAAAAATAGTTAAAGCCTAAAACTGTCTTAGATGTATTCATGGAACACATCTAAGACAGTTTATTATTGTATGAAAATAGCAAACTTATAACGAGTTTAATGTTTTAAATAGTCTCATTGAACATTGCCAAGGGGGATGTTCAATGAGGCAGTTTATTTGTTAGAAGGATGGAATTGACTGGGCATAATTGTTAAATAGTACTTTTGGTAAAAAGATTAGTACTTTAGGATAGTATTTGTGCAGAGAAGAAAGGTGTACTATTAAACAGTAATTGAAGAAAAAACCTCCCGTTGGGTTTGATGAGGAGGGGCGTTGTTGCATATTTAATGAGAATGATAATTGATATCTAGTATAATTAAACGATATATTGTTCGAAAGATTACTAAAGTTGATTAATTAGGAATTCCGTTGAAAATTCGCTGACGTTATTAAGTTTATGTATAGTGGTGAAAATTGATTTCAATGATTGTCATTGTATTAACTTATTCCCCATGTACAACAGCTCTTGCAGTAAAATTAAATGATTAGGCTTTGCAATATATATACTAATAGACAAAATGTAAAAATTAGGATAATAATTATTAATATTTTTAGTACTTTTAGTAGAAATATTAGTACTTTAGGATAGTATCTAAATAGAGAATAAAGAGATATCATTAAACAATAGTCTTCACGTAGAGAGTGAATATTGCTTGCGCTGATTAGTAAAAAACTAAAGGCCAGGATTGTTTTTTGACAATCTTGGCCTTTCTGTTTTTTATATAGCATTTTCTGCTTCACATAAACTGAAGATAGAGTCCTGCAAATGACCTTATACAGTAAGCCAGGATTGGCAAAGAAACCAATCCTGGGCAACATTAGACTATAAAACGTGCTATACCTGCGAAATTCAGGATAGACCCGGGAAAGAGACTCAGCTTTGACGGTAGCATAACGTATTAGGAGGTTGATTGAATGCAATGAAACAGCAGCCATATACAAAGGCAGTTGGACTTTCGTTAGTTTTTCATACTGTGTTGTTTGGCTTTTTTATAATAGGGTATAACAGGATAACTCCAGTCTCTGTTGCTGCTCCCATTGAGATTGAATTTGTCACAGACAATGTAATCAATACTGGAGATATTCAAACTAAGGAAAGCTCTCCATCACCAACTGCTGAACCTCAATCTGAACAGCAGACTACACAGGTAAAACAAGAAGTTATTCCCCAAAAAAACACACAGCAGATCCAAGCAAGCGGGAAAACTGAGATACAAAGATCTTTTAGTGGGAGCGCAGCGGTTGGGATGCCGAGTGCTAGCATTGATAATGAAGGTGCTCCTAATGGCAATAGGCAAGATGGCCAGCCGGCAGTCCGAACACAAGCTAGCTATATATCCGGAGCACGTCCACCCTATCCGCGTGAAGCCCGGCAGGCTGGCTGGGAAGGAGCGGTAGTCATTCGCGTGCTGGTTGCAACGGATGGTTCGGCCTCTGCAGTAGCGGTACATACAAGTAGTGGATATGCATCCCTTGATGAGGCGGCAGCACAGGCTATAAAACAATGGCATTTCGCCCCTGCACGCCATGATGCGACGGCAGTAGAAAGCTACTATGATGTACGAGTAAAATTTAGGCTTGCCGATTGGCAATAGCTATAGAGCGTGTTATGAAAAAAATGCATGTAGTGATAGAAAATTAATTTTTAAGGGGAGAAGCAATTATGATACAGATACTGATAAAAGGTGGATGGGTAATGCTGCCGCTGCTGTTTTGCTCTATTATAACTGTTGCAATTGTTATGGAACGATTTTCATTTTTCAGAAAAATAGCAGCAGCAGATCTTGCTGAAAATGTGCTGGATTTAGTTAGCAAAAGAGAAATGGATAAAGCAGCTTGTCTTACTCGAGAGACTAAATCACCATTGCTGAGAGTATTAGCAGTGGGTATTGAGCATTACCTCAAACCAGGAAAAGCCATGGAAGCGGCAGGAATAGCCGAAGTGACTCTGATGAAGCGAGGCTTGCCAGTACTGGACACCATTATCACGCTTTCACCATTATTGGGGTTATTAGGAACTATCATTGGTATGATCAATTCATTTCAGGTTATGGACGTAGCTGGGATAGGACAGCCCCATGCCGTAACGGGTGGAGTAGCTGAAGCCTTAATCGCCACTGCGACAGGTATTATTGTTGCGGTCGTGAGCCTCATTCCTTATAACTACTTTTTGGCCCGTGTTGAGAAAGAAACAGAAGTAATTGAATATTACGCAACTCGGCTGGAAGTGGCGCTGGATACACTGCCGTATAGGGGTGAGAAGCATGAAGATAGCAAGAAATATGCCTAAAAAGGCTCGAATTGAAATTATCCCGATGATTGATACTATGTTTTTTCTCTTAGTGTTCTTTATGATTGCTACTTTATCGATGACGAATCAAAGTAGCTTGCCAGTGAATCTTCCCCATGCAAACGGTGTGCAGGCTGAGAAACAGCAGATAATTACCTTGACTTTGACCCAAGACAGTAAACTCTTTTACGATAAGGAGCCAATCACTTCAACTGCAGACGCTGTGATGCGTCTTACGCAGCAAAGTAAGGATAAGCAAGCGTCAGTGATCATCAATGCCGATAGCAGTGTGAAACATGGGCGTGTCATTGAATTAATGGATGCCATCCGTCAAACCGGTATAACAAAAATTGCAGTAGCGGTTAATCCCTCTTAATAGTGGATATTGTTATGGATTTGATTTATAGACTAAGCCTTATTTCAGCAACAAATATTCGTTTTTTTACGATTGGGACTATCCTTTGCTTTGCTAAGTCTGGCTGTCACATTATGTTCCTTGTTCTCTGGAAGTTATCAGGAGTGATGGATGTTACGCCAGGAGATCAACACATTGACATATTTTTTAGAATTGGAAAAGCTCAGCATATTCACGATTGAAGGCCGCTGTAACTTCAGTCATGTATTGTGCTTTTAAAGGCAGCCTGCCCAATTGCTTATTAACGGAGTAGGACCTATAGATACTAATTGCCAGCTAAAGAGACCTATTTAACAGGAGGTGATCATTTCACGGAGGGCTCAATGTGAAATAAAGTAATGTAAAGAGGTAGATAATCCCTTTCCTCAAAAAAATAACATAAGGATGGATCATCGATGAAGAAATCATATACTTTTTTTTGTTCATTCTTGCTTTTGCTATCATCTGTAGTAGCAGTAAATCCAACGGTATTCGCTGCGGAGGATGAAGATGATAAAGCTCAAAAAACGGAAAATGTTTTTCCGCTGGAAGAAGTAGTTGTCACCGCTCCAGCGGTGACTGAAACACTGACGGTAGATACGGATCCGAAAGCACCACGCCAGCCAGTTCCTGCGGCTGACGGTGGTGGTTATCTAAAAAATATTCCAGGATTTTCGGTAACCCGCCAAGGTGGCACGGGAAGTGATCCTTTGTTTAGAGGACTTGGCGGCACGCGTCTTAATATTCTTCTTGACGGCGCCAATCAGCTGGGTGGCTGCCCTTATCGGATGGATCCCACGACCTCTTATGTCTTTCCGGAAGCCTACGATAAAATCACTGTCCTGAAAGGCCCGGAATCGATCTTGTACGGCGGCGGTAATGTAGCAGGAACGGTACTCTTTGAACGAAGTACTCCACGCTTTACTGAGCCGGGAGTCAGGGTAAATAGCAGCGTTTTAGTGGGAAGTGCGAATCGAAACGATGAATTTTTAGATGTGACAGCTGGAGATACACAGGGATATGTACGGGTCATCCGTTCCAGATCTGATTCAGATGATTATACAGACGGAGCTGGCAATAAAGTGCATTCCTTCTATACAAGAAACAATCTGACAGGCATCATCGGCTGGACGCCCAATGCCAATACTCTGTTTGAGTTTTCAGCAGATTCCAGTAATGCCCAGGCTGCATATGCTGGTCGTTCCATGGATGGATCAAAATTTGATAGAACTTCTTATAACTTTAAATTTGAAAAAACCAATATTTCTCCATTATTGCAAAAGCTTGAGTTTAGTGCTTATCATAGTACAGTGGATCACGTTATGGATAACTATACCCTGAGGACACCGTCAAGTATGGGAGGAATGATGGGAATGCCGTCTGAGATGGCTATGGCGGTCGGCCGTACAACGAATGGCGGACGATTGGCAGCCAAATTGTCAGTAAGCCCTAACACCCTGGCGACGGTTGGTATTGATTATCAGAAAAGCGAACACACCAACGAGTCAGATCGGGATATGACTTTTAGCAATTATGGTATATTTAGTGATTTTAACCACAAGTTAGCTAACAACAGCCGTTTGCTTGGCGGGCTGAGGCTTGATAAACTGGATGTAACTGATTATACAAATTCGGGAAAAACCGATAGTGACACAACTCATGGAGCTTTTTTACGCTATGAACATGACTATGCTAAGGCACCCATTACTTCCTATGTTGGCATCGGTCATGCTGAACGGCCTGCTGACTACTGGGAGAGACAGAAGACTGGCTGGGAGAGTCTGAGCCCAGAGAAAAATACCCAACTTGATACGGGACTTCTTTATCAATCAGGTAAATTGAAAACGAACTTATCATTGTTTTATTCAAAAATTGATGATTTTATTTTATGGACCAATAATGGGAGTAAGGTAAGTAACATTAATGCTACCCTGTATGGTGGCGAGGCTGACCTTTCTTATGCATTGGCGAAACATTGGACAGCCACTGCGAGCCTTGCTTCTGTACATGGTAATAATGATACAAGCAACAAGCCTTTGGCTCAAACTCCTCCTCTTGAAGGAACCTTAGGAGTAAAATATGAAAATGAAAAACTGAATGCTGGACTGTTGTGGCGAGGTGTTACAGCGCAAAACCGCTATGATGTTGGCAGCGGCAGCGAAATTGGGCAAGATATTGGAAGAACTGGCGGCTTTGGAATCCTTTCAGCAAATGTCTCTTATCGGGCCACTAAAAATGTCCTTATAACTGCTGGTGTTGATAATATACTCAACAAAAATTATGCTGAATTTTTAAGCAGAAAAGGTGTTGAGATAGACGGGTTTCCTGCTTCCATACGAGTCAATGAGCCAGGCCGCACGATTTGGCTAAAAACGAGTTACTCGTTCTAGATCATGCTAACTGAGTATACTCATATGATTCATAGGTAAAGACACAGCCGTTGGAATGTCTAGCTTTTTCCTGTCTAATAAGAACAAAAAACTAGCAGGCTGCCAGAAAGTTATTTCGTAGGCAGTCTGCTAGTTTTTGACGTTGGATGAGGTATTCCGGTAAGATAATATTATATGCAATATATAAATTGCATATAATTGTAATGATCCTTATACTAAATTGAAGAAGCGGGCTGACTGGGCTACCAGGAAACATACCATAAAAGCAATTGCCGTAGGAATCATGAAAGTCAAAAAGGTCCATTTTTTACTGCCGGTTTCTTTATAAGCGGATAGCAGGGTCGTGGTGCAAGGCCAATGAAGCAGGCAAAATAGCATGGTACAAACGGCAGTTAACCAGGTCCAGTTATGACTGATCAGAATAGTACGCAATTCTTCCAGGCTGTCAAAATCCATCATTTGGCCAGTAGATAAATAAGACATTAAAAGAATGGGCACGACAATTTCATTAGCAGGCAGACCTAACATAAACGCAAGCAGAATAAAACCATCCAGGCCAATCGCATAACCAAGAGGCTGCAGCCAAGCTGCCAGATGACCAATAATGCTTACATCTCCTATGTAAATATTCGCAAGCATCCAGGTAATAGCACCCGCTGGGGCGGCCATAATGACGGCCCGTTTTAATACAAAGATGGTGCGGTCAATGAGGGAGCGATAAAAAATAGCGCATAATTGAGGTTTACGATAAGGGGGGAGTTCTAATACTAAAGAAGAGGCTTCTCCTTGTAAAATTGTGTGGGATAATGCCCATGATACAGCAAAGGTTACCAGGATACCCATCATGACTAAAATCGTAACAACGACAGCGGCCACAGCTGTTTGGAGTTCTGGCATGAACATGCCTCCCACGAAGATTGTAGCGATAGCAATTAAAGTGGGAAAGCGACCATTGCATGGTACAAAGTTATTTGTTAACACGGCGATTAAGCGCTCCCGAGGAGAATCAATAATGCGGCAGGAGATTACTCCGGCAGCATTGCAGCCAAAACCCATGCACATAGTGAGTATCTGCTTGCCGCAGGCATGGCATTTTTTGAACATATTATCTAAATTAAAAGCAACCCTTGGCAAATAACCTAGATCCTCTAAGAGCGTAAATAAGGGGAAAAATATGGCCATAGGCGGCAGCATAACAGACACAACCCAGGCTAAACCGCGGTACATACCCAAAACTAATAGACCAGTCAGCCAGCCAGGCGCCCCAGCCATTTCGAACCATGCTAGAAGCTGATCCTGAAAGGCGAATAACGTGTTGGCAATGATCTCGGAAGGGACATTCGCTCCTGTGATCGTGAGCCAGAAAATAGCACTCAGTAATAGCAGCATAATAGGATATCCGAATAACCGTGAGGTTAAAATATCATCTAGCCGATGATCCCAGCTGCGTTTTTCAGAGATTTGTTTACTGATAGTTGGTCTGGCTATTGCCTCGGCATTTGCATAGATATCAGACACAATTTTATCGCCGACATTGGGGTTACTGAGGCGAAAATTTTCCGCCTCAGTGCATATTTCTTCCAAGGTTATCATAGGTTTAATTGTAGCATTCATACGGCAACCTCCTGTAAACCAGTCAAGTGCAGATTTAAATCAAGATAGTTTGTAATACTTTTAATAAAGGCTTGATCACCATCTAATAAGCGCAGTGCTACCCAACGAGGATTTAGATTAGGACCGATTAATCTTGAAATATTTGGCATTAGCTGTTGAATGGCATTTTCTACTTCAGGAGAATACTTAATTTGTCTAGGGGTTGCTATGCACGACCCTGTTGACATTGCATATAATCCTTGACGCAATTCGTCGAGACCTTTTCCATTACGGGCGGCAGTGGCGATAACTGGCACGCCCAATTCTTTTTGTAAGGCTGAAATATCTATTTTAATATTTTTCTTTTCGGCTTCATCCATCAAATTGACACAAACAATGACTTTAGGAGTGATCTCCATGACTTGCAGGGCTAAATTGAGATTGCGTTCCAAGCATGTAGCATCAAGTACTACCAGTGTGGCATCCGGTTTGCCAAAGCAAATAAAGTCTCTGGCAACCTGCTCTTCTACGGTATGTGCTAAAATGGAATAAGTACCAGGCAGATCTACCATTAAAAAAGAACGATCCAAATAAGTAAAATTTCCTTGGGCATTATCAACAGTTTTTCCTGGCCAGTTGCCGGTGTGCTGATGTAATCCTGTCAGTGCATTAAATACAGTACTTTTGCCAACATTAGGATTGCCAGCTAAAGCTACAGTAAACTGTCCGGGAGATGTTGTAATGCCAAAATGTTCACGTAGGATTTTACGATGTTCTTCCGTAGTAGCATTGGTCATGTTGATTCTCCTCCTAAAATTATTTGGTAAGATTAACCGTAATTTGGCTGGCATCTTCACTGCGCAGTGCAATCAGAGTATCTCTTACTAGGTAAGCCACTGGATCGCCTGCGGGGCTTTTACGTATGCATTGCACTGGTGTTCCTGGAACCATGCCTAAGTCAAGAATACGGCGGCGCAATAAACCTTCTAAATTAAGGGATACCACTTGGCACATGGATCCTATCCCTATAGTTGATAATGGAATATTAGTTGTCATTGTATTCATGTAAAAGTCTCCTTTTTAATGTAGTAGTTGATATTAGCCGCGGCTAACATTTACGATAAAAAATATGTTAGCCGCGGCTAACCCATATAAAAGATCGGATTTACTGTATTATATGAACAGGGCAGAAATTGGTTACTCATGAAAATGCTTTTAATGTGAAAAAATGAACAGGATGTCTGATTTTGAGCTCAAATCGGAATACATAAAACTTGACAATTCAGAAAAAATAGTATAAGTTGTAGATGTTAAGATAATTACATATGGATGGTATAGGTGCCCTTCGGGGCTTAATAGGGAAGTCCGGTTCAATGCCGGCGCGGTCCCGCCACTGTAATGAGGAGTAAACCCATTTTTACGCCACTGGATATATTTTCTGGGAAGGTATGGGTGAGCAATGATTCAGAGTCAGGAGAACTGCCTATATAGCAATCACCGATTGACCTGCGAGAGATAGGGAGGGGATTTACGCGCAAGATTCGCGTTTTTTCGTCCTGGCTATTATGTATAGCCAGGCTTTATTTATAATATTTTTATACTTGCGTTTAACTCTCGGCCTGTGCTGGGAGTTTTTTTTATTAGAAAAGGAGGGTCGTGAAAAACGGTAATAGTCAGGGTTTAAATCAGACAAAGGAGTAGAGGGACATATGGACATGTTGAAATGGGAACCATTTACGCCCTTGGTGGAGCGAGTTATACAAGAGGCCCCTGAATTAGTAGCAGGATTGCATAGCTTGCAAGAGCAGATGCTGCCTGCAGAGTTTGAAAAATATATTAATTCCCTGATTAGTGTAAGACAAGGTAATGATATGTTATTACTTATTACCAAAAAGGAAATGTACCGGTCCATAATCGAAAGCAAATTTTTACCAATGATTCGATCGAGCTTTGGTGTGGATAGAGTACGTATTATCAGTCAGCCTTACTAAGTATTTTAGATAAGAATCCCAGAGAATGACAATGAAATGGATGGTGAAAGTATGTCAAGTCAAGATGTAGAGAATAAGAAAATAGTAGGTGAAGAAGCGCAAGAACGGTTCTTCGCTGAGTTTCCCTATCCTACTTATGAGGAATGGCGCGCCGAGTCAGAAAAGGCACTGAAAGGCGCTAATTGGGAGAAAAAGTTAATCACAAAAACCTATGAAGGAATTAACTTGCAGCCAATGTACCGGATGGAAGATCTGGAAGGATTAACGCATTGCGACTCCTTGCCTGGTAGTTTTCCTTTTGTACGGGGTGCCAATGCCATGGGCTATTTAGACAAACCATGGGAGATTAGTCAAGAGTGTGATGAACCTATTTCAGCTAACATGCATGAAGTTTTGCAGCATGAGTTAAACAAAGGCGGCACTACGATTCATATAGCAGCTGATAAAGCAACCTTGAATGGCATGGATGCCGACAAAGCGGCAGAACCTTTTTTAGGAAAAGGATTATCCTTATCAACACTGGATGATGTACAACAGGCTTTCCATGGTTTTGATTTAGAAAAAACTCCATTATTAATTTTTGCAGGTACTTCTGGCGTACAATTACTTAGCTTATTTGTCGCACTAATGAAAGCCAACGGGAAAGATTTTCATAAATTACATGGCTGCATTGCTGTAGATCCGATTGGCTATTTGGCCACAGAAGGACAATTGGCCCATTCTTTAGATA
The DNA here is from genome assembly GCA_963526485.1 of uncultured Pelosinus sp. Lineage (GTDB taxonomy): Bacteria > Bacillota > Negativicutes > DSM-13327 > DSM-13327 > Pelosinus. The sequence continues at coordinate 57,203 of CAURNS010000001.1, forward strand.
CTTATTATGATGAAATGGCAGCTGTGGCAAATTGGGCTCATACGAATACCAGGCAATTAAAAACAATTTTTGTGCAAGGACAGCCCTATCATAATAGCGGGGCAAGCGCGGTACAAGAACTGGCATTTATGCTGGCTACCGGTGTGGAATATTTACAGAAAATGCAGCAGCGCGGTGTTTCCATTGATGTTGCTTCACAGCAGATTTCATTTTCCTTTTCTGTAGGCACTAATTTCTTTATGGAAATCGCGAAACTTAGAGCTGGACGAATGCTGTGGGCTCAGATTGTAGAAGCTTTTGGGGGAAGTCATGAGGCTCAGAAAATGTATATTCATGCACGGACTTCTTCTTTTACGAAGAGTGTTTATGATCCTTATGTGAACCTCTTGCGGACAACAACCGAAGCTTTTTCTGCGGTTGTAGGCGGTGTGGATAGTTTGCATGTCGGTTATTTCGATGAAGCAGTGAGGCCGGCAGATGATTTTTCCCGCCGTATTGCCCGCAATACACAAATTATGCTGCAGCAGGAATGCAATCTAACCCAACCTGTTGATCCGGCTGGCGGGTCTTGGTATATCGAAAAATTAACGAATGAAGTAGCTGAAAAAACTTGGGGACTATTTCAGGTAGTGGAAGGAGCTGGGGGGATTGTAGAATCTCTGCAGCTGAATATCCCTCAGGAACAGGTAGAGACTACAGCAAAAAGCAGGGCAGATGGTCTTGCGAAACGTAAAGATGTGATTTTGGGTACGAATATGTATCCTAACTTGTTGGAAAAACCCTTAGAAGTTCCTGCTTTTGACTATCCTGCTTTTAAAGTGCGGCGTAAAAATGAAATACATGAGTATCGCCAGGATATTGACGACGTAGAATGTAAAAGCAGATTGGAAGCATTGGGGGAACTCTCTTCGAAAAGTACGATAGAAAACTCCTTGTTGGAGGCAACCATTAGCGCTGTCCTTAGTGGCGCTACTCTGGGAGATATTACTAATGCAATTCGTAAAGAGCAGGATGGAGTATCAATCAATCCGATGCATATACATTCAGCTGATGAACAATACAGGCAGTTGCGTCAGCGTACTGAATCTTATATAGAAAGAACGGGTAAGAAGGTAGAAATATTCCTCGCCAATATGGGGGAAATACCTCAGCATAAGGCAAGAGCCGATTTTGTCAGCGGCTTTTTAGAAGTAGGTGCTTTTACCATGCTAAAAAACAATGGCTTTGCTACAGTAGAAGAAGCGGCTAAGGCTGCTTTGGAATCAGGAGCGACAATTGCGGTTATTTGCTCCACTGATGCCACCTACCCGGAATTGGTACCACCTTTGGCTAAGCTTATTAAAGAAGGCAATCCTGAAATTACCTTATTTTTAGCAGGTCTGCCGCCGGAAGATTTACAGCCGGTATATAAAGAAGCCGGAGTGGATGATTTTATTCATGTTAGGGCTAATTGTTATAAGATGCTTGCCAAATTGCAGAAAGATAGAGGTATTGTGTAATGTTAATAAAACCAGATTTTACTAAAATTGCCTGCCGAAAAGACTTTGAGCCATCGGATATGTCCGCCTGGCAAAAAGAAGTAGAAGCTAACAGTGGTAAATTATTGGATGAATTAGAATTTAAGACCATGGAACAAATTAATCTGAACCCTTTGTATACGAAAAAGGATCTTGAGGGAATTGACCATTTGCCTTATGTCGCGGGAATCGCGCCTTTCTTGCGGGGACCCTATGCCAATATGTATGTGCTTCGGCCGTGGACGGTACGTCAATATGCAGGGTTCTCTACCGCTGAAGAAAGTAATGCATTTTATCGCCGAAACTTGGCTGCCGGGCAAAAAGGCTTGTCCATTGCCTTCGATTTGGCGACACATCGAGGCTATGATTCGGATCACCCCCGTGTTGTGGGTGATGTAGGAAAGGCTGGCGTTGCTGTTGATTCGATCTTGGATATGGAAATTTTATTTTCAGGAATCCCTTTAGATAAAATGTCAGTATCCATGACGATGAATGGCGCGGTACTGCCAATATTAGCTTTTTATATTGTGGCCGCAGAAGAACAAGGCGTAAAACAGGAATTACTGACAGGTACCATTCAAAATGATATTCTAAAAGAATTCATGGTGCGTAATACCTATATTTATCCGCCAGAGCCTTCCATGCGGATCATTGCTGATATTTTCTCTTATACCTCACAGTTTATGCCAAAATTCAATAGCATTAGTATTTCCGGTTACCATATGCAAGAAGCAGGAGCTACTGCCGATATTGAGCTTGGCTATACCCTCGCCGATGGCTTGGAGTATATTAAGACAGGCATTAAAGCAGGTATGGATGTGGATGCTTTTGCTCCACGGTTGTCTTTCTTCTGGGCAATTGGCAAGAACTATTTTATGGAAGTAGCCAAAATGCGTGCGGGAAGATTATTGTGGGCCAAGATTATTAAACAATTTAATCCTAAAAATCCGAAATCCATGGCACTTAGAACCCACTCCCAGACTTCAGGCTGGAGTTTGACAGAACAGGATCCGTTTAACAATGTAGGCCGAACCTGCATGGAAGCCATGGGTGCGGCCCTTGGTCATACGCAATCGCTGCACACCAATGCACTGGATGAAGCGATTGCGCTGCCTACGGATTTCTCGGCTCGTATTGCCCGTAATACACAATTATATATTCAGGATGAAACCATGGTATGCAAAGTGCTCGATCCATGGGGCGGTTCTTATTATGTGGAAGCTTTGACGAATGAGCTGGTCAAAAGGGCATGGAGTCACATTCAGGAAGTAGAAAAATTGGGCGGTATGTCCAAAGCGATTGATACTGGCCTTCCTAAGATGAGAATTGAAGAAGCAGCGGCAAGACGCCAGGCACATATCGACTCCGGCAAAGAAACAATTGTTGGGGTTAATCGCTACCGGCTGGACAAGGAAGATCCTCTTGATATTCTATCTGTCGATAATACAGCTGTTCGTTTATCCCAAATTCAGCGTTTAGAAAAATTGCGCAGTAACCGGGATAATGATCGAGTTCGGCGTGCATTAGAAGCCATTACGAAATCCATGGAAACAGGCGAAGGAAATGTATTGGCACTGGCGATTGAAGCCACAAGGGCCAGAGCGAGCTTAGGTGAAATTTCCGATGCCATTGAGCTTGTTGCCGGACGGCACAAAGCGATTATTCGCTCGATTTCGGGAGTATATAGCAGTGAGTTTGCTGAAGAAGAAACGATTAATAAAGTAAGGGCTATGGCTGATGATTTTGAAAGAACAGAAGGCCGCCGTCCCAGAATTATGATTGCGAAAATGGGTCAGGATGGTCATGACCGGGGGGCAAAAGTCATATCTACCGCCTTTGCGGATATGGGCTTTGACGTGGATATCGGACCATTGTTCCAAACTGCAGAAGAAACAGCGCAGCAAGCGGTAGATAATGACGTTCACGTAGTAGGTATGAGTTCCTTGGCAGCTGGACACAAGACGCTGCTGCCACAGCTCATTGAAGAACTTAAAAAGCTTGGCAGAGAAGACATTATGGTTGTTATTGGCGGTGTTATTCCTGCTCAGGATTATGAGTTTTTATATGAAAATGGTGCAGCAGCTATTTTTGGACCAGGGACCATTATTCCTGTTGCTGCAGAGAAAATATTAAAAGAGTTAGGACGTTATTCACGGGAAGTGAAATAATATGAATAATGAAAAGAAAGATCGGTGGAAGCCGGAATGGATTCCACCTGATGCAGGGGATGCTTTTACCACAGAAGTCATGGGCGGAATTCCCAGTGTTCACGATGGTATGCCTAATCAAGAGAAAACAGAAACCCCTTTTAATTCTCGCTCCATTCGCCGCCAGCTTTCCGTAGATGAATATATTGAAGGTATATTGAGTGAAAATCGAGTGATTTTGTCCAGAGCGATCACGCTCATCGAAAGTAATCTGCCAGCTCATATGGAGCTGGCACAGGAAATATTAAAAAAACTATTGCCTCATACGGGTAAATCCATTCGTGTAGGGATTACGGGTGTTCCGGGGGCGGGTAAAAGTACCTTTATTGAAAACCTGGGTTGCCGGTTGTGTGATAAAGGGCATAAGGTAGCTGTACTCGCCGTTGATCCCAGCAGTACAGTAACCAAGGGCAGTATCTTAGGCGATAAGACCCGTATGGAACAATTATCCCGCAACCCCAGGGCTTATATCCGGCCTTCTCCTTCCAGCGGAACCTTGGGAGGGGTAACGCGTAAAAGCCGGGAAACGATTCTGTTATGTGAGGCGGCTGGCTATGATGTATTGCTGATTGAAACCGTTGGCGTAGGCCAAAGTGAAGTAACAGTACGCTCTATGGTAGATTTTTTCCTCTTGCTGATGATTACGGGAGCAGGCGATGAATTGCAAGGCATGAAAAAAGGCGTGATTGAGCTGGCCGATGCCATCGTGATCAATAAGGCAGACGGTGATAATAAGCAGAAGGCTTTAATGGCGAAAGTCGATTATGACCGCATCCTGCATTTCTTGCGACCGGCGACAGAAGGATGGGTTACGAAAGGGCACACATGCTCGGCAAGTACAGGCGAGGGCGTAGACGATGTCTGGCGGATGGTAGAAAAGTTTCATGAAATAACAGCAGCATCCGGCATATTTGAAAGACGCCGTCGCACGCAAATGTTAAGCTGGGTGCAGTCAATGGTGCAAGAGTACCTGCAGGCTTTATTCATAAATCATCCAGACGTGATCCAGAAAAAACCGCAAATCGAACAAGATGTTATCAATGGTCGCATTTCTGCTACTATGGCAGTAAAAACCTTAATTGATATTTTTGAAGGACATTAAAGCTGGCCATTAGACTAAGATTCAGATGATGATAATTCTTCATCTGAATCAAGTTATTTTATCTACCACTTTTCCGTTATTTAAACGGGAAATTATCCATACCATATTTTGCACTATGTGAAGTGCACAGTCACCATTTGACCCACGAGTGATGGGGAGGGGATTAAGTACACTTATTATACCGTACTTTGTCCCGGCGTTTTCGCGCCGGGATTTGTATTGTTATACTAGGTTATTTAAAAGATGCCTCCTAGTCTAAACTAGAGAGGCATCTTTTTCATATGCCACAAGGAAGTAATTCAAAAAAAGTATGGAGCGCTAAATTATAGGGCGTCAAATGTTTTGCTACAACTTGCGGAGCTTGTACAGGCGGATGTTTTTCAGTATTCGGTAACTTTGGATCATTCTGCTGTATTTAAAGAATGGGAAATTGAATACACGTCGAGAAAGTGTGCTGCAATTGAGTTGGTTTAAAAAGAGGATAGTTACTCCAATATGCAATCATATTGTTATTATGAGGAGAATAAAATTGAAAAAAAATCTATCAGTAAAGAGTAAAATTTTATTATTTATTATTGTATTGCCGTTACTGCTGCCGCAAGTTGGAGCAGCTAATGAAGGAGAAGTGACTGCAGAAACTGCAACCGAAGGCCAGATCACCGAAGATGAAAAAACAGAAAAAAATATATTTCAATTTAATGAAGTTATCGTAACAGCCACAAAAATTTTGCAAGAAGCAAGAAAAGTTCCTGCAAGTGTTACCGTAATTACGGCGGAAAAAATTAAAGAAATGAATATTATGACCATTGATGAAGCATTGAGAAATTCTGTAGGTATCTTTGTAGACCGTCCCAAAGGGATTGCTGGTGTTGGTGATGGGATTAAAATGAGAGGATTTTCTGATAATAATATCTTAGTACTCTTGGATGGACAACCAATGAATACAGCCTATGATGGTTCAGTGAATTGGAATGCCATCCCAATTGGAAGCGTAGAGCGCATTGAAGTTGTTCGCGGGGGAGCCTCCTCACTGTATGGAGGTTATGCTGTCGGCGGCGTTATTAATATTATGACTAAAGAGCCAAAAGACAATGCTATCTCTGCTGATATCACATATGGAAGCAATGATACTTGGCGAAAATCCTTCAATATTAATCAAAAAGTAAATGACTATTTTAGTGTGGCGGTTGGTTATGAAGAACGTTCCACAAATGGACATGTCGTAAATCCAGCGTCATCCACTTTGGCCCCGAAGACAGGAGTAGTTCCTAATACTAAGCCTCAAGGGAATGGAATTATTATTGGAAATACTGTTGACGGTAAGACACGCTATATCTTTGGTGATAAAGGCAACAATGCCTATGATGGTGATACCTATTGGGTAAAAATGAAGTATAAAATAGATCAAGATAAATCTCTTAGTTATAATTACACCAAGGATAAATTAGAGTACCGTTATGATGATGCTCATACGTTCATTCATGATGCGAATGGCAATCCTATCTATAACGGTTATGCTGTCTTACCCGATGGCAGATATTTTGAAATTAAAGAATCTGATTTCACAAATTATTTTGGTCGCCGGGAAGCCGATATACATGCCTTGCAGTTTAAGGATGATAAAAACCATGTTACCATGAATGCTGGTTTTACCGATACCACAGCGAACGGCTATTCAAGTGGCAATACCTTCGATAAAACCAAGCCCGGCAGTGATAGTTCCTATCCTAGTAAGACATGGAATATGGATTTGCAAAAATCTTGGCGAGATTTAGGTAAGCATACAGTAGTCACCGGTTTCAATTGGCGAATCGAAGAGATGAATCAAACTTCTACGAAACTCGCCCATTGGAACGATTATCACTCTGTTACCAGTATTGATACTATGAATGGCGGCAAAGATCGCTTATTCGCAACTTTTATTCAGGATGAATACCAATTCAATAAACAGTGGAGTGTTATAGGTGGATTACGTTATGACCAATATACAAAATATGATGGCTATTCTAGAGATTTTTCAACAGGTAGAATTGACAAAGAATTCGGTTCCACTACATATAACGAAGTGAGTCCCAAATTAGCGTTTGAGTATCAAAAAGATCCTGAAACTACTTATTATGTTTCCTATGGTCACTCCTTTAATCCTCCGTCTTTATACAAATTATATAGATGGACTACAACATCATCCATGACATCAACAGCCTATGATTCACCATCTAACCCAAATCTAAAGCCAGAAACCTCTGATACTTTTGAAATAGGGCTAAAAAAGCAAATCGGTCAAAAGACAAATGTGAATCTAGCTTTATATCAAGCTAAAACACAAGATATGATTGCTAGGGTAACCTACCCGGCGGGTAGTTTTTTGCCTGATAAAATGGCAAAAGTATGGGAAAATATAGACTCTGCTACTCGTAAAGGTATTGAGTTAGATGTAACGCATAATATAAATAGTAAATGGGATATTTATACAAATTATGCGTTGCAGAAAGGCAAATGGGATTCTAGTGTAGAAAAATCTGCTGGAACCAATCTTTCAGAAATACCAACTCATTTGTTGCATTTTGGCGGTAATTATCATCATGCCAAATGGAGTGCTAATTTAGATGCAATGTATGTCAGTGAACGTAATGATGATGATTCAGTCGATGGCGTATATGGTTCCTCCGATGCATACTTTACGGTGAATACCAAATTTAATTACACAATCAACTCTACTATGACAGTATCCTTTGGAGTGAATAATATATTTGATCGAAAATATTATTCGTACTATGACGCTTCAGGAAGAGAGTATACTTTGGGAATGCAGTATCGTTTTTAAAAGTTGAGTCGTAATAGATGTGAATATATCCTAAGGGCATTAGAGGATTTTGGTTAAAAAAATTCTCTAATGCCCCTGAGGATGCAATAAATTAATTTTGTGAATAACTAGTACCTTGGCTAAAAACCAAGAAAAACAAGGAGTAAACTATGAACTACTGGTATAAAATTCATCGCTGGATTAGCTTGATTTGTGCAATTTTCTTTTTGTTATTATGTATTACCGGACTTCCTCTCCTATTTAAAAACGAAATTCGTGATTGGAATCTTTTAGAGCCAGAAACCCACTCCATGCCAATGGCATATGAGCATCTATGGGAAGCTGCTGACCAAGGAAAAACAATAATAGAATCCAGCTATCCCAACAAGGTTGTCAAAAGTATTTCTTCTCAGGCAAAAAAAGGACAGCTGCTTTTTCGTGTACAAGATAAAGACAGTAAAGCAACACCTGCAGTTCGTATGAGCATGGGGGGTGAACAAATCGCTTATGAGATACAAACAGGCACCTTGCATTTGCATGATATGAATGCTGAAGCGATAAAGTATCCTTTTGTTCAAAAATTCATGCATTGGATGCATGTTCTGCATATGCGTATGGGACTTGGTAATGGTGGAATGATATTTTTGGCACTTATGTGCTTTTTAAGTTTAGTTTCTATTATTTCGGGCATTTGGATCTATGCACCGTTTATGCGGGAAACTGCATTTGGTATGATTGGCAGGACTAACGCCCGCACATTTTGGATGGATTGGCATAAGTTTACGGGAATCCTAACTACCGTCTGGGCAGCTATTTTATGCTTCAGCGGCATTATGATTGTGGTCTTTTCACTCTCTTACAGCACATATATCGCTGATTCAAAACAGGAAGCGGCAAAAAATCTGCCGGTTATAAAAAACGAAAATACGTCTCTAGCCATACCACAGGCCATTGCTTTCATGAACACAAAATTTCCGGATCAAGTTATTTTATCGGTTGATTTACCGGAAAAACATCAAAAATCCCCCCAATATGTTTTTTATATAACGCCGCAAAAAGAAAATCCGACTGAATATCTCGGGCAATTGGTCTTTGTTCCAGCATCTGCAGCAAATGCAGAGGTCTTTTTTACCAAAGCCCTGCCATGGTATTTTCCTTTCGTATCTTTTGCTCTGGATCTTCACGTACATAACCATGAAATGCTGTCATTAAAAATTCTCTGGGCTTTGTTTACACTTTTGACAATCATAATGATTGTTTCGGGTGTATATGCCTGGATGTTTCGTTACCCATTGATTTCTTCTAAGTCTAAATTTATCCCGTCACCAGGGAAAAATAGTCAGTGCAAGAAAAATGCAATTTGGCGTATGCCCATTCTTATTGGCATACTTAGTATTTTGGGCATGATAGCTCCCCTCTACAGTGAAATTTGGCAAGATATCGGTTTCATTGCACTCCTACTGCCACTTATTCTTTTAGGAATATATTGGTATTATAATCATCATAATATACAAATGTAACTATAGTGAGAAAGCAATGTAACTTCTTTTGTTTACCACTCTGTTTTTTTAACAGGAACTCAACCATACATATTTGCACGGCATCAACAGCTTCTTTTTATAAGGGGCTGTTTTTTTGGGGAATACAGAATCTTTAGGCAGGTACTAAGAATTTCAAAAAAATTATTGGCAGCTATACTGAAATAAATGATATAAATTCTTCCTAGGGGATAATGGAGGTTCATAGATTTATCTTTAGATGAATAAGAACTGTAAATTTTAAAATCAGACTACAAGCGTAGTGAGAGGTTAATTGAGATATTTTGAAATTTAATACTTTAGTTTCCATATAAATCGTGTTACAATTTAACTTATTAGTAACACTGGTGGGGGTGTAGTATGATAGAAAAAGAAGAATTAGCTCATTTTGCTTTTTCTATGAGTCGCGAATAAAATAATTGATCGTAGAATGAAATGCTCGAGATGAACATTTATGAAGGAGACGAAACATGCAAAAGAAACAAAATGTACTGTATTTAATGAGTATTATAATTTTAGCCTTGACTGTATTACTTACTGGTTGCGGGGGAAAACAGTCCAGTTCAAATGCTTCATCCAAGACCGATCCTAAGGCAATAGTTTTGGGTGTTGAGAACGAATCTGACAAAGTGAACTCTATATTTGCCGATGAGCATGATGATGCGATTTCATTGATTTTTAGCGGCTTAACCCGGTATGATGAAAAAAATGAAACGATACCTGATTTAGCGACAGGCTGGGAGGTATCTTCTGATCAGCTTATTTATACTTTTAAATTGCATAATAATGTGAAATGGCATGATGGTCAGCCTTTTACTGCTGAAGATGTTAAATTTACGATTGAAGCAGCTTTAAATCCAAAGAATAATTCTCCCATCAAAGAGCGTTTTGAAGAAATTAAAGAGGTTCAGGTTGTTGATTCATATACTGTGAAAATAGTTTTGAAAAAACCGTTTCCTTTGCTTCTTAATGTCATGTCGACAGGCATGTTGCCCAAGCACTTGCTTGATGGTAAAGACATTAATAATGATAGGTTTAATTCGGCGCCCATAGGTACAGGTCCATTCAAGTTTGTGGAATGGAAAAAAGGGCAGTATATGAAAATGGTTGCAAATAAAGAATTTTATCGTAACGTACCTAAAAGTGAACAAGTTATTCTTAAATATATTCCTGATCAAAATCTTCGGGCTGTCCAATTGGAAACCGGCGAAATTGACGTGGCTTTAATTGATCCAATGCAGATGGAGAGAATCAATAAGAACCCTAATCTTACTGTCAACCGGATGGTAACTGCTGATTATAGGGCACTCATGTATAATCGTATTAATCCTTTATGGGAAGATGTTAGAGTGCGGCAAGCGTTGAATTATGCAGTTGACCGTCAAGCAATCGTAGACGGTGTAATGCTTGGCTGGGGTAAACCTGCCTATGGGCCGCTGCAACTCAACTGGGCCAATAATGAGAAAGTAAACCAGTATACTTATGATGCAGAGAAAGCCAAGAAATTATTAGCGGAAGCAGGCTGGACTCCTGGAGCTGATGGTATTCTTCAGAAAGATGGGAAAAGGCTGTCCTTTAAGATGACTACTTTTGTGCATGACCCGGTACGGGTGGCACTTATAAATGCTTTAAGTACTCAATTTAAGAAATTAGGTATTGAAGCTATACCGGATCCAAAGGAAAAAGGATCATTTAAAATTGGTGCAACAGACAGTTTTCTATTAGGGTGGGGCAGTCCTTTTGATCCAGATGATGATACCTATCGAATTTTCCATAGTTCACAAATGGATAATGCAAATTTTGAGCATTATAAAAATGAAAAAATTGATAGCTTGCTGCTGCAAGCAAGAGAAATAAATGATCGCAATCAACGAGCCCAATTATACAACGATTTTCAAACAGAGCTAGCGAATGACCCGGCATTTAACTTTCTCGTTTACTTAGATGTGGCTGTAGTAACAAGCAAAAATATCCAGGGAGTTAAGACCAGAACGCTGGGACATCATGGTGCCGGTTACACCTGGAACTTAGAGGAATGGAGTAAACAGTAATGGCTGGTTTTATTTTTCGCAGGATTGTAATCAGCATCCCAGTATTATTTATTGTCAGTCTATGTGCCTTTTTTTTGATTCACATGGCTCATGGTGATCCTGCTGTGGCAATGTATGGAAGTCATTTGGAAAAGATGCGCCCCCAGGATCAGGAACGCATTCGTGCTAACCTGGGACTGGATCAGCCCTTACCTGTACAATATGGAAAATGGCTGTCTGGGGTAATGCGAGGAGAATTAGGTAAATCTTATATGAGTGGACAAGACGTGAAGGACATTCTCGCCTCGCGTCTTCCCAACACTCTGATTTTAAATATAACCGCCATGACGATCATGATCATCATGGCGGTTATCATAGGCATTATAGCGGCAGTGAAAAAGTATTCGTGGTTTGATTATCTTAGTACCTGTTTTGCCTTTGTATTTTTTTCAGTACCGAGTTTTTGGTTAGCGCTTTTAGCTATTTTAATTTTTTGTGTGTATCTTGGATGGCTGCCGTCGGCAGGATTAAGCTCTATCGGCCATGAAGGCGATTGGTTTGATCGAATCATGCATTTAATCTTACCAGCAATCGTCTTGGCTGTCAGCCACATTGGGGCTTATATACGGTTTGTCCGATCAAGTATGCTGGAAGTGCTTGAGCAAGACTATATATTGACTGCTCGCGCCAAGGGGCTGTGGCCGTCACATATTTATTACGTCCATGCCTTTCGTAATGCAATGATTCCATTGATTAGCTATGCGGGAATGTCTTTTTCTTCTCTCATTGGTGGCGGATATCTGGTTGAAAGTGTTTTTGCCTATCCTGGCATAGGTCAACTAACTATCTATTCTGCATCAACACGGGACTATCCATTGTTGATGGGAACGATCTTATTGACTGGGGTATTTGTTGTGATTGGTAATTTAATTGCAGATATAATTTGTGCCTGGATTGACCCCCGATTGCAAGTGGAAGGAGTTGAACAGGGAATTGGCAGTTGTGGTTGAATCGAAAAGAGCAGGATTTTGGAAGCGTCTGTATTATCATCGGATTGGTAAATGGGGTTTAGTGATTCTAATTATTTATACGGCCCTGGTATTGGCTGCACCACTTCTTGCCACTCATAGTCCTGTCGATACGGATTTAACGGTTGTCCGAAAGCCACCTCAGCTAAGTCATTTAATGGGAACAGATGAACTCGGGCGTGATATTTATAGCCGTTTATTATATGGTGGGAGAGTATCCCTTATGGTGGGCGTGGCTTCGGTACTATTGTCTACAAGCATTGGTCTGGTATATGGGCTGCTGAGTGGCTATATGGGGGGGATTTTTGATAACATTTTGATGCGAATTGTGGATGGGTTGTTGTCGTTACCGACGCTGGTATTAGTGATTGCTTTGCAGTCGTTAGGGAAACAGGGCTTATGGAGTGTCGTGCTTGTTATTGCATGTACCACATGGATGCAAACAGCAAGGCTGGTAAGAATCGAATTTTTAAGTGTTAAGCAGCGTTCTTTTGTAAAAGCAGCTGTTGCTGGCGGAACAAGTCAATGGAATTTGGCTATGAAGCATATTTTACCGAATTGTTTACCCTCTATTGTTGTACTGGCAACACTAAATATCGGACACGCAATCATTACAGAAGCAGCATTAAGCTTTTTAGGACTTGGAATTGCTCCTCATCTACCGTCATGGGGTAATATGCTAATGGGAGGCCAACGTAGTATTCTTGCTGGGTGCTGGTGGATTACCTTGTATCCGGGTCTTGCCATTATCTCTACTGTATTAGCCGTTAACTTTGTTGGGGATGCAATCCGTGACGCATTGAATCCATTGGGATATGAACATTTACGACAGCGAAAAATGGGAGGAGCAGACAATGAATCCACAATGGTGCCTGGAAATTAAAGATTTGTGGGTTGATATTGCAACTCACGGAGGAATGATTAGTCCTGTACGTAATGTTTCTTTGAATCTCGCTCCGGGAGAGGTGTTAGGAATTGTCGGAGAAAGTGGTTCAGGTAAATCGCTGACAGCTCGGGCGGTATTGCGGCTATTAGAAGAACAGAATCGTAATATCCACTGTCGTGGTCAAATCTGGTTTGAGGGGCAAAATTTATTGGAATTACCTTTCGCGGACATTCGCCGTTTGCGTGGGCGAGGCATCGGCATGATTTTTCAAGAGCCTGGAATGGCACTGAATCCGTTATTACCTGTGGGGTGGCAACTGGCAGAATTGTTTACAACTCATATGAGATGTTCCAAATATAAAGCGAGAGAGCTAAGTCTTGCTTTACTATATAAAATGGGATTTGCTGAAGCAGAGAAGATCTTTCGGCGATTTCCCTTTCAATTGAGTGGTGGCATGAATCAGAGGGTTATGATTGCCATGGCATTAGCTCTTAAGCCTGCATTAATTATTGCTGACGAACCGACAACCGCTTTAGATGTAACTTTGCAAGCACAAATTTTGAATGAATTAAAGCAGCTGCAGCGGCAATATAAAGTGGCCCTTATCCTTATTTCTCATGATATGGGGGTGATTGCTGAGATGGCTGATCAAGTGGCTGTTATGCATAATGGGCAAATTGTAGAAGCGAATGATTGCATTGCGCTATTTGATAACCCTCAGCATGAATATACCCGGCAATTAATTGCAGCCAGTCAGTTTAAAAGCGTTACAGGAAAGGAAGATTATATATGACCATGCTTCAACTTGAGGACGTTGCCAAACAATATCGACTCCACAAAAACTGGTTCATGGGGCACGAGATTATTAAGGCGGTTGACGGCATTAGTCTTACGATACATGAGGGGGAAACCTTTGGTATTGTTGGAGAGAGTGGTTGTGGGAAAAGTACTTTAGCACGAATGTTAGCCATGCTGGAACCAATGACAAGAGGATGTATTCGATTTAATGGTCAGAATCTTGTGATGCTTAACTCGATGGAGCGAAGAAAGTTACGCAGAGATATTCAAATTGTATTCCAAGATACGGCAGCATCTTTGAATCCGCGTTTTGATATTCGTGAAACCCTTACGGAACCTTTACGAAATTTTGCTCTGGTACAGCAAACTGAACTAGAAGGAAAAATAAGGGAGTCTTTGGAACTTGTAAGGTTGCCTGCTGCTGTTTTATCACGCTATCCTGGTGAATTGAGCGGGGGTGAACGGCAAAGGGTCTGTATTGCGCGAACTTTGATTATTCGTCCGCGGTTTTTAATTTTAGACGAAGCTACATCAGGCCTGGATGTTCTTATTCAACGTCAGATATTGGATGAGTTGCTGCGTTTGAAGTCAGAGTTAAATTTGACATACTTGTTCATTACACATAATTTGCAAGTGGCAGAATTTATAACGGATCGGATTGGTGTTATGTATAAAGGAAAAATTGTAGAAATTATAAATTCTAAAGAGTTGTCAGCCGCTTGCCATCCTTATACCCAAGGGATGCTTGCCGCTATCCCGGTACAACATCCAAGCCAGCGTAAGGTACGACAGCTTGTGCCCATTGAACAATCAAAAATGGTAAGGATAGGATGCTGTCAATTTTATCCCAGATGTCATGTTGCACAAGATATTTGTAGCCTTAGTGAGCCTTCATTGGTAACAGCGAGGCATGGAGGGGGCGTAGCTTGTCATATGCAATGAAAGTGAAATACTGTAGAGACAGTGAAAAGATGCTGCTAGAAAAGTAGACAAGAATGAAGGCTAAGTGAGCTGCTATATCCATGATAGATTTGAATCTTTTAATGCCTTATAAACAATTCAAAGAGGTGTAAATGGGTCTTTATTTTTTAGTAAGGTAGTAAAATAAGGACCTAATAATACTTCAATTTCCATAAAAATCGTGCTATGATTTTATTTATTAGTGATATTGAAGGAGTTTTAATATGGCAGAAAAAGACGAATTGACTCGTTTTGGAGTCTCGATGAATCAAGAGTTGGTAGATCAGTTTGATAAAATGATTACGGAACAAGGATATGGTAATCGTTCGGAGGCCATTCGTGATCTGGTTCGAAAAGCTTTAATCGAACCAAATCGTCTACAGCTAGCGGAAGCCGTTGCAGGAACCATTGTTATCGTGTACGATCACCATTCTGCTGGGCTGCCCGGTTGTCTTATGGATATTCAGCATAGTTTTCATCATGAAATCGTTTCTACGATGCATGTTCATTTAAATAATCATCAGTGTCTTGAAATTTTAGTAGTAAGAGGAATCTTAAAAGAACTAAATCTGCTGTGTCAACAAATTCAAGTTCAAAAAGGGGTATTTTATGCGGAATTATCCGTTACACATGTTGATGAACACGAAAGAGTTCATTTACATGAATGAATTTAATTCTGTTGATGTGATTAATTATAATCAGCAATGAACGTTAGAGTATAATACAAGAGAGATATTTAGCTTTGTCAACTTCTGCTATTTTATAAGGATGATTGATATAAATAGTGAAAATCATAGGAAAGAAAAAGAACTGCTTATCATTGATAAGTGGTTCTTTTTCGCATAAGTTGCAAGCTTCTATCTCTTATGGGTCAAAATAAGCATAGAGATTTATAATAACATAATTATGGATTGAGAAAACTGCTTATCATCGATAGGTAGCTTTCTTTTGGTAATGTCATTTTACATTGCGGGTAGTTTTGATAATTCGCAGCTGCCTAATCCGTCTAGTTTTAATTTAACAGTATGAAATTTCTGCAAAGTATCCTGATGTCCCACACTAATTAACACGGTTTTTGGCAAGGCTTTTTGCAAGAGGTCATACATATAGAGTTCGGTTTCTTTGTCAAGAGAAGAAGTTGCTTCATCAAGCAGCAGCCAGTCTGGTTTATGCAGTATGGCTCTGGCAATGGCCAGCTTTTGTTGTTCGCCTAAGGATAAGATTTTCCCCCAATTTTCTTCTTGATCCAATTTTTCAATCAGGAATGATAACTGGCACAGCTTCAAGGTCTTCTGCATCGTTTGCCTGGCAATGGGTGCAGGAAGATGGGGATAAAGAAGTACATGGTATAGTGTATGGATAGGAATATACGGCTTTTGCGGTATAAGTATCATCTTTTCGTCAGATGGATAAGTGATGGTACCTTGGGAATAAGGCCAAAGCCCTGTCAGAGTCTTGAGCAATGTGCTTTTGCCGCAGCCGACGGGGCCAGTGATGAGTATATTATCTTTGGGAGTTACATGCAGGGACAGGTTTTTTAATAAAGTTTCCCGGCGTGGACATTGTATAGAAAGATCTTTCGCCATAAAAGAGTTGTCTGCAGAGTGATGAATAGTAAGGTCCTGTGTTGTTTTGAGCAATAATTGGGCTTTGTTCATATTTTGCGTAAATTGTTTGAGGCGGATGAGCGTAGACTGCCATTCGGCAATTTTGCTAAAACTGTCAATAATATAAGAGAGCGAGGCGTGAACATACCAATAAGCTCCCGATATTTCAAATAGTTGGCCTAATTGTATTTCGTTATTGAAATAGCGGGGTGAGGCCATGAGGAAGGCAAATACAATGGATACTTGTGAATAACTGGCAGTCAGCCAAGTTATGTTTTTACTGGTGAGCATTATCTTTCCATAGTTCGTGTAAATATGATGAAAAATGCTCATAAAATTATTCTGTTCCGCAGCTTCACCATTATAAAGAGCGATACTTTCGTCGTTTTCGCGGAATCGGACAAGGGCATAACGAAAATCTGCTTCATAAGCCTGTTGCAAGACATTCAGCTTTACTAATGGCCGCCCTATCCGGGTGATGAGGCAGGTGCCGATTATGGAATAGCTTAAGGCTGCCCAAACCAAATAGCCATATATGGTTATAGAAGTGTGGCTGACTGTCATGCTGAAGTTCCCTGATAACTGCCACAAGACCATAATAAAGGTAATGAGAGTAGTAAGCTGCTTTAATAATCCCAGGAAGAGACTGAGTGTATTCGATGCAAGTAACTGTACGTCTTCACTAATGCGCTGATCGGGGTTATCGGTACTGGGGAGTAAATGATTCATGTAATAATAGGTTTTATTATGGAGCCAATGCTGTAAATAGTGATGGGTCAGCCACTGCCGCCAACGCATCTGCAGCATCATCTGAAAAAAGATCTGACAGCCGGAGAGGATAACATACACACCGCCTATCATACTAAAATCAAGCAAAGCGCGTATAAAGCCGGCGTAATTATAATACTGCAATTGATGATAGAAATTCCCTTGCCAGTGATTTAAATACAGATTAATAAAAACAATGCCTACATTGAGTATTATGGTTATGAGGAGTAATCCCCAGGCTAGCGGTGCTTTTCTTGAAAACCAATAGGAAGTAATTAATCGCCAGGGAGTAGTATGGAGACATAATTTTCCTTGTCGCACGATTCTCCTCCTTGATACGAAGATTCTGTCGTTTATATCAGTTTTTGCCCTAGAGATATGATAAATATATGTAATTATCGGTAGAATATGATGAGGAACCGTTACGTTAAACGAGGGAAGCCGCTAGAAAAATACAATATACCAAGCAGAAACTATTTGACAGTAAAAATAGAATGTGGTATTTTAGACAAGTAAGTTACAAAATGTACAATCTAATAGAAGAGAAATAGGTGCCCTACAAGGGCTTAATAGGGAAGTCCGGTAAATAAGCCGGCGCGGTCCCGCCACTGTATTGGTGAGCAACTTCGAGATTATGCCACTGGGATGAGAGTCCTGGGAAGGTTTGGAGAAGCGATGATCCAGAGCCAGGAGAACTGCCTATTTGACAATCGCCGTTTGACCTGCGAGAGATGGGGAGGAGATTATGCGAGGCGTCTATGTTATAGGCTGGTTTCAGGTTAGTTTTTTCTGAGGCTAAGTTAAAAATGGATTTCTCAAATAGTCAATTCTTCTTAATGTAGAGGCTGGATTGACGATTTGAGAAATCCATTTTTTATTTCTTTAAAGTTTATGTAGGGTGATAATTATAAGGCAGGGTGTAAAATGAATTTTGTTGTATTTCGCGTCAAGCTGAATTTTACGTAATAAATTCTTATCGAATAATTGAATAGAGATAGGTGCCCGCAAGGGCTTAATAGGGAAGTCCGGTAAAAAAGCCGGCGCGGTCCCGCCACTGTATTGGTGAGCAACTTCAAGATATGCCACTGGGATGAGAGTCCTGGGAAGGTTTGAGGAAGCAATGAACCAGAGCCAGGAGAACTGCCTATCTGACAATCACCGTTTGACCTGCGAGAGATGGGGAGGGGATTATGCGAGGCGTCTATATTGTAGGCCAGTTCAGATTGTTTTCTTGCTGAACCAGTCGGGTATAATGGATTTCTCTTATAATCATCTCTTTCGATCAAAGGTGATTATAAGAGAGATCCATTTTTATATAAAACATTTTCATAGGCAAGAATTGCATGTGATGGTCTGGAGTAGCTGTCAAATAAGAAAAATAAGTAGTAGAGGTATTGAAATGGAAGAAAAGCAAGTTGGTAAAATTACCTTTGAAGAAAAAATTCGTCCCCTTTTAAAGGCTTGTCGTACGGATGTGAAGTTAGTGGATGTAACAGCTGATGGATTCTTAAAAGTTAAAATGACTGGTGATTGTGCTTCCTGTAATGGTGCTAAAGAGATCATCCTAAAACTAGTAGAAGATACATTTAGAGAAGTTATATGCTCAGATATAAAAGGGATTATATTGGTAGAACGAGTGAGGCAAAAATGGTTTAAGAATGCTATTAATTTATGTGATACTAATTCATATTAATAAATATTATGGAGGTTATATAAAATGGAAATGACAACTGAAAATATAGTGATACAACGACAATATAAACATGGGTTTGCAATAAAGCAGGAAAAGCAACAAGAAAAAACAAAAGAAGTTAAGCCATCTAGGGATATTACCAAGGAACAGTGGTTTTGGGATATGGCTGTTATATCCTGAGGTTGCATCAATATTTCAAGAGTGCAGTAGTAGTTTACAATAGATATTATTCTTGGCAAAGATAGTGGGATAAATAGCTTTCCTCACTATCTTTACTGTGTGAGAGTAAGCTGAAATTGCTAGGTAGTCTGCAAAGACATGTATTATAAGCTGTTGTCATTTTAACCCCAGGCCTATATAATATGCCCGGTGCTTGCTAGATAGCTAAAGGAAGCATTTTTCTATAGATCCCATACGTTGACAAAGCCAGATATTTACTATAGGATATTATACAGAATATTAAAAATAGCATATGGATGGTATAGGTGCCCTTTGGGCTTAATAGGGAAGTCCGGTTGAATACCGGCGCGGTCCCGCCACTGTAATGAGGAGTCGCTCCATGATTGCCACTGAGGCCCTGGGTCTTGGGAAGGTTTGGGGAAACAATGATTCAGAGCCAGGAGAACTGCCTATATAGCAATCACCGACAGACCTGCGAGAGATGGGGAGGGGATTTAGGTACCAATATATCCTGTAATTTTTCTGGCGCATTTCGCTGGAATTTATTTGGATAATTATATCCTTGATGACGGATTTGAATCTCCCGCTTATGGTTGGGAGATTTTTTATTATGCTAGAATGTGAAGTATCCCTTTATTGTCAAGAGATTGCTTCACTGCCGTTCGCAATGACATAGAATGGGTAGTATTATTCTTAGTTGTGGGAAGATATAGAGGAGTTGCTTATGATAAAAAAGGCTATAGTAGTTGTTAGTTTTGGTACGACCTATCAGGATGGGTTACGATTGAATATTGAAAGCATAGAACAAAAGATTAAAGTTAATTTTCCTGAATATGAAGTGCGCAGGGCTTTTACGTCCCGCATTGTTATCAAAAGATTAGCAGCCAGAGATGGTATTCATATTGATACGGAAAAAGAGGCACTTCAAAGGCTGGCGGAGGAAGGATATACGGAAGTGTACATTCAGCCTCTGCATGTGGTTGGCGGTGAGGAATATGACAAGATCAAAACAATCGTTGCCCATTATGCACATGCTCCAGTAAAAGCATTTGAAAAAATTGTGATTGGCCGTCCTTTGCTTTATTTTACGGGACAGGAAAATAAACCAGATGATTACATGCAGGCAATTCAGGCTTTGAATACACAACTGCCTAATGTGGGAAGTCAGGAAGCCATTGTATTTATGGGACATGGGGGTGTACATCCTGCCAATACTGCCTATGCTGCACTGCAGATGAAAATGGAGCAAGCCGGGCTGGATCATGTATTTGTTTATGCGGTAGAAGGTTTTCCAACTCTGGAAAGCGTTATTACAAAATTGCAAAAGCAGGATATCAAGAAAGTAACGCTGATGCCATTTATGCTGGTTGCGGGTGACCATGTTAATAATGATATGGCAGGTGATGAAGAGGATTCAGCTAAATCACAACTGCTGAAAGGCGGCTTTGCAGTGGAGGTTTATCTTCATGGTTTAGGGGAAAATCCTGGAATTCAGGATCTCTATGTGCAGCATCTTAAGGATATTATGATCTAAAGAAAAGGACAGGGTATGTAAGGCATTCATAGCCTTTGTATCTATAGGGGGATACATGAATTGGCAAAAGGAGCTAATAATGAGATAAATTTAGGACATATTTCCGTGTTAGATGAATTTTATATTTTTTCTATATAAAGGATTCAAGACTATATGAGTTACTGTTAACGTGATATAGTAAATAAAGGGGTGATTTCATGGAAAATAGACAAGGTTTAATTGTTGTTAATACAGGTAATGGCAAGGGGAAAACAACAGCAGCTTTAGGTCTCGGATTACGGGCCTGGGGACAGGGCTTCAAGGTGTTAATTATCCAATTTATCAAGGGTAATTGGAAATATGGAGAATTGCAGGCGGCGGAGGCTTTGGGACCAAACTTTGTAATGCGCCAGATGGGGGAAGGTTTTGTTCGCAATGCCAATGAGGATGCCATGGCAGATCACCGTCATGCAGCTGAAGAAGCTTTGGCGATGGCACGAACCGAAATTTTATCAAAACAGTGGGATATGATTATTTTAGATGAAATTAATTATGCGATTAAGTTCGGCGTCCTGCCTTTAGAAGCGGTATTAGAATTGCTGGAGGAAAAGCCTTCTGCCTTGCATCTTGTGCTGACAGGGCGTGATGTTCGTCCAGAGATTGTTGATAAAGCTGATTTAGTCACGGAAATGAAAGAAATTAAACATCCCTATAAAAAAGGCATAAAGGCACAAAAAGGTATAGAGTTTTAAAAGAGCTTGTTAAAAATGAACTGCTTGACAATTGTTTAAAGATATTATAGAGTGAATCTTATAACATACAAAAATTACATATGGATGGTATAGGTGCCCTTTGGGGCTTAATAGGGAAGTCCGGTTGAATTCCGGCGCGGTCCCGCCACTGTAATGAGGAGTGAACCCATGGTTATGCCACTGAGACAAAGGTCTTGGGAAGGTATGGGGAAGCAATGATTCAGAGTCAGGAGAACTGCCTATATAGCAATCACCGTTAGAACCTGCGAGAGATGGGGAGGGGATTTGTACGATAGTTCGTTTATTGTGCTTATTTTTTCCCGGCGTATTTATACGTCGGGATTACTATTTACTTCATGCTATTGTAAAATCTCTTGACCTTTTTAGGGCAAGAGATTTTTTTTTAGATTATTGTTTGGCGGCGGAAAGGAGACGGATTGTATATGGTTACTAGTCATTCAACCTATATGTGCAGAGAGGGCCACAGCTGTGGATTGACAGGCGCAGCAGCCTTTTTCGCTGGTATTCCAAATGCTGCGATCGTGCTTAGCACCTCCTTGTGGTGTTACTTTTCCGCCCAGGGATATGTTGAAAAACAATGTACTGCTGCTGGAGTACGATTTTTTTGCTCTCAAAGGAGTAAAGATACTGTATTGCGTGGTACAGAAGAATATTTGCTGCATATTTTACAATCAGTAAAACAAAATTCGGAGTCATCTGTGCTGCTCTTGGCAAACAGTTGTGCTGACAATACCAGTAATCATGATCTGATCCATATTGCTAAACAGGCAAATATGAATTGTCCTGTAATTTGTCTGGATTGTCACGATTTAGAAGGAGGATTTTGGGCAGGATATCAGGCCGCTGCAAAGGCATATTATGATGCTGTGCCTCTCCAGCCACGTAGTTTAGTAAGGCCGTATACTGTTAATCTGCTGGGATGCAGTGTTGGATATTATAACGCCGTTTATGATCTTAAAGAATTGCGGCGTATGTTAACGTTGGCTGGCTATGAAGTGCTGGCTTGCCCAGGAGCAGGCAGTACTATCCAGGAAATTTTCCAGATGAGTCAGGCACAGCTCAATATTGTAGTCCATGATGAACTGGGGCGCAATTTGGCAGAGTTATTAGAAGAGCAATATGATATACCCTATGTATCCCTCTTGCCCCCTTATGGTTTACAGGGCTCTTTAAGTTGGTTAAAAGCAATTGATTATTATATGTCGGGAGAAAGTAATGGCCTTACGATGCTTCAACAAGAAGCAAATCATCTGGAGCAAAGCTGTAGCATTGCTATGAAAGAGCAGCAAAAAACTTGGGGAAATATATGGTTTGATAGTATCTTTATTGCCGCTCCTTCTTCAGTAGCCTTTGGCATATCCCAGGCAATACGCAGTGAGTGGCTCAATGCGAAGAAAATCATAACCGTATTACACAATGGTGTTCCTTCTAAACGGAGTTATCCTGAGTATGTTGGTACTGTATTAGATGGATACAAGGAACAGCAGCGAATTGAGCCGCATTTGACTGCCTTAACAGGAGGATTGCTCATGGCAAGCAGCAGAGAGAAGGCTGTTTTACATCAAAAGGCAGTGGAAGATGTGGCATATCAGCATATCTCTTTACCCGTTTATGATGAGATGGTACGTAAGGGGCGGCCATTTATGGGATTACAGGGCAGCAGTCATATGGTGGCCGAGCTTTGGAACAAATACATACAGGAACAAAAAAAGGCTGGAATTCGCAAACTAGTAATTGCAAAGTAATTGGGTGCTATGAATCTCGATTTACAGCGAGATTCATGGCGGCTTAGTCCGGCGGAATGTACGACTGATATTGGCTGGAATTAGCCTCCAGCTAATTAAAGTCTGCTTTATATAAAAATCAAGATAAGCAGGGGGAGAAACATTGGACAAGCATACAAGATTAAAAAAGGCCCAGATTTGTGCCTGTGCTCTCAGCGGCGCTCTATTACTGCAAATGCCAAACGTATTTGCGGCAGAAAATGAAGAGCAAGAGCCATATTCCTTTGATCAGGTGGTGGTAACAGCGACCAAAACACCGGTAAGAGCATTTGAGGCCAATGCCAATGTGACGGTGATTACTCGTGAGGAAATTGAAAAAAATCACTATCATGATTTATCGGAAGCACTGCGGAATGTGCCAGGCGTTGCCGTATATAATTACGGCGGCGGCGTTGGATACGAGCAAATGAACAGTTTAAGGATTAATGGAGCAAAAGAAATTGTTGTATTGATCGATGGCATAAAAGTGAATGCTGCTACTAGTGGACCATTTCCCTTTAGCGCCTATAGTTCTTTAGAAAATATTGAAAGAATTGAAGTACTAAAGGGATCGGCGTCTGCATTGTATGGTTCAGATGCCAAAGGCGGCGTTATTAATATTATTACCCGCAAAGCAGAGGGCAATAAGACATCTGTAACCCTGACTGGCGGTAGTTATGGCAAGGAAAATTATTCTTTGCTGAATCAGGGGAAATCTGGTGATATCAGTTGGGTTATCGCAAGCCAAAAGGATATTTTGGGAGATTATAAAGATGGTCATGGTTTTAAAATTCCCCAGCATTTGAATGCGGAAACCAATTCATTGAAACTAACGAAGACAATCAATGATACTTCCGATGTAACACTGATGTATGACAGCTATAATGCAGATTATCATTATGCGGATAGTGCTTATGGAACAGATAATAATCGAGTAGGTACTGCTGATAACGCTTCGTGGAAGCTGATATACAATAATAAGCCTTCTGAAAAAAGCCGCAATCAATTGTCATTTTTCAATGGTGATTATGATACGACTTATGGTATAGGGTCAACATGGGGATCGAGTCCAACTAAAGTTAAAACCATAGGGATTCAAGAACAATTTACCCAAAGTTTAGGTGATAAGCATATTGCTACTGCGGGTATTGATTTTAACCAGGATAAAGTAGTTAATATGGATGATGTCAAATTAACAAATCGGGCATTATATGTTCAGGATGAATGGAACATGACCGATCAATGGAAATTAACCTCTGGTATACGTTATGATAACCATTCCAGCTTTGGCGGATATACGACGCCAAGAATCAATCTGGGTTTTAAACAAAATGATAATACGAATTATTATATATCATACAGTGAGTTCTTTATTGCTCCCACTCCGTATCAATTGTATAATGCCACATACGGTAATCAGGATTTAAAGCCTGAAGATGGACATACGGTTGAAGCAGGCATGAGTCATAAATTTAATGATACATTGGCAGGCACTTTCCATATATTTCAGAGAAAATCGAATAATATAATAGGCTATGATCCTATGACCTATGTCTCTATCAATATTGATGAGGAAAAAGTTCATGGCTGGGATGTACAGCTAAATAAAAAATTCTCTGCGATGCTTACTGGTTTTGTGGGCTATACCGGAATTAGTGTTGAATCACCTGGTAAGCAAGATAATGTGAGTGGATATGTACCGAAAGGTACCTGGAATGTGGGACTTAATTATCAACGGGATAAATATGATATGGCTTTATTAGGGCGTGGTTTTATTGATAGAGTTGGTCCCACGACAAGTAACGGATTGCCTGCGCTGCCTGCCAGCACTTATTGGGTGTGGGATGCAGCGATGAATTACAACGTTACTAAAAACGCAAGAGCCTTTGTAAAGGTGAATAATATATTTGATAAATATTATGCGGAATATTCTAATGTTGCTTATGGATATCCTGCTCCAATTGCTGGTGATTGGTGGTCAAGTCCCGGACGTAACTATCAAATAGGTATCCAATATCAGTTCTAGGTTATCTAAGAAGATGTCAGTTTTGGCATCTTCTTCATAAATAAACAAAAAAGGACTTATACTATGTTACAACTTGTGAATTTATCTAACTATACATCCGACCTGGAACTCATTCATAATAGTCCTGCGTGCTTACAAGCATTTTTGCATCATCATCATTTGGATGGTTTGGAAATGATGTTTTGTGATTCCTGGGATTCCCGGGTTCATAGGAAAGAATGGGTGCATGGTGTCCATCTGCGCTTCTGGCCCAGTTGGCTGGATTTTTGGCGTGGTGATAAGGAAGAGCTGCTCAGGCAATTTGTCAGTGATGAACATATTGAAGCTTGTTATGGTGCTTTGACCCGTGAAGGCTGGTTAGATGTCTATCGGAAAAATATTCGCCAAGCTAAAATGGCAGGTGCCAAGTATGTAGTTTTTCATGTCAGTCAGACTCGTATTCCAGAATTGTTTAATTGGCAGTTTCGTTTTTCTGACCGGGAGATCATTGAAGCGACCATTGAGATGATCAATGAATTGGCGGAGGATATACCAAAAGATATGGAATTATTATTTGAAAATTTGTGGTGGCCGGGCTTGACTTTGCAGGATAAAGAGCTTACTGCCTTGCTGCTTGATAGTGTAAGGCACGCTAATGTAGGTATTATGTTAGATATCGGTCATTTGATGAATACTAACCCGGAATTGAAAAATCAAGATGATGGTATAGATTATGTGCTAAACATAATAGAGAATCTCGGAGAATATAAACAGTATATTTATGGCATACATTTGCATCATTCGTTATCCGGAAATTATATAAAGCAGAGTAGAAGTACCGCTATGCCTCAAGAAAATATCCTGGCAGCAGCAATGAGTCACGTGCTGCGTATTGATGAACATTTGCCATTCAGTTCCTCAAAAGTAAAAAAGATTATAAATTGTGTACAACCCAAATACGTAGTACATGAGTTTATGTATACATCAGTAAATGATTGGTCAGAAAAAGTTCGAATACAGCAGCAGGCCCTACAGTATAAGGAGAGTTAGTAGATGAAGAAATTGTTACTTATTGGATTGCTTTTAAGTTGTTGTCTTTTACTTTTAGGCGGCTGCAGCTCGAATCAACAGCAGAATATAGGTAAAGCAGGTTATGAAGTACAAGACTCACAAGGCTATGTGGTAAAACTTTCCCACAAGCCTAATCGTATTGTGTCGTTGTCTTTGGGAACGGATGAGATATTGACAGAAT
This sequence comes from uncultured Pelosinus sp., assembly GCA_963526485.1. Lineage (GTDB taxonomy): Bacteria > Bacillota > Negativicutes > DSM-13327 > DSM-13327 > Pelosinus. The sequence goes on from CAURNS010000001.1 coordinate 83,626, forward strand.
TGGTTCCTTTAGAACGTATTTTGGCTCTGACTTATTTAGCGGATGATCCAGGAATATCCAATATAACAGAGCAGGCCAAATTGATCCCCAAAAAAGTAAAAGCAAATCCGGAAACGATTATTGCCTTGCAGCCTGATTTATTATTCATTGCTGATTGGCAGCCAATGGAATTGATTCAGACCATTCGTGAAGCTGGAATTCCTGTTTATGTGTATAAAACGCCAACCACCATTGAGGATGTAAAAAACGTGATTCGTCAAATCGCTCATGTTGTGGGGGAAGAGCAGGCAGGACAGCAGATGGTAGGAAAAATGGAAAGTCAATTGCTAGTAGTGCAAAAGTCTTTGGAAAAGGTTAGTCCAGAAGAGCGAAAAACAGTAGTGCTTTTTTCCTTAATGGGAGGGATTGGCGGTAAAGGCAGCTTGTTTGATGATATATGCCGGTATGCAGGTGTTGTAAATGGAGCCAGCAAAGTAGGGGTTGGCAACAATGAAATTATGTCCAAAGAACAAATCGTAGCCGCCAATCCGGATGTTTTTATCATGCCAATGTGGGATTCTAATGGCAAAACCAACGTAGAGCAGCTAAAAAACGATATTCAGGCCGATCCGGCATTTCAAAGTCTTACAGCAATAAAAAGGCAGCAAGTCGTTATGATTTCTGATCGTCATATAAGCTGTACATCACAATACATAGTACAAGGAGTAGCGGATGTTGCTAAGGCAGTTTATGCCGGGCCTCAGTAATCCGTAAGAAATAAATATAATGTTGAAAAACACACAAATGAGTCGCGGGAGAAGGGCCGGAAAAATTATTGTACTGCTCAGTGTACTGTTATTAGGTGTTGCAGTTTTTTCTATATCCTGGGGAACGGTGCAAGTTCCCTGGCACGATACCTTAGCAATCATCGGACAGCATCTGCCGATACTTAGTGGATACTCTTCGCCCATTAATGCAGAATTTCAAGCTGTTGTGTGGAATATCCGATTACCCCGCGTATTAGTGGGAGTATTAGTAGGAGCGGCATTAGGCGTATCAGGCGCTGTACTGCAAGGTGTGTTTGGTAATCCTCTAGCCGATCCGGGAATTATTGGCGTTTCCAGTGGAGCCTCCTTTGGTGCTGTCGTAGCAATTGCCCTGGGACTGACGTCAAGCAGTATGCTGATTATGCCGGTATTTGCCTTAGTAGGGGCTATTGCTGCAGTTTGTGTAACCGCCCTTTTATCTATGTCACGAGGTAAAATTCCAGTTATGACATTATTATTGTCGGGTGTGGCTGTCAGTATGTTAATGGGAGCTTTAACCTCGGGAATTCTGACTTCTATGAGTGAATATCGTGTACGGGAATATTTATTTTGGATGGTAGGCGGTCTGGATTATCGACGCTGGGAGCATGTTTACTTGGCTGTTGGTCCGATTCTAATCGGTTTGCTTGTATTATGCCTGTTAGCCAGGCATTTGAATGTTCTGGTATTAGGAGAACAAGAAGCAAGAACGGTAGGGGTGCCTGTAGTGGCCCTGCGGCTGCTATTCTTATTTGTCGCTGCTGCTACTACGGCAATGGCCGTATGTGTGAGTGGTACGATTGGTTTTGTCGGCTTAATTGTACCTCATATTATGCGAATCATAATTGGACCGGAACACCGCTGGCTGCTGCCGGGCAGCGCTTTAGCTGGTGCTTTGTTTCTGGTGTTCTGTGATACTTTGGGGCGGATGATCTTTGCTCCCACTGAGATCCGCGTTGGTGTTATGACGGCTTTAGTAGGAGCACCTTATTTCTTATATCTGCTGCGAAAAGCGCAGCAGCCTGGAGGAATTTCATGACACAGGAAGTAATAACCGTTCGTGACAGCAGTATTGTTCTCGGCGATAAGAAGGTCTTGCAGCATATTAACTGTAGTATAGGGGCTGGGGAATTTGTGGGAATTATCGGTCCCAATGGAGCAGGTAAGAGTACCTTTCTTCTTGGTATGCGCGGTTTTTTACCCTTAGCTGAAGGGGAGATACAGTTATTAGGACGCCCCATTACCACTTTGTCTGACAAAGAGTTAGCCAAACAAGTTGCCTATATGCAGCAAGAAGTGAATGTGGGCTTTGGTTATACAGCTTTAGAAGTGGTCTTAACCGGGCGTTACCCTTACTTGAAGTGGTGGCAGCACGAAAAAAGCAAAGATAGAGAGATTGCTCAACATTATATGGAGTTTACGGGTGTAGAATCATTGGCAAATAAACCTGTGCATACCATGTCAGGCGGCGAAAAACAGCGCGTTTTATTGGCAAAAGTCCTAGCGCAGGAAACTCCTATTATTTTTCTGGATGAGCCTACAGCCAGCTTGGATTTAGTGTATCAGGAAGAGATATTCCATTATTGTCAATTGATTTGCGAACAAGGAAAAACAGTGTTAATTGTTGCCCATGATTTAAAATTAGCCGCAAAATTTTGTTCCCGGCTACTGTTATTAGCCGATGGTAATATTGTTGCCGATGGTGAACCTGGCAGTGTGATTACCAAAGAGAATCTTCATGCAGCTTATGGTTTGCATGCTGCAGTATTTATGAATAAAGTAACAGGTAATTTGGATATCCATACTTATGCTTCTATTGCTCATCATTATAATAAAAATACGGCGGTACATATCATTTGTGGTGGCGGGACAGGGGGGCGAATTATACGTTTGCTTTATGAACGTGGATTTCGCCTGACGATTGGTGTAATGCAGCCCTATGATGTGGATACCCATGTTGCGGAAGCATTTCATATTCCTTGTGTATTGGGGCAGCCCTTCTCGATGATGGATGAGTCTTCGACACAACAAAACCGTAGACAAATCAGTAAAGCAGATTGGGTTGTATTGTCAAATATAACTTATGGAATTCAAAACATCGATAATTTACAAGCTGCTTTTAGTGCCAAGAAATTAATTATTATTGAAGATACACCCATTGAGAAACGGGATTTTGTTGAGGGGCAAGCCGTTATGCTATATGCAAAACTAATAAAAATGCCTCAAGTTACTGTAATGACATCAAAACAGTTTATAGAATCACTACAAAAGAGATAGAAGTGATAACAATATGGAATTTTTACTACAATGTATCAGTTTATTTCATAAAGGTGGTCCGGTCATGTATGTGATTGCAGGATGTTCTTTTGCTGTAATCACAATTGCTGTAGAGCGGTTTGTATATTTTCGCGACATGTCTACCGATGTCCAGTCTTTCATTAATAAGCTGCAGTCCTTATTAGAAAGGCAGAAGATTGTCGAAGCACTGCAGTTGTGTGAACATACGCCAGCCGTAATTGGAAATTTAGCTGCTGCTGGGTTAGAGGCTTATCAGCGGGAGGGCAACCCGGAAGTGGTTATGGAAGGAACAGCTGCCTTATTAGCAGCCAGACTGCGGGAATACTTGAATTATCTAAGTTCGATTGTTACCTTAGCGCCTTTATTAGGATTATTAGGAACAGTAATCGGTATGATTAATTCCTTAAGTGTTTTTAATGTGCAAAATGGGCAGCCCATGGCAATCACTGGGGGCGTTGGGGAAGCGCTAGTGGCAACGGCCACTGGCTTAATGGTAGCGATTATGGCATTAATAGTGCACACGTATTTTACCCATCGTTTAGATAAGTTGGTTACAGATATGGAGCAAGTATATACGGTAGTTATAACTCGGCTGCCTGGCAAAAAGAAACCTCGGAGGGAAAATCATGAAATTGCGTAGTTTACGCATTGAAAAACAGCCGGAACTAATGATTATTCCCATGATTGATATTATCTTTTTTTTATTAGTATTTTTTATGATGAGTACGCTGTATATGGTGGAGCAGCATACCATTCCAATTCATTTGCCGCAAGCTGCAACTGCACAGCAGGAAATAGCTAAAAATATTAATATTACCGTTTTGCAGGATGGCAAAGTAATGTTTGACCAAGAGGAAATTCCCTTATCGTTAATGCAAAAGAGAATTAGTATCGAGCTGGCAAAACAGCCTGAAAATATATTTGTAGTACGGGCAGATAAGGAAGCGGAGTATGGACAGTTTGTTGCTGTGCTAGATGAACTAAGATTGTCAGGAGCACGTAGGGTAGCTGTGGCTACTGATCAGAAAGGAAGATAAAATACATGACATATCGGCCACGTTGGCGAAAAGCCATTGTCATCTCTATGATGTTTCATATCTTATTTTTGTGTATTGCCGGCTGGTTGTCAGATCGATTTGTTGCACCCGTGGAATCGGAGCCTTACCTTGAGCTGGAACTACTTACAGATATGGGTGCAGAGGGACCCAAATCCCCTGATTCATCGCAAACTGTAGAAGGGGCAGCACAAGCTGCTGCACATCTCACAACTACACCAGTTATGAAGAGTGCCAGCAGTGACACTTTACCTGTTGTTCCTAAGGCAGTGGCTATCGCAGATGATTTAGCGGTAGTAGCAGTGGAGGCGGCAACTGCTTCCCAATCCAAAAGTGGCTATGAGCAAGACAATACATCTTCAACAGCAGGTACAGCTGGTGAGGGGAATGGCAGTGGAGATGGAAAAGGCGCTGCTGGCAATAAAGGCGGCGGCACAGGAGCTGGTACTGGTGCTGACAGTGGCAGTAATAATTCAGGGGGCAGACAGATTGTGCCGCCACGCATTCTATCCAAGGTAGAACCTGTTTATCCTGAAGGGGCGCGGTCTGCCGGTTTAGAAGGTACGGTACAAGTGAAAATACAAATATTAGCTAATGGTGCACCTGGCGATATAACAGTGAATCGCTCATCAGGGCATGATAGCTTAGATGAGGCGGCAATCGCAGCAGTTAGCCAATGGCGATTTATACCGGCCAAGAATCAGGATAGTGGTATCAGTATCATGTGTTATACGACAATGCCTGTTGTTTTTCGCTTGCGGTAAGAGAAATAAGCGTAAACGCATGTATTGATATAGCAAAAAACATAGGGTTAGGTATATAATAACAAGATAAAGATAAAATGTTATAAACCATCCAAAAGAGGTTCGGCGATTTGGGATTTTCTTGATAATGAGAGCAAATAGAACGATTTAACCGCTGAGGCGCAGAGGACGCTGAGGGGGATTTTTAAATCTTATCTAATTTTTCTCTGTATTCTCTGCGGTTGAATTATTTGTCCCCACGCATTTTTTATGCTCTTTTAGGATGGCTTTTCTTGATAATGACAAGAGGACATGTAGCGTTTTTCTATGCGATATCAAACAAATAGGAGCTGGCTTATGGATTATCCTTTTAAGGGAAAAGTAGCTGTAATTACTGGCGGTACCTCTGGTATTGGCCTGGAGACAGCAAGGCAATTATTATCACAAGGTGCAAAAGTAGCTCTCATCGGCAGGCAGGCAGAAAAGGGACTAAGAATGCTGCAGGAGTTAGCTGTTTACGAAGGTCAGGTATCTTTTATACAAGGCGATATTAGTAAGGCTCAGCAATGCCAAGAGGTCATCAATCAGGCCATAGCTCAATTCGGCAGTCTGAATATTGTAGTTAACTCGGCTGGTGTCTATATGGAAAAGAGCATTGACGAAGTGACGGAAGATGAATTTGATAACATGATGAATATCAATATAAAAGGTACCTACTTTATTTGCAAGTATGCATTGCCTTATCTGCGGCAGAGTGGAGGCGGAGCGATTATTAACGTTTCCTCTGATGCCGGTATTAATGGTAATTGTTTGTGTACTACTTATTGTGCATCTAAGGGAGCAGTAACGACTTTTACGAAAGCACTGGCTCTGGAAAGTATTCATTATGGTGTTCGCGTCAATTGTGTGTGCCCTGGTGATGTAGATACACCAATGCTGCAGCAGCAATTAATTGGTGTGGATAATCCCCAGGAATACTTGCAGGACATGGCAGCCATGTATCCTGCGGGACGGATTGCCCAATCTCATGAGATTGCCAATGTCATCTGTTTTTTGGCATCGGATAAGTCATCTTTTGTAAATGGTGCTGTTTGGGCGGTGGATGGTGGATTAACTGCCTGTTAAAAAGGTAATCCCTCTTAAAAAACAGGGCAATAAAAAACGGAATTCATGATTTTCGTTTTTTATTGCCCTGTTTTTGCTATGTTTCATAAGTATGCAAGGACGGTTATTTTTTGTTATGAAAGAATTGACAGACAGAAATTTTTTTGTCATACTAAATGATAGTGATAATTATTATCGTTAAAAACATGACTGATTCTCAGTACTATATATGCTGATGAGGAAGGGATTTCGATTGGTTTACCACTACAGGCAAGTTAATAAAGGATTGGTGCATCAGAAACGTATTGCAAAAAAGGAGGATAAAAGATGGCGCGTATATTAGTTGTTGATGATGCTTTAATGATGAGGAATATGATCAGAAAAATGGCAGAGAGTGCTGGACATGTCGTTGTAGCGGAAGCTGTGAATGGTGAACAAGCTGTTGAATTGTATCAGAAATATCTTCCCGATTTGGTTACTATGGACATTATTATGCCAGGAACAGATGGTATTGAGGCCTTATCCTGCATTATGAGTTATGATAAAAATGCCAAGGTAATTATGGTTAGTGCCCTGGGACAGCAGCATAAGGTTATAGAAGCTTTAGAGCAGGGGGCAAAGAGTTATATTTTAAAACCAATTACTACCGAGAAATTGATAACAGTTATAAATCAAATCCTGGGCAGCAGTTCTGCTTTGACAGCTAGCGCTGTATTTGAATGTGGCGAAGGGAGACACCAAGAGTCTTGTGACCGCTTACTGAATCAGCAGGAGGTAAGTTCAAAAGAGGTTAGCTACCCTTTTATCGTTGAAAATAAGGAAGAGTTGGTTTCTTTCAAGTTTATGCGGCACTTCAAAGCAGAAGAGTTTACTGCCCTGCTTACGGCCGTTGAAGAGGCACTGGCCATAAAGCCACCTCATGTTGTCTTTAATTTTACTCAAAATCGTGTACTACATGGCAATGGGTTACACTGCTTTATCGATGGCATGGAAAGTGTTATTAATAATGGGATAGACTTACAAATTATTTGCTATAATGAAGACTATATGCAGTACTTTAGAAATCAGCCCAGCTTGAAAAGAGCTAATTTTGCCTTGGTAAGAAAGGAAGAAAGCTGGCAGCAGACAATATAGCTCAATAACAAGAGTGGCCCAGGAGCCATTTAAAACAAGGTAAAGTTTGGCTTGACAATAAAAAATATTTATTATACAGTAATAGAAGAGTGAACAGCGAAAATTTCATATGGAAGGTATAGGTGCCCTTTTGGGCTTAATAGGGAAGTCTGGTTATAATCCAGCGCGGTCCCGCCACTGTAATGAGGAGCAAACCCATGGTTATGCCACTGAAATGAAAATTTTGGGAAGGTATGGGAAAGCGATGATTCTAAGTCAGGAGAACTGCCTATATAGCAATCACCGTTAAAACCTGCGAGAGATGGGGAGGAGATTCGTACAGTTAAGTGTCTTAGTCACACATAATAAGTGTGTGATGACATGGGTGCAGGCTGCTATAATTGTATATTGAATCTTCCGCATAGTATGTCGGAAGATTTTTTTGTGTATACATAGTTATCTACCAGTATGATTACTCCTTTTATAACTAGTTCTAAGCGAGTAACAAAGCGTTGGTCAAGTTTACTGGATAATGGTAATGTTAACAGTTAGAATTCTCGTTTTTTACTCAGAGATACAATTATTACATGTATTGTACTAAAAATCATAGTTGAGGAGGCCATTATGGCAGGAATTTTTTACGGTGTGGGTGTAGGACCAGGTGATCCAAAACTGCTTACCTTAAAAGCAGTAGAAGTGATAAAAAACGCTGATGTTGTTATTGCGCCTAAAACAGAAAAAAAAGAAGAGAGTACAGCATTAGCAATTGCGAGTCCCTATTTAAAAAAGGATGTTGAAATTCTAAAATTAGTTTTTCCCATGGTGAATCATAGTGCTACATTAACTGATGCCTGGGAGAATAACAAAAATAGCATTCTGCAAGAATTGCAGGCTGGGAAAAAGGTTGTATTTTTGACATTGGGCGATCCCATGTTTTATAGCACTTATATGTATGTGTATCGTTTATTGAAGGACTGCGGTTATGATATAGAAACGATACCCGGCGTTCCTGCTTTTTGTGCTATTGGCAGTCAATTGGGACAGCCATTGGCAGAGGGCAATGATGTACTTAGCATTATCCCTGCTACCATGCAGGAAGAGCAATTGGATAAAATATTAGCAATTGTTGATAATGTTGTATTAATGAAGGTATACAAAAACTTCGGAAAAGTTGTAGAGAAATTAAACCAGCATGGTTTTGGTGATAACGCTGTTATGATTAGCCGCTGCGGTTTGCCTGATGAACAGGTTAGTTATAATTTAGATGAAGTTGATGGACAGAATGTGAATTATTTGTCGACGATTTTGGCGAAGAAGAATAAACTTGGTTAAGCATCAGTAGAAAAGAAGAAATAGGTCATTGCCGGATCGTTTGTATCCGGCCTTTCTCATTTATATATATGGAGGGGGAGTTAGGTATGAAAAGAAAATGTATGGTTCTGGTCTGCATCCTAAGCATAATAAGTCTATTGTTTACAGGATGCGCTTCTCAGTCACAGGAAAAATCTGCAGCAAAGCCTGCTGGTACTTATCTGCAAATGACGGATGATACTGGACGAGTTGTGACGTTGGCCAAAAAGCCACAGCGCATTGTCGTGTTATCTACTTCTTTTCTTGATGTACTATATGGGGTTGGCGGCAAAGCCGTAGGACGGCCAAGTTCCAAAACACCTCTGACTTTTCCTGCAGCACAGGAAGCTTCAGAAGTAGGTTTTGTCTATAATATAAACAATGAACAAGTAATTGCACTGCAGCCTGACTTGGTAATTGGTTTTGCAGGAATCAATGACAAGATCGTTCCTATATTAGAAAGCAGTAATATTCCGGTCATGATGCTGAAAATGAAAACCTATGATGATATTTTGGCAAAAGTGAAGTTGTTTGGTGAGATTGCTGGTACACAAGAGCAGGCTCAGAGTTTGATTACTACGATGCAGGCAAAAGTTAATGGGGTAACAGCCAAGTTACCGGCACAAAATAAAAAAGTGGTAATCTTGCATGCTACGGCAAAAACGGTTACCGTAGAGCTGGAGAATAGTATCACAGGCAATATTGCTTCCATTTTAAAGCTTAAAAATATTGCTGCAGGCAGTCAGCCAATAGCAGGTGACAGTGACATTACGCCTTATAGCTTAGAAAAATTAGTGGAAGGTGATCCCGACACTATTTTGGTAGTAACGATGGGCAATATGGATGAAATTGAAAAAAGAATGAAAGCTGATCTTGCAAGCAATCCGGCTTGGAGTGAACTGCGGGCTGTAAAAACTGGACAGACATTTTTTCTGCCTGTTGAATTATTTCAGTTAAACCCTGGTATTCGTTATCATGAAGCAGTAGAATATTTGGCTAAAGTAATGTATCCAGAGGTTTATGGCAATGTCAAATAGAAAATTTTTTTTTGGTAATGGTATACAGGAACGTGGGGAGTGGCGTGCATGTATCCTACTTATATTCGCAGTTTGCGCTTTTGGCGGCATCATTTTAAGTTTGAGTATCGGTGCATTGTCGATTCCTCTCCGTGAGATTATAGCTGCGATTTTCTCCGATACCTCCGGTGCCAATCAACAAGTAATCTGGAATATTAGATTACCGCGAACACTGGTAGGAACACTGGTGGGAGTTAATCTGTCCTTGGCAGGTGCGATTCTTCAGGGGGTCATGAAAAATCCTCTCGCTGATCCTCACCTTATCGGGGTATCATCGGGAGCTGGCTTAGCGGGTGTCAGCATTATGGTGCTGTTTCCTCATAAAGAGTATTTGGTCACGCCTGTGGCTTTTGCCGGCGCCATGCTGGCAGCTGTTTTTATCTATATATTGGCTTGGAAGGGTGGAATTCGGCCGGTACGAATTATATTAGCCGGTGTAGCTGTTTCTGCCTTCTTAAATTCAGCGATTTCTGCTCTATTGGTCTTTTATAGTGACCGGGTACATGGAGCATTGATGTGGATGGTGGGCGGACTTTCTGCCCGCAGCTGGCCTCATCTTGATATTATTTTGCCATATACAATTGTTGGTGGTATATTGGCAATCCTGGGCGCCAGACGACTTAATATTTTAAATTTAGGCGATGAAATTGCCCGGGGGTTGGGACTGAATGTGGAATTTTCCCGGATTGCCATGACTGCAGTGGCGGCTCTGCTGGCAGCAAGTGCTGTTAGCGTTGTTGGTTTATTGGGCTTTGTTGGACTTATTGTACCTCATGCAGCCAGGTTATTGGTGGGTTCAGACTATCGTTATTTGCTGCCTGCAGCCGCTTTGCTCGGTATAGCTGTTGTTACGTTAAGTGATACCTTGGCAAGGGTGGCATTTTCTCCGATTGAAATTCCTGTAGGCATTATCATGGCCTTTATCGGCGCACCATTCTTTCTCTATCTGTTAAGGAGGGATGCATAATGGCAATCCTGCAAGCAGAAGGCTTATCCTTACGTTTTGACGAAAAAAGTATTTTAGAAAATCTCACGCTGGCCGTAGAAGAAGGTAAAATTGTTTCCATTCTTGGGCCAAATGGCTCAGGTAAAAGTACGTTGCTGAAGGTTTTATCCCGAAATTTAAAACCTGATAAGGGCGTTGTTTACTTAGAAGGTAATAATCTAGCTCAGCTTAACGGTAAAACGATTGCCCAGCGAATGGCTGTTTTACCTCAGTCGCCACAGGCACCTGGCGATTTAACCGTCAGAGATCTGGTAGAATTCGGACGGTTTCCGCACCAAAGCTGGTGGCGGGGGAAGTCCGAGCAGGATGAACATTGTGTAGACTGGGCTTTAGCAGAGACTGGTCTTGTCAAGATGGCAGATCGTGTTGTCAGTACCCTCTCTGGTGGTGAACGTCAGCGGGTTTGGATCGCGATGGCGTTGGCACAAAAACCAGAAATCCTATTATTGGATGAACCGACGACATATCTTGATATTTGCCATCAACTGGAAATTATGGAACTATTAGCTGCTTTTAATAAGGAGCATAGTCTTACCGTAGTGATGGTGCTTCACGATATTAATCATGCAGCCCGGTATTCTGATTATGTGGTGGTGTTGCAGCAAGGGCAGGTGTTTGCTGCGGGCAAACCCAAGGATGTTATTACGGAACACACCTTGCGGGAAGTATTTGGCGTTGAGAGCGAAATAATCTTAAATAGAACGGACAAGCCGGTAATCGTCATTCGGGGGTTAGCAGCTAAGAAAGTCTGAGCACAATTGTAAATCGATAAATAGGGGATAGTAAGATGATTCACATAGAAGGTTTTAGCAAGAAATTTGGTGAACGTATTGCCGTTGATAATTTGTCCTTGAAAATTGCAAAAGGGGAAATCTTCGGTTTATTAGGACCGAATGGAGCAGGGAAGACAACAACAATTCGCGTGCTAACCATGCTGACGCGTCCAACAGCAGGAAAGATTGTAATTGATGGCTGTGAAGCCTCGCAAAATGAACAGCATATTAAGGCTGTGATTGGCGTAGTTCCTCAGCATTTTAATCTGGATATTGATCTGACTCCCTGGGAAAATCTCGAGCTTCATGGACGTCTTCACCATATGCTGCCCGAGGTACGTAAGCAAAGAATCAAGGAATTACTGCAATATGTAGAGCTGGATGATCGGTCCAATGATATGGTGCAGAAATTTTCTGGCGGTATGAAACGGCGTTTGATGATTGCCAGAGCATTGCTGCATCAGCCTAAAGTTCTTTTTTTGGATGAACCTACAGTCGGTCTGGATCCACAAGTACGACGCCGTTTATGGGATTTAATCCGCCGTTTAAAGAATGAAGGCATTACCGTATTATTAACGACCCATTATATTGAAGAGGCCGAAAATTTATGTCAACGGGTTGCCATTATGGAAAAAGGCAAATTGATTGCCATGGATAGTCCTCTTGCATTATGTCAGCAGTTCGGGGCTTATGTGGTAGAATGGACTGATAACGAAGGAACGAAAACGAATTTCTTTGCTGATCGCAATGCAGCTTCGGCTTTTGCTGGCACCCTCATGACAACCACTACCCTGCGTCAGACCAATTTAGAAGATGCCTTTGTAGAGTTGACGGGACGAAAGGTGGTAGGCTGATGTTATATGATATTTGGACTGTCTTTTGGCGGGACTGGCTTGTGCTGAAACGGCGTATTGGCCGCTTTATTCTATCCAGGATGGTGTCGCCGGTATTATATTTGATTGCTTTTGGCTGGGGCTTAGGGCGTAATGTCCAGGTCAGTCAGGGTAATTACCTGGATTTTATTGTACCTGGTATTATTGCTTTAAATTCCATGAATATTAGCTTTAATTCTGTAGGAAGTCCCTTGAACATGAGCAGAGTGTATCATAAGACCTTAGAAGAATATTTAATTGCGCCCATTGCCTCCGTTTCTTTTGTCATTGGTAAAGTGCTGTCAGGTGCATTGCGAGGCTTGCTGTCATCCTTAATTATTATTGTATTAGCCTATGCGTTTGGTGCTCATGCTCTTATTAATGGCTGGTTCATAATGGTATTGCTGCTTAACTGTCTGGTTTTTTCTTCGATGGCTTTAGTGGCAGCTATGGTCATGAATACCCATGAGGATATGGCAAATTTTAATACTTATGTGCTGATGCCTATGTCTTTTTTATGCGCTACTTTTTTTATTCCCGATCATTTACCGACACTATTGCGCTGGTTTATTGAAATTCTGCCGCTTACCCATGCAAGTATTGCCCTGCGAGCGATTGCTTTAGGCGGAGAAGCACCTTTGTTTTCCTTACTAGCTATGTTGCTATACATTTTTTCATTTTGCGGTATTGGTGTCTGGCTGATGGAAAAAGTGCGGGAGTAGTACCGCTGTAGATAAGAATAATTTTTAACCGCAGAGTCGCAGAGAACACAGAGAGGTATTTCTAATCATTTTCCTCTGTGTTCTCTGCGACTCTGCGGTTCATTTTTTATGTTTAAAATTTTTCTTTATTTTGTAGAAGATGAAAGCTTCATGGCGGCACGGACCATAGTCTCTATTCCGTAGGCCAGGGCTCTTTCATCAATATCAAATTTGGGATGATGCTGGGGATAGATAATGCCTTTGTCTTTATTACCAGTACCAATAAAAATAAAAGCACCTGGAACCTTTTCTAAGTAAACGGAAAAGTCTTCGCCGCCCATTACAGGGTCAATGGTTAAGGCATTTTCTGCTCCAAGGGTCTCAATACTGGCATCTGCAAATACCTTAGCAATCTCTGGATTATTAATGACAGGCGGAAATCCAAGATTTTTATCAATATGAAAAGTAGCACCTGCAGCTTGGCAGACACCACTGACAATTTGTTCCATACGGTCGAAAACGGTCTTTTTAATATCCATGGTAAAAGAACGTACCGTACCAATTAAAGTGGCTGTATCTGGAATAATGTTAAAAGTATCACCTGCTTTAAAAGAACCGATGGATAACACGGCTTGTTCCAGGGGATCAATATTGCGGCTTATAACCGTATGTAACATTGTCACAACTTGTGCGCCTACCAGGAGAGCATCGACTGTCTGGTGAGGCATGGAGCCATGACCGCCTCTGCCATTAATGGTAATGGTAAATGAGTCGGGGGAGGCCATCATACGGTTGTAGCTGATTCCACTGGTACCCACAGTAAGACTTTGCCAGAGATGAGTGCCGATGATGGCATCAACACCTGTAAGGGCGCCATCTCGTACCATGAAGGCTGCTCCTCCCGGAAAACATTCTTCGCTAGGTTGGAACAAGAAACGAATGGTGCCTGCTAATTGATCTTTTAACTCAAGGAGGGTCTTTGCTACGCCAATCAGCATAGCCGTATGGCCATCATGCCCACAAGCATGGCATACCCCAGGATTTTGGGACTGATATGGTTTGCCGCATTCATCCTGCAGCTCTAGGGCGTCGATGTCGGCCCGAATGGCAATCGTTCTGCCTGGCAAGTTTCCCTGCAGATCAGCAATGACGCCAGTACCGGCAATTTGGCGTGGTGCCAGTCCCAAGACTGATAGTTCTTCCATGATCTTTTGTTGTGTATTGAATTCTCGAGCACTTAGCTCGGGATACGTGTGAAAATGACGTCGTAAGGAAACAATAGAATCATAATGTTTTTCCACAATATCTTTTATGTTTTGCAAATAAATTCCTCCTCTTGATAAGATGCAAGTATCTTTAATGAAAAGATATAAGATTACAATATCTTCATTATATACTTGTAAAACCTAAAATAAAAGATGAAAAAGCAGATTGTAGCATTAAAAGAAACAAAGGTATTTTCCAAAGATAGACAAGGATATTATTATATGGTATTATTTATTAGATAAGAATATTATTAATAAGGAGAGTCATGTATGGTAAAAAAATGGGTAAAGTTAGTTAGTGTCAGTATATGCCTTTCGGTGTTATTGTTAGTGGTGGGATGCGGTGGCAATACAGCGAAGCCTACAGATGTAGAGGCTAAAAAAATAAAAGTGGTCACAACCATGTATCCTGTATATGAATTTGTAAAACAAGTTGGCGGTGATAAGGTAGATGTGGTTATGCTTATCCCCCCAGGAGCGGAGCCGCATGATTGGGAGCCGACAGCCAAAGATATTATCCAGATTAAGAATGCCAAAATCTTTGCTTATCATGGAGCCGATTTTGAACCTGTTAAGAAATTATTAACGAAAGAGGTATTGGGCAATGCTCTTGCTCTGGAAGTTAGTAAAGATGTTAACAAGCTGGCCGCAAGCAGTGAAGATGAGGAAGAAGAAGAGCATGCCCATCATGCTCAGGGAGAGGAACATAAATTTGATCCCCATGCCTGGCTTGATCCTCTGGCAGCTCAGCAGGAAGTAAATACTATTGCACAGGCACTGGCTTCGATTGATGAAAAAAATGCTGACTATTATAAAGGGAATGCACAAGCCTACAACAAGAAGCTGGCAGAATTGGATGAGCAATATAAGACCGCACTAGCTGGGATTACTCAAAAAGAGATTGTTACCAGCCATAAAGCTTTTGGCTATTTAGCGAAACGTTATGGCTTTGAGCAGTTGGGTATTATGGGACTTTCTCCTGATTCAGAGCCTACACCCGATAGAATGGCAAAAATCACTGAGTTTTGTCGTGAACATAAGGTAAAATACATATTCTTTGAAACCTTAACCAGCCCTAAACTAGCTCAGACTATTGCCAAAGAAACAGGGGCACAGCTCTTGGTTCTTAACCCTATTGAAAGTTTAACAGAGCAAGAAATGAAAGACGGCAAGAATTATCTAACGATCATGGGAGAGAATTTAGTAAATTTACAAAAAGCCTTGAAATAAAATTACGATAAAAATCCCTTACTCTTGCAATGGATGTTTCCGTTTACGGCAAGAGTAAGGGATTTTTTTATTATTATGCTAGAAAGTATAATTCTTATGTTCTTAAGATTTGTTGCAGTTTTCTTATCATATAAGAATGTATAAGTTGATGGATGAAATTTCTTGATAATGACAAAAAGAGCAAATAGAACGATTTAACCGCGGAGGCGCAGAGGACGCTGAGGGGGGATTTTTAATCCTATCTCTTTTTTCTCTGTGTTCTCTGCGGTTAAATTCTTTTTTTCACCCATTTTTATGCCTTTTTTAGGATGGCTTTTCTTGGTAAGACAGAGGTGCTGCAGTTTTTATTACCTTACCAGCTGCGGTGCAGCACATATAAGAGGGCCAATAATACAGGCTGGTGTATGAGATATATCGCTAAGGAGTGCTGTCCTAGCCGGGTAATGATTCTGGGAAGAGGCATAGAGATCAAAGCCTGTTTAGGGGAATATAATTGTTTTCCCGCTAAAACGCCGAGTACAAAAATTCCATACCAGGGAAAAAGAGGATAATAATCCAGCGAGGCAAACGTGCTGGTTTGTAAGCCTAAGGCAAAGACATAGGGGGAGGAAATAAAACGCTGCGCAAACAAGAAACCTATTATAAAGGAAGTAACACTTACTAACAACAACCCCGCTCTTGGCAAGCGGCTTATAATAGGAGCAGAGAGCAAACTAATGCCAAGCAGGTGCAGGATACCAAAACGAATGTAGAAATTAGGATTATAAAAATAGGTAACGGCTGTTAGTATCATAGCCCATGTAAATACGGTAATGCCATGACGTATGCTGCGCTGGCTCAAGGTACTGCTTATGCCGCAAAGGAAAATGAACAGGATAGCGGAAGATTTTCCCTCTATATACCAAAAGCCTTGTAAGTATTCTAGAGGATAAGAAAAAAAATCCTTCAAATCTACAATAAGATGGAAGATAATCATTAAAATAATCGCAATACCCCGAGCAAAATCAATTTCTTCTATACGATTCTTGTTATATATGACAATCATCTCCTTGGAAAAAAGACGCTGATGGTGGATTAAAAAAGATCGTATAACAAGTTTATACTAATTGGTAATAAAAAGGCAACGAAAAAACGGAATTGCCGGGTATGAAAATAAAGAAAGACCTGACTAAGCCAAGTCTTTCTTTATGCTGCTTACGGGTTATTGCTTTACTAAAATTAACATCATTTTAAAGTTTTCGACAGCATCCAAACCATGAGGTATGTTAGAAGGCATAACAAGAGTTTGGCCTTTACGAGCTGTATATTTATTTTCACCCACGGTAATGGCTGCTTCTCCGTCTAAAATGTAAACCATAGCATCTCCAGGCGCAGAGTGGGTACTAACAGCTTCTCCTTTGGCAAAAGCAAAGAGTGTTAAGGTTAAAGCGTCATTTTGTACCAGGGTTAGGCTGACTACCCTTCCATCCTGATATTCTACTAAGTCTGCCATTTCCAAGGCTGTACTGAACTCAATATTTTTAATGAATTTTTTTTCCATGATATAATACCCCGCTTTTTTTATAATTTTTTAACTCTAAGGTTAGTATATCGTTTACGTTACCCTATTTCTGTGATGACTATCACAAATATTATTATTTTTAAGGGGTCACATTTCGTCTTTTTTTCATATATTATCTTATGATCGGCATAAGGTAGGGACTCTTTATTTTCTCAAAGGAGAGGGATAATTATGTGTGGAATTACGGGATGGATTGATTGGGAGAGAAATCTCGAGAATGAAGGCCATATAGTGACAAATATGATGGAAACATTAGCAGCTCGTGGACCTGACGCATCAGGTATGTATCTGTCAACCCATGCGGCATTCGGCCACCGGCGTTTGAGTGTAGTAGATCCTGAGAATGGTGCTCAGCCCATGATTAGAGACAGAGGTGGACGCCGCTATGTAATTACTTATAATGGAGAACTTTATAATACTCCTGAATTGCGTAAATCCTTAGAAGCGCAAGGTTATACATTTCGTACAAATTGTGATACCGAGGTGTTACTGACCAGCTACATAGAATGGGGCCCTTCCTGCGTGGAACAATTTAATGGCATTTTTGCTTTTGGTATTTGGGATGAGACGGAACAGACCTTGTTTCTCGCTCGCGATCGGATAGGTGTCAAACCCTTATTTTATACGAAACAGGACAACCGGTTCTTATTCGGGTCAGAAATTAAAGCCTTGCTGGCACACCCGGAAGTTAAGCCGCAAGTGGATAGTGAAGGCTTGGCCGAAGTCTTTATCATAGGACCTGCCCGCACTCCCGGACATGGTGTATTTCGCAATATAGCAGAGCTAAGACCGGGACATAGCATGCTGTATAGTCGCAAAGGCATGCAAATTAGTCAGTATTGGGCGCTGCAAAGTGTGCCTCACCCAGATGATTTTGATACAACCGTAACTACGGTCCGGGAACTTTTACAGGATATTGTAAAGCGCCAATTGGTTGCTGACGTTCCTGTATGCACCTTATTGTCAGGTGGCCTTGATTCCAGTGCATTGACTGCCCTGGCTGCCTTTTCGTATCAGGAGAAAGGGTTGGGAAGCCTTGATACCTATTCCGTAGACTACCTGGATAATGAACAATATTTTAAATCGAGTAACTTTCAGCCTAATGCAGATGCACCTTGGGTAAGTCGGGTTTCTGAATTTTTTGGTACCAGACACCATAATATAATCTTGGATACACCTGAATTGGCAGGAAGTTTGCCTCAGGCCGCTCTATCCCGTGATTTGCCGGGCATGGCTGACGTGGATACTTCTTTATATCTATTTTGCCGTGAAATAAAAAAAGGCGCTACGGTTGCTTTATCAGGAGAATGTGCTGATGAAGTTTTTGGCGGCTATCCCTGGTTTTATCGTGAAGAAATGATAAAAGCCACATGCTTTCCGTGGGCACCTAATCCCCAGGTACGTATGGAGTGGCTGTCGCCAGAAATGCGATTGGTAACCAGACCTCATGAATATTTGCAGCAGCGCTATCAAGAAGCATTGAATGAAGTGCCGCGTCTGCCGGGGGAAGATGCGCAATCTGCCCGTATGCGCGAGATTTTTTATCTCAGTCTAACGCGTTGGATGCCTACATTACTTGACCGCAAAGATCGTATGAGCATGGCATTTGGTTTGGAAGTAAGAGTGCCATATTGTGATCATCGATTGGTTGAATATGTATGGAACGTGCCTTGGCATATGAAGAACTATCATGAAAGGGAAAAAGGGCTGTTACGGCATGCATTAGTTGGCGTATTGCCTGAAGATGTACTGTGGCGGCGTAAAAGTCCATATCCTAAAACTCATAATCCTTCTTATTTGAAAGCGGTAAAACAATGGGTCTTACAACTATTGGATGATCCATCATCACCATTGCGTAATGTTGTGGATGTTAGCAGCGTTCGCGCGATGGCGCAGCCTGATGTTCCGTTATCAAATGTGCCATGGTTTGGCCAGCTGATGACCAATGCCCAGTTATTTGCATATCTGATCCAAGTCGATACCTGGCTGAAAGAATATAAAGTCGAATTGGTGTAGGATTGTTAGCCCAAACGGGTATGAATATAATATAAAGTTTTGTAAACAGCTAAAGGCTTGGCATATGCCAAGTCTTTGGCTGTTGTCAGGGGTAAGGTGTCCCAAACACAATTTAAATTTGTATGGTAAAAAATGGTTAACTATTTTTTGGATGATAACAATAAAATTGACTGTTTAGTCATAATTCTGTCACATTTATTAACTATAATGAAAATAACAAAACAAGGAGGGATTTTCTATGCAGCGAATAGTAAAAAAAGTAGCGATTTACTCAATGGTTGGTCTGATGCAGATTGGCTTTGGCGCATCCATAATTGAAGCTTCACCACTACATATTGATTCTTATCCAGTGCAGGAACAGTACGATCGGCATGATCAGAGACCGGATTGGCATGACCGCGAACGTTTTGAACGGGAACGACATGCGCGGGAGCGGATGGAAAATGAGCGGCATGAAAGGGAAATGAAGCGGCGGCCGCATGAAACACGCAGAGAATGGCGTGAAAGGCAGCACCGCGAAAATGAACGTCATGAAAGAGAATTACGTATGATACGAGAACGTTGGCATCTATAAGTTTTATGTAAGCGTTTGATGCTGTAGCTTATCTCTCTTTTCGAATATATTCTTTTAGTTGATGACTGTTTCCTGAAAAAGGAAGAGGCAATATTATCGCTAGAAGGGTGACTAAAAGATATTTTTATGATAAGATGCAAGTATACATAACTAGTTTATGTTATATTATAAAGAGGGAGAGTATGGAATGTTTAAAAGAAATATAAGAATACTATTGGCTGCAAGTATGCTGGTTTTGATGATCGTAGCAGCAGGATGCGGCGGCTCATCGGATGCTAAGCGTATACCGGGACTAAGTACAACCGAAACAGTAACTACTTTTTTTGATGCAGCTAAAAATAATCGTATGTCAGAAGCTGGTTTATATGTTTCTGCCGCTTCAAAAAGTAATTCTAGAACCGTGTTAAAATTTATGACCGGATCAGCAATTGAACAAATTAAGAATGCTAATATCGTGTCGATTAAACAAGTGGCACAACAAGGCAATTATGCAGCAGTCGTTGCAACGGTTCAAGAGCAAAACAGCCTTAAGATGAGCATTAAACCAATTGGCTTGGAAAAAGTAAATGGTGAGTGGTATATTGTAGATTTTGATCAAATCTATAATGATGCTAAATACAAAGTATTGCAGCAGCTGCTCGCTAATATATAATAAAGTAGGAAAAACTCTGGCAGAATAGTGTATACTATACTACCAGAGTTTTTCTTTATAATTGAAAATTTGCCATATTTTTAGTATAGTAATGAATGAACTGATAAAATAGAGGAGTTGGATGCTATGCATTTTTCATATTATATGCCAACGCAAATATTCTTTGGCAGTGGTGAGTTTGTCAAGGCTCCTGCCTATATTAAAACTGTTGGTAAAAGGGCACTCATTATTACCGGAAAATATGCCATGAATAAATATGGATTTACTGCAAAGCTGGTAGCAGGGCTTGCAGCGCAGGGCGTGGAGACAAAAGTATTTGAAGGTATTAGTGCGAATCCTCTGGCAAGTGAGGTCAACGCTTGCGTGGAAAAATTTGCTGACTGGCAGCCTGATGTTGTCGTGGCTCTGGGCGGCGGCAGTGCGATTGATGCTGCAAAGGGGATTATTTTAGGGTTAACAACCGGCGAAAAAGTAGAACCTTATTTATTAGGGAAAAAACCAATCGATCATGTTGCTGTTCCTCTTGTAGCTATTCCGACTACAGCAGGTACTGGATCAGAAACCAATTGGGCGGCTATTTTAACGGATGAGCTTACCGGCATTAAGACGAGTTTTCGTCATAAAGGACTTTTTCCCTGCATAGCTATTGTCGATCCACAGTTAACCTTGTCTTTATCGCCAGGGAATACTGTAGAGACAGGTTTCGATGTATTTGCTCATGCAGTG
Organism: uncultured Pelosinus sp.; assembly: GCA_963526485.1. Taxonomy (GTDB): domain Bacteria; phylum Bacillota; class Negativicutes; order DSM-13327; family DSM-13327; genus Pelosinus. The sequence continues at coordinate 104,526 of CAURNS010000001.1, forward strand.
GAAACCTACATATCAAAAAGTGGTGTAAGTCCTTTGATTGCAACTAATTCACTGGCAGCCATAAAATTGGTGGGGCAATATCTGCCGCAGGTTTTGAAAAATGGTCAGGATACTACAGCGCGCAGCAACATGATGTATGCCAGCATGCTGATGGGCTTTAATTTAGCCAATTCCAGTACTTGTCTGCCTCACAGGCTGCAGTACCCCATTGGTGTTAAAACCAATAGCAGCCATGGCAGCGGTTTGATGGCTTTATTTGAGAGCTGGCTGAATTTGACCTACGAATTTTCTCAGGATAAATTTAATCAGATAGCAAGTGCTTTATGCGGCAGGCCTTGTTCTAATAAAGATGAATTTATGGCAGCATATCACCACTTTACACAAGGTATACAGATTCATCCGAATTTGGCTGATTTTTCTCTGACAAAAGAGGATGTTGCTTATTTAGCAGGCAAAGTGACGGGGAGCCTGGCGAATGATCCCGCTGGCGAAATACCAGGAATTGTTGAGAAGATATATGATGGAGCGTTTTATAAATGAGTTCTTTGGAGCAGCAAATCATTAAAGACAATAAAGAGTGGAATGTATTACCCTATCTGATGGTATTACGTCCGAAGCAGTGGACCAAAAATTTATTAGTATTTGCTGCCTTGATTTTTTCAATCAAAACCGTAACCGTTGATATGGTGGCACATTGTACTGTTGGTTTTGTCTTATTTTGTCTGGTATCGGGCTGCGTTTACATTATAAATGATTATATCGACAGAGAGGCGGATAGCAAACATCCGGAAAAATGCCATCGACCCATTGCCTCGGGTAAATTACATCCTATGGGGGCGCTGCTGTTTGGCAGTACTTTACTAATAAGCTGCCTTGCTGTGGCATTCTTATTGGAGCCTGGGTTTAGTCTGCTGCTTTTGGGGTATTTTAGTGTTAATGTCGCCTATTCTCTTAAGTTGAAACAGGTCGTTATTATTGATATTATGGTAATTGCTTTTGGCTTTGTCTTACGGGCCATTGGTGGTGCGTTAGTCATTGATGTTTCCTTTACGCCTTGGTTTTTAATCTGTACAATGTTATTGGCCTTATTTTTAGCCATTAGCAAGCGCCGGCATGAATTGTATTTGTTAAGTCAGCACAAAGGTGAGCATCGGAAGGTATTAGAACAATATTCTCCGGAATTATTGGATCAGTTAAACAGTATTGTTACCACAGCAGCTATTATGAGCTATTCTTTGTTTACATTTACATCTGGCCACACTATTCAGCTAATGTGGACTATTCCCCTTGTCATGTATGGAATATTTCGTTATTTGTATCTGATTCACATGAAAGGTAAAGGGGGCAGCCCGGAAAAAGTACTGGTTGAGGATCGGCATATTTTAAGCACTGTGGTGCTGTTTGCTGCCATGGTTGTTATTATTTTATATAACTTTGAATGAAATTCTATATAATATTTAAGAAACTATAGTGAAAATAGCTGGTAGTGAGGTAAAGAGAATTGAAAGATTTACTGTTGATTGTTATTTCTGTAGCCATTGGTGCAGTAGGACAGATTGCCTTTAAATTTGGGGCGATGCAAATGGTCCAGGACCCGGGTATTACATTACTGGAAAAAATAAAATGGCCTATCGTGGTGGGATTATTTCTATATGGCATTAGTACCATTTTATGGATTATGGCCTTGAAGAAGGTAGAACTTAGCTATGCTTATCCCATGGTAAGCTTAGGTTATATCTTTGTGTTTATTGCATCCTATTTTATTTTTCATGAACCACTGAACTGGCTGCGTGTGGGTGGCATGCTGTTCATTATTGCCGGTATCAGCCTTGTAGCCAAATCCTGACAGGAGGATGTAATTTTGGAATATAAATATGTGATAACACCGGTTTTAGCCTGGCTGGTAGCCGGTACGGTAAAGTTTATCGTAAATTATATACGCTTTCGTAAAGAGGCAGTTAATTTAATTGGGAATGGTGGATTTCCCAGTACTCATACCACTGTAATCAGCAGTACGGTATTCCTTATTGGCTTGACTGAAGGAGTCGCTGCACCCGTATTTGGTCTTGGCATAGCAGTACTGATGATTACCATGTTTGATGCGATGGGGCTTAGGCGGGCGGTAGGGAAACAGGCTAGCAGGATCAATCAATATATGAGTACCGATCAAACCGCAACCTTGCTTAGAGAACGGCAGGGGCATACTCCCGTGGAAGTGCTGGGAGGCCTTATGGTAGGATTTTTATTGGCTTTTTCGTTACATAGTATCTGATCGATTCTTTTGGGAGGCAATTATGATAGCGACCTTTCCGTTTCTATTAGGGCTAACCTTGTTGGCCTTTATGTTTTTTATGCTGCTGCTGTCAGGGATTGGTTTTGGCGTGGGAATCGCCTTGTCACCTGCTCATTTCTGGCTGTCAGTTGCCGGGACTGTTGCTTTTGCCTTTACTACGACAAAAAGGTATTGTAAGCAAAGTATCTGGAAATATTTTATTGGCATAGTGAGTATAGCAGTACTGCTTTTCTATTGCTTTATGCTCTTAAGCGGACTGTTTTATGACATATCTTATGATGGTCAGGTGTATCATCAGGAGGCTGTTATTCAGCTGGCGAATCACTGGAATCCGTTTCAGCAGTATTTGACGCGGGAACAGTCTCAGTCTGCCATGTTGTTGAATCATTATGCCAAAGGACCGTGGCTGTATGAAGCTGTCTTATATACCGTGACAGGACAAATCGAACAAAGTAAAGCTTTTAATTTCTTAGTTATGGCCGCAGCTTGCTTACTGGCTTATTCTGCCATTAAAGGCAGTAGCCGATTTAATACGAAACAAGCTCTATTTTTCAGTCTGTTATTAGCTTTGAACCCTGTAAGCATCTATCAGGCGTTAAGCTTTTATATTGATGGGCAGTTGGCATCTTTATTATTATGTCTATTTGCTTTATCCTATACGATGGCGGTTAATTGTGATAGACTTGTTTTATTGGGGATCATCATGAGCGTAGGCCTCTTGGTTAATGTTAAGTTCACTGGTATCGTCTATGCAGTTGCCTGTATCGGTCTCTTAGGTGGATGGTTGTGGCTGCTGAAGAAGAAACAAGCTTGCCGGGAGCTTGGGAAGACTGCAGTCATTGGATTATTTCTGGGCATTTGTGTCATTGGCTATAATCCTTACATAACGAATAGTATTTTTTATGGGCATCCCTTTTACCCCTTATATGGTGCTGGTTCCAAGTCTATGGATATCATGACGAGTAATTCACCAAAAGGTTTTTTGCAGTTGAATGCGGTGCAAAAATTATATGTTGCTAACTTTTCCATGTCCACTAATCAATTTGATCTGGAAGAACCTAAACTAAAGATTCCTTTTAGTGTGTCCGCTCAAGAACTTAAACCTTTTGTCTATGGAGCCGATATCCGTATCGGCGGCTTTGGCCCTTGGTTCAGCGGTATGGCAGTAATCGGCGGTACTATATTATTGCTGTTTATTTTTTGGCGGAAGAATGTTTCCTATGGTATAGGGTTAGTTGCGAGTATTATGATAACTGCCTTGATCAATCCCGAAGCTTGGTGGGCGCGATATGTACCTCAAATTTGGCTGGCTTTTATTTGCCTGGCAATCGTTGCCTGGTCCAGCGGCCACAAGGCAATACGCTGTTTGGGAGGAGCTCTGGCAGGAGCAGCCGTGATCAATCTGGCGCTGATTTCCTATCCTTATATTCTTGGCAATTATTACTGTACCCAAGCGCTGCAGCAAGAGCTAATTGACATCGGTGCTTATCATAATCCGATTAAAGTATGTTTTGGTGAGTTTACTTCGAACTATGTAAGATTTGAACAGAATCGTATTTCTTTTGTGGATGCACCAGCAGATATTGCTGATATGAATATAGATGTACTCAGGTATAATTACCTGACAGCAGCGGCTAAAAACGAGGCGTTAGCAAATATTTTTGTAAAGGATGAATGAGATGAATAAGAAGCGAGGAATTTTAGTAGCACTATTTTTACTGCTGCTAGTTATGAATGTACCTGTTTATGCTGCTCAGACAATCATGTATGTCCCCTTTGATAATCGGCCTGTGAGTTATGATTATGTGGTAGATACAGTGCAAAAAGGGGGATTTGAAATACTTGTTCCTCCGGAAAATTATTTAGCCGCCAGAACGAGGAATGCCAATCCCGATCAGTTGTGGGACTGGGTATTCGCTCATGCAAAAGAGGCTGACAGGGTAGTTGTATCAGCAGATGCTCTTATCTATGGCGGTTTGGTTGCTTCACGGACCCATGATATTAATGAAGATGTATTACTCAAAAGAACTGAAAATTTTAAAAAGCTAAAAGATTTAAATCCATCTTTAAAAATCTATGTATTCAGTACGATTATGCGCAGCCCTCATGCCTCCAGTGGTGGGGTAGAGCCGGCTTATTATGAAACCTATGGTCCGGCTATTTTTCGTATTCATGCTTTGCGGGATAAAAGTGAAATGCAGCCATTAACCCATCAGGAGCAAGAGGAGCTAAAAGAGCTTGGTGCCCAAGTTCCCATTGATGTAATGGTGGATTGGCTAAAACGGCGTGACAAAAATTATGATGTGAATTTACAGCTTGTTCGGGAAGTTAGGGATAATACCTTTAACTATCTATTGATTGGCCGTGATGATTGCTCCCCATTATCCAGATCCCATCAGGAATCCAGATGGTTAGAGAAAGAAACGGCTGATTTACCTGCCAGCCAGTACATATCCTTCCCCGGTGCCGATCAGCTGGGTATGATCCTCTTGGCCAGAGCTGCCAATGACTTGATGGTGAAAATACCCTCTGTGGCTGTTATGTATACCCAAGGCATTGGTGATAAGACCATTCCTTCTTATGAAGATACGCCAGTAGGAAAAAATGTACGGGATCACCTGATTGCGGCAGGCTGCCTGCCTTTATTGTCCGATAAAATAGCTGACATGATTTTGGCCGTCAATACACCAGTCGATGGCTGGACGAGGGAAGCGGGAGTAGAGTCTAATAAAATAGAGGCCAGTAAAGAAACTCGTGCTTTCGTTAAGCAAATGCAAACGTACTTGCTTGCCAAGCGCAAAGTTGCATTGGCTGATATCTCTTATGCCAACGGGTCAGATAATTCCCTGCTGCATGAAATGACAAAAGATAAGATGATGCCTCAATTAGAATCCTATTCCGGCTGGAATACTGCCAGCAACACCATTGGCTACACCATCGGGCAAGCCGTTTTTGCCCAGAGGATGACACCGGCCAATAAAAACAGTCTCATAGCCGTTCGTTTGTTAGATGATTGGGCATATCAAGCGAATATTCGCGGCGCTCTTACCAAGGACATACTAATTCCGACGGATCACAGCAATGTGCAATTAGACGACATGTTGCCGCTGCTTACGAAAGAGGCAAACGACCGTATGCAAATCTTTGCTCAGGAAAATCTAAAAGCCTTTTCCGTGAAAAAGCTGGAAGTATCCTTCCCATGGAATCGAATGTTCGAAGTAGAGGCTAAAGTAAAACAATAAAGAAACAAAATGAAGAACACACAACAGTAAGAGGTTGTGTGTTCTTTTTATGACAGATGTCTACAAGAAGTTTTAAAATACTACATTACACATGGAAATTCTTTGAATTTAATTTGAAAAATATACCTTTTGGTATAGGCGCGAAGTCCTCAAATGTTTTATGATATAAATTATAGTATTACTGTTAAAATAATCCATCATTAGATGGATTATTTTTTATATAGTGATCTTAAAATTACCTTACATTCAATTGTAGCAACTACAGGAGGAATCTTTATGCATTATCCACAACTCTTTAAAAATCGCTTAAATAAAAAGAGAAAGCAGAAACTGCTGCAAGTCATACTGACCTTAGTCCTATCTTGCAATGGGATGGGCAGTATTTTCGCACAACCCATCCCACCTTCAGACCAAGACGAAAGTAACCGCCGTACCCAGCAGGAGGAACTGCGTCGTCGTACTCAGCAAGAAGCGGAAGACAGACGGAATCGAGAACAGGCAAAAGATACCTTTCTCCAGCCTAAAGTAACAGCCAAGGAAGAAACAACCCTGCCAGTGGAAGAAGTTAGTTTTCTAATTCATACGCTGCAACTAGAGGGAGAAAAAATCGATCAATTTCCCTGGCTGCAGAATATGCTGCAGCCTTATCGAGATCAGAAAATTGGTAGGGAAGGCCTCAATCTCATTGTGAAGCGCCTCACCAATGCTTTAATTGCTCGTGGTTACACCACGACTCGGATTGGTATACCTGAACAAGATCTCTCCAGCGGTACTTTGAAACTCGTCTTTGTTCCCGGTATCATTCGCAGCATCCATTTTACCAATCCCAATACTCGTGCCAACTGGTATACAGCCTTTCCCACTCGTCCGGGAAACATCCTCAATCTTCGTGACCTAGAGCAAGGACTGGAACAGATCAAACGGATCCCTTCCCAAGATGCTGATATGAAAATCTCACCAGGGGACAAGCCAGGAGAAAGTGATGTCAATATTATTATTAAATCCAGCAACCCTTTTCGTATGACCCTTTCCTTAGACGATTCCGGCAGCAAAGCAACGGGCAGAATTCAGGCATCCACAGCCCTATCTTTTGATAACTTATTAGGAATCAATGATCTCTTTTATGTATCCTTCAATAAAGATGCCCAGCAGGAAGAAAATCAATATGGTACGCGTGGGAATAACTATCAATTTTCCTTTCCCTATGGGTACTGGACCTTTACCCTATTGGGCAGTTCTTACGACTATCATCAGACCATACAAGGTATCAATCAAACTTTTATGTCCTCGGGAAAGAGTGATACTACCGAATTTACTATGCAGCGCCTCATTCACCGGGACCAGCAGAGCAAGACTAATCTACAGTTTGGCGTTATCAAGAAACACAGCAAAAGCTTTATTGCCGATACGGAAATTGAATCCCAGCGTAAGAACGTCACTGCTGACGAACTCGGTATCAGCCACCGGCAATATTACGGGAAAACCGTGCTGGATGTACGGCTCAATCATCGTTGGGGTGTCCCTTGGTTTAGTGCCCAGGAGGAAGATGAAAATGCTGCCCCTGACACACCGACGACCCGCTACAAACTTTGGATCTTAGATACTACCATAACCAAACCTGTAAAGATGGGAAATACAGAAGGCCGATACTCCTTTACCCTCAGCGGGCAGTATACCAAGGATTTACTATATACGGCTGATTACTTCAGTATTGGTAACCGCTATACTGTTCGGGGCTTTGATGGCGAACAAACCTTGCTAGCGGAAAAGGGTTTTTATATCCGGAATGAATGGAGCATGCCTGTGGACCAAGGCAAAGAAGCTTATGTAGGAGTTGACTATGGACAAGTAAGCGGTCCAGGAACCCAGTGGCTCCTGGGGAATAAACTGGCTGGTGCAGCTCTTGGCATTCGCGGCACGGAGGCAGGCATTTACTATGATATCTTTACCAGCTGGCCTCTGTATAAGCCAGAAGGGTATCAAACCAGTCCATATGCTCTAGGATTTCAACTTAGCTATCAGCTGTAGGAGAAAGAAGAAGAAATGATCTAGGTTATAACAAGCTTAAAGGAGGATTTACCATGGCATCGTCATCCCATCCAAGGTCTTATACTTTTTATACAAAATCCACATGGCGCAGAAAGCTAGTGGCCTGGAGTATGCTGTTTCTTTATCTGACCCAGCCTATTTTGGTTTCGGCCGAAGTCGTTGCCGATCCCAAGGCACCAGGGGGCAATACACCTCAAGTACAAACCACAGCCAATGGCTTACCAGTGGTACAGATCACGGCTCCTTCAACAGCCGGGGTATCTCGTAATCTTTATCAGCAGTTCAGTGTCGATCCCAGTGGACTTATTTTGAATAATTCACAACTTATTACTCAGACACAACTTGCAGGCTATATTACAGGCAATCCGAATCTGGGCAACGGATCAGCCCGTATTATTTTGAATGAAGTCACCAGTAACAATCCCAGTTACTTACGTGGCTACACGGAAGTAGCTGGACAAAAGGCAGAAGTCATTATTGCCAATCCCAACGGTATCTATGGTGATGGTTTTGGCTTTATCAATACCAGTCGTGCCGTACTGACGACCGGTACTCCTGTGTTTGGCGGCAGCGGCAGCTTGGATGCCTTTCGCGTTACAGGCGGGCAAATTTCCATCCAAGGGGCAGGGATGAATGCGGCCGATGTAGACCAAGTTGATCTTATCAGCCGTTCCGTAGCCGTCAACGCAGGCATATGGGCCAAGAATCTAAATGTCGTTGCCGGCAGCAACCAGGTCGACCACAATACCCTGCAGACACAAACCATTGCAGGTGATGCCAACATACCCCAAGTAGCCGTTGATGTCGGACAGCTAGGCGGTATGTATGCCCAGAAGATTTACCTCGTAGGTACTGAAAATGGCGTAGGTGTAAACAGCAAAGGAACCATTGCGGCACAAGCCGGAGATGTAACCATAACGAGTGCTGGGAAAGTTCTGTTGGCTGGCAGCACCTCAGCAACTGGTAACATCCAAGTTGCTGCAAAGGGGGATGTGACGAACCAGAGTACACTCTATGCTCAGGGCAGCACCGATATTACTACCCAAGGAGTATTGCAGAACAGTGGTACAATCGTTGCTGGTCAAGATACTACTTTGAACACACAGAGTATTACATCTACAGGTATCCTTGGTGCCGGAGTGAAAACAGACGGTAATTTAGGTAATTCAGGTGATCTTACCCTAAACGCAAACGGACTAATCAGTGCACAAGGGCAAAACATGGCAGCAGGTAATCTCACTGTTAATGGAGCTGGGATTAACCTGGCAAGTAGTCAGACGTATGCTGGCGGCAATGCCAGCCTTACAGCTACGGGAGGAAATATCGATAATACGAATGCATTACTACAGGCGGAGGGTGCAGTAGTCATAAACGCAAGCGCTGCGTTAAAGAATGATAGGGATACTAGTGAGACTGCTGGAATAATAGGGAATCATATTACAATCGTGGCCCATGATATTAGCAATAAAGGTGGTAACATCCAGCAGGCCGGTACAGATGCTACTATACTTACTGCAGGAGGTACCATTGACAACACTGGCGGAACAATTGCTAGTAATGGTGCGACGAGTCTGAGTGTTGGCGACCTTATCAATCAAGGAGGAACAATCCAATCCTCCGGGGCGTCTGATACTGATCTTATCATTGATGCCACTGGTGCCATTGATAACAGTGCAAGCAACAGTCAGGCTGGTATTCTCGCCGCCAGCGGTAATACTACGATTACTGGCAACAGTCTAAATAATACCCAAGGGAAAATCACGGCTGGTCAAGGATTGAATGTTGGTATTACCCAAGGCATTATTAATTCCCAAGGACTGCTGGCAGCCAACCGGAACGTAAATGTCAGTGGCGCTGGGATAAATAACTCAAATGGCACCATCGGCTCCGTTCAGGGACAAAGCGATGTAAATGCTACTGCTGGGCTACTTGACAATACAGCGGGTCGTGTTGAAGCCGCACAGATGGTCAATATTTCCTCTATTGGCCTGAATAATACCGATGGTGCCATAGTTGGTGAAAGTCTGAGCGCTGACAGCAATATGCAAACGCTCAACAATACCCGTGGTGAGATTGTCGCGGCTGGAGGGACGGCCAATATCCAGAGCGGCATTCTCAACAACGGGGCGGGCTTGATCCAGGCAACTGGCGATCTTGCTATTGATACCCATGGACAAACTCTCGTCAACACTAATTCGGGTGCTAATGGCGGTATTACGGGTCAAGGCAATGTTAGTCTGACAACGGGAGATCTCAATAACCGAGCAGGCTATATCCACAGTAGCGGCACACTCACAGCACGGAGTACTGCCTTCGATAACACTCAAGCTGGCGTAGTGGCTAGTGCTGATCAATTGGATATCAATGCTCTATCACTGAGTAATCAAGGCGGACAAATCCAGGCTTTGGAAGATGTGGACATTAATCTCAGTGGTACTCTTGACAATACTGGCAGTTTAGTACGCTCCGGTCAAGCCCTCAGTGTCAGTGCTGGCGCTATCACCAATACCGGAACCCAAGGAGACAATCAGGGGCTGGAAGGTCAGTCGGTCAGCCTTACCGCCTCGCAAATTGTCAATCGACAAGGGGCCGTGCGTGCTAATGATGCCTTAACTTTGACCAGCAATGACCGTGTTGACAATACACAGGGACTGATTTCCTCAGGGAAGGTGCTTACTCTGCAAGATGTTGACCTTGTTAATAAAACCCTTTCTATTACTAATACAGGGGGGACCTTGATTGCCGGTCAGCAGCTTACTGTCAATAGCTCCGGTCTCACCGGTGATGGTAAAGTATTGAGTCAGGGCAACCTAACTGCCAAACTTAAGCAAAACTACACACACACCGGTGAACTTAAGGCCAATGGCAGTGTTAGGCTGGAAACAGAGGGAACCCTCTCTAACCAATCCAACCTACTGGCCGGGGGGAATCTCGATATCAGTGCCAGTAATATCGACAATACTGTTGGCAGTGAAATCAGCGCGCAAAATACTACCGTTACTGCAACAGGTACTATCACAAATCGAGGATTGATCGATGGCGGTGAAACTTTGGTCAAGTCCGGTACCCTCAGTAACCTTGGAACCGGTCGTATCTACGGCGATCACCTTGCCATTCAATCAAATACGCTCAATAATGATGCTGAAAACGGTACAGCCCCAGTGATTGCGGCGCGTCAGCGGCTTGATATTGGAGCACAAACTATCAATAATCAAGAACACGCCTTGCTCTTCAGTGCAGGTGATATGGTGATTGGCGGCAGTATTGATGCCAGCAAGAAAGCAATCAATCAAGCTGCCGTACTGAACAATAACAGCGCTACCATCGAAGCGCTGGGCAATTTGAATCTTGCTGCCAAGCAAATTAACAATACAAATAACCATTTCAGCACTTATGTTGTGACAACCAACATTGAGTCTGTCGTTGAGTACCAAGGCAGCGGCTCACCCAATCGCTACACACCTGATACCCCCGGAGTAGAAATCTACAATGATGAATCCGACCACCTTCGAACTCCCGAAGGCAGCTATGAAAATTGGACAGCCTACCGATATACTCGGACGACTACCGAAACAAAAATAGGAAGCACTGATCCAGCGAAAATACAGTCTGGGGGTACGATGCAAGTCAGTGCAGACACCTTAACGAACGATAAAAGCACCATTATTGCCGGGAGCACCCTCAGCGGCAGTATCGGTACCCTTAACAACACTGAGGTACCTGGAGAACGCACCATTACTGATGTCGGCACCGTTACCTCGTACTGGAGGAACCATCGAAGTGGGCGCGACAACACGGGGAGCAGCACGTCGGACTACAATCCGCCTGACACCATCCAAGCGATTTCCCTTACCCCCACCATCTATCAACAAAATACAGTATCTACTGGTACCGGTACCCAAGTTAGCCCTATTTCCGGCAACAACGTGAATCAGGTGCCGATGAATGCCAGCACTGCCGTTGTGACGAATAACGGCGGAGCTGTCATTAGCCCGATCACTCAGGTGACGACCCTGACAGGCGGTATTATTCGCACTGGTGTTGTCAATACTAGCATACCTAACAGTAGCTTGTTTAGTATAACTCCTAATCCGAATGCTCATTACCTCGTTGAAACCGATCCTCGTTTTGCCAGCTACCAAAATTGGCTCTCTTCAGATTACATGCTTCAGTCCCTCAACCTTGACCCAAGTCTAGTCCAGAAGCGTTTGGGTGACGGTTTTTATGAACAAAAGCTCATCCGCGAGCAAGTAGCTCAGCTTACCGGCCAGCGTTATCTTGACGGTTATGTCAGTGATGAAGCCGAATACATGGCCCTGATGAACAACGCTGCTATCTTTGCCAAAGAACAACAACTAACTGTCGGAGTTGCTTTAACGGCTGAACAGATGGCGAAATTGACCAGTGACATGGTTTGGCTTGTCGAAAAGGACGTCACTCTACCTAATGGTGAGGTTACCCGGGCCCTTGTGCCAGAGTTGTATATACGCAGCGTTCAGGACGGTGACCTTTCTGCCTCGGGTGCTTTAATTTCTGGTAACAATGTCCAGCTTAATATGAGCGGTGATCTTACTAATAGTGGCACTATCGCCGGACGTAAGGTTGTTGACATTACTGCTGAAAATATCCAAAACCTTGGCGGACGTATCAATGGCAATGACGTAAGCCTGCAGGCTCGCACTGATCTGAATAACCTTGGTGGTCAAATTAAAGCTGCCAACAGCCTCTCCGTTACCGCTGGACGCGATCTCAACATCGCATCCACCACCAGTACCCAAACCAACGCACAAGGCAGCGTCACTAATATTGATCGTGTTGCGGGACTTTACGTCACCGGCGACAAAGGCACCTTGGCTGCCAGCGCCGGACGCGACATTAATCTCCTTGCCGCTCAAATTAGCAATAACGGCGAGGGCGGCAGCACTACACTCGATGCTGGCAATAATCTTAACATGGGCACGGTTACAGAAAGTTCAAGTCATCAGATTGTCTGGAATAGCAATAACCAACGCAGCGACAGCAGTAGCAGCGACGTTGGCACAACGATCCAGACCCAGGGAGACATTCAGCTAAAAGCGAATAATGATGTCAATGCAAAGGCTGCCAATGTTGAAAGCACCAAAGGTGCGATCCAGGTCACGGCCGGTCACGATGTGAACCTCACGGCAGGCGAAGCAAGTACTAGTGTAGATGAAGCACATCAGCATAAAGAACATGGACTGCTCTCCAGTAAGACCATCACTACCCGTGACACTCTTAACGAAACAACAGCGCAAGCCACCACCTTCTCAGGCGACACCATCACTGTGAAGGCAAACCAGGATATTAATGTCAAAGGCAGCAATGTTGTTGCAACAAACGACGTAAACCTGGAGGCCAAGGGAAATGTCTCCATTACCTCTTCCCAAGAAACGAGTCAGGAAGAACACATGCATAAAGAGAAAACTTCCGGTCTCTTCGGCGGCGGTGGTTTGGGCTTTACCATTGGCAGTAAAAGTGAAAAAACCACTAATGATGAACAAACTGTAAAACAAGCAGGCAGTACCGTTGGTTCTATTGATGGTAATGTTTCTATCACCGCTGGTAATCAAGTAGATAGTGCAGGCACCACCTTCGTTGCCGGTAAGGATCTCAACATTACAGGCAAAGATGTAACGATTGACAATACGGTCGATACAGTTGATAGTCAAAGCAAATACGAGTTCAAACAAAGCGGTCTGAGCGTTTCTTTGGGCGGAGGTGCTGTTACTGCAGCGACCAATGCTGCGGCAGATCTCAAGCGTTCCGGTGAAGTCGAAGACGGCAGGCTCCAAACCCTATATGAATACAAGGCTGTCCAGGATATCAAAAAACTGGGAGAAAGTAAAGGTGACTTGAAGTCAGGCGTTTCCGTCAGCGTTAGCATCGGCAGCAGTCAAATGACATCCGAACAAACGTCTCATACAGAAACGGTGAACACCTCCAATATCAACGCAGGCGGCAATGTTAACGTCAAAGCTACTGATGGGGATGTGAATCTTAAAGGAACAAACATAAATGCCACCGATATTACGTTGGATGCAGCAAAAAATATCAATATTGAAGGAGCAGATAACAAGCAGCAAACGACGAGTAATTCGAGTTCTTCTTCCTGGTCAGTGGGTGGTATGATAGGAACTGGTTACTTTGGCAATGTCAGCAGTGGAAACGGCAAAGAAAATGAAAATGCTACTACCAATACAGGAAGCGTCATCAATGCAAATGGCACCCTGACACTCAAGTCTGGTGATGATACGAATATTACTGGTTCTCAAGTAAAAGGCGGCAAAGTAGTAGCAGACATCGGCGGTAATCTTAACATAGCCAGCAAGCAGGATACAGATGACTACACAGCGAAGAATCAAAGCAGTGGATTTGGAGTTAGTACAGGGCCTAAAGGTGGTATGACTGGTTCTGTAAGCCAAGGTAAAACCGACTCTACTTATGCCAGTGTCACCGAACAAGCAGGCATCTATGCTGGTGAGGGCGGTTTCGATATTAAAGTTGGCAAGAATACCGACCTAAAAGGTGCGGTCATTTCCAGCGACGCGACTCCAGACAAAAACAAGTTATCTACTGATACTCTTACGTACTCGGATATCCAAAATAAGGCGGAATATGATTCTAGTAGTATTGGAGCAAACTATGACTCGCGCACGTATAAACCGGGTGATGAGAATTATAAAAACCAAGGATTAACTCCCAATATCGGTGTAACGGCTAGTGGAAACGCGGATAGTACTACTCACTCAGCTATTTCATCAGGAACGATTATTGTTGGTGGGAAAGAAGTTAATCCAGTCAATCTTAGTCGTGATACAACAAATTCGTTAAACACATTAGGTAAAATATTTGATAAAGAGACCGTAGCCGAACAGCAAGAATTAGCAGGCTTATTTGGTGAAGTAGCATTTAAAGCAGTTGGTGATTTGGGTCTAAAAGAAGGTAGTCCTGAGAAAGCTGCTGTTGATGCCGCAGTCGGTGGCATCATGGCTCAATTAGGTGGAGGCAGCTTTGCTTCTGGAGCAACAGGTGCAGGATTTACCCAAATTGCTATGAACGAAATATCAAAGATAACAGATCCTGCTGTACGACAATGGGTAACTTATATAGTTGGATCAGCAGCAGCTTCACTGGTTGGTGGAAATGGGCAAACTGGTGGGAGTGTTTCGGTTAGTGAAATAAGAAATAATCAAATGGATCCGGAACATATTCTTCAGACAATAAAGGATAATCCTGTTCTTTCAGCTGCATTACTTTTTGCGGGTTATGTAGTGGATCAACAAAATCGTATTCTAAATAAAGAAGGACAAGTTGTAGCATCTTGGTCTACTACAGTAGGCGGTTGGGTAGATAGTACAGGGAACTGGATTGGTAATACTTATGATTCTATCGTTATGTGGGCAAAGGGAGAAAAACCAAATCCCCCAGGAGTATCACAAGGAACAGGTCAGGCACCCAAAACAGGAGCACCCAATTCGGAGTATGAAAAAGTTGATAATGAAAACCCGGATATAGTAGTGTCGAAGACAAAGTATAATGAAAATGGGCTACCTGCCGAAAGAGATGATTATTATGAGGGTAGTGATCCACATACGCATTTTGATAAAGAAACTCAAACAAACTATACTGGTCATAAACACGTATTTAGATATAATGACAAAGGACAAAGAATTGGTGAAGATGTTTTACCATTAGATTAGGAGGTTAACAGATGAGCATAAAGGCGTTTGGAAGTTTTAGATTTGATACGGATAAGAGATTAGATATGACGGAAAGTTCGTTTAACATTACAAGTCTTGCTATAAAATACAAATTTGGTATTAAATTGGGAGGTAATGCCACATCATATTTGGTAGAACCTACAGCATTGGAGAACAGAAAAATTTTATATGAACTGATAGATGATCCAATGGATGTAAATGCGCAATGCCTTTTTTCAGGAGACAATATAGAGGTTTCTGTGAATGGGAAAAGAGTTGATACTGGAGAAAATTTACGCTCAAGATTATTGCGAGTGCAACATTTTTTTGGAGAAATTATTGAGAGATTATATGTTAACAAAATAGTGTTGAATCTTAATATCGAAAAGGGAGATGAATTTGAAACAATAGAAATAAGCGTAAATGATATTAGTGATATTTTATTGAGGCTGTATGAAAGGGAAGGAAATTGGACACCAACTGTGAGAGTAATTATTAATTGATTGTTATCTTTGTAATGTATGAGGAAATATGTGCAAAGCTAGTGACTATTAATTCCATAAAAAGAGAGGTTAACGGATGTAAAAAATCCGTTGACCTCTCTTTTCATCTCTGTGCCTTCTAGTGACACATAATTCATAGGTAATAAATTACTATTAACAATAAGAATCGAAGGGACGGTTCCATTGAGTTGAATGGAAAAATGTGATAGAATATCAATGAGGTGATAAAAATGTCCAGACAAGCACGTCAAAGGAGCGAAAGCGGAATATATCACATTATTATGCGTGGAATCAATAAACAAATAATATTTGAGGATGACGAAGATCGAGAGAAGTTTATAGGACATTTACAATATTATAAGAATATCGCTAGCTATACTATATATGGATATTGTTTAATGGATAATCATATCCACTTGCTGATCAAGGAAGGTAAGGAGCCCATAGGACACACTATGAAGAGAATTGGTGTAAGCTATGTAGCGTGGTACAATCGTAAATATGATCGTATTGGTCATTTATTTCAAGATCGATTTAAAAGTGAAGTCGTGGAAACTGATGAATACTTGCTGATAGTATTGCGCTATATTCATCAAAATCCAGTAAAAGCTGGAAAAAAGAAAAGTGTAGAAAATTATAAGTGGAGCAGCTATGCTGAATACATAGATCAGAGTAAAATCATTGAGACTAGTTTTATATTAGATATTTTTGGGAAAGAACGAGAAAAATCCATCGCTCGTTTTCAAAAGTATATGAATGAACATGCTGACGATAATTGCATTGAAATTAATGAAGCAAAAAGAATGACAGACGAAGAAACAAAAAAAATGATACAAAAATATGCAAAAGTTAATATGCCTACTGAATTGCAAAATATGGAGAAAATAAAACGAGATGAAGTAGTAAGAAAAATAAAAGAAGTAGGTGGTGTATCAACACGGCAAATAGCAAGGTTGACGGGCATAAGTCAAAGTGTAATTTCTAAAGCTTAACTCACTAGAACCGTCTCTTTGAGTTACATGACGTAGAAGGTTATACCATTGAAATGGCTTTGGCGGATGCATTTAAAGCAAAAGGTATAGAAACGGCAAGAGATTTAACTATAGATAAAGCTTGTGATATACTTGCAGATAAATATAAACTTGGAAATTGGGAAAAATGGGCA
This sequence comes from uncultured Pelosinus sp., assembly GCA_963526485.1. GTDB lineage: Bacteria > Bacillota > Negativicutes > DSM-13327 > DSM-13327 > Pelosinus. The sequence goes on from CAURNS010000001.1 coordinate 121,499, forward strand.
ATTAAACAAGTTATAAAAAAGACTGCTGAAGAATGTGGGATCAAAAACGAAGGATAAGTAATCTAGGTTATACCGGGTAGATATATTTGTTTTATCCGGTATAACGTCTTATTCCTTAAAGGAAGTTTTTTTTTTGAAATATACTGGTTTTTGGAAGCGTGCAGGTGCCCAATTGATTGATGGTTTAATAATTAATTCTTGTGTAGGTATAGGGACTTTTTTGGTTGATCAAGTGTTCATGTTAAATCTGCGTTCTGGGGATGTGTTTAATCTGATATCGCCATTATTCATTATTTTTAAGGTATGGTACGGATTAGGTTATTGGTGTATCCTTTTATTTTATGAAGTTATTTTTAGTGGTTCAGTTCTACAGGCAACTCCAGGAAAATTGTTATTAAATATGAAAATAGTGGATAAGGAAGGAAATAGGGTTGCATATTTGCGATGTTTAATACGATTTCTAAGTAAATTTATTTCGGGAATATTAGCGATTGGATTTCTTATGGTAGCCTTTACTAAATGTAAGCAGGGGTTGCATGATAAAATTGCAGGTACATTGGTAGTTGAATCAAAAAATAGCATTTCAATAAAAAATGTTAAAGCTTTGATAATAATTTGCGCATTCCCTTACTATCTATGAGCAGGAATCAATTTTTGATTAGGTGAATTATTGGTATAAAGACATTAATGTGAGGACTGAAATGAATATTAAACGATTTAGATTATCAGAGTTTTTGGGATTCTTATGTGCAGTATTTTTTTTGTTATCGAAAGTTACGGTTTCGGTAACAAGCTTTCTTTTATATGCGATTTCAACAACAATGTTGCCAATAGTGCTTATTTTTATCAGGATAAAAGGATTGCTACCAGCTTCGATTATAAGGATTTTATTACCATTGTTATATTTGAATTATGTTGGGGCAGATATCGTTTCTTATGGTTTAGATATACCACATGTTATACGTTCAAATTATGAATGTATTGAGGGGCAACCTCAAAAATTACAAGTTGGGAATAAAAATAAGAGTCAAAGCTTTACTATTAACAATATTGACTTCAAATTTGAAAAGGATATTATCAGAATAGATACACGTAAAATTTACAAAATAACATATCTTCCTAATAGTAAATACGTAATAAATATAGAAGAAGTGAAATCTTCTTGGAATAAGTAACAGGGTCAACGGGTGTAAAAAATTCGTTGATTTTCGTTTTTTCTCAGATGCTCTCTGGTGACACAAAAGAGTCAGGATACGTCAGAATAAATTGATGGAGGATTTGGTGGATCAACGCCAGTGCAGATTGCAGATGGATTTGGTGATTTCAATGCACTTAAAGGTACCCCTGGTGAATATAAAGATGCAATAGAAGGATGGTCTTTGGGCGGAGGTGGTGCAGCTGGGGTTCAGGTAACTGCCTCGACATCAACTTCTGAAGTGGTATCATCAGAAGTTATAGGAACTACTGCGATTGGTACGACTTTATTCGCTGGTCGTTATGTAAAATATTTATTTAATTTAAATGATGATTAGGAGTACATATATATTATGGGAATTTTATCTCGTAAATTTCAAATCATTTTAACCATCTTTATTATAATCGGTTTCAGTGCTCCAATACTTTCGTTTTTAGGGGAGTATATTGCCAATCCCTCTATTTATCAGGAACGAAAAGCAAATATGAAATTGGAATATGAAAATGTAGAACCACCAGCCAATGCAAAAAAGATAAAGGAGACAATCAATAGCAAGATTACACGTATATGGATTGGCACGGACTATACGGTTGATATGGAAAAAGACGATATAGAAAAATATTATCAAGAAGAATTAATAAAAAAAGGATGGAAGTATGAAAAAATAGCCCATGATGGTACGATAAGTTTCATAAAAAAAATTTGCTGTTTGAAATAGCTATAAAGAATAATAAAATCCATACGGGGTTGCATTATCGTGGAGATGGATTTGATTTTGCTAATTTTTAAGTCTGAAAGGTCATCGTGAAAAACCATGTTAAAAAGGCAATAAAAACAATCTAAATAAAGATAGTTTTTAGAACGTAAAAATGGGGTAAGTGGACGTAAAAAATCCGCTGACCTCGTTTTTTCTATGTATGTCTTTTAATGAAATATAATATTATGGAATAATATTCCCTATTGATAATTCATGAAAAGTGATTTATGACCATCTGACTAACACTGAAATTAAAATGACTTCGACTCATTCCCTCCACACAAAGGACAACTACCCCCATATCCATTACAAGCACAACTCCCACAATAAGTTCCACTACATTCTTTACATTTACGTAAAGCATCAAGTTATGGTTTCTGACGGTTCGCCTACTCTGAAGGATACAAGTGATGGAATGATCTTAAAACTCAAGAGGGAGAGATGTGTATGGCAAAGCAAGATAGACAATTAAATGAAAGTAAAATTTATCATGTAATAATCCAGGGAAATGAGAGAAACAGCATTATATTTTAATATTAATCATACTTTATTTATTATTATGACAAATTTCTACATAAACCTCATGAATGCAGCATTTGCATACCGAATTTCTTTGAATTAAATTTGAAATCTATACCTTTTGGTATAGGCGCTAAGTCCTCAGATCATTTAAGATATAAATAATAAGTAGTAATGTTAAAATAATCCATCATTAGATGGATTATTTTTTATATATTGAATTTTTGAATTTATCATACATCCAGTCGTAACAACTCAGGAAGAATCATTCATGCAATCTCCACGGATTTCTAAAATCACTTAAAAAAGAACAGTAAACAGAAACTGTTGGAAATTATAGTGACCTTAGTCCTGTCTTGCAATAGAATGAGCAGCTTGTTAGCGCAACCATCTCACCTTCGGACCAAGACAAAAGTAACCACCGTCCTCATCAGGAAGAACTACGGCTTCGTAATCAGCAAAACGCAGAAGAGATGCTGATTGGAAGAAGTCAAAAGCTACCTTTATCTAATCAGAACTAAACAATAATTAGGTTTATAAATTTTCAACTTAAAGGAGGATTTACTATGGCATCGTCATCCCAACCAAGGTCTTATACTTTTTATACAAAATCCACATGGCGCAGAAAACTAGTAGCCTGGAGTATGCTGTTTTTGTATCTGACCCAGCCTATTTTGGTTTCGGCCGAAGTCGTTGCCGATCCCAAGGCATCAGGGAGCAATACGGCTCAAGTACAAACCACAGCCAATGGCTTACCAGTGGTACAGATCACGGCTCCTTCAACAGCCGGGGTATCGCGTAATCTTTATCAGCAATTTAGTGTCGATCCCAGTGGACTTATTTTAAATAATTCTCAGATGATTACTCAGACCCAACTAGCAGGATATATTACAGGCAATCCGAATCTAGCCAACGGATCAGCCCGTATTATTTTAAATGAAGTCACCAGTAACAATCCCAGTTACTTGCGCGGCTATACGGAAGTAGCAGGACAAAAGGCGGAAGTCATTATTGCCAATCCGAATGGGATTTATGGCGATGGCTTTGGCTTTATCAATACCAGTCGTGCCGTACTGACGACCGGTACTCCCATGTTTGGCGGCAGCGGCAGCTTGGATGCCTTCCGTGTTACAGGGGGGCAGATTTCCATCCAAGGGGCAGGGATGAATGCGGCCGATGTAGACCAAGTTGATCTTATCAGCCGTTCCGTAGCCGTCAACGCAGGCATATGGGCAAAAAATCTAAACGTCGTTGCCGGCAGCAACCGGGTCGATCACAATACCATGCAGACACAAACCATTGCAGGTGATACTAATATACCGCAAGTAGCCGTTGATGTAGGGCAGCTAGGCGGTATGTATGCGCAAAAGATTTACCTCGTAGGTACCGAAAATGGTGTAGGCGTAAACAGCAAAGGAACCATAGCGGCTCAGGCCGGAGATGTAACGATAACGAGTGCTGGGAAAGTCATGCTGGCTGGCAGCACCTCAGCAACTGGTAACATCCAAGTTACTGCAAAGGGGGATGTGACGAACGAGGATACACTCTACGCTCAGGGGAATGCCAGTATTGCCAGCCAAGGCACTTTAGAAAACAGCGGTACCTTGGTTGCTGGACAACATACTAACTTAAGTGCCCAAAGCATAACCTCAACAGGCACCCTTGGAGCTGGAGTCAAAACTGATGGTACACTAGGCACTGCTGGCGATCTTACTTTAAATGCCAACGGAACAATCAGTGCACAAGGGCAAAATATGGCAGCCGGTAATCTCACGATAAAGGGAGCAGCCCTTGATCTTGCCAATAGCCAGACCTATGCTGGCGGCAATGCGAATCTAACATCAACTACAAGCGATATTGATCATAGCAATGGAATCATGCAAGTTGGCGGCGAGTTAAGCATGAACGCACAAGGCATGATCCGCAACGACAATGGTACGATCACTGCTGGAAAAATGACCTTGCAGGGAGATTCTATTCGCAATCATGACGGTACTCTGACGCAGTTAGGGCAAGATACAACCACCATTTCTGCTATAAACAAATTGGACAATACGGCTGGTACGATCAGTACGAATGGTGATTCTTTGACCATGCAAGCTGATTCTTTACAAAACAGTCAGGGACAAATTCAGCATGCTGGTACAGGTACCTTGTCTATACAAACAACAAGCGATTTCAACAATGATGCGGGGAAACTAGGTACCAATGGACAATTGACTCTTACCACTCATTCCATTGATAACACCCAAGGAACCATCGTCGCAAAAGGAATTTATCTCAATGCACAAGGTTCATTGGTGAATGATAGCGGAACCCTTGCCAGCAGTGGGGATGCTATTGATATAGATGTACAGGGCGCTGTAAGTAATAAACAAGGTTCTATAGAAGCAAACAATGGATTGGAAGTTACCGCAGAGTCCGTTGATAATCAAAAGGGAAGTCTTGTTAGCCTGGATACGAGTGGGTTAAACATAACGGCGACCCATGATATACAAAACCAGTCTGGTACCATTGGCGGTAATGGTGATGTTAATCTGACAGGACAAGCATTACTGAATGCTTCTGGTAATGTAATCGCTCAGGGAAATATCAAGGGAGATCTTTCACAAACGATTGATAATGCAACTGGAAATATTAAGGCTCAGCAAAATGTTGCTCTAGGACAACTAAGCACCAATATCCGCAACACCACGCAAGGTACGATTTCAGCAGGAAGCAATCTTAGTATAAAAGCGAATACCTTTGATAATACCGCTGGCAACGTAGCAGCTAAACAAGATATCGGCGTCCAGGCAGCAGATATGACAACGGATGGTACTGTTCTTGCTGGACAGGATGTGAACCTGACGGTAACAAACCACTTAACGCAGGGAACCGATGGTAACCTAAAGGCGAATCGGGATGTCAATATAACAGCAGATACTATTATTAATCAAGGTAATATTGCTGCAGTAAGAGATATCAATCTGATAGGCAATGACATTACCAATAGTAGCGGCTCAACGCTGGTCGGTAACGAAAATCTCAATGTGACAGCAACCGGGGATGTTACGAATGCAGGCATCATGGCAGGCAGTACGACTGCGATGGATGCCAAGAACATGACCAATAGCGGTTCCATCGTTACAGATCAACTAACCATGAATGCCGATACCTTATCCAATATGGGAAATACCGCTGGGATAACAGCTAACCAATCGGCTGCGTTCCACCTCGACACAGCACTTCATAATACCAATGGTGCTACCATCTTTATGGGAAATAAAGATACGGCCCTTACCATCCATACCTCGTCGCTGGATAACAGTGGTGTGATCATATCTGGAGGAAAGCTTGCGATCGACGCCCAAACCATTCAATCTTCTGGTACCTTGGGTGCAGGAGTCCAAAGTGATGGAACCTTAGGAGCAGATGGAGATCTTGTCCTTCAGGCAAATGGTAACGTAATTGCTACGGGAAAAAATCTGGCAGCCGGTAGCATAGACGTTACCGCACAGGATATCAACCTTGCAGGTGCTAAGACCGGAGCGGGTAAAGATGTCAACCTGACAACTACCTCAGGGGATATCAATCATACAGGTGCTGTAATGCAGGCAACGGGAGCCATCACCTTACAGGCTGCAAATGCAGTGCATAACGATAAAGACGCTGAGGGAAATGCAGCGGCCATACAAGGAAACACCATTACAGTCAATGCTAAAGCCATTAGTAATGTTGGCAGTAATATGACTCAGTTTGGTACTGACAATACGAATATAACAGCAGCTACTACCTTAGATAATACCGGTGGCTCCATTGTGACGAATGGCACCAATCTTACAATCAAAGCGGATACTGTAACCGATAATCAGAGTAAGATCATTCATGCCGGCACTGGTGAGCTAGAGATAATGGCTACTACCAGTATGAACAACACCAATAGCTCTAACATCCAAACCAACGGTAATATAGCTCTGACAGCCAATGCTATGGATAATACTAAAGGAAGTATTACAGCGCTACAAGGAATTGAAGTAACTGGTAATACCTTGACGAATCAGCAAGGTGTCCTTGCTGCCAGTAAGGAAGTTAGCATTACTTTGCAGAATGGACTCAACAATCAAAATGGGACTGTAGAAGCAGGTAAGGCACTTACCATTCAGGCACAAGCGATTGAAAACAAAAACGGCAGTATTTCCAGTCTGGACGCCAGTGGTATGACAGTGAAGGCAGCAGAAGGCATTGACAATACGGCAGGTATGATCGGCGGTAATGGGGACGCCAATCTGACTGCTCAATCTTTAACCAATACTACAGGGAAAGTACTATCCCAGGGAAGTATTAATGCCGATATTTCCCAAAGCATTAACAATACCAGCGGTACCATCGCTGCGAAGCAGAATGTTACTATTGGTAAAACAGGTACAAGCATTGTGAATGCAACATTAGGGAGTATTACAGCTGGTGGCAAATTGGTTGCCCAGGCAAATACTTTATCCAATACAGGTGGAACTATGGCTGCCAATACGGATGTTACAGTTACTGCTACATCTATTAATGGCACGGGTACTGTGACGGCTGGTCAGGATATCAACCTCACTGTCAATGGCAATGTCACCAATTCAGCAGATAGTAATGTGAAGGCCAATCGGGATGTAAACTTGACGGCTGTGAATGTGACCAACCTTGGTAGTATCGCTGCTGTTGGTAACTTAAATGTGAATGCCAATACGATTACCAATCAAACCAATGGCAATTTGCAAGGGGGGACAGCATTAACGGTTACAGCAACTGGTGATATAAATAATAGTGGTACTATGGAAGGGAACACAGCTGCCATCAGTGCCAAGAATATTATAAATACTGGTGCAGTATTTGGTGATACCATCACCATGACGGTCGATACTATCTCCAATCATGATAATACAGCGGTAATTGCTGCAACAAAAAATGTTAATCTCTATGCAAAAACTTCTTTAGAAAACAAAGATGATGCGACGATCTATAGCATGGGCGATATCAATATTGCAGGTAGTAGTAAGCAGGACCTGAATGGAGAGTATACGGATAAGGCAAGTTCTGTACTAAATCAGTCAGCTACTATTGAGGCGGATAAGAATATTGGTATTTATGCAGGTACGTTGACGAATAAGATGCGGGAATATGAAATAGGACAGACGGTGTTGTCAGTGAATCGGTATGATCAGGTAGGAGTTCTGGATGGTTGGTACAATGGTGATCACCTTTATGCTCTTAGCATTTATCCTATTTCACCGATTGATTATCCTCCAACAACAGCAATACAAATAGGAGAGAATCATAGTCAGTATCCTTCAGATAGTAATCCTCGGTTATGGTTATTGGGGGATGAGGTTACTGAGACGTCAGTAATTCCTAAGAGTTCTATTGGCAAAATCATGTCTGGAAATAATATGAAATTACGGACTAATATTACTAATAATGATATGGGGTGGATTCTTGCCAATGGAACATTGGACAATGTTGGTGCTATCAATAATACTGCAGTAGGCAGTACTCGTACTACCACACAACAAATAGTTTATGCAACTCAGTTCTATATCGGCAACTATACTAATAATACTAATGCTCATGACGGCAATATGTATTATGGTACTCAATATGATTTCCTTTATACAGGTGATGGTTATTATGAAATAGGTAAAGTTTACAATCAAGTGACTACCGAACAAATCCCTGGCGGTGCGTCCTCCCTCTTTGGTGGTGGTCAGCAAGTTATCATTCAAGGGGGTAACGTCAATAATACGACAGTAGCTGCGACCAGTATACCAGTAAATACAGTAAATAACGTAACGTCTTCTGGATCTAATCTAGGTACTGATACTGTTAAAAATAATAATACAACGAACCAAACGGCTGCTATTCAGCCCATCTCCGGTATCAGTGCAGTCACTACCAGCAGTGTACCTACCAATAACATGCAAACTTTACTACCTTCAGGAAAAACACCTGTTGCTCCCGTAAAGCAAACGGTAGATGACAGTAAATTTACGGTACCAACTAATGGTATGTTTACTACCCATCAGGAGCCCAATTCCAAATATCTAGTGGAAACCAATCCTCGCTTTGCTAATTACGGAAACTTTATCTCTAGTGACTATGTATTAGACCAGCTTGGCATAGACCCAGCAAATACCATTAAACGCCTTGGTGATGGCTTTTATGAAGAAAAGCTGGTTCGCGATCAAGTAACCGATTTAACAGGACGATATTACTTAAATGGATATTCTTCGGCAGAAGAACAATATAAAGCCCTTATGGACAATGGCGTCATCTATGCCAAAGAGTTTAATTTACAAGTGGGTGTGGCACTGACTAGTGAACAGATGGCTCAGCTTACTTCTGATATGGTCTGGATGGTCGAAAAAGAAGTCGATGGTCAAAAAGTACTAGTCCCAGAAGTCTATCTATCCAGTGTAGGAAATGTAGATCTCAAGGCCGACGGTGCTGTTATCTCTGCCAATAATGTAATAATCAAGAATAGCGATAATGTCAATAACGCCGGGGTGATCAAAGCTACTGAGGGCGTAGATATTCAGGCCGTAAATATTGCCAACTATGGTGGCACAATCAATGGCAGCAACACTACAACCTTAAATGCCCAGCAGGATCTGCTAAATATCAGTGGATTGATCAAAGGTGACAAGATCGACCTTACAGCAGGCAATGATTTTAAGAACGAAACGGTCTCTTTTACAAGCACTCTGCCATTCCAGACAAAAACAACGACCGGCAATATTGCCAGCATTAATGCCGGGGATAGTCTGACGATCAATGCCCATGATATTTCCATCACCGGTGCAGAAGTAAAGGCAGCAAAAGATGTTACGATGAATGCTACCGGTAACTTTACTGTTGATAGTATTCAGGAGCAAGATCGTCTTGCTGTTGGAAACTATCTAAATGATAAAATTAGTAATGTGGTCAGTAATATTAATGCAGGGAATAATGTAAGCATCACATCTACAGGAGACGCAACCTTAAAGGGCGCACAAGTTAGTGCAGGTAATTCCCTAGACCTAACTGCAGGTGGCAATATTAATATTTCTGCTGTGAAAGATGAGACCATTCTGGATCAAACGGTAGGAATTCACCATGGCACGAAACGAACTAGAACAGATGATGAAACAGTTATTGGTACCTCACTGCAAGGTGATAATAAAGTTACGATTACTGCAGGACACCTTCCTGGTAATACAACAACGAATCCGAATGGCGGAACTATCAATATTGAAGGCAGCTATATTGCCAGCGATAATGGCAAGGTAGAAATTACTGCCGATAAAGATGTGACCATTCAAGACGTGACTGAGAAGCATGAATCTCTTGTTGTTACACATACCAAAAAGAGTGGTTTCTTATCCAGCAAGACGACTGATACGGTGGACCATGCCTTGATCAACGAAGTGGTAGGCAGTACCATTTCCGGTGATACCGTATCCATTTCCTCCGGTAACGACCTAAACGTAAAAGGCAGTAACGTAGTCGGTACCAATGATGTTTCCCTTACTGCCACAAAAGATGTCAATATTACAAGTGCCGCGGAAACGGGAGCCGATGATCATTACTCCTATACCAAAAAATCAGGACTCTTCAGTGGTGGTGGCCTTGGCTTCACAATTGGCAGCCAAAGTACAAAAGCCACAACGAATGAAAAAACCTTAGATCAAGTAGGCAGTACGATCGGTTCCATAGATGGCAATGTATCTATCACAGCACATAATAATGTGAATAGTGCAGGTACTACTTTTGTTACTGGCAAAGATCTCAATATTACAGGGAAAGATGTAACAATTGACAATACGATCAACACCGTTGACAGCCAGACCAAATATGAATTTAAACAAAGTGGCCTGAGTGTGTCCTTAGGTGGCGGCATTATTGATACTGCTACAAGTGCCTATAACAATATTGAGCGTTCTGGGCAGGTAGAAGATGATCGTCTTAAAACCCTTTATGATTATAAAGCCTACAAGGATCTTGATAAAATCAATGATCAACTTGACAAGGGGATATCAAAAGAAAATCTAAAACAAGGTGTATCTGTCAGCGTCAGCATTGGCAGTACAAAAACCACTAGCGAGCAAACGTCTCATACAGAAACGGTGAACACCTCCAATATCAACGCAGGCGGCAATGTTAACGTCAAAGCTACTGATGGGGATGTGAATCTTAAAGGAACAAACATAAATGCCACCGATATTACGTTGGATGCAGCAAAAAATATCAATATTGATGGAGCAGATAACAAACAGCAAACGACAAGTAATTCGAGTTCTTCTTCCTGGTCAGTAGGTGGTTCCATAGGAGCTGGTTACTTTGCCAACGCTAGTAAGGGAAGCAGCAGTGAAAATGAAAATGCTACTACCAATACAGGAAGCGTCATTAATGCAAACGGAACCCTGACACTCAAGTCCGGGGATGATACGAATATTATTGGTTCTCAAGTATCAGGAGATAAAGTAGTAGCGACTATTGATGGCAACTTGAACATAGTTAGCAAGCAGGATACGGATGACTACACCGCGAAGAATCAAAACAGTGGATTTGGGGTTAGTATAGGACCTAAGGGTGACGTAACTGGTTCAGTAAGCCAGGGTAAAACTAATTCTACTTATGCCAGTGTTACTGAACAAGCAGGCATCTATGCTGGTGAGGGCGGTTTCGATATTAAAGTTGGTAAGAATACCGATCTGAAAGGTGCGGTCATTGGCAGTGACGCGACTCCAGATAAAAACAAACTATCTACCGATACTCTTACGTACTCGGATATCCAAAATAAGGCGGATTACAGCGCAAGCAGTGTAGGGGCAAATTATGATTCGCGTACATATAGCAAAGATGATCCTAATTACAAGAATCAAGGATTAACACCTAATATAGGGGTAACAGCGTCTGGAAATGCTAGTAGTAGGACTCAATCAGCGATTGCAAATGGAACTATTGAAGTAAGAAGTAATCCTAATCAAGATCTTAGTGGATTAAGTCGAGATTCAAGTGGCTCATTAAATGCGTTAGGTAAAATATTTGATAAAGCTAAAGTTCAAGAGCAACGAGAATTAGCACAAGTATTTGGTGAAGAAGCATTTAAAGCCATTGGTGATCTGAAATTGAAAGAAGGAAGTCCTGAAAAAGTTGCATTGGATGCCTTTGCTGGTGGATTAATGGCACAATTAGGTGGAGGAAGTTTTGCTTCAGGTGCTGCTGGAGCAGGCTTTAACCAAGTTGTAATCAATGAATTGCTGAAGATCAAAGACCCAGCGTTACTCCAATGGGCTAGCGCAATTGTTGGTGCTGCTGCAGCCAAAGTAACTGGCGGAAATGCTCTGACTGGAACAAGTACAGCGGTAAGTGAGACCCACAATAACGAAACTGGACATATGACATTTGAAACATCAAAGACACTTGCTCAAGCGTTAGCAGATCATCCAGAAGCAATTCAAGGTTTAGTTAATGGGTTTACAAATGCTGTTAGTGATGATGTTAAGGGCTTGGTTGACCTAGCGTATCTAGCAACGCCGCAAGGGCAAGCGCAACTCGTCCAGACACTTATAAATAACCCAGACTTACCCATAATTATTGGACAACAAGCATGGGATGATTTAAATGCATGGTCTAATAATTTACTGAATGGTGATGAGCAACAAAGTAGTGAAGCTTTGGGACAACTTCTTGGACATGCTCTTACTTCTTATGCTAGTGCTAAGGGGTATAATGCACTTGCAAGAACTGGAGTAACTGTAAATCCAACTACTACTGCGATAGCAGACGATGTTAGGGTTGTGGCAGAAAGTCCATGGGGTGAAGGGCCATTAACACGAGGTAATATTATCGATGAACTATTAGGCAATAATTTAGGGAGAACATTTCCGACAGTTGATAAACTTGAAAATGGGGTATTGACTAGTACTAAGAGTATGGATGTATTGGCCAAAACATATCAGACTGAATCTGGAATATTTAATAGGTTGAAAACAGATATTAATTCGCTTGATAGGTTTACATCTGGTGAAAGAAATGGGACTGTAGTACAGGCAAGTGACTATAATAGCAAAGTCTTTGAACTAGCATTACCAGATGCTTCACTGAGTGTCGGACAAATTAATGCAATTAATAATGCTAAACAATATGCTACACAACTTGGGATTGATTTTAGAGTTGTCGTTGTAAAATGAGGAGGGACTTTGATTAGTGGAGTATTCAGTAAGTGTATATAAGGATAAAAAAGGAGCATTGATATTAATACCAACTGCTTTTGACAAACAAGGTCTTAGAAGATCTTTGGATATTTTTAAGAAGTTGGAAGAATCTTATGATGCTGAAGTGCTAGGGGAAACGCTTAGACAATACTTTCAAATCAGCAAGAATAGCCCAGTCATTCAAGATGTTAAGTCTATCGGAAGTGCCTTTGAAATGGCTACAGGGATAAAAAACTGGTCGAAGTTTTCAAAAGATCGTATATGTGTTGGGGCAGGCTGGAATTTGGAAAAAGGATATCGGATTGTACCAATGAAAAGAGTGAAAGGTGGCGGTTATCTGAGCGAAAAAGGAGATCCTGTTGTTGAACTTGGATTAGATAGTTCAGATAAGGAAATCGGCGAAGGTGTTATTAAGGCGTTTTCTTTCCTTGAGTAATAAATTTAATGTTAAAGTAATGTATTAGAATTTGCGATTAAAGTAAAACAAGCGAGGTTAACGGACGTAAAAATCCACTTGACCTCGCTTGTCATCTGAGTGCCCTCTAATAATATCTAATCATTAGATAATAAATTTTATTTATAGAAAGAGTCAGGGGGGACGGTTCTTCCACTCTAGAAAATGCAAGTGATATAATGATCTTAAAACCCAAGAGGGAGAGATATGCACGCCAAGGCAAGGTAGGCAATTAAAGTGAAAGAAAAATTTATCATGTAATGATCCGGGAAATGAGAGAAAAATATTTTTCTGCAGATACTAAAGGTTTAACTGTTGTCATCGAAAAAAGTTCTACCGTTTATGGTGGACAGGATATTACTGATGACGTAATAAACAATATGACGGGTAAATAAAGTATGTAATTATATGATAAGGCGATATTCCTGAATAAGACAATTTTTTAGTGAGAGTCTTCTTGATTAAACTAGAAGCGAAGGATGATGAACATGAAAAAAAAGTGGTATATGTGGTTTTTATTTGCAGTTATCCTATTCTTGATGCCCAGTTATGCAATGGCTAATAACCAAATTGGAACGGTTTTTGTACATGAGGGACCTGACGGAACAGTATCTTTTATTGCCCAGAATGTATCATCTCCTTTTTCCGTCCCCATTAATGTGGTACTGGAACTTCATAAGATTATAACACCAGAAAAGTCTTATTACGCTATAAGAACGTGTGTGGCAAAATACAAGGCTCAAGAAACTCCTATAGCCAGCGTTACGCTGAATTTGGATGGGAACGATTACCCATTGACGCCTATAGCAGATGCGCGTAAGGAAGAATTATTGGGGGCTGTACAGGAATGGTTTGTGGTTACGGATGATTTGTTAGATAAATTAGTAAATACAAAAAAAATATCAATGAAAATAACGTACGCTAATGGAAAAACTCGAAAAGATGAACAGAGTAATTTATTTGTAAATTCTATTCAACGGCTACTTTCGATAACAAAGGAAAATTATCAACAACAGGAAAAAATTGCTTTTGCAAAAAATGATTATAGAATTTTTATTCCTGGTGTTAATCCAGCTGATCTAGCCTCAGCCCTTATCTATAAAGTGAACTATGAAACTTTATCTAAGAAAGAGCAGCTGAGGAGCTATAATTATCAAGTGTCTTTAAGTCCTGATCAAAAATATTTAGCTTTCTATAATGTGATATCGCGCTCGGATGGTATCTCTTTTTGTGGTTGGCTTAACTTTCAGCCTCAAGAGAATGGAACGTGGGTATCGCTAGATCTTCTTGATACTAATAGCATAAGTGGTTGGAGAAAAATGAATAAGAATCGAAGGGACGGTTCCTTTGAGTTGAATGGAAAAATGTGATAGAATATCAATGAGGTGATAAAAATGTCCAGACAAGCACGTCAAAGGAGCGAAAGCGGAATATATCACATTATTATGCGTGGAATCAATAAACAAATAATATTTGAGGATGACGAAGATCGAGAGAAGTTTATAGGACATTTACAATATTATAAGAATATCGCTAGCTATACTATATATGGATATTGTTTAATGGATAATCATATCCACTTGCTGATCAAGGAAGGTAAGGAGCCCATAGGACACACTATGAAGAGAATTGGTGTAAGCTATGTAGCGTGGTACAATCGTAAATATGATCGTATTGGTCATTTATTTCAAGATCGATTTAAAAGTGAAGTCGTGGAAACTGATGAATACTTGCTGATAGTATTGCGCTATATTCATCAAAATCCAGTAAAAGCTGGAAAAAAGAAAAGTGTAGAAAATTATAAGTGGAGCAGCTATGCTGAATACATAGATCAGAGTAAAATCATTGAGACTAGTTTTATATTAGATATTTTTGGGAAAGAACGAGAAAAATCCATCGCTCGTTTTCAAAAGTATATGAATGAACATGCTGACGATAATTGCATTGAAATTAATGAAGCAAAAAGAATGACAGACGAAGAAACAAAAAAAATGATACAAAAATATGCAAAAGTTAATATGCCTACTGAATTGCAAAATATGGAGAAAATAAAACGAGATGAAGTAGTAAGAAAAATAAAAGAAGTAGGTGGTGTATCAAC
The DNA here is from genome assembly GCA_963526485.1 of uncultured Pelosinus sp. Lineage (GTDB taxonomy): Bacteria > Bacillota > Negativicutes > DSM-13327 > DSM-13327 > Pelosinus. The sequence continues at coordinate 136,745 of CAURNS010000001.1, forward strand.
ACGGCAAATAGCAAGGTTGACGGGCATAAGTCAAAGTGTAATTTCTAAAGCTTAACTCACTAGAACCGTCCCTTTGAGTTACATTATGTTTAACTTTATGCTCAATTTTACAAATTGGGTTTGCCAAGGAATATTTACCTGAGGTCTTTGAGTATGTGCAAAATGATGGGACTGTTATTCTTTATGCGGGGAGAGTTGGTGAAGATCCTGCAGTTGAATTTAATCGGATTTTTAAAGCAGATGGGGAGCAATATAGTGCTCTGCGCATAGCTACCAGCCGAGCAAATAGTGAAAATATGAATGTAGATTTAATTTTGGATGGAATCAGTTATCCATTATCAATCATGGAGGATGCGAGAAAAGATTCATTACCTCCGAAGTTGCAGCAAAAATGGTACAAGGTGTCAAACGAATTGGAAGAACAGTTGCAAAAGGTGCAAACGATATCTGTTCGTATGCATTTGAGTAATGGAAAAAGCGATGGCAAAGATATTAAACGTACTGCATTACAGTCATTAAAATTTATTGCTTCTGTACATACAATAGATGATGCCAAGGCATATGTAAAAAGTATCGATAAAGTAACAGAATTTAGAGTTTTTATACCGAATAAAAAGCCGGCAGATATTGCACCAGCTTTAATTTATCAAGCAAATTATTACCCTTTAGGAAAATTCAACAATAGCGATTATTATCAAGCAAAGTTTTCAAATGATTGGACAACGGGATCGTTTGAAGATACAGATTATATCTATGAGAACTATATGTTTCCGTATATATGGTCTGAATTAAAAGAAGAAAAAGATGGTACGCTTGTAAGTTTGAATTTATTTAAAAAGATATATCATTATAGTAAAGTAACGGATAAGTTTACGGGTGTAAGTTTTACAAGACTCAGTTCTATTAATTATGAATCGATGAAACCTTCTGATAAATTGCATAGTCAGGGTCAATATGAACTAAATATGTGGGCGCATTACTTAAGAAATACATATACCGATTTATATGGAACGTATTCTTACGGATTGAAATGGGATATGATTCCCCAAAAAAATTCAACGGAACAAGAAAGACGGGATAATTGGAGTACAGCTCCTTACGTTATTACATCTGTTGATGGGGATAATTTTAAAGAATTGCGTGATATATCTGCAGGCGATCAGCTTGTTGCAATAAATGGGAAAACAACTGATGCGATGTATTTTTATCAAACTTTAATGGAAACAGAGTATGCTGGAAATCCGGTTGTGTTTACTTTACGCAACAAAGATGGTATTGACAAAGAGGTCACCATCACACCTACATTTACGCCGACAACAAAACAGATAAATTATCTGGAAATCCTTAATAAAGATAAACGCCAATTAAAACATGTAGATTTGTATGAAGGGTATCCATATGATGATTTTAGAACCTATGATCCATTGGGACAAGGGGATGTATGAGTTTAATTAGTTTGTAAAAGAAGTGGACGATGCGTTGTGAATAGTGGACGGTTAAATTAAAATCCTTCAAAAGTATTATACACCCGCTAATGTTCGGATTTATCTACACCTTACTGTAGGATAATCCTTCAACTACATGTTACAGGACGGTTCATTAATTCTTGAAGTAAAAGTGATTTTTAAACTCTAAAATCTATGTGAGCACAGTGATCATGCATCAGCCTTAGTTCAACTATTGCTAATTCTTTGAGCTAAAATTTTTGTAGAAACTTGGCAGGATCTTTTTTCTTTTTATGGAATTTTATAACAAGATATAATACTATACTACTCGTCGATAGTAAGGAAGGATGATTTATTTGGTTTCAAGACCTCCAAGATTATTTTTGAGAACGATTATTGCAATTATGCTGATGGTTAGTTTCTATAGCTTTGCTCTAGTTATTTCAGGAGGGCTAATTTATCTTTCTTATTTAAGTTTTACTTGGGGACGTAATGGATTATTATTATTTAAAATCACTTTGCCATGTGTAGTTACAGGTTGTATAATTCTTTGGAGCATACTTCCAAGGATTGATCGTTTTACTCCACCAGGTCCGCGCTTAAACCGTGAAGAACATCCGAAGCTTTTTGCAGAAATTTCGGCAATCGCACAAAAGATGAATCAGGCAGCTCCCAAGGAAGTTTATCTTCTTGCTGATGTCAATGCTTGGGTAGCCGAGCGGGGTGGACTTATGGGAATTGGAAGTCGTCGTGTAATGGGAATTGGTCTACCGCTTCTCCAGGCGCTTTCAGTATCAGAGTTTCGGGCCGTTTTAGCACATGAATTTGGTCATTATTATGGTGGGGACACTAAGCTCAGTCCATGGATATATAAAACAAGGACTGCAATCATTAGAACGCTTCAATCTTTGGACGAAGGGCTAATACATATTGTATTTCAATCTTTTGGAAAATTATTTCTACGAATTACATACGCAATATCTCGCTATCAGGAGTATGTGGCTGATGAAATTGCCGCTAGAATAGAAAGTTATCAAGCTTTATCATCAGGACTACGAAAAATTTATGCTGCAGGTCATGCTTATAATGCATATTGGAGGAATGAATTTCTTCCAGCATTAAATGCTGGATATCTTCCGCCATATGCTGAAGGATTTAAGTGTTTTATTCAAAAAGACAGTATTCAAAACGCTATGGTTGCTAGTGTAGAGGAAGAATTGGCAGCAACGGTGAGTTCACCATATGATACTCACCCACCGTTAGGTGAACGATTAAAAGCACTAGAGCAATATGCAACGATACGAGAAATTGATGATACCCCGGTAATTTCAATACTTGAACATGTTACTACTCTTGAAAAAGAACTAATTATAACTATTGGCGGAGATGCAGGTAAAAATCTTAAACCTACGAACTGGGACAGGATAGGTGAAGAAGTATATCTGCCACTGTGGAGTGCCTTGGCAGACAGGTATAAATCAACCTTTACTGGGATAACATTAAAAGATATTTCAGACATATCTAGAGCTCCTAGGGAATTTATAAGAAAAATTGAGTTGCAAGATAAACGCCAATTATCAGTAGAAAATGGTTATTTATATGCACGTCATTTATTAGGAGTGGCGGTAAGTGTAAGACTGGTTCGTCAAGGGTGGAAGATTAGTGCTATGCCAGGTGATGTTATTAAACTAACAAATCTAGAAGAGGTATTTGAACCCTTTAAGGCGATAAATGATTTATTTGAAAAGAAACTAACAATTTTAGACTGGCGAGTAATGTGCCAGAAAGTCGGAATATATGAAATTTCATTGTGGTCGGAGCAATAAGTGTCATCGTCACTCTTGAGGTGTTGTGAGTATTGATGTGGAGGGGAGTATATATGGCAGAGGATAAGAAAAAGCAAGAATTCTTTGCGACAAAAGATGGCTGGATTGTAGGCGGTAAAAAATACCCTAAAGAACAGCCACCTCCGGAAGTTGTGCAGCAATTGGCAAAAACGATTCAAGAACTGCTGAAAAAAGATTTACATTAAATAATGGACAAGGGATGGCTTTTCACATTGATATTTCTAAAAATAAATTTCGTCGTTTGACGTGATATGGAAGACGGTATTATTGATTAACGGCAAAAAAGAATAAGAAGACATAGTCCTATCCACTAGTGATTTGATATGCTCCCTTGTAGTAGACAGTTGAAATAATAAAACTGTCTATTGCAAACAGGAGCATATTTTTATGGGTAGAAATTGTGCAGTTTCATATGAAGAATGCATTGATGAATTGAAAAGTATTTGCGGCACGAGGCTTATATTAAAGCATCTGGCAAAGCAACTAAAAGTTAGCCGTTGGGCTATTAAGCGGTTGTTAATAGCGTATCAGTCTTTAGGGCCAGAAGGCTTAATTGAAAATTTCAAAAAACACGCACTACTTATCAGCAGTGAAAGAACAGCTGTAATAGATTATCTGGTCGGTGGTGGTTCTTACCGAGATCGTAAAGTTATGAAGGTAAGTGGTTTGTAGAACGGAAATAAGAAAGTCGTCATCCTTAATTGGTAGACGTTTTTTATGCCATAAACTTTTTATTATAAGCATTTAAATATTTATTTTTTCTTTAAATTATGTTCAAGAATATACATTTAAGGAAGGTATTGTAATTTTTATGTCAAATATAGGTAGAAGGATCTAAAAAAGGGAGGAATAATTTATGAAAAAAAAGATTTTTTTAACTTTAGCAGCTGCAATGGCAGTAACGTCAGTATCTTTAGCATCGCCACTAAGTAATTACGACAAAGGCAATTTAGCTATTGATCTAACTACTTCCATTTCACCGAAAGTCGATGTTGATGTTGCTCAACTTGGTGGTGCTTCTGATGATGCAAAAAATCGTCTGGGTGCAGGGATAACCTATGGTATTGGTAATAGATTAGCATTGCAATACAAATATGCAGATAATAAAACAAAAGATTATTTTTATGAAGAAACTACGCCATCGGATTATAATAATGAAACAGATAGTGTTCAGATCTTTGCGCACGAATTGAATGTATTATATCAGGTTAATCCTAATTTCTCTGCGTTTGTGGGTTTGACCAAAACAAGTGCAAAGCTTAATTGGTCTCATAACTATGGTCCAAATTCCGGAAACATTATCGATAGTCAAAGCGGTACTGTAAAACAGTCTCAGAATGGATATCATGTTGGATTCATAGCTCAAACTAAACTCGCAGATAAAGTTACTGGATGGGCCTCAGCTAGTGCGGGAAATAAATTAACTGCTTATGAAGTTGGGGTAGGCTATGACGTTGCTAAAAACACAGAGTTGAATGTATTCTATCGCAATAATAAATATAAAAAGAATGAACTTGACGGAGTGGAATTTGACGTAACTACCAAAGGGTTAGGTGCTGGAGTAACAGTTAAATTCTAATCGTTGAAACGACCAATAAACATAAAAATGCCGCATTGCTCTTATGAGTTTGGCGGCATTTTTTTATTGAGAAAGCCTTTTACTACTCCTTATTAAGAAGGCAGAGATGAAATAGGGCGGATTATGAAAAGAATCAACATAAGCTACGTTTACTATTTTAATAAGAAATATGATCGAATTGGACATTTGTTTCAAGATCGATTTAAAAGCGAAGGAATTGAAAATGATGCATACCTATTGTCAGCAGTAAGGTACATACATAACAACCCAGTAAAAGCAGGAAAGGTTCAAAGTATAGAAGAATACAAATGGAGCAGCTTATACTATCTTTACTGCGATAAATAATCAAAGCAGTAGCATAGATAGAAGTTTTATTCTTGAAATGTTTTCAGATGATATCAAGCAAGCAGTCGGGATGTTTATAGACTATTCAAACATGCAGGAGGATGGACATCAGTTCATGGATTTACAAGAAGATGCAGCAGAGAAAGCCATTCAAACTGAAAAACAGGCAAAAGAATGGATTATGGATTACCTAGTCAATCATAATATCAATAGCAGTGATCTAAAAAATCGCCAGCAGGAAGATCTTCGGCGAGATCTTATAAGTACACTAAAAAGAGAATCTAATTTATCAATTCGTCAAATTGCTAAGTTATTGGATATAGATAGAAATATGATTCAACGAATAAAATGAGTCACTAAAAACTGTCCCTGACTCTTCCCTTGCAGTCAGCATAATGAAACGTAATGGATCATCTCGTATATTCATTAACAGATATGACAAGAAAAAGGAATTTATGGAAAAATGTCGAATGCTTCTCAGATATTGGGAGGTGTTATTGTGAATAGGTTTTTGAGAATTATCATCTTAGTATTAATTGTTTGTTTTGTTATGAGCCCATTGTCGCTTGGAATGGCGGCAAATAATCCGATGATGAGTCCCCAGGATAAAATCATCGCCGTTTGCTCGGACACCATCGCTGACAATCCCAGCGATTTTGTGGCATACTATTCACGCGGTACGGCGTATGCGATGAAAAAGATGCTCGACGAAGCAATATCCGATTACAGTAAGGCCATCGAGATTAATCCTGACTTTGCCGCTGCGTACAATGCGCGAGGCTTGATCTACTATCAACGCAAAAAGTACGATGCGGCTATTGACGATTATACACAAGCCGTCAAAATAGACGCCGCCTTCGCTATGGCCTACACGAACCGTGCCTATGCTTACAATGTTAAGGAGCAGTATGACCTAGCAATCGCGGACAGCACCAAAGCTATCGAATTATCCCCCAAGATGCCCGGGGCTTGGGCTTATAACGCCAAGGGGTACGCCCACTACATGAAACACCAGTATAATGAGGCTCTCGAAGCTTTCCGAACCCTTATCGTCAATTCGACCGACGCTGCGACCATCGAGCAGGCTAAAGGATACATTCGGTCAATGGGTGGCAGCGTATAGGCTTCTACTATCGCATTTTTCGGAGGTTTTACTGTGAACAAACGCTTTATAACTGCTTTCTTGATCGTGTTTACGATTTTTTTTATCTGCCCGCTACCTCGCGGACATGCTGCCGATAATCCGCTAATTGGTCCGCAGGACAAAATCATTGCCGAATGTACAGCCAACATCGCCGCCAATCCAAATGACTATATTTCCTACTATAAACGCGGGCGCGCCAACCTGGAAAAACGTCTACTCGATGAAGCGGTGGCCGATTTCAGCAAGGCGATTGAGATCAATCCGCAGTATGCGGTTGCATATTATACGCGAGGTAGGATCAGTCATGATCGCAAGAAGTGGGATTCAGCCATTGATGATTATACGCAAGCCATCAAATTTGATTCTTCCTATGCACAAGCCTATAGCAACCGGGCTTTCTGCTATAATCAAAAGGAGCAGTACGACCTGGCCATCGCCGACGCTACTAGAGCTATCGAATTAGCCCCCAAGGTGGTGACTTGGGCTTACTTCCACCTGGGAGAAGCTTATGCAAAGACGCATCAGTATGACAATGCAATCGCCGCCTACCGCGCCCTGATTGCCAATTCGAATGATTCTAAGGATATCGAAAGGGCCAAAGAACGAATCAGAGTACTAGGTAGCACCATTTAGAAGGGGAAAGCTTTCATTAAGCAATTGCAGGGCAGTTCAGCCAAAACTGGTTGTACTGCTTTTTGTTTGCTAGTTAAGATGAAGGTGAATATAATAGGAGGAATAATGTTATAGCTACACTAGTGCAGACTTGCCTTCGTGAAAAAGGCTTTACTTTATGGAAGTTAAAATAACAAATGGAGGGGATTGTGATAAAAGTTTTTGTGCTTTAGGAAAGGGGGGAGAAAAAATGCTTGAGATAATTGCAACCACTGTGGAAGACGCAAAAAGAATAGAGGCTTCTGGTGCAAACAGAATTGAGTTGGTTAGTGCTTTGGCGGAAGGTGGTCTTACGCCTAGTTATGGGTTGATAAAGAAAGTTGTAGAAAGTGTAAAGATACCCGTTAATGTAATGATTCGACCGCACACTAGATCATTTGTATATACAAATGATGAATTGAATGTAATGAGAGAAGATATTTTGATAGCTAAGCACTTAAAGTCAAATGGAGTGGTCTTCGGTGTTTTAAATAAAAATAATGCAATTTGTGAGAACTCTTTAAATAAACTGCTGGAAATATGTGAGGGTATGGATGTTACTTTTCATAGAGCCATTGATGAACTCGCTGATCCTGTGGACGGTATTAAAGTGTTGGCAAAGTATTCACAGATCAATAAGGTGCTTACTTCAGGCGGCAGAGGAGATATTATGGATAATCTGTCCATAATAAAGCAAATGATTGCCAATGCCGGAACGATCCGGGTTCTAGTAGGTGGTGGGCTGACTTTAAAAAATATTGAACAAATTATTGCCAAAACTAAAGCTCCAGAATATCATTTTGGAACAGCTATCCGTGAGAAGAATTCCTCTTTTGGGGAAATCAACGAAGAAAAACTAGCATCATTAGTTAAGATTGTTAATCAGTTTGGAAAAGACAAAGAAGAACATTGGAGTTAAGTTTGACAGTTTATTTAAGAAAGGTATCTGGATGGATCAAAGGAACAGTTATTGTGAAAGTTACTTTCATCTGTTCTTCTGTGGTATGTGTCATGGCTGTTCTATTGAGTCTAATAAATCAATAGGATAGAATGTTCATGAGGTGATAAGATGGCCTGGCAAATTAGCAAGACTGACAGGAATCAGTTAAAGTGTAATTATGAGAGCTTTCCTCGCTGGAACCGTTCCCGAGATTCTCAATTCTAATGATAAGGTGATGATGAATAGTGATTGTTATTAGTAAAAAAGAAAAAGAAGAAATCCGAAATCTTAAGCTTCAGGATGCAAAATTTGCTAAAATCGTCTGTGATTATGATGAGAAAACAGCTCAAATGCCAATAACCATGGCTGGAAAATGCCGATATCCTGCATTATTAACATTTGAAAATATATTGCACTTAGAATGTAATTGTAAGGAACCATGGGAGTCAGGGATTTATATTTCTGAAGTAAATGTAGAGGATGTTGAGGGTGACTATTTTAGAGTGAGTATCCTATTGAATTCAGAGGATGAAGTGAATATTATTGCATCGAAAATGATTTTTTCTTCTATTGAATGATAGCAGGTCGTTTAAAATGAAGTATCCTGGATTGTAACATGAGGAAAAATCAGATAGAAAAGAGGCCAACTTTTCTTAGAATGGATGCAGCTAGATGATCCTGTTACGGTATTTTTAATGATTGACGAGCCTATTTTATTACAGGCAGAGTGAAGAACACATAACGATCGAACGTTGTGTGTTCTTTTTTTAGCAGCTTCTATAATAATTTTATTATCTAGTAAGTTTTAAGATGAAGATTCTTTAAATTTGATATCATTGGAATGCTCCTAGCTCACAGAGGATAAGGAAATAAAAAAATTCATCTTTCATAAAGCAGCATGTATAATAAAAAAGAGTTCATGACGAACCGATAAAGTGTGAACCGGAAAATCTTATTTAGCTTGATCGCAGTGAAAGAATAAGCAGTTTATCAATGATGCAGCTGACAATTGAATTGTAAAAGAGGGAGTGGGAATCTTGCGTTTGCGTATGCCTTGTATTGACCGTGTAGGATTAGTTCGGGATATTAGTATTATTCTGGAGCAGCGTACCATCAATATTGTTAGCATTGAAGTAGAGCAGGAGGCTATATTTTTAGAGTGTCAGTCTGTACTAGAAGAAGAGCAGGATGAATTAATTCCGGCGTTACGTGGTATTCCAGGGGTGCACTGTGTAGAGAAAATTAATTTTATGCCTTCTAAAGAACGGGCAGAACAGCTAGGTGCTGTGTTAACTTCTGTACGGGATGGGATTTTAGTTATCAATTGTAAAGGGATTATCATTCAATGTAATACAGCGGCTGCTAGGATTTTGAAGAAGTCCGTTAGCAAAATGATCGGACAAACCTTAGCGGAAAATCCGTCATGGAACCTGTTAATTTTGGAGACGTTAGAAAATGCCTGCACCTATCGGGATCATGAAGTATTCGTTGAATCGATCAGCAATTATTGTGTTATCAGTACAACGCCTCTGCAGGATAATTATAATGAAGTGATTGGGGTTGTAACAGTGCTGCGGGATAATCGGGATTTGAGGAATCTGGTACAAAAAATGACTGGTTCCCGGCCGGTTGAATTTGAAGATATTACTTGCCGAAGTACAGTGATGAAAGCTTTGATTGCTCAAGCCCGCCGATATGCATTAAGTGAATCTACGGTATTGATTCGCGGCGAAACAGGAACTGGCAAAGAACTATTCGCCCGGGCATTACATAGCGGTTCTATGAGGAAAAATGGTAATTTCATCCCGATTAACTGCGCAGCAATTCCCGAGACTTTAATGGAAAGTGAACTTTTTGGCTATGAAGAAGGTGCCTTTACAGGAGCCGTAAAAGGTGGTAAACCAGGATTATTTGAATTAGCTAATGGCGGTACACTGTTTCTTGATGAGATTGGAGATATGGCCGTACACTTACAAGTGAAATTGTTGAGAGTGCTGCAGGAAAGACGGGTACGGCGGTTAGGAAGCTCACGGGAGCTGGAGGTAGACGTACGGGTTATTACTGCTACGAATCGTAATTTAGAGGATATGGTGACCCGGGAAACCTTTCGGGAAGATTTATATTATCGACTGAATGTAATTCCTCTTATACTACCGCCGCTGCGAGAGCGGCCAGAGGATATTATTGTACTGGCGGAGTACTTTTTGCAGCGATTTGCTGATAAAATGCGTCGTCCGGTCAATACATTTGCTGCTGAAGCGGCGGAGTGCTTACAGCGATATGACTGGCCCGGCAACGTAAGGGAATTGGAAAATGTGATTGAACGGGCGGTAAATTTAGTAGATGGTTCTCAAGTACGGCCAGAACACATCTTTTTTGGAAGGATGTCCATGGCTCGCAAGAACTCTTCTGCTGTACAATTTGAACCCTATCAGACGATGAAGGAACGTTTAGCTGAGACCGAACGGCTGATTTTGCAAGAGACTCTGGAACGTTTTCATTCATCACGGCGGGTGGGATCGGTTTTGGATTTATCTCATACAGCAGTATTGAAAAAATTGCGTAAATATGGATTGCTGCCAGAATAAGAAACTGCATTTGGTTTCTGGAAACTTTTTAAACGATTGGAAACTTTTCTAAGAGAAAAGATTACGATCGTTCACATAAGAATAGTAAAGGGTAAGAAGAAAGTGTGTCAATTCAGGCGAAGATTGAATTTTGCCAATTGGCACACTTTTTGCATTTATAGAAAGCAAAGGCGAAAGAGAGAGTGCCTTAAGGAGATCTCAATGGCATGAGGTCAAAAAAATATATAATAACAGGAGGAGAGGAACTTATTATGGAAAACAAATTCATGGCAGAGCCTTATAAAATTAAAATGGTGGAAACGATCAAAATGACAACACAGGAAGAACGGCAAGCTGCTATTGAGCGTGCCGGCTATAATACTTTTTTGCTGAATTCGAAAGAGTGCTATATTGACTTGTTAACAGATAGTGGTACAAATGCGATGAGTGACAATCAATGGGCAGGTATGATGCTTGGTGATGAGGCCTATGCGGGCAGTGTTAATTTTTTTGAACTAGAGAAAACAGTAAGAGAACTTTATGGCTTCAAATACGTTGTTCCGACTCATCAAGGCCGCGGTGCAGAAAATATCTTATCAAGGATTGCCATTAAACCAGGCGATTATGTACCTGGTAATATGTACTTCACCACAACCCGTGCTCATCAGGAAATGAATGGTGCCAATTTTGTCGATATCATTGTGGATGCCGCTCATGACTCAGAAAATGAAGAGCCTTTTAAGGGTAATGTTGATCTAAAAAAACTGCAGGATTTAATTGATCGTGTAGGTGCTGATAAAATTCCCTATATCTGCCTGGCTGTCACAGTAAATCTAGCCGGTGGTCAGCCTGTTAGTATGGAAAATGCCCGGGCGGTGAGTGAAATAGCCAGAAAGCATGGCATTAAAGTAATGTTTGATGCTACACGCTGTATAGAAAACTCCTATTTTATTAAAGAGCGGGAAGAGGCCTATAAGGATAAGTCCATTGCTGAGATTGTAAAAGAATTATTCAGCTATGCCGATGGTGCTACCATGAGCGGTAAGAAGGATTGCTTGGTCAATATTGGCGGTTTTTTAGCCTTGAATGATGAAGAACTGTTTCAAAAAGCAAAACAAATGGTGGTATTATTTGAAGGCATGCCTAGTTACGGCGGTTTAGCTGGTCGTGATATGGAAGCTATGGCCCGTGGTATGCGTGAGTCTGTTGACTACTACTATATTAAGCATCGTATTGAACAAGTTCGTTATCTTGGTGAGAAATTGGATGCCGCAGGGGTTCCGATTGTAAAACCAATTGGCGGCCATGCTGTATTCTTAGATGCAAAACGCTTCTTGCCGACGATTCCCCAAGAGCAGTTCCCCGCACAAGCACTGGCAGCCTCTCTCTATGTCATCTCTGGTGTACGTTCCATGGAGCGCGGTATTGTATCCGCAGGCCGGGATGGCAAAACAGGCAAACATCATTATCCCAAATTAGAATTGGTGCGCCTGACGATTCCCCGTCGTGTCTATACTTATGCTCATATGGATGTAGTTGCTGAAGCGGTTATTGAATTGTATCATAAGCGGGACACAATCCGTGGTTTGGAAATGGTGTATGAACCACCAGTATTACGCTTCTTTACCGCCCGTTTTCAACCTCTTAAGTAACTAGAATCAGAAATAGGTCGAAAGACGAAAAAGTTTTTTCGACCTATTTTCTCCTTATTGATAATAAATAGGTATATCTGGTAAAGTTGGAATTTTCTAATAATATAAAAATAGAAGTTATAAAAGTGGCACTGATTGAATATGTGCAACAGCTATTTATCCCCTAATTCATAAAAATAACTGCGGATGGTTGATTAGCAATCAGAGAATCAAGATCAGTTTATTAGGAGGATGGCGTATGGACATTTTTCGTACAAAAGGTATTGATGTAATGCAAGCGGAAGCAACAAAAACAGGACTTAAAAAAAATATGGGAGCTTTAGACATTATATTAATAGGGATTGGTGTAATTATTGGTACAGGAATTTTTGTTTTGACTGGTGTGGCAGCAGCTAAATATGCCGGACCTGGTATTATGCTGTCATTCGCCATGGCTGGCATTACTTGTGCTTTTGTGTGCTTAGCTTATGCAGAATTGGCATCCATGTTTCCTATTGCCGGCAGTGCTTATACCTATACATACGGAACCTTAGGTGAGGGAATCGCATGGCTTGTTGGCTGGAATCTAGTACTGGAGTATTCTGTAGGTGCCAGCGCTGTTGCAGGCGGATGGTCGGCTTATATGGTTGGTTTGCTGAAATCGGCTGGAATTACTATACCACTGGCCTTGACAGCGGTGCCTGCCGATGGAGGGATCGTTAATCTGCCGGCGGTATTGATTACATTATTTATGACGGGCTTATTAATCCTTGGTGTGAAGGAAAGTGTTACTGTCAATCGTGTGTTAGTAGCCGTAAAACTTTCTGCTATTTTTATATTCTTATTCCTAGCAGGTCCTAACATAGATACTATGAATTGGACACCTTTTATGCCTTTTGGTTTTGCAGGTGTTTCTGCAGGAGCTGCCGTTATCTTTTTTGCATATCTAGGTGTTGATTCCATTGCTGCAGCAGCAGAAGAAACAAAGAATCCTAAACGGGATATGCCTGTTGGCATTATTGGCTCATTAGCGGTATGTACCGTACTATATATTTCTGTAGCAGCGGTGATGACAGGAGTGGTGCCTTATCATCAATTAAATAATGCAGAGCCGGTAGCTTTCGTGCTGCGCAGTCTTGGTTATAATTTTGGCTCGGCCCTGGTGGGGACGGGAGCGATTTGTGGTCTTTCTACCGTATTATTAGTTATGATGTATGCCCAAACCAGAGTATTTTTTGCCATGTCCCGTGATGGCCTTATTCCCGCTGTAATCTGCAAAATTCATCCTAAATATAGTACACCTCATGTTATAACAATGATTGTCGGTATTGGTGTAGCCCTTGTTAGCGGCTTCACTCCGATTGGCATTGTTGCAGAAATGTGCAGTGTGGGTACGCTATTTGCCTTCGTAATTGCAACGCTTGGCGTAGTTGTACTGCGCAAAACGAAACCTAATATGGTACGTCCCTTTCGATGCCCTTCAATAAGGGTTGTTGTCACCCTGGCGATACTGTTTTGCTTCTACATTATGTATAATTTAGCATTTGCGACCTGGATACGCTTCTTCGTCTGGAGTGCCATTGGTATAGCCTTATATTATGGTTATGGTTATTCTCACAGCACTTTACATAAAGATAGAGACTCCATAAAAGTATCTTAAAAATAGACGATATCATGAGACGTAGTTACCTAGCGAATTAATGAGTAGTAAATCTTATTAGGAAGTAGCGGCATAGAAGGAAAAAGAAGCGATAACTTACTTTTTAAGTGAGTTATCGCTTCTTTTTCCTTCTATTTATTTTACTGTTATGACCTTTTTTGATCAAGGTATGTCATGGAATAATAAATATCTGTGAGGATTATTGATGCGGACTACCTCAACTTTAAATTAATATGGTAGATCCGATAATCCTGTTTGAAGATCTGGATTTTATTTGAATTTAGTTTTTAAACTATACCTTTTGGCATAGGCGATAAGTCCTCAAATGATTTATGATATAAGAGTATAGAAGAATCCATTTAAGGATGGATTCTTTAATCTTGACCTTGGTAAAGTATATTTTAATTCCAATAAGGCAGGTGTTAGAACTATAGGGGGATTATTTAAAAGTGTTCAGAAACATTTGAGGTGAAATAATAGTATTAAAGAGCCAGATCATGCTAAAGGTTTAACCGTTGTCTTAAAGCAATGCGTTACTATTTATAGCAGAATAGATACTATGAGGAGTGATTGTTGGATGAAAGTTCAAAGATTGGTAAAATTGGCAGCAGTGATAGGTATGATGGTGTTCGTGCTTTTCTCAGGGGTGTTACTATCGCAAAAATCAAATATTGTCTTGGCTGCACAGTTAGAAAGTACAGGAATGGATCAAGTCGTTAGTCAGTCATTAACGCCACAAGAGACGAAAACAGATGGGATAAAAACTCCTGATGTTGTTTTAGCGGGAGTAAAAGCAAATGGGAAATGGGGTTTTATCAATCCCCAAGGGGAATTTATCATTCCTGCGGAGTGCAAAGAAATTAGAGCATTCCAGGAGGGGCTTATTGCTGTAAAAAAAGAATCCGGTTGGGGCTTTTACAATAAAGATGGTCAGATGGTCATTCCTGCAGAGTTTGCTGATGTGGGTAATTTTGAAGGAGGATTTGCAGCGGTAAAACGGAATGGGAAGTGGGGATTTTATGATGCGCAGGGAAAGGTCGCTGTTCCAGTGGAATTTGACGAAGTATCAGGTCCAAGGGAGAATTTGGCTTTAGTTAAGAGCGGGGGAAAATGGGGTTATTATCAAGTTGGTGAACAGATGGTGATTCCAGCTCAATATAAGGCTGCTGGTTTATTTTCTGAAGAACTGGCACCAGTAAAAAATGATGGAAAATGGGGCTATATTGATAAAGTCGGCAGGGTGAGCATACCATTTCAATTTGAGGATGCATATAGCTTCAGCGAAGGAATGGCAGCGGTTAAAAAGAATGGAAAATATGGATTTATTGACCGAAGTGGGGCACTGATAATAAAAGAACAATTTTCTGACGTGGATAGTGGTTTTCATGAAGGAATTGCAATTGTAAAAATCAATAATAAGTGGGGTTATATAGATCGAAAAGGTAATGTGCTAGCCTCAGGATATGACCAGGCGTTTCCAGTTAAAAACGGGCTGGCAGAAGTAAGAGTCGAAAAGAAATCATTTTCACTTTTCGCGGCCGTAGTTGCAGTTGTGGGGTATACTTCTGGTACCATGGGGATTGGTGGTCCGGAATTTAATAATGCCATTTTACCGCAAAATACAAAAAGAGGATATATTGACCAGACAGGAAAAGAAGTTATACCAACTAAGTATGACTTTTCCAGTATATTTCATGAGGGACTAAGTGCAGTAAAAGTACATGATAAATGGGGAGCGGTAGATAAGACAGGAGCTTTTGTCGTTCAAGATCAATATGATAAAGTATCTTCTTTTCGAAACGGTTTTGCGCAGGTAAAAAAAGATGAAAAATGGGGATTCGTCGATAAAACAGGCAAGCTTTTAACGGCTCTAAAATTTGAAGAAGTATCTGCTTTTGGAGATGGGCTTGCAGCAGTCAGAATAGATGATAAATGGGGCTTTATTGATACTAATGGTCAAATGGCAATACCGTTGCGTTTTGATGAAATTGGGTTTCCAGCAGGTAATTCTTTATTAGAAGAAAAACTCGGATTCTTTTGCGGCTTTGCAAAAGTGAAAATTCAGGGTAAATGGGGGGTAATAGATACAACCGGAAAATTCGTCGTTCCAGCGGAATTTAGCAGTTTGTCAGACCTAATGGGGGGATCCTTCGGGTTATTGGCTGTGAAGAAAAATGGTAAATGGGGATATATGGATACGAATGGAAAAATGGTTATTACCCCGCAGTTCAATGAGGCTGGGATCTTCTGGAATCAAACACTGCTGGACAATGAAAAGAGCTACTATTTACTCTCCTACTAACTAAGAGACTATAAATAATTAGTTATAATTTTCAGGGAAAAACACTTTCGTTGCCGAGTAACTAAGGCTATATAGAAATAGGGAGGCATACTGTAAAATCTAAAGAATGCCTACCGTAACAAAGCTAAGGCACTCATGTTTTTTTAAAGGTTTGGGATCTATTATGGCTCACAATTGCCATGATAGATCCCAATGATGTTTTAAAAAGATATTATTTTAACCAAGGCACGTCCTGTAAATAATGACTGTCTGGGCGCGTAAGAAGTATAAATAGTAAGAAAATGATTGCTTGAACAGATTGTATCGGTTTAATATGGGTAATATAAAAAAGAACATTTAATCAGATAATTAATTTGCAAAGGAGGAAGATACATGAGTGAACGTATGCTAGATCTGCGTCCGGAAAAATTGGTGAGGCTGCAAGGTACTGTGCTGGTGGAGAGTATTCGGGCGGCGGAGGGGCGTACCATCTTAAGTGAAATGGTTTGCCCTATGATGTCTATGCTCTATGATGTTAGCAATCCTGAATTAGCGGCTGGCTTTGGTGCTGATATCGTGCTTTTAAATCTATATGATGTACATAAACCGGCCGTCTTTGGCATTGTTCCGCTGCAAGGGGAAAGTGTAATTGAAGCGGTAAAGCGTTTGAGTGGGCGGGTTGTAGGGGTGAACCTTGAGCCAGTGGCAAGTGATCCTATGGTTATGGGAAGTAAAGACGCATTGCCGGAAGGACGCAGGGCTACCCGGGAAAATGCCCGCTTGGCATATGAACAAGGTGCTCAAATCATTACTCTGACAGGTAATCCTAACGTAGGTGTTGATAATAAAACCATCCAGCAGGCCATTGGCGAGATTCGTAAAGAGTTAGGTGATGACATTGTTATTGTCGCAGGAAAAATGCATGCTGCCGGGATCAAGAACGAGGCTGGAGAAAATATAATTACGGAACAGATGGTAGAAGAATTTTTAATCGCCGGAGCTGATATCATTCTGGTGCCGGCGCCAGGGACGATACCAGGAATTACAGTTGAATTTGTAAAAAAAGTCTGTGAATGTGTACATCGGTTTGGCGCTTTGGTGATGACTACAATTGGTACTTCCCAAGAAGGGGCGGACACCGATACAATCAAGGCTATTGCCCTGCACTGCAAAATGGCAGGAGCTGATATTCATCATATTGGTGATGCCGGATATGCCGGTTTTGCAGTTCCGGAGAATATTTTAGCCTATTCCATTGCGATTCGGGGCAGACGTCATACGTTTCGGCGCATGGCAATGCGTATATAAAATATGTGAAAAAGATTAGAACCAGATATTTTCTCCTAATTTGGCTGTAAATAAAGAGGGGACAATGATAAAATATTGCTATGAATCCACAGATATGCCGTAACGAAATAATGGACGGAAAATGGTCATGTGGAGTCGTTGATATACAAGTAAAGCAGAGGAAGGACAACAGAGCATGAAGTATACACCAAAAGCAGAACTAGAAATAAGAACACAGCATTTTCAAGAAAAGTTAGCCAAACAAGATTTAGATGGAGCGATTATTTTATTAAATAGCGATCTGTTTTACTTTACCGGTACGGTACAAAATTCGTTTTTATATATACCGGCTAGTGGGGAGCCGGTATTAATGGTAAAGAAGAGTTTGCAGCGAGGGCGGGACGAATCACCACTTAAAAATATTGTTCCGATTAAGCATCCCAGAGAAATACCTGACATACTTGCTGGCTTTGGACATACAAGGCTTGCAAACATTGGGCTGGAGTTGGATGTATTACCTTTTAATCATTACCAAACCTATAAAAAGATATTTCTCCAGGCAGCGTTTAGTGATATTTCGCCTATCATTAAAGAAATCCGTGGAATCAAATCGCCTTATGAGGTAGAGCTTATCCGTAATGCCCTGCGTGTTGCCGATCAAGCTTTTTTAACAATACCTGCTTTCTTGCGGGAAGGCATGCCTGAGATTGAAGTTGCTGCTTTATTTGAAGCGGAATTGCGCAAGAGGGGCTATTCAGGCTGCTGCAAAATGAGAAGTTTCAATCAGGAATTTTTCTATGGAAATGTGTGCAGCGGCAGCAGTGGCTTTTATCCCAGTTATTTTGATGGACCGGTAGGCGGCTCGGGTGTTGCTGTATCCAATCCGCAGGGAGCCGGGTGGAAAACAATAAACCGCAATGAAGCAGTTTATATTGATTATACCTGTATTATTCAAGGCTATACCGGAGATCAATCCCGCATCTTCTGCATTGGAGAACTGACGCCCCGTATGGAAAAGGCTTTTACGGATGCAGTGCGAATTCAAGCAGAGGTAGTAAAAAGTATAAGACCAGGCACTCCGGCTGAGGATCCTTATCTATTGGCGCTCAAACTGGCGGCAGAAATGGGCTATAAAGATCATTTCATGGGTTATAAAGAGAATCAGGTTAAATTTCTCGGTCATGGCATCGGGTTAGAATTAGATGAATGGCCTATCCTGGCGAAAGGGGTTAAAACTCCGATCCAACCAGGAATGACTTTTGCGATTGAGCCCAAATTCGTCTTCCCGGAAGGGGCCATAGGTACAGAAAATAGTTTTGTTATGACAGAGGATGGACCTGAAAATTTAAGCATAACACCTGAAGTGATTACTTATTTGCCTTAGGTTTACTTAATGGCCTGTTGGAGCAAAAGAGTGGAAGCTTCCTGCAAAAAAATGGGGGTCAGCCAACGGGTTGGCAAGCAGGAAGTCGAGTTTGACAGGCATCTATAGCTGCAGTATCCGGTGTGGTAGTCTTAGACTATGAGTAAAGAGTTACTTTTACTAGTTCGTAATTAAATAAGCAATACATGAAGAGCCATAACTCCCTTTGATGGAGAGTTATGGCTCTTTTGCCAAGGATTAAAAAATTCCCCTCAGCGTCCTCTGCGCCTTTGCGGTTAAATCGTTGTATTTGCTCAGTTTGTCATTATTAAGAAAATCCGAAATAGCATGTTTTCTCCGACTCATGTGATTTATTTCATGGACGTTGCGAGTGTAGCGAAGCAATCTCTTACTGTCGAGATTGCTTCGTTATACTCGCAATGACAAAATAAGACGCGTTAGCTTTTTTCTTTCTTTCGTTCTCAAAGTAACTGAAGATGATGCTTTTTCATAAATTCATTGATCTCCAATGCAGGAGGCTCTTGCGTAATAATACCATCGATATCCTTTAAATGAGCAAACCGATAGGTGCCATCATAATAGAATTTTTCATTTTCCATTACGATATAGGTGCTTTTAGCAGCTGCAATAATGGCTTTTTTCGTATGCCCTTCTTCCAAATCAAAGTTGCTGATACTTTGATCTTGGAGATTCACGCCGCAGCTGCCGATAAATGCCTTGTTCACCCTGTATTTTGCAATACTTTCAATGGCTTCAGAGCCGACGACGCCTCCCAGCTTTTTATTATAAATACCACCGATGCAAATAACCGTGAGTGGGGATGTATCTTTAAAGAACGAAGTTAATTCAACCATATTCGTAAGCAGTGTTACTGTTTTATTGCTCTTGGCAATAACCTCAGCCAGGATAAAGTTGATGCTGGATATATCTAGGAAAATAATATCGTTTTCTTCAATTAAGGCAAAAGCCTTTTCTGCAATCGTTTTTTTAAAGCTTAGATTTTTGATCATCCGGTTTGAGATGCTGGTGTTTTCAGCCATGTTTCTTTTAAGAATGGCACCACCATGAGTTCGTTTAATTTTCCCTTCTTTTTCTAAACGCTGCAGATCCTTGCGAATCATTCCATCCGTAACATTAAATTTAATACTGAGGTCTTTGACAAAAACCTTGCCGTCTTTTTTTAATAATTCTACAATTTGTTGCAGCCGCTCTTCAGCAAACATAACTATCACCTCATATAAGTTAAAACAGTTACTATATTTATCCGATAACCAGTCATTCTCATGTTCATCTTCTGTAATGATGCTTTAGCATTCTCCAGCTATTTAAGAGATACTTTATATTATAATGAAAAACGATAATAAATGAAACTGATTTGTTTAAAATTATTGACGGTATTATCATAAAACGATAAAATGATAATAAATAATAATAAACGATAATTTATAAATATAATTATTAAGGAGGTGATAATAAATGATAAGCAGTATAGTGTGTGAAATTGAAAAATATGCAATACATGATGGGCCAGGAATTCGGAGTGTTGTTTTTTTAAAAGGGTGCCCTTTACAGTGTATATGGTGTGCAAATCCAGAGACACAAAAGCAGGAAAATGAACTCTATTATGATTGTACTAGATGCATTCAGTGTAAGCGATGTATAACAGCATGTGAACAAGGAGCGCTATTGGGAATTGATGAAAAAATTCATATAGCCAGAGAAAAATGTACTGCTTGTGGGCAATGTGTAACAGAATGCCCTATGGATGCTTTGCAGCTGGTTGGCAAAGAAATGAGTGTGGAGGAAGTCTTCGAGGAAATAAGTAAAGATATCGTTTTTTATCGGCAATCTGGTGGAGGAATTACGATTTCCGGTGGTGAGGTTTTAATGCATGAGGAGTTTGCAACAGCTTTATTACAGAAAAGTCAAGAAAACTATATCCATACAGCGATCGAAACCAGTGGTTTTGGCAGTTGGAATGCCCTTCGTAACCTCGCAGAGTATTGTGATATGATTCTATTTGATATAAAACACACGGACAAGAAAATACACAGAGAAGTAACAGGTGTTGAGCAGAATGTGATACTAGACAATCTTCAGCAGTTGAGTAAGATTCACAGTCAAATTACGCTACGTGTTCCTCTAATAACAGGGTGGAATGATAGAGAGGTGGATATTGAAAATGTAGTGCGAATTGCTAACGAAAATGGTATTCAAGAAATACATTTATTGCCGTATCATTCATTAGGAAGGCAGAAGTATAATCGGCTTGGCAGAAGATATTGTTTAGAAAAAATAAATAGTCCTGGGGATACTAAGGTTAGTCATTTTAAGGAATATATTAGAAAGCAAGGACTGAAGTGTATAATCGGCGGCTGAAGGAGGAAAAAGGTAATGTTTAAAAGTTACGAACTGCAAAGTGAACGAGTAAAAAGGTTGCGAGAAAATGTTCTATCTAGAACCCCGATGGTTTGCATAGAAAGGGCAAGATATATTACAGACGCTTATAAAGAAAATGAAGATCAACCTGTATATATAAAGCGAGCAAGAGCAGTTGAGCGAATTCTAAACAACATGACCATTTATATAAAAGCAGATGAACTGATTGTAGGCAATCAGGCTTGTGACGAAAGAACGGCGCCCATTTTTCCAGAATACGCCGTAGCATGGATTGCAGAGGAATTAAGAGAACAAGGTAATTTTAACAAACGAGAAGGGGATAATTTTTATTTACCGGAGGAGAACGTTCAGGAGTTGCTGCAGATCATCCAATATTGGCAAGGGAAAACCTTACGAGAAAAATGTTATGGAATGATGCCAGAAGAAGTTAAACGGGCAATTCAAGTAAAAGCCATTCATGGAGAAGGAAATATAACGTCAGGAGATGGCCATATTGTTCCTGATTTTGCCAAGGCTTTACAGGTAGGATTAGATGGAATCATACTGGAAGCACAGCAAGAATTAGACAAATTAGAGATAAGTGACAATGATGCTTTACGAAAAAAAGCATTTTGGGAAGCCGTTATTATCACAAACCAAAGCGTGATCGATTTTGGCAGAAGATATGCAGCATTAGCGGCCGACTTAGCAGAAGGTGAAAAAGATGCTGTCAGAAAAGCAGAACTATTGAAAATCAGAGAGGTATGTACAAGAGTACCGGCAGCAAGTCCCAGGAACTTCTATGAAGCAGTTCAAATGGTTTGGCTGATACATTTAGTTATTCAGATTGAAAGTAATGGTCATTCTGCTTCTTTAGGAAGAATGGATCAATATTTATATACCTATTATCAGCAAGATAGCAAAGTAGGAGCTATAACCAAAGACGCTGCGAAAGAGCTGCTGCAGTGTTTGTGGGTAAAACTGTTTTCTATATTGAAGATCAGGCCGACTTCCCATGCAGGCTATGGTGCAGGCTATCCAACCTACCAGAATGTAACCATTGGTGGGTCCAAGCCAGATGGATCGGATGCTGTCAATGAATTAAGTTATATAATCTTAGAAAGTGTGGGAGAAGCCAAGCTAACACAGCCTAATTTATCAGCCAGATTACATGCCAATAGTCCGGAGAAATTTATCAGGGAATGTGCAGATGTGATTGCAACCGGTTTTGGTATGCCGGCACTTCATACGGATGAAATTATTATTGCGGCGTTATTAAATAAAGGCATAGGGTATGAAGATGCTTATCATTATACGATGGTAGGCTGCGTAGAAGTAGCTGTTCCCGGCAAATGGGGCTATCGATGTACAGGGATGACCTTTTTAAATTTGATCAAGGTTGTTGAGCTGACATTGCATGATGGCTATGATAGCAGAACGGGGCTGACATTATTAGCAGGAAATGGGAGACTCACCGATTTTAAAACCTATGAAGAATTATGGGAAGCATGGAAGAAAAATATTGCTTATTACACAAAGTTAACCGTTGTGTTAGATAAAATTGCCGACACAAATTTAGAAGAATTCCCCGATATTCTATGTTCTTCCTTGGTTGATAGTTGTATCGCTCGAGGAAAAACCATTAAGGAAGGCGGAGCCATTTATGATATCGTATCTGGACTTCAAGTTGGGCTGGCAAACGCAGCAAACTCCTTTGCAGCCCTCAAGAAAACAGTTTATGAAGAGGAACTGCTGACGGCAGAAGAAGTACTGCAGGCACTGCTGACAGACTTTGCAGGTATTGAAGGAGCGAAGATCAGGAAAATCCTGAGTGCAGCCCCTAAATATGGCAATGATATTCCATATGCAGATGAGATAGCAAAAGAAGTTTACGCCACGTATAGCAAGGAAATTGAAAAATATAAAACAACACGA
Organism: uncultured Pelosinus sp.; assembly: GCA_963526485.1. Classification (GTDB taxonomy): domain Bacteria; phylum Bacillota; class Negativicutes; order DSM-13327; family DSM-13327; genus Pelosinus. Next base: position 159,820 of record CAURNS010000001.1, read on the forward strand.
TATGGTAAGGGACCAGTCGGGGGTATTTATGGCTTATCAACCTCAGGAATATCGTCCAATGTACCCATGGGCTGTGTAACAGGGGCTACTCCTGATGGCAGAAAAGCCTGGACACCTGCAGCAGAAGGAGCATCGCCAGCCCAGGGGACTGATGTTAACGGGCCCACTTCCGTTTTAAAATCAGTAGTAAAATTGCCAACTATTTTAATGACAGGCGGGCAGCTTTTGAATAAGAAGTTTTCCCCCCATCTATTACAAGGCGAGGGGCAGCTTGAAAAATTTATTGCTGTAATTAAATCTTTTGTTGCGATGAAGGGATGGCATGTTCAATTTAATATTATCTCAAGTAAAACATTACGGGCGGCACAAAAAGAGCCGGAAAAATATCGGGATGTTATTGTGAGGGTGGCAGGATACTGTGCTCAATTTGTTACTTTAGATGCAATCACCCAGGAAGATATTATTTCCAGAACCGAGCAGCGATTTTAATGAACCGATTATTATTTCAAGTTAGCAAAATATAGTTTGCATTGGTAGTGGATTGCTGTATCAGGAGTTTATATTGATATATAGGGAGGGAATGGGAGCATGCTTGAACGAGCTGCAGGATTAAAAGAGGAGCTTTTTGCAAACAAAAGAGAAATATCTCTGGAGAGAGCACGGATATATACGAAGAGTTATCAAAAAACCGAAGGACAGCCCGCTATTATTCGCAGAGCGAAAGCAACCGCCGCAGTATTAGCTGAAGTTGCCATAAGCATTCGAAATGGAGAACTGCTCGCAGGCAATAGAACGATAAAACCAAGGTCGGGCATTGCTTCACCGGAAATGGACCCTTATTGGATCGAAAAGGAATTGGATACTTTGGAGAATCGGCCGCAAGACCAGTTTTATATCAGTGAAGAAGATAAAAAGTTTTACCGGGAAGTACTCGTTCCTTACTGGCAAGGACATTCTTTGAAAGATTATATTAACTCGAAGCTTACAGAGGAAGTAAAGCAGGCGCAAGCTACCAATATTGTAAAGTTGAATCAGACAGATAAAGGCCAGGGTCATATTATTATGGGATATGATGAAATACTCACTTCTGGTATGGGGTATATACTTGAAAAAATAACATGGAAGCGTAAGCATGATTCAGAAAACTTATTTTATCAAGCTGCGGAGATTGTCTGTAAAGCTGCGCAAAATTACATGCTGCGTTATGCTGAACTTGCTGAAACCCTGGCAGATAAAGAAAGAGAGGCTGCCAGAAAACAAGAATTAATAGATATAGCAAAAGCCATACGCAAAGTAGCGTATGGTAAGCCCGAGAGTTTCTTTGAAGCCTGCCAGTTGTTTTGGCTGATCAATCTCGTAGCCCAGTTTGAATCCAATGCCAGCTCCATTTCCCCCGGAAGATTTGATCAATATATGTATCCTTTTTATAAACGGGATATGGATCAGGGTGTTTCTCTGGATTATAATAAGGCAATTTTAAAGGATTTATGGATTAAAATGAATGATGTTGTACTATTGAGGAGCGAAGATAGTGCAAAGTATTTTGCCGGCTTCCCCACGGGTTATACCATTATCCTGGGCGGCTTAGACGGGCGTGGACGATGTGCGGTAAATGATTTGTCTTATCTAATACTGGATACGTATCAAGAAATACGGCTGCCTCAGCCAAATTTGGGTGTCAGGATCAATGAATTGACGCCGCGGGCATTCTTAAATAAGGTGGTCGAAACAATTAGGCTGGGAACAGGAATACCACAGATCTTTAATGACGAAGTAATCATCCCTGGCTTTTTGAATCGGGGAGTGGCCTTAGAAGATGCTCGGGATTATGCTGTAGTAGGATGTGTAGAACTTTCCATTCCAGGGAAAACCTATGGTCTTCATGATATTGCCTTGTTTAATCTATTAAAGGTCATAGAAGTGACGCTGCAGGAGAAAAAAGGACAATACCATGTTTTTAATGAGATTGTAGAAGAGAGTAAGGAAAATATTAAAAAATATATTGTGCCTATGGTAGATGGTTCCAATATTGTTGAGGCCGGTCACAGAGATTTTGCGCCGACCCCGTTCTTATCCTGCTTTATTGATGGCTGCATTGACAAAGGGATGGATGTGTCGGCAGGTGGTGCCAAATACAATTTTTCCGGTGTGCAGGGGATCGGCACTGCCAATGTAAGTGACTCCTTATATGCTGTCAAATCTATGTGTTTTACTGAAAAGCGAATGTCTGTGACGGATTTATTAAAAGTTCTTGAGGCGAATTTCTCAGGAGATGAAAACGAAATCGTCAGGATGAGGCTGATTAACAAGTACGACAAATATGGTAATGATGTTGATGAAGTAGATGATTTAGGGGCAGATATTTTGTCATTTTACTGTAAGGCCGTGGAGAAATACAAAAACTTGCGGGGTGGACAGTTTCTGCCTGGATCCTATACTGTGTCTGCCCATATACCACTAGGAGCGGGTGTGGGAGCAACAGCCGACGGCAGAAGGGCAGGCGAGCAGCTGGCTGATGGTGGATTATCACCAATGGTTGGCAGAGATAAAAAAGGTCCGACTGCTGTGTTAAAAAGTGTTAGTAAATTAGATCATTACCTTATGTCCAATGGCAGTTTGCTGAATGTAAAATTCCATCCTCAAGTGTTGGCTGGACAGGAAGGAATTCATAAAATGATTGGTTTCTTACAAGCCTTTATGAAATTGAAGTTGCAGCATATTCAGTTCAATATTGTTTCTGTGGATACCCTGCGGGCAGCGCAGCAACATCCTGAAAACTATAAAAACCTGGTGATTCGTGTGGCTGGTTATAGTGCGATGTTTGTTGAACTTAGCAAAGCAATTCAAGATGATATTATTGCACGCACAGAACATGTATTTTAGGATGTGATAACATGTTGGGCTTACTATTTAATATCCAGCGCTATAGTATTCATGACGGCGGAGGGATTCGGACCCTGATTTTTTTCAAAGGCTGTCCATTGCATTGCCCATGGTGCTGTAATCCTGAATCGCAAAGTTTTGAGCAAGAATATAGCAAGCTGACATCTCAGTGTATTCATTGCGGAGGATGCGACACCAATCCTCTTGATTGCCCAGCTGGTGCATTAATAGCACAGGGAAGCTATATGACAGTTGAGGAAGTGGTGCATGAAGCTCTAAAGGATGAAATTTTTTATCATACCTCTCAGGGCGGGGTTACGTTATCAGGCGGAGAAGTTCTGGCTCAGGGAGAGTTTGCGCAAGAATTATTAAAACGGCTAAAGCAGCTGGGAATTCATACAGCAATTGAAACATCAGGAGCCGGTGACTGGGAGACTTTAGCAGGTATCGCTGAGGTTTCTGATCTCATTCTTTATGATTTGAAAATCATGAATCCGAAGGTAAGCCGTGAAATCATTGGACTGGATAGTAACAGGATTAAAGGGCACTTCACAAAATTAATCAGCAGCGGGTTTCATGTAATACCAAGAGTTCCCCTTATACCTGGGTATACTATGGGGGAGGAAAATATCAATGCTATTATTGAATTTGTAAAACAAAATGGTGTACAGGAAATTCATCTGCTGCCTTTTCATCAGTATGGAAGCTCCAAATACGAAAGCTTAGGCAGAACATATTCTCTCATAGACAGGAAACCACCTACCGGAGAAGCGATTGCAGCTATAGAAAAAAGGATGGTAAAGGCAGGACTAAAAGTAGTCGTAGGTGGGAGGTAGTATGGTCAGAGATGAGCGGCTGTAAGATGCCAACCTCGTTGCGAAATATGTTGCATGAATTTATCATATTTTCTCATATCGCTGTAAAATATAATATTAAGAAATATGGGAACGGCTTGTAGCCTGGTTAAAAAGTTATAACTAGGCTTTTGTTTTGCACTAGGAGGAATTATGTGTAGCAAATTCAATCTTATCGAACCTACTACTGTTGATGAATTTTGGGAGATATTATCGCCGCAAAAACCGCTGGATGGTAAACCGGGCCAATTTATTTATCGTGGACAAAGAGATGCCAGTTGGCATCTGATACCCTCCATATTACGCAGCAATAGTCCTTCTACCATAATATCTGGTCAAAAAAAAATAACAGCAGACGATCAAATTTTTTCTGAGCTGGCGATTCTGGGACAATTTGTCAAGCAATGTGACTTACTTGGTCTGAAAATTGTTAATGATTCTGCAGAGCTTCGTGAAAATCTAGCTCCTAAAACCTATCCAGCAGACAACTATAATATAAACCCATCTGAATGGCCAACTGAAAAGTTGATCGAGTTAATGGCATTGGCTCAGCATCATGGTGTACCCACTCATCTTCTCGATTGGTCGAAACGTTCTTATGTTGCTGCCTATTTTGCAGCATCTGCTGCTTTAGCAAAGTATGACATTACCCAAAAGGATGCTAAATTTGCTGTATGGGCCTTAAATGCCGCAAAGATTCATTGCTATAAAAATATAAATATAATAAAAGTTCCCGGATCTACCAGCAGTAATCTTGCGGCCCAATCAGGCTTATTTACAGTGGTAAAGCAGCCCATAGGCTGGGGACAGCCATTTCCCCATAAACCTCTTGAAGATGAATTTGCATCTGCTCCCAATTCTCCCTTATGGAAAATTACATTGCCTGTAAAATATGCTGCTGAAGTTCTTGAGTTGTGTGAACTATATGGGGTTTCGGCCTCTACTTTATTCCATGGATTTGATGGAGCTGCAAGGGCTGTCAAGGATTGGATTCACAAATGCAGCTATTTAAATCTGCACAAACATACAAAGCTTTCTAAAGCCTGCTGTTCTTTATTCAGATGAATCTTGTTGCCTTTATTGTGGCAGTTGCACGTTATTAACGCTTCGCCATTGGTATTGAACTGATCCTTATAATAATACGAACCTGATACTTAGTCTGAGTGTAAACGGATGCGCAGCGTTTTTCTTATAGTATCAGAATTTATAAGTTTTTGTGGGGAAGTAAAACCACTGAAACGCGAAGATATGAAGAATGCGAAGGAAGATTGTGCTTATTTTCTATATTATTCTTTGTACTCTTCGCATCTTCGCGGTAAAATGTCTTTTCTCTATATTCATAAGGATATGCAGCGTTTTTCTTATTTCTCCCCAGTTAATAATTTGACTCCCAGCCCAAGGTAGATTGTGCCGCAAACCTTGTTTGTTATAAAAGCGGCCTTTTCATTTTCTCTCAGATAGGTCGTCACACGAGAAGAAAATAGAACTAACAGTAAGCACCACATCGTCCCTGTAATTAAAAAAGTGACGCCAAGGCAAAGAAACGGCAGCAATCCGTATGTATTGGATGGAACAATAAACTGAGGTAAGAAGGATAAGAAGAAAAGGGCTACCTTAGGATTTAATACATTGGTCAATAAGCCTTGAAAATAGATATTCTGCGGTGCCATATGAGTGCTGTCGGTTAATGAGATCAATTTATTTTCTTTTGCAAGTAAGGTGGTTAGCCCTAAATAGCCTAGATACACGGCACCAATGATTTTTACTGCCATAAAAGCGGCTGCCGATGTTGCTAAAATGGCAGATAATCCTAGAGCTGCCAGCAGCGTGTGGATGGCTACCCCGGAAATAATACCTAAGACAGAGTAAATCCCCGCTTTTTTACCTTGGGCAATACTTCGGCTAAGAATATAAATGGTATCAGATCCAGGTGTTACGTTTAAAATAATTCCAGCTAGCAAAAACATTTCATAATTTTGAATACCAAACATGCTGTATCATCCTTTCAAATTGCCATATATTTTTCCTAACGATATGTATAGTTTGAAATGCATCTATTAGATAAGAGATAAAAAGAGGATATTATAACAATTATAAATTGACAAGCCAAGGAATATAGAATGACGCGATGAAAGAGATGAAGATGGCAGCTACTGCCATTGCTACTCCAGCCATGGCGCCCTGCAGTGTTCCTTCTTGCAGAATGGTAGCCGTGCCTTGTCCATGAGCAGTAACTCCCAGGGAGAGACCCCTGGCGATAGGATTGGTTATTTTGCAAAAAGAAAGGACGCTTGGACCGATGATAGAACCTAATGTGCCTGTGAAAACAACGAAGGCGACAGTAATGGCAGGATCGCCGCCAGTAAGGCGGGAGATTTCAATGGCGATAGGAGCTGTTATAGATTTAGGAGCCATAGATGCAGTGATCAGGGGTTCCAGGCCGCTAAGTTTAGCCAAGAGGACTGCGGTTGTTAAAGTAGACAGGGCACCACAGCCGATTCCCACTGCAATAGGAAATAATGCCTGACGCAATACGTTCCGATTTAGATAAAGAGGTAAGGCTAATGCCACTGTAGCAGGACCCAGTAAAAAAGTCATAATGTCTTTGGCAGGCTTGTATTGTTCAAAGGTAATCCCTGTATAGTAAAAGACAATGATAAGGACAGTGGTACTCAGAAGTACAGGATTATATAATGGATTTTTAGTTTTTAAAAAAATGTATCGACTGATGATATATAAGAGTATGGTAAGAATAATAGTAAATATGGTTAAAGTTGTAGTGGGCAAGTTAATTTGTACCTCCTTTTTTTTCTGATGATTTTGTGAGAAGCTGGACCATTCCTCCTGTTGCTGTTAGAGCGACTAATGCACTAATGACTAACGGCAAAAAAAGAAGATGACCTTTTTGCATAAATAATCCGCCCCAATTCATAAGTTCTACAGCAATCGGAATAAAGAAAAAAGATAAATGCTTCAATAGGGGATTAGCGCCTAGAGAAAGCCACTCTTCTTTAAGAATGCCGGCAGAAAGTAAAGCAAATAAGAGAATCATGCCCAGCACACTGCCTGGTAATGGCAAGTGCAAAAACTCCACTATCCACGAACTAAGATAATAAATAAAGCATAATAAAAATAGTTGTCCCAGTATTTTAAAAATGTTCTGCAAATAATTTCACCTCTATATGAATGATCTGGAAGAAGCAACCTTAGTATATACATTATAATCGAAAATAGTATATAATACTTTAATAACGTAAATTTTTTATTGAGGTGAAGCAGTGGAGCAACTAGTTGCATTTTTTCAAAATTTTGGAGTGGCAGGACTCTTTGTTATTTCTTTTATAGAATCTATCTTTTCACCCATATTGCCTGATTTATTATTAATTCCCATGGCTTTATCCGCACCGGAAAAGGCAATTTATTATTCTGTGATTGCTACTACGGGGTCGGTTCTTGGTGGCATTATTGGCTATTTCGTTGGTAATAAATATGGTATTCTTGCTGTAAAGAAGTTTGTGCCTGATCACTATGTTGTAAAAATTAGTAATTGGCTGGAGCAGTACGGCGGATGGGCTATTTTTCTTGCTGCCCTTGCACCGATTCCTTATAAGTTTATAAGTATCAGTTCAGGTGTATTTCGAATTAATATGGTTGTTTTTTTAGTGGCCTCCTTCTTTGGAAGAGGGAAACGCTTTCTGCTGGAAGGCATCCTGATTTTTTATTATGGTCCTAAAGCGTTAGAATTGATCAAGACTTATTCTAATACTTTTATGATTGGAATTACCCTTTTTATTGTTCTGCTTGTTGTTGGGGTTGGCGTTATGAGGAAACTTCCCCAGAGAAAAGTAAGTCAGGCAGAGAAGATCATCAATTAAAGACAAAAACCAACCTGTCAATTTTATGTAGGTTGGTTTTTGTCTTTTTATGTTAGCAGGAGTATTTTTATACTAGGATTCCCTGCTTGTTTACCGTATACTAATGGTAAAGAATTGTAAGAAATAGAGGTGAGGAAAATAGAAATTAATAAAGTAATTTTGCCCCCTGGGCAAGTCGCAGAAAATGGTCAAGCCGCAAATGTCCAAAATGCTCAGGAGAATAGTACTGCAGTTGGCAGTAATCAAGTAGTACAAAAAGATTTTCAAGTGAATTTACAGGATATCATTCAAAATAAATTAGCTGATTTGACTAATTTATTGCAAAATCGTTCTGGAATGATTCAGTCTTTACCTGTAGATATTCAGAAATTGGTACAACAACTGCTGCAGCAAATGTCATCAGCGAAAGACATAGCCCAAGGTATGGAATATTCTCTAACTGCGCAAAAAAATATAGCAGAACAACTTACAAATCTGGGAAACATCTTGGAGATTATCGCAACGTTACAAAAAAGTGAATATCCGGACGTGCAGATTTTGTTGCAGCAAATCACTGAAAGCCTAACAGGACAAGCTGATAGTTCTGCTGATGAGTTAGCAAACCAATTGTTACAATTAGCTAAGCAATTGAATACTGTGTCACAAAGTAATTTTAAGCAAGCTATAGAACAGCTTCTACAGGAATTTTCCTCAGAAAATGCCCAGCAGCAGCCTGCCAATACAGATATATCGCAGCGTGATTTGAAACAAGCTGTTATACAGCTTGTGCAGCAGTTTATGCCGGAAAATATAGATGGGGATGGCAGGCAGGCAGTAACGCAATTGATGAAACTCTTAGAAAAGAGCATACCTTTAGCCTTGCAGCAATCATTAGAGGAGAAGGGTATGACTGATTTGCCGGCGGCATGGTCAGTATTAACAGCTGTTGCCGCTCAGCAGTTTAAAGATGTATCGCCTAAAATCTTGCAGCAAGCCGCAGCTGCCTTACAAGAGCTCTATCAGGAAATGGAAACATCACCAGATAAAGCTGCTGTTGCTGCCAAATTGGAATTGTTTGTACAAAAGCTGCCACCTGAACTTGGCAAAGCTGTGCAGCAGGCCATAAAGCAAGGCATCTCCGATGATACTGTACTTGCATTAATCAAAAGCTTCGAAAATGCGGCCGAGGTCAATGAAAAAATGCCAGAAGAGATAAAAACATTTTTGGCAAAAATGGCTGAGAATAGTACAGTAAAGTCACTTGCTGCACCAGCCGCTGATTTATTGGCACAAGCAGCAAATCAGTTATCGGAAACCACCTCAACTATGGAACAAATAAAGACTCTCATGAAAGATATACATAATCAGCTGTTTTCGACAACTGCTAAAGCCTTTGAAAAGGCACAGCCGAATTTAGAGCAATTGACCAGGCTGGTGGCACAGAATATACCACAGGCATTACAAGACCTCGCAGGGAAAGTTAAATCGCCCGAATTGTTAAAAATGTGGGTGTTATTAAAAGCCGCAGAAGGAGAACCGTGGCTAAATTCTGATCCCCAAATTTTACAAAAGTCCGCAGCTACAATCAAAGAATTAGCTCAGTCCATGTATAAGTCTCTGGCAGGTGAAACGGAAAGACAAATTGATCATAAAACATTATCTTTTTCTGTACCTCTTTATTTTGCCGATGGCACATCCTACCCCACTCATATTCATATTTATCAGCAAGAAAAGGAAAATGGCAGCCAAGCGGCCAGAAAACAATTTGAGACCTGGCTGAGAGTGAGTGTGGATACACAAAATATAGGTCTTGTTGATAGCGTCTTTCGCCTATATGAAGAAAATAAATTAGACTTGCGAGTTATTTTTCCTGATTCCGATGCGATTAGTGAATTTACACAAAGCTTGCCTGAAATTAGAAAAAGTATTGAAGATACCACTCTTACTCTCACGAATATTATGATAAATAAAATTTAATTTTGTAGTAATTTGTAACAATAAGTAGAAAAAAGGTTGCTTTTCTGGATAACAGATTGCAGCCTTTTTTTACATTGTGAAAAGATAGAACAATGTTGATTTTACTGGGAAGCTAGTAAGAATCAGTGTCCGGCTATATCAGCAGCAGAGAATTAAGTAAGTTAAAAAAGTCACATTCTTCATGAGAATTACTTCACAAATATATATAGCTAAAACGCATGGCTTCGATTACTATAAAAGATTTTACCTGTCCTATATTCTGTTGTAAAATAAAAATCAAGAATTGTCCGACTAAATACTAAATTCACTCAATGCAGTTTATTTTGGTTTTTTGCAATATTTTAGTAAATATTGTGAAAATATATATGCAAGAAATTATTTAATCTTGGCAGAATAAAGTAGGAGGTGTATTAATTTGAAAATTATTGTACTTGTTAAACAAGTTCCAGGAACGGATTCAGTAAAACTAGATCCAGTAACCGGAGTAATGGTGCGCACTGGTAAAGATACCATCATTAATCCTCTAGATGAAAATGCATTGGCTGAGGCGATTCGCATTAAGAATACTCATCCTGATGTCAAAATTACGGCTGTTAGTATGGGTCCCGTATCAGCGATGAAAGCGATTAAAGAAGCAATTGCTATGGGTGCAGATGATGGAGTATTAGTATCTGGCAGAGAGTTTGCTGGTTCCGATACGATTGCAACGGCTAAGGTTATTGCTGCAGCTATCAAGAAAACTGGTGATTTTGATATGATTCTTTGCGGAGAACGGGCTACTGATGGGGAGACTGGTCAGACCGCTGCCATGATTGCACACTACCTAGGGGTTCCCGCACAAACTTATGTGTCTGCTTTAGAAGTGTTAGAAGATGGTGTTATTGTTAAACGTACTGTTGAAAGTGGTTTTGAACGAGTTCAGGTGACTTTCCCAGTATTGGTTTCAGTAAATAAAGATATTAGTGATACTGGTTTCCCTACTTTAAGTGGTAAATTAAAAGCAAAACAGGTTGAAGTCCCAATGCTTGGGAATGCAGAACTTGGTTTTGATAAAAGTGAGCTTGGTTTAACTGGTTCACCGACTCGCGTAGTAAAAATCTTCAGTCCCAAACTTTCCCGGGATACGATTATGTTTAAAGCCAACGCGACAATGCAACCAATTGATGAATTGATGTCGTTTTTAGTTCAAAAGGATGTTTTATAAAGGAGGTAAATAGAGATGTCAATGTATGTTAATTGCAGCATAGCGGAAGCTAAAAATCTTTCCGATTTTAAAGGTGTATTTATCCTAGGTGAACAGCGTGATGGCAAAATTCAAGCCGTTACTTTTGAACTCTTAACTTGGGGCCGTGGGATTGCCGATGATCTTGGCTGTGAACTTGGCTGTGTGTTACTGGGAGATGAAATTGAAAACCTGGAAGAAGTTATTTTGCGCGGCGCCGATAAAGTATTTTTCATTCAAGATCCTATCTTTAAGAATTTCTTAACGCAGCCTTACAGTAATGCGATTACTCGCTTAGTGAATGAAGAAAAACCGGAAATTATCATTGCTGGCGCCACAACTACAGGCCGTACTGTAATGCCTTTAGTTGCTGCTAAAACCAGCACTGGTTTAACGGCTGATTGCACAGAACTTACGATTGATCCTGAAACCAAACTATTATTACAAACTCGTCCGGCAATTGGCGGTAATATTATGGCTACCATTAAAACACCTGATACACGTCCGCAAATGGCGACGGTACGTCCTAGATCAGCCAAACAATCTCCTGTTGATTCTTCTAGAACGGGTCAAATCATTGTTAAAAATTACACTGGTGCAACAACAATGACAGTAGAAAAATTCCTGGAATTTATCAAAGATACTACGCAGGCCGTAAGTATTGAAGAAGCTGATGTAATTATTGCCGGCGGCAAGGGAATGAAAAATGCTGCAGGTTTTAAAATGGTAGAAGAATTAGCAGAAGTGATGGGAGCTGCTGTTGGTGCTACCCGTGATGCAGTTGAGCTTGGCTGGTCCACTTATCCGCATCAAATTGGTCTCTCTGGTAAGACCGTATCCCCTAAGTTAATCATTGCTATGGGGATTGCAGGTAAAATTCAGTTTTTAGCAGGTATGCAAACCTCGGATGTTATTGTGGCAATCAATAAAGACCCTGAAGCACAAATCTTCAAAGTGGCCGACTTTGGTATTGTAGGCGATGTGTTTGAAGTAGTGCCTATGCTGATTGAAACAGTTAAAAAAATGAAAGCTAAAGCATAAGGAGGTAGGGGTAGCAATGCAATTTAACAAAGTAACAGAGAATATCATTAAACAATTAGAAGAAATTCTTGGAGCAGCAAACGTAGTTGTAGATGCAGAAAAAATGGAAATGTACTCTCGTGATGAGACTTCTGATAAACTTTGGGAGAAAATGCCTGAAGTTGTTATAAAACCGGAAAATGCTCAGCAAATTGCTGAAGTTGTTAAGTTGGCAAATCGTGAACTGATACCAATTACACCTAGAGGCGGCGGTTCTGGCTTAGCTGCTGGTGCGGTACCACTTTACGGCGGCATGGTATTGTCTCTGGAAAAAATGAATAAAATTTTGGAAATTGATAAAGAGAATTTATTCATGGTACTGGAACCTGGTGTTACTACTGGAGAAGTACAAAAAGAAGCGAAAGAATTAAACCTCTTTTACGCTGGTGATCCTTGTTCAGCAGAGTCTTCTTTCATCGGAGGCAACGTTGCAACGAATGCTGGCGGTAATAAAGCGATAAAATATGGTGTAACAGGACGTCATGTTTATGGCTTGGAAGTGGTTATGCCTGATGGTGACATTGTTACTTACGGTGGTAAAAACGTAAAAGATGTTACTTTCTATGACATGGTACACTTAATGGTTGGTTCAGAAGGTACTTTAGGAATTATCACAAAAATCTGGCTGAAATTGATGCCATTGCCTCAATATGTTGCCGATCTATTAGTTCCTTTCCCTGATATGCAATCTGCAATTAAAGTTGTTCCTAAAATTATGACAGCTGGTATTATTCCTACGGCCGTTGAATTTATGGACAGTTTGTCCATTAAAGCAGCCGAAATATATTTGAATAAAAAGTTACCTCATAGCGATGCTGGTGCATATATTATCTGCGAAGTAGATGGTAACACAGAACTGCAGGTACAGGAAGATTATGAAACGATCGGTAAGTTGTGTAAAGAAAATGGTGCATTAGAAGTATTTGTTGCAGATAATATTTCTACACAAGACCGTATCTGGAAATCACGTAAAGCTTATGCGGAAGCACTTCGTATGCTGAGTCCTGTGTACTGCATGGAAGATATTGTGGTGCCGATTGCTAATATTCCTGCTGCTCTTGATGCCATTGAAAAAATTGCTGCAAAATATGACTGCAAAATCCCTAGTGCTGGTCATGCCGGTGATGGAAACATTCATGCTACCATTTTGCGTGAAGACCGTGACGAACATGCTTGGCATGATTTGAAAGATGCAGTATTAGCGGAAATCTATGATGCTGTATATGCCCTTGATGGCAATTTATCTGGCGAGCATGGTATCGGTGCAAAACGTATATCAGCTATGTATAAGCACATGACTGCAGGGCAAAAGAAAGTATTGCAAACGATTAAAGATTCTTTTGATCCTAACAATATTATGAATCCAGGAAAAGTTGTCCTTCTTGGCAGAATCGCAGAATAACAGTAACAGTCTAAATCTCCTAAGCTGAGATTTAGACTGTTTTTTTATTAGGCTAAAGAGAATATGCTTTTCATTACAAAAATGTATAACAGTGTGGCAAAAACGGTGAACCGCGAAGATCACGAAGGGATATGAAGAACACGAAGAAAGATTATATTTATCTTCTACTCTTTATATTCTTCGTATCTTCGCGATTTAAAACGTTTTTTCTCTACATTTATTAGAACACATAACATTTTTCTTCTTTTACAGGAATTTAGTCATTGTTGCTCGAATCTAATGTTATTACCCTACCGTATTATGATACAATAATACAATATTAGGCTTGGTGGTAGTAGGAAGGATGAAGTAAGTGTTTGATTTCTCAAATGTGAGTCTGGAACAATTAATTATACATAAAGTGGGCAATAAGCTTAGGGATGAGGGAATTTTTCTTTCACCGAGTGCCTATGATATGAAAGATGGCAATGTAGAAGAATTATTGTTAAAGTATTTTTTATCTTCCTTTAAAGAGAAAGTATTATATAAATTTTTTCATGAAACCGATATTCATTTGAATGAATTATATATGTATGTCAGCAGCATTTTTATTGATCGTGACAAATTTTATGAGCAATCTGTTAATATCTTAAAACATTTATATGAAAAATCTTCTCATCCGCAAATTAAAGGCGGCGAATTTTATATGGCTTATTTCAAAGATTGCCTGGTAAATGGCCAGCCAGCAGATGGGATTGGCATTTTTAAAACCGAAAAAAAAGAAACCTATTTAAAGGTTACCAAATATGCGGATGAGTTTATGATTGGCAGCGATAAAGGCATTAATGTTAAAAAACTGGATAAAGGCTGTATCATTTTTAATGTTAATTCTACGGATGGGTATCGGGTAGCCATTGTGGATGCCGTAAATAAGGGGGATAATCAAGCATTATATTGGAAGGATGAATTTTTGCGCCTGACCAATGTGCAAGATGAGTATTTTCATACGGAAAATTGTTTACAGGTATGCAGGGATTTTGCTGAAACTATTTATGGGCCAGTCTATCAGGCTGATAAAAAAGATCAGGTAGTGTTTGTTAATGAAGCAGTGGCTTATTTTGATAAACACAATGAATTTCACTTAGAACAATTTGTTCAGGAAGTAGTAAAAGAACCTGAGCTTATTGAACAATTCAAGGAACATAAACAAAATTACGAAAGTAATCAAGGGTTTGTTGCTGCGGAAGGGTTTAGTATTTCTACGCCAGCAGTGAAGAGTGTAAAAAAGAAATTCAAGAATATGATTAAGTTGGATACTGAAATCGAGATTAAGGTTAAAAGCCCTACAACAGAAGCAGGCAATATGCAATTTATTGAGCGGGGCTTTGATGATGAAAAAGGTATGCACTTTTATAAAGTGTATTTTAATGAAGAAGAATAAGAGATAACATAAGGAGAGTAAATCATGAATCCTAAAAGCGAATTAATCGAACTCATTCAACAGTTACCGGAAGAAAAAATTCCCGCCGCTATGACGTTAATCAAGCAGCTTATGGATAAATCAGAGAGCGGTGAGAAGGCTCCAGACCCTTTGCTGGATTTTATGAAAGCAATGGTATATTCTATGAACAATAGTTTATATGACTTATCGATAGATGCTGGGCGTAAAGAAGAAAAAGTCTTATCAAACCGTTTAGAATCTTACCGCAAAAGAGTTTCAGAAGCTTGGGAGATATATAAGAATAGTAAAAGTTAATAGCAATTAAAGGCCTTATCGTGTGATAGATAGGGCCTTTTTATTTTAAACGAATTATGAACATACTGTTATTAGGATTGTGATAAGCTTACCACCAGAGGAGCATGAATTGTTATATAAATTAGAATAAACACATAATTAAAACAAGTTTAAAACACAAACAAAACAAGAAAGGTTGTCGTTGTTTTATTTTAAACTACATCATTTGGCATAAGCTGACAGGCTATAATTCTTCTAGTGAGTTATGATAGTTATAACTGGTTTTTAAAATGAAACATGCATTGGCATGGTTATTGCAAGTTTGTATGTAAGCTATGAAAGCATAACTGTACATGGAAGTACAAGGAACCAGGACAATGACTGAAACGCATAAAAGTTGCTAAGCTACCCTGGTAAGCCGCGAAAAGAAGGAAGAGATTCGTTGAGTATTGAATTAGTAAGAATTGATGACCGTCTCATTCACGGGCAGATCATTATGGCATGGAGTAAAGCTGTACCAGTGGAGCGCATTGTTGTTGTCGATGACAAAGCGGCAAGGGATGTAATTTGCAAAATGCTCTTTAAAACAGTAGCACCTCCTGGCATCAAGGTAGCGGTTTTGGATGTCAGCCAAGGTATTGAGTGTTTAAACAATAATTCATTTGGCAATGAAAAGTTATTAATATTGGTGACTACTCCTGCTACCTTAGTAACTATGGTAGAAAACGGCGTAAAGCTTACTAACGTTAATGTTGGCGGTATGAGTTTCAGTCAGGGAAAAAAAACGTTGCTGAAAGCTATTTCATTAGATTCTGCTGATAAAAATAATTTTGAAAAATTGCATAAATATGGTATAGTTTTACAAATGCAAGTTTTACCCAATGATGTTCCTGTAGATATAATGACTCAAATATAACAAAGTATTCTCTGCTATTCAGCAGTGTAATAACATTTAAAAAAAAAGAAAGGTCGTGTAAAAGTATGGAAATTAATTTGAAAATTCAAAATCAAGCAGGTTTGCACGCTAGACCAGCAGCAATGTTTGCTCAAAAAGCCTCTTCTTTTAAATCGAATATTATGATAGTGAAAGATGGTAAAAGTGCTAATGCAAAAAGTATTATCAGTATTATGGGCTTAGGCGTTAAAAAGGGTGATACGTTACTGGTGAAAATTGATGGGGCAGATGCAGCACAAGCAGGTGAAGCTTTAAAAAAATTAGTGGATGATAAATTTGGGGAAGAGTGATAACATGCGGAAAATAAAAGGGATTGCAGCTTCAGCAGGGATTGCTATCGGGCAAATTATGCATATGCAGGAAGAATTGCATGATTTCTGCCTTAAAGTTGAGGCATCGCAAACACCTAAAGAAAAAGAACGCTTTTTTGCAGCACAGCAGGCAGCCGAGAAGGAATTGAATGCTTTGCAGGAACGCACAGCTGCCAATTTTGGGGAAGAGCAGGCAGAAGTATTTGCTGCTCATAAATTGATGGTCAATGATCCGTCCTTAGTTGAGGTTGTTGTAAGTCACATTGATAACGATCTTGCGAGTGCTGAAGCGGCAGTAGAAGATGCGGCCAATGAAATTGCAGCGATGTTTGCTGCTCTAGATAATGAATACATGCGGGAAAGAGCGGCTGATATTAAGGATGTTGCAAAGCGTTTAGTCCGTATTCTGCAAGGCAGACCTGAAATAAGCAACTATACAGGTATTTTAGCGGCTCAAGATTTGCTGCCTTCTGATACCGCAGCAATTGATTTAGCCTGTATATCAGGATTTGTTACTGCTCTTGGGGGAAAGACTTCCCATAGTTCTATTTTAGCACGTGCAGCAGGTATTCCTGCCGTTGTTGGCATAGGTAATGAGCTAGAAAAGTTAAACAATGGTGATATGGTGATTGTTGATGGACATGTGGGAGAAGTATTGGTTAATCCTGCAGAGGATGTGCTGGCAGAATACCGTGACCGTATTAAAAAAGAACAAGCAAAAGCTGCACTGTTGGCATCTGAGGGTCATCTGCCTAGTGTGACGCTGGATGAACATCACATAGAGCTGGCTTGCAATATCGGCGTGCCTGGGGATATGGAAAAAGTAATAGCTGCCGGGGCAGAAGGCGTCGGTTTATTCCGTACCGAGTTTTTGTTTCTAGACAAAACTACTGTTCCAACGGAAGAGGAGCAGGTAGAATCTTATAAAGCTGTACTATCAGCTATGCCTGAAAATAAAATCGTCATTCGTACTTTGGATGCTGGCGGTGATAAACAGCTGCCTTTCATAGGCGGTTTGACAGAAGCAAATCCAGCGTTAGGACTACGGGCTATTCGCCTATGTATGGTATATCGAGATGTATTTAAAACCCAGCTGCGGGCTTTATTGCGTGCTAGTGTAGCAGGAAACTTGCATATTATGTTTCCCATGATTGCAACTGTGGATGAATTGCTAAGCGCCAAAGCTTTATTAAAAGAAGCTGCTGAAGAGTTGACGCAAGAAGGAATTCCTCACCGGACAGATGTACCTGTTGGAATTATGATTGAAGTTCCTGCAGCTGCTGTCATTGCGGATGTATTAGCAGAAGAGGTAGATTTCTTCAGTATTGGTACAAATGACCTGGTTCAATATACCATGGCAGCAGATCGTATGAATGAACATGTTGCATATTTGAGTGACTACTTTCAGCCACCAGTCGTTCGCCTCATTGGCACGGTTGCCAAAGCAGCACTAAAATGTGGAAAATGGGTAGGCATGTGTGGTGAGATGGCAGGCGATTCTTTGGCAACACCTCTGTTAGTCGGACTTGGCCTAACAGAATTATCTATGAATGGACGGGCGGTTCCTGTAGTAAAACATCGCATACGACAGCTGAATTTAAAAGAAAGCCAAGGATGGGCTGAACAGATACTTACATTGCGAACAGCAGCTGATATTAAAAAAAGATTAGAAGAAATAGCCCAGAAATTCGAAGCATAATCATTTTATAAGAAATAGAATCTTTCTATTGATCAAATAATTGTATAATTTGCATTAAAGAGGTGAACTAGTTATGTTAAAACGTATTGCTGTTATGACAAGTGGCGGTGATTCTCCGGGAATGAATGCTGCTATACGTGCTGTCGTGCGTGTAGCTATCCACGAAGGCGTAGAAGTATGGGGTATTTATAACGGTTATGCAGGTATGTATGAAGACAAAATGGTGAAACTCGAATCCAGGTCGGTAGGAGATATTTTGCAGCGTGGGGGTACTTTTTTGGGGACAGCTCGCTGTGAAGTTTTCAAAACTTTGGAAGGACGCCAGCAGGCTGCTGAAAACTTAAAGCGTCGGGGAATAGAGGGCGTAATTATTATAGGCGGCGATGGCTCTCTTACTGGCGCTCAGTTGTTATCTGAATTAGGAGTTGCAGTAGTTGGTTTACCAGGTACTATTGATAACGATATTTGGGGTACTGATTACACCATTGGCTTTGATACTGCTATCAATACTGTAGTGGAAGCAATTAATAAACTGCGTGATACAGCTTCTTCTCACGGACGGGTAATGGTTCTTGAAGTAATGGGACGCAACTCGGGATGGATTGCGATGACTGCCGGACTTGCTGGTGGTGCAGAACAAATTCTCATTCCGGAAATGAGCGTCAACTTAGATGACCTGTGTCGAAAATTAAGTAAATCCCGGGATGCAGGGAAAAAATATAGTATCGTAGTCGTAGCAGAAGGTGTTGGCAGTGCCGTAACGATTGGTGAAAAAATTGCCAAGGATACGGGGCTTGACACACGGGTGTCCGTATTAGGCCATATCCAACGTGGTGGATCACCAAGTGTCTTTGACCGTATTTTGGCCAGCACTTTGGCTGAACATGCGGTAATGGCCTTAATTTCCGGCATATCCAATGTGCTTTTTGGCCAAAAAAATGGAGCAGTCGTTCCCATTGATATGGCAGATGCGATTGGCCATAAACGGACTATTGATACCTCTACATTTCGCCTGGCAAGTTTATTGTCGCAATAAGAAATGTGAAATAAAAGCATTGGGAATGATCCCGATGCTTTTATTTTTTACAGGATTTTGAACCACAAAAGCACGATGCCCCTATGCGGCACACAAAGGAGAACGTAAGCATGCAGTAGAGCCTCTTTGTGTACTTTTTGTCTTTGTGGTTCGATTCTTTTGGCATGTTTTAAAGGCGGTACAATCTTTTTCTTATTATCACGCTCGGTAGTAGGAAAGAAAAAATAGTAGTGTTTATCTATCATCATTGTAATACTGGTTTTTCCGTTTTATAATATTAAGATACGTATCTAGTCTAGTTGTGCTGCCTTGAAGGAGAGCGAAAAGATGAAACGCCAATTAAAAGTATTAGAAGTGCTGGATGAGCTATGCAGGGCAAATTTGGATAAGACTATGATGCAGCAGCACAAACCCTTAGGTTTTACTGCTGAAGAAGTTGCCGCATTAGCTGGTTTTTCTCGCAGCAATGTTAGCAGTGATTTAAATGCTCTGCATCGCGAGAAACTTGTCGTAAAAATAGTAAGTCGATCTACCTACTATGTAACGGTGAAATGGGTAGAAACAAATTTTCCTGTCTTGAAGGGGACCGTTCCAGAAATGGTACGTCATCAGCGGCAAATTGAAGAATTGGCTGCTCATACAGTTTCTCAGGTGGGGGCGCAAATTAACACAACTGATAGTTCTTACTTGAAAAGTGAAGATTTTTCACATATGCATGTAGAGGGCTTCGATTCTTTTGAAGGTCTAATTGGTGCTCAAGATAGTTTAAAGGCTGCGGTGGAACAGGCGAAGGCTTCTGCTCTTTACCCTCCAAAAGGCTTAGATACTTTGTTAGTTGGCGCTACTGGGGTAGGTAAGACGTTATTTGCTGAGTATATGTACAAATTTGCTTATCATCAGGGAAAAATTCGCGCTGGCGGACAGTTTATTGTCTTTAATTGTGCTGATTATGCGAATAATCCTCAACTATTGATGTCACAGCTTTTTGGACATGTACGTGGTGCCTTCACAGGGGCGGATAAAGATAAGCCTGGTTTAGTGGAAAAGGCAGATGGTGGCATGCTGTTCTTAGATGAGGTACATCGTTTACCGCCTGAGGGGCAGGAAATGTTATTTTATCTGTTGGATAAAGGCGATTTTAGACGCATGGGTGATACGGATAAGACTCGCCATGTTACGGTACGACTGGTAGCAGCTACCACAGAGAATCCTGATTCCGCATTACTAAAGACCTTTTTACGCCGCATTCCTTTAGTGATTCAATTACCGGATTTGGCAGCTAGACCATTACAGGAACGCTTTGAACTGATTAAATTTTTGCTAGCGCGTGAGGCAATGCATATACAGTCCAGGGTCATTGTCAGCCAGGAAGCATTATGGGCTTTACTATTATATCGATGTATTGGCAATATCGGTCAATTGCGCAATGATTTGCAATTAGTGTGCGCGAAAGCATTTTTGCATCGGCCAGATAAGAGTAAGCCCGTACGCCTTGCTTACGAGGAATTGCCGCCTAAAATAAAACAGGCAATTGTATATGATCCCCAAGCTCGTTTGGAGACTAGTAAAATTTTATGCAGTCTGGGCAGCGAGTTGTTCATTCAGCCTGATGGAGTGGCGGTTGATGGGGAAGGCGATCGAAGACTGACTAAAAATTTTTATCAGACAATCAGTGATCGAATGCACTTTCTCAAGTCCCAGGGGATTGGGCAGGCAGAGATTGTTCAATGTATTGAAATGGATGTTGAAAACTATTTTAAACGATTAGATCCGCAGCAACTGGAACTATCACAGGACTATTTACAAAATGTCTTGCCGCAGGATTTTCTGGAAGTCTTCGAGACTGCTTGCAGTAAAGCCGAGAATATGGGAAGAAAGCCATTAAGCCGCAGGTTATTTTATGCTTTGGCCGTTCATATTGCAGCTACTGTAGAACGCATACGCAGCGGTTTGCCAATCGTAAACCCCAATGTCAGATCGGTTGCTGAGCAGCATCCTAAAGAATATGCTGTGGCAGAAGGGATGGCTCAGTATATTGGTGAGAAAATGGGGGTACTGATCCCTTTAGATGAGATCGGTTTTATTGCTTTAATGCTAGCTACCTTTGATGAACGGCATGGCAGAGGAGACCGCAAGGTGGGTGTATTAGTCATTACCCATGGTAATGCTACTGCTACCAGTATGGTGGATTTCGCCAATAAATTACTTGGAGTTAATCATGCGAAAGCGATTGATATGCCCTTAGAAGCTAATGTAGATTGGGTTATTGAGCAAGCTGTTCAAATATCGCGGGAAATTGATGAAGGTAAGGGTATTATTGTATTAGTAGATATGGGATCTTTGTCAAGTGTAGCCAAGGCAGTTACCAATCGAACTGGTATTATGGTAAAAAGTGTAGAGATGGTAAGTACGTTAATGGTGCTGCATGTGTTACACAAAGCGATTGTGCCGAAAAATGATATGAATGTGGTGTATCGATCGGCCTGGACGGCCCGCAGTATGACGCCAACAGTTGTACAGACAGAAAACCCGGCAGATTTTATGAATGGTAAGGATAAGGCGATCATGACCACTTGTTTTACGGGGCAGGGGGCTGCTGAGAAGGTTAAAAGCTTATTAGAAAAACTGTTAAATCAATGGCAATTATTTAATATTCGCGTAATTGCCGTAGAAGCTGGTAATCAAGAGATCCTGCAAACTCGTCTTACTTCTTTGCTGCATACGTATGATATTGTTGCAAGCGTGGGGAGTATTGATCCAGGAATGGAAGATAAGCCCCATATCGCCATTGAAGAACTCATGCAGGGGGGGGCAGGCAGTGAACTGCGCCGCCTGCTTACGGAAGGCTTAAAAGCATCTGAGATTGCTGAACGTTACACCGACAGGGGGATGGACTGGGAAGTTATGCGTGGCATGGTAGCAGGCATGCTGGATGAGTTTCTGACTTTTGTGAATCCTCGTAAAGTATTGGATACTCTGATGATCTGTATCCGGAAGTTAGAGGAAGAACTGCAAGTTGAATTTTCTTCTTCCGGCCTGGTACGTATGTTGGTGCATTCAGCTTGTATGGTGGAACGTCTCTTGACACACGCAGGTATTAGTTATCCTGATACTGCTGCTTTTATCGGGGAACATCCTCTAGAATACAATGTTTTAAAAAAGGTAAGTAATGCTTTGGAACAACAATTCACAGTAATTGTAAATGATGAAGAGATTTGCCATCTTATTGAAATTATTAAAATGGAAAAGAAAAAAGGCCTTGCATAAGGAAAGTTAGTTTTCGAATTAAATATAGGTTTTATGAAAGGAGAGGGGCTTCTATATAAGCTTCCCTCCTTTTATATCTGCTTACTTTTAAAAAAATTTCAGTGATTTATAACTAATTTTAAAAATTCTGTAAAATCAGTAAATAAGGTAAGAAGATTTATGCAAAAGAAGTAAGTAAGTTAAAAAAAGAGTAAATAACGTAAATCTTGTGATAATATTTTAGACGGCAAAAATAAAAAAAAAGCAGCAATCATCAGTATTGCGGTCCTTGACTAACAATTTTGACCACTAAATGGCATGAGTCTTGCAATAATATAGAGCAGGAGGGTTAGACGTGAAAAATAAACTCCGCAGGCTTCTTCTAGAAGAAAATAAAAAAGAGCCACTTACCGATATGCAATTGGGTGAAAGTTTATTAGTGAGTAGAGAATATATAACTCTACTACGCAAAGAATTGAAAATTGAAGATTCACGAGAACGCAAAAAGCTGTATATTTGCGAAGAGATGTCTCAGATTCTTAAAGACAATCCAAATATATCCTATCGTGAATTAACCAAAATAATTCAAAACAGGGGTTATAAGCTATCACGCTATTTAGTGGTCAAATATTTGGAAGAAATCAGGGATACTCACAATGATAAACACCTGGTTGATATGATTCCCCCTGGATTAGAAGAAGGGCCGAACAAATCCGAGAGTAGAGAATCTCAGGCATTTCAAAGCTTGATTGGTGGAAATGGAAGTTTGGAAATGCAAATACAGCAGGCAAAAGCTGCTGTATTATATCCTCCTAACGGTTTACATTGTTTAATTTTAGGTGAAACGGGCGTCGGTAAAAGTGAGTTAGCTGAATGCATGTATAAATTTTCTATTGAAAGCGGCAGATTATCGCAAGATTCTCCTTTCATTGTGTTTAATTGTGCAGATTATGCTGAAAACTCTCAATTGTTGATATCTCATTTATTTGGAAGTGTCAAAGGAGCTTATACTGGTGCAATAAACGATAGAAAGGGTTTGATTGAGCAGGCAGATGGCGGAATTTTGTTTTTAGATGAGGTACATCGCCTCACCTCCGAAGGACAGGAAATGCTGTTTCAATTGATTGATAAAGGATGCTTTCGCAGATTAGGAGAGTCTGATTTTACGCGAAAAGCAATCGTACAACTCATTGCTGCTACGACCGAAAATATTGAAACATCTTTATTAGCTACTTTTAAAAGACGAATTCCGATGATTATTGAGATTCCATCACTGAGCAAACGTCCCTTAAATGAGAGACTAAAGCTAATTCAAAACTTCTTCGGTTATGAATCCACCAGGATGAACGCACCGATTCATGTAGCATTAGATGTAATAAAATCATACCTGCTGTATGAATGCTATGGAAATATTGGACAACTGAAAAGTGATATTCAAGTAGCTTGTGCCAAAAGTTTTTTAACCTATGTTATGGAAAAAGAAGACTGCGTAAAAATTGATGTTCGTGATTTAAACCTCCACGTTAAAAAAGGCCTGATGAAAATTAATAGTATGAGGGATCAAATTGAAAACCTTGTTTGGCAAGATTTTAAATTTAGTCCCAAAAAATATAAAAATATGGCTGAGGTTGATAATAATCTCTATAGTTTCCCGAAAGAATTTTACAGTGATATTGAAAAAACCTATACCGAGTATACCAAGCAAGGTCTGAATACAGAAGCAATTAATCATATCATCGGCATCGAGATTGAAAGAAAATTGCAGAATGTAATAAAGCATGTGAAAGATAATTTACATCCTTTATCTCCAGATGAAATTGCCAAGGTGGTTGGTGTAGAAATCATCTCCCTCGTAGAAGAATTATTAAAAATTGCCGAAAACACTTTGGGGAGAATGGACCCATCCATTTTTTACTGCCTGGCGATTCATCTAAATGCTACTTTTCAGCGCATCAAACAAGGCAGAGAAATTATCAATCCCAATTTGGAAGAAATAAAAAGAAAGTACAATATTGAATATGCAGTAGCGTTAGAGATGATCGAGCATATTGAAAAACATTATGGGATTCGTTTACCGGAAGATGAGGTTGGATTTATTGCTTTATATCTCAGAGGCAATAAACAAGAACGGGAAAACAAAGTCGGTATTGTTGTTGTTACTCATGGAAATGTGAGTGTTGGGATGCTGGAGATTGCGAACAAATTATTAAACATCAATCATGGCAAAGCCGTAGTTATGACATTGGAAGAGAATCCCAGTGAGGTATTGGAACGTCTTACGGCAATTGTTCA
This sequence comes from uncultured Pelosinus sp., assembly GCA_963526485.1. Lineage (GTDB taxonomy): Bacteria > Bacillota > Negativicutes > DSM-13327 > DSM-13327 > Pelosinus. Next base: position 184,345 of record CAURNS010000001.1, read on the forward strand.
GGCCACTGATGAAGGTAAAGGCGTATTGATGTTAGTTGATATGGGATCTTTATTAACATTTGGCGAGTTGATTTATGAACGCACAGGGATACAGATCGAGACCATTGATCGTGTGGATACCGTTATGGTTATCGAAGCCATTCGCAGAAGTATTTTACCTGGATCGAATATTAAAGATGTTGTCTATGCTGTGGAAAATTTGAATTATACTTTTAAGAAATCCCGCGTAGATACCAAAATCGTGAAACGCAAGAAAGCAATTATTACGGTTTGTCTAACAGGAGAAGGGGTTGCTTTGCAATGCGGCAGTCATCTGAAAAAAATATTCGGCGAAAAATTAAATGATATAGAATTGATTCACATGGGCGTAATTGGCAAACGTGATCTCCATAAACAAATACAAGAAACCATCAGCACCTATGAGATTATTGCCATTATCGGCAGTATTGATCCTAAATATCATGGTATTCCTTTCATATCATTGGAAGCTTTATTTAATAAAAGCGGCAAAAGCCAAATTATGAATTTAATAGAGCAGCACAATAAGCAGAATATGATGATGAATTATAGCGGCTTGATTCCCAAGGTAGTAAGAGATGCAAAGTTTATTCTGCTTACTGGGAAGCAAGATAAAAGCCAAGTGCTACAAGGTATTTGTAATACTCTATTACAAGAAGATTATGTAAGAGAAGGGTATTATGAAGCAGTTATGGAGCGAGAAAGTATGGGGAGTTATGTCATAAATCAAAAAGTTGCATTACCCCATGCCGATAGCAGCTATGTAAAACGACCAGTAATTGTTATTGTAAAAACGTCAGAACCAATATATTGGGACGATGAAAATAAAGTATCGTTAATCTGTTTATTAGCCTTAGATATAGATGGCAAGGATGGCGTACGATTTTTATATAACAAATTTAATAATGAAAAGTTTATTGCTGAAATTGAGAAAGCACAAACAGAGGAAGATATTAAGGAGGCACTACTAAATGAGTGATGTTAATTTTGATGAAACACTAGTTTTAAGAAATATAGAAGGTGAAAATAGCGCTGATATATTGAACTTTATGGCAAAAAATCTATATAATAAGGGCTTTGTCAAAGCAAGTTATGCTGAGGCCGTTATTGAAAGAGAAAAGAAGTTTGCAACAGGGTTACCTACTGGAGGATATGGCGTTGCCATTCCCCACACCGATATTGAACATGTAAATCAATCTGCCATTAGTGTAGGAATTTTAAAAGAACAAGTAGAGTTTGGCATTATGGGGGAAGAGACTGAAAAAACTCCTGTGAAACTAGTATTTATGCTAGCTATGCATGATAGCCATTCTCAACTTAGCATGCTGCAAAGTTTGATGGGAATCTTTCAGGATGAGGAGGTTTTAACGTATTTAGCAACGGAAGAAAGTGAAGTTAAAATCAAAGATGAAGTAGTGAAAAAACTTAATTTATCTATTATGAAAGGGGGTGAATAATATGAATACGAAAAAAGTAGTTTTAGTAGCGTGTGGAACTGGTATTGCAACTTCTACAGTTGTTTCTGATGCTGTTGAGAAAATGGCTAAAGAAAACAAAATTCCGGTTGAAATCATTCAGTGTAAAGTGACCGAAGTTCCTTCCTACGAAGCACGTGCAAGCTTGCTTATTACCACTACCATTGTCTCCAAACAATATCCTTTTCCAATTATTAATGCCAGGGCTTTCTTGACTGGTATTGGTTTAGACAAACTTAAAGAACAAATCTTAGAAGAACTTAAGAAATAATAAAAGGCTGAGGAGGTATTATTATGGATATAGTTCAGATGTTTCAAGCATTTTTAGGGTTAGGACCAACTGTTATTTTGCCTGTGATAGTTTTCCTGCTGGGGCTGGCATTTGGGCAAAAAGCCAGTAAAGCGTTTCGCTCAGGTCTGACTATTGGTATCGGTTTTGTCGGTATATCATTAGTTGTTGACTTACTTGTTTCTAACCTCGCGCCAGCTGCTCACGGCATGGTTACAAGGTTTGGCGTAAATTTAAATGTTATTGATATTGGTTGGCCAGGAGCTGCAAGTATAGCATGGGCTTCTCCTATCGCGGCATTTATTCTTCCACTAGGCTTACTGGTTAACGTAATTATGCTGGTTACCAAAACAACAAAAACCATGGACATTGATATTTGGAACTATTGGCATTTCACTTTCATGGGTGCATTTGTTTATTCTGCAACGGGAAGTCTTGTACAGGGTTTAATAGCAGCAATGATTTTTGAAATTGTTGTTTTGAAAATTGCAGATTGGACAGCACCGATGCTGGCAGATTATTTTGAATTACCGGGGATCTCTGTGCCAACAGGCAGTACCGTATCTTATGCAATTTTTGGGATTCCATTGATAAAGTTTATAAAGAAAATTCCAATCATTAAAGATTTACATGCAGACCCTGATACAATCCAAAAACGGTTTGGTGTATTTGGAGAGCCAATCTTTATGGGGGTATTTTTAGGAGCTGTCCTAGGTGCATTAGCAGGCTACCCTGCAGGACAGATCGTAAAAGTTGGTATGGCAATGGGCGGCGTTATGGTGTTAATGCCTAGAATGGTTAAAATTTTAATGGAAGGTTTAATTCCATTAGCAGAATCTGCTCGTGAGTTTTTAAGCAAAAGATTTGGCGATCGCGATATTTATATCGGGTTAGATGCTGCTGTTGCTATTGGTCATCCTGCAGTCATTGCCACAGCCTTGATCTTAGTTCCTATTACCATTGCTTTAGCTGTAGTTTTACCTGGAAATGCTTTACTGCCTTTTGGTGATTTAGCAACCATTCCGTTTATTGTCTGCTTTATCGTAGGAGCAGCAAGAGGAAATATTATTCATTCCGTAATTGCTGGTACAATTGTTATTGCAATGAGTTTATATATGGCAACTGATGTTGCAACATTCCATACGCAAATGGGATTAGATGCTCATTTCAAAATGCCGGAAGGTGCAACAAAAATATCCAGTATTGACCAAGGTGGTAACGTAATTCATTATGTTATTTACAAAATATTCACATTATTTCATTAAGTAAAATGTGATCTTCATCTTGAGCTAACATATGATATCAAATCAGAAAGAATGTTAGCTCAAGATATCACGGTCATTAAGCATGAAGGAGGAAAAACATGTTAGCATTAGTAAAAACAGCACCAGGTCATGGAAATTTAGAAGTAATTGAAAGGGAAGAACCCACCGTCGGCAAAGATCAAGTGAAGATCTTAGTAAAGTATGCTGGCATATGTGGTTCGGATATGCATACCTTCGAAGGCAAATATAAAGTAAAGACACCTGTGACATTAGGTCATGAATTTGCTGGTGAAGTGGTAGAAGTCGGTGCGAATGTGACGGAAGTTAAAGTTGGTGATCGTGTTACCTCAGAGACAACTTTTTATATTTGCGGAGAATGCAAGTATTGTAAATCAAAGGATTATAACTTATGCAGTACCCGTAAAGGTCTGGGGTCACAGCAGGATGGCGGATTTACCAAATATGTAGTGGCACGTAAAGAAAGTATACATGTATTACCTGAGAACGTAGATTACCTATCTGCATCCATTACAGAAGCATTAGCTTGCGCCCATCATGCAGTGGCGAAAAGCAGTATCAAGAAAAATGATGTTGTAGTAGTATTAGGACCTGGCCCAATTGGCTTACTGGTAGCACAAATTGCGAAAACCTTTGGTACTACGGTTGTTATTACAGGACTGGAAAAGGATAAAAGCCGTTTAGATAAAGCCAAAGAATTAGGAATTGATGTAACTGTTGATATTCAAAATGAAGATGTCAAGCAGATTGTACAAGGACTTACCGATGGATATGGCGCAGATATTGTATTTGAATGCACAGGAGCTCCACCTTCCGTTAATTTAGGCTTAGATATCCTCACCAAAAAGGGTGAATATGTGCAAGTAGGAATTTTTCCAACAACAGAAATTCTTACTGATTTTGAAAAAATTATTCAAAAAGAACTTAAAGTAATGGGGTGCAGAAGCCAGAAGCCAAGCGATTGGGAACCATCTTTGCAGCTTATGAACCAGAAACTTGTAAATGCGAAAGCATTGATTTCTCACCAATTTAAGATTACGGAATGGGATAAAGCATATGCAGCAATAAAAAGTGGGGAAGCCATTAAGGTTGTATTAACTGTTGAATAACAAAAAGTAAAGGTATGAAATATTGTAGTTTTAAAATAGAGCTGACACAGTTAGGCCTAGCTGTTCAGAATAAAGAAAAAGTCTGTTACTGAGCTCAATAGCAATTTTTTGATTTAAAACCATGAAATTCGAAAAAAATGATCCTTCTGCAGGTATGAATATAAGTGTAAACGATTCATCACCTTATCTTTCTTCATGCGGGGAGATTCTTATATAAACGACTAAAGAGTAATTAAAAATAAAACTAAGATTATGATAAGCAGTAATAATAGCTGGGATTGGAGGTTTTATGGATATTATAATTTGTCCCTCCTTATTGGCGGCTGACATGGGTAATTTAGAACAAGAGTTAAAAATGGTGGAATCATGTGGTGTAGATTCACTGCATATTGACGTGATGGATGGAACTTTTGTTCCTAATATAGCTTTTGGTCCAGATCAGGTGAGTATGTTGCGGCCCATTAGTAGTATGCATTTTGACGTTCATATGATGGTTCAAAATCCAGACCGTTTTATCTCTTCTTTTGTAGATGCAGGGGCTGATTGTATTACTGTTCATGCCGAAGCTTGTACTCATTTGCACAGATCTATACAAGTGATCAAAAGCTTTGGCATGAAAGCTGGCGTAGCGTTAAATCCTGCTACTCCTATTAGTGTTCTTTCTTATCTCTATGAGATGCTGGACTTGGTACTCATTATGACGGTAAATCCAGGTTATGGCGGTCAAAAGAACATTGCAGCAATGAATCAGAAAATAAAAGAACTTGCCAATATTAAACAGGCAGGTGGCTATTCTTTTGAAATTCAAGTAGATGGTGGTATTAATTTATCAAATATTCGTGATGTAATACATGCAGGGGCAACTAATATTGTCATTGGCTCTGCCGCTTTTCAAAGAAACAGGACGAAGCAGAATATAGAAGCATTTCTAAAAATAATAAATGAGGTGACACTGTGAAAGGTGCAAAAATATATGGAATTCGAGATATAAGAGTAGAAGAGTGCCCTATTCCAGAAATTAAAACTCCAGAAGATGTAATTGTAAAAGTAAAAGCAGTAGGATTTTGCGGTTCAGATATATCAAGATATGGAAAATTAGGACCCCATACTGTGGGGGCCATATTTGGGCATGAGCTTTCGGGTGTAATCGTAGAGGCTGGCTCAAATGTAATCAATGTAAAAGTAGGCGATGGTGTTGTTGTCTGCCCAACAACGCCATGCTTTCACTGCGAGTATTGCCAGCTGGGCAAATATTCAAAATGTGAATCCCTGCAAGTCATCGGCGCAAAAGAAGATGGGGGCTTTGCCGAATATGTAAGGCTGCATTCCAGAAGTGTATTAAAAATGCCTGAAGGTTTAGACTTTGAGACCGCTTGCGGTATGGAACCAGCCTGCGTAGTAATGCATGGTTTTTATCGTACTAAAATTCAAGCGGGCGATACAGTAGCTGTTTTAGGTGTAGGTCCTATCGGGTTATTCGCTGTACAATGTGCTAAAATCTTTGGTGCAACAAAAGTAATTGCTATTGATGTTTTTGATGAAAAATTAGAAATTGCTAAGGAATTGGGAGCCGATTTGTGCATTAATGCCAAGGACGTTGATCCAATAAAAGTTGTCAAAGAGATGACAGGAGGCAGTGGTGTTGATATCGCTGTAGAATCTGCCGGGAATCCATTTACCAGTGCACAGGTATTATCATTGCCTAAAAAGGGCGGTACTGTTGTATTTATGGGAATTCCTTATGGTGATGTAGCGATTTCCCGTGAACATTTTGAAAAAATAGTGCGAAACGAGCTGACCGTATTAGGTTCCTGGAATGCAGTTTCTGGACCATTTCCCGGGAAAGAATGGCCGACTACGCTGCATTTCATGAATGAAGGCAAGATAAAGGTTAAGCCGATGGTAACACATCGAATTACCCTTGATCAAATTCCAGAAACGTTTGAAAAGATATATAAACGTGATAGCTTTTTTGGTAAAGTCATTGTCTTTCCTGAGGGGAAAGAGTGTTAAGGATATAGTCTAGACTAGTGAGGTATAAATGATACTTCTTAGAGAAAGGACGATCACAAAATGGAAAATACCAAAATTATAATTGGCAGTGATCATGCTGGTTTTACATTAAAAGAAAAAGTTATTGGTCTGTTAAAAGAATTAAAGATAGAAGTGGAAGATGTGGGTGCTTATTCTGCAGACAGTATTAATTACGGACCTATCGCCAAACAAGTGGCAGAAAAAGTTGCCGGTAATAATGAATGGAAAGGGATTCTGATTTGTGGTACCGGTATCGGGATGTCTATTATGGCTAATAAGGTAAAAGGGATTCGGGCCGCTGTCGTGCACGATACCTTTTCTGCTAAAGCTACAAGAGCACATAATGATTCTAATATTTTGTGCATGGGAGAAAGAGTAATCGGCAGCGGTTTGGCCCTGGAGATTACTAAAGAATGGCTTGCAGCATCCTTTGATGCAGGTAAACATGCACAGCGGATACAGTTTATTTGTGATTATGAGCTTGGGAAGCAGCAGTAAACAAAAATGTATGGAGGGTTTTTTATGGAAGCAATGAAAATATACGCTAACCAATTGAGAATACACATTGTAAATATGCTAGCGGCATCGGGATCCGGACATCCGGGCGGATCACTATCAGCAGCTGACATTTTAATCTATTTATATTTTAAAGAAATGAATATTAATAGTGAAGATAAAGATAATCCAAATCGGGATCGGTTTATTTTAAGTAAAGGACATGCTGCACCAGTGCTTTACGGAACTCTTGCGATGAAAGGTTTCTTTAGTAGCAGCCAATTAAAGACTTTGAGAAAAGCGGGAAGTATTCTGCAGGGGCATCCTGACATGCACAAGATTCCTGGGGTAGAAATGTCAACAGGATCATTGGGACAAGGTTTTTCTGCCTCAGTTGGTGTGGCATTGAGCGGCAAAATCGATGAGAGACCATATAGAGTATATACTTTATTGGGTGATGGCGAGCTTCAGGAAGGCATTGTTTGGGAAGCCGCCATGGCAGCTTCTCATTATAAATTGGATAATTTAATAGCGATCATTGATAATAACGGTTTACAGATAGATGGAACCAATGATGAAGTTATGAAGGTGAATCCTTTAAAAGAAAAATGGGCAAGTTTTGGCTGGAATGTAATTGAGGCAGATGGCCACTGCTTTGATTCGATTGAAAAAGCATTTGAAAATGCAAAGCAGGTTAAGGGTCAGCCAACAGTTATTATTGCTAAAACAGTTAAGGGAAAAGGCGTTTCCTTTATGGAAAATCAAGTAGGGTGGCATGGTGTAACTCCATCTGAGGCAGAACGAGCTAAAGCCATTGAAGAACTGGAAAAAAATATCCTGTAAGCAAAATTAGTATGTTCTGCACATTTTTTGAATACAAGTAATTGGAGGAATTAGAATGAATATTGCCACAAGAGAATCCTATGGAAATAGCTTGATTGAATTGGGAAAAGAGAATAATGATATTGTTGTATTAGATGCGGATTTATCAAAATCCACTAAGACTGCAGGATTTGCCAAACATTATCCTAAGAGATTCATCAATGCAGGAATTGCTGAGCAGAATCTTATGGGAATGGCAGCTGGGCTTGCTTCAACCGGGAAAATTCCCTTTGCTAGTACTTTTGCTGTTTTTGCTACAGGCAGAGCTTTTGAAATCATTCGCAATTCTATCTGCTATCCTAATTTAAATGTAAAAATAGCGGCAACTCATGCAGGAATTACAGTAGGAGAAGATGGCGGTTCTCATCAGTCCATTGAGGATATTGCTATTATGAGATCCTTACCGAATATGAGCATTATTGTGCCAGCAGATGATATAGAGACAAAACAGGCTGTTAGAGCGGCAGTAAATATTGATGGCCCAGTTTATATACGGTTGGGCCGCTTAGGTGTACCAGCCATTTTTGATGAGAATTATACTTTTTCCTTCGGTAAGGGTAACCAGTTGAAAGAGGGGACCGATATTACTATCATTGGCATGGGCTTAATGATTAGTAAATGCATAAAGGCAGCAGAGTTGTTAGAAAAAGAAGGCATATCGGCAAGAGTCATCAATATCTCAACTATCAAGCCAATTGATCAGGATATTATTATTAAAGCGGCAAAAGAAACGAATTGCATAGTAACCGTAGAGGAGCATTCTATCATTGGTGGCTTGGGAAGTGCAGTTTGTGATGTAGTATCAGAGTATCACCCTGTAAAAGTAGTCAAAATCGGTGTTAATGATATTTTTGGTGAATCAGGAAATCCTGAAGAATTATTGATCAAATATGGATTAACAGTTGAAAATATTTATAACTCGGTTAAAAAGGCAATAAAGGATAGAGCATAATTAGTGAATGCAATATTGTAGAGAATGGAGAATATGGAGTGAAAAAGATAGGAGTATTAACAAGCGGAGGCGATGCTCCGGGGATGAATGCAGCGATTCGCTCCATAGTAAGAACAGCTATCTATCATAATCTTCAAGTCGCAGGAATTTCCAGAGGTTACACTGGTCTTATCAATGGTGAGATACGGGAGATGCAGATATCTTCTGTGGGAGATATCATTCATCGGGGTGGAACCGTTCTGAAAACGTCAAGATGTGAAGAAATGAAAACGGATGCTGGCATCGATGAAGCGGCTGCTAAATTAAAAGAGCATAATATTGATGGGTTGATTGTCATTGGCGGAGATGGTTCTTTTCAAGGGGCAGATAAACTTGGACGTAAAGGGATAAAAGTAATCGGGATTCCAGGAACCATTGACAATGATTTAGCCTATACCGATTATACAATTGGCTTTGATACGGCAGTCAATACGGTACTGGATGCAATAAGCAAAATTCGTGACACATCCATGTCTCATGAAAAAGTAACGATTATTGAAGTTATGGGACGATCATGTGGTGATTTAGCGCTTTATGCAGGTCTTGCCGGAGGAGCAGAAAGCATACTCGTGCCAGAAGAACAGTATGAGGTATCTAAGATATGTGAAAAATTACTGCAAGGCAAGAAAAGGGGAAAAACTCATAATATAATTATGTTGGCTGAGGGGCGAGAATCAGCTGTTGATTTACAAAGAGAAATAGTTGAGCAAATAGGTATTGAGTCCCGAATTACGGTACTGGGGTATCTGCAGCGGGGAGGAACTCCTACAGCAGTTGATAGAATATTAGCCAGTAAAATGGGAGCCATGGCTGTTAATTTATTAATTGAAGGAAAATCTAATCGGGCCATTGGGATAAAAGACAATCATCTGATTGACAACGATATTATGGAAGCACTTACAAAAAGAAAAGTCTTTGATCACGAAATGTATAACTTAGCGCAAACATTATCAATATAAATTCATTTTAGGAGAAAAAAGCATGGAATTAAATTTACAAATTCAAAACCAGGCAGGTCTGCACGCAAGGCCTGCGGCAATGTTCTCACAGAAAGCCAGTTCCTTTAAGTCAAATATTATGATATTTAAAGATGGCAAAAGTGCAAATGCCAAAAGTATTATTAGCGTCATGGGATTAGGCGTAAAACAAGGGGAAAGTTTACTTGTGAAAATTGATGGTCCAGATGCTGCTGATGCAGCAGCTGCTTTACAGAAAATAGTTGCTGATAAGTTTGGAGAAGAGTGATAGTATGTGGAAAATAGAAGGAATTGCTGCTTCGGCCGGTATTGCCATAGGGCAGATTGTGCACATTCAAGAAAGTTCTCACGATTTTTGCAGTATAGTAGATCCAGAGCAGACTCCTAAGGAAAAAGAACGTTTCTTGGCAGCACAACAGGCAGCTGAAATCGAACTGGATGCCTTACAAAAGCGTACAGCAGTTAATGTAGGGGAAGAACAGGCAGAAGTATTTGCTGCTCACAAATTGATGGTCAATGATCCTTCATTAGTTGAAGCTGTTCTCAATAATATCGAGGGTAAATCTGCTAGTGCTGAAGCAGCAGTAGCAGATGCTGTCAAAGATATTGCTGCTATGTTTCTTGCTCTTGACAACGAATATATGCGTGAAAGGGCAGCAGATATCAAGGATGTTGGTAAACGATTCATACGTATCTTGCAAGGTGTAGCGGAACAGGTTAATTATATAGGTATTTTGGCAGCCCAAGATTTATTGCCTTCCGATACAGCATCCATTGACCTTGATTGTGTAGCTGGTTTTATTACCGCTCTTGGCGGTAAAACCTCCCATAGTTCTATTTTGGCCAGAGCAGCAGGAATTCCGGCTGTTGTTGGTATTGGCAGTGCATTAGAGAAACTAAACAATGGCGATATGGTGATTGTGGATGGTCACAATGGGAAAATAGTGGTAAATCCTGAAGACACCGTATTGATAGAATATCAAGAACGCTTGAAAAAAGAACAAGTTAGAGCTGCGGCTTTAGCGGCAGTAGGTCACTTGCCAAGTATAACGACGGATGGGCATCCTATTGAATTGGCATGCAACATCGGTAATCCTGGGGACATGGAAAAAGTAATTGCTGCGGGTGCTGAAGGGGTAGGACTATTTCGGACGGAATTCTTATTTTTGGATAAGACCAGTATACCTACCGAAGAAGAGCAGGTTGCGTCATATACAGCTGTACTTCAGGCAATGCCTAAAAATAAGATTGTGATTCGTACTCTGGACGCCGGCGGTGATAAGCAGCTGCCTTTTATCGGCGGTTTGCAAGAGGCTAATCCAGCACTCGGTTTACGTGCTATACGGCTTTGCATGGTATACCAAGATGTATTTAAGACTCAGTTACGTGCTTTACTAAGAGCGAGTGTCGCAGGAAACCTGCATATTATGTTTCCGATGATTGCAACACTGGATGAATTAGTGAGTGCCAAGGCGCTGCTAAAAGAAGCTGCTGATGAGTTAACCCGGGAAGGAATACCGCATCGGTCAGATATTCCTGTAGGTATTATGATTGAAGTGCCAGCAGCTGCTGTTATAGCAGATATATTAGCAGCAGAAGTTGATTTTTTCAGCATTGGTACGAATGATCTGGTTCAGTACACCATGGCTGCTGACCGAATGAATGAACACGTGGCTTGGTTAAGTGATTATTTCCAGCCGCCAGTGATTCGATTGATTGGGAATGTTGCCAAGGCGGCGCAAAAAAACGGCAAGTGGGTTGGTATGTGCGGTGAAATGGCCGGAGATCCGTTAGCGACTCCATTATTAGTGGGATTAGGCTTAACGGAATTATCGATGAATGGACGTGCCGTCCCTGTTGTCAAACATCGTATTCGTCAGCTTACCTTAAAGCAAACCCAGGAATGGGCTGAACATATACTGACTTTACGCACAGCATCAGATATTAAAGAAAAACTAAAGCAAATTGCAAAAGAATTTGAAATATAAGACTTTATGAAATGCAATAAGAACAGACGGCGAAGAGTAATCTTCGCCGTTTCTATAAATAGAATTGAGTCCTCTTATGTATTATATAAAAAGGTGCACCTGTGGATGAATACATAGGGCAAATGGATGTGGGATTATTTGCGGTACCGAGCGTATAGTGAATATTATCACTCGTCAATAAAAAAAGCCTAATTCGATAAAATCATTTTTTAGGGGAAAATAAAAATATTCTTAAGCGGTAATTAAACAAGGGAAAGGAGCGGCAATTAGAAAATGCTAAAAAGTATTCAAACAAGAATCCTTCTGTTCTGTAGTACTTTACTGGTGTTTAGTGTATTGATCTTAAGTTATTTTACTACTAGTACCTTTAGTCCATTCGTTATAATCGGAGTTTTAATGATTGACGTGATCGTGAGTTTTATTTTCGCTAGGCGTATAGTAGCTCCTCTAACGCAATGTATTGAGCATGTAAATAGCATTGCTGACGGGGATTTCACAGTGAAGCTGCAATTAAAAAATGAAGGTGAAATTGGGCAGCTGGCTATGATGCTAAACAAAATGACAGATAATTTACACACCATTATTCTGAGGGTTACAATGTCAGCAGAATACCTGAAGGATTCATCACAGTTGTTAGCCACCAGTACCAATCAAGTGGCTGAGGTTTCTAGTACAATAGCGGAATCTGTAGTACAGGTGTCTTGTGGCACAGAACAGGCTAAAGAGGCATCTGTTCAGACCAATGATGCATTAATGGTTCTGGCAAAAGATGTTAAAGGTGTACAAGGTTATGCTGATGCACTGGCTAATTTGGCACACACTGCTAATAGGCAGACCGATAAGGGCCAAGAAACGATTAAAAAAGCGGTAAGTCAGATGCAGAGAATCGGAACAAGCTCTGACAAGGTAGACAAAGCAGTAAATAAAGTTGCTGCAGGAGCACAAAAAATCAGCGAAATTGTGGGGTTAATTTCTGGTATTGCCGGTCAAACCAATCTTCTGGCACTCAATGCTGCGATTGAAGCAGCTCGTGCTGGCGAACAAGGACGTGGTTTTGCGGTTGTGGCAGAGGAAGTTCGTAAGCTGGCTGAACAATCTCAGGTGGCCGCTACCCAGATTATTGGTCTGATCAGTGCCAATGGCGCAGATATTACGGAAGCCGTGAACGCCGTACAGGAAGCTAATCAAAATATTACGGCGGGAGTGGTTAATGTGCGTGTGGCTGGAGAGCAATTTCAATCCATTGCCCAAGTTGCTCACCAAATGGGAGATTATGTGGAAAAAGTATCACTGAAAACGGAGACAGTAGTTACTAGTACTCATCAGATCTCCAAGGCATCAGAACAAATCAATCAGGTTGTTGAAAATACTGCAAGTCAGGCACAAAGCGTTTCAGCTGCGACGCAGGAACAGTTAGCAGCGATAGAAGAAGTTGCGTCATCAAGTCAGGAGCTGGAGCAGCTGGCTCAGGATTTGCAGGCAATGATCGGTCAAATTCGCATATAGTACCTTTAAAGACAAATAAAGGAGCGTTTATAAAAAACGCTCCTTATGTCATTATCAAGAAAATCTATTCTAAAAAGGGCATAAAAATGTGGGGAAGAAATTTAACCGCAGAGACACAGAGAACACAGAGAAAAGATAGATAGGATTAAAAATCCCCCTCAGCGTCCTCTGTGTCTCTGCGGTTAAATCGTTCTATTTGCTCTGTTTGTCATTGTCAAGAAAATCCCAAATAACATGTCTTTTCTGACTCTCCTATGATTTATTTCATGGTCATTGCGAGTTATTACTAACTTTATCTGGACTTTTTAGATTTGTTCACCACGGTCGTAGGTATAATCAAATTCTACATTAGAAATATTGTTGGATACGATAGGATCTCTCACAGGGTCTGGCAATAGGGTGTAATCTTTGGCGGAGTAGGATTTCATGAAGCGAGGTTTTTGTTCAAAAAAGCCTCTTTTATTGGGAGCATATGCTGGTTTACTTTTTTTCATAATTTACAACCTCCTTGATTACGTGATTATAAATAGTGTTCCACGTAATAGAAGAACTATTTATCTAATGAAAAAATGATTTCTTGTCCCTTATGATTGATTTCAACGGTAGAAATATTTAGTTGCTTTGCTCTTTCAGTAAAAGCTTTGCTGGCACCATAGTCGTTGCCAAAATGCATGGGTAATAGTAATTTTGGCTTAAGTTTAGCAGCAAAATATTCAGCACCCATACAATAGGCTTCTTCTAGGCGCCGGTCTACCGGAAAGAAAGCAAGATCAATCTTTTGGCCAACAATTTTCTCGATTTCGGCCTTAAAGATCTGTTCAGCATAAGTACGCTCTTTTTGTGATTCTCCTGACCAATGCCACCAATTCAAATCCCCTGCATGGAAAATCGCTAAGCCATCTGCCTGAATTAGGAAAGAGATGCCTTGATCTGTAGAACCGAAAGTTTGAATATTGATCGTATCAAAGCTTAGCTTTTCATAGGCGGCAACCATATGATGATTTACTGTATCTGCCTTGATTTGTATATCATCGCTGAGTATGTAATGAATATTGGGGTTATCTTTTCCCCATTTTAATATAGTAGGATCAAAATGATCACCATGAGCATGAGAAGCAAACACTGTAATATTTTTTTTGTTTTTCAGGAAATCACTGGTAATTACTCCGTCAGCTATACCTAGTTTATCTCCGGAAAAAGGCTGATAATAATCAAAAATAAGAAAGTGATTTTGGGTTTCTATCGAATAGCCGCTATGGAATAAATAAGTAATTCTCGCTTCAGAAACATTCATGTTATTCACCTCGTAATATTATTATTCACTGTTTTGCTTTGCATAATTTTCTGATGAATAGAGATTTAATTACCGACGATAAATTCACGTGTTATCATATTATAGCATAGAATTTGGTAATTCAACTTTACTCCGGCAAATAAAGAAAATATCAAATTTCGGATAAAAAGAAGGTTTCAGCCAAGTTTTTGATTGGCTGAAACCTTCTTTAAAAAAACAAGATCAAGAAGAATGTATTTGATGATTTGACTTTTTGTTACTCCATTTAGCAATGGAGGGTAATATCAGACCTAAACCTAACAGGATAAACGGTGTTAATAAATTAAGGGACAATTGGAAATACCATTGCGAGGTATAAAGCTCTACACCTTTCGGGAACATACCCATAATGCAGGCAAAAGCGGTAAAGAGGAAGCACCACAAACCAATGGTGATTGCAAGGGTGGAATTTTGGACAAATTTGTATTCTGAATTAAATTTGCCAACCAGGCGGCGTAAGGCCATATAAGCAACAAAAACCCACAAATAACGCAGAGGCATAACAATAGAATTTAAATCCAGAAGCCAATTGTATAAAGAATTCATGTCACCGATACCTAAGGCTGGGATGATAATCATAATTCCCACCAGCACAGCAGTTAATTTATAACCATTAATAGGAGCGTCATATTTATTGGTTTTAGTTAAAATAGCAGGGATATACTTGGAATCGCCCTCAGCTAATAATACTTTAAGTGGAGCGTCTATTGAGAAAACGAGAGCTGAAAGTTGTCCCAAGGCACTGGCAATTGCGTATAAAACCAGAAAAAAGTTACCAACGCCGTAATATTGTCCAAGCAATTGGAACGCATAATATTGACCATTCATTTTTAAATCTTTTGGTATGTTGTTGGCATCAAACATCATACCCATGGCGATGGAACCTAACAATGCTGAAAGAGCTACCAAAACTGCCACAAAAATCATTCCGCGAGGAAATTCTTTGGTAGGGTTGTTTGAATTATTTACATAAGGTGAGATTTTTTCAGCACCGCCTACTGCAAAGACAAGCATAGAAATAGTCGTAAAATAAGTAAAGTCAAAGTTAGGCATAAAAGTATGAAAACTCAAATCTGTAGTTGCCACGGCAACGCCTCTGATGGCAGGTGCAGCGATCATTAAAAGTACATATAAGAAAGACATTACCAACATGGAGAGACCTGCAACTGTTCCGATGCGTTTTAATGATGTAATCCCCCTAGATGCAATCCAGAGAAAAAAGAGGAAAATAGCCAATGTCATAAGCTGTAACGTCATAGGGCTGAAGGCCTTAATAAATTTACCATCTTGGAAAATACCCCAGCCTATGGCCACCAGCGCTGCTTGAGGTTTTTGTGCAAGATAGGGTACATGTACAGCCCAATAGGTCCAGCCGGCAAAATAAGCAAGCAAAGGTCCTGTAGTGGAACGAATCCAAGTGCTGACACCTGCTTTACCATCTTTAAAAGTAGAGCCCATTTCGCCAACCATTAATACATAAGGAATAAAATAAAGTCCAATAATGAGCAGCCATGAGACAATAACCGTAAGTCCTTGATTGGCATAGTTATTAACAACATTGCCAAAACTCCATACCATGATAAATCCCATCAGTGCAAGGTGATACCATCGTAACTTTTTAACTTCGTTTTGATCCATATATAATCTCCTTTCTGTCTGTCTTAGAAAGACAATTAATTTTATCATTCTTTTTTTAAATAGGCAATCAAGCCTAAAATATGAACTACTTGCTTTAAGAATGATCTGAATTTTCCGTGAAAACTCAGGTGTTTTTTTACAGAACAGTTACAACAGAAAAGAGATTAAAAAACTATGGATTAAAATAGATATTTCATTAATAGTACACTGTATATGGAAAAAACGTCCTGTAAACGGACGTTTCCTGTTGAAAAAAATATGAATTTATGAGACATAATTAATAAAAGGTATCAGCAGCATGCTGATACCTTTTTTATAAATTAAATTATAATTTGAGCACCTAGCAAGTCAACAAAAGCTTTAAGCCATGTCGGGTGATTGGGCCATGCTTGAGCTGTAACTAGATTACCGCAGGTTACAACAGGCTGGTCCTGCCAATTGGCGCCTGCCAGGCGGCATTCAGCAGAGCAGGCTGGGTAAGAGGTAACGGTACGATTGATTAATACATCGGCGGCGGCAAGGAGCTGCGTGCCATGACAGACAGCGGCTACGGGTTTTTCTGCTTTGAAAAATGCCTGCACGATTTTTATCGTCTCATCATACATCCTAATATATTCTGGTGCTCGCCCTCCGGGAATAACTAATCCTACATATTCATCAGGATTAACATCAGCGGCAGCTATATCTACAGGAATGCGGTGACCAATTAATTCTATGTAGGTATCCAGGCTTGTAAAATCATGTACGACGAGTTGCAAGGTATCACCGGCTTTTTTGTTTGGAGCGGCAATGTCAACTTGATACCCCAGCATCATTAATGCCTGTTGGGGTACTTTCACTTCATAGTCTTCTGCACAGTCGCCAGTAAGCAATAAGATTTTCTTTGTCATGATCGTTGACCTCCCTTTTTAAATTATCACAGAGGTTCTATTTACCAGGCTGCTTTTCCTGCTGAAAAATGGAAATTACACTTAAAACATTCCTTTTTTTCTTAAATAAACAGCAACAGCACAACTTGTGAAAATTGCCAGTAAGAGAACGAGCCAAAAGCCTATTGCTGTACCTTGCCAGGGTACAATAAGACTCATGCTCCAGAAACTTGAAACCATAGTGGGGATAGACACTATTATGGTGACCGAGGCTAAGAATTTCATAATGTGATTTAAATTATTGTTAATAACGGAAGAGAAAGCATCCATCATACTGCTTAGTATGTCGCTATAGGTCTGCACTAGCTCTAACGCACGTTTATTTTCAATAATAACACTTTCTAAAACATCTTCATCTTCTTCATGCATTTGCAGTAGAGGCCGCATTTGCGGATCAGAACGCATACGCAGTATGGTTTCCGCAACAATTACATTACCGCGCAGGGCTGCCGTAAAGTAGGTTAAGCCTTTTTCCAGGTCGAGAAGCTGAAATACTTCTTTGTTATTTGTCGACTTACGCAGGCTAAGTTCAATTTCGTCTGTACGCTGGCGAATGCGTCGTATGTACTTTAGAAAGACTGTATCGGCGTGATATAAAATTTGAAAAAAGAACTGGGTCCGTTTGACAGTATCGAATAAAAAACGGCTGCTATCGTTAGTAGCCGGCAAAATTTGTACAAGATCCCTGCCTATCGTTACGGTTAAGTGGGGTGTTAATATGATACTGAGAGGACTCGTTTCATAACGATCTTCACCCAGAGAAATGGGGACATGAATAATGGCAAGAATACAATGATTGCCCAAGATGATTCTGGGACAGTCATCCTCTTCGATAGCAAAACGAAAAAAATATTCAGGGATTTGCGCTGCAGCTGACATTTGTAAGATTTCTTCATCAGTTGGGTCTATGAGTTTAATCCAAACGCCTTTTTCTGAAGGATCCCATGGAACTTGCTGGAGTTTGTCTTGTAGTGTTTTGTATGTTGTCAGCATAAATTTCTCCTCCCTAATAATGCTACACAAAGGAGAACGTTAAACACAGAGGACACAGAGTTCGCAGAGGGCACAGAGGTGTGTTTTTGCTACCCCTTTGTGTTCTCTGTATCCGCGTAAGCGGCTTCGTGTCTTCGCGTTTCAAAACGTCTGTCTTTTATCTTTTCTCTGTGTTCTCTGCGCCTATGCGGTTAAAAAAGACGCGTTAGCATTTTTCTTACTAAGCATACAGTGAAAAGAAATTACCCTTTTTGCACCCAATATTGTGCTTTGGAAATGCCTTCTAAATCTATATTTTCCACAATTCCCACAATGGCTGCATCAACAGCGCTGTTGGTATTGTTCATGACTCGCCGTGCGGAACTGCCAGTAGACACTAAAACGGTTTCGCCATTGCCTGCCCCTACAGTATCGACTGCAACCTGCAGACTTATGGTGTTCATGCCGTCTAAATTTAAAGGCTGCACGACTAAGAGTTTATTGCCGACTAAACTTTCATTTTTGGTCGGAGCGACAACCGTTCCCACCACCTTGCCAAGCCACATGAAAATTCCTCCTATGTACATTCATTTACTTAAATTATATTAATTTGACGATGGCTATTAATTCCCTTTGTATTATTTTGTGCCGCCATGGCATATTATTGTTTTGATCCCTATTTAATTATTAGTAAAAAGATAGCTGCGATCAAGAACGTGCAATAAACCTTCTACAGGGCGGATCTGAAAATATCTTCGATATCCTGCTGAGAGCCTTGACGCGGATTCGTTACACAACAAATGTCTTTAAGGGCGTTTGCTGCAAGGATTGGAATATCGTTGGCATTAAATCCACGGACTTCAGAAAGAGTCTTGGGAATGCCAAGATCGTTAATCAGATCTTTAATCGCTGCTACTCCCATTTGGGCAGCTGATTCCATCGGTACATCTCTGATATCCTGACCTAAAGCATGGGCGATGTCTGCATATTTTTGTTCAGCGGCATGGCGGTTGTATTCGACAACATAAGGCAGCATAACAGCATTTGCTAAGCCATGGGGCAGGTTGTACATTCCTCCCAATTGATGGGCCAGGGCATGTACATAACCCAAACTGGCATTATTAAAGGCAATGCCAGCTAAATATTCGGCATAAACCATCATTTCCCTTGCCTTTATGTCGTTGCCATTTTGGAAGGCTGCTTTAAGATAACCTGCGATCAATTCGATCGCTTTTAATGCTTTACAATCCGTTACGGGAGTAGAATTTGTGGATACATAGGCCTCAATGGCGTGAGTTAAAGCATCCATACCGGTGGCGGCAGTAAGTCCAGGAGGCATGCCTAACATGAGCTGGGCATCATTTACAGCAATAATTGGCGTTACATGCCAATCTGTGATTGTCATTTTAATATGCGTTTTTTCATCGGTGATTACACAAAAACGGGTTAATTCGCTGCCAGTGCCAGCCGTAGTATTGACAGCAATCAGTGGTGCAGACCTTTTTTTAGATTTATTAAGACCTACATAGCTTTCAATTACTCCTCCATTTGTTGCCAGCAGGCCAATGGCTTTAGCGCAGTCATGGGGAGAACCGCCGCCAAAGGAAATGAGAAAGTCACAGCCATTATCCTGAAATAGCTTTAAACCATAATTCACTTGCGAAATGGTTGGATTGGGGGAAACATCATCATAGAGGATAAAGAATATGCCTTCTTTTCTCAAGATTTCTGTTAGTTCATCGATTAGTTTCATTTCCACTAATATTTTATCGCTTACGATAAGAGCCTTGCGAAATGCCATAGGTTTTATATAGTGTACTATTTGTTCTAAGCAGCCAACGCCTAAGATACTGATGGGGGTCATAAAATATTCAATAATTTTTTTATGCATGATGGTGAAAGCCTCCTTTATATAGGTTAATTAAAATAACCATAACACTGCAGTTTTATTTGGGCAAGGCTTGTTATCAGGAGTTTTAAAGATTGAGCAATAAATCAATACAAATTAACAAAGGAGAACCTATAATAAGATTTTCGTGGGGATTAATTCAAGAAAAAAAGAGAATGGAATTTTATTAGTATGTTATAGAATATTATTGCTTAGTCTTCAAATTGGGCAGGAATGAAACTTTACTGTACGGAATGAGTTTGTATATTGATATTGCAGGAAAAAAAGGAGGTGGAAGCAGTGTATAAAAATGTGATTGGTGATTTTATCACGGGCTTTCAATTCTTAACACGAATTCCAATTAAGGCGCAAACTCAATGGACGCCAGAGAGTTTTGGTCATAGTGTTAAGTTTTTTCCTATTATTGGAGGAATTATTGGTTTAATCCTATCAGGGTTTTTATATGGTGCCGAGAGCTTTTTGGGGGGAAAATTACCGGTACATCTTATGGCGATAGGCTTAATTCTGCTTGAAATTATAATAACCGGGGGATTGCATTGTGATGGATTAATGGATACAATTGATGGCATTTTTTCGGGGAAGTCCCGGGAAAGAATGTTAGAAATTATGAAAGACAGCAGAGTGGGGGCTTTTGGTGCTATGTCGTTTTGCCTGCTGATTTTCGTAAAGTACTCTTTAATTATGGACATTGATCCTACGTTATTACCCTTAGCTATTTTAGTTATGCCTATTGTCGGACGCACTGCTGTGGTCGCAGGTATTACGTTATATCCTTATGCCAGAGCGGAAGGGCTGGGTAAGGCATTTTATCAATCTGCACATAAGTATACCCTCTATGTGGCAGGATTATGTTCAGCCTTGTTGTTAATTCCCTTGGGCAGGCTTGTAATGATAAGCGGTGTTGTAGGGATTGCCTTTGCCCTGCTTTTTGCTGAGTATGTCAGTAAACGTCTTGGGGGTTTAACGGGAGACGTATATGGTGCCATTATTGAACTTACAGAAATTGTTACCTTATTGGTATTTATTATCTAAAACGGAAAGAAGGCGATATATTGACTAAAGTCATATTTATTCGTCATGGTCAAACATCCTGGAATAAAGAAAAAAAGTATCAGGGACATACTGACATTTCACTCAATGAAACAGGCTTTAGGCAGGCTGAGTTAGTTGGCAAGCGTTTAGCAGAAGAAAAAGTTAATGCAATTTATTGCAGCGATTTATTGCGTGCCTGTCAGACTGCCGAGTGTATTGCTCAGCATCATGCCTTGCCAATTATCAGAAAAAAAGAGTTGCGTGAAATTAATTTTGGAGTGTGGGAAGGGCTGACATATCATGAAATTATGGAAACCTGGCCGCAAATCCTCTCCACCATGTATTCTCAGCCTGGTGAAACCTGCCCGCCTCAAGGGGAAAACTATGATAGAGTCAGACGAAGAGTAATTAAGGCATTGCAGCAGTGCATTGCGAAGCATCCGAATGAAACGATTGTGATTGTATCCCATGGAGGAACGATGAGAGTCATTCTGTGTGCTGCACTAGGGATTGGGTTAGATAAAATGTGGTTCATAAATCAGGATAGTACCGCCATCAACATCATTCAATATTTTGAGCATCAGGTAATAGTCTCCTTGGTGAATGACACCTGTCATCTTAAGTAGGAGGATAACATGGGACTTTTTTAACTATCTACTTGACTATATTGCTAATCTGCAAATAGGACATAGGAGAATGGAAGTAACTGTAGTACTATTGTGACAACAGAATAAATTTGCCACCAAACAGGTGCCTCTCAAGTAGAGAGGAGAATAGGGAAGATCGGAAAGGATGTAAAAATCCTTAAACGACGCGGTCGCGCCACTGTAAGCGGGGAGAGACTTTTCAAAATGCCACTGGGGAACCAGGAAGGCCGGGGAGTCTTGATGATTCGTAAGCCAGGAGACCTGCCTGTTATGGCTGTCATCTACCTCCGCGTAAGGGGTAATGCCAGAAGGATGGGATTTTTTATATAAAAATACCTAGCCTTTTGGGCTAGGTATTTTTCTGTTTTTTATTCAAGAAAATATTTGTTCCATAAGTGTTGTGAACAAAACGATGAATCACGAAGGACGCGAAGGCTTATAAAGCCATATTGATGGGTAGTAGGATTATCTCCTATTCTTCATAAACTTCGTATCTTCGCGTTTCAAAATGTTTTCTCTTTATTTATAAGGATTCGTTAGTGTTTTTTTCTTAAGATTTATTATAAATTTAGGAGGGGTTAGTTATGGATTTTGATGTAAAGGTTGATGAGCTGCTGAATGGAGCCGCTAAACCACCGCAAAGTTTAGGTTTACTGGAAAAGCATTTAAAAAAAGTGATGTTGGCTTGGGGGCAAATTCATTCAGAAATGAGACCGCATCATATCATCTTTGCCGCCGATAATGGGGTTATCGAAGAAGGTGTTGTCAATTATCCGGGAGAGATTACTTATCTGCAGGCTAAAAATATGGCAGATGGCAGAGCGACAATCAGCTGCTTTTGCCAGTGCAATCAAATACCTTATAGTGTGATTGACATTGGGATTAATAGTACATTAGAAGCTGGTATCAATCATAAAGTGGCAATGGGCACTAGAAACTTTATGAAAGAAGCGGCCATGAGCCAAGAAGAATTCGAGCAGGCCTGGCAAGTTGGTAAAGAACTGGTTGATCGGTTAGTACTGCACGACGGATATAATCTGCTGTCCTTTGGTGAAATGGGAATTGGCAATACGACAACTTCGTCGGCTGTACTGCATGCACTGACGGGAATGCCGCCAGAGTTTATCGTTGGTTATGGAGCCGGATTAAGCAGTAATGAATTGTTAAAGCATAAACGTAATACGGTAGCCAAAGGGGTAGAGCGTCACAAAGGCAACATGCACAAAGTAGAAGATATCCTGCGCTGTGTGGGAGGGTTTGACATGGTAGGCATCTGCTCCAGTATGGTGCAATGCGCGAAACGAGGCGTTCCTTTTGTCATTGATGGATTTATCACTGCCGTGGCTTATGCCTGTGCATTTCGTCTGGAAAATGCCGTGGAAAAATATGCAATACCATCTCATATGTCAAAAGAACCTGGTATGGCTTATTCCTTGCTGCTGGGTAATATCGTTGCTGATGATGTAATCTTGCGTGCCAATATGGCTCTGGGTGAAGGTACAGGTGCTATTCTTATGGTTTCCATGCTGAAGACCATGGCATATACCATACAGAATATGGCCAGACTTTCAGATTTTGTCCTGAGTACCCCAGCACCCGCTGAGGTAGCTGCGGTATAATCATCGCCTTTGCTTGCTATAATATAGTAAAATATTGCTGTTTGCAGGAACTAGTTTGCCCTTTATCTAATACTTATCATGTTAAGTTAAGAACAAAAGTGATATAGTGGGGAGTTTTGATAAGGGGAGGATTGTTAGTGCAAGCATTAAATCGATTTACCTTAGGCGAAATTGTCAATACTCAGATTCTACAAGAAATTCAGGATAAGTTTTCTGAAGCAACTGGATTGGCCGCAGTGATTGTTGACCCTGAGGGGAATCCTATTACCAAACCTAGCAATTTTACAAAATTCTGCAGTTACATTCGGTCTCTTCCTCAGGGATTAACTCGTTGTGTGCAATGTGATGATGAAGGCGGGCGCCGTAATCAAAAACCTTTTGTTTATAAATGCCATGCAGGCTTAACGGATTTAGCTGCCCCCATTGTTGTAGAAAACCAATATATTGGTGCATTTCTGGCTGGGCAGGTTATTTTAGCCCAAGAAGAGTATGATGTTAAAAAAGATATGTTCCAGTGCACAACTGATTTGGGTTTAGAAGGTGGATTATTATCCGAATTTTTTGATATTGTAGAAGTTGTGCCGGAAAAGCGTTTGAAAGCGGCCGCTGATCTGATTTATATCATGTCCAATTATATTGTGGAAATTGGTGTGGCTAACCTTGCAGGTAAGAACCTTGTGAAAGAAGTAAAAGCGAAGGCAGAGCTGGAAACCATGCTGCGGGCTACGGAGCTGAGAGCACTGCAGTCACAGGTCAATCCTCACTTTTTATTCAATACTTTAAATACAATCGCACGATTAGCCATGTTAGAAGGGGCAAGTCAGACGCAGGAAGTAGTTTATGCTTTATCTGATTTGCTGCGTAACAATTTGCGGGACATTGAAATATTACGAACCTTAGAACAAGAAATAAAATCTATTAAAGATTATCTCTTGATCCAAAAAATACGTTTTGGCGAACGTATTCAGACCTATATTGATGTAGATCCGTTAATCATGGAAACTAAAATTCCCCCTCTGACTCTTCAGCCTTTGGTGGAAAATGCCATTATACATGGTCTTGAGGGAAAGGTCGAGGGTGGAATTGTCCGCATCAGCGGGCGGCTTGAGGGTGAGCAGATTGTTCTTATTGTCAGTGATACTGGCAGCGGTGTGTCTCCTGAGGAGATTGGAACTATTTTTCGTGCTGAAAAACGTAAGCAGATTCATGGACAGACAACCGGTTTGGGAATTATAAATGTTCACAAGCGAATTCAGCATTACTTCGGTGATGAATGCGGTCTTACAATGGAGAGCAAGCTAGGCGAAGGGACCAGTATTTATATTCGTCTTCCTTATTGTCCTATGTAAGTTAAGTGCAGCAAGGAGAAAAAAATGTATACTTTATTGATTGCAGATGATGAACAATTAGAGCGGCAAGCCTTACACTTTATTATTAAGCAGAAATGTCCCAATATTAAGGTAATAGGCGAAACAGGAGATGGCAAGAGCGCGGTCTGCATTGCTGAAACAGAAAGACCAGATATCGTATTAATGGATATTCGCATGCCTGAGATGAACGGCTTAGAAGCTGCGAAACGCATTCGTACCTTGCTGCCTGACACAGTCATTATCATGCTTACTGCTTTTGATGAATTTAGTTATGCAAAACAGGCTTTAACAATCGGCGTGGTAGAGTATCTGTTAAAACCTGTCCGTCCTGATGATATTATGCATACCTTAGAACTTACCATCAAGAAAGTAGATGAAATAAAGCGAAAAAAGCAAGAAGAAGCATCTTTACGAAAAAGCGTAGAAGAAGCAATCCCCTTTATTCAAATGTCTTTTGTTTATGACTTGGTTACTGGCAACATCAAAGACCTTGAGCATTTTCAAGAACGAGCCCATTTTTTAGGGATGACGGTGGAGCCTGGTGTAGTCTTAGTTGTCGATATAGATAATTTTAAACAGCTTACCTCTAGAGACAGCGAACTGGAGAAGCAAATGATCAAACAAAAAATCTACAAACTAATTTGCAGTGTTGCTGGTAATTATGCTTTAGTCACGCCTTTTGGCAGTGATAATCTAATTGTTTTGCTAGGGTTTGCTGAAGTGGAAAATACAGAAGTAATAAAAAATAATGCACAGCAGATAGCTTCCGATATACAAAAATGTATTGCACAAGAGATGGATATCAGCATTACAATTGGTATCGGCCGTTATTACTCCGATCCGCGGGACATCCATAAATCGTATTTGGAAGCTCTCCATGCGCAGCGACAGCGATTTTATCTAGGCGATAGCCAGATTATCCATGTGGAAGATATACCTTATTTAAGCACAGGACCTTTCAACTACCCTTTTCACTATGAAAGAACCGTACTGGACAAGGTGCGCTGTGGGGATCGCAAACAGGCGAAAGAGGCGTTGCATGAATTATTGGATGGTATATTTGCCAGTAAGGCTGGCATGGATACAGTCAAAGCCTGTGTACTGGAATTGCTGATCGTCTTATCACGATCGGCTGTCGAGGGTGGTGCCAATCTGGAACAGCTGACTCTTTTGAATTTAAATTGCATTCATCATTTACATGAGTGCAGCAATAAATCTCAGGTAGAAGCATGGATGTTTGAATCCCTGGATCACTTTATGGATAATATGCTGGAAAATAGAAGCAGTATGAATCTTAGGGTCATCAATAAGGCCTGTGACTATATTGGGAAGAATTATCATAGGAATATATCCTTAGAAGAAGTTGCACAAACGGTACATCTAAGTCCGTTTTACTTTAGCAGGCTGTTTAAGCAGGAAAAGGGCTATAACTTTGTCGATTTCTTAACAAAAGTACGTATTGATAAAGCGAAAAAAATGCTGCAAAATCCTGATTTTACGGCTGTGCGTATTGCTGCGGAAGTAGGCTATCAGGATGCTAGTTATTTTAGCCGTGTATTTCGGCAAACCATGGGTATGACACCGAATCAATATCGTAATGAAATACGAAACAGCAAACAAGAATCATAAGGTGCAAAAATTTACTAGATGAAAGCAAAATATAGCAAGGGATATTATCACATAAAAAAAAATAATTTGTGGAATGATAAAGGACTACTGAGAAGTAGTCCTTTATTGCTTTTTAAGTTAAAACAGTAGAAGTGTAAAACAAAAAAATCCTACATAGACAAACGTGGAATTTGCTCTTTATCATGGGGAAAAAAGATACAGCAATTATGTCCAGTGGCTAAGCAATAAATATGCAAGGTAAAAAAACAAAAAAGAGAAATATTTATAATTGTCAAACTAATGTGAGGAATGCGAGGGAATGGAATGACGGCAGAAAAGCCAAGAATGGTTCAAGAATACGTACCAGGCAAACAAGTGACATTATCCCATCTCATATCCAATCCCAAAAAGGAGCTATGTGACAAGTTAGGACTGGAAAATACTTCGGCAATTGGCATCTTAACCATTACCCCGAGTGAAGCTGCGATTATTGCAGCAGATGTGGCAACCAAAGCAGCATCTGTGCAAATTGGCTTTATGGATCGTTTTACTGGGTCGGTGGTATTAGTAGGTACAGTATCTAATGTAGAAGCAGCACTGCAGCAGGTTACCAATCTTTTAGTCAATAGTTTAGGTTTTGCTGGTCCCAAGCAAACAAGATCATGATATGAAAAAAGTGATGCTGGTTGGGGCCGTAGGGGCAGGCAAGACGTCTTTGATTCATACGCTGCAGAAAGACTGCCGAATTGCCGAAAAAACTCAAAGTATTCAGTTTACCGATGGGGCCATTGATACACCGGGAGAATATGCGCAAATACCACGTTTCTATTCTGCATTAATGGTAACGGCCATGCAAGCATCAATAGTCGTTGTTGTGCAGGATGCAACTGACGTAAAAGTAACACTTCCTCCCGGGTTCAGCGGTATGTTTTCTCGTCCCGTTATCGGAGTAGTAACAAAAATTGACGTACCCGGCATTGATCGAGAGAAAGCTAAAGCTCGCTTGCTGGCGGTGGGCGTCAAAGAGCCAATTTTCTTTGTTTCCTCTCGTACTGGAGAGGGTATGGATGAATTGGTCGCATATTTTGGGGAAGGGAGGTGTATATCATGAGCGAAGCATTAGGGATGATTGAAACAAAGGGTTTAGTTGGTGCTATTGAAGCTGCCGATGCTATGGTAAAAGCAGCAAATGTTGAATTAGTAGGTTATGAAAAAATTGGCTCTGGATTGGTTACGGTGATGGTGCGTGGTGATGTTGGGGCAATTAAGGCGGCAACAGATGCTGGTGCGGCGGCTGCGCAAAAAGTTGGCGAAGTCGTGTCCATTCACGTTATTCCACGTCCCCATACAGATGTGGAGAAAATTCTTCCCAAGATAAAGTAAAGTAGGAATGAATGTGGAGGTAGAAAAATATGCAAGAGCAATTAATTGATAAGGTTATGGATGAAATTAAAAAACGGATGGAGCATCAGGCTCCAACCGCAGCTCCTCGTGAAAAGGCTCAGGAGAAACCTAAAAGTTCTGTAAATCCTGGGATTACAGAATTTGTGGGAACTGCAATCGGTGATACGATTGGTTTGGTCATTGCAAATGTTGATCCCATGCTGCATGAAAAAATGAAAATCGATCCTAAATATCGTTCCATTGGTATTTTAGGTGCTCGTACTGGGGCTGGCCCACATATTATGGCTGCTGATGAAGCCGTAAAAGCTACCAATACAGAGATTATATCCATTGAATTACCTCGTGACACCAAAGGGGGAGCTGGACATGGTTCCTTGATTCTGTTTGGTGCGGAAGAAGTTTCAGATGCACGCCGTGCCATTGAAGTAGCTTTAAAAGAACTGGATCGTACCTTTGGCGATGTATACGGTAACGATGCTGGACATATCGAATTACAATATACAGCTCGGGCAAGTTATGCTATTAATAAAGCCTTTGGCGCTCCAGTAGGCAAAGCTTTTGGACTGATTGTGGGCGCTCCCGCTGCCATTGGCGTACTCATGTCAGATGTTGCTGTGAAAACCGCTAACGTGGAAGTAGTAGGCTATGGCAGTCCGGCAAGTGGAACGAGTTTTTCAAATGAAGTAATTCTTCAGGTTACTGGTGATTCGGGTGCTGTACGTCAAGCCGTACTTGCCGCCAAAGAAATTGGCGTAAAATTATTGGAATCCATGGCTGGCCCAGCGCCATCATCCACCAAGCCATACATTTAATGCAGGGAGGGGAAAACAATGAAGAGATCAAAACGTTTTGAAGTCTTAGCTGCCCGCCCTGTCAATCAGGACGGTTTCGTAAAGGAATGGCCAGAGGTTGGTCTGATCGCTATGGGCAGCCCTAACGATCCAATACCTAGTATTAAAATTGAAAATGGCAAAATTGTTGAAATGGACGGCGTGGCTCGCAGTAACTTCGATTTTATTGAACAGTTTATTGCCGATTATGCCATTGACGTGAAAATTGCTGAAAAGGCAATGGCAATGGAAGCCAGCCAAATTGCCAAAATGTTGGTAGATGTGAATGTGTCGAGAAAAGAGGTTGTTGACATTGTACGTGGTTTAACCGCTGCCAAGCTGGTAGCCGTGTTTAACACCATGAATGTAGTGGAAATGATGATGGCCATGCAAAAAATGCGGGCTCGTAAAACTCCTTCCAATCAATGTCATATTACCAATGTTAATGATAACCCCGTCTTGATTGCTGCCGATGGTGCAGAAGCAGCATTGCGCGGGTTTGATGAAATGGAAACCACCGTTGCAGTAGTACGCTATGCTCCGTTTAACGCCTTGGCCTTATTAATCGGCAGTCAGGCTGGACGGGGTGGTACACTGATTCAATGCGCTTTGGAAGAAGCAACAGAATTGGAACTTGGTATGCGCGGGATTACTGCCTATGCAGAAACCATTTCTGTTTATGGCACAGAAAATGTCTTTGTTGATGGTGATGATACTCCCTGGTCAAAAGCATTTCTGGCTTCGGCTTATGCTTCCCGGGGGTTAAAGATGAGATTTACCTCCGGTACAGGATCGGAAGTGCAAATGGGTTATGCGGAAGGAAAATCCATGCTGTATTTGGAAATTCGCTGCATCATGCTTACGCGAGGTGCTGGCGTGCAGGGGCTGCAGAATGGTTCGGTAAGTTGTATCGGTGTACCAGCCGCTGTGCCGTCCGGTATTCGTGCCGTATTGGCAGAAAACTTATGCGCCGCTATGCTGGATATGGAAGTGGCATCTAGTAATGACCAAACATTTACGCATTCTGATATTCGCCGTACGGCCCGTACCTTAATGCAGTTCCTGCCGGGTACAGACTTTATCTGCTCAGGCTACAGCGGTGTACCTAACTATGATAATATGTTTGCTGGTTCGAACTGGGATGTGGATGATTATGATGACTGGAATATCATGCAGCGCGACTTGAAAGTAGATGGCGGTTTGCGTCCAGCTTCGGAAGAAGAAGTAATTGTCGTTCGTAACAAAGCTGCCAGAGGACTGCAGGCTGTATTTAAAGAACTGGGCTTCCCAACCATTACAGATGAAGAAGTGGAAGCTGCAACCTATGCTCATGGCAGTAAAGATGTACCGGCACGTAACGTAGTAGAGGATTTAAAAGCTGCTCAAGAGTTAATGAGCCGTGGAATTACTGGTATTGATATTGTAAAAGCCTTGGCTAAAAATGGTTTTAATGATTTAGCGGGTTACATATTGAATATTTTAAAACAACGTATTTCCGGAGATTACTTACATACTTCAGCGATACTCGATAAAAACTTTAATGTTATTAGTGCCGTGAATAGCCGCAATGACTATCGTGGTCCGGGAACAGGCTACCAAATGAGTGATGAGCGGTGGAATGAAATTAAAGACATCAGTCAGGCAATTAATCCGTCTGATTACGATGCTTAAGTTTGGAAAGAGAGGTGTAGTGTAATGCAAATTAACGAGCAGATGATTCGTGAAATCATTGTGCAAGTGCTGCAAGGCATGGAACAGCCCAAACCTACTACAATGGCGGTAGCTACAGGACGTCCCATGACGTTAGTGGAAAAAGGGGAAGCACGTCCGGGAACAAGGGCTGATGAAGTGGTCATTGCCTTGGCTCCGGCTTTTGCCAAGTATCAAAATAAAACCATCGTAAACATTCCTCACAGTGATGTACTTAGGGAAATGATTGCCGGGATTGAAGAAGAAGGCCTCAGCGCCAGAATCGTGCGGGTATTACGTACTTCTGATGTGGCCTTTGCTGCTCATGATGCCACCAAGTTGAGTGGTTCAGGAATTGCTATCGGCATACAATCTAGAGGTACGAGCGTTATTCATCAAAAGGACTTGCCGCCACTTAGTAATTTAGAACTTTTTTCTCAGTCTCCTTTACTTGATTTGCCAGCCTACCGTGCGATTGGCCGTAATGCTGCCAAATATGCAAAGGGCGAATCTCCTGTTCCCGTACCAACGAAAAATGATCAGATGGCAAGGCCGAAATTTCAGGCAAAAGCAGCAGTGCTGCATATTAAAGAAACGGAACATGTGGTGCAGGGTGCCAAGCCAATCGAAATCGAAGTGAAATTTTAACTAAGTGGAGGTGATCGAAATGTCTCAAGAAAAAATGATTGAAGATATGGTTCGTGAAGTATTAAAGTCCATGAGTAAAGGAGCGCCCGCAGCGCAGACTTCGCAAGCTGCTCCTGCAGCAAGTGCTCAGGGAGTAGGGTTACATCCTGACAGAGATTATCCTTTGTCCAGCAAACGCCCTGAGTTATTAAAATCTCCTACTGGAAAAAAACTTTCTGATATTACCTTGGAAAATGTAATAAATGGTAATGTTAAATCACAGGATGTACGTATTGCTCCTGAAACATTAAGAATGCAGGCAGAAATTGCGGATGGTGTCGGCAGAACCCAGTTTGGTGATAATTTACGCCGTGCAGCAGAGTTAACCGCCATTCCTGATGAAAGAATACTGCAGATATATAACGCTCTTCGTCCCTATCGGTCAACGAGAGCAGAATTACTAGCCATTGCAGAAGAAATGGAAACGAAATACAATGCGAAAATAAATGCTGCGTTTGTCAGAGAAGCGGCAGGCGTTTATGAACGACGCAATCGTCTCAGAGCGGAATAAGGTGGAATTTTCATGGCTATAGTTGCAGGTGTAGATATTGGAAATTCTACAACGGAAGTTTGCCTGGCTGCAATGGATACAAGGGCAGTAACAAATTTTTATGCAAGCAGCATTGTTAAAACTACGGGTATCAAAGGAACACTGGCAAATATCCCAGGCATTGTCATTGCTTTAGAAGATGCCCTGAAAAAAGCTGGCATGACGATGGCTGATTTGTCAGAAATCAGGTTGAATGAAGCAACCCCGGTAATTGGTGACCTGGCAATGGAAACAATCACGGAAACGATAATTACAGAATCGACAATGATTGGACATAATCCATCGACTCCCGGTGGTGTTGGTTTAGGGGTTGGCCAGACTATTTCGTTTAGTCAGCTGGGCAGTATTACTCCCGGAGAAAAAGTGATTTGTGTCATTCCAGAGAATATTGACTTTGAAGATGCAGCTCGTATACTGAATCAGGCCATAGGGAAAGGCATTGATTTACAGGGCGTCATTGTACGTCAGGATGATGCTGTTTTGATCTCTAATCGTTTACAAAAAATAATACCTGTGGTCGATGAAGTGACACTGATTGAAAGGGTTCCCCTTGGTATGCTGGCAGCTGTGGAAGTGGCCGAACCAGGACAAACCATTAAAACGCTGTCGAATCCTTACGGCATTGCTACCGTATTTGAATTATCAGCCGATGATACAAAAATGGTGGTGCCGATTGCTCGTGCTTTAATTGGTAATCGCTCAGCGGTTGTGGTGCGTACACCACAGGGAGATGTAAAAGCACGGACTATCCCGGCAGGATTCATCACTGTTTTTGGCGCAAAAGGCAAGGCAGATATTGATGTGGAGGCTGGCGCTAATAAAATAATGGAGACCGTGGAACGAGTTCAGCCTGTGCTTGATGTGCAGGGAGAAGCTGGAACACATGTAAGCGGGATGCTGGAACGGGTTCGTCAGGTTATGAGTGAGCTCACAAAACAGCAGCTTAACGACATGAAAATACAAGATGTTCTGGCTGTTGATACCTTTGTACCACAAAAAGTACAAGGCGGTTTGGCAGGTGAATTTGCTTTAGAAAATGCCGTGGCTTTAGCTGCTATGGTCAAAACCAGCCGCCTGCCTATGGAGCAAATTGCTGATCAATTACGCAATGAGTTAGGTGTCAAAGTAGTGATTGCTGGCGTAGAAGCTAATATGGCTATTCAAGGAGCGTTAACCACCCCCGGTACAGATAAACCTTTGGCAATACTGGATATGGGTGGTGGCTCTACGGACGCAGCCATTATCACGAGAGACAAAACGATACTATCCATTCATTTAGCTGGTGCTGGTGATATGGTGACTATGCTGATTAATTCTGAATTAGGTTTACATGATTTTGACCTGGCAGAAGATATTAAAAAGTATCCTTTAGCCAAAGTAGAAAGTCTATTTCATATCAGGTTAGAGGATGGGACAGTTCGTTTTTATGAACAGCATCTTCCGCCTCAAGTCTTTTCGCGGGTAGTAATTTTAAAAGATGGTGACATGATTCCCATTCCCAGTTCTCATCCCTTGGATAAGATTCGTCATGTGCGGCGTGAGGCTAAAAAACGTGTGTTTGTAACAAACGCCCTGCGTTCTCTCAGCCGTGTGGCACCTACAGGCAATATTCGTCACATTGAGTTTGTTGTGTTAGTGGGGGGATCAGCCATGGACTTTGAAGTAGGAGATATGGTGAGCGATGCATTGGCGGAATATAGCATTGTATGCGGACGGGGCAATATTAGAGGTTCTGAAGGCCCGCGCAATGCTGTAGCTACTGGACTGGTACTGTCATATCTTGACAGAGAGGCGTGAAGTTATGCTGCCAGATCAAAATAAACCGTGTGTACTTATCTATGTAGTTTCTCATCCGGGCTGTGAAGCAAAAATCAGAGAAGTGCAGGCTGGGATGGAAGAAGAAGGAATACCGTATACGGTAGTGCCTAGCAATGAAACAAATGCAGCAGCCTTGGCCTACGAAGGCGCTTCTCAGTCAAAACTGGGTGTGGGAATCGGGATTGGAGCGGCAGATCTGTGTATTCATTATGTCAAGCTGCCAGTCCAAAAGCCTCTATTTACACTAGCGTCCTCTGGAACTCCTGCGGAATGGCGGTATTTTGGTTATAATGCGGCACGTTTGGTCAAAGGAATTCCTTTTAAGAAACAACCTTCAGAAGATGCAGTCTTAGGGCTGCATGATACTAGTGCCTTATATGATATCGTCTATCGCATCGTTCAGAAAGTTCTTCAAGAAAGTGCGCAAGGCCATGAGGAGGTGAAAGCATGGTCAAAAACGCGTTAGGTCTCATTGAGATTGTTGGCTTGGCTGCAGCGCTGGAAGCGGCTGATGCCGCAGTTAAAGCAGCCAATGTAGAGTTAATTGGTTATGAGATGGCCAAAGGCGGCGGCATGATAGTCATCAAACTGAGCGGCAATGTTGGTGCAGTTACAGCTGCTGTTCAAGCTGGCAAGGCGGCCGGCAGTAAAGTCAACAAGGTAGTTGCTACTCATATTATACCTAGGCCTCATGAGCAGTTAACCTGCATTGTGACAACAAAGGATACAGTGGGATGCAAAGAAACAACGAATTTGATCATAGAAGAGAAATCTGCAGAAAGTAAGATAGAACCCGCAACAATTGTCGCAGATGAGCTACAGTTAGAAGTGCAGGAAGAAATAGAATCAGCTGAAAAAAAAACAATAGATCAGAGTAATAATTTACCAATATCGGAACCTAAGAAAACGACTGGTTACTGTAATATTTGCGGCGATCCTGCTTGCCCAAGAGTCAAAGGTGATCCGAAGATAACATGTATTCATTATGATAGGAATAATAAGGAGGCGGAGTAATATGAGTGGAGAAGCATTAGGAATGGTAGAAACAAAAGGTTTGGTAGGAGCTATTGAGGCTGCAGATGCAATGGTGAAGGCAGCCAATGTGACATTAGTGGGATATGAAAAAATTGGGTCAGGTTTGGTGACCGTTTTAGTACGTGGTGATGTGGGTGCAGTAAAAGCAGCTACTGATACCGGAGCTGCAGCTGCCCAAAGAGTCGGAGAACTGATTTCCGTTCATGTAATTCCACGTCCTCATACAGACATTGAAAAAATTCTTCCTAAAATTGATTAATCTCGATAAAAAAGATTTGATTCACCAGGGATTAAAAATCTTTGGTGAATCCTAATCTTTCTAGTATTCCTTTTTAGAAGCTGGAGTTAGCCGAATTAGATAACTACAAAAAATTAGGCGGATTGAGGTGTGGCAGTGGAAAAGAATATATTGGATGAAGTAGTGAAACAAGTGATGCTGGTTCTGGAGAAGAATACATCACCGGAGCAAAGAAATGGGGATATTCCTGTAGGTGTATCGAATCGCCACATCCACCTCTCTGCCGAGCATATTGAGATATTGTTTGGTGCTGGTCATACCTTAACGCCGCAGAAAGAATTAAAACAAGTCGGTGAATTTGCTGCCGCAGAAACGGTTACTATGGTGGGACCGAAAGGTGTAATTCGAGGCGTTCGGGTTTTAGGACCTGTACGCAAGAGAACGCAGGCTGAAATATCCCGTACAGATGGGTTTAGCCTTGGGGTTGTACCGCCGTTACGTGATTCCGGCGATATTGAACAATCGGCTAGCGTTACGATTGTCGGTACTCAGGGTTCAGTTACTTTAACAGAAGGTTTAATATGTGCAACCAGACATATTCACATGCATACGGATGATGCTCGGCATTTTGGTGTATCGGATGGAGAGCGGGTGGCCGTCGAGACTAGTGGGACTAGAGCAACAACGTTAAGAAACGTGTTGGTACGTGTACATCCGGATTTTCGCTTGGAATTTCATATTGATACGGATGAAGCAAATGCCACTGGTTTAAAAAATGGCGATGTAGTAACGTTAGAGCGGTGTCGGGAGGTGTAACGTGGATAAGGAAGAAATGGTGCAATTGGTTACGCAGGAAATTATGCGCCAATTGCAGCATAGACCAGTTGCTGATCCTGAGAAATCAACTCAATACCAGCATAAGGCCTTGGTAATTTTCACAGGAGGAACCATTGGTTTTGAGCAAGGTTTGGCAGAAATAAAAAAATTACAGAACCTTTGCTTTGAGATTACAGTGGTATTATCTGCAGCTGCTCAGGAAGTTCTCGGCATAGAACGGATCAAAGAGGAACTGGGCAGTCACATATCAATTGTAACTGCCCAGTCTCCTTATCCGGGAAAACTATTGCGGGAAGCTGACATTCTGATTGTTCCCGTACTTACGCAAAATACAGCAGCAAAATTAGCTTATACGTTGTCAGATACGATGGTTTCTACGCTGATCCTGCAAGGTTTGATGATGGGGAAGCCAGTCGTTGCGGCAGCGAATGCGGCTGATCCTTTAGATGGCTGGCGAGCTCAGTATTCCATGGGGAACGCATCAGCGGGACTTGTGCAGGCGCTGCAGGAAAATCTTAAGAAGTTGGCAAGGTATGGTATGCAGCTGGTTCCCGTAGAGACAATCGGGAGTGTCAGTCAAAACGTATTGAACCGGCAAAAGACGGTGGCAGTAAATTCTTTGACGACTAAAAAAACGGTGCTGGATGCTGCCGCAATACAGGCTGCTGCGCAGAACGGCTCCAAACGTATTGCAGTTTCCCCGGGGACCATTATCACACCATTGGCTAAGGATACTGCCCGGGATTGTGGTGTTGAAATTGTGCAGGAGTAAAGGCTAAAAGGATCGTATTGGATCGCAGATTTACTCGAGGAGTAGTGTATGATGAAAGTATATACGAAAACGGGAGATGAAGGGAAAACTAGCTTGCTTAGTAAGCAGCGGGTTTTTAAAGATAGTTTACGGGTAGAGGCTTATGGTACGGTAGATGAGGCAAATGCCGCTATGGGCTTAGGCAAGTCTTTGATTGCTCATTCACCTTGGGCTGTGGACATGATTGGGCCGGTTCAAAAAGAATTAATTTCCTTGAATGCAGATTTAGCAACGGAATCATTGGAAGTGGCAGATTATCGCATTACCGAAATGCATGTTGCCAGACTCGAGTCAATGATTGACAGCTTGGAGCAAAAACGGATTCCGCAGCATTATTTTGTAACGCCTGGCACCTGTTCTGCCAGTGCGGCATTGGATCTGGCACGAACCATGGTACGGCGGGCCGAACGCTGTGTCGTTAGACTGAAGAAAACAGAAAAAGTTACCGTACCTGTCTCTTTATATTTAAATCGACTTTCTGATTTCTTATTTGTTTTAGCACGTTGTGTGGAACAGGAAGAAATCATTATGATTGTTAAAAGTAAGGTATTGGCGGCATTACAGAATAAGAAACAACAAGATAGCATAGAACATGCAGATATATTAGGGAAAGCAAAACAATTGATCGCGGCTGCCGAAGAAAAAGCGGTTGAAATCGGAGTCCCGATGGTAATTGCAGTGGTGGATGCCGGGGGAAATTTAGTAGCCCAGCATCGCATGGATGGTGCTCTACTGGCCAGTATTTCCTTAGCGCTGGATAAAGCCTATACTGCTGTTGCATTAAAATCGCCTACGGATGAAATTGCTTCTGCCGTAACACCAGGGCAGCCGCTATTTGGTCTAAATACAGCCAATAATGGCAGATTTATCACTTTTGGCGGCGGATTTCCTCTTCTTGCCGGGGGGAATGTGGTTGGTGGTTTAGGGGTAAGCGGCGGTACGGTTGATGAAGATATAATAGTTGCTAGAGCTGCTCTGGCTGCTTACTGAGTAGCAGAGTACTAGTAGGAGGAGATCATATGAGTATAGATCAGGCTTTGATTGAAAAAATCACTTTAGAAATTTTGACAAAAATGCAAGGCGGAAAGACTTCAGCTTGTCATGGCAGCGGTATTTTTGCCACGGTGGATGAAGCAGTGTCAGCAGCGCGCAAAGCATATCAAGAGTTAAGAACTCTATCCATAGAGAAGAGAGAAACACTCATCCAGGCAATGCGGGATGTTGCTTATGAAAATGCCACAATACTGGCTCAAATGGCTGTAGATGAATCTGGTATGGGAAGAGTATCTGACAAAATTATTAAAAATCAGATAGCAGCGCGTAAAACTCCCGGAACAGAGGATTTGACCACTCAGGCTTGGAGCGGGGATAGCGGGTTGACCTTAATTGAAATGGGTCCTTATGGTGTCATTGGTGCTATTACACCGACCACGAATCCAACAGAAACGGTTATTTGTAATGGAATTGGCATGATTGCGGCAGGCAATGCGGTATTTTTTAGTCCACATCCTACAGCTAAAAATACTTCAATAAAAATCATAACCTTGTTAAATGAAGCTATTGTGAAAGCTGGTGGTCCAGCTAATTTACTCACATCAGTAGCTGATCCTTCGATTACTGCGGCCAATGAGATGATGAAACATCCGGGGATCAATATGCTGGTAGCAACGGGCGGTCCTGGTGTGGTGAAAGCTGTGTTATCCTCTGGTAAAAAAGCCATTGGTGCAGGTGCAGGCAATCCTCCGGTTATTGTTGATGAAACGGCTGATATTGAAAAAGCCGCCAGAGATATTATTGCGGGTTGTTCCTTTGATAATAATTTACCCTGCATCGCAGAAAAGGAAGTCATTGCAGTAGGTGCTATTGCCGATCAATTGATTAGCTATATGCAGAAATATGGTGCTTACTTGATTTCAGGTTCCCAGATTGACCGTTTGCTAGACGTTATTATGACAGCAAAGGAAGAAAAAATGGCAGAGGGTTGTACCGATAAACCAAGAAAAATCTATGGCATTAATAAAGATTATGTGGGTAAAGATGCAAAATATATAGTAAGTAAAATTGGCATTGAGGTGCCAGATTCAGTGAAAGTTATTTTATGTGAAACGCCAGCAGATCATCCTTTTGTAATAGAAGAATTAATGATGCCTGTATTACCCGTTGTACAAGTGAAAGATATTGATGCAGCCATTGCCTTAGCGGTTAAAGTAGAACATGGCAATCGGCATACGGCAGCGATGCATTCAAAAAATGTAGATCATTTAACTCGTTTTGCCAGAGCTGTGGAAACTACCATATTTGTAAAAAATGCTCCTTCTTATGCCGGAATTGGTGTAGGCGGTGAAGGCTTTACTACCTTTACGATAGCAGGTCCAACAGGTGAAGGGTTAACTTCTCCCCGGAGCTTTACCCGCCAAAGGCGTTGCGTCCTTGTTGATGCATTTTCCATCATTTAGGGCAATATGAGGTGGCAGGAGTTGAGAGAAAATGCGGGATGAAATTGTAGCCGCGGTAAAAGCGGCAGGTGTAGTGGGAGCTGGCGGAGCCGGCTTTCCCACTCATGTAAAAATCAATGCCAGTGTTGAGACTGTTATTGTCAACGGTGCCGAATGCGAACCACTGCTTAGGGCGCATCAGCATATCATGGCAGCGGAAAGTCTGAAAATGATTCTTGGCCTGAAAACGGTAATGCTCGCCACTGGTGCAAAACAAGGTTTTATTGGTTTAAAACGTAAATATGAAGAAGCTGCCATCAACCTTCAGGCAGCCATAAAGCAAATGGGGGAACAGGGAATTCAACTGTTTTTTTTACCTGACATTTATCCAGCCGGAGATGAGCAGGTGCTTGTACATGAAGTCACAGGCAGAATCGTACCGGAAGGCGGTATACCGCTTCATGTTGGTGTAGTGGTTGTCAATGTAGAAACACTGATAAATATTGCAAACGCTCTGGAAGGCAAGCCGGTAACGGATAAGTATATCACGGTTGGCGGTGCAGTAGCCCACCCGATAACCCTCAAAGTACCCCTTGGCATGAAAGTGCAGGAATTGATTGCGTTGGCAGGGGGATCCCTCATAAATCCTTATGCTGTTATTGATGGCGGTCCTATGATGGGAAAGTTAATTTCTCAGGATGCTCCTGTGACCAAAACTACAGGCGGTATTTTGGTGTTACCTATGGATCATTCTTTGATAACACAGAAAAATACCACATGGCAAATGATCGCTAACCGGGCCAAAGCCGTATGCTGTAACTGCTTAGCCTGTACGGATGTCTGTCCACGGCATCTATTAGGACATAGCTTAGAACCCCATCGTATTATGCAAGCCATTGGCAAGGGACAAGTGGGTGAATCAGCCATTTTCTCCCGCGCGTTGTTGTGTTCAGAATGCGGTGCCTGTGATACCTTTGGCTGTTCCATGGGCTTATCGCCCCGCAGAGTCAATGCTGAGCTGAAAAAGCAGCTAGGCAAAGCCGGAATAAAGAATCCTCATAATCATAAACCTCAGCAGGTTTTGTCAACCCGTGGGAATCGTTTGATTCCAACCAAACGTTTGACTGCACGTTTAGGAATTTCACAGTATGATGTAAAAGCGCCGCTTAGCACGAAAGAAATCTTTGTACAAGAAGTAACATTACCTCTCTCCCAGCATATTGGTGCACCAGCAAAAGCTATTGTTGAAGTAGGAGATAAGGTTACCAAAGGTGATTTGATTGGGGCCATTCCTGAAGAGGCAATGGGAGCCAATTTACACGCTAGTATAACAGGAGAGATCTATAGAGTAGATACGAGTATTGGCATTCGGGCGGTAACAGGGGGGACTGGAGGATGAAGCGGGCTATCGGTTTATTGGAATTAAAAAATATTACCAGAGGTATCTTAGCCGCAGATGCTATGTTAAAAGCAGCCAATGTAGAAATACTCATGGCACAAGCGATGTGCCCAGGGAAGTATATTGTTATGGTTGCAGGTGACGTTGGAGCGGTACAAAGTGCTGTAAGGACCGGAACAGCAGTGAGCGGTACGGAAAATGTTGTGGATGAGTTTGTACTTTCTAATTTGCACGACAGTGTTTTTCCTGCTCTATCTGGCTGTACAGAAATCAAGGAAGTGAAATCCTTAGGCGTTATTGAAAGTTACTCTGTGGCCTCAGCAATTATTGCTGCAGATACAGCGGTAAAAGCTTCGAATGTAGAACTGATCGAAGTTCGTCTGGCCAGAGGAATGGGCGGAAAAGCGATGGTTACCTTAACAGGTGATGTAGGCGCAGTTACCGCAGCCATACGGGCAGGCAGCAATGCCATTCAAGACAGCGGATTCTTAGTTGATCAATTGGTATTGCCGGCTCCTCACAGTGCATTACATAAAGTTTTATTTTAAATGGCAGTCATTCTGATTGATTGTAAATCAAAGCAAAGAGTCTTGGAAAAGTATTTTTGGTTTTAGACCTCACAACAGGAAAAGCACGACCTGCCCTGTCATTATCAAGAAAAGCCATCCTAAAAAGGGTATAAAAACGCCTGGGGAAAAAATAATGTAACCGCAGAGACGCAGAGAGCACAGAGAAAAGATAGATAAGATTAATCCCCCTCAGCGTCCTCAGCGTCTCTGCGGTTAAATCGTTCTATGTACTCTATTTGTCATTATCAAAAAAATCCCAAATAGCATGTCTTTTCTGACTCTCCTGTGATTTATTTCATGACCGTTGCGAGCGTTAGCGAAGCAATCCCCCTTGTTAAGAAGTTGCTTTAAAAGAGATATTTACGAACCATAAAGGCGCAATGCCGCGCCGACGCGGCACACGGTGGAAACACAAACAATAATTTATAAATGATTCCTTTGCGCCTGTTCTTTGGGTCTTTGTGGTTCAATATGTTTTATATCTCAAATGCACATAGCATTTTTCTTATTGACACATGAAAGATCGGATGATATACTAAGAAAAATTAAATCTAGCAGCCGATTGGAAAACCAAAGGCTAAGAATGTCCCCTGCTTAGGGTGGGACATTCTTAGCCTTTTTTATTTGCATAAAAGAAGTAGTAATGAGGAGGACGAATATGAAGTTTGTAAAGTTTGGTCTGATTATGGCGATGGTTATAGCAATCGCTGCGGGTTTGAGCGGATGCTCGACGAGTACAAATACTGCTGAAAATAAAATTGCAAAAGTTAGGATTGCTCATTTTCCTAATATTACTCATTCCCAGGCACTTGTTGGCAGGGCGAATGGTCAATTTCAAAAAGCTCTGGGGGATTCTACTACCATTGAATGGAAGACCTTTAACGCAGGTCCTGCGGAAATTGAGGCCTTATTTGCTGGTGAAGTGGATATCGGATACATAGGACCTGGTCCTGCTATTAACGGCTACACAAAATCAAAAGGTGATCTGCAGATTATTGCTGGGGCCACAGATGCTGGAGCTATTCTTATTACCAGAAAGGATCTAGTGTTGAAGAGCGTTGCTGAATTAAGTGGCAAGCGCGTGGCAGTTCCGCAATTTGGCAATACCCAGGACTTATCTCTACGGCACATTTTACAGGAAAATGGCTTACAGGATACTACAAAGGGTGGTACGGTTGAAGTCAGACAGGCAGACAATCCTGATATTAAGACTTTGTTAGATAAGGGAGAAATCGACGCCGCTCTTGTTCCAGAACCATGGGGCGCTCGCTTAGTCAGCGAAGTCAAAGCGAATATTCTCTTAGATCAGAAGCAAGTATGGCGCGATGGTAACTATACCACTGCCGTTGTGGTTGCGAATACGAAATTTATTAAAGAACATCCCGATGTCATTGAAAAATTCCTGCGGGCTCATGTGGAGCTGACTGATTATATAAATAAAAATCCTGAGCCTGCCAAAGAAATGGTCAATGCTCAAATTAAAGAATTGACAGGCAAGCCATTAGCGAAAGAAATCTTAGATTCGGCTTTCACGCGGCTAACCGTTACGAATGATCCAGAAAAAGACTCGGTAGTTGATTTTGTGAAATTATCGGTAGATGCAGGCTTTATCAAGGCAGCACCTGACCTTAAAGATCTGTTTAATTTTAAAATTTTAAATAAAATCCTAAAGGAAAAAGGTCTAAAAGAAATAGCGGATTAGAGGTGTTATTCGTGAGTGTACTAGTTGAGAAGGTAAGTAAAAGCTTTATTACAAAAAACGATAAGATAAATACTCTCAATAACATTAATGTTGAATTCCATAAGGGAGAGTTTGTTTGTATACTAGGCCCTTCAGGATGCGGTAAATCGACACTTTTAAATATTATTGCCGGTTTAGAAACTGCAACTTCTGGTCGAGTCGTATGCAATGGCAAGGAAGTGAAAGGAGCCGGCCCGGACCGAGTCGTTATGTTCCAGGAACCGGCCCTCTTTCCCTGGTTAAAAGTTATCGATAATGTGGAATTTGGTATGAAACTTGCCGGCATTCCGAAAGAAGAGCGTAGAGAAAAAGCCATGAAGTACTTGCAAATGGTACATCTGACTCGTTTTCAAAACTGTTATATCCACGAGTTATCCGGGGGTATGAGGCAGCGGGTAGCCTTGGCGAGAGCCTTGACCCTGGATTCAGATATTTTATTGATGGATGAACCTTTTGCCGCATTAGACAGTCAGACGAAGAATATCTTACAGCTGGAATTGCAGCAAATCTGGCTGGAGACCAAAAAGAATATTATTTTTGTGACTCATAATGTGGAAGAAGCGGTTTTGCTGGCTGATCGGGTAATTGTCATGTCGGCCAATCCAGGAGCAATAAAAAAAGAGTTTCATATTCAACTAGCCAGACCAAGGCAGCCAGACAATATTGATTTAGCCTATCTGGCTGCAGATATCATGAAAGAACTAAAAGAGGAGGTGGAA
Organism: uncultured Pelosinus sp.; assembly: GCA_963526485.1. Taxonomy (GTDB): domain Bacteria; phylum Bacillota; class Negativicutes; order DSM-13327; family DSM-13327; genus Pelosinus. Next base: position 227,211 of record CAURNS010000001.1, read on the forward strand.
AAGGTTGCCAAAGCAGAATTCGACACTGATTGGACTAGTAAAAAAGATATTGTTTTATCTGATTCTGATAGCAATATGGGAACTGGCATATGAGATAGCGGTAGATTGGCTGCGAATATGGAAACCTTATATTTTCCCATCTCCCATCGCCGTCTTTACTACATTGTGGAGCTTAATGCTGGATGGCACAATGAGCATTGCAATATTAGCCAGTGCCAAGCGGATTCTGATTGGCTATTTTCTATCCATCCTAATTGGCATTGTTGTTGGTTTAGCGATTGTCCGCTTTAAATATCTTGATGAAAATTTAAGTCCCTTAATTTTAGGATTGCAAACCTTACCCAGTATATGCTGGCTGCCTTTTTCTATTCTCTGGTATGGATTAAATGAAAGTGCTATTATTTTTGTCATCACCGTTGGTTCTACCTTTGCCGTATCCATTGCCATCGAATCCGGCATGAAAAATATAAATCCCCTGTTTGCCAGGGCAGCAAAAACTATGGGGGCAAAAGGTTTTAGTCTATATTGGAATGTTATTATTCCTGCCAGTCTTCCGAGCATAATTTCAGGTTTGAAGCAAGGTTGGTCTTTTGCCTGGAGAGCTTTAATGGCGGGGGAAATGATCTCAGCGACAAAAGGATTGGGGCAAGTTCTTATGGTGGGAAGAGATTTAGCTGATATTAGCCAGGTTATGGCGATTATGATTGTTATCGTTATTTTGGGTGTCGCTGTAGATAAACTCATTTTTGGTAAGATTGAGCTAAATATTAGACAGCGTTGGGGCTTAGATAAGGCTTAACAAGAAACGTGTAACAGTATTTCATGCATATAGAGAAAGTAGGTATGAGGTCGATGAATTTGCAAATTAAAAACCTTCAAACAGATATTCTTATCATCGGGGGCGGCACCGCAGGATGTTTTGCAGCCTTAACCATTGCTGAGAATTCAGAGGCTAACGTAATTATCGCAGAAAAAGCGAATATTAAGCGCAGCGGCTGTTTAGCAGCAGGTGTGAATGCGTTAAATGCCTATATTGTAAAAGGTCAAACCCCTGAAACCTATCTTAGTTATGTGAGAAATGATGCCGAAGGCGTGCTGCGGGAAGATCTCGTTTATACGATTGCTCAACGGCTCAATCATGTTACCAAGAAAATGGAAGAACTGGGATTGGTAATTCTTAAGGATGAAGTGGGAGAATATGTTTCCCGGGGGAATCGTAACATAAAAATAAATGGTGAAAATATTAAACCCCTGCTGGCCGATGCCGTAGCAGAATGTCCCAATGTAACAGTGATGAATAAAATCAATATTATCGATTATATCGTTCAGGAAGGAAAAGTTGTGGGAGCTTACGGCTTTTCTCTCGATGCTCCGGTGTTATATGCAATTTCGGCAAAAGCTGTTGTCTGTACTACGGGAGGGGCTGCAGGACTTTATAAATCAAATAATCCTGGATTTTCTAAGCATAAGATGTGGTACTCTCCCTTTAATACAGGAGCGGGTTACGCCATGGGTATTCGGGCTGGCGCTGAAATGACAACTTTTGAAATGCGGTTTATCGCATTACGCTGCAAAGATACGATTGCTCCCACAGGCACCATTGCCCAAGGGGTAGGGGCGCAGCAGATCAATAGTCTGGAAGAAGAATACGAACGAAAATATGGCGCACCGAAAACTTCTGTGCGGATGTATTCCACCGTTATGGAAAACCGCAGGGGCGCAGGGCCTTGTTACTTAAAAACGGCAGGCATTACGAAAGAACAGGAAGGAGATTTATATAAAGCGTACTTAAATATGGCTCCGGCTCAAACCTTACGGTGGCTGGAAAATGGCCGGGGACCTGCCAGGGATAATGTGGAAATTGAAGGTACGGAACCTTATATTGTAGGGGGGCATACCGGCAGCGGCTATTGGATAGATACCAACAGGGCTACGACTATTAGCGGACTTTATGCCGCTGGTGATGTGGCGGGTGGAAGTCCGCAGAAATATGTGACAGGATGCTTTGCGGAAGGCGAAATAGCAGCGTTAGCTGCATTACAATATATACAAGGTACCATGTTAACTACGCTCAGTCTGCAGGAAACGGCAGAAAAACTTGGGATGGTGAATCAGTTTTTGCAGGGTGAAGCGGGTTTGTATACTGCAGAAGATGTGGAAGAGGCCATGCAGAAAGTAATGGATGAGTATGCGGGGGGAATTTCCACTGGCTATACGTTTAATGCTGCTAAATTGCAGATAGCAAAAGAACGTATTCAGGAGCTGCTCAGCATTACTCATCAGCTCAAAGCCAAAGATCTGCATCAGCTGATGTTTATTTACGAAGTTATTGACAGGCTTTATGTATGCGAAACTCTGATTGGACATTTGGAAGCAAGACACGAAACCCGGTGGCCATCCTTTCAAGATAATGCCGACTATCCTGTAAGAGATGATGAAAAATGGCTGAAATTTGTCAATTCCCGTTATGAAAATGGAGAAGTTAACATTGTACTGCGAGATTTAGTGAAAAAGGATGACAGATATGAGCATTAAAATAGATAGTCAGAAGTGTGTTGGCTGTGGAAAATGCCGTCAAGTATGCCCTGGCAGTTTATTATATAGTGACAGCAAGGGGAAAACAGAAATTAAATATCCCAGGGAATGTTGGGGCTGTACTTCTTGCGTGAAAGAATGTAACTTTAATGCCATTCAATATTATCTTGGTGCGGATATGGGAGGCAAAGGGAGCTTTCTGTATACCAGGCAGGAAGGACAGTTGCTGCATTGGATCATCGTTGCCCCGGATGGCAGCGAAAAGCAGATCACTATTGATAAAAGTCAGGCCAATGCATATTAAGGAGGATAAGGGTAGATGGATCATTTAGATAGACTAGAGGCGCAAAGTATTTTTATCTTGCGGGAAGCCTATAAGAAATTTGGTAAACTAGGGATGCTGTGGTCAATTGGTAAAGATTCCACGGTTATGTTGTGGCTGGCGAAGAAGGCTTTCTTTGGTCATTGCCCATTTCCTTTTATTCACGTAGATACGACCCATAAGATTCCTGAAATGATTGCATTTCGGGATCGTATGGCCAAGGAGTACAATATAGAATTGATTGTTCATACGAATCAAGAAGCGTTAGATGCAGGCATGGGCCCAGACAAGGGCAGATTGGTATGCTGCAAGGCGTTAAAAACGGATGGGCTGCAGCAGGTGGTTACCAAGTATGAATTTGAAGGTTTGATTTTAGGAATTCGTCGCGATGAAGAGGGCTCTCGTTCCAAGGAAAGAGTATTCAGTGAAAGAAACAAAGATTCTGAATGGGATTATACCAATCAGGCTCCCGAATTATGGGATCAATTTAAGACTGATTTCCCCAAGGGGAATCATATTCGTGTACATCCCATTCTGCATTGGAATGAAATGGATATATGGGCTTATATTGAAAGAGAAAATATCGAATTAGTCGATCTTTATTTTGCCAAGAATGGTAAAAGATATCGCAGTCTGGGCTGCGCTCCGTGTACCGGGCAGATTGACTCGAATGCAGTCACGGTTGCACAGATTATTGAAGAATTGAAAAATACCAAAGTAGGCGAGAGAGCGGGAAGAGCGCAAGACCAGGAAGATTCATACGCTATGCAAAAACTCCGTAAGGATGGATATATGTAATAGAGAACTGAATTTAGATGCAGTCTCTCGGAAGGTGTCATTTAGGACGGCAAAGGATGAGCATAACTAACGCTTCGCCGTTTCACTTAACCTACGCTTATAGTTATGCTCATCCTTTGCCTGTTTACGGCTATAGATGGTTGCTTTTGAGCTTACTTAGAGAATATAGGAGGAAAATCAATGGATAGTGCTAGAGAAGTATTAAACATCGTTGTTGTCGGCCATGTGGATCATGGAAAGTCCACAGTGATCGGCCGGCTGCTATATGATACAAAATCCCTGCCAGAGGGGGCAATCGATCGGGTAAAGAAGATTGCCAAAGAAAAAGGCAAACCTTTTGAATATGCCTATTTGCTGGATGCTTTTGAAGAAGAGCAGAAACAAGGGATTACCATTGATACGACGCAGCTCCAGTTTCGTACCGATAAACGAGACTATGTAATTATTGATGCCCCGGGTCATAAAGAATTCTTGAAGAATATGATCTCTGGTGCGGCCAGCGCCGAGGCAGCACTCTTAATTATTGATGCGAATGAAGGCATACAAGAACAGTCTAAAAGGCATGGCTATATTTTGTCACTGCTGGGAATACAAAAAGCCTATGTATTAGTCAATAAGATGGATCTGATCGAGTATTCAGAAGAGAAATTTAATGACATAAAGCAGGAAATGAATGAATTCTTAAACAGTCTTCATGTGTATCCTTTGAAGTATATACCCGTGTCTGCTTTTCATGGTGAGAATATAACGACTTCATCTGATAAAATGCCTTGGTATAGGGGAGAGCCAGTTCTAAAAGCCATTGATTTGTTTGAGAAGGAGCAAGGTCTGGAGAGGAAGCCATTACGTTTTCCCATACAAGATGTATATAAGTTTGATAGTCGGCGGATTATTGCCGGCAGAATTGAGGCTGGTACATTACAGACTGGTGATGAGATTTTAATTTCTCCCAGTAATAAAGTAACCAAAGTAAAGAGCATCGAATATTGGGCAGAAAAAGATAAAAAAGACAGTATTTCTGCGGGAATGTCGGTGGGTATTACGGTAGAAGATGAGTTTTTTAACCAGCGGGGCGAATTTATCTCTCATACCTATGATGCTCCGCTTACTGCCGATACCTTTAAGGTCAGCCTGTTTTGGATGGGGAAAAATGATCTTGTCAAACAAAAGGAATATAAGCTGAAATTAGCTACACAGGAAGTAGAATGTGAAATTTATGCAATTAATAAAGTGATTGATGCAACTACTTTAGAAAACATTGAGAATGCCAGTCAGGCCAAGACCAATGATGTGGCTGAAGTCACGATTAAGACCAAGAGAAGCATCTGTTTTGATGAATTCAAGAATAACCAAAATACAGGAAGATTTGTGATTGTCGATGGTTATGATGTCTGTGGTGGCGGGATTGTTACGGGCCTGGTAAAAGCAAGACAGCTTTCCAGCAAATTCTCGAAACAAGAGGATGAAATCGTGGTTAACTGCTTTGATGAATATTATTATATTTTTGCAGAAGGCAGTATCAAGAAAATAGCAGCAGTTCCTCATTCCTTCCAGATTGGTGATGTAATACCAGCTATGGGTGCAACGTATGAATATCCCAGGGATTTTAACGTCGTAGATCTAAAAAACAACCTGATAGCGAAAATCAGAAATACGAAATTGCAGGATATTACAGCTATTGATGAATACCGGTATGATCCAGTGCCTTTCATTGACTCACAAGGTTCTTTTATTAAAATTACATCTCAGGATGATTTTATAAAATTCACTGCAGATCTGAAAAACTTGCAGCAGGAGAAAAACATATCCCTGGCTGCTCTTGCTAATAAGTGGTTTGAGTTCATGAAATTCAGGCAGGTTCGATATTTGAGTGCTGCTAAATCTGTGGAAATTGAGTATCAAATATAAAAAAAATAAAAAGAGGGGCTTACTATGAAAAGAAAACTAACAATACTAGTTGCTATGCTAATGATAGTATTCGTTGCTGCTGGCTGCGGCAGCCAAAATACTGCATCGACCAGTAAAGACATTACAATTGGTCTAACTGCTCCCTTAACCGGTGATAATGCCGAGTATGGCCAGTCTTTTAAAAATGCTATAGAATTGGCATTTGAAAAGGCGAATGCTAATGGCGGCGTTAATGGTAAAAAGCTTACGCTTGTTGCCAATGACAGCAAGGCAGACCCTAAAGAAGCTGCCAATATCGCGCAAAAATTTGTGTCAGATAGTAAAGTTATCGGTGTCATCGGTGACTTTACAAGTACCGCTGCTTTAGCTGGTGCACCCATCTATCAAAAAGGCGGTTTAGTACAATTATCACCAACTTCTTCTCATCCTGATTTCACCAAACAAGGAACCTTTATGTTCCGCAATATCGCAACGCAGGAACAGGAAGGTCCTTTGTTGGCTGATTATGCAATCAATAACTTGCACAAGAAACGGATTGCTGTTGTGTATATTAATAATGACTGGGGTATTGTTGCCAAAGATAATTTCATTAAAGGCGTACAAAAACTAGGTGGGGAAATTGTTGCCACAGAGCCATACCTGCCAGAGCAAGGTAAGGATTTCAGTGCCATTATCACAAAGGTTCGGGAAAGCAATCCAGACTTATTATTTATTGGTTCTATGTATACCGATACGGCTTTGATTGCGCAGCAAGCCCGCAAGGCCAACTTTAATGTAGAATTAATTGGTACCGGTTCTCTTTACTCGGAAGAATTGATCAAATTGGGTGGCGCTGCAGTAGAAGGGTTACATCTTACTTGTTCTTTCTATCCGTTAGATCCCCGTCCGGAAGTACAGGATTTTGTAAGCAGCTATCAGGCTAAATATGGCAAGGCTCCCACCATGTTTGCAGCTCAGGCATATGATGCTGCCAACTTAATCATCGAAGCGTTAAAAAATGGTGCTGTCGACCGTGCATCCTTGCGTGATAAATTGGCAGCAGTTAAAGACTTCCCAGGAGTAACAGGTAAAACTTCCTTTGATGAAAAGCGGGATGTAGATAAAGCGTTGACCAAGCTGATTGTTAAAGATGGCAAATTTGTTCCTTATAATCCTTAAGCTAGAAAAGTGACGCGTGAAAGGGTGAGTTACATTGTTTTTACAGCAAATTATTAATGGGTTGGCCCAAGGTAGTATTTACGCGTTGATTGGGATTGGCTTTGCTTTGATTTTTGGCGTATTGGGTCTTGTGCATTTTGCCCATGGAGAGGTGTACATGATTGGTGCATTTCTCGGATTTATGCTGGTTAGTGTGTTTCATTTGGATGTATTTTCATCCTTATTACTGGCAATGCTGGGGGCTGCTATTCTTGGCGTAATCGTAGAATCCGTCGCATTTCGTCCTTTACGCAAAGCCCCCGATGTGGCTCCTATGGTTTGTACGTTAGGCTTATCCGTTGTACTGCAGAATGTTGCTGCCCTGATCTGGGGCAGCGACACAAAATCAATTCCCGATACCATACCCAATCAGGTAGTACCTTTTTTAGGAGCGCAAATATCCTTTCAGCAAGTATTCATTTTTGCCGTGTCCATACTTTTGATGCTGGCACTGCAATATGTTTTATATCGCTCTAAAATAGGGCGCGCCATTCGAGCAACAGCACAGAATAAAGATGCTGCGGCATTAATGGGCGTGAATATTGACACTGTAATTGCTTCCACCTTTGCTGTTGGATCGGCGCTTGGCGGGGCAGCGGGTGTTTTAGTAGGAGTTTACTATAATGCATTTTATCCGATGATGGGTTTCATGGCTGGATTAAAAGCTTTTACTGCTACCGTATTGGGCGGCCTAACAAGTGTTCCGGGTGCGGTGCTGGGCGGTTTAATACTGGGAGTTGCCGAGAATCTCGGGGCTGCATATATCTCATCAGGGTATCGGGATATTTTTGCTTTTGCAATTTTGATTTTAGTCCTGCTGATTAAACCATCTGGCATATTGGGCAGAGGAATTCAAGAGAAGGTGTGATGAAATGAGGATAGTTAATAATAACAAGAAAATCACACTGCTGCTTATTGTGCTTGCGGCTCTGTTGCCCTTGCTAGTAAATGATCAATATATTATGCGCTTAATGACGGTTGCGGGTATTTATATCATGTTAGCAGTAAGTTTAAATTTTGTTACAGGCTATGCTGGACAATTTTGCTTGGGATGGGCTGCTTTCTATGGCATTGGTGCTTATACTTCAGCCCTTATTGTGACGAAACTTGGCCTATCCTTTTGGTTGGCATTTCCTTTAGCTGGTGTTGTGGCTGCATTGTTTGGCATTATCCTGGCGATTCCAACCATGAGACTGCGCGATATTTATTTAGCCCTGACGACTTTGGGTTTTGGTGAAATTGTCCGCTTGGTTTTGTTAAATTGGACAGATTTAACCCGGGGATCTATGGGGATTCCCGGAATACCGTCTCCTGCCCTGTTTGGACAATCTTTAGATTCCCCCTTTTTCTACTATTACTTTATTTTAAGTATGGTACTCCTCATCATTGCTGCAATGGGACGAATGATTGATTCCCGTATGGGGAGAGCATTAATTGCCATCAGGGAAAATGAAATTGCTGCTAAAAGCATGGGGATCAATACTACAGCTTATAAAATTCAGGCTTTTGCCATAGCCGCTTTTTTTTCAGGACTGGCAGGAAGCTTTTATGCCCATTATTCTTCTTATATTGATCCCAATGCCTTCGGCTTTGGAGAGTCAATTGCGATCCTGGCGATGGTCGTGCTAGGTGGGATGGGGAGCACTGCAGGAGCTGTCTTTGGTGCTGTCATACTATCGTTACTGCCGGAAGTACTGCGCGGGCTGGCCGAATACCGTATGATTATTTTCGGGGGCATACTGATGCTTGTCATGCTGGTTCGTCCCCAAGGATTTTTTGGCAAATCTGGAGATGGCCGCAGGAAAATAAGAAAATCTGCAGGGGAGGTGAGGTCAGATGGGGCTATTAGAAATAACTAATCTCACCAAAAAATTTGGCGGTTTGACAGCAGTAGATAACTTATCTCTGTCTATTGAAAAAAACACCATCACTGGCCTTATTGGTCCGAATGGGGCGGGTAAGACAACCGTCTTTAACCTGCTGACAGGATTTTATCAAGTGAGCAGCGGCAGTATTTTGTTTAACGGCAAAGACATTACCAATCAGCCTACCCATATTGTGGCCAAGGCAGGACTGGTTCGTACCTTTCAAAATATTCGTCTCTTTACGAAGATGACAACCTTTGATAATGTACGGATTGGCTATCACTCCCAAGGACATGCAGGGTTATGGGGAGCTTTAAGCCGTAATGTTTCAACGAAAAGGGAAGAACGTGAGATTGCTGATTATTCCTTAGAATTATTAGCAAAAGTTGGTCTGGGAGATAAAAAAGATGAATTAGCCGGTAATTTAAGCTATGGTATGCAGCGTAAACTGGAAATTGCCAGAGCGTTGGCTGCAAAACCCAGCATGCTGCTGCTTGATGAGCCAGCAGCGGGGATGAATCCTCTTGAGACACGAGATTTAATGAATTTTATTGAAAAACTGGCTGGCGAAAATATTACAATTGTACTGATTGAGCATGATATGAAACTGGTGATGAACGTCTGTCAAAAAATAGTGGTGCTGGATTATGGCATAAAAATAGCGGAAGGATTACCTGCTGAAATTCATTCCCATGTGGGAGTTATGGAGGCTTACTTGGGAAAGGGGACTTTAGAATGCTCAACATAACCAATCTTCATACTTACTATGGGAATATTCATGCCTTAAAAGGAATCAGCCTTGAGGTGCATGAAGGAGAAATTGTTACCCTGATTGGCAGTAACGGCGCAGGTAAGTCAACAACACTTAAAACTGTCACTGGCTTATTAAAACCGGATAGCGGCAGCATCCAATTTATCGGTCAGGATATAGCAGGGTTAAAGCCGGATAAAATCGTGCAGCATGGTCTTGTTTTAGTACCGGAGGGGCGCCAGGTCTTTCCCTTTATGAGCGTAGCTGAGAATTTGCAGATGGGAGCCTATTCACGCAGTGACAAAACAGAAATTGATCGAAATTTTGCCAGAGTGTATGAACTATTCCCGCGTTTATATGAACGCAGAAAACAGCAGGCAGGTACACTTTCCGGTGGGGAACAGCAAATGCTGGCCATTGGCAGGGCATTAATGGCCCAGCCCAAAATGATTTTACTGGATGAACCTTCTCTGGGCTTGGCACCCATTCTAGTAGAAACGATTTTCAAGCTTATCTGTGAAATCAACAAACAAGGTACCACAATTTTGCTGATTGAGCAAAATGCCCGGATGGCTCTCATGGTTGCCAATCGAGGTTATGTAATGGAAACAGGGAATATCATCCAGCATGACCAAGCCCAGAAACTGTTAGAAAGTGACATTATACGTAAAGCATATCTAGGCGAAATATATTAGAAAAGGGGATTAATACTATGACAGAACAAGTGAAGAATGAAGAACTAGATCAGGAATTGACAGCAGCGGTACGCTCCTGTATTAAAGATAGAGCCGTTTGGTTTTATTTACTGCTGCAAGAAGCAAAAGAACAAGGTGCAGATAAAGATCTGATTGCGCAAAAAGCTATCTTTAAATTTGGTCAAATGAAAGGTCAGAAAATCGGTGATGCGAAAACTCCGCGTGAATTCTTTGATGGTATTGCTGTGAAAAATGCCAGGCTGGCCTTTGCGATGGAAGAGATCAAGGTAGAAGAAGAACAGGGAATTTATCGTTTCCATCACTGCGCCCTCTGTGATGCATGGCGTGAACTCGGCTGTAATCAGGAAGAAATTGATGCCCTTTGTAAATTAGCTATGGAAGGGGATTTTGGCGTAGTCAGTAATTTCCCTCTAGATTTAAAATTTAATTCTACCATTGCTGATGGTTCCAAGTTCTGCGAAATGGTTGTAACAAAGAAAGCTTGATTACGAAATCTAACACATGCAAGTTTTAAAAGTAAATGTTGGCTGATCAGAGATCTGAAGGCTAAGGCATATCATGCGGATATGCTCTTAGCCTTTTCCTTATAAAATAGGTCATGGAAGCGTAGCCTAAAAAAAGGATGCGTCAGCGCTTTTCTGCTATTAAATTTATAAATTTTTGGGGGAAGTAAAGCTACTGAAACGCGAAGACACGAAGAATACGAAGGAAGATTATATCTATTTCCTATTTATTCTTCGAAATCTTCGCATCTTCGCGATTCAAAATGTCTTTTCTCTATTCATAAGGACGCGAATCGTTTTTCTTATACTAGAAAAAATAGAGATATACTTATTGTAAATGTCTAGATTATAATAATAAAATGCCCACTAGGAAACTTTGAGGGGATGATTTTGTAAGGAGAAGGATATTTTATGGAGCAACAGATTATCATTCATACAGACTCTCAGCAGCTAAGCAGTGTGCTGCATATGCCACAATGTAATGAATTTGAAAAAAAGCCTGCTGTAGTCATTTGTCATGGCTTTATCAGCAGTAAAGTAGGGCAGCATAGAGTGTTTGTTAGCCTCGCCCGTCAGCTTTGTCAAGCTGGTTTTATCGTCTTACGTTTTGATTATAGCGGCTGCGGAGAAAGCTCAGGAGAGTATCGTGATGTCACTATTACTGAGCAAATTGAGGAAACTAAAAAAGTAATTGATGTTGTGGCAGCGCATCCTAATGTTGATACTGCAAATATTACACTGCTAGGGCATAGCATGGGAGGAGCAATTGCTGCAAGTGTGGCAGCAATCGATACCAGAATTCAGCATTTGGTTTTACTGTCTCCTGTGGCTGAACCTTTGCATGATATTCTGGGAATCTTGGGGCAAGAACGCTACCAACGGTGTTTACAAGAAGGTATTGTGAATTATGAAGGATTTGAAATAGGGAAAGACTTTTTTTCTTCTTTATCCCAAGTAAATCCATTAGCCGGAATTCACAAATTCAAGGGGAATGTATTGCTGGTTCATGGCAGTGAAGATGTAGAAACTCCTTTGCAAAATGCCTACCAATATCAAGCCGTATTGGAAAGGCGCCTGGGAAGTCACTGCGAACTGAAAATTATAGACAAAGCGGATCATTGTTATTCCTCACCCATATGGAAAAAGGAACTGACTGCTTTTATTTTGTGTTGGCTTACCCAGAGCCTTGGATAAAGTAAGGAATTGGTGGAATGGTCCAATAAATTTAAAAGCCGTATCAATTATTAATCAGTCCTTTCGTACAAGGGATACGATAAAGATTTCTATTAAACAAATATTGATAAAAGAGGGATGTACTATTATTGGCACATCCCTCTTTTATATGAAGCATCCTTTACCTATAAGCATAATAGTGTGAAAATGTACCTAATTTGCAACAAATTTTAATTGACGATCTGTCTATGTTGCATAAAAGGTACTAAATAAAAAGAGTAGGGTTGAAGAAAACTGTAATACTGTTCGCTTTATCCAGGATGGGAGTTGTAAGAATACTTTGGCATGAAAGTTGCAACAATTATATTATGACCAAATAGTATATGAGGCAATTATGATTATACAAGTGTGATTTATGTGATATTATATTGTGCGATGATTGAAGCAAGCGTGAAAAAGCGAATCTAATTAAGAAGCTGAGGAGGTTTTACCTACTAATGAAAAAATTTGAGGCAATAATAGCTTCTGCACAAAATTTTCGTGATGCCAGCATGTTTGATTCTAATATGATCGTGTGTGATAGTGAGGCGAGAATCATTCATTTTGTACCTGCACTTACCTTTGATGCCAAAGTTAAAATAGGCGAAATTGCATCAGGCGGACCCATCAAAGAGTGTATTCGAACTAGGAAAATAGTAAAAAGTATTATTCCGGAGCAGGTATACGGAGTGACATTAAAGGCTATTATTTCACCAATATTTGAGGATGATGGAACGTTTGTAGGGATTATTGGTACTGCGACTAGTTTAAAATTACAAGAATCTCTTTATAATGCGACACAAAGCATTGCCGCTACCTCTTTGCAACTAGCCACAACAACAACAGAACTGGTGGAGGATGCCAGCCATTTGGCAAACGATTTAGCATCGGCTAGAGTTGGCAGCGAGCGGGTTCTCACAGAGATCAATCGGACGGACGATATTTTACGATTTGTGAGCGAGGTCGCGGACAATTCTAATTTACTGGGGTTGAATGCAGCGATTGAAGCGGCAAGGGCAGGAGAACAGGGACGAGGTTTTGCTGTCGTGGCAGATGAAATTCGCAAAATGGCAGTTAACAGTGCGCAATCAGTAAAAGACATTAAGAATATTTTGAAAAATATACAAAATGAAACCAAAAACGTGGTAGCTACGATAATAGGTACTACAGAATTGGGTGAGCGGCAAGCAGCCGCAACAGAAGAAATAGCGGCTGCTATGCAGCAGCTATCTTCAGCAACTGCCGATATTGAAAAGATTGCAGAAATAAGCTAGTGTTATAAATGGTAGATTAATAAATAGAGATAAGATATGGTTTATCTTAGAAAGGATGGCAATCGAAATGAGTGAATAAAGTAGAACAAGTATCCATTAAAGGTATAGGGAGGGATGGTCTATTGCCGCGTGCTTCAAAGAAAACAGAACCTGATTTTCACTTCGAAAAACGGAATATTGAAAAAATTTTAAACAATCTTCCTGATCCTATTTTTGTAACTGATCGTTATGGTAATATATTGCTTTCCAATTCAACTACCGCATTAACGCTAGACTTGTCTCTTGATCAATTATTAAAATCCAATATAAAGGATCTCATTCGTAAAGGCTATTATAATAAATCATATGCTTTAGAAGCGACGGAGAAAAAATGTAAGGTAAGTGGCTTATTAAAAACCAAACTTAATATCGAACAAATCTCAACGAGTACACCTGTTCTTGATGAAAATGGAAATGTGATATTTGTTGTGACCAGCGGTAAGCCGAGGCAAACGGCAGATAAATGTGCAGGAAATGCAAGCCGGGAAATCATAGATCAAAGAAAAAGAGAGATCGAATATCTTCGTAGTTATGTTTTGGAAACAGACAAAATTGTAGCGGAAAGCATGGCAATGCGCACGGTATTATTTAGGGCTCATAGTGTGGCTCGAACGGATAGCACTGTGATGCTTTATGGGGAAACGGGAACAGGAAAGGAGGTATTGGCTAAATACATACACCGTCATAGTAAACGATCGGATGAAGCCTTTATTGCTGTGAATTGTGCCAATTTGCCAGAACATCTCGTGGAATCTGAATTATTTGGTTATGAGAAAGGGGCTTTTACAGGAGCTTCTTCCGAAGGGAAAATGGGATTGTTTGAAGCTGCCCATGGGGGGACGCTTTTTTTGGATGAAATAGCTGAACTTCCGTTATTACTTCAGTCTAAGCTGCTTAGAGTTTTAGAAACCTGTGAAGTAAGACGCTTGGGAAGTCATGTGGATCGGGCAATGGATTTTCGGTTGATTGCTGCAACCCATAAAGATTTAAAAAAAATGATGGAAGCAGGGCTGTTTCGATCTGATTTATATTATCGCCTTGAGGTTATACCCATTCACATACCTCCTCTGCGTGAGAGACCAGAGGATATTATGGCTTTGGCTTTGCGATTCCTGGAAGGATTCAATAAAAAGTATGAGGTAGAAGTTGAGTTTGATGCAGGGATTTTAGAATCGTTTCAAAGCTATAGTTGGTTAGGAAATGTACGTGAATTGAGAAACGCTGTAGAAAGAAAAGTCATTAATAGTTTACAAGAGGATTCTGTTAGTATGATGGAGTTTAATCCCGTTGAAAATAGTAGTTTATCCCAATATGATTGCCTTAGTCTATTAGGATCGGGTGGCACCTTAAAAGAAGTGACCCGTAGATTTGAAGAGATTTATATTAATAAAGTATTAAAAAAATGTAATGGGCGTATAGGTGATGCTGCTGAAAAGTTAGGTATTTATCGCACTGTTTTATACCGTAAATTAAAGAGTTTTAAAGAGGATAAGGATCGATTAGTTAAAAAATAGAGATGTACCTTTTTTTGTACATCTCTATTTTTTAAGAAGTTTCAAGATAAAATCAGCTGTAATTTAATTAGAACATCATCTTTATAATACAAAAATAGTGCATGTAAAAACTGTAAATTTTCATAAGATATAACAAAATATGCTTTTTCTCAAAAGAGAGGAAGTTTATTTTCTAAAAGAAGGCAGATGCACCTAAAAAGGTACGTTTACCTTCTTTTTATTATTGGAATGTTCCGAAAAAAGTACGTATTTCATTCATAGTAAATTAGCAAATGCAATGAAGTATTGATTTTGTTAGGTTTGTTAACCAGTATAAAGACTGGTATGAAACTTGCAATTCACTATTCGTGAGATACAGGGGTAAATGAAGCAAAAAGGGGAGATTATGTTGTCTAAAGTAAAAACTGCGGATGAGGTAGCTGAGCTGATCAAAGACAATTCAACAGTAGGGGCTACTGGTTTTGGCCTTGCTGGTTGGGCTGAAGAAGTAGCACAGGCGATTGAAGAAAGATTTCTAGAGACCAACCATCCTCAGAATGTAACCCTAGTTCATGGTTCCGCCATAGGTGATTGGAAAGAAAGGGGCACCACTCGTTTGGCGAAGGAAGGGTTGGTAAAACGTTGGATCGGTGCTCATATCGGATCTTCGCCGAATATGTCCAAGCTGGTAGCGGAGGGAAAGATTGAAGGTTATTGCTTGCCGCAGGGTGTAATTATTCAGCTTTATCGAGAAATTGCAGCGAAAAGACCTGGTCTCATTACTAAGGTGGGATTAGGAACTTTTGTAGATCCACGCCGTGATGGGGCAAAAATGAATTCTTTTACAACCGAGGAGATTGTTAAACTTGTAAATTTTGAAGGCGAAGAATGGCTGTTTTACAAAAGATTCCCGATTAATGTGGCGTTAATTCGTGCCACTACTGCTGATGAAAACGGTAATCTTACCATGGAAAAAGAAGGAGCACTTCTGGAAGCACTGCCATTGGCCCAAGCAACTAAAAATAGCGGTGGGATAGTCATTGCTCAAGTTGAGTACTTAGCTAAGGAGGGATCGCTGCATCCCAAAGACGTTAAGGTGCCAGGAATTTTAGTAGATTATATAGTAGTAGCGATGAAGCAGGAAGCTTGTTGGCAGACGGAAGGATTATATTATAGTCCTGCTTTCTCTGGTGATCTGAAGGTGCCTTTAGATGCGATCCCTGAGCTGCCAATGAATGAACGTAAAATTATTGCTCGACGGGCAGCTATGGAATTAACACCAGGTACAGTTGTTAATTTAGGGGTTGGTATACCGAGTGATGTTGCTGCAGTGGCGAATGAAGAAAATGCAACTCATTTGATGACCTTGACTACAGAAGCAGGTGGCGTTGGTGGTGTGCCGGCAAGCTTACCGAATTTTGGTCAATCTTATAATGGAGAAGCCATAATTGATCATCATGCCCAATTCGATTTTTATGATGGCGGCGGTGTTGATGTCGCATTTTTAGGCCTTGCCCAAACGGATAAAGAGGGTAATGTGAACGTTAGTAAATTTAAAGGGCGAGCAATGGGGTGCGGCGGGTTTATCAATATAACCCAGAACTCCAAAAAAGTAGTGTACTGCGGTTCTTTTACGGCTGGAGGACTTCAGGTTGCAGCTAAGGATAATAAATTGCTCATTATCCAGGAAGGCAAAGGTAAAAAGTTTATTGATACCGTGGAGCAAGTTACCTTTAGCGGTAACTATGCGGCTAAAATGAAACAACCTGTAGTCTATATTACCGAACGTGCTGTGTTTACGCTGGAAAATGGGAAGATGACCTTGATTGAGGTTGCTCCAGGCATTGATCTGGAGAAAGATATATTGGCATTAATGGATTTCAAGCCAGAGATTTCTCCGGATTTAAAATCCATGCCAATCGAAATTTTTCAGCCCAGATGGGGACAATTGAAAAATATAATTGAAGCCAAAAAGAAAGGTTGATGAGAAGATGGCTGACATAACACTTACACTTGAACAACAAAAATTACAAGCACTTGCGCGAGAATTTACTGCTAAGCACATTATACCTGTAGCCAGTGAATGGGATGAGAAGGGTGAATTTCATAAATTCATTCTAGAAGAAGTAAAAAATATTGGTTTACATTGTATGGCAGTACCAAAAGAATATGGTGGGCCTGGATGTGACTCTGTTTCTCAATCGATAGTTATGGAGCAATTTGGTTATGGTTGTTGTGCATTTGCTACTACCCTTGGTGGTAATGGATTAAGTTCATACCCTTTAGCAATTGCTGGTACTGATGAACAGAAACAATTGTATTATGGCCGGCTTGTCGCTGGAGGAATGGGAGGGTTCGCCCTTACCGAACCAGGAGCTGGTTCGGATGCAGGATCATGTGCAGCGACTGCTAAGTTAGATGGAAATGAATGGGTGCTGAACGGAACAAAGTGCTTTGCAACTACATGTGGTGTGGCTAACATAATGGTGATATTTGCCAGTACCGATCCCAGCAAAGGCGTAAAGGGCCTTAGTGCTTTCATTGTAGAAAAAGAGCGGGAGGGTTTTTCCGTTGGGGCAGTGGAGCATAAAATGGGTATCCGCAGTTCGAATACTGTGGAGCTGCTGTTAAAAAACGTTAGGATTCCCAAAAATCATTTATTGGGTAATGAAGGTGAGGGCATGAAAATCGCGATGAAGACCTTGGATATGGCTCGCCCAATTGTTGCTTCCATGGCAGTGGGCGTAGCTCAGAGGGCTTTGGATGCAGCGGTTGCCTTTGCTAAAGCTTATTTGGATGTGAATGGTAAGCCTATCGGAATGCAGCAGGCTGTTGGCTTTACATTAGCAGATATGGCAATCCAAGTAGAAGCTGCCAGACAGCTGGTGCGAAATGCTCTTCGCCTGAAAGATGCTGGCGTGCCTTATACGAAAGAAGCGGCAATTGCTAAGACTTTTGCGACAGATACAGCGATGCAGGTATCGGCAGAAGCTGTTGGTTTGATGGGCAACTATGGTTATTCCAAGGATTCCTTTGTAGAAAAATTGATGCGTGATGCCAAAGTCACGCAAATTTATGAAGGTACAAATCAAGTGCAGCGGATCGTCATCGCCGGTCAGTTGCTGCGTTAAGAACTAAATAAACAATAGGAGGGCAACGAATGAGTTACGCATTGACAGAAGAACAGCAATTGATTCAGCAAAGTGCCAGGGAGTTTACTCGGGAGTATATAGAACCTATCGCTGCAGAGATGGATCGTACAGGGATTCATCCGAGTTCCGTTATTCAGCAGATGGCTGAACATGATTTTCTCGGCTTATACCTGCCAGAGGAATTTGGTGGTGCTGGGGCAGGTTATCTTAGCTATGTGCTTATCATCGAAGAGATTTCCCGCATGAGCGGTGCGGTTGCCTCCATTCTGATTAACCATGCTTCTTTAGCTGCTTATGCGATGTATCGCTTTGGATCAGCAGTGCAAAAACAAGAGTATTTACCGGCATTATGCAGTGGTGAAAAATTAGCAGCCTTTGCTCTTACTGAACCAGGAGCAGCTCCTGGGGTAGGAAGCCATAAAGTGATAGCAACCAAAGAGGGGGATCACTATGTACTGAATGGCCATAAATGTTATGTTGCTAATGGTGGGGTTGCTGACATTTATGTGGTCTTCGCTCTTACAAATCCTGAGGCTGGTGCCAAGGGGATGAGCGCATTTATCGTTGATGCCAAGGCGGCAGGTCTATCGATTCAGCGCACCATTGGTAAGATGGGTTTACGTGGCTGCCAATGGGCAGAGCTGGTTTTTGAAAATGTGATGGTATCACAAAGCAATTTATTGGGAACTGAAAGTGCTGGCATGAAGATTGCGAAAGAAGCACAGTTGGTTGCTAGTGTGGCTGAGGGGGCTCAAGTAGTTGGTATTGCCCAAGCTGCCATGGAGGATGCTGTGAAATATGGCAAACAGAGGGTTCAGTTTGGTAGGCCGATTACTGCCTTCCCCGCCATCCAGACCATGCTGGCTGAGATGGCAACCCATATTCATATAGCTCGCTTGGCAGTTTATGATGCGGCTAGTCTGATTGAAAAGGGTCAAGATTTCATGAAGGAAGCAGCTATGGTGAAGTTATTTACTGGACGTATTGGTCAAAGTGCATTAATTGATGTGATTCAAATTGAAGGCGGCTATGGTTATAGCCAGGAAATGATAGCCTCGCGTTTTTATCGGGATATTAAAGGGGCGGTCATTACAGAAAGCTCTGCTGCTTTCCCGGAAAAAGTGATAGCTGAGGATTTGCTTGCATAATAGAAAGCTTTAGAATAAGCGTAGTTAGCGGAGAGGACAGCCGATCGGAACCTCTCCCCAAGAAGGGAGTAGTAACATGCCAAGAATTCTTGTCTGCTATAAATGGGTATTAGATGAACAAGATATTAGAATTAATCCAGGGGATTTATCCCTCGACTCTAGCAAAGCAAAATACAAGATAAGTGAATATGACAAAAATGCCATTGAAGAAGCTATGCTGCTGGTGGAGTCAAAAGAAGGCAGTGTAGATGCACTTACTTTTGGTAGTGATAAGGTTAAGCAATCATTAAAAGACGTCCTATCCCGGGGACCGGGTAAAGTAGACTGGATTAGTGACACCGCGTTTGAACAGGCAGATGCTTTTGTGACCGCTAATGTTTTGGCCGCAGCTATTCGCAAGAATGGATCGTATGATTTGATTCTTTGTGGTGAGGGAAGCTCTGATTCTTATAGCCAACAAGTAGCACCACGTTTAGCCGCTATTCTTAGCATCCCAGCTATTACCTTTGTACAAAAAATCAGCATAGATGGCAGTCGTATCATTGCCACTCGTAAGCTGGGAGATTGCACGGAAGTTGTAGAAGTAGCGGGGCCTGCAGTACTTAGTGTCCTGCCCGAAATAAATAAACCCCGCATACCTAGCTTGAAACAGGTCATGGCTGCAGCAAAAAAGCCGTCCCAGGAAGTAAAGCTTGCAGATTTACAATTAGGAGCAGAAGAGCTTCAACCTAAAACGATTACCCTGTCGGTAAAAGGATACGTGATGAATCGCAAAAACATTCTATACAAAGAGGCCAACCAGGCCGATAATGTTGCTAAACTTGTAGCCAGTCTTGCTCAAGAGGGCATGTGCTAGGAAAGGAGTAAAAAATGTCAGGTATTTGGATATATTCGGAAGATAGCATGAGCGTAAAAGAGCTGCTTACAGTCGGTTTAGAATTGAAAGTAAGTATGGGGCAATTAGTAGGTGTTATTACCCTCGCTAGTGAAGAACAAGATGCTTTTATTGCGGCAGGGGCAGATAAAGTCTGTATCTTAAAGGGACAAAACCCTTGGCCAGAAAGCTATGCTGATGCAGTAGCTGACTTTCTTAGTAAAGAACAAGCTAGTGTACTATTAGTTGGCGGGACGCTGCGGGGAAAAGAGTTAGCGGCTAAAGTGGCTGCCATTCTAAAAATTGGATTAGTAACAGATGCAGTAACAGTAGGGTATGTAAATAATGGCATTGAAACAACTCGTTTGATATATGGTGGGTTAGCCATTCAGACAGAAGCTGTTTCACTGCCGGCATTCGTTACCGTGCCGCCCCGGACGTATAGTGAAACACCGGCAATGGCTGGCAGGCAAGGAGAAGTATTTATTATAGAAGTTGACAATACAGCTTCAGGGATTTCAGTTAGTAATGTGTGTCCAATCATTCGTGAGGGCGCAGATATTTCAACTGCGAGCAGAGTGATTGGTGTTGGTCGTGGCTTTAGCAAGAAAGAAGACTTAGCAATGGCGGAAAAATTAGCCCAAGCCATTGGTGCTGAAATTGGTTGTACAAGAGGTATCGCCGAGGATAGCCATTGGCTGCCAAGTGAACGCTATATTGGTATCTCTGGGCAAAAAGTGAAAGCTGAGTTTTATCTTGCTGCCGGGATATCAGGACAAGTACAACATGTTGTAGGCGTACGTGATTCTAAAATTATTGTAGCGATTGATACCAACGAAAAAGCGCCTATCTTTGCGGCAGCGGATTATGGTATCGTAGGTGATCTGTATGAAGTATTGCCATTATTAGCAGCAGCACTAGAGAAAAAGTAGAGTACTTGTGTTCTTGAAAGGAGGTGCCCAACATGTCAGAAGAAGAAAAGTTTGATGCCATTATTATTGGTGCGGGTCCCGCGGGAGCTGCCTGTGCATATTCCCTGGCGAAGGAGGGGAAAAATGTAATCCTGATTGAGCGAGGTGCAACTGCTGGCGAGAAAAATGTTACTGGTGGTCGTTTATATACCTACGCTATGGAACTTGTAGAGCCAGGGTTATATAAGCAGGCTCCCATGCAGCGCAAGGTCGTACGTGAACAGATTATGCTGATGGGTGCGAACAGTGCCATCACGATAGATTACGGGAACTATGATTTTGGGGCAGAAGTACCCCAATCCTTCAACGTGCTGCGTGCTCCTTTTGATGAGTGGTTTGCTGCTCAAGCAGAAGAACAAGGAGCCATGCTGGCTTGTGGAATTCTGGTAGAAGATTTAATCGAAAGAGATGGAAAAATTATTGGTGTAAGAGCAGGTGACGACGAGATTTATGCTAATGTTGTCATCGCAGCTGACGGAGTCAATTCATTGATTGCGCAAAAGGCAGGGCTGCGAGATGACATTTCTGTCCATGCCGTGGCGGTTGGGGCTAAAGAAATCATTGAATTATCTAGGAATGGTATCGAGGATCGGTTTAACCTAGCAAGTGATGAGGGGGCAGCCCGAATGCTGGTTGGTGGTACAGATGGAGTTCTCGGCGGAGGCTTTATGTACACCAACAGTAACAGTATTTCTCTAGGGGTAGTGTTGAGTCCTGAGGATCTTGCCCGCCAAGGCAAAAAAATCTACGACATTCTTCAAGACTTGAAAATGCACCCAGCGATATATTCACTCATTAAAGATGGCACGACAGTAGAGTACGGAGCTCATCTGGTGCCGGAAATTGGTTTCAGCGGCATTCCAAAAAAACTGTACCGTGATGGTTTAGTAGTGGTAGGGGATGCTGCAGGTATGTGTATGAATACAGGTACAATCCTTAGAGGCATTGATCTGGCAATTGTAAGTGGTGTAGCTGCGGCAAGAGCAATTATTGCTAATGAGGGTGCCAGTGATGTTGGAGCCTCATATATGCAGCAACTAGAACAATTACAGCTTCTGCCCACCATGCGCCTTTATGGTAAATATCATGAATTATTGAGTAATCCTCGCATGATATCTACCTATCCAAACATGGCGAATGAAATCATGAAGGTGATGTTCAGTGTTGATGGCACGTTACCTAAACGTATCGACAAGGCTATGCTTGGTATTGTAAAAAAACATGTTACCTTTGGACAAATAGTAGCAGATGGCTGGAAGGGGTTTAAAGCAACAACATGACAATAAAAAAGCTTACACCAGAAGAACTTCTTGCACTGGATAAATTCGTTGTTGATGAAGAAGAAACTCATATTCTTCTAGATAAAAGGATTTGCGCAAAATGTATGGATAAACCCTGCCTTGTGGTATGCCCAGCCGTCCTTTACAGCATAAAAGATGGAGAAATGAATTTTGATTATGCAGGGTGCTTGGAATGCGGTACTTGTCGAGTGGTATGCAAAGATAAGGGCATTGTTCGTTGGACCTACCCACGAGGGACCTTTGGTGTGGCTTTTAGAAATGGCTAGAGACTAAAAGGGAGGACTAAACAGTGAAAAATCAACAAGAATTTTATGGCTGGAAATTATGTGGTGCATTGTGGTTCTTGTATTTGCTTAACATGGGTTTTCCCCTATATGGCGGCGCTGTCATTAATACCTATATGATGAAGGAATTAGCTATGAATCGGACTACCTTCGGTCTGGGATTTACGCTGCTGAACTTTTTTATCGGTGTTCCATCCATGCTTATTGCTGGGGCAATTGGCAAATGGGGCATTAAAGTAACCTTTGGTATTGGTTCAACGTTTATTTGTCTTGGATCCCTTTGGATGTCTGTTGTTGCCTCACAGCCCTGGCACTATCTAATTGGCTTTGGTGTATTGATTGGCACGGGGATTGGTTTTGGTACCATCGTTCCTTTGTCAACGGCTGTTATCCGCTGGTTTAAGCGTTATCGTGGCAGAGCAATGGCGGTAACCATGACTGCCTCAGGTTTTGCAGGTTTTATTGGGGCACCCCTAATGAATAAAATCCTGGCTGGTAATGGTGGTGATTGGCGGCAGGCATGGTTAATCGTTGCCGCTATTGCTGTTGCAGCTGGAGTTGTTGCCTATCTTTTTGTAAAAGAACGCCCAGAAGATTTGGGGCAACGGGTTGATGGTGAACTGGATCAAGTACCATCTGCTGAAAATACTATATCCTCAGAGTTGTCGACTAAATATGCATGGACACCAGCAGAAGCATATCGAACCAAATCATTTTGGATGGTTATTGTTGGTTCCATTGCTTGCCAATTTCCGTTCATGTTTTTTACCGCTCACTGGATTCTTCATCTTAGAGGAGTTGGAATTAATCCTGCTGATGCCGCCATGGCTATGGGGTTGTTTACCATGGGGGGGATCGCTGGTCGATTGATTGGTGGTTGGTTAATGGATAAGATGGCGGCTCGTTTTGCCTTTATGTTAGGGATTGTATGTTATGTTGCTGGCTCTTTCTTAGCAATCAGCGTTACGCCAAGCACTCTCTTACTTGCTTATATTGCGGCAATACTGTATGGTGCTGGTTTTGGCTGGTCCTTTGTCTGCTTAAATACTATGGTTGGAAATTTTTATGGGCCAGCTGCCTTTCCAAAGGTAAATGGAATAGTGCTATTATTATCAGCGATTGCTTGTTCACCTGCCGGAATCGTCGGTGGTAAAATATTCGACGCATTTAAAAGTTATACTCCGGCATTTCAATTGAATGTTGTCATTTGTGTGGTAGGTATTATTGCATTGTTTTTTGCCACAATGCCCCAAGCGAAAATTATAAATAATGGGCATTCATTAAAAAGCTAGCTCTATGGCGTCATCATCTGCTGTTGGTTAATAATATTAGGAGAGTGCAAAGATGAAAAATGTATTCAAAAAAGCAATATTACCTACAATGGTCGCAATGACAATTACGGCCACTACCTGCGCAGCATCCTTTACGGATGTTCCTAAAGATCATTGGGCTTATGCCTCCATTAATCAGCTAGTAAAAGATAATTTAATTGAAGGCTATTCAGATGGAACGTTCAAGGGCGATAAGACAATAAGTCGTTTTGAGATGGCAATCCTTGTAGGTAAAGCCATTGATAAGTTTGACAAAGCGGATGAGGCTGATAAAAAAGAAATTGATCGATTATCGGCTGAATTTGCCGGAGAATTAAATCGCATGGGTGTACGCATCGCAAAGGTAGAGGCAAAAACGAATGTGTGGGCTGGGGGTGAAACACGATTTCGCTATGTTGCCAATGACCCTCAAGCTTCTGGTGAGAAGAAACTCCACGGTTCAGATAGCTTTCAATTCCGGCAGCGTGTGAAATTATGGGGAACTATCAATGAAAAGACATCGTGGTTCGCCCGCTTGACGGCAAGTGGACAAGCTGGCAATTACAGCAGTGTAAATGGTCCTGATGGTACAACTGTAGGGTTTGATGCCTTTGCCATAACAGCAAAAAAACAACTTGGATTTGATAGTATTCGGATTGGTCGTTTTCCTTTCGATAGCTTTGGCGCTGGGCTAATGGGGAAAGCGATTGGTGTTGATGGTATTCGTCTGGATAAAAAAATGGGTGATGTTTCTTTTATTGGTGCTGTTAATAATGTCAAGCCGCTGGCTGACCTAGGCACCGGAACGGGTACTAGCGGTGATGCCAAAACTCTTAGTAATGCCCAATTAGGCTGGAAAGTGTCTGATAAACTGTCATGGCGGGCAGGTTATTACTGGGCAGATGTTCCTGGGACGGCAACGATTACTGGTACTGGCAGCATGAATGTAGGGTTAAATGGCGGCTTTGATAAATCTCATGGCTGGGCAACTGGATTTGCTTCTAAACTTGGCAAGTATCAGTTGTTTGGTGATTACATCTCTAGTAAATTAGAAGGAGTAACAGCTGGTATTTCTTCTAATCCAAAAGCTTGGGCAGTAGAATTAACCAATAGTACTTTCTCCCCCCCAGTATTCTACTCTGGTGTTAATCTCGTGAATCCGGCCAAGAACGGGACCGATGCTTGGATGGTTTCTTACCGCAGTGTTGATCCTGGTGCACTTCCCGATGGTGCTGGTGGCTTTGATACCATGGCTGTTGCTTATGCTGGTCCGACCAAACCCTATTCTATTATGAAGGGTACTGATAACGTAAATGTTCTCTATCTGGCGTACCAGAATGTTGTAGCTAAAAACGTGGTTGCATCCCTTGAATACCAAGACTTTAAGATCAAGAATAAAGGACTGACAACCTTAACTTCGGATAATCTGGATAAAACATACATGATGAAACTGGAATTTTTCTATTAAATCCTATTGCGGTCTCGAAGCTTTCGAGACCGTTTATTTATTAGCGCCTTTCATATTCTCTTAGAAATTAACAATAGGAAGATTAAGGCGATGTTTGGTGAAGGTATCATAATTTAGAAGCGGCAATTTGTCATAATCCTGAGAATAAGAGTGAGATGGGAATATCACTGGATAATGGTATAGATTACAGTTTAAATTTATTAACCATTGTATGCAGGTTTTGTGACATAATGGAAAGGGCTTCAGAGGAACTGGATATTTCCTGCATCGAAGCAGATTGTTCTTCGGCGGATGCTGAAATCGTTTGCGTGTTGTCAGCTGCTGAAATTGCTAAATTCTTGATAGTATCTACCGAAGTCATGATCTGCTCTCCAGAAGTGGAGAGTCTTCCCGTTGCCTTGCTTATGATTTGTATTTGATGCTCTAGTTCTTCTACCACAGCAACAATATCCGTAAAGCTTTTTCCAGTTTGCTTAATAATTGAAATTCCTTTAGATGCCTCTTGCGTACCTGTTTTCATTGTATGGATTACAGAACTGGTTTCTTTCTGCACTTCTTGGATGATCTCAGCAATTTTATAAGCGGCCACTTGGGATTGTTCTGCTAATTTACGAACCTCCGAGGCAACCACGGCAAAACCTCTACCTTGTTCACCAGCACGAGCCGCTTCTATAGCAGCATTGAGGGCTAATAGATTGGTCTGTTCTGCAATACCGCTTATGACTGTAATGATTTCACTAATCTGCCGGGAACTATTACCCAGCTTATCAACGACTTCGGCGGAAAGACTAACGGATTGGTTAATAGCTTCCATTTGCTTGATGGCATCATTGGCAACAATTTCACCGGCAGTAGCAACTTGCGATGCATTTCGGGATTTGGCAAACACTGCGTTAGTAGTGTCGGCAATGTGACGCACCGCATCTACCATATTGGTTATGGTTATTGCTGTTTTTTCTATTTCTTGGGCTTGATGTAGGGAGCCTGCTGATACCTCAGTGACTGCACTGACAACATGAGCTGCGTTTTCAGAAGATTGTTCTGTAGTTGTATTCAGTTGCTGGCTGGCAGTCGCAACTTCCTCAGAAGCTTTTGTCACTTGGATGATGATTTGTCTTAAATTATCTACCATAAGATTGACAGACTGTGACATGTCGCCAATTTCATTATTAGGAAGAAAGGTAATTGTTTTTTCTTGTAAGTCACCAGCGGCAATGGCCTTTGCTGCGATGGAGATGCTTTTTATGGGACGAGAGATCTGGCGTGCAATCCAAAGGGCGGCTATTGCTGTGAAGAAGAACATAATGATGTTCAGATAAAAGGTTAAATTCTTCATTCTTTCCACGGTAGACGCTGCCGCTGCCATTTGCAGCGCTGCATGCTCTTTCATTGACAATAGAAATTTTTCTGACTGTATTTTAGCCTCGTTAATTTCTTTACTAGAGGAATCCAAGAATTTGATGGTTTCATTGGCACCGGACATACTGCTGATTCCCATACCAATTTCCAAAGTCTTATCAAAATCTGCTGTTGCAGACTGTAAATTATATAATTCCTGAGGGAGTTGGATGGTAGGATTATTTTGTAATTTATCAAATACATCCTGCATTCTTTTTTTAGAATCTTCATAAGTCTTTTTGTAATTTACATTCTGGCTAAGAATATAAGCGCGTGCTTCTGCATTCTGTGTCCAAACTTCCGTATGAATATTTTTCACATCTTCAATCGCCGGCGCTGTATCGTTTAATAAATTATTATACTGCTGCTGCATAGAATGGATGGTACGATAAGTGTAGATATTAAGGCCGGTGAAGGCTATAACAATGAGCATAGATGTTATAAAGATTCGAGTCCCGATAGTAAAACGAACTGCAGGATTTATTTTCATATACATCGCCCCTTATGTTTATCTAACTATACAATTCTAATTATTTTGAAAATTACCTCTAATATATTTGAGAAAAGTTAAAAAATGTTAATAAAATATTTTAAAAAGTAGAAAGACATATAAATGATCTTGATAAGAAATTCAGATACGCGTAAGCTGAATTTCTTATTTTTTATGGGACTAAAATTTAAAAAGAAGATTCAAATAAAATTGATATATAATCGTCGATAGGTTGTAACCAAACGGTAACAAATCCTTTTTATAATGAAGAGGAAAATAGACAATTTGAGAATTTAGTAAGCTTAAAATTTGATAAAAGGGGATTCGGTGCAAATAGTTATTTACGATCTAGTGAGTAGAAATTATAGGTTTAATCTGACAGAAATAAAGTTAGAGTTTTGCAGTTAATGGATCTAAACGTTATAAGAGGAGATTATAAATGAACAAGAAAAGATACATTCCTTATTTTGTAGTTGCAGGAGTTTTTATGATAAAGAGCCTGTTTGGTGCTGATACCTTTGCTTATGCTGCAGATTTTACAGGCAAAAAAATAGTTGATGTTAGTATTAGTGATAAGAATGACCAAGAAGCAAGTACGATTAGTAATATGATTAAGCTAAAATCAGGTGACACATTCAATGCCGATGTAATTCAGCAGGATATAAAGGCTATTTATGGATTAGGCAGCTTTTATGATGTACAAGCCGACTTCATTGAAGTACCTGAAGGCGTCAAGGTGGTTTATTCCGTTACGGAAAAAGTGGCGATAAAAGATATTGTTTTCAAAGGTAATACCAAGGTTTCTACGGAAAAACTACAGAGCTTATCTGCAGCTATAAAGGGGAATATCATAGATAATAAAAAATTAAATGATGCAGCCGAGAGCATTGAACAATATTATCATGATCAAGGTTATATAGTGGCGAAAGTGAACGATGTTATAATGGACCAGGAAGGAGTAGTCACTTTTTTTATCAATGAGGGCAGGGTCGAAGACATTGTTGTGAAAGGTAACGAAAAGACCAAGACGTATGTTATTACTCGTGAGTTAAAAATAAAAACAGGGGAACCTTTTAATGCGAAAGATGCAAAACGAAGTTTAGAAAGGTTAAATAATCTTGGCTTTTTTGAAGATGTAAATATGAAATTGAATCCTGGGAGAGAACCAAATGCTGTTGTCCCTGAGGTTGATGTTACGGAACAAAAAACAGGAACATTTACCATTGGCGGAGGTTATAGCAAAACGGATGGTTTGACATCTATTATCGGCTTGGGGGATACTAATTTTAGGGGAACTGGCAATAATCTGAATGTAAACTTTCAGCATGGTTATTCCAGTATTGCAGGTACAGGCTGGAATTTGAATTTTACCAATCCTTATATCGATAAGAAGGAAACCTCATTAAGCGTTAATCTGTTCAACTCCGTCAATGAAGTGAGTGATTATGGTCTTAATGGTGATAACACAACGCTTCGCTCTACGTATTATCGCAGGTCCCGAGGCTTTAATGTTACGTTAGGACGTCCCCAGGGAGAGTATATAAAAAATTATCTTACTCTTACGAAGCGAACGGATCTTTACATAGAACACGAGTCTGGACCTGTGGATTATTCGGCTGCTAGCGGTGATTCAGATTACAACGCCGATTATAATGCAGAGTATCTTAAAAATAATTTTGGCGAAGTGCATAGCATAACGTTAGGCAGGGTCTATGATACCCGGGATAATGTATTTAATCCTACGCGAGGAAATCGTATGTCATTAACAACTGAAATCGCTGGCAAAGGACTTGGTGGTCAATTCGATTTTAATAAGTATATTATTGACGGACGTAAATACTTTAAAGTTGGCAGTAAACAAGTTATGGCATTTCATGTTTCGGCTGGCGTGGCTGATGGAGATGTTCCTGATGCCAGCAGATTTAGTGTGGGTGGTATTGATACTTTGCGTGGTTATAAAGATGATGAATTTAAAGGAAATAAGATGTTCACTGCTACAGCCGAATATCGTTATCCTATTGCTAATAAGGTGGAAGGTGTTATTTTTGCGGATGCTGGTAATGCTTGGGATGGCAGTTATAATTTCAATGATTTAAAGTATAGTATTGGAACGGGGCTGCGTGTCAATACACCGATTGGGCCAATACGCCTGGATTATGGATATGGTAAAGAAGGTGGCAGGGCACACTTTAGTTTTGGTACCCAATTCTAAAATCCATTAGCAGTATTGCATAAGCAAAAAAGCATCCCTTCATCATGAAGAGATGCTTTTTGTAATACAACATAGCAGAATCGTATTACAGCCTTTCTGGTATCGGGCATGTTTTCGCCTTAGCTCGGTTTATTTTGTAGCGTTCTGCGCCTTGTTCAAACCTTGCACGTTCGGCATCAGAAGTTAATTCTAGAGCAGGAACAGCACAGGTGTGTCCGCCTGCATTTAAGGAGACCATGGTAAAAAGTGCCGTTAACGCACACTTGCGAGGGGCATCTTTAAATAAGTCTTCTACTTCGACAATAACAGAAACTTCCATGGAAGATTTTCCGACAAAAGTTAAATAAGCATGACAGTTTACCAGGTTACCTACATATATCGGCTGATGAAATGTCAATTCATCAACTCTTGCCGTTACTACATTGGAGCGGGCGTGCCTGTGAGCAACTACATAGGCTGCATTATCCATCAGTTTCATAATTTCTCCACCATGAACATTTCCGGCAACATTGGCTTGATGTGGCAGCATGACCATGGAGATGTCTACAGCGGAATCATGAATTGTTTTAGTTTGCAAATTATCATTACCCCTTTGTTTAAAATTTTTCAATATCGTAAGAGATTATATCGCGAAAGAGAGAATCTCATCGAAGCTCCTCTGATTCTACTTAGAGTATAAAGCCATTTCAAATAAATAGCTATGTAATTTTTGCCAGGCTGCCGTAGGATGCTGCAGCTTATCTGATAAAGAAGATACAGGCAAAAAAGAGATAAAAGGCTCCTGCATAGACTAAACGTTTTGGCGATAATTTGTCTTGTTTCAAAGTGAATCGTAAGTAAAAAATTGAGATGAGAGTCATGAGTCCTGCCCATATAAGATGAGCATCAAACAGCCAAGGCGTGAAAAATAATCCAAAAGCTGTTGGAATGGTAGCTTGTATCATCATGGCCCCGCTAATATTACCTAAAGCAAGAGTTTCTTTTCCTTGTCGAACCCATATTACTGCGTTTAAAATTTCAGGCAGTTCAGTAGCAATGGGGCTTATTAGGAGCGAGACAATTAAGGGGGACATATGCCAAAAACCACTCAGCAATTCCAGGTGTTCTACAAAAACATGAGAACTAAAAAAGATGAGCAGCAGCGAAATACTGGTTTGCGCCAGTACCCAGAATGTTGTAGGCTCTTGTTTCTTGGATTGAAAGATTAGGGGTTCAATATCTTCCTCACAGATAAGGCATTCCGTTCCCATTTCTTTATAAAAATAAAATCCGTAGGCTGCTAAGAATAAAAAACCTGCTAAAGGTTTAAGGCTAAAGATAAATAACCCCATTAGTAGTTTGAAGATAAAAATAGATACAAACCAAAACTGATCACGGCTCAACTTACGGCTATCAATATCAATTTCCGTTCCTAAATCACGCTTTTTGCGGAAAAGGATAATACAGAGCCCTACAACGGCATAAGCAATAGTTCCAAGAACTAAAGGACCGCCTAAAGCGGCTCCGACACCAATATCTTTTTGCTCGGCACTGGAATTAAACGCTACCGCCATTAAGGTTACGACACTTTCAGGCAGGGCTGTTCCAAAAGCTGCTAAGATCGTGCCTACGGCACTTTGGGCAATATTGAACTTTTTTCCAACCCATTCAATGGCATTGACAAAAAGCTCACAGCTATAATAGATTACAATAATAGCTACGATTAATATTAGATAAAGACTTACCATGTAAATTCCTCCAATTTTAAGTATCTGGGATAAAAAACAAAGAGACCTTTGGTGCTGAAAAGCACCAAAGGTCTCATTACGCAAAAGTCGCGGGTACTACCAGGCGTTAACCATTATGTTGATAGCACCTATATTAATTACTCCCCTTTGATAAACTAAGTATAGTGCTTTTTCTTATTATCGTCAAGATTGGCAATTATTATACAAATTAGGATGCTGTCATTGCATGCAATGTATATTGTACATTTTCGAAAATGCTGTATTCGTTTCAGTCCCCAGGTGATATTATTATTACTATGATAAATGGAGACAAAGAATACCAAGTGACCCAGGCTGGTGAAGTACCATAGCAGGTGAAACACTTTTTTAGTTGGAAACATGCCTGCAGAGTGGTTACTAATAGAAGTCTTTATTATTGTCATTGGTATGATTTTACATAGTATTCGTATGGATAAAACCTAACTGTTAACTAGAAGATAGTATATAATACGAAGTAAGGAGGGGAACATAATGAGTGCTAAAAGAACTAGGATGATGGCTTTGCTGTTGGGGATTCTCTTCACAGGAATAAGTACCGCTGTCGCTGCAGAAACAATTGATGAAGAGGTTGCCACTCCGGCATTTCAGGAACTGCAACTGCCTGATGGCCGTTATATAATTGACTCAGCAATGGCAGATGTTACTGGTGATGGTGTTAGCGATACTATTTATCTGGTTGGCCATAAAGATAAAAGCAGTGATAAATTTGTGGATAACATGAGCCTTGTAGTTCGTGATGGTGCGGTCCATGATTTAAAAACAGTGGATTTGAATGGTTTTTCTGGTTATGAAGGTAAAATATTTGTGGGCGATTTTACGGGAGACAAAGTAAGTGATATTATGATTAGTGCTCCTACTGGAGGCAGCGGCGGTATAGAGGGACACATCATTGTGAATTATAATCTTCCTCAGCCTGCAATTATTTTTGATCAGAAAAATAATCGGGGCGCTGTATTTACAGGAAATTTTGTGGATGACTATAAAGCCCAGCTTAGAAATGAAAATACCGGTCGTAGTATAGTCCTGGATTTAGAGAACAAAAAAGATTTTTATGTACAGTCAGCTGTTTATGACAAAAACGGTAAGCTATTAAAAGCAGTAACACCAATCTCTTATCCATTTACCATATTGGAGCCGATGGACATGGACAATGATGGTGTATATGAGCTCAGAGGCATACAGAGGATTATCGGTGCCTATGGTGCTGATGGTATTGGTAATGTTTATTCCCGCTGGAAATATGAAGATGGAGAGTGGAAAATTAAACGGATCGAAGTATCTTCCTTTTTGCTATAAACTTAAAAAACTACGCTTTAGGTGAGTTTTCACGCTGAATCGTAGTTTTTTTAATCATCAAAATCCTATTCCGGCTAGCAGGAATTTGCATTTGCTTCCAGAAACTATGCTGTAAATAGCATAGGGGAGGTTTTATGATGACAGACACAGTCTTAAAGGCGATTCAATTGGTAGATCATGATTTTGAAGATTTGGAATTATGGTATCCCGTTCTGCGATTGCGGGAAGCGGGAGTGCAGGTGGATATTGTTGGTGAAAAGGCTAAGAAAAAATATATTGGCAAATATGGTGTTCCCATTGAGTCTGATTATAGCTTTACTCAGGTACAGGCTGATGATTATGCTGCTTTATTAGTTCCAGGAGGATGGGCTCCTGACAAGCTGCGGCGTTTCCCTGAGGTATTACAGCTGGTGCAGAACTTTAATGCCAGTCAGAAGCCGATTGGTCAAATTTGTCACGCGGGCTGGGTCCTCATCTCGGCTAAGATTCTAAAAGGGAAAAAGGTAACCAGTACTCCGGGAATTCGCGATGATATGGAAAATGCAGGCGGAATATGGTTAGATGAAGCTGTGGTAGTGGATGGTAATTTAATTTCCAGCCGTCGTCCTCCTGATCTGCCTCAATATATGAAAGCTTTTTTAGAGGTGTTGCTGGAAAAATAAAAATCAGACTAGCAACACTTTCTTGTTGTTAGTCTGATTTTGTCGTATTCTTATTTTTCATAAGTTAAAACTTATGACTTATACCAAAGCCTACACCATCACGCGTTGAGGAATTATCATGCTTATCGGATTTATATCCAAGATTTAGAGAGGTTTCACCATCCATTTTATAGTTCAAACCTGTTTGCCAACCTGTAGCCACATCGTTCGTCGTTACGGATGCATAACCGTCTAATTTAGGAGCTAAGTTCGTACTTACGCCTATACCATAGAAGAATTTATCAGAATCGCCACTGTAATTGCGATCACCTACGATGAGTCGAACATTATTATCTAATTTATAATGGGCATATATATCGGTTGTATGAGAATCGCCGTAAGGTGCTGCATAACCGTTTCTTTCAATGCCCGCAATAAACTTGTCAGAAATGGCATTTTCCAAATAAAAACTATCGTTATCGATACTGCGCCCGTTTTGATCTAAATTATAGTGATTATACCCCACATTGGTTTCTCCTGTAGCTAAATCCGTAAGTGGAGCTGCATAGCCAATACTGGTAGCTAACATGGTTCCTGCCATAAGAGTTAATATTTTCTTTTTCATAAACAAATCCCCCTAATATAAGTTAAAATTCTTATGTAACTTCCATCCTATCAAATAAAACAAACTGTTAGGATATTTGATATATGTAAATGACCGGCTATGCATCGGATTATAGGAGAAACTATATATTATTACTAATGAACCGATGCTGTGCCGATCAGTTGTTGTACATAGAATAACATGGAAATGTGACAAAAATATGACAGGGAGGCATATTTTGGACTGAGTAGTCTGCTGATTTTTTATGATAGAGGAGGTTTTCGTTTGGAAGGTATAAGCCATATCACATTTATTGTGAAAGATTTGGTGAAAGCGACTCAGTTTTTTAAAATCATATTTGACGCTGAAGAAGTATATGCCAGTGGTGATAGAATGTTTTCAATATCCAAAGAGAAGTTTTTTCTTATTGGTGGGCAGTGGATTGCTATAATGGAAGGAGAATCCTTACGGGAACGGACTTATAACCATACCGCATTTAAGATAAAGGAGGAAGAATTTTCTCTTTATGAAGCAAGAGTTAAAGCACTGGGGGTGGATTATAGGCCCCCGCGGACACGGGTTGCAGGAGAGGGACAATCTTTATATTTTTATGATTTTGATAACCACCTTTTTGAATTGCATACTGGAACTCTTGCGGAGCGATTGAAAAGATATGCGGAATGAGAAAAGGACTTACATTGCATAGTAAGTCCTTTTTTCGAGCATAGAAAGAAATTGCTAGTTCGTCCAGAGTTCGTATGATTTACACTCCGCTCTTTCACGTAACCCCGCTTATAATAATATGAACTTTGGGTTTGGGATGATGTTTCTTAAGGACGCCGTTCTCTGCTTCAATAAGTTTATCCTAACTTATCACCTTTTTTTACTGGCTGTTCGGGTTGTATCAGTACAACGCCTTGTTCGCTATATACTCCTAAGACTAGGACTTCTGAGATAAAATCAGCAATTTTTCGTGGCGGAAAATTTACAACTCCTAGGATCTGTTTGCCAAGCAGCTCATTGCTTGTATAACATTCGGTAATTTGCGCACTGGATTGTTTTATGCCGATTTCCTCGCCGAAATCAATCCGCAATTTATAGGCTGGCTTCTTAGCCTTGGCAAAAGACTCTACTTGAATAATTTCTCCTACCCTGATGTCTAACTCCATGAAATCATTAATTGTAGCCATGATTATATTCTCCCTTATGTAGATGATAAAAAACACTGTGCATCTTTTTTATTGATCTTTTCTATGTGCCCTCTGTGGTTTAACATTCTTTTCTCTTATTTTGCTAAGAACAACTGAAAAAAAGCAGGTTTAAGGTCTGTGAGGTTACAATAATTAGTATTCATTTCGTTATCCAACAAACATAGTCCTGCCTTAGGGCAAGAGTGATTTGTACATAACACTTGGGCTGATAAAGACAGCCGATACTTTGCAGTATAAGAATAGATTCTATGCCACTAATAAGTGCGTACTTGCCGAAAAAGATCCTACTGTTTACTATAGTGTTAGGGAAGTCATGGAAGTTATCTTTCAGTAATACGGTATTCATTAGCATTAAAATAGTTAATAATGAACAATATACTCAAAGAAGCTGCCCTTAAAAGATGTAAGATCGTCAATAAAACAGTCAATGAATAGGAGGTTAATTTATGTCATATTTACTTCAATCCTTGCAGGCGGGTCCGTTAACATTGGCTAATCGTTTGGTAATGCCGCCAATGGCTACCTCAAAAGCAGATAGTGATGGCAAAGTAAACGCAGGAGTATTAGATTATTATGCCGAGAAATCGGAAGGTGGATATTTATCGCTTATCATTATCGAACATAGTTTTGTTCAGCAGGCAGGCAAGGCCAGTGAAAATCAGCTTTCTGTTGCAGATGACAGTGTAATAGCCGGATTAAAAAAGTTAGCCGATGTGATTCATCGCAACGGTGCCAAGGCTATGATGCAGATTAATCATGCAGGGAGTGCCGCTGATGAAAAGGTTATCGGTGAGATTCCCGTAGGACCATCAGTCATCACTAATCCACGTAAAGGAGCAATCCCTCGGGAACTTACCACCCAGGATATTGCTGCTATTGTCAAAGCGTTTCAAGGTGCTGCCCGCCGCGTTAAAGAAGCAGGCTTTGATGGTGTGGAAATCCATGCTGCCCATGGATATCTTTTGAGCCAGTTTTTATCGCCTTTGACTAATAAACGCAAAGATGAATATGGCGGGGATATACATAATCGTATTCGCTTTCATTTAGAAGTTATCGCTGCAGTACGGGAAGCAGTAGGACCGGATTATCCTGTTCTCTTGCGCTTGGGGGCTTCCGATTATACCGAAGGCGGAACAACAATTGAAGACAGCAAAGTTGCCGCACAGGAATTTGAAAAGGCTGGCGTTACTATCTTAGATATATCAGGCAGTTTTTTAGGTTATACTGTACCTGACAATAATTCACAAGGTTATTTTTCACCACTCACTGCAGCGATTAAACAGGTAGTGTCCCTTCCTGTAATCCTTACTGGTGGTATTGTTGATGCTCAGGCGGCTGAACAGTTATTGGCAGAAGGAAAAGCAGACCTTATCGGTGTAGGCAGAGCTGTACTGAAAGATTCTAAATGGGCGAAACAAGCAGTCGAAAGCCTTCGCTAATATATGGATGACTATCCATTAGAGGAAGTGATTGAGAGAATACCTCTCAGTCACTTCCTTTGTATATAACCAATTACGACTGTGCCGATACTTAGAGAATTTTATCCCTGGAATCTTCTGTGACTGACGGATTTTATATTCGCTGGTTTTTAACTGCACGAAAGCAAGAGTTGTTCATTTTTAAGTCATAAATATGTTAAAGTTAGTAAAGTATTATACTAATGTATTGTGAAAAGGTATTCTGTGGAAAATAAAAAATTATAAAATGAACATTGGGGGTTTTTAAATGAATAGACGTGTAGTTATTACAGGCATGGGAGCCGTAACTTCTTTAGGATGTGGTGCAGATCAATTCTGGCAGTCAATTAAACAAGGGAAATCTGGAATTAGCACCATTGAGAGAATTGATGTATCTGATTTACCCACACAAGTAGGGGCTGAGGTGAAGGCGTTTGAACCTAGTCCGTTTCTGGATAAAAAAGAAATAAAAAGGATGGACCGATTTACACAATATGCTATGGCTGCCACGCAGATGGCAGTTGAAGATGCAAAGATTGATTTTGATCAAGTAAATAAAAAACGGGTCGGTGTAATTATCGGTACCGGGATTGGCGGTATTGAAACCATTGAAAATCAGCACAGCTTGCTTTTAGAAAAAGGCACCAGCAGAATTAGTCCCTTCTTGGTGCCCATGATGCTGCCGAATATGGCAGCGGGGCTGGTTGCGATTCGCTATGGTGTTAAGGGATTTACAGAATGTACTGTTTCAGCCTGTGCTTCCTCTACTAATGCAATTGGTGATGCTTTTAAAGTCATTCAAAGAAACGCTGCGGATATTATAATCGCCGGTGGAGCAGAAGCATCCATTACCAGATTAGCACTAGCTGGTTTTTGTGCCATGAAAGCAATGACCACAAATCTGGATGCCGCTTCCGCTTCCAGACCTTTTGATTCAGAACGAGATGGATTCGTACTGGGAGAAGGTGCAGGAACTCTAATTGTCGAAGAACTAAATCATGCTTTACAGAGAGGCGCAACTATTATTGCCGAAATCGTAGGTTATGGCTGCACCAATGATGCATATCATATTACCGCTCCTGCCGAAATGGGAGAAGGTGCTGCCGAATGTATGCGGCTGGCAATTGAGGATGCAGGGATACAGCCTAAGGAGATTGGTTATATCAATGCCCATGGCACATCAACACCATTGGGAGATAAGAATGAAACGAGTGCTATAAAAACCGTTTTTGCCAAACATGCATATGAACTTGCAGTAAGTTCAACGAAATCTATGACGGGTCACTTATTAGGAGCAGCAGGAGCTATTGAAGCTATTATAACCGCAGCGGCTCTGAAAGATGGATTTTTACCGCCAACGATTAATTATCATACTCCTGATCCGGGATGTGATTTATATTATGTGCCAAATGAAGGGAAAAAGGCAGCCCTGTCTTATGCATTGACAAATTCTTTTGGTTTTGGCGGACATAATGCAACACTGGTTTTAAAAGCTTTTTAGTTTGGGGGCTGGTCAAAGGTTATGGTAGATATGAAAGAGACTGTAGCAGCATGTGTTAATTATATTGAGAGTAATATCTATAATAAGATTACCCTGGATGACATTGTTAGACAGTCAGGAATATCAAAATATCATTTGCATAGAATGTTTAAGTCATTAACAGGTGAATCTTTGATGGAGTACGTCCAGTCACGAAAACTATCGTCTAGTATTCATGAACTGATTCATACCAGTAAGAGAATTATTGATATTGCTTTAGATTATGGTTTTGATTATGAGCAGTCTTATATACGGGCTTTTCGTAAAAAATTTGGATATACTCCTCTGAAAGTACGTTTAGAGAATCTATCATTAATCATTCAGGAAAAACTGAATATACATGATATCTTGTCTGTTAATAATTCCATTATATATAAGCCATTTTTCGTATATAAACCGAAGATTTACTTAGTGGGCAATCAGCATAAAATTGTGAGCAAATCGGGCGATAAAACGGCGAATGCTTATGGGAATGACTTTTATTATAATCATAAGCACAAAATTATAAATCCAGTCAATCCAGCAGTGTATTTTGGTTACACAGACTGGAGCCAAGATGATGAGGGATATATTTATTATATGCCCTCTCTTCAAGTACATGATCTCTCTCATGTACCAGAAGGAATGGAGGGGATTTCCATACCGGCCCATAAATATGTCGCTTTTCGTTTTGTAGGTTTTTTTCATCCTAATGATATTAACGGTAGGCAAGTGGGGCGGTTGTTAGTTCATATGTATTCTAAATGGATTTTTAAATCAGGCTTTACATTTGCCGATAAATTTCGCTTTGAATATATCGATACTTCCATATCAAAAGATAATTATTGTGAATTGGATATCTATCAACCTATTAATGAAAATGACAGGAATGAGCTGCCTTAATTGGGAAATAGTATGTCATTGAGAGCATTGGCGAAGCAATCCCTTACTCGTAAGAGATTGCTTCGCTAATGCTCGCAATGACAAGAATATGAAAGGCTTTTCTTAGCAAAAAACATAATAAAAAATTGAATGTGAATAGAACACATTCAATTTTTTTATTCGACAAAAAAATTCAGAAAAATGAGTGGAAGGAATATACAGCTAATAGCAGAATAGAAAAGAAATGAATATATGATTACTAGATGGTGTAAAAGAGGTTGATCATGGATATAAGGTTAAAACTAGTATATGTTTTTATGGATCTCATGCTTCCGCTTATGCTGGGGTACTTTTTTCGACGCTCTCAATATTTAAGTGAGAAAAATTGTGATAAGTTAATTATATTTAATATCTTAGTAATATCTACGGCGTTATCCATTCTTAGTTTCTGGAAGCTGCCTTTAAAATGGGAGTTAATGTGGCTGCCGTGTTTTGGAATTCTGCTTAGTATCATCCCAGGTGCTGCAGCCTATTTGGTATCCAAGCATAAGTATACGAATTGTCTTGAAAAAGGAAGCTACTTAGCGTCAGCGATTTTGTCCAATACGGGAACATTGGGCGGGCTTTGTGCCTACATTATATTTGGTGAAGCCGCTTTTGCTTATACCCAGATCGTTGGGCTAGTACAAAATTTGGTGTTATTTTTATTTTGTTTTCCTATGGCGCAATATTATAAACAGCAAAGCTGCTGCGAGGAAGAAAAACAAAAACTTACCTTTGCGTCCATGTTTTTAAATCGGAACCAGCTGCCAGTCGCAGGGCTGATAATTGGCTTCATACTTTGTGTAAGTGGTGTCCCTCGTCCGGATTTTTTTAGTACAATCTTTGATCCCTTGGTACACATTGCTGCTTGGACTGCTTTAATTCCAGCAGGATATAGTATTAACTTTTCAGGAATGAAAGAATATTATGGCTCTACCTTTGATCTTGTACCGATCAAGTTGGTTATCACACCAGTGCTAGGCTATCTCTTAGCCCGGCAAGTCTTTAATGATCAAGCTCTTTTAGGTACGATTTTAATATTAGCCAGTGTGCCTACAGGAATTAATGCCATTGTAACCGCCAGGCTATATGGTTTAAATCTCCATGTTTCTGGTGCAGCCTTTGTCTTAACTACGGCAGTCTTTTTAGTGCTGGTGTATCCGATATTGTTTTTTTGGATTACAACGAATAGTTTGATTCATTGAATTCTAACAGGCTATAAAAGACTACCGCTTATTAGTAAAAAACTAATGAGCGGTAGTCTTTTATAGCCTCGAATCGTCCCTTCGTTTCCCAATCCTCTTAGCAGTTGATTCTTGAACATCACCATTAAGAAAATCCGCTAGAGAACCTATTCCTTTTGCAGCATATTTGCTTGCAATACTTCCCGAATGCGTTATAATTAGAAATAGGTGGAAATTAAAAAGTCGCCGTGACCTGTAAGTGTAGACGCACTCACAGGCACGAGCAGGTGATCAGGCACCTACACGTAACAGCTAAACTGTCCACGACGACAGATTTATTATACCGTGATCTTTTCCTCTTTACAAGCAAAGGTATGTTCGGGGTATAGTAGAGGTTGTAGTGTTGGCAGAGGCTAGCGGCTGCATTGAGCAATCGATTGTCATATCCCGTAACAAGGCTGTAAGGAAGCAGAAGCTTTTATTTACAAAGGAGACTTTCTGCCTGTATTGTATTGCCCCGAATAAGCCGGGTTACAGGATCTTGATACAAACGACGCAACAATAGCGCATGTGTAGGTTATAAAGCCTTGCATGCGCTTTTTAATTTCCCCATTAAAAAAAGGCTGTTCGATGATGGAGATATGCCCAATGAATGGGTTGAAATCCTACAGCCGGAATGGGGGAATATAAATTGGTATCGAATCATTACAAGTTGAGCTTTAAAACGAGGGAGTGGATAGGATGAATTTCTTTGAAACAACCATGCGAGAGTTAAGGATCATGCACGATTCAGCGGATCTCATCGATTTAGGGGAAGTTTCAGAACGATATTATCAAGCAGAGCAGGAAAATAACAAATTAGAAAAAGCATTAGCGGCAATCTTAACAAAAGAAAATAGGGAGATCTTAAACAAAATGTATGATAACTTTACAACACAAGAAACCGTTGCCGGGGAGATTTATTATAATCAAGGTTTTTCCGATGCGATAAAATTTATGATGCAGTCATTAGTCTGGGAGTCGGTT
The DNA here is from genome assembly GCA_963526485.1 of uncultured Pelosinus sp. Taxonomy (GTDB): domain Bacteria; phylum Bacillota; class Negativicutes; order DSM-13327; family DSM-13327; genus Pelosinus. The sequence continues at coordinate 268,060 of CAURNS010000001.1, forward strand.
AGAAGATAGGAAAATAGAAAAAATCAATGCCCTACTCATGAATAAGAACTTGTGATAAGATGAATGAAGGATATAACGGAAAATAAGCGAATAGGAGGTACAAATGGAAAAGATATTACAGCAGATACTTGCAGGACAAACTCAAATAAGTCAACGATTAGATACTATCGAAAAGAACATGGTAACTATAGAAAAAAATATGGTTACCAAGGATGATGTTAAGAAAGTCATCACAGAACAACAAAAAGATATAGTCTCCCTGCATGAGCGAGCAGCAACTAAAGAGTCTATAGCCGAGTTAAGTGATGATATCGAAGCCTTAAATAGAAGGATCTTTAAACAAGAATCAAAGTTAATCCGATTAGAAAAATTAAAAGGAAAAAGAGCTTAGAATTCTCACAGAAAAGGAGCAACGGGATCGGTCCGTTGCTCTTTACGTTTTTTTAATGCTAAAATTAGTGTAGCATAGAAGATAAAGGATGAGAGTGTTTAGTTTGCAAATAGGAGGTGGGATCATATGACTGAAAAGCTGCCGAAAGAAGCAGCATTACTTATTATTGATGTACAAAATGCCATTGATGATCCACAGTGGTGTAAATTTGGAAAACGCAATAATGCTGCGGCAGAAGAGCATATGTCAGCCATACTTGCAGCCTGGCGGCAAGCAGGGCGAAGAGTCATTCATGTTAAGCATGAATCTAAGGAGGTCAATTCTACCTATCGCCCTGGGTATGCCGGCTCTGATTTTAAACATTGTGTTGCTCCGGCAGAAGGAGAGCTAATCATCACGAAGGATGTGAATAGTGCATTTATCGGTACCAATTTAGAAAAGATGCTTAGACAATTCAATATTTCTCATTTGGTGATTTTTGGTGTGATCACAAATAACTCAGTGGAAACGACCGTCAGGATGGCAGGTAATCTAGGCTTCACGGTTTTTTTGGTAGAAGATGCCACCTTTACCTTTGCCAGACCTGACTATAATGGACAGATTCGAACGGCTGAAGACGTGCATGCCATGTCATTAGCAAACTTGGATAAAGAGTATTGTGAAGTTATTTCCACAGCAGAATTGCAATGGATTATCTGAAGGCAAAGGAACGGTTTTTAGGTGCGCTTCCACTTGACTTTTGTTCCTACGGATGCACAAAAAACAGCTTGAACTATCGTGATGATAGTTCAAGCTGTTTTTATAATAGGGTTACTTACCTTTACTTGCCATTAAGCTGGACACTTTGTTAGCAAAGCTGATTGGATCTTCAGGCAGAAGGCCTTCAATCAGCATGGCCTGAACATATAATAAGTCGCAATAATCCTTGAAGGATTCTGAATCTGGCTGGGTATCATGTAAATTTTTCAAAACTGCGAAAACATCATGATTTGGATTTAATTCTAGAATACGGCTAGCTTTATACATAGTATTATTCATTTCTGATAAAATTTGTTCCATCGAAAGACTAATGCCATTATCGTCACTGACAAGGCAAACGGCACTGGATTTTAAACGATTACTGATTTTCACATCAGCGATTTTCCCCTTTAACTGTTCTTTAATAGCAGTTAATAAAGATTCATTTTCTTTAGAGATGGCTTCCGTATCTTTTTTCGCTTCAGGCGAATCAATATCGTCCAGGTTCAAATCTCCGCGACTAATCGACTGGAATTTTTTCTCCTTGTATTCTTGCAGAGCATCGATGGTAAACTCATCAACCTGATCGTACAGATAGAGAACCTCAATGCCCTTTTCCTTAAGCAGCTCCATTTGCGGCAGGCGTTCTACAGAGGCCCGATCTTTGCCTGTTGCATAGTAGATTGCTTTTTGATTTTCTGGCATGCGACTGATATAGTCTGCTAATGTTGTCAATTCTTCAGTTGCGTGAGAAGAGGAGAACAGCAGCAAATCTTTGAGTTTATCACGGCTGCTAAAATCAGTGTAGGCACCAATTTTAATAGCTTTACCGAATTCTTTCCAGAATTTTTCGTATTTTGGACGATCCTTTTTCAGTAGATTTTCTAATGTTTTCAGGACGCTTTTTTCAAGATTTTTGCCGATTAATTTCAACTGGCTGCTATGCTGCAGCAATTCACGGGAAATATTAAGTGAGAAATCGGATGAATCTACGAGTCCCTTAACAAAACGCAGGTATTCTGGGAGAAGATCCTGGCAGTTTTCCATGATAAAAATCTGTTTGGAGTATAAGCGAATGCCGAAAGTAGATTTTTGATTATAGAGATCAAAAGGCGCATGGGAGGGAATAAACAATAAACTGGTGTATTCTACTGTACCTTCTGCTTTGGTGTGGATAAGTTCCAACGGTTCTTCCCAGTCATGGAAGAGGTTTTTGTAAAATAGATTGTATTCTTCGGGTTTAATTTCATTTTTACTTCTTGTCCACAAGGGAGTCATAGAATTTAGGGTACGGACTTCTACAGTCTTTGTTACTGGGGAATCCTCAATAATTTTACCTTCTTCATCCCGTTCTTTTTCCTCTTTAATGAAATTCATTTTAATCGGATAGCGGATATAATCAGAGTATTTTTTTATTAAATTTTCAATAGTATAACGATCTAAGAAATTTTCGCCAGATCGTTCAGTGGAACGAAACTCTTCATTAAGGGTGATGACAATCGTAGTGCCGCGTTTTTCTTTGTCAATTTCTTCAATTGTATATGTTCCATCACCGCCAGATTCCCATTTGACACCTTTAGCTTGTCCGGGAGCACGAGTGATGAGAGTCACTTTTTCAGAGACCATAAAGGCCGAATAAAAACCGACACCAAACTGGCCGATTAATTCATTGTCCGTAGCTGTTTCCTTTTCTTTTAACTTCTCAAGAAAGGATTTTGTGCCTGATTTTGCAATGGTACCAATATTTTCGACAACTTCATCATAAGTCATGCCGATGCCATTATCGGAAATGGTAAGAGTATGAGTAGTTTCATCAGGAGCAATTAAAATTTCAAATTCAGAATCTCCTTCTAATAAATCATGGTTAGTCAAGGATTCAAAACGAATTTTATCAATTGCATCAGAGGCGTTGGAGATCAGCTCCCGCAAAAAGATCTCCTTATTCGTATAAATTGAGTGAATCATCAAGTCCAATAATTGCTTCGTTTCTGCCTGAAATTCCCTAGTTTGCTTAGTAACTTGTTCTTGGCTCATGTAGGAAGTCTCCTTTTTATAAAAATATGTAAAAATAGTTGGTCTTATTAGCACTCTCTCTATGTGAGTGCTAACTTCTTGTTCTATAATACCTTGATTATTATGGGAAATCAATCTCTTTTATCATTAAATTTACGCAATAATAGCATTTTTTTACCATTTATATTGCATTTACTATCATATTTATATATTTAGCATGATTCAAGTTTTAAGGTTAAAGTTATTGAGGTAATAAAATAAATATAAATTCATTTTTTAACTTACTTTTTAGATAGTATGATACAAAAAAGTACATACTTAATTATTTGACAAGAACAATATATAATTATAACAATTACAGAAATGCAGGCGAACTCTAGTCAATTTGCCCTGTTAGTGCTTACGAGCTTAGGATTGGACACGAAATAAATAAAAAGGAGTGCTGTTGAAGAATGAAAAAGAATATAGGAGCGGTTAACGCATTGTATCCAATGCCAACAGTTATAGTGGGAACGGAAATCGAAGGCAAAGCCAATTATATTACAATTGCATATGTAGGAATCATTGATCATAGCACCATCTCAATTAGTATGAATAAGGGGCGCTATTCAGATCAAGGAATAAGGCAGCATAGGACCTTAAGCATTAACTTTCCTAGTGAGGATATGGTTGTAGAGACCGATTACATAGGATTAGAATCGGGAGCAAATAGTGATAAATCGATGATTTATGAAAGTTTTAGCGGTGAGTTGCAAGGTGCTCCCATGATAAAAGAAGCTCCACTCACGATGGAATGCAAGGTTGTTGAGATAATTGATAGGCCTAATCATAATCATGATGTATTTTTGGTAGAGCCTCAAAATACATATTGCAATGAAAAAGCATTAACAGATGGTAAAGTTGATATTTCCAAAATACGACCTATCTTATTTGATATGCCTTTGCGTAAGTACTGGAAATTAGGAGAAACATTTGCTGATTGCTGGTCTGTAGGGAAAAACTATAAAAAGGTGCAAGATGTAAAATAACTTAGCCGTAAGAATAATCGTGAATAGTGGTAAGTAACTGTATAAAATGATGCGCCGTTATATTATACCTTTTTGTATAATATAACGGCGATTGTTTGTATTTAAGCTGGAAGAATAGTTATTAGATTGATTGCCATTGTTTATCAGTCAGTTTGTTGCTTAAGTTTCTCGCAGTTTGTACGATCTTATGAGCAATATCAGGATGAGAGTGAAAAAAACGTGGGAAAGCCATACCAGATAATACTAATATTTGGCTGGAGGTAATAGCTGCAATGTCTTCTGTATGTTTGTTGTGCTCTGTTAAGCCATTAGCACCAAAAGCTTGTCCCGGCAAAGTATATTCTTTTATTGGATGCTGGAAGGTTAAGGAACGTAGCTTACCCGAAATCAGTATGTTGTAGGTATAGCTAATATCACCTTGTGTAGTGATAATATCTCCAGTATCGCAATGGACGAGGCTGCTGCAAGAGTGAAGAAATTTCTTTGCTTCTGCTTCTGTTAGTTCATGTAGTAGGGTTATAGATTCGGTTGGTAGGCAATTTAAGTCTTTGCATAAGATAGACCATAGGTCTTCTTCTGTAATCAATTGACTATTTATAATTTGAACATGTCTTTCGAATTTTTTGTGAAACCATTCGACAGAATGAATGTTTATTTCTTTTCTTTTTCGTGCCAGACGTAAAAGAGGGGAACGTACTTTACGTAAATGCTGAATATCATCTGCTAATAACACAATAGGGACTTGTAAGCCGTAACCTGGGTAATTAAAATTCTTGGTATAACGATGCCAACCCATTTGTTCGTAAAGTCGTAACAAATGTAAATTACAAATACCATAACCAAATTGTATTTGATTATGACAACAAATCTCATAGCATGCTGCCATAAGTAAATAAAGTACTGACGAACCTCTATGAGCGGGGGCGATCATTACTTTAGTAATATAAGCAAATTTATGGTCATCACCTTCAATATAACAATTCTCAAATGCGTCTAAAGATAAATTTCTAATTACATTTTGTGGGAATTGGGCAAGAGTACCAATATTGATTCGTTCGGTAGCGATTACTTCTGTGCCAATTTTTGCATATAGTAGAATACCCCATTCATCGAGTTCGTCGTAAAGTTGCTTATTTGTATTGTCGGCATCCATAATATTTTTAGACATTTCTTCTACATATGTTTTATAACGGAAACGATATATTTCATATTTTTCTTCAAGGGTGGTAGCTGTACCAATTTTTATTGAACTTTCTGAAGCCTCTGTAGTGAAGGTTTTTTGCAGCTTGTTTATCATGAGTATCTCTCCTTTATAATAGTTAGTTAACGTAAGAATTCTTAACAAGTTTACGTTTTCATAACTATCACCCCCTATTACCTAAGGGATACGGAGAGATGTTTGGTATTCCTTGTGAAAAATGTAGAAAAATAGAATTTAAGGAAAAAATATATAGTATTTTGTCAAAATGAAATCCCTTTTTTAGGAGATGGATGACTCGCTAAAAAAGGGATAAATTTGTTATGTTATGATAATAAATTGAAATGAACGGAAAAAGTGGTTCCTTTATTGCTAGTATCAACTTTAATAGTGGCGTTGTGTCTATGAACTATTTGGTAACATATGGGAATACCCAAGCCTGTGCCTGTATCTTTTGTAGTAATAAAAGGGGTACCTAAGTTATTCAGTATATGGGAGGGAATTCCTGGTCCTTGGTCACTAACAGATAAAATAACTTTATCATCCTCAAGAAAAGTGCAAATATCTAAGTTACCTCCTTCTGGCATCGCTTCGATGCTATTACGCACTAAATTCAATAGTAATTGACGCAGTTCGTTTTCATCGAGTAATAATTCAGGGACTGAAGTAAGATCAAGATTTACAGATACCTTGGAAGCAGTAGCATCTGCCTGGATTAAAGGAAATAGTGCTTCAATAATAGTGTTTAAAGAACATTGTTTTAAAATAACTAATTTTTCCCGGGATAAAGAAAGGTACTCACGAATAATAGCATTAGCTCGATCTATTTCCTCGATCATTAATTTGAACTTTTCTTTATCCTTTTGATATTCATGCTTTCTACCCATCACTTGTAAATAACCTCGTACTGTAGTCATGGGATTTCTAATTTCATGAGCAACAGTGGCAGCCATACTACCGACCATATTCATTCGATCAAATAAGGAGGACATTTGTTCCAGTTTTTTTCGCAAGGTTATATCGCGAACGATCCCTTGCAAAGTTGAGATATGACCATTTTTATCATAAATAGGGACACATTTTTGTTCAATCCATAGGATGGTTTTGTCTTTTCGAATCAGGCGTAAAGTTAATGGTAATTCGATTGAATATGGTAGATTATTAATAAATTCACTAAATACAGAGTAATCTTCAGGATGAATAGAGTTTAAAAATAAATGATTATTAGTATAATATTCATCTGGATTATAACCAGTAATTGACAAAACAGATGGGCTTATATAATCAATTTTTCTTTCTGGTAGTAATTGATAAGAATAGATTACATCAATGGCATTCTCAGCTAATAGGCGATATTGTGTTTCTTTATTTATCAGATCTGTTCTAGTCGTCTCAAAGTATACAATTAAGGTACCAATAGAAATGGTTAGACGTAATATTCCTCCTAGTGAATAAGCAAAAGGAAGAAACCACGTATCACCAATTGTAAAAGGTGCAGCTAAATTAAGAAGACTCCATAAGATGTAAGAATAGCCGGTAATCAAGTGACCAATGCCTTGTAGTTTTAAGTGGCGTATAAAAATTAATCCTAACCATATGCCAACAACACAGCAACTGTAGATAGGGAGAATTAATTTATAAGACAAGGAGGAGAATAGAAGATTCAAAGCAGCACTTATGATAGCGAAGATAGTAGTACCATATATCCACCATTTATTAAGCGATCTGCCTATAAAAATATGGGTGCCCCATACAAATGCCAAAACACTAATAAAAATCAGCAATTGATAGATAGTTAGACCTAAAAAGGACTGCTTCCAAGGAAATAGCCCTGAATCGAAAATTACATATCGTGAAAGAAGAATAAGCCAGCTTAAGGCCCATATTCCCATGTAACGTGCACGATATAGCATATATAAATATATATATACGAATATTATTGAAATTGTTCCAATAGATGAACCTATTACTGATAAACGCACAAAATCCATAATTACTCCTATGTCAGCTATTTAACACACATAAACAATCCGTTCTACAAAAACATTGAACTTCCTCCCAAATAATTAACAATTTATGTAATAATTGATAATTATATGTCTAACTGATTTATTTATTGGAAGGGGATTATTTTACAGATAACGAATGTTGTTAGTACTTTAAATTGGACTAGACAATTCCATCTGTGAGAATAAGACTATATAGTCTAATAGGAGGAAGTCTTTTGGATATAAGAAATCTGGAATGTTTTATCGAAGTTGCCCGGCACAAAAATTTTAGCAAGGCTGCAGAAATGATGTATATTTCTCAGCCGTCTATTAGTCGGGCAATTAAGGAATTAGAAACGCAATTTGGTGTTATATTATTTTATCGTGATACTAAATCTGTTGAATTAACGGATGCCGGAGAAATTATTCTGAAACAGGCGCAACAAATTGTGTCATCTTTTCAAAATATAACTTCTCAGTTAGGCGATTTAAAAAAGATGCAGTCCGGGAAAATTTATATTGGTTTACCTCAAATTACTGCAATTACAACCTTTTCTTATATGCTAAGTTCCTTTCGAAAAGAGTATCCTAATATTCATATTCATTTATATGAGTTTGGTCCGAAAAAAGTGGAAGCATCTATTTTAGATGGTCTTTTAGACCTTGGTATATTTACTCCATCTGAGGATAATGAACACTATGAAAAGATTTGGTTTGAAGAAGATCCTTTGGAAGTCGTGATGCATCCTACAAATAAGTTAATGCAATATGAGGTAATGGATTATAAGAAGCTTCGTGATGAACAGTTTATTTTATACAACAGTGATTATAATTTACATGACATGATCATTGAAGGATGCAAGCAAGCTGGGTTTCAGCCTAAGATTATTTTGGAAACCTCGCAGCGTGAGTGGATGACACAAATGGTAATGGATAATTTAGGTATTGCCTTGCTGCCCAGCAAGATTTGCAGGAATTTTGATGATAGAGTCATTGCTTCTCGTCCTTTTGCCGACCCTCAGCCATGGCTGCGATTGGCCTTGGTTTGGAAAAAAGGCAGATATCTTTCCTATGCAGCCCAGGAATTTATTACATTTGCCAAAACACATTATGGTTTTGGTGAATAAGCTAAGAAATTGTAAAGCAGGCTTTCGCAGCTTGCTTTATTCAATTGTTAAATACACTAGATGCAGTATATGTATTTCACTAATCAATAAGGATATATTACAATGTAATATATTGAGTTGATTTGCTGCTCCTATCCACTTACCGCAAGACGAAGTCTTTATAACAGCTTGGTTACTGGAAGGCATTAGCCGATTTGTAAGGAAAGTGATCGTACAGCAAAATCCATATAACGATGAGTAAGCCATCAATGCTTATTTAAAAAATCAATTGATAAAAAATGGTAAACAAGATAAAATAACATTTACGGATATAAGAAGAAAGCTAAAGTTCTGGAATAAAATGACGGTCCTAAGCTACGGAGCCAAGCCGTTCTAAAGCTCTTCCTTGCTAAAGGGGATCTTGGAGCGGCTTGGTCATTGGATAATGATTGATATTTCTTAGTTAATATAAAGGAGATGGCACTTAGTAATGAAACTGGATGTTGTATTTTTACCTAAAGAGGCTGCAGGAAGGGATCTTTCTAATACGGTTTGCATCGTCTTAGATATTTTCCGGGCAACGACTTGTATTACTACAGCGATGGCAAATGGGTGTGAGAAGATTGTTCCTGTTCTAGCAATTGAAGAGGCTCATGTTCTGTCGAAACAATTAGGGCCTGCTTTACTGGCAGGGGAACGTCAATCTATTAAGATTGAGGGGTGTGATTTAGGAAATTCACCTTTTGATTTCTGTCAGGATAATGTGCAGGAAAAAACGGTTATTATGACGACTACAAATGGTACAGTTGCCATAAAAGCAACAGAAGGGGCATACCGTACCTTGATCGGTTCCTTTTTAAATGCTAAGGCTGTTTGCCAAATGGCAAAACAGCATGGAAAAGATATTTTGATTGTATGCGCTGGAACGGATGGTCTTTTTTCATTAGAAGATACCCTTTGTGCAGGCCTGTTAATTCAATTGTTGAAAGCAGAAGATGAAGCAGAAATGACAGACTCGGCTCGTGGTGCCCTGTTAATGTACACAGAAGCGAAAGATAAACTGATTGAAACGGCTATTGATAGTCGAAATGGCAAACGATTATATCATTTAAATCGTATGGATGATATCAAATACTGTTTTCACATTGATTCTTTGCATTTAGTACCCCAATATAGAGACGGAAAGATTACGTTAGAAAATGGACAGTGATTTTTAGAGATCCTAAGCCCTGCATCTTATACGCAGGGCTTTTTTATAGCGTGGATTATGTTAGTAATGCTCCATTACTAGAATTTCAGTCAAATTTCATTATTGTGTGGTGTAATATACTTGATGAAGTTTCACTCATCCCTAGTCTATTGGCCAGACTAGGGATGAGTCATTTAAAACTTTAAGGGAATAATATCATGGTGTTATAATAGTAGAAACCTGAAAGATCATGTGAGGGAAATGGGGTAAAAGTAATGAAAATCTTATTAGCGGAAGATGATAAACGATTTGGTAATCTTGTTTATCAAATGCTATTAAGGCAGGATATGCAAGTGGACTGGGTTCATTCCGGAGATTATGTTTTAGAATTTATTCAAAAAGAAGTTTATGATGTTATCATTCTGGACTGGATGATGCCAGAAAAGACAGGTTTACAGGTGTGTAAGGAGTTGAGGGAAGAGCATTATCAGGGAGGAATACTTATGCTTACAGCAAAGGATACCGTGGATGACCTGGTAGTTGGTCTAGAAGCAGGTGCGGATGATTACATTGTTAAGCCTTTTGAATTTAAGGAGTTATTAGCTCGAATTCATTCGGTAGCCAGAAGAAGTAAGGTTACGCTTAAAGAAGAAGTTGTAAAACTGGCGGACCTTGAATTGAATCGAACGACAAAACTGGTTACGCGAGGCACAAGAACCATACAGTTGACGGGACGAGAGTTTCAGCTTTTGGATATATTGATGCAAAACTACGGAAGAATTTTACCAAAGGAACGTATTTTAGATCACATTTGGGGATTGGAGAGTGAGGTTTCGCCCAATAATCTCGAAGCCTTTGTAAGGTTACTGCGCAAGAAAATTGACTTTCCCGGAGAAGTGGAATTAATCCAAAACATTCGCGGTGTAGGTTATAAAATGGAGAAAAGCAATGATATCCACGACGCGTAAGAAACTAACGGCAGTATATACAATCGTTTTTGGCCTGTTTTTATTAGCATTTATTGGGATCGTATGCTCTGGCCTCATTTGGGGTACTTATGTGGAACGGACAGAAGAAATTAAAGTGCTGGCAAGTGAAATAGCACGAGAGCAGGTAGACTCTATTGTAAAGCCTTATAAAAAGGTAAATGTTTCTCCCATAGAGATTCCCAGCGAAGATGATTATGATATAAGTGGACAAGTCTTTTACTATATAGTAGATACTAAAGGGCAAGTGGTTAAGAGTGACCCACCTGTTCCCGTTTTACGCGAAACGGTCTATACACAAGTTATGAACTGGGATCCTTTACAAGATACGAAAATTACCACACTGACGTTACCAACAGGTGAAACTGCAGTGTTAGTTCTGACTGCCCATAAAGTACATCGCGGAGAGAAGCTTTTGGCTACCGTTTATGCCGGCAGAGATGTGACAGCATATGCTCGTGTCCTTGTGCGCAGTATCCTTACATTGATTGGCGTCGCCCTCTTATTTTTAATTTTGGCTGCAGGAATCGGGTATTTTTTGGCAGGCAAGGTCACGACTCCAATGGAGGAATCCATAAAGCGGCAGAAACAATTTATTGCGGATGCGTCTCATGAACTCCGGACCCCCTTAAGTGTACTTCTCACTTCGATAGAAGCGATAGAAATGGACAAAGATAATGTATTGTCATCTTTCTCCTTACAGATTATGAGGGATGCCAAAGATGAGTTTTTCCGTTTAAAACGACTGGTAAACGACTTATTAACCCTGGCACGTGCCGATACAGGAGAGATCAAGCTGAAAAAAGAGATTTTTTCTCTTACCTTAGTAACCAGACAGGTGATACATTCCCTGAAAACTACGGCCGAACAAAAAAAGATTAACGTACAGTTTGATATAACGGACCCCATTGATCTGAATGCTGACCCGGAACGGATTCATCAGCTTCTTTACATATTAATTGACAATGGTCTAAAATACAGCCCGGTCAGTGGTGAAGTAGTAGTATATCTGGAAGAAGTACAAGAAGGCACAGGTTCTTATGTCAAAATAGTCGTCGAGGATACGGGACCAGGTATTCCTCTTAAATTTCAAAAACAAATTTTTAAACGGTTTTTTCGTATTGATGAGGCAAGATCAAGGGATATTGAAGGCTCAGGCCTCGGATTATCAATTGCCCAATGGATTGTGGAAGCTCACCAAGGTGCGATCTTTGTTAATAGTACATCAAATAAGGGCAGTCAGTTTATTGCTCTCATTCCAAACCGTTAAGTCGGATCTTACTTTCTTACCGATCTTTCAGCCAAATTTCAGTCTAATTTGCTATATTTAGCGAGCCAGAATGATTCTTTAACTTAACTAGCAGTTAAAGTGTGTTCTGAGTGAGTATATTTATAGGTATGTAAAGAAAGGTAAGGCAATTATGAAATTAAAAGTTTTAGTAACGGGTGTAACAGGACTCTTAGGAAGCTGTACTGTAATAGAATTACTTGAAAACTATAAGAATATTGAACTTTTATTTCTAGTCAGGGCAAGTCATGAGGAAGTAGGTCTTGAACGCGTGCGCCAGGCCCTAAGTAAGGCTGGGGCAAAAGTAAAGACGCTAGCTGGACTAAATGCAGGGCAAGTTATTTGCGGTGATTTAGGTTCAGCAGCTGAATTAGGGAATGATCCTAGATTGCAGACAGTTACCTATATTTTTAATTGCGCTGCAGTAACAGCCTTTTCTCAAAGACCATCTATACGAAAAGTGAATGTTGACGATACGTTGGCATTTGCAAAGATGGTGTCTCAATTACCTAACATAAAGCGCTTTCTTTATGTTGGAACAGCTATGATATGTGGAGATTCACCGAATCGTATCATACATGAAGATGATTTCCCGGCAGAGACCCATCATTTTGTACCCTATACAAACAGTAAAGCAGAGGCTGAATCACTACTTGCAGAAGCATTGGGAAAGGTACCTCTCGTTGTAGTGCGCCCTTCCATTGTTGTAGGCCACTCGAGACTAGGTTGTAAACCTTCCACTAGTATTTTCTGGGTATTCAGGATCTTATATCAGGCTTGGCGCTCACCATTTCCTTTGGATTTCAAGATTGATGTTTTGCCGGCAGATTATGCGGCACAAGCAATTGCTTTTCTTGGACTAAAAGAAAACTTAGCCTTTTCACGGTATCATATTGCTGCTGGTTCAGAGTTTAGCAATACGTTCCTTGAGATTATGAATACCTTTATGAAGTGTGCCGGGCAAAAACTAAATACACCGCCAGTGGTATCCATCAAGCATTATGCAGAAAATAAGGATAAGTTTAATGAATGGTTTGGTCCAGGCAATCCTCGCTTAATTTTGCGGGCGATTAACTTGTATTATAATTTTGCAAACTTAAACGTTACTTTTGATAATTCCCGATTATTAGTGGAAGGATTTAAATCTCCCCTGCGTTTTACTGATTATCTTGGGTTATGCATAAAAACAGGATGCAATGCGCCGGTCAGTGAACAGATGATTGAAGATTTTAAGTAAATTTCTAGCGTTAAGTGTGAGAAAATAAAGAATGAAGACCTCTTTTGAAGGGGGAAGCGATGTAATGGATAATCGCAGTATAACGAGATGTGGCTGATCAACTGGATTCCCTGGTTTATTTTGTCCGCTGTTTTTGAAAGCGGCGGACAAGTTTCATTCAAAAAAGCGTCGTTAGCTACCCAGCACTTGTCAGGATATCACTATTTTCTAGGTCTAGCCAAAAGCCATTACCTCTATATCGGTTTTGTTTTGTATATCGGAGAGATGGCTGTTTGGCTCTACTTAATTTCCAGTCTGCCCCTATCGATTGCCTTTCCCTTATCAGGTTTACAGGAGATGATATTAGTCTTATTTGTAGCTGTGGTATTGAAGGAGAAGGTACCAGCCTTAGCCTGGTTAGGTGTAGTTTTAATTGCTGTCGGCGTTTCCATGGTTTCGTAAATGGAGAAGGTGGAAAAAGATGCTTAATTTGCTTATTTGGGTAGGGCTTATACTTTCAGATACTACAGCACAGCTGCTGCTGAAAAGAGGCACGATGGAGAATTTCTCAAATCATTGGGAAATCAATTCCTTTATGATAGCAGGGTATTCCTTATATATTCTTTCTTTTTTTCTATGGATGCAAATCTTGAAAACAACCCCTTTATATATTGCCTTATCAAGTGCGTCTATCATATTCATTGCAATTGCCTTTGGTTCACACTTCTTTTTAGGTGAGCCCTTAACAATGAAGTCTTTGATAGGTACTATCCTGGTAGCAATTGGTGTTTATATTGTTGGTTATAGCAGGGAGAACGCAAACTGAAAAGTAAATAGGAAATAAGTTCTGCAGGATTCACTGGTGCAGAACTTATTTCCATCCAATCTTATTTTTGTCATATAGGTATTTACGTTGAAGCAATCTAGTACTGCGATACATAGCTTAGTATTGCAGCAGTGATTTTGATATGGAGGGAGTGCTGTTGATGGAGCAGAAGATCCATAAGACTCCAGCCTCAAGCGGACAAACTCGTCGCCTAAGAAAGGGACGGGTTGCCATAATTGTATTGATACTTATTTTTTTTGTCGTAGGAATAATATATGCCCTGTTAGGTGCCTTTTCTTCGACGAATGCGTTAACCAATACACTTTTTATGCAGGAAAAAATAAATATTTTGGTTCTTGGTGTGGATGCGCGTGAAGATGATGTAGGGCGTTCTGATACTGCTTTTGTCGTTACGATTGATACTAAGGCTAAAACGATTACTATGCTCTCCATTCCTCGTGATACTCGTGTGAAAATTGACGGACATGGATGGGATAAAATAAATCATGCCTATGCCTTTGGTGGTGTAAAATTAAGTAAATCTTCGGTAGAAAATTTACTGGGAATACCGCTGGATTATACTGTAGTCATAAATTTTCAGGGATTTGTTCGTATGATCGACGCACTCGGTGGGGTTACGATTCATGTGGATAAAAGAATGTATTACTCTGATCCATATGACGATGATGGCGGATTATACATTGATCTTCAGCCTGGTATGCAGAAACTAAATGGAAAACGTGCCATTGAATATGTGCGCTACCGCGATGAAGAAGGCGATATTGGCCGTGTAAACAGGCAGCAAAAATTCCTGAAAGCCCTATTGCAGGAGATTGCCCAGCCTCGGGTTATTACCAAATTACCGGATCTTATTAAAGAATTTGCTGCGGCAGTGAAAACGGATATGCCAACGAAAGAAATGGTTAAGTTGATCCCTATTATAAATGATACGGCAAAATCAGGATTACATACGGAATGGGTAACAGGTACGCCTTGCTGGATACAAGGGGTCAGTTATTGGCTGCCTGATATTAAAGAACTTAGAGCAAAGGTTGGCGAAATACAAGGCATTACTATGGATGAAAGATATATACAAGGTACTCAGCGGTTAGAGCGTGAATATGCTAATTCAGTACCGCGGGAAACCAGAATAACAGAGACTTCATCGGAAACGCAAAAAAAATCGGATACAGGAAAACAATCTTCAGACAGTGCTAAAGCGATAGCGCCCAAGAGTAATGTAGCTATAATTACCATAGATAATAAGCTGAAGTCAGATAGTATTCCGGTAAATAAGCAGGATGTTCCCAGCTCAAAGATTACTAAGAACACCGATATTCACAGCAATGGAGCGGCAGAGAACGGTACTGGAGGAATTGCTAAAAATACTGCTGCCACTGTAACTGGTAAGCAGTAAGAATAGAATATAGGTTTTCTCTTAGAGCATAGTAATAAAGCGAAAAATAGCAAAATAGATAAAGAGAATAAACCAAATGACTAAAAAAGTGATTTTTGAATGTTCTTGTTAAGATAATTATCATTTTTAACAAAAAAGCAACATTGACAATTATGAGTTTGTATTGACAGAGAAAGTTAATGGTGTTACTCTACCTTTAGACAATTAAATTCTTCGTTAGGTGAGGCTCCTGCATAAATACAGGCCACTGCCCGGAAACGTCGAGAGACGCCAATGGGTATAACAGGTATTACCGGATTAAGGTTTTACATAATGTGGCTGAGTGATTCGTTTAACTCTACGTTATGCAGTGCTAAAGCTCAAACGAGTGGGGAAGGTGTATTACTTTATGCTGTTATAAGAGCCTTCCATATTTAGGAAGGCTTTTTATTTATTTCAGGGAGGTGGTTAAGATGGAGCCGGATAGTAGTGTTCCCCATAGTATATTATTGGCGTACTGGTATTCAGTACAATTTATGATTTGGCAAATATTTTCACCACAAGGAGGAACTATCTATGGCATTTTTCTCAACCAACATAGCAAAACACCGTTTGAACTGGGTTGACTCAATTATCCTTATTTTTATTTTTGCAATACTCTATTCTATATTAAATCTAGGTGCTAGTATGCAGGCGCCCTTCATTTTAGGGGATCATAGTGAAATTTCCCTTGAGCCATTTATGCTGCCTTATTATGCAGGACGCTCTCTGCTGCGTATGTTTATTGCCTTTGGAGCATCCTTGCTTTTTACTCTTATTTACGGTTATGTTGCCGCCAAAAGTCAAACTGCAGAAAAAGTACTAATCCCATTGCTTGACATGCTGCAGTCTATTCCCGTACTGGGGTTTCTGTCCGCCACGATTACTGCGTTTATCGCATTATTTCCTGGGAGTTTGTTAGGGGTGGAATTGGCTTCTATTCTGGCCATTTTTACAGGTCAGGCATGGAATATGACCTTTAGTTTTTACAACTCACTCAAGACGGTCCCTAAAGATTTACAAGAAGCATCAGATATGCTTGGTATGAATTGGTGGCAGCGTTTTGTAAAGCTCGAAGTTCCCTTTTCGATGATAGGTTTAGTTTGGAATAGTATGATGTCATTTGGGGGCGGCTGGTTCTTTCTGGCGGCCAGCGAAGCTATTAGTGTACTAGGGCAGGATATACGTTTACCAGGGGTTGGTTCCTATCTTGCCACGGCAATAGAAGCTGGCAATATGCAAGCTATTGCATATTCTATAATAACCATGATTGTGATGATTTTACTTGTGGATCAACTATTTTGGCGTCCGCTGGTAGTGTGGAGCAAAAAATTCAAAATGGAGTTAACCGAAACAGCGGATACTTCCACTTCGTTTGTTTATGAGATGTTGTTTCGTTCAGGCTTAATCAGAATAATCGGAAAGGTTTTGTTATCTCCGCTGTGGGGAGTAATGAACTTGCTAGTAAATGCGATTGCGGATTTGTCCGAAAAGGCTTCGCACAAGTTGCAAAGCACGTCACAGTCATTCTATAGCTGCAAGAACCTGATAAAATTATTAATCGTAGTGTTTCTGTTGAGACTGATGCGCGATCCTGTTTCTGAGGCATTTGCATTAGTAATTTCTCTGGATAGCAGTACAATATTGGAAATCATTCAGTTGGGATTATATACACTTGGGCGGGTCATGATTGCCGTATTATTAGGTGCACTTTGGACGATTCCAGTTGGTGTATGGATTGGCTTAAACCCGCGCGTGGCAGTCCTATTACAACCTATTGTCCAAATTATGGCCTCATTTCCGGCTAATATGGTCTTCCCCTTTATTACGATCTTGTTCTTACGTTATCAGGTGAATTTTGAGATGGGATCTATTTTTCTGATGATGCTTGGAACGCAGTGGTATATTTTGTTCAACGTTATTGCAGGAAGCATGTCCATTCCAAATGATTTACATGAGGCCGGAGCTGTCTTTAATTTACAAGGCTGGCGTAAATGGAAAGTGCTCATCCTGCCAAGTATCTTCCCGTATCTCATAACCGGTATTATTACAGCATCGGGTGGTGCCTGGAACGCAAGTATTGTCTCAGAAATTGTAAGTTGGCAAGATAACCAATTGATCGCAACCGGCCTTGGTTCCTATATTAGTAAAGTAACCGAACAGGGGGACTGGGCTGGAATCATTTGGGGAATTACCGTCATGTGTTTATTCGTAGTTCTGATAAATAGATTCTTATGGAGACGGTTATATCAGGTTGCTGAGGCAAAATATCATTTAGATTAGGAGGATTAAAATATGAAAGCATTAATCGAAGTGCAGAAAATATATAAGAATTTTGATGCCAAAGGTCATGAGAATACTATGGTTCTTGAAGATATCAATTTAGAAGTCAAAGAAGGAGAATTCCTTGCAATTCTGGGCCCTTCTGGTTCAGGAAAATCCACTTTGCTGCGTATTATTGCAGGCCTTGTTCCGGCCTCGAAAGGCACCGTCACCTACTTGGGGAACCCTATTGATGGAGTAAATTCTGGGGTCGCTATGGTATTTCAATCTTTTGCGCTCTTTCCCTGGCTTACTGTCTTGGAAAATGTAATGCTTGGATTAGTAGCAAAAAATATTTCTGAAGACGAAAAACGTAATAAGTCTTTGAAGGTCATTGATATCATCGGTCTTGATGGTTTTGAAAATGCATATCCTAAAGAATTGTCCGGGGGCATGCGGCAGCGGGTTGGCATTGGCCGTGCGTTAGTCAGTGATCCGGACGTACTATTGATGGATGAGCCTTTTTCTGCGTTAGATGTTTTGACTGCAGAAAATTTACGGCGTGACCTGTTAGAACTGTGGCTGGATAAAAAGATTTCTACCAAGTCTATTATCTTGGTGACACATGGTATTGAAGAAGCTGTATATATGGCTGATCGTGCAGTAATTCTTTCAGCAGGGCCGGCTAGGATCGTGGAAAATATTGCAATTGATATTCCGCGCTGGCGTGACAAAAAAGCTGCTGATTTCCTTACTCTTGTAGATCGGATCTATTCTCTGATGACGAAGAAAGAGCTAAGGAACAGCGAACCGCCAATTTACCAGCTGAAAAAGATAACGGTTCTTCCCAGAGTTTCGGCGGGAGCGCTCACTGGTTTTCTCGAATTGCTGGAGGACCTTAATGAAAAGACAGATCTCTATAAGCTGGCAGACCGATTAGTAATGGATATTGAAGATTTTTTCCCTATCGTGGAGTTAGCTTCATTGCTAGGTTTTGCTAAAGTAGCAGAAGGAGACATCGAACTCACTTCTGAAGGCATTACGTTTGCGAGAGCAACTGTATTGGAACGTAAAGTATTGTTCAAAGATCAATTATTAAAAAATGTCCCGTTTATTACACACATGATACATGTACTGCAAACAAAATCTAACAAGCATATGAACATAGAGTTTTTTGAAGACCTTATTGCCCGCGCTCTTGGTGATGAATTAGGAAAAACACAAATTCAACTGCTAGTCAGCTGGGGACGTTATGCTGAAATTTTAGGCTATGACGAAGCGACTAAATTAGTGTATCTTGAAAGCGAAGTGTAAGAAGCAAAGAAGTACCAAGCCTCATAAGGTGTATGGTACTTCTTTTAGTTTATACACAATAGCCAACCAGGCTGGCACTCAGTATAGAAAAGAAGAAAATACTGAAAACTAAAGGAGAAGACAAGGCCACTGGCTGCTTTCGTACATAAACAGCATAAAAAAATGACATTATCATCCTTACTACAGAAGGTGGAAGGAGCCGGCGTCGAGAAAATGAAGTAAGAACTGGCAGAAGGATCAATGTACATAAATGGAGTGTGAGAAAATGCGCAATATGAGCTCTAATTTACATCGTATTCATGCTTGGGTAACTAGCCTGCTTATTTTTACAGGATTGTTGTTATATAGTCAATTTCTGAGGGGGACCTTAGCTGAATTACGCATATACATGCAGGAGATCCATGCATTTTTAGGAATTGCATTCTTCGCAACTATTCTTGTCTATCTTCGTGAGCTGGCTAACCATTGGGATCGGCTTATTGGAAATAGCAGACGATTTCTTCTTACTGGATTATATGTCCTTATTGCTTTAGTTGCCATTGTTACTGGAATTCTGCTGTATTTTAAGATTGATTTGCAGGGTATTATAGGGTACTCCACTTTAAATATACATAAAGTAGTTGGGGTGGTAGTTTTTTCGGCAGTTTGCTACCATGTGTTTTATTATCTATTTACTGCAAACTTAGATATGGATGAGCTGCAAAATGAGAGCCCACTAACTAGCAGAAGAATCTTTATACGCTGGAGTGTCGCTATTGCTGCATTAATAGGTGGAGGAAGCATGGCAAAATGGGTTACAAGCAAATCGGATAAAGGGTTGCTGGAAAAGCAGAGCAGCCAATTTAATAATTGTAATCAGATGTCGCCTCAGCCCATACCTTCATTAGGTTCATTGCCGCCGATTGGTGGTGGTTATAAGGGAGAGTTTGAAGTATTTAAAGTTACCAGCCGGATACCGTGTGCCAATTCTCAGACTTGGCAGTTCCGTTTGTTTGGTTTAGTCGATAATCCCCTGACGCTCAGCTGGGGTGAGTTTCTTGAAATTCCCCGCAAAGTTCAAATTAGTAACTTTCACTGTGTTACCGGGTGGAATGTTTATGATGTAACCTATGAAGGGATATTATTATCTCAATTACTGGCTTTGGCGAAAACAAAATCAGTTGCCCGGTATGTGAAATTGTATTCCGCTGATGGCGTTTATACAAGTTCTTTAAGCCTGGAGCAAGCGCATATGGAAGATGTTATGGTAGTTGTATTAATGGATGGCAGCCCTATTCCTTCCGACCTTGGTGGCCCTGCCCGTCTAATTGTTCCCCGGATGTATGCTTATAAAGGGGTTAAATGGTTAAATGCCATAGAATTAATTGAGGAGCCATATCTTGGATTCTGGGAAGAACGGGGTTATGCAAATGATGCCTGGGTTAATCGATCTGGCAATATTCATTTACCTAATGAATAACAGGTAATTCATGCAGATAATTCTTGACAAGAGAAACTATTGTAAATATAATAAAAACACTATACGTGTATGTACACTCATGTGAAATTATAGGTTTCCAATTAAATACAATTTACATAACGGTATCTTGAGTATGAAAATAACAGCCTTTGATTATGGTAAGCTTCAATATACTTTATTCGTATCAGCAGATTATTAAACTGCATAAGTGTATATACATTTATATAAAAATGTATGATCATTTTGTTCTGTAAATATAGTTGCAGACGTCACCTTGAGGTTTGTTAAAGGAGTATTTATGACGATTGTCTGTTAAATGTTATTTGCAAAAATCTTATAAGCAGTTTGCTGCAATAGAGGTTACATGTTTATTGTTATATTACTCTCATTAATAAATTAGGAGTGAAATAGAATGACCGAAAACAACCGTGAGAAAAGAAAACCACTTATTATTAGTGCAGCCATCTTATTTTTATTAGGCGGCATAGGAGGTGGAAGCTGGTGGTGGTATCAAGCCAGTAAATATGTTAGTACAGATGATTCCAGAATTGATGGCACCATTGTAAGTGTAAGTGCCAAAATACCAGGGAAAATAACGGAAGTCTTGATCAAAGAAGGAGATAAAATTTACGGCGGACAAATTATTGCCCGTATAGATGCCAGAGATAGCTCGGCCCAGCGAGCGCAAGCTGAAGCGTCTTTAGCTGCCGCCAAAGCAAAATATGATGCAGCTGTGGCTGGAGCAAGACCTCAGGAAATCGAACAAAATCGTGCAGCCTTAGAGCAATCCAGGGCTGAAATAGAGCAAGCGCAGGCAAATATGAATAATGCAGAAAAGAATTATGAAAGAATGAAGCAGTTATTTAAAGAAGGAGCGGTCAGTGCTGCTCAAAAAGATGATGCAAGAACTGCATATGTTGTGGCAGAAAAGATATGGAATGCGATGCAAGATGCTTCTCAGGGAGCCTATCAAAAATTTGATCTGGTAATTGCAGGTTCTAGAGAAGAAGAAATTCGTGCGGCAGCAGCACAAGTGAAACAGGCAGAAGCTGCTTTAGAAGGAATGTCCTTAGCAAATGAATATACTACGATTACGGCACCAGTTAGTGGAATTGTAGCCCTTAAAAACGTAAATCCTGGTGAAGTAGTTGCTGCAGGACAACCTTTATTTTCGGTTATTAACGATAAAGATGTCTGGCTGAGTGCGCGGATTGAAGAAACAAAAATTGGTAAAATAAAATTAGGGCAAACCGTAGATTACACGATTGATGGTTATCCTGGTTATACTTTAACTGGCACTGTTTTTGAGATTGGCGGTGCTACCAATTCTACCTTTGCACTTATACCAACGGAAAATGCATCAGGGAATTTTACCAAAGTAACGCAACGTATCCCTATCAAAATAACACTTCCGGAAAATATGGAAGAAATCATATTTCGCCCCGGAATGCAGGCACTTATTGATGTACATATAAAATAGCCTAAGAGGAGAGCAACATGATAAACATACCGCGAATAGCAATAAAAGATGAACAGTACCGTTGGTTTGCTCTAGCTGCAACGATGATTGGCTGTTTTATGAGTGTATTAGATACCACGGTTGTTAATATAGCCGTACCTAAGATGATGTCTGCTTTTGCTGTAGATACTAAGGATGCTCAATGGATATTAACAGCTTATATGCTGGCTATGGGGGTCTTGCAGCCAACCAGCGGTTATCTTTGTGATACATTTGGTGCTAGGCGCATGTATTTATTAAGTTTATTTATCTTTATTCTGGGGTCAGCGTTATGTGGTATGGCCTGGAGCAATAACACTATGATTATCTTTAGGATTATTCAGGCTCTTGGCGGTGGTTTAATTATACCGATCGGAATGTCAATCCTGCTTCAGGAATTCTCAGCCAATGAACGCAATACTGCCATGGGAATTTTCGGACTGGCTATTACTGTTGCTCCTGCCGTAGGACCTACTTTGAGCGGCTATCTGGTTGATTATTGGGATTGGCGATATATTTTTACTATTAACATACCGATTGGCATTGTCGGATATATAGTAGCAGCATTAGTCCTTAGGGAAACTAAAATAATTGGCGGCAAGAAATTTGATTTTAGCGGCTTTAGTTGCTGTTCTATTGGCCTATTTTGCCTATTGCTGGCCTTAAGTAAAGGCGTAGATGAAGGGTGGGATTCGGCATATATTCTGAGTCTGCTGTATATATCTTTTGCCATGTTAGTGCTCTTTGCATTAATTGAATTACATTCGGACGAACCGCTCTTAGACCTATCTCTATTTAAAGACTGGAATTTTGCCTTAGGAAATGTAATCACCTTTATTTGTTTTGCCATTATGATGGGCGGTATGTTTCTGGTACCGTTATTTCTGGAAAATATATTAGGTAATACAGCAATGCAGTCAGGTATACTGCTCTTGCCAGCAGCTCTTTCTTCGACACTAGTTATGCTTATTGCGGCTAAATTAGCAGATCGTTTTGGTGCCAAACCTCTTGTTATCGTAGGATCTCTATTTCTCATCGAAAGCACCTTTTCTCTTATGTATGTAAACAT
This sequence comes from uncultured Pelosinus sp., assembly GCA_963526485.1. Classification (GTDB taxonomy): domain Bacteria; phylum Bacillota; class Negativicutes; order DSM-13327; family DSM-13327; genus Pelosinus. The sequence continues at coordinate 291,064 of CAURNS010000001.1, forward strand.
GGATACCAGTTATCACTATATTATGGGCAGTCAAATCATGCGAGGCGTTGGTACAGGCTTAGCCTTTATGACGATAACTGCATTGACAATGAGCAATATCACTGGTGCCAAAATTAGCAGGGCATCAGCATTAAGCAGTACAATCCGGCAAATTAGTGGTTCCTTTGGCATTGCAGTTTTATCTACCGTTCTCCAAAATCGTCAAATTTATCACACCGCACATATTGCTGAAAATATTAATAACGTTTCGCCAGCAGCAAACAAGATGCTTAATTATGGAGAAAAACTATTTATGCTCAGTGGTGATAGCGTGGGAATTGCCCGGAAAAAGGCATTGGTTTTAATCAATAGTATTGTACAAAAGCAGTCTGTTATTTTTTCTTTTGATGATGCTTTTTGGATACTAGGCGTCTTTGCTGTCGTTATGCTGCTTTCAGCTTTACTGCTAAAAACAACTAAATCTAAGAGTAAAGAAAGCGTATTAATAGTAGAATAATGAAATAAGAACAAGCCTGCATTTTTTGTAGCATTATAGCAATAACTTACTATATAAAGGGGGATGTAATTTGCTATACTATAGCAAATTATTATAGGTAAATGGAGTGATGGCAATGAATTTTGAAACTAAACTGGCAGTAATTCTTAGAGATGATATTGCTATGTGGCAAAAATTAAATGTAACAGCTTTTTTAATGAGTGGTATAGGCGGAACCCAGAATATTATTGGTGAGCCATATATTGATGGAAGTGGCGTACAGTATCTGCCAATGGCACAGCAGCCAATTATGGTCTATATAGCAGATAGGGATACCATGAAAGAACTGCATAAAAAGGCTCTTGGCAAAGATGTCAGCATGACGATATATTCTGAAGAACTTTTTAAAACCTACAATGATGAAGATAATAGAGCAGCCGTAGCTCGCTATAACACTGATGAACTTAATTTGGTAGGAATCGGCATGATAGCTAAGAAAAATCTTATCGGGAAACTGACAAAGGGGTTGAGTCTGCATCCCTGATAGTTGATCCTTTCCAGTCCGGTAATTGAGGACTATAAAGGGAAGCATATTTAACTAAATTATCAAAAAATATTGACTATGTTAAAGAATAGTAGTATCATTACAATAAATTTGTAGTAATACTACTATTAGCTGATCAGAAAGCTGAAGGCTAAGGAAGATGCTCACTGGGCAGCTCCTTAGCCTTTTTTCTTTCTTCTGCTATATTTACTGGAAGTAAGATAAAAAGATATTTGCAGTCAGTTGATAGTATAGAAATGTTTAAAATAAAAATATAGAAATTGGAGGTTGTTGTATGTCACGTGTTGTAAAAAATTTAACAGAGCTAATTGGTAATACCCCATCACTAGAGTTTGATAATTATCGTAATGCTCAAGGATATGAAGCACATTTGATTGCAAAGCTTGAATACTTTAATCCGCTGGGCAGTGTTAAAGATCGTATTGGCTATGCCATGATTAAAGATGCTGAGGAAAAAGGCTTGATTGATAAAGATACACTGATTATAGAGCCCACCAGTGGTAATACAGGAATAGGCTTAGCTTTCGCAGCGGCGGCTTTAGGTTATAGATTAGCGATTATTTTACCTGATACGTTTAGTGTTGAAAGAAGGAAAATACTTAAAAATTTGGGTGCAGAGCTGATTCTAACACCAGGAGCGGAGGGAATGAGGGGAGCTATAAAGAAAGCTGAAGAACTGGCTGCCCAAAATCCAAAATCCTTTATACCACAGCAGTTTGAAAATCCTGCTAACCCTGAAATTCATCGCAAGACCACTGCAGAAGAGATTTGGCGGGACACAGAAGGAAAAATTGATATTTTCGTAGCCGGTGTAGGTACTGGCGGAACGATTACAGGTGTGGGTGAAGTGTTGAAACAGAAAAATCCCCAGATTAAAGTAGTAGCAGTAGAGCCAGCAGATTCCCCAGTGCTGTCAGGAGGGAAGCCAGGACCGCACAAAATTCAAGGGCTTGGTCCTGGTTTTGTACCAGATGTTTTCAATAAAGAAATAGTAGATGAAATTATAACGGTGCAGACTGATGAAGCTTTTGCCATCTGCAAAAAACTGGCGAGTACCGAAGGACTGCTGGTGGGGATCTCTAGTGGTGCAGCGGCTTATGCAGCGACACAAATTGCGCTCAGACCTGAAAATAAAGGCAAGACAATCGTTGTAGTATTGCCTGATACAGGGGAACGTTACTTATCAACTGCCTTATTTGAAGAGTAAAAGGTCATATGGTTACAATAAAAAAGGGCGTGTCGCAAAACGTTTATTAAAAATCGTTTGACGATACGCCTCTTTTTAGACGAAAAAGAAGAAAACCCTTGTTAATCGGAAAAAAAGAAGTCGTAGCTGGATTATGGGCATAACAAAACAGAGGCTGCATCTACTGCTATCGTAACATTATAGTCTGGTTTAAGCTGTCCGTTTTTCACAAAAAACGGCTTCTGACTCTTGTCAGTGCCGTTTTTTTGTTGCTTTTAGAGCTTTTCTGAATGCGACAGCCCCTTTACTTTGATTCTATTCATCTACTTCTTTTGTGCTTTAATTATATCCAAAACATCGGTTTGTGTTAATACTTTAGTGAGTTTTTCATGATCAGAAAGCCATTTGAGTTGTGATTCTTTTGGTCCTAAATATTCTACTTGCATCCCAATATTTGTCGTATTCGTTATAAATTGAGGATCAGCAATAATCGCCTTGAAACCTTCTACCAGCTTATCCTTCACTTCATCTGGCATTTCTTTGGGCGCCGCCACACCATACCAATTGCTTATAACAATATCAAGTCCCTGCTCTTTAAAAGTAGGAACCTTGGTAAATACAGGATCACTCATTCGCCGTTCGCTGGTCACAGCTAAAATTCTTATTGTCCCATCTTTAACATGTTCTTTGACGACCATAGGATTAATAAACGTAAGTTGAATATGCCCCCCTAATAACGCAGCCATTACTTCACCAGCTCCCGTAAAAGGAACTTGATCAATAGCAATACCTGCCGTCTGACCAAACATTTCTCCTAGTAAATGAGTAAACGATCCCACACCAACATGACCGAACTTTAATTGCCCTGGATGATTTCTAGCATACTCAATTATTTCATCCATTGTTTTCCATGGCTGATTAGCTTGAACTGCCAATACCATTGGTAATGATGCAATCTGTGCAAGGGGGTCTAATGCCGTTGGATAATTATATTTCGTCGCCCCATATGACGGCAGCAATAATATATCCAAACTAGTTATGCCGAGTGTATACCCATCGGGATTTGCACCTGACAGCTCATTCCAACCAATTGCACCTGCTCCTCCTGGTTTATTCACTACTACCAAGGGCTGTTTTAAATATTGAGGCGCAAATTTTTCTAATGACCGAGCAGTTAAATCGATGCCACCTCCTACACTAAAAGGTACGATAATGGTAATAGGCTTATCGGGGTATTGAAGTTTTGTCGATACCGTTTTATCTTGCATCGAGGAGCAGCCTCCTATTAGCAGCAAGCTAAAGAATAAACACGCAACCATCCAAATAAATTTCTTTTTCCCCAACCTACAAATACCTCCTTTCTTCATTCCTCAGATTCATTCTGGATACAAAATGATAAATTTATTGAAAATAAAAGATTCTAATGATCTTTTTATTTACCACTAAAATACAAAATTCCTGCATAATTCCTTTTATGTATAAGTTTTCTTCCCCAAAGAAAAAACACTATCTGCATAAAAGCAGAATAGCGTTTTTTCAAAACCAACATAATGTGATTTTTTAAGTCTATTTTCCTTTAATACTTATTTGTCACGTTCTAATGCATTCCGTATAAAATATAATACAGAGCATTTGGAAGTGCTTTTCCTTTCCGATGAATTCTCAGAGCCTACTACGACTAGACCACATTTACTTCGCTCCAATGCAACACCTCCTTTTTTCAACATCACTTTCTGCTGCGTTGTAGGGAATAATAAAAAAATAGGACTGTAATTTATCCTTGACAATAATAATAAGCATATGGCATGATTAAGTCTAGAATCAAATTTGATTGGCAAGATTAAAAGTTTCGTCGGCGAATTGGTTAATAATAGGATAATTTACTCTAAGCTGGTCACATAAAATGAAGGCTAAAGATGCGTATCGTTACGCTTCTTTAGCCTTTTTTGATTTGTCTTAGGGAAAGAAGGGGATGAAAAAAATGATTGGCAAAAAGGTTAAAGCACTAATATTACTAGTTATTATGATGGGGATTGGAGCAGTGGCAGCAGGGTGCGGTGATAATACTGCACAGCAGCCAGTGACAAAGTCTGCTAAAGAGGTTGTAGAATTCAAATATCCCGAACTTGTTTATTTTGACTACATCTATTTGGCTGATGAATTAGGATATTTTAAGGATGCTAACGTAAGACCTAAGTTTGTGGGAAAAATGGGGGCTGGACAAGTCATTCCTTCGCTGGTAAATGGCTCAATTGATGTTGCCACGCGTCATACCCCCGTGGTTATTGCTGCCATTGCCAGTGGTGCTGACATTAAGATTTTTACATCCGGCAGCAGTTCTACTAAACAGTGGCCGCACATGAAATATTTCGTTCGTGCTGACTCTGATATTAAATCAATTAAGGATTTTGCCGGAAAGACAATTGGATTAAATAGCTTTGGAGCTTGTGCCGAATATGTAACGAAAAAGTATCTGCAAGAAAATGGCGGCGACCCTGGCAGTATTAATTTCAAGACAGCACCGGATGATCAGCAGGAAATGGCATTAGCAGAAGGGCATATTGATATTGCTATCATTCATCCCCCTGCTTCAGGGCGTGCCAGCAATGATCCTAAATTTAAGATGTTATTCAGCGATTATGATATTGACCAAGGTCTTAGTGGTATGTGCCCTTATTCTGTGAATGGTAAGTTTTTGAGAGAACATCCCGACGCAGTAAAAGAATTAACGGAAATTCTGATCAAAACAGCTAAATGGAGTAATGCACATCCACAGGAAGCTAAGGAAATTATGGCAAAACGCTTTAATATGAAAGTAGATCAAGTGGAACTTTATAATTTTTCTGAAGATCAGTTGGTGCCAGAAGCAGGAGTGCAATATTGGATTGACAGACTGATTGAAGTCAATAAGCTTACACCGGGACAGGTTAAATTAGAACAGATTTATACGAATGAATATAATCCCAACTATAAAAAATAAAATGCTTAGAAAGGTGAGAAGTTTACCATGATTAAAATACAAGCTAGCAAGGTTCATCGTCAATTCCAAGTAAAAAATGATTCTGGGAAGAAAACAAAATTATTGGTTTTGGATGATTTTAACTTGCAGGTTCGGGAAGGAGAGTTTCTCTCCATACTAGGGCCGAGTGGCTGCGGTAAATCTACCTTTCTAAACATGTTAGCCGGGCTGGATAAACAGGATGGCGGACAAATACTGGTAGACAATCAGCCTGTAAATGATAGAAGCTTTGACCGTGGCATGGTATTTCAAGGATATGCACTTTTTCCCTGGCGTACGGTGCTGGAAAATGTGGAAATCGGCTTGCAAATTCGTGGATTGGATAAAAAAGAACGGGCAGAAATCGCTAGATATTACTTAACGATGGTGGGTTTGACGGCTTTTGCCAATCGTTACCCCCATCAGCTTTCAGGAGGAATGAAGCAAAGGGTTGCGATTGCCCGTGTACTGGCCTATCAGCCTGATATCATGCTGATGGATGAACCCTTTGCTGCATTGGATGCTCAAACCAGAGAAACCCTGCAGCTTGAGCTAATTCGCATTTGGGAAGCAGACAAAAAAACTATTGTTTTCATTACCCATAGTATCGACGAGGCAATTTTATTGTCTGACCGTGTAGCCGTAATGACAGCAAGGCCAGGCAGGGTAAAGGAGATAATTGACGTTTCTCTGCCTCGGCCCCGCACGGAGGAGATTCGAAATTCATCCGAATTTGCTCAAATCAGGCAATATGCCTGGAGTCTTATCAAAGATGAGGTTACTAAGGCACAAGGCCTGCAGGACAATACGGCAAATGATCCGGAAAATATAATTGTTCAGCCCATTCTTTCACTGCAGCAGAAATTCAAAGAGATGATTCAAAAAAGGACAGGTGAACACAATGAAAAAATGGGCTAATTTCTTCAGCGGATCCTTTGAAAAGACGATCGGACTGATCCTGTTTATTGCATTATGGGAATTGGCACCGCTGGCAGGCTGGGTAAATTCTACCTATCTAAGCCCGCCATCGACAGTAGTAGCTGCACTGCTAGCCTTACTCAAAAGCGGAGCATTGCTTAAACACCTATTAATCAGTCTGCAAAGAGCGTTGGTGGGAATGGCGGTTGCTGTTTCCTTTGGTATGATTCTCGGATTATTTATTGGCTATTTTAAAAGGATTGAAGGTTATTTAGATGCCTTGTTTCAATCCTTCCGCCAAATGTCGGCATTTGCGCTTTTCCCTGTGTTTATTCTGCTGTTTGGTGTGGGGGAACTTTCCAAAACCATTATTATTTTTTGGGCATCTCTCTGGCCTATTTTATTAAATACGATTAATGGGGTTAAAAATGTAGATAAGTTACTGGTGCAATCGGCAAAATCGATGGGAGCATCACAAAAGTTCATTTTTTTACGGGTGATATTACCGGCCGCCGCCCCGGATATTTTCACTGGAATCCGCTTAGGAGGATCTTATTGCGTAATGTCTCTTGTTGCCGCAGAAATGATTGGGGCCACCTCTGGATTAGGATATTTAATCTTATATTCTCAGGAGACCTTTAACATTCCTGAAATGTATGCAGGGATTGTAGGGTTAGCAATTATGGGATTAGGAATAAACTATGCTTTAAAATTGATAGAAAACTTTTTTAGCAGTTGGAAGCAAGGCATTGCAGTTGGCGAGTAATAAAAGACAATAAAAAGGATGTGTAAATAATGAGACATCGTTTATTTATGTATGGTATAGTTTGTCTGATCATCGGATCTTTTCTGGCTGTGACTGGCTGCAGTAGTCAACCTGCAACAAATCCGGAAAAGTCAATAAAAGTGGGCGTCACAGCTGGTCCACATGCTGAAATTATGGAAGTTGTAAAAAAGGTTGCTGCCAAGGAAGGTCTGAAAATTGAGATTGTGGAATTTAATGATTATATGCAGCCTAATATTGCGTTAAATCAGGGGGATATTGATGTGAATAGTTATCAGCATCAGCCTTGGCTGGATAATCAGATAAAGGATCATCACTATGAATTGGTTTCGATTGCAAAAACAATTATTTTTCCCATGGGGATATACTCCAAAAAGATAAAGAGTATTGCTGATGTAAAAGCAGGAGCGATTGTGGCAATACCCAATGACCCTACAAATGGCAGCAGAGCTTTAGCAATTTTGGAGAAAAATGGGCTGATTAAATTAAATCCCAATGCAGGCTTAAAGGCAACGGCTGCTGATATTATTGAAAATCCTAAGAACCTTAGCGTCAAGGAATTGGATGCGGCGCAGATACCCCGATCTCTTGATGATGTAGACCTTGCTGCCATTAATACGAATTATGCAATTGTAGCTGGTCTGGTTCCCAATCGGGATGCCCTGGCAATTGAAGATTCTAATTCTCCTTATGCCAATCTTCTTGTCGTGCGTACGAAGGACAAGGATGATCCTGTGTTTCAACGTTTGATAAAAGCCTATAAATCCGCAGAAGTAAAACAATATGTTTTAGATCACTTTCAAGGATCAGCAAAACCAGCTTGGTAATAGAATTTTCATTATGCCTGGAACGTAGATGCTTTAGGGAGTCCACGCGGTATCCATTTTGTTTACGCTCCGTTATTGGCATGTAACCTATGCTTATAATAATAGGGTTGCTTAGTTTGGATCACTAGCTAAAAAGATGAGCGAAAGCAGGAGGAAATTTGTAAAAAATGACTAATAATATTAATAAAGCAACAATTATTGAATATGCACGCAGCTTGGGGGCTAGCCTGATAGGCTTTGCTCCCGTTTCTCGTTGGGCGGCATCTGCTGAAGTCGAAGATCCTTATCGTCCTGAGTCTATCTGGCCTGCATCCCAAACTGTTATCGTTTTAGGAGTACCGGTATTACTGCCTATCTTAGAAACAACACCGTCTATTAACTATGTAGTACAGTATGATACAACCAATACTCTTCTTGATCAGATCGCTTATCGTCTGGCTGTTTATTTGAATGATCAGGGTCATGCATCTATCTTTCTGCCGCGGGATGGCTATGGCGATATCCAAGTACTGGTAGAAAAGCCCATTGCGGCTTTTAGTCATGTATTTGCCGCCAAATATGCGGGATTAGGTACAATCGGCTACAATCACACATTGCTCAATGAACAGTATGGTCCACGGGTTCGGTATGTCTCTATTTTTACGCAGCTTACAATAGAAGGTGATCCGATGCTGGAGAATGAGCTTTGCTGCAAATGCCGCCTTTGCCAAAAAGTGTGCCCTTCTCAGGCATTTACTACGCGTGATGATAGTATTATTGCTCATATGGATAAAACAGCTTGTGCCAAACACCATGCCATATTACGGCAGGAAGAGCGTTATCCTTGTGGTATCTGTATTAAGGTTTGTCCCATTGGAAAAGATAGAATCCTTTATCAGAGTACCAATAAAAGTAAGCTGTATCTAGAAGAAAAGACAGCATTATCCACCAATCCTGACGATCCCAGATATAGCAGTTGGGTTCATGTACGCAGGCACGGCTCAAAAGGCGAACGAATATTTTAGGAGGGTAAAAAAATGAAGATTGAAACGAAGGCAATCCACGTTGGGCATGAAGTAGACCCCCAGACGGGAGCCATTGCAGCTCCCTTATATTTATCAACGACCTTTGAACGGGATGCGGACGGGAGTTATCCTCGCGGTCATATCTACAGCCGTCTTAGCAACCCGAATCGTGATGCTTTGGAACACAGTTTAAGTGATCTGGAAAGCGGTGAGGCTGCTGCAGCATTTTCCTCGGGCTTGGCTGCTATTACAGCAGTATTTCAAGCATTGTCTCCTGGTGATCATGTTATTGCATCGCAAGAGCTCTACCATGGAACGGTTCATATTCTTCAGGATATTTTTGAACCGTGGGGCTTAAAAGTAAGTTTTGTTGATACGACAGATTTATCCCAAGTGGCAGCTGCCATTCAGGAAACTACGAAAATCATCTATTTAGAAACTCCTTCCAATCCGCTGCTTACCATAGCTGACATTAGTGCTATTGCAGCCATTGCCCACAAAGCAGGTGCGCGCTGTGTTTGTGATAATACGTGGCCGACGCCCATGCTGCAGCGGCCGCTGGAATTGGGAGCAGATATTGTTATTCACTCTACGACTAAATATTTCGGTGGACATAGTGATGTTTTGGGAGGTGCGGTTATCAGTAAAGTAAAAGATACTTTCTTTGATAAAATCCGCATGCTGCAGCAGATTGGTGGAGCCGTACCGGCACCTTTCGACTGTTGGCTGGTGCTCAGAGGCACGCAGACCTTAGGCTGCCGCATAAAAAATCATTCGGAAAATGCATTTGCTATCGCCAAATTTCTGCAGCAGCATCCTAAAATAGAGCGTGTATTTTATCCTGGGTTACCTGACCATCCAGGGCATGAGATTGCAATTCGTCAGATGAGTCAGTTCGGCGGTATGCTGTCATTTCAAATTCGGGGAACAAAGGAACAGGCTTTTGCCTTTACTGGAAAGTTAAAAATTATCCGCCGGGCCACTAGCTTGGGAGGCGTAGAAAGTTTAATTGAGCATCGCGCTTCTATTGAAGGGCCGCAAAGTAAAACACCAGAGAACTTATTACGTTTTTCTGTAGGTTTAGAGAATGTAGATGATTTACTTACTGATTTAGATGAGGCTTTAAGAGACAGTTGCTGAAAAGACCCAAAGGACACTTATCAAAAAGTAAGATAAGTGTCCTTTTCTATCCAAGACAGATGTTAAAATCGCTAATAAAATCCATTAGGATGTGTTAAAGTTATAAGCAGGGATATAAATTTTGAGGAGGGATATCAATTGAATGAAATTTTGCAAAATATCTTAACCCGAAGGAGCATTAGAACCTATAAAACGGAGCAAATCTTAGACACCGAGTTGGAAGCGATTCTGGAAGCTGCGAAGTATGCACCGAGTGGCAGTAATTCTCAGACCTGGCATTTTACTGTTGTACAAAACAAAGAAATGCTTACACGACTCAACACTCTGGTCCGTGAAGCTTTTAAAACAATGATCGTTGATGAGACTACATATCACGCGAAAATTAAAGGTCAAAAGGCAGCAGAAAATAATAATTATAATTTTTATTACCACGCTCCTACGCTGATTATCGTGTCTAATGATCGGGAATATTCAAATGCTATGGCTGATTCTGCATTGTCCCTGCAAAATATCTTTTTAGCAGCACATTCCTTACATATAGGTTCATGCTGGATCAATCAATTAGCCTGGTTTAGTGACGAACCGGGAGTGCGGGAAATATTAACTACATTCGGCATCCCGGAAAACTACAAGGTATACGGGGCAGCTGCACTGGGATATAACTCGGGCAATCAGCCTAAAGCCTCACCACGTAAAGATGGTACCATGAGTATCATAAAATGATGTTATACATATTATCTGCAGTAAATCTTAATGATGCCAGTATGCCGCCTATTCAGGCGGTTTTTTCTTGTGCCAGGATAGGGGTTATTGACTAAGAAATACGAGCAATTGCATTGCAATAAAAGAAGAAGCCATTCTTAGCACTATTTGTATGAATTTGCTTAAAGGTATTTTTTCCCACATGTTGAATATATGTAAAAAAATGGGAAAGGTGGAGTTGCGTGCAATGATTGCTCCTATCATGCATATTCATTACCTAAATTTAAAAAAGCAGCCTAACCAGAATGACGACTTGCCCAAAAAGAAATCTGCAGCTTCATTTAAACATATATTAGATAAAGAACTAGCAAAAAGAGTAAAAGCAACAATTGATATCTACATGTAGCAATACTTTTCTTACAAAGTCTTCATCTGGCAAGAATCTCTGATCCCAATAAATTGTTTCTGATTGAGCACACTTTGAATTTCCAATCGTGAAAAATACTCCCTTGAAATAGTCAGTTATTTATAGACTGTCTATCACAAAGGGAGTATTTCATTGAGTTCCACCTGAAGCCTTTTATTAGTTTGGTGTTTCAATAATACTGCCGTCAACGCCGATAATAACAAAATGGAAAGGTGCTTCTTTGCCGCTGGCAGCCAGGGCTTCACGAGCAGCATTGACTAAGCCGCTGCAGCAAGGCTTTTCCATTCGCAGCACTGTTATGCTGCGGATATTGTTGGATTGAATGATTTCCCCTAACTTTTCCGCATAATTACAGTTATCCAGTTTTGGGCAGCCGATTAAGGTAATCTTATTACGCATAAAATCATTGTGAATGTTAGCATAGGCATATGCTGTACAATCTGCTGCAATCAGAAGATCAGCCTTTTCAAAATAACTGGCAGTAGTAGGAATGAGCCTTATCTGACAAGGCCATTGCTGCAACTGGGATTCCAAAGTAATGGTTTGTTCCAGCTGGTGGTTGATGTTCTTCTTGGCGATTAAATTGGAGTGATTTCCCGGGCAATGAGAATTTGAATTCACGGGAGTGTTTGTGTTATTATTAATGGTAGATTCTTCTAGCGTAATTGCACCATTAGGGCATACTGGCACGCAGATTCCTAGACCATCGCACTGGGAAGCTGAAACTAATTTTGCTTTACCATTCACTAACTGCAAGGCCCCTTCATGACAAGCTTGAGTACAAAGCCCACAGCCAATACATTTATCTTCATCAATTCTGCTAATTTTTTTTAATAGCATATTCTTTCCTCCCACCAATATAATTTGTATTCTTGTATCTAACTGTAATACAATATAAATAAAAAATCGGTAGCTATGGCTACCTAAATAAGGTGAGGAACGTTTGGATACCAATATAATAAAACTTCTGACCACATCGCCCCTTTTTCAGGGGATTTCGCCTAATGATTTAGAGCTCATGCTGGAATGCCTAAAGCCTAAAATATATCATTATAGCAAAAACAGCTATATTACTGTTGAAGGGGAAACGTATACTGGTGTGGGTATTTTGTTAGCGGGTGAGGCATCTATCATAAAAGAGAGCGCATCAGGCAGCCGCATAATTATGACTGTGATCGGTGCGGGAGACCTATTTGGAGAAATGATAGCATTTTCCACGAAACGGCATTGGCCTGCTTCTGTATTTTCCCAAACTGCATGCTCTGTTATGATTTTATCTCCTGAAAAGATAGTCGGTGATTGTAATAACGCCTGTGCAAATAATAAGCAGCTTATTAAAAATATGCTGCTTATCTTATCAACTAGAGCGCTCATTTTGAATCAAAGAGTAGAGTATCTTTCCATTAAAGGTATGCGAGAAAAAATAAGCGTGTACCTGCTTGAGCAATATAAGATCAATGGAAAGCCTACTTTTACGCTGCCATTAAAACGCAGCGAATTGGCCGATTTTCTGAATGTTTCCCGTACTGCCCTTTCACGGGAACTAGGGCGCATGCGTGATGAAGGTATCATTGAATTTTATGGGATATCAGTTAAAATTAATAATATCGCAATGCTGCAAAAAGCGGCAGAATAATGGCAAGCAGCATAGCAGCCAGCTTAGTCAAACACACTTTAGTTTTAGCGTCAGAACCAATATACTTGCGGGGCTATCAAAAAATGTTTTGCTCAACATAGTAAGTTACTCTCAGTCACAATCTTTTTTTCATAAACTTCGGTTGTTTCTCTCTTCAATGGGGGAAACTTACTTATGAACTTTTATTGTCTAGTAGTATTCTATAAATTAAAATATTAGGGATGGAGATATAAGATGAGTCTATTTCAAACAATTATTTTTGCAATCGTTCAAGGTATAACAGAGCTTTTTCCAATTAGCAGTGTTGCCCATGGTGTGTTAACTCCTTACTTTTTTGATTGGAATCTAGATCCTCAATTCTTAAAAGAACATTTTTTGCCCTTTTTAGTGATGCTGCACTTAGGAACAGCCATTGCATTGCTTATCTATTTTGGCACAGAATGGACGAAAATCATTGCTTCTTTATTCACGAAAGATAAAGTGGCAAAGAAAGTGTTATTTCTAATCATAGCAGGGACAATTCCAGCTGCCCTGATTGGAGGGGTCTTAGAGAAAACGCTGCGTTACATGTTTAGTAATGTAAGTAGTGCCGCATTTTTCTTGATCGTTAATGGTTTTTTACTGTATTGGGGAGAAAGACTAAGGGGACGGGGGCAACGGAATATTAATGAGCTTAGTTATAAACAAGCTGCCATCATCGGACTTTTTCAATCCCTGGCACTGCTGCCAGGTTTTTCTCGCTCAGGGGCGACCATGACAGCAGGATTTTGGATGGGCTTACGCCATGAAGAATCAGTACGTTTTTCCATGCTCCTTGCCACACCCATTATCATTGGTGCTAGTGTTGTGGAAGTGCCTAAAATAATGCATACAGGAATGGGGGATCTACTTCAAGTCTCATTGGTTGGCGGAGTAGCGTCTGGAATTGCAGCCTTCCTTAGCGTATGGGCATTAATGAAATGGTTCCATACCAACGAGATTAGTGCGATGCGCCCCTTTGCATGGTACTGCTGGTTAGTAGGGGCTGGAGTATTGATTAGTCAATTTATCTTATAGTAATTATACGAAACACATAAGAGCTAGTACAAAAAATATAGATAAAATAGAAAGAAAATTTTCATTATGCAGCATACATAAGAGACCGTTAGACATAGTGGCGGAATTTTTTTGGGCTGGCAAAATGCATAGCGTTTCTAAGTGATTACAACTTAGAGACGCTATTTTTTCAGGTCCGTAAACAAATTGGCTTGTCATTCTTACAGTATAATAAGTAATTGACACGATTACCTATGTTTGATAAAATTAATAAAGATAAAAATAATTATAGTGGAGGCTTGTTATGGCTAAGAAAGCGAGCAATTACCAGACATTCATGAATCTTATTATTGGCTTATATATACTAAAAATACTGCAGCAAGAAGCAGCATATGGCAATAAGTTAGCAACGGAGATTAAGCAGCGCACACAAAATGCTTATACACCAAATACAAATGCTCTGTATCCACTGTTGCGAATTATGGAGGAAAAGGGCTATATAATAGGTAAATGGGATAGCCCTGTGACGCGTGGCAAAAGAATCTTTACGATTACTGATGCTGGCATTGCACGTATACCGGCTTTGGAAATAATGCTGCAAGAACGAATAGGAGAAGTGGAGCGAAGAATGCAAATTTTACGGACTGATTTGCTTGGGCAATAGCTTTCTCTTAATGAATGCTGCATATCAAGCGTATTGCAATAATAAATATTTATATTTAGAAGTAGAGAATGATGGGGTGGAAGTTGATGAATCAAGTAAAATCCAAACTAAGTAATCGCAGTATGATTATAATTGTAAGTCTGCTTATCGGGATTCTAGCTGCTGGTGGAATATGGTGGTGGATTCGTTCCGGACGTATTGTTTCCACAGATGATGCCAGAGTAAAAGGGACAATTGTTGCGGTGAGTGCAAAGGTAACTGGCAGAGTAGGCAAAGTGCTGGTTGATGAAGGCGATCGTGTTGAGGCTGGCCAGGTTATAGTTACATTGGAGAAAGAAGAATTTGCAGCCCAGGTCGAACAGGCCAAGGCGAATTTAGAAATGGCAAAAGCAAAGTTGGCGACAGTCATTGCGGGAAATAGGCACCAGGAGGTTGCGGCAGCGAATGCTTCCGCCAACCAAGCAATGGCAAATCTAAATAATGCACAGAAAAATTATGAGCGTGCGGAGTCTTTATATAAGCAGGGGGCAATATCTATTCAGCAGCTCGATACTGCCAAAACTGCTGCCGATGTTGCCGAGGCGCAATATACGGCAGCAAAGGAACAATATAGTTTGTCTGCTGAAGGTTCCCGACCTGAGGATATTCAAGTGGCACAGGCTCAAGTTAAGCAAGCTCAGGCAGCACTGGCAAATCTCGAAATTCAGTTAGCCGATGCAACCGTTAAGGCGCCTGTTTCTGGAGTTATCGCTCTAAAATCGGTAGAAGATGGTGAAGTTGTCTCTCTTGGTCAACAGCTATTTAGCATAACGAATCTTGCAGATGTATGGATTAATGCTAATATTGAGGAAACCTATATTGGCCGCATAAAAGTCGATCAGCCAGTAGAATTTACGATAGATGCTTACCCAGGTAAAAAGTTTACAGGCCATGTCATGGAAGTTGGTCCAGCAGCGAGCTCTCAGTTTGCTCTATTATCGACGGAGAATAGTTCCAGTAATTTCACGAAAGTTACACAACGTTTGCCAATTAAAATAAAAGCAGAAGAATCTGATTATGTTCTTAAACCTGGAATGTCTGCCATAGTGACAATCACTACAAAGTAAAGCAGAATTATTCTAAGCGGATAATTCCGGAAGAAAAATGAGACTTAGATTCAGAGGAAGTAATTCTACCTGAAATTAAGTCTTTCTTATATCACAGGTATGCTATGGTTTTTCAAAAAAGGAAGGTAGTTACGCTATGTTTAAAAAATATGCTATTTTATGTGCCGTTTGCTTTGGAACCATATTGAGCGCTTATGTTAGCAGTTGTGTCAATATTGCCTTGCCTAATATTATGGCAGCGCTAAATTTTAACATGGACTCTGTTGTATGGGTTTCCTTGGCGTATATGCTGCCTTATGGTTCAACGCTTCCTTTAACTGGGAAGCTGGGAGATCAATTTGGTGCCAAAAATGTTTATATTATTGGACTTATCATATTTACAGCTGCTTCCCTGTTTTGCGGCCTTGCTACAAATTCAGGTGGAATGCTTGTTTTTCGTATTATACAGGGGATAGGAGCAGGGATGTTGTTGCCAAATGCCATGGCTGTTGTTGCGGAAACTTTTGATGCCCATGAGCGAGGAGCAGCTTTGGGAATCTGGAGTGCAATGGCTGCAGCTGGCAGTGCAATGGGACCAACGATTGGCGGCTATTTAATAGAGAACTTTGACTGGCGCTCCATCTTTTTTTCTGTTATACCTTTTTGTGCTATTAGTATTGGTTATGCTTTTGCTGTTATACCAAAATCGAAACAGAATTCAGCTACGAGAATTGATTATTTAGGTGCAGCCCTCTTAATCACTAGCATCAGTTCATTGCTTATCGCCCTGAACCAAGGACAAAAAGAAGGCTGGGATTCTCTGTATATTGTGTCGTTGTTTTATCTGACTTTTGCTTCCTTCGTCCTATTTGTTGCTTTTGAGTTAAAAGTAGAGAATCCGATGATTGAGGTTGATTTATTCCGTAATATTAATTTTACTCTTGCTAATCTGGTAGGTTTCATTTCGTTTGTGGCATTTTATGGTGGTATGTTTTTAATGCCATTTTTTTTGAAATCGATTTTGGATTATAGTTCTACTACTGCCGGCCTGGTAATGCTGCCAATGACGGCAACCATGGTTATTTTTGCTCCGTTTGGGGGACGGTTAGCCGATCGCTTTGGTTCTCGAATCCCCGCTTTCATTGGAATTATGATGATCTCGGGTGCGTTATATTCATTGGATACAATCAACCCTGACTATTCGTCACATGATTTCTTGTTTAGACTTACATTATTTGGCATGGGCCTTGGCTTTACGATGTCACCATTAAGTAATTGTGCCATTGGATCACTGCCTAAAGATAAAATTGGCGTTGGTTCTGGTATATTTAATTTGGCAAAAATCATCGGTGGCAGTATTGGTGTTGTCTTTGCGGAAACACTGCTGACTCGCCGGGAGATATACCATACAGAAATATTGAAAGAATACTTAAATGCGGCAGGACATTCCTCGCAAGAAATCTTTCAATTGTTGCGTGGGCTGTGGGGAAATCAGGGAATGAATAGTACGATGCTGTCTGATGCAACCCATGGATGGTTGACGGGACAAGGATTGCTGCCAGCACAATATGCAATGTTTAAGGGAATCCTGGGGCAGATGGTAGCGAAACAATCAACTATCCTGTCATTCCAGGATGTGTTTCATACCATAGCATTCTTGTGCTTATGTGGTGGTATAATGGCGCTATTCATTCAGAAAAAAACTGTGGTTATCAATTCTAAACCACAGGAATAAAGGCAATTCAGAATAAGGTTAACAAAAATAATAAAAATCAACTTCACTTCAAAAGTGTAGTTGATTTTTATTATTTTTGACTTGGACATTTTCACTTACTAATTTATTTTCCTTCTTTACATACACTATGTTCTTTTATCCACACCCCAAATTCTCGCAATAACATCTCGCTGTTTAAGAATAAGGTGGTTTTAGATAGAGAAAATACCGACAAGGCTGCCCAAATGAGGCCAAATGAAATACAATGAACCTCGGTGAAGGGCTCATGATATAAGAAGATTCCTAACAGTAGTGCGATAGTAGGCGATAAATATTGGATAAAGCCAAGCATTGTCAATGATAGCTGATTAGCACCATTTGCAAATAATAATAAGGGGATAGCGGTCACCACACCACTTCCCATTAAGAATATAGAAGTAAGTGTCAAGTTGGCAAAGCTTCCAAGACCATGATAATCCAAATAGTAAATGTATAAAAAAGCAAAGGGTGCTATTATTAGAGTCTCTAAGGTAATGCTTGTAATCGGTGATAAAGCAGCCACTTTTTTGCATAATCCATATAGGCCAAAAGAAACTGCTAAGAATATGGCAATCCAAGGTACGCTGCCAAAATGCATTGTCATGTAGAACACACCGCTAGCTGCCAGTGTAACCGAAATAATCTGCCAAAAAGATAGCCGTTCTTTAAGAAATAGAATTCCCAGCAGGACATTAAAAAGCGGGTTAATATAATATCCTAAACTTGTCTCAATGACTCGATTAGCATTGACCGCCCAGATATAGATAAACCAGTTAAAAGTGATAAAAATTGCTCCCATGACTAAAGCCAGTAATTTATGCGGCGTATAAACCAGCTGGTTTAGCTCCAAATATAACTGCTTTTTTCGTTTCATTATAAGAACCACAGCCAGCATGAAGAGCAAAGACCAAAAAATGCGATGGGCTAAAATCTCTTGAGCTGGTACGTTAGAAACTAATTTCCAATACATTGGTAATATTCCCCAAAGAGAATATGCACCAATTGCCGATACAAGCCCTGTTTTAAAATTTTCATTTTGTTTCAAATTAAATAACCTCAATTCATACTTGAGTGCCTTTATATAGGGTGGGTTATTGATAATGGCATAGTTGCTGCCTGCTGTTTAAACTTAAACATAATAATATCATCCAGTGACATGTTGTGTCAAAGAGCAGATTTATGGTTCTGTTAATCTGGATGTTGGGGGAGGACGCATATTCTATCTTTTGGCTGAATAATGCAGTACTTGGCTGCTCAGCTATGTCCAGCCAGGGTCAGGCGACTTGACAATGTAAGTATAATTAACATAACATAGTAACAAAAAAGTTGCCGTACCGCATGGACACGGAAGTTATCGTCTATTGTAGGGATGTATTTCCATTATTTTCGATTAACGTTACCGTTATCCTGTGGCTTGAAAGGAGAATGTAAATGAGAGTCTTGATTATGATCATGCTGTTTCTTTGTTTCTTGCAACCTGCTGTTTGGGCTTCACCCGAAATTCGTATTAATATACCTGAATTCCTATTACGAGTGTATGATAATAATAAACTGCTAAAAGAATACCCGGTTGCTCTGGGGACAGTATATGAAAATACTCCTGTAGGGAGTTTTAAAATAGTAAATAAAGAAAAAGATCCTACATGGATACCAGGCTCTGGTTTTTCAGATAAAACACCAGTTCCACCGGGAGCAGATAATCCGTTGGGCAGCCGATGGATCGAATTTAGTCCTACATACGGAATTCATGGCACTAATAAAGATTGGGATATCCAGTATCCTGTCTCTGGCGGCTGTATCCGCATGCATAATGCTGATGTGGAAGAATTGTATGAATTGGTGGATGTTGGTACGCCAGTGGTGATTACTTATCAGACCTTATTACTTAAAGAACGTGATAAGTCACTTTATCTTACCGTTTTGCCCAATATATATAATCATCAGGACAGCAGCAAAGAAAAGGTAAAGGAGCTATTTAAGCCTTATGCAAAAAAATATAAACTTCTGAATAATTGGGAGTTTCCGGAAGACCGCTCAACCCGGCATGAGTTTAAAATTGGTGTGGCTCGGTAAGTCCCAAATAGCAAAATATGAAAAAGTGATATAGTAAGAAAAAATCATACTGGAATCCCTGTGGATTTCAGTATGATTTTTTTAACGCTGCATCATCAGGGGGGCGATACATAAAAGTGAAATACAACAATTGGAGAATAAAGAAAAGTTTTCTTATCAACTCTTTTCAAATAAGAAGAAATTAGATTATAATAGATAGTGTTAAATAAAAATAATTATTTTTTAAGGCAATATTATTATATTTTTGCTGATTTTATTTGATGGCTATAAAAGGTTGAAACATATTAACGATAACGTACTATAAGGAAGTGTATAAACCATGAAAATTACTAGTATACAAACTCGCTTACTGCTACTTTTGATACCCTGCTTTATCATTGCCTTTGGTCTTTTGTCCGGGATTAGTTATTATCTATCTTCGCAGGCATTGACTCGAGCGTTGGACGATAACGCCCAAGCTATCGGTACCGATTATGCGCAGCGTATTCAGGCCTATATTCGCGAAGCTATTGTGCAGCAGGAAGCCTTTGCTTCATCTCTGGCGAGTCTAAGTAATTCAGCAAATCAACAACAGCTTGCCGCCGGCTTGGCTGAAAGTCAGAAACGCAGCAATTACCTGGAAAGCGAAGTATTCATTTTTCTTGATGGTAATGCTGTTAAAGCAGATGGTACCACTACGCCACTAGGGGATCGGGACTATTTTAAAACTGTTGTTGCGACACAAAAGCCTGTTGTATCTGAACTTTTACTTTCCAGAACTACTGGCAAACTGGCTTTCAACATTGCTGTGCCAGTCACTGATAATGGCAAAATGGTCGGTGTACTTACGGGCTCTTTTTCCATTGATAAACTGTCTACTCTCATAAAAGACTTAAAATGGCTTGATACAGGTTACGGCTTAATTGCCAATGCCGATGGTACAGTCATTGCTCATCCGATTCTGCCGCAGCTGATCGGCAAACTCAATCTAACCGAAAAAAAAGTTAACCCTGAGCTCCACTTACAGCAGAATGAACAGGATGAACATATGATTTCCCAGTTTAAAACTAGCGCTGCAAGTGGTAAAGCAACACTAGGGGTTTATGAATTCAATGGGAGCTCCAGGATTGCCCAAATGAACGCTATTGATTTACCGGGTGGTCAGCGATGGGTGATGGTGCTAACGGCACCGGAATACGAAGCCAAGCATGGGCTTACATTACTTACCCGCACTTTATTGATTACCGCGTTTGTCTGCTTAATCCTGGCGATTGGTGCTATTCTTTTCATCAGCCGGCATATTGCCACTCCCATTCGTCTCATACGTAATGAAGCATTGCTGCTTACTCAGGGCGATTTAAGAGATCGTGCCATTACCGTTGATACTTATGATGAGATTGGACAACTGGCGCAAGGATTCTACGAATTGCGTCGTAATTGGCGCAGTCTTATTATCCAAGTTCTTTCCCAGGCGGAGCAAGTTGCAGCATCCAGTGAAGAGTTGACAGCCAGCGCTAATCAATCAGCTGAAGCAGTCGGTCAAGTTGCTAGTTCTGTCACTACTATAGCTCAGGGGGCTGCGCAGGAAGCCAGTGCGGTCAGTCACATTAACAGTGTAGCCCAGGAGATGGCTGGTAAAGCGGATCAGCTTACTGCTAATACTAAGGAAGTTTCAGGCATCGCTGTAAATACTTCTCATGCTGCTGAACAAGGACGTCAGGCCATCAATCAGGTTGTGGAGCAAATACATAAAATTGGTGATGATTCCAATGCTATCAGTATTGCTATTGCCGAACTGAATAAAGGATCCCAGAAAATTGGTGAAATAGTTGCACTAATTTCTGCCATCGCTGACCAAACTAATCTGTTGGCTTTAAATGCAGCTATCGAAGCAGCTCGTGCCGGTGAACATGGCCGTGGTTTTGCTGTTGTTGCTGAAGAAGTTAGAAAACTTGCCGAAAACTCTAGTCAGGCCGCTCTCAAAATCGGCGATCTCATTGGGCAAAATCAGCTGAACATGGAACAGGCTGTCAGTGCTTCCCAATCTAGTACTGCTGGTGTACACGCAGGTATTGATCTTGTCGGCACCGCTGGTGACACCTTTGCTGCCATTGTGAATGATGTATCTCATCTTTCCGAACAAATTAACATCATGTCTGATTCTATCAATCATGTAGCGATAGGTACTCAGTCCCTAGGAGTTTCCATTCGTGAAATTGATACGGCAATACAAGCAGGGGCCGGTGAAGCAGAGGCCGTGTCAGCTGCCACAGAAGAACAATCAGCCTCTATGCAGCAAATTGCCGCTTCCAGTCAAAGTCTGGCTACTCTTGCTGGCGATCTGCAGGCAGCCGTGTCAAGATTCCAGGTGTGATAAAAACAACTTGCAATATACTAAAGTAAGCTGAGCAATGCTGCAATCATAGGTAGCTACGCTTTTATTCCGGCGTACTTACGTCGTGCTTCCTAATTAGTAAATGATTCTTGCAATTTATCGAATAATTAACTACTCTATGATTGACTAAAAAGAGGATAGTCTTATAATAGAGTTAATAGTCATAATAAGGGAGGTTTAATTATGGATATTTTTGATTTCGCATTACAAATGGAGTTGGATGGAGAAAAATATTACCGAGAGTTGGCCGAACGAGTAAGATATGACGATTTAAGGAAAGTCTTATTGAGTCTTGCAGAAGATGAACAGCGACACTATGAAATTATTAAAGCAGCTCAACAACAAATGAAACCGATTGAAGGGAATTCTTCTTTAGACAAGATACAAAATGTATTTGTTAATAAAACGGATGCAATTAATCCAGAAAATAAAGAGTTTATTGCGAAACTAAAAGATGAGCAATTTGATGTATACGAGGCTGCACTGGTCAAAGAACAGGAAAGTGTAGAACTCTATAAAAAACTAAAAGCAGATGCCAAAAAGTCAGATGAGCAAAACATTTTTGCAAGGCTTATGCATGAAGAAGAAAAACATGTAGAAGTGATTGAAAATATTCTTGAAATGTTGAACCATGTGAATGACTGGGTAGAAGCAGCTGAGTTTAATCATCGGGATGATACATATTAATGAATAGTAAGATATAAAAAAACATCCCTTATGTTAGAATTATATCATTTGTCTAAAATAAGGGGTGCAGTTCAATTGCTGGTGCCCTTTTTATATTCTTTATTGTTATGAGCACAATAAAGGATTATTGAAGATTTAGACCTGCAGCGTTATGAAAGATTCATTCTTCCAAAAGGAGAAAAGAGTCAAAAAACTAAAATCATACTGCGAAAAGGATTCATTGACCTTCAAATGGTGAATGGATCTTTTTTGTTGTCCTCTTTCAGTACTTTGGATATGGCAATATATTATTTTCTGCTAATCCCGGAAAAAGTGTAGTGACAAGGTTACGCTTCTGCAGTGACTTTTGTAGTGAAATCTTCAAAGCTGTAAGTGGGACAAGGGGAGAAGTGTAGTGGCACGGATATTGCATGATTAAGTAGCTGAATTCTAATTGCGGGAGATGTATTCATTACAGCTTTGTCTTGCTATATGGTTGTACTTCTCTAATTGTTAGATATCTTTTAAACAAGGGAGTTGATTCTATGACAAAAAAAGTCTTGATAGGGTCTAGAGAACGCTCGCGTTCACTGGAAGCTATCAGTATTTTGGAAGCGCAAGGTTATGAAATACTATTAAATCCTCATGACCGGTCATTAACAGAAGATGAGCTGCTGACGATGATTAAAGGCGTCAATGGTTTAATAGCGGGCAGTGAGAAAGTAACAGCAGCAGTAATTGCTGCTGGCGCCCCGACGCTTAAGGTCATAGCCAAACAGGGAGTGGGTTTCAACACGATCAATGTGGATGCTGCTAAAGAGCATGGTGTGGCTGTTACCATTACTCCTGGTGCTAACAGTAAGTCGGTAGCTGATTTGGCAATGGGTTTACTCATGGCAATCGCCCGGCAAATTCCCCAGATGGATGTTTCCATACGAAATGGAGGCTGGTATCGCCATACTGGTGTTGAACTGGAGGGGAAAGTTCTCGGCATCATTGGAATGGGTAATATCGGTGGGGAAGTAGCAAAACGTGCCTATGGTTTTGGTATGAAAATTCTTGCCTATGATGTGTACCCCAGACAAGAATTTATTGACAATTACGGTGTAACCTATTTACCTCTGGATGAAGTATTTGCAAAGGCGGATTTTGTCTCCCTGCATGCACCTGCGATGGCACAAACTGCTGGCATGGTTAATATAGAGCGGCTTTCCAAGATGAAAAAGACCTCCTATATTATTAATACGGCTAGAGGAGAGCTAATTGTCGAAGATGATTTATATAAGGCACTAACTCAAGGAGTCATTGCCGGCGCTGCTTTGGATGTGTTTGCTCAGGAACCGCCAAAAGATTCTCCTTTGATGGAACTGAAAAACATAATCTTTACCTCTCATGCTGGTGCGTATACCAATGAAGCAATTGTAGGTGCTGGTGTCATGGCAGCAGAAGAAGTAGTACGAGTTTTATCCGGCTCTGAGCCTAAATCTTCAGTTATTAAATAATAATATAAAAATTGGAGGAATAACGATGAGTAAAAAGTTTGAAAATTTACGTAAAATAATTGATGGTGGTATTGTAGTTATTATTCGCAGCGATAACACTGAGGAAGCGCAAAAAATTGCTGAAGCCTGCATTAAAGGTGGGGTTCGGGCAGTAGAAGTTACGATGAGTGTGCCTGGAGCATTAAAAATTATCGAATCTTTATCTCAAACCTATAAAAATGGCGAAGTTGTTATCGGTGCAGGAACTATTTTAGATGCAGAAACAGCAAGAGCAGCCATTTTAGCTGGAGCTGAGCTTTTAGTTAGCCCTCACCTAAATGTTGATATGGTGAAAGTAAGTAACCGCTATCAGGCTATATCTATCGTTGGAGCGATGACTCCTAAAGATGTCATAGAAACGCTGGAAGCTGGTGCTGATATGGTGAAGCTGTTCCCTGCGGATTTCTTAGGCGCTCAGTATGTAAAAACGATCAAAGCACCGATTCCCCAGGCATCCATTGTACCAACCGGCGGAGCAACACCGCAAAATGTACATGAGTGGATTCATGCAGGCTGCGACGCTATCGGTGTGGGCAGTTACGTTACGAAGGCTCATAAAAAAGATGGTGACTACAACAAAGTTACACTTGCTGCCAGAGAGTTTGTTGAGGCAATCCAAAAGGCACGTCAACAAGGTAAATAAACAATTTGTAAGATAAGGAGGCGATTATCGTGTCAGATTCCAATGACGAATTGGAAAAGCGTATCCCAGGTATCGTTATTGTGACTCATGGAAAATTTGGCGAAGAATTACTGAAAAGTGCTGAAATGATCATGGGACCAATGGAAAATGTAAGAGCATTATCTCTGATGCCAGGTATGGAACCGGCTGATTTTATGGCGGAGATTAATCGGGTATTAGAGTCCATGACTGATGGATCTTTGCTGATCAGCGATTTATTTGGCGGTACTCCGGCTAATGTTTCAGCAGCTATTTCAACCACTAAAAAAGTGAGCGCAGTCGCTGGTTTGAGTCTTGGTATGGTTATTGAAGCCGTAACTGCCCGGATGGGGCTGAGAGGGGAAGCATTGGCAAAGGCCGTAATTCAGGCGGGACGAGAAGGATGCCAAAATATCCTGGTTAAAGTGCAGGAATTAGATAGTTTATGAGATCAATCACCGGAGCGTTCCAGTAAGAATGCAAAACCGTTAGGAAGGATGAAAATATATGGCTAAACTTTCATTAATCAGAATTGACTTTCGCCTGATCCATGGACAAGTGGTGGCGAAGTGGCTAAAAACAATACAGGCCACTAAGATCATTGTTATCAATAATACGTTGGCGAAGGACCCAGTAATGAGTAACATTTATAAAATGGCTACACCTGCTGACGTGAAATGCAGTGTAGTGGGGATTGACACATTTATAGCAGCATGGAACAAAAATAAGCTGGGCGAAGGGAATGCACTGGTTTTATTTAAAGATGTTCATACGACACTTGAAGTCTGGAAAAAGGGCTTTCCTATCGAAGAACTGCAAATTGGCGGGCTGGGTGCAGGACCGGGGAGAAAAGCAGTTTATCTCAATATGACATTAAATCCAGAGGATGCTGCTATGTTAACGGAGCTGAGCAGCGGAGGCGTAAATGTATTCTTCCAGGCGACTCCTGAAGACAAGCCGATGGAATATGAAAAAGTAATGGAAAGCGTAAGTTTCTAAGTTGTAAATAAGGAGGGATAATTATGATTCAAGCTGTTTTGGTAGGATTGCTGGCTTGGGCGCAATCTTCATCAAATCCTATTGGGTGGTGGGTAATTAGGGAGCCGCTGATGGCAGGATTCTGGGTGGGTCTGATTTACGGAAAACCAGTTGAAGGACTGATTATCGGAGCGGCAATTAATGTAGCCTTTCTGGGTTGGAACAGTACAGGGGGAGCCAACCCCTCAGATCTTTATTCAGCAGGGTTGCTGGGTACGGCAGTAGCAATACAAAGTAACATGAGTACGGAGCAGGCCGTTGTAGTGGCAGTCTCCATTGGAGTTATTGGTAATTATGCTTGGATTTTATTTATGTCAATCAATTCAATGGTGCCTTCTATGCAGGATAAGTATGCAGAAAAAGGCGATGTTCAAGGTATTATGCTGATGCAGGCTATACCTTCTCAGGCTGTTGTAATACTGGTAAGAGGAATTCCTGCTTTTTTGGCAGCTTACTATGGTCCAACTGTTATTGACGGATTATTGGCTGCAGTACCGGCCTGGGGGATCGCTGGATTTAACACTGTCGGCAAAGTATTACCGGCTGTAGGGGTGGCAATGCTGTTGAAATATATGGCTCGTAAAGATCTGCTGGTCTTTTTTGGCCTTGGTTTTGCAGTAAGTGCTTATATGGGGATGAATAATTTATTATTTGCAGCCTTAATTGGCGCTGCGATGGGATATATATACATTTCGTTGCAGCCTAAAGAAGTTTCAGCTGGTATGAGAGAGGAGGATGAAATATAATGGGCGAAAAAGTAGATACGGGAGTAAGCCTAACCTCAAAAGATATTGAAATGGCCACATTGCGTTGGTGGTTGATGAGCCATTTGTCCTATAACTATCAAAGAATGCAGGCCGGAGGCTTTGCATCTATGATCGGCCCCATTATTAAAAAATTGTATCCCGATAAACCAGAGGAAGTAATTGCTGGTTTAAAGAGGCACATGATGTTTTTTAACACAGAGCCTCGCTGGGGAGCTGTTATTCATGGGATAACCATTGCATTGGAAGAACAAAGAGCCAAGGGCGAAGATATTTCAGAAGAAACGATAATTGATTTAAAAAGTTCGTTAATGGGACCTCTGGCAGGAATTGGTGATACGATATCAGGGGCACTTTATAAACCTGTATTACTAGGTATCTGCCTTGGCTGGGCATCTACGGGCAGCTTTCTAGGACCATTGGTTTTTGCAGTTGGTATGCTGGGATATGATTATACAATTACTCGTCTAAGCATCCGTAAAGGTTATCAATTGGGGACAACTGCAGTAACAACCATACTGGAAGGCGGATTGTTTAAAAAATTAACGACTTTCTTCTCCATCATGGGTCTGTTTGTATTGGGAATTATGGTTTGTAAGTTTATAACTGTTGATATTGCTTTTCAGACGGTGGTAGCGGGTAAGAAAATTGTCTTTAAAGAATTATTTGATCAGATTATACCGAAAGCATTGCCGTTACTACTAACCATTGTCAGCTGGCGAGCGATCATGAAAGGGTATCGTGTTATTAACGTGCTCTTATGCCTGTTTGCTTTTGCATTGATTGGCGGGGCGTTAGGCATTATTAAATAAGCTGCTGCCATGTGGATTCATAATGAGTAGAGTTAAGGGGGAGATTATTGTATGAGCAGCGAGCAAAATATATTTTCTGTTAGTTCACTGCGTCAATTTGTTGTACAGGTGCTTATGAAGGCTGGTGTGCCTTCAGCAGACAGTGAAATTGTTGCTGACAATCTTTTAAAAGCTGACCTGTGGGGTGTTGGGACTCATGGGATCAGCCGTTTCCCTCGATATCTTATGAGAATAAAGGATGGATCGATAAACTCTGAGCCGAATATTACTATTAATAAACTTTGGCCTGCACTACTTGCCGTGGATGGTGATAATGGGCTCGGATCGGTGGTTACAGTCAAGGCAATGGAAGCGGCAATGGCAGCAGCAGACAGCTTTGGTTTGTGTGCTGTAGGCATCAAAGGAAGCAATCATTTTGGCACGGCAGGATTTTATTGTGATTTGGCAGCTAAGCGTAATTACCTTTCCATTGTTTTCACAAATGCGTTATCGGCAATTCCCCCTTGGGGCGGTAAGGAAGCTTATCTGGGGACAAATCCTATTGCTATAGGGTTTCCGCGGTTAGAAAAAAATTCAGTTATAATTGATTTAGCCACTAGTATTGTTGCTAGAGGAAAAATTATTGCTGCTGCAAAGCAGGGGCTATCGATTCCTGAAGGCTGGGCACTGGATAAAGACGGGTGTCCGACTACGAATGCCGAAGAAGCAATGTTAGGGATGATTTTGCCAATGGCTGGACCTAAAGGCTATGCATTGGCACTTGCTGTTGATCATTTAAGTGGTGTACTGACGGGAGCTGCTTTCGGGCAAGATGTGGCTTCCTATAGCGGCACACATAATCAGGCTGACGTTGGACATCTTATTATTGTGATAAAAGTCGATGGATTTATTAGCAGAGACGACTACTATGAACGTACCGATAGATTTTGTGAAGAAATCAAAGCTGTTGAAAAAGCGGCTGGTGTTAGTGAGATTTACTTGCCAGGGGAACGGGAACAGATTTTAGAACAACGTTTATTAGCAAAAGGGATTGAAATCCCCAACAAATTGCTTGAGGAATTAAAAGGTATTGCCGGTAAGTATGGAGTGTCTTTGGTCGACGCATAGGCTGACAAGAATGGCTGCCACGATTGATATGAGTATTAATTTTTGGCAGCCATTACTAAAAGACTTACAATATAGTATCAAAGAAATCTAAAAAACGAAACCATATCTGGGCTGAAAGAAAGGGATCAGTATTGGCATTTGGGTCTTTGGGGGTGAGGAGTGAAGGTAATGGCTGCTAGAATGGATAAGGTAATGGAATATGTAGAACGTGTCACTAGAGAAGAGATTGAAAAAGGCAAACCAACAGGTGTAAGTGCTGCCGCAGTTGCTGCTGAGTTAGAGATTCATCGCAGCGATGCCTCCGCAGAGCTTAATAAATTATGTAAGTTAGGTTACATTGAAAAAAGTGGTACACGGCCAGTATTATACTTTGGAGTTCGAAAAACAAAAAAAGGATCTGCTAAAGCATCACAGCAATTGGTAATGAATTCGGAAAAACAAAAAGATGATGCGGATCACTATATTCCTTTTTCGAATATCATTGGGAGTAAAGGCAGTATTAAGGCTCAAATTGAACTGGCGAAAGCTGCTGTTGTATATCCGCCTAATGGTTTGCATACACTGATTTGCGGTGAAAGTGGTGTTGGCAAAAGCTTGCTGGCAGAAGCGATGTGGCGGTATGCAGCCCAAATATGGGCACAGCGGGGGCTGGAGAATGAAAAAGTTCCCTTTGTTACTTTTAGTTGTGCTGATTATGCCGATAATTCCCAGCTGTTGCTTTCTCAACTCTTCGGTTATGTCAAAGGGGCTTTTACTGGTGCTAATGAAGAGCATGAGGGCTTGGTGGATCGGGCAAGTGGAGGAATTTTATTTTTAGATGAGATACATCGCCTGCCTCCAGCGGGACAAGAGCTACTGTTTATGCTAGTGGATAAGGGAATATATCGGAGGCTTGGCGAAAGCCGGGAAGAGCGAAAAGTTCAATTAATGCTGATATGTGCAACTTCCGAAGATATTTCAAGTTCATTATTAATGACATTTCGACGACGTATACCAGTACAAATTATTTTACCGAGAATTAGCGAACGGCCTGTAAAAGAAAGAATTGCCTTAATTGTTCTTTTTGTAAAACAAGAGGCCATACGCTTAGAATTACCCATTTGGATTTCAGGGGAAGCCTTACGAACTTTTACTTATTATAATTGTCCAGCCAATATTGGTGAATTGCGCAATGATTTGCAGTTATGTTGTGCAAGAAGCTATTTATCTTATTTGGCAACAGCAGTGGATAAGCTGACTATTGATACGAATGTGATACCACAAAGGATATTTACCATGGTTAGGCATCAAGAGGTGATTGATGCTTCCATTAATAAACTCTTTAAGGATGGTCTTGCTGTTGAGCCTGGAGGACAGCCTTTAATTCAAAATTTATCCAATGATTATGACTTACCAATTGATCTTTATAGTTTTATTGATAAAAAGATTGCCAGTCACCGGCAGATGCGAATGTCGGATGAAGATGTTGAATTCCAGGTGGGTAAAGATTTAGAAAAGTATTTTGAATCAGTTGTCCAGGCCTTTTTCAAGCCCGAACATTCCGATATGCCGATCAGTATTATTCAACAAAATTTCTGGGAAGCTGCAAACTTGCTTTTAAATGATGCGGCAGTAAAGATGAATCGGAAATATGGGAGAAAGACACTAGTCGCTTTAGCGCTGCACTTACAGCAATTCAAAGAACGCATTGAATCAGGTCGTGTCGTTTATAATCCCAATCTTAAAGCGATCAAAGTGGAGCATGGGCAGGCGTATCATATAGTATTGGACAATGCTGCTGCCTTAACAAGAAAGCTTGGTACCACGATGTCTCCTGATGAGCTTGGGTTCATTGCCATGTTTTTAATTCATGGCTCTGATGACATAACCACATCCAGAATCGGTTTGATTATTGTGGCTCATGGCCGGGGAACGGCACAGAATATGGCAGAGGTAGCCAATAATTTATTAGGCACAGATCATGTAAAATCCTATGATATCCCTTTAAATAAAAGCAATGCAAAAACAGTAGAAGAATTGCAGGAAGTTGTATTAAAGACCAATGAAGGCCGTGGCGTTCTTATTCTGGTAGATATGGGTTTCCTAGTTACGATGGAGAATATGCTTGCCAAAGCAACTCATGTTCCCCTAAAGATTATTCCCAACGTTACTACTGCGCTGGTTTTGGAAGCAGGAAGACGAATATTGACGACGGATGACAATCTGGAACAGGCAGTTACTAATATTTATGCTGCATATGATGAATATACTTTGACCCTCAGGCAAAAAAGACAATCCATAGTTAATGATAAAGATGATAAGGGAATTGTTTTAGTCACTTGTTCCAGTGGTGAAGGGGTTGCCCAAAAAATTAAAGAAATACTGCTCGACAATATTCCAGAGACTTATAATATGAACTTTATCACAGCAGGGGCCATGAGCGACATGAAAATGATCGTTGCAGAAAGCAAAGAGAACCTGAGAATTGCTATTGGCAGTATTGATCCAAAGATTGAAGCAGTACCCTTTGTGCATGTCAGTGAATTATTTTCACAGAAAGGCATTAATCGAATATGTGCCTTATTGAAGCTGGAACGAATAGGAGAAAATAAGAACATTATAGATGAATGTTTCAAAGGAGAGACATTTGCATTAGTTGCGGGACAACTTAATAAGTTTGTCAAAACATTATCAGCAGAACAAGTCAAAGTATGCTGTGAAGAGTTAGTTGAAAAAATTAGTAATTATTTTTTTTCAGGACAAATATCACAAGATGCTATTGTTCGTATTTATCTACACGCTGCCTGCATGTTTGACCGTATTCATGCTGGTGAAGCATTGCAGCCTCCAGATTGGAGTGAACAAATTAAAGCAGAAAGACAGGGCGAGTTTCAACAATTAAAAGGTATAGTAAGTTATGCTTCTGCTAGTCTTAGGGTAGAGGTGCCTGAATCTGAAATTTGTTATTTTTTAAGTACACTTCCTGTTAGATCGAGGCAGTGCTGACAACATCAGGCAAATACGTGAAAATTAAACCTATTGACTATCTACTATTATCAAAATTGATTTAGATAAATCAAGGCACTATTGCTTATAATCAGCAGTAGTGCCTTGATTTTAAGATAAACAAGGGGAAATGTCATTAGAAGATAAAAATATTGATAAATCAGATAGTAGCGATTTGGCCGAAAATACTGGCAAACGCAAAGTTTAAGAGAAATGTTTTACGCTTATATGTGAGTTTGAAACTCAGATATAGCAAGTGTCATATCAAACCATTGAGCTCCACCGTGAGTTGAGCCTGAGATACCTTTCTTAACATAGTTAAATGACTCATAATAAGGTACTAGCTGTTCTTTGCACGTCAGAATGACACTGCTTCGTCCCTTATTCCTAGCAATGTGAATAAAATGATTCATTAACTGAGCTGCAATTCCCTGTTTGCGATATTCGGGAATTACGTCTAGTCCGAAAATCGCTAAATTTGCACCAGTGGGTATATGATGCTGCGTATTCTGAAATAACTCGTCGTAAATAAATTCACTGTTGGTGGCACATCCGTTGATGAAGCCAATCAATTTTCCACCAACTTCTGCTACAAAGAAGGAATCAGAAAAAGCCGCGATCCTTTCCTTGAATACTTCCCGTGGTGCTGCTTCTGCTAACGGAAAACAGGCTGCCTCTATTTCAGCTACGCGGTCCAAGTCATCAGGGCGAACGTTTCGAATTGTTACTTCTATCATAGTGTATCCTCCATTTTATACCTAGATATTATAAAACTGCATTAGTAGTTATTATAGCATAGATGGCTATATTATCTAGGAGTAAAGTGAGTTTTTAGGAAAAATTTGCTATTTTATCTAAAAAAGAATATCGCATCCTATTTTTTGGTAGTATAATAAAGAGTATATATAAATAAATGAAAGAAGGAGTAAGTATATTATGAATGAAGTTCTTAAATTTTTGGCAGATAACCCAACTTTTTACCTTGCCACTGTTGAGGGCAACGAACCTAAAGTACGTCCTTTTGGTTTCGTAATGAATTATCAAGATAAGCTGCATTTTTGTACTAGCAATCAAAAAAATGTGTACAAGCAGCTTAAAGCAAATCCGTATTTTGAAGTATCGACAGCTTCTCAAACAGGTGAGTGGTTACGTTTAAAAGGCAAGGCTGTTTTTAATACCAATAAGGAATCTAAGCAGGCTGCATTAGAATTCGCACCTTTTCTCAGCAGAATATACAGCGTTGATGATAGCATTTTTGAATTATTTTATATTGAAAATGCCGAAGCGACTTTTCAAGACATGAAGGGCGGCTCTAAAACAATTAAATTTTAACAACACTGATTTTAGTTCTAATAACTGACTGTTGATTATCTACATATTTCAATGTAAAAATTAAGACGTATCCGTAGACATTACGGTACGTCTACATTTTTTAATTACAAGAATCGGACTAAGTGAGGGAGAGATATAAATTGGATCAGATCAGATTGGGACGTACGAATTTGATGGTGAGCAGAAGTGGATTTGGCGCTCTGCCAATCCAAAGGATTTCTTTTGAAGAGACTAAAGCTATTTTAAGGACAGCATATGATAATGGCATAAACTTTTTTGATACTGCCAGGATGTATACGGATAGTGAAGAAAAAATAGGCGATGCTCTGTCTGATGTACGGCGTAATATTATCATTGCCACCAAGAGCACAGCAAAGGATAAGAAAACATTATTTCAGCATATAGAAACCAGCCTGAAGAATTTGCAAACGGACTATATTGATATTTTACAATTACATAATCCGAAGGAAATACCAAATCCAGACGATCCGGAAGGTCTTTACTCAGGTTTATTGGAAGCTAAGCAAAAGGGAATGATCCGTTTTATTGGATTTACCAATCATAATATAAAAACAGCGGTGCAAGCAGCAATATCAAATCGATATGATACCATTCAATTTCCACTGAACTCTCTTTCTGCCGATGAAGATCTAAAACTCATTGATGTGTGCAGAGAGAGGGAAGTTGGTGTTATTGCAATGAAGGCTTTATCAGGAGGGTTAATTACAAATGCTTCTACAACGTTTGCATTTTTAAGGCAGTTTGATAATGTAGTTCCTATATGGGGAATCCAAAAGATGAACGAGTTGGAAGAATTTATTGCTTTGGAACAAAATCCACCGGCACTGGATGACGCTATGTGGCAAGTCATTCAAAAAGACAGGGTTGAATTGGCTGGGAACTTTTGCCGTGGCTGCGGATATTGTATGCCCTGTCCCGCCGGCATAGAAATACCTACGCAAGCGAGAATATCACTGCTTTTGGGAAGAGCACCCTATCAGCCGTTTTTAGCAGACAGCTTCAGGGAAAAAATGAATTTAATAAACCAGTGTATTGAGTGCGGTCACTGTAAAAATAATTGTCCTTATGAACTTGATACGCCCAATCTCTTGAAGCGGGAATTAAAAAAATATGATGAATTTTATAAATCTCATCAGGCATGTGAAGCAGATTGATAGCCGCGATGTTTCTGTAAATTAAAAATGTAGTTGCTAATTTGCTAATTGATCTAAGTAGTATCAATAGATTTTACTTAGATCAATTAAATGATTGCATCTACAGACAGGTATTATATATAATTGACAATTCGTGTTAGTTGCTTTATTATTAGTTTTATAAAACTAATAATAAATAGGAGAATAACAGAAATGGCGACTGAAGCTGTAATCGTCAAGGCAATTAATGTTTTATCTGAGTCAATGCGCGATTGTATGCGCAAATATAAAGAAGAAACTCCTGACAGTAAAGAGTTGTTTAATTTAACGATAACGCAACTGCATTATCTTCATGCAATAAGAGAGATGGGCAGTCCTACGATAACCGAACTTGCCGATACATTTGGGGTACAAAAATCAACGGTAACCGTTGCCATTAATAAACTGATGCAGCGTGATTTTATTGAAAAAACTTCATCGGAAAGTGATCTGCGAGTAGTACATGTAAGCTTATCACTAAAAGGCAATAAGTTCATTGAAATTGAAGATATGGGATATTATCGCTTTGCCAGCCACATTATGGAGGCATTGGATGAAAGAGAAAGAGAAACATTTGCAGTGCTCTTACATAAGATAACAAATTATACAAATACCCGCGGCTGATGCGCGGGTTTTAAATAAAAATATAATTAGTTTTATAAAACTAATTATGAAATGTGAAGAACAAGGAGGAATCATGAGTATAATGAAAAAGGTTTTATGTATTATTTTAACAGTAATAGTTAGCTTGGGGGCCGTAATGGTTTGTACAGCCAGTAATAATAAGGATCTTTCTAATGATAAAGCTCTGTTATTTGTGATTGATAAATCAAAAGAATCCTATGGTAGTCAACTACAGAATGATGTTTATACACAATTAGAAGCACAGCTTCCTGTCATAGTAATCAAGGAAAGTGATGTAAAAGAGAAAATTAAAAATGATGAGTGCAAGGAAATATCACAGTTGGAACAACCAGAACTTTTGGAGTTGGCATCCAAGATGGGTGTGAAATTTGTGCTTGTTGTAGAAATACTGCCGACTAAATCTGATTTCAAAGAAATCCTTTTTTATCAGGCAATTAAATCAGAAGCGACACTCAAAGTTCGTTTATATGATGCAACTCAAAAACGATATGTGCTGGTTGAAGAGATGGCAGGTACAGGTAGCAATAAAACGATGTTTCCGTATACTTTTGTTGGGAAAAAGAAAACGGTATTAGAAGCCGTTCATAAAACCGCCAGTATGGTA
Organism: uncultured Pelosinus sp.; assembly: GCA_963526485.1. Classification (GTDB taxonomy): domain Bacteria; phylum Bacillota; class Negativicutes; order DSM-13327; family DSM-13327; genus Pelosinus. The sequence goes on from CAURNS010000001.1 coordinate 326,058, forward strand.
GCGGAAAGAGTCAATTGCACTTTAGATGATAATAAATAACAAAGTTGGGGATGTTTTATTTTTTTATATTTTGGAAGTATTAAGTTATTTAGATGTTCAGGTTGCTTAAGGAGGTAGGTTAGCATGAATCGACGGCAATTTATCAGTTATAGTGGATTGGGTCTTGGGATAATAGGAGGAATTCATATCTTAAATCCACTGTCACAGATAAAAACAATAACGCAAAGGGATTTTTATAATGATGTAAAGGGTGTAAACGATGATATGTTAGAGATAATCTACCTGGCATCCCTGGCCCCTAGCGGACATAATACACAGCCTTGGACGGTGACAATTATCGAGAGTAATCATTGGATAATTGGTACCGATGCTGCAAGGTGGCTATCTGTCGTTGATCCGGAAAATCGTGAAATACTTCTTTCGATAGGCGCCTTTTTGGAAAACTTGATTATTGCTGCAAACGTAAAGGGCTATGAAGTGGAGCTCCGAATCATAGCTAAAACGTTGCAAGATAAGGATATCTTAGAGATAAAACTACATAAAAGAGACTATTCCAGAAATTTTGATGTTAAGAAAATAGAACTGCGCAGAACGATGAGAAATAATTTTCTTAAAAGTGATCTATCCAGCCAAGATGTTAAGCTATTTGCAAATGAAAATAATAAGCGGCTTATTTATTACCCAAGGCAGTCGAAAGAAGGCAGCTATCTTGCAGAAGGAACACTTATTGCGAATCAATCTCAAACGTATCGAAATGCTGTACAAGAAGAATTAGCAGAATGGATTCGTTGGTCAAATGAGGAAATTCAATATTATCGAAATGGATTAACTCCTGAAACTATGGAAATTGATAGTATAGGGAAATGGTATGTTAAAACTTTTTATTCCAGAAAATCTGTATTGAGTGATAGCTTTCGGGAAGCAACGATTAAAAAGATACAGGAGCAAGTAACTGCTAGCAGTGGCTGGCTGTTGATTACGAGCAAAGATTCTTCCATTCCGGAACTCATTGATGCCGGGCGCACTCTTCAGCGAATATGGCTTGAGACTAGAGACAGAAATATTGCCATTCATCCAATGACTCAGATGCTTGAAGAGGCAGCAATACATCAGGAAATGATGTCAGTATTGGAATTTACCGAACCAGTTCAGTTTTTGGTGAGGGTTGGCTATAGTAAGGCATACCCTCAGCCAGTCAGTCCAAGGATGCCCTTGACCAAGATAATTTTATAGCCGGGGTTTACTTAATAATCAGGAATGTTGCCGTGCTTTGTTCTTGTAAACTGATCCTGTAATTTATTACCATAAATGAATTGTGGCAGAAGATATAATTATTGCACGAATTGATGCTATAATGATTAAGGTGATAAAAATGAAAATAAACCGTTTACTTGAAATAACAACAATTTTACTTAATAAAGGTACAGTAACGGCAAAAGAACTTGCTGATCGTTTTGGCGTGTCAACAAGAACAATTTATCGGGATATTGATGTCCTTTCTTCAGCGGGAGTGCCCGTATATATGAACAAAGGAAATGGTGGCGGTATATCATTATTGGAAGACTATGCTATAAATAGAACCCTTATTTCCGAGCAGGAAAGCGAAAGTCTGTTATTAGGGATTAAAACCCTGCAAGCAACTAAATATCCTGAGATAAACAGCATCCTGGAAAAAATGGGGTCTATTTTTAAAAATGCTTCTAATCATAATTGGGTAGAAATTGACTTTTCCCATTGGGGAAGCATGCCTAATGAAAAAAACAAATTTAATGATATAAAAAATGCTATGCTGCAGCGGCAGGTTATCCGTTTTGATTATGTGAATGCTGAAGGTTATAAAAGCAGTCGGGTGGCAGAGCCTGAGAAGCTGCTTTATAAAGGTAATTCATGGTATTTGATTGCCTATTGTAGGCAGCAACAAAGGCGTAGAACCTTTCGTATTTCGCGGTTAAAAAATGTAGAAGTAACAACAGAAAAATTTGAGTCAAAACTATTGTCAGAGCCAGATACAGAAGAGCTAAGTAATATTTCTAAGTCTCTTGTTCCATTAAAACTACGATTTCAGGCAAAAGTTTTAAATCGTCTTTATGATGATTTTGATGATTCATTTATTACCCCAAATAATGATGGAAGCTTTACCGTAGAGGTTACTTTTCCTGAGGACGAATGGGTTTATAGCTATTTGTTGTCATTTGGTAATTTTATTGAGGTATTAGAACCGGAACATATTAGAAAAATTATTATAGAGAGATTGAAACAAGCTTTATCATTCTATGAAACGTAAGCTTAATATGATATACAATTATCATATTATCTTTGACTGTTATATAAAAAGTGATAAGAGCCAAGGCCTCTGCCTTGGCTCTTATCACTTTTGGGGGAGATAATTTCAAGTTATTAATCATACTACGTTTATGTTACCGACAAGTGTCAGAATATTACAAATTTGTAAAGGTGTTGACAAGAACGATAAAAAAGGTTATTATTTCCATATATAAAACACAAATCAGTAAGCTTCTTTGGCGGGAATCCACTGATTTATGGGTTGCTTTGGTATGCTTTTTTTCGTATGTATATTTTTATATGGCATGAGAAAATAAAGACCCATAAATCAGTAAGCTTCTTTGGCGGGAATCCACTGATTTATGGGCTGCTTTGGCATACTTTACGTATGCACGTATTAATTCTAGCATGGCAACAGAATTTTGTAAATGATAAATATTATTTTTCAAAAGAACATATTAGCACTCAAAAAGAACTGGTCATTTTGATTATTATATTGACTTGAGACCATATGGGACATTGGAAAATGTAGTAAGAAAAATCTGAGTAAAGATCCTGTATTTTAAACTTATGATGTTTTAACTACTTTTAATCAAGACTTTTAAAAACTTGAAAGATTAAAAGAGAGTTTTAGCTTAGATAATTATTATGAAAGGGGATAGAAAAGAAATGATTACTTATATTTTTCCTGGTCAAGGTTCTCAGAGTAAAGGAATGGGAGGAACGCTTTTTGATGAATTTAAAGACTTAACGGCAGAAGCAGACTCAATTTTAGGATATTCGATTAAAGAACTTTGTTTAGAGGATCCAGACTTAAATTTAAATCAGACCCAATATACTCAACCTGCTTTATATGTAGTAAATGCATTAAGCTATATTAAAAAGGTTAAACAAACTAAGATAAGGCCTGATTTTGTTGCTGGTCATAGTTTGGGAGAATATAATGCATTATTTGCAGCAGGAGCATTCGATTTTGGGACGGGATTAAAGCTGGTGCAAAAGAGAGGAGAGCTGATGAGTCATATTACTGGGAGTGGTATGGCCGCAGTGATTGGGTTAAATGAAGAGCAAATAGCGAATGTTTTAAAGCAAAATAATTTGCAGAGTATAGATATTGCAAATTATAATTCACCGACTCAAATTGTAATTTCGGGCTTAAAAAGTGATATTGAGCATGCCCAGCCTATTTTTGATGGGATTAGTGAGGTGAAGATGTTTGTTACCCTAAAAACAAGTGGGGCTTTTCATTCTCGTTATATGGAAGGGGCTAAAAGAGAATTTGAAACCTTCGTAAATAGTTTGGAATTTTTTGGATTAACGATACCTGTAATTTCCAATGTTCATGCTAGACCCTATAAACAATCTGATATTAAGCAGAATATAGTTGAACAAATTACGCATCCAGTGAAATGGACGGAAAGTATTAGATATTTGCTGGCACTCGGAGAAATGGAATTTGAAGAAATTGGATCAGGTAAAGTTTTAACCGGATTGGTTCAACGGATTAAAAGAGAAGCAACCCCATTGGCAATTAAAAATATTGATATAGAGAGTACGGCAGATAGTCAATGTAAGTCAATTGAAGATGAAACGATTATGAAAAATTCTAATTTGTTACCAGCTAGTACCGCTAAGAGACAAGTTCAAAATGTTTTACCTTCCTATTTAGGGAGCCCTGAGTTCAAAAAAGATTATAATCTTTCTTATGCTTATGTAACCGGGGGAATGTATCGAGGAGTAGCGTCTAAAGAGATAGTAGTAAAAATGGGTAAGGCGGGAATGTTAGGTTTTTTTGGTACGGGAGGTTTGAAATTGTCTCAAATTGAGGATGCAATTCAATATATCCAAAAAGAACTCTCTGCAGGACAATCCTATGGGATGAACTTATTACATAATCCAAACAATCTTGAAATGGAAGAGAAAACAATTGATCTTTATCTGGTTTATGGAGTAAGAAATGTGGAGGCTGCTGCGTTTATAAATGTTACACCCGCTCTAGTAAGATATCGGGCTAAAGGGTTAAAAAGAGATGAACAAGGCAACATCATTACTTCAAATAAAATTATAGCAAAATTATCTCGTCCAGAGGTTGCACAAATCTTTCTAAGTCCGGCTCCGGAACAAATTCTTGCTAAGCTAGTAGTCGAAAACAAAATTACGCAGGAAGAAGCTGATTTATCTACCCAAATTCCTATGGCGGATGATATTTGTGTGGAGGCTGATTCTGGAGGTCATACAGATGGTGGTGTAGCCTATGCCCTAACACCAGCGGTAATCAAATTACGAGACGATATGATGGAACAATATAAGTATAAAAAGAAAGTTCGGATAGGAGCCGCTGGTGGAATTGGAACTCCCCAGGCTGCGGCAGCAGCTTTTATATTAGGTGCAGACTTTATCGTAACCGGTTCGATCAACCAATGCACGGTGGAAGCAGCTACTAGTGATGCGGTAAAAGATTTATTGCAAGTAATGAATGTCCAGGATACAGAGTATGCCCCAGCTGGTGATATGTTTGAATTGGGCGCTAAGGTTCAAGTATTAAAAAAAGGATTATTCTTTTCAGCCCGGGCCAATAAACTATTTGAGTTATACCGCCAATATAATTCCTTGAATGAAATTGATGAAAAGACTAAAAATCAGATTCAGGAGAGATATTTTAAAAGAAGTTTTGATGAAGTCTATAATGATGTCAAAGCTTTTTATCCACCTCAAGAAATTGAAAAAGCGGAACGCAACCCTAAGCACAAAATGGCTTTGATTTTTAGATGGTATTTTGGCTATAGTAGTCGTTTGGCTTTAAATGGGAATACGGAATCTAAAGTAGACTTTCAAATTCATTGCGGCCCGGCACTAGGATCTTTTAACCAATGGGTTAGAGGAACAGCCATGGAAAGTTGGAAAGAGCGGCATGTTGATGAAATAGCATTAAAACTGATGCATGAAACAGCGGAACTATTAGACAAGCGTCTTAATACTTTCTTAAGTGCTTAAACATATCATATATCAATTATGAAATAAATATTCGTTAAAATTTATAATATGAGAAATTTTGGGACTTAAGTAATTGCGAAAACTAGAAAAGTAGGTGAGTCAATGAAAGAGCGAAGACCAAAAAGTCAGATTAAAAAGAATAGAAACGAAAGAATGAAAACTTATAGTACGGGCAATTGCAATGATATTGCCATAGTCGGGATAGCCTGCCGATTTCCTGGAGCAGAAAACTATCAAGAATTTTGGCAAAATCTATCGCAAGGAGTTAATTCAATTCGGGAAATTGATCGCTGGAATTTTGATGAACATTATTCATCAACTGGTGATAATAGTAAAAGTGTTAGTAAATGGTGCGGTTTGCTGGATAATGTTGATAAATTCGACAATAGTTTTTTTAACATTTCTCCTCGGGAAGCGAATCATATGGATCCCCAGCAACGGATATTATTAGAGGAAACTTGGCGTTGTATCGAGGACTCAGGGATATCTCTTAAAAAATTACAAGAAGAAAGAACCTCTGTATATGTGGGGGCTATGGCGCTGGATCCTTATCTGAAATCTCCTGCCGAATCTAATATAGATATATATTCAGCATCGGGACTTTATCAATTTATGATGGCAAATAGAATATCATATTATTTGGGCTTAAGTGGTGAGAGCATAGTGATTGAGGCGGCTTGTGCATCATCAATGGTGGCACTATGTGATGCTAAAAAAGCGTTAGCCACCGGAGAAAGTGATTATGCGCTTGTATCAGGAGTCAACTTGCATTATTCCCCTGCAAGGTACTTAATGTGGTCAAAAAACCGAATGTTAAGTAAAGACGGAAAATGTAAAACTTTTGATAAAGATGCTAATGGCTTTGTTTCTGGAGAGGGTATTGGTGTTTTATTATTACAGCCTTTAGATAAAGCAGTTCAAGATAAAAATAATATTTATGGCGTAATAAAAGGTTGTGCTGTTAATCACGGCGGGAAAGCAATTTCAATATCCTCCCCTCGGGTGGAGGCGCAGCGGGATGTAATTTTAGCAGCCTATGAAGAAGCTGACTTTGGTCCGGATAGAGTTACTTATATAGAAGCTCATGGTACAGGGACCTCATTAGGGGATCCCATTGAAGTAGAGGCTTTGACACAGGCATTTCAGAGATCAACAATTGAAAACCAATTCTGCAAAATTGGTTCTGTTAAAACAAACATAGGGCATCTGGAGGCAGCAGCAGGAATGCCGGGTGTAATTAAGGTTTTAATGATGATGCGCCATAAGAAAATTCCCCCTAGCTTAAATATGAAAACGTTAAATCCAATTATTGATTTTGAAAATTCTCCCTTTTCTATTGCTGACGGTTTGACTGATTGGGTTAGTCGAAGCGCAGGAGAGCCCTTGCGAGCAGGGGTCAGTTCATTCGGCTTTGGAGGAGTCAATGGCCACGTCTTGCTTGAAGAATATCAAGAAGAAATAATTGAATCGGAGTCACGTATAGAATCAAGTTATCCATTTGTGCTTTCAGCAAAAAACCCTCATAGTCTGGAGGAGGTACTACATGATTGGAAAGTATTTGCCAAGAGTGATAGCTATTCAAAAGTTGATTTTAAGGACAGTTGTTTGACCTTGCTAACGCGGGAAAATTTTTCTTACCGCTGCGGGAAATTACTTAAAAATAAAGCTGAACTAATCGAATTTCTCGAAAAAGTGACAGCTGATTCTGTCAATAAGATAACAGACGAGTCCTGGTGCTTGTGTGTTGGTGAAATTTCATGGAATGATATTGATTTGACAGAGGTTATTAGAGAATTTCCTGTTTTCAAAGAGAAACTTAATCAAGTTTTAGACTCATTAGATACATTTGACGTAGATCAGCAGATCAGAGAGGGATTTTTTCAAAAGAGTTGGCTGAAGCCATATGTAACTTTATATTCATTTATACTGAATTATACCATTATTTCTACCTTAACCGAATTGGGACTCTCTTTGAATCGGATTACTGGTTTGAAGAGTGGGTTATGGGTTAGTTTAGCGATTAGCGGTGTAATAGATATAAAAGAAATTTTAGCAATCTTATGTGAGAAAAAGGAAGTAGGCCAAGCAAAATTTACTCGTCCAGTGATTCCTTATTATGATCCAATTAACCAACAAGTATTAAATCCATATATTTTTGATGTCCAATACATTGGAAGCTTGATAGATGAACTAAACATTTCGGATGAAATAGTTTCACATTATTTAGAAAAAACCAATTCTTTATTAACCAATCAGTTCACTTTTATTAAGTATTTAGAAGAATGGGATAACAAGTTGAAGCCGATGGGGTTAGATGTAAAAAAACTGCTTAATGATAAAACATTTTTAGTTCCAGGAGAAGACGGTTTCAGTAGAAAAAAACTGTTATTAATGACCATTATGTTAAGTTCTTTATATAAACTCAATCAAAAGTGGAGTTTATCAGAACGGAAGTTGATTACAGATCTGAGATTCTATGAATTATTGGATCTTGTGTTGGATGAAGTAATGCCTAAAGATACTTTGATAACATTGTTGCTAACTAACAATCCTGACCTAGCCGTAATTGCTGCAACTTTAAACATCCGGCAAAACAAGATAAACAGCAAAAAAGATTATAGATATTTAAATGAATACAGTCAAAAAAAGATCGTAATACCAGATATTCAAAACTGGCTTGAACAGATGTTAGTACTGGAAGAGTTGCCGCTTTCATCGGATATGATATATGTAAATTTTGGGAAGCTAGCTTTTGATCCTCCAGCAAGCAAAGTAATCACCTTTAATCCGACTATAGAACTCTCTGTAGCTCTTAAAGAATCATTAGTCAGATTATGGACACAGGGAATAGAAATTCAATGGCAGAAATTATATCCCGAAAATTCCTTTAAAAAGATTCCTTTGCCCGTTTACGCCTTTAATAGGAGTTCGTTTTGGCTGCCTGACGAAGTTATGGAAGCAAAAAATTCTTATTTAAATTTAGAAGCGGCAAAAAATACAGATAATCTAACTTTTATTCATCCTTTATTGCATCAGAATATCTCGGATTTCTCGGAGCAACGATTCAGTTCAACCTTTACGGGTCAGGAGTTTTTTCTGGCAGATCATATAGTGAAGGGGCACAGGGTCCTGCCTGGGGTGGCCTATCTTGAAATGGTACGAGCAGCAGTGGAGCAGTCAATGGGGGGAGGCCAGACTCTTCCGATTCGTTTAAGAAATGTGGTTTGGTCTAGGCCCATTACCGTAGGGAATCATCCAGTTGAGGTAAAGATTGGTCTATGTCCTGAAGATAATGGAAATATTGGCTATGAAATCTATAGTGATTCTAAGGATATCAATATAGAGCCTATAGTACATAGCCAAGGAAATATAGTATTAAGTTCAACCTTTAAAGTTCCTACTCTTGATCTTAAATTCTTACGTGCTCATTGCAGCCAAAGTAGTCTTTCATCCAGCCAATGCTATGAAGCATATCGTACGATAGGAATTAATTATGGTCCAAGTCACCAAGGGGTTGAGAAGATCTATGTAGGACCAGATCAAGTATTGGCTAAGTTGTCCCTGCCTGCTTCTGTTTTTGCAACCCAAAACCAATTTATCCTGCATCCTAGTTTATTAGATTCTGCCTTGCAGGCTTCGATTAGCTTATTGATGGGTTCTGATGAGCTGAAATTGTGCTTACCTTTTGCACTTCAGGAGCTTGAAATTTTTAGTAAATGTACTTCCGCTATGTGGGCTTTGATTCGTTACAGCAAAGGAAGTAAAGCCGGGGATAAAGTGCAGAAACTTGATATTGATTTGTGCGATGAAATAGGAAATGTTTGTGTACAGATGAAAGGATTTTCATCGAGGGTTCTGGAGGGCGAAGTAGGTTCGGCAAATTCCTCAGAAGCACTCGGAACGCTGAGACTTACACCTTGCTGGAAAGAACAAACTGCTCTTCAGGAAGATGCATTACCTGATTATACTCGGCATGTAGTGATACTTTGTGAAACGGATGAGATTATTCAGGAAAGCATTAAGACCCAGATAAAGGAAGTGCGCTGCCTTACTTTGCAATCTGAGCAGAGGGGCATAGAAGAACGATTCCAAACCTATGCAGTCCAGGCATTTGACGAAGTGCAAAACATTCTCAAAGAAAAACCTATGGGCAAGGTATTAATCCAGATTGTAGTCTCTACACAGAATGAGCAGCAACTCTTCTTTGGACTTTCCGGGCTTTTGAAAACGGCTCAAATTGAGAATTCTAAACTCATTGGACAACTGATTGGCGTGGATGGATGGGGAGATTCGCAAAGAATCATAGAGAAACTGAGGGAAAACAGTCAAAGCAATGATAACCAGATTCGCTATCAAGAAGGGAAGCGATGGGTTGTCGATTGGAGGGAAGTGGAAGCCTCTCAAGAAGAAGTGAACATTCCCTGGAAAGACCAAGGTGTCTATCTCATAACTGGAGGTGCTGGCGGTCTAGGATTCATTTTTGCTAGAGAAATTGCACATAAGGTCAAGAACGCAACACTGATTCTGACAGGACGATCTCCACTGGGTAAGGACAAACAAGCAAAACTTAAAGAATTAGAAGGCTTGGGAACTCGGATCGAATATAAGCAGGTTGATGTGACCCAAAAGGAAGCAGTATCCAGTTTGATGCGGAGCATCCAAAAAGAATTTGGGAATATTAATGGTATCATTCATGGTGCGGGAGTAAATCGAGATAATTTCATCATTAAAAAGACTAAGGATGAACTATTAGAAGTGCTGGCACCCAAAGTCACCGGACTGGTGAACCTGGATCAAGAAAGCAAGGATCTAAGGCTTGACTTCTTTATTCTCTTCTCCTCAATAGCAGGAAGCCTAGGTAATCTAGGGCAGGCCGACTATTCCATCGCCAATTCCTTTATGGACGTCTATGCAGGGTATCGTAACGCTCTTGTAGATTCAAAACAACGACAAGGTCATACGCTTTCCATCAATTGGCCGCTATGGAAAGATGGCGGGATGCACGTCGATGAAGAAACCGAAAAGATGATGATGCAAAGTATGGGTATGATCGCCATGCAGACTCATACTGGCATAAGAGCCTTGTATCAGGGGTTAGCCTCTGGCAAAGATCAGGTAATGGTAATGGAAGGCAAGCTTACACGAATGAAGCAGAAACTGCTTTCAAATCAACAAACCAAAAGCCCTGCTGCATCCGATTCTACAATTGGGGTAGATACAAATAGTATGCTGGAAAAAGTGCAAGTGATTTTAATGCAGGCAGTATCTAAATTGCTCAATATCAAAATTGAAGATATTGATGTGGAAGCTGAGCTGAGCGAATATGGGTTTGATTCCATTACATTCACCGAATTTGCCAATCAGCTTAACCAGGAATACAAGCTTGAATTGACTCCTACCATATTTTTTGAACGTCCAACGCTTCATAGTTTTGCTCAATATTTGGTGGAAGAGCATCAAGCTGTATTTGTATCAAGATTTGCGGCACAAACCAAAGTTGAGATTCCTGTACAAGCCATGGGAGACGAAGAGGAAGAAATCCTAGCCAGCAAAAGAAAACATTCTCGGTTTGTAAGAACGGTGGCTTTATCTGCACCAGAACCATCCCAGCCAGATAAAACCATTTCTGAACCTATTGCAATAGTTGGAATGAGTGGTATCTTTCCGATGGCTAAAGATGTCAATGAATTTTGGAAAAACCTGAAGGCAGGTAAGGATTGTATCACAGAAATTCCTAAAGACCGCTGGGATTGGCAGGAGTGCTACGGCGATCCTAAAAAAGATGCCAATAAAACTAATATCAAATGGGGGGGCTTTATTGACGGCCTTGCCGAGTTTGATCCGTTCTTTTTTGGGATTTCTCCCAGAGAAGCTGAACTTATGGATCCTCAGCAACGGCTTTTAATGACCTATGTATGGAAGGCTATTGAGGATGCCGGTTATTCAGCACAAAGCCTTTCAGGAACGAATGCAGGTATTTTTGTGGGTACTATGGATACTGGCTATAGCCGATTACTTGTCAAACATAATGTAGCATATGAGGCATATTCCTCAACGGGTATGGTATCTTCCGTGGGGCCTAATCGCACTAGTTATTTTCTTAATTTGCATGGACCAAGTGAGCCGATCGAAACCGCTTGTTCCAGTGCATTAGTTGCCATCCACCGGGCAGTAAGTGCCATTGAGAGCGGAAATTGTGAAATGGCAATTGCCGGTGGTGTGAATACAATACCTTCATCCGACTATCATATAAGTTTTAGTAAAGCGGGAATGCTTTCACCAGATGGACGGTGCAAAACGTTTTCCAATCAAGCAAATGGTTATGTTCGGGGTGAAGGGGCGGGAATGATTTTTCTGAAAAAACTTAACGATGCCGAACAGGCAGGCGACCACATCTACGGAATTATTCGTGGTACTGCAGAAAACCATGGCGGACATGCCAATTCCTTAACGGCTCCGAATCCCAAGGCTCAAGCAGAATTATTGAAAGCTGCTTATACTAAGGCTGGAATCGATCCTAGAACTGTCACTTACATTGAAGCCCATGGAACAGGCACTAAACTTGGTGACCCAATTGAAATTAATGGACTAAAGAATGCTTTTAAAGAATTATATCAACGTACAGGCGATTCCCAGGTTGTAAGCAGTCATTGTGGATTAGGTTCAGTCAAGACCAATATTGGTCATTTGGAAATTGCCTCTGGAGCCGCGGGTATAATTAAAGTCCTATTGCAACTCAAACATAAAATGTTAGTTAAAAGTCTGCATTGCGATACGATTAATCCATACATTGAACTTAAAGACAGTCCATTTTATATAGTACAAGAATCTAAAGAGTGGAAGGCCATACAAGATGCAGAAGGCAAAGAACTTCCGCGGCGAGCGGGTATAAGTTCCTTTGGATTTGGCGGCGTCAACGCTCATGTGGTAATCGAAGAATATATTCCTAAGGCGCAGAAACGATCTCAAATTATGATTACTCCTCAGAATCCTGCCGTTATCGTATTGTCCGCAAAGAGTGAAGAGCAGCTTAAAATGCAGGCGCACCAGTTAGTAGGCTTTATTGGGGAACTACAAATTTCAGCGGCTGGATTAGCTGATTTAGCATACACTCTTCAAGTCGGTCGGGAACCAATGGAAGAACGCATGGCTATGATCGTAGGATCAGGTGAAGAACTTGAGGAGAAACTAAAGAGTTTTGTAAAGGGCCAAGAGGGGATTGCTAATTTATATCGAGGACAAGTGAAACGTAAGAAAGCAAAATTGACTAATTTCCCTACAGAAGAAGATATGGAAAAAAACGTAGGTGAGTGGATTTGTCAAAAGAAATATGGAAAACTCCTAGAACTCTGGGTAAATGGTTTGAATTTCGATTGGAATCAGTTATATGGAGAAATGAAACCTTATCGTACCAGTTTACCAACATATCCTTTTTCCAAGGAATACTATTGGATTCCGAAAAGTGACAAACAGAGTAAGATTCCTTCTTTAGTTGATCAAAAGAAAAAGAACGTTCAATTTGATGATGCATTTTTTGATCAACTATTGGATGAAGTAATGAATAGTACGATAAGCATTGATAGTGCTTTGCAAAAAGCAAAAATAATGGGATTTGACAATAGTAGGAGGTAAGTATGAAAGATTTTCTTCAGTATATTTTATATGAAGTGAAAAACAAGAGGTTGGCAAAAATAGACGCAAAAGATTTAATCCGTCAATTTCAAACTCAAGTTGTTTCTGAGAAATCTGATTTTATTCATCCTTTGTTGCATCAAAATACTTCTGATCTTTCTTCACAACGATTCAGCTCAACTTTTACGGGTCAAGAGTTTTTCTTGACAGACCATGTAGTACAGGGAAAAATGGTTTTACCCGGAGTGGCCTATCTTGAAATGGCGCGAGAGGCAGTACAGCAGGCTATAGGAGGCCCAGCAGAAGGTAAGGTTCAGCTTAAAATTAAAAACATAGTTTGGTCTAGGCCTATTACCGTAGAGGAACAGCCAGTAAAAGTCAATATTGAACTCTATCCAGAAGATAATGGTGAGATTACGTATGAAGTTTTTAGTGAATCTGAAAAAAACGGCCTAGAACCTGTAGTACACAGTCAAGGAATTGCGGTGTTGAATTCGGTAGGGAAGGCTCCAACGTTAGATATTAAGGGACTAGAAGCTCATTGTGACCAAACTCTTTCTGCTAGTCAAATTTACCAAGCTTATAGTGCAATGGGAATTGATTATGGCCCAGGGCACCGAGGTATTGTTACAACTTATATAGGGCCAGATCAAGTTTTGGCAAAACTGTCTTTGCCGTCAACCATTACTATGCAGGATCAGTTTGTTCTGCACCCCAGTTTGATGGATTCAGCCTTACAGGCATCATTGGGTTTAATGATGGGCGATAGTACCAGTTCCTTAAAACTAGCTCTACCCTTTGCATTACAAGAAATTGAGATTTTTGGTAATTGTTCTTCAACAATGTGGGCTTTGATTCGATATAGTGAGGGTAGCAAGGCTGGGGATAAGGTACAGAAACTTGATATTGATTTGTGTGATGAAAACGGAGATGTTTGTGTACGGATGAAAGGATTTTCATCAAGAATGTTGGCAGGCGAAGTGGATACGATAGGTTCTTCAGAAACTATCGAAACGGTGCAGTTTACGCCTTGCTGGAAAGAACAAACCGCTCTTCAAGAAGCTGCATTACCTGACTATGTGCAGCATGTAGTGATACTTTGTGAACCAGATGATGATATTAACCTGGAGAGTATTAAAACTCAAATGGGGGAGGTCCATTGCCTTGTTTTGCAATCTAAGGAGAACAGTATAGAGAAACGCTTTGAAACTTATGCTGTTCAGGTATTTGAAGAAATTCAAAGCGTCATCAAAGGAAAACGTACCGGTAAGGTGCTCGTTCAGATAATAGTTTCTACTGAGAATGAGCAGCAGCTCTTCTTTGGACTTTCTGGGCTTTTGAAAACCGCTCAGCTTGAAAATCCTAAACTTATAGGACAACTAATCGGAGTGGATCAATGGAGAAGTTCTGAAGAAATCATAGAAAAACTCAAGGAAAACTGCCAAAGTCCCTTTGAATATCAAATTCGCTACCAAGAAGAAAAACGATTGGTTAGCGGTTGGAGAGAAGTGGAAGCATCTCAGGAAGAAGTGGATATACCTTGGAAAGACCAAGGTATCTATCTCATTACAGGAGGTGCTGGTGGTCTAGGTCTCATCTTTGCCAATGATATTGCACATAAAGTAAAAAATGCGTCATTGATCCTTACAGGACGATCCCCGCTTAAGGAAGACAAGCAAGAAAAGATCAAGGAATTAGAGCAGGTTGGCGTCCGCATAGAATATAGGCAAATTGATGTGACCCAGAAGCAGGCTGTTAGCGATTTAATCGATCATGTTCAAAAGCAATATGGAAGGCTGGATGGTATCATTCATGGTGCGGGAGTAAATCGAGATAACTTTATGATTAAAAAGACAAGGGATGAGTTTTTAGCAGTGTTATCTCCTAAAGTCACTGGATTAGTGAATCTGGATCTAGCAAGCCGGAATTTAAATCTTGACTTTTTTATTCTTTTTTCCTCGATAGCGGGAGGACTAGGCAATCTAGGTCAGGTCGATTATGCAACCGCTAATGCTTTCATGGACGCCTATGCAAGCTATCGCAATACTCTGGTAAATGCAAAACAACGGCAAGGCAAGACCCTGTCCATTAATTGGCCGTTGTGGAAAGAGGGCGGTATGCACGTTGATGAAGAAACTGAAAAGATGATGATGCAAAGCATGGGAATGATTGCCATGAAAACACCAACCGGTATTAGAGCATTGTATCAGGGCTTAGCCTCTGGTAAGGCTCAGGTGATGGTGATGGAGGGCAAACTGGCACGAATGAAACAAAAACTTTTGATGACAACTTATAATACGCAACAATCGAAAGTTTCTGTTACGGAGATTGATATTGGTAATAGGCTGGACAATGTGCAGAACATTTTACTGCAAGCTGTATCGAAATTACTTAAAGTCAAGAGCGAGGATATTGATGTAGACGCCGATCTGAGTGAATATGGCTTTGATTCGATTACCTTTACCGAATTTGCCAATCAGCTGAACCAGGAATATCGCCTTGAACTAACGCCAACTATATTTTTTGAATATCCAACCCTTCATAGCTTTGCAGAATATTTGGTGGAAGAACACCAAGCAGTATTTAACGTGGAACCAGAGATAGTTCCCATAGCATCTGATTCTACAACAGGGACTGGTATGGGTAATATACTGGACAGCGTGCAGGCCGTTTTACTGCAAGCTGTATCGAAATTACTTAAAGTTAAGAGCGAGGATATTGATGCCGACGCCGATTTGAGTGAATATGGGTTTGATTCGATTACATTTACTGAATTTGCCAATCAGCTGAATCAGGAATACTGCCTTGAACTAACGCCTACTATATTTTTTGAATATCCAACTCTTCATAGTTTTGCAGAATATTTGGTGGAAGAACACCAAGCTGTGTTTAAAACAAAAATGGGCGTACAAATCAAGGCTGAACCCCCTGTGCAAGTGAAGGAAGACGAAGTGGAAGAAGCTCTATCCAGCATAAGAAAAAAACGTTCCCGGTTTGCAAGGATGGTGACGGCATCCACATTGGAAGCAGCGAACTTGCCGAAACCGGATACTATCAGTCCTGAACCTATTGCAATTGTAGGAATAAGTGGTATATTTCCTATGGCTAAAGATGTAAATGAGTTTTGGAAGAACCTTACAGAAGGTAAGGATTGCATCACTGAAATCCCTAAAGAGCGTTGGGATTGGCGGGAGTATTATGGCGATCCTAAGCAGGATATCAATAAAACAAATGCTAAATGGGGCGGTTTTATTGATGGCATAGATGAGTTTGATCCATTATTTTTTGGCATATCCCCCAAGGAAGCAGAATTTATGGACCCTCAGCAGCGCCTATTGATGACTTATGTTTGGAAAGCCATTGAAGATGCTGGGTATTCGGCTCAAAGTATTTCGGGAACTAACACAGGCCTTTTTGTGGGAACAACAGGAACTGGTTATTTGCAGCTGGTTTTTCAGGAAAATAGGCCAATTGAAGGCTATTCTAATACTGGTATTGTGCCTTCGGTAGGACCTAACCGTATGAGCTATTTCTTAAATATTCATGGGCCCAGTGAACCTATTGAAACTGCTTGTTCAAGTTCATTAATCGCCATCCATCGGGCGGTAAATGCAATAGAGAACGGAACTTGTGATATGGCAATTGCTGGTGGTGTAAATACTATCGTCATGCCGGAGGTTCAAATTAGCTTTAATAAAGCTGGAATGCTCTCTGAAGACGGACGGTGCAAAACTTTTTCCGATAAGGCTAACGGATATGTTAGGGGCGAAGGAGCAGGAATGATATTCCTGAAGAAACTCAAGGATGCAGAGCAGGCAGGAGACCATATTTATGGTATTATCCGGGGGACTGCTGAAAATCATGGCGGGAAGGCTAATTCCTTGACTGCTCCCAATCCTAAGGCCCAGGCAGACGTATTGAAAGCTGCATATACCAAGGCTGGAATTGATCCGAGAACCGTTACTTACATTGAGACCCATGGAACTGGTACAAAACTTGGTGACCCCATTGAAATCAATGGGTTAAAGACAGCTTTTAAAGAGATGTATGAGGATACAGGAGATTCTCAGCTTGTAAGTAGCCATTGTGGATTAGGTTCGGTGAAAAGTAATATTGGTCATTTGGAACTTGCTGCAGGAATTGCAGGTGTAATCAAAGTATTACTGCAGCTAAAGCACAAAACTCTAGTTAAAAGCCTCCATTGTGATACCTTAAATCCATACATTGACCTTAAAGATAGCCCTTTTCACATCGTTCAAGAAACTCAAGTATGGGAAACATTACAAGATATGAGAGGCAACAGCCTTCCTCGGCGAGCTGGTGTGAGTTCTTTTGGCTTTGGGGGGGCCAACGCCCATGTGGTGATTGAAGAATATATTCCCCCAAATCATGAACGATCTCAAAGTACAACTATTAATCATCATCCCATAATTATCGTAATGTCAGCAAGGAGTGAAGAACAACTTCAAGAACAGGTGCGGCAGCTGCTGGCTGCTATTAAAGAAGAGCAATTATCGGATAATAGTTTAGCAGATATGGCCTATACTCTTCAAGTAGGACGGGATGCTATGGAAGAGCGCCTAGCTGTGATTGTGGGATCGATTAAAGAGCTTGAGGAAAAATTAAAAGCTTTTGCAGCAGGTCAGGAAGGTATTTCAGGACTATATCAAGGGCAGGCAAGACGTAACAAAGAAACGATTGCTATTTTTACAGCAGATGAAGATATGGCAAGAACGATTGATGCTTGGGTAGCTAAAGGGAAATATACTAAATTATTAGATCTTTGGGTCAAAGGTATAAGCTTTGATTGGAATCAGCTATATGAAAAGAGTAAACCTCATCGTATCAGTTTACCAACCTATCCTTTTGCCAAGGAACAGTACTGGATTTTAAAGCACAGGACTAAGTTTGTTGGTTCCACAGCAACTCTAGCTTTAGCTGCCCTTATTCATCCGCTGCTGCATCGAAATACCTCCGATTTCGTTGAACAGCGTTTCAGTTCGACCTTTACAGGTCAAGAATTCTTCTTGGCGGATCATATGGTGAAAGGTGAACGAATATTGCCGGGGGTAGCTTATCTTGAAATGACTCGCGCAGCAATAGAGCAAGCTGCAGGAGTTCTAATGGATGAGAAAACAAAAATACAACTTAAAGATGTAGCTTGGGTTAGGCCGGTTACTGTGGGGGATCAGTCGGTACAGATACATATACGACTATACCCTGAAGACAATGCAGAGATCGCTTATGAAATCTATAGTGAGTCTAATGAAGTTGGCGCAGAGCCTGTAGTGCATAGTCAGGGCATTGCAGTGATGAGTAGGATTTCTGAAATTCCAAACTTGGATATTAATGCTTTACAAGCTCATTGCAGTCAAAGCCTTTCTTCCGACCAGTTTTATGAAGCCTATAGTGCAATGGGAATCCACTACGGCCCGAGTCATCGGGGAATTAAGATGGCATTTGTGGGATCAGATCAAGTGTTGGCGAAGCTATCTTTGCCTTCCAATCTCGTTGCTACACAAGAGCAATTTGTCTTACATCCCAGTTTAATGGACTCAGCTTTACAGGCGTCCATTGGTTTGATGATAGGTAATGTTAATACACCTTTCTCTGGCAGCATAGCATCTCGTAAACCGGCATTACCCTTTGCTTTACGAGAACTTGAGATCTTTGGTAAGTGTTCTTCGGCAATGTGGGCCCTGGTTCAATATAGTGAAGGCAGCAAAGCTGGAGATAAAGTGCAGAAACTTGATATCACATTATGTGATGAAACAGGGAAAATATGTGTACGGATGATGGGCTTTTCAGCTAGGGTTCTGGAAGATAATGTTTATAAAATGCCAAAACTTTCATTAGAAGATATGTTATGGCAAGTAGAGCGGGGAATTTTAAATATCGAACAGGCTGAACAATTGCTGTGTCAGCTTTAATAAATAGGAGGAAAAGGATGAAAAAAGAGGATATTTTCGAGATTATTGTACGAAATAGTTGCGAGGTAATTCCAGAGTTAGAAGGTCATGTATTTAAACCTAGTGATCGCTTGACAGATTTAGGAGCGAACTCAGTGGATCGGGCCGAGATTGTAGCAATGACTATGGAAGCAATTTCTTTGCAGATTCCGCGTGTGGAGCTATTTGGAGCAAAAAACATAGGAGAATTAGCAGAGGTGTTATATGAAAAATCAAAATCAGTCTAAGCTCTTTATTACGGGTCTTGGTATAACATCGGCTATTGGACAAGGAAAAACTGCTTTTACCTCGGCGCTGATGCAGGGGCAGCATGCATTTGGGGTAATGCAGCGCCCTGGGCGGCAAAAAGACACTTCATTTATCGGTGCAGAGATACCTTCCTTGTCTTATCCAGAACGTTTTTCAAAACGAGTGTTGAGAACTGCATCTTTTTCGGGGCAGGTGGCCATGGTCACTCTGCAGGAAGCATGGGACGAGGCGAAGTTGGCTGCAGTGGATCCTAGCCGTATTGGGTTGGTGATTGGCGGATCTAACCTACAGCAGCGAGATTTGATACAAACCTATGAAAATTATATAGATCGTGCCCATCTTGTACGACCCACATATGGAATATCCTTTATGGATAGCGATTTATGTGGACTTTGTACAGAGCAATTTGGGATTCGAGGATTTGCATATACGGTGGGAGGTGCTTCTGCTAGTGGTCAAGTGGCCATTCTTCAGGCAATTCAAGCGGTTCAAACGGGCCAAGTTGACATTTGCATTGCTATGGGAGCTTTAATGGATATTACATTCTGGGAATGCCAGGCATTGCGATCTTTAGGTGCTATGGGAACTGATCGATATGCTGATGAGCCTGGAATGGCTTGTCGACCTTTTGATAAAAATCGGGATGGATTTATTTATGGAGAATCCTGTGGTGCAGTCGTAATAGAACGAGCCGATTTTGCCATGAGTCGCCAGATAAAGCCGTATGCAATACTGTCAGGTTGGGCTGTAGCGATGGATGGCAATCGGAATCCAAATCCTTCCTATGAGGGGGAGGTTCAGGTGATTAAAAGAGCTTTGGAGCAAGGGAATTTATCGCCTCAAGAAATTGATTATATTAATCCGCATGGAACAGGTTCGACGATTGGAGATGAGATAGAAATAAAGGCAATTCAAGACTGTCAATTATCTCATGCCTATATCAATGCTACGAAATCTATTACTGGCCATGGACTGAGTGCAGCAGGAACTGTAGAGATTATTGCTACTCTTATACAAATGAAAGAGTCTAGGCTCCACCCTACAAGAAATTTAGAAAACCCTATAAATTCCTCTTTTAATTGGGTTAGAGGACAATCTGTTCCACATGATATTAAACACGCCTTAAGTTTAAGCATGGGATTTGGGGGGATTAATACGGCAATTTGTTTACAAAATGCAAAATAACTACGTGAGGGGGAATAAGTATGATTTCTGTTGGAATTGAAGCGATGAATGTTTTTGGAGGAACGACTTATCTTGATGTAATGCAATTAGCCCAGCAGCGTCAATTGGATATTACTAGATTTGAAAATTTATTAATGAAAGAAAAAGCTGTAGCCCTGCCCTATGAAGATCCAATCACCTTTGGGGTTAACGCAGCAAAACCAGTGATAGACTCTCTTTCTGCAGCGGAGAGGGAGCAGATTGAACTATTGATTACATGCACGGAATCTGGTATTGATTTTGGAAAATCTATGAGTACCTATATTCACGATTGTTTAGGACTTAGGCGAAATTGTCGCTTATTTGAACTCAAAAATGCTTGCTATTCGGGTACTGCTGGATTTCAGATGGCAGTTAATTTCATTCTATCCCAGGTATCGCCTGGTGCTAAAGCCTTGGTAATTGCAACTGATATTTCCAGGTTTACGGTCGCTGAAGGCGGAGATGCATTAACAATGGATTGGTCCTTTGCAGAGCCAAGTGGGGGTGCGGGAGCTGTGGCAATCCTGGTCAGCGAAAATCCCCGTGTATTTCAAGTAGATGTGGGGGCCAACGGATATTATGGCTATGAGGTGATGGATACTTGTAGACCGATTGCTGATAGTGAAGCTGGGGATGCGGATTTATCATTAATGTCCTATTTGGATTGTTGTGAACAAGCATTTTTGGAATATCAAAAGCGGGTAATTGATGTGGATTACCGAAAAACATTCCAGTATCTTGCATTTCATACCCCCTTTGGTGGTATGGTGAAAGGTGCACATCGCAGCATGATGAGGAAGATGGCCAAAGCTAAGCCCCCTGAAATAGAAGAAGATTTTGCCCAGCGTGTGATGCAGGGATTGACTTATTGTCAGCGTGTCGGAAATATTATGGGAGCTACAGTATTCCTTTCCTTGGCGAGCACTATTGATCAAGGGCACTTTGATTCGCCTAAACGAATTGGTTGCTTTTCCTATGGGTCGGGTTGTTGTTCTGAATTTTATAGTGGGGTTGTTACAGCACAAGGGCAAGAATACCAGCGGCGTTTTGGAATGGAGCCTCAATTGAATGAACGCTATCGATTATCTATGGATGAATATGAAGCTTTATTAAAAGGTAGTGGCATGGTAAAATTTGGTACCAGAAATGTCAAATTAGATTCAAACTTTATTTCGGGAGCGTTGGCTTCCTGCAAAGGAAAGGAACGCTTATTTTTAAAAGAGATACGAGAATTTCATCGTGAATATGAGTGGATTTCATGAGTTATTAAACGATTCAAGTTCGCTTTCAAGAGCCGATTTGTTTCCTACAGTTTAATCGTCCTGGGGCCAATAATACAATTAATGAGCGCTTGGTTGAAGAGTGTCATCAGGTGTTGGCATTGTGTGAACCATCTATTACTATCCTAGTGTTAGAAGGCTCGCCGGAAGTATTCTCTTTGGGGGCTGATTTTCAGGGTATACATGAAAAGATGGTAAGTGGACAAGCCAATGGACAAAGTCCGGAGCCCTTATATGATCTGTGGTTGAAGCTGGCAACTGGGCCGTACATAACAATTTCTCATGTTCGTGGAAAAGCTAATGCAGGGGGGATAGGATTTGTTGCAGCTAGCGATATTGTAATTGCCGATTCGACAGCGCAGTTTAGCTTGTCTGAATTACTGTTTGGGCTTTTTCCAGCCTGCGTTTTACCGTTTCTGATTCGTCGGGTTGGCTTTCAAAAGGCTCATTATATGACGCTAATGACTCAGCCGGTATCAGTTCAGCAGGCACAGATATGGGGATTGGTGGATGCCTATGATGTTAATAGTGAAAACTTGCTGCGCAAGCATTTACCTCGTCTTAAATGTTTATCCAATACGGGAATTTTACAGTATAAAAGATATATGTGCCAGTTATATGAATTACTACTTCAATCGAAATCCTTGGCCATAGCGGCAAATCAAGATCTGTTTTCAGACCCTCGCAATCTGGAACGAATTTTTCTGTATGTGGAAAAGGGACAACTCCCGTGGAAGTCTGAGACAATACCGCTCAAGATATCTATATGATAGTTTAAAAAGGAGGGATATTGATGAATTCACAAGAAATCTTACTTGCTCTGCAAGCAGGGAAAATAAGTCATGAAGATGCAAAGCGAAAATTAATGAAAAATATAAAAACAGTTCCAGCAAGTGGCGATTTAAAGGAAGTCTCCTCAAATGTGCCGGAAAGTGAAGTAGGTACAGTGAGTTCTGTAGAAACTATTGGGACTTTGTGGCTTACGCCTTGCTGGAACGAACAAGTTATTCTTCAGCAAGCCACAGTGCCTGATTATGCGCAATGGGTCGTGTTGCTTTGTGAGCCGGGTGAAGTGAATAAAGAAATCATCATACGCGAAATGACTGGAGTACGCTTCCTCACCTTGCAATCTGAGCAGTCAGGTATTGAGGAACGATTCCAGACCTATGCCATTCAACTTTTTGAAGAAACACAACGGATTCTCAAAGAAAAACCTATGGGTAAGGTGCTAGTGCAGATTGTGGTGTGTACCCAGGATGAACAACAACTCTTTTTGGGACTTTCTGGGATTTTGAAAACTGCTCGGCTTGAAAACCCTAACTTCATGGGACAATTAATCGGAGTGGACCGGTGGGGTGATCCGGAAGAAATCATAGAAAAACTTAAGGATAACAGCCAAAGTCCCCTTACAAATGAAATTCAATATCAGGAAGAAAAAAGATTGCTTAGTAGTTGGAGGGAAGTGGAAGCATCCCAAGAAGAAGGAAGCGTTTCATGGAAAGAACAAGGAACTTATCTCATTACTGGAGGTATTGGCGGTCTAGGACTTATTTTTGCCAAAGAGATTGCACAAAAAATCAAGAAGGCATCACTGATTTTGATAGGACGATCTCCGCTGGGGGAAGAAAAGCAAGAAAAGCTTAAGGAATTAGAAGGGCCAGGCATTCGAATTGAATATAAGCAGGTTGATGTAACACAGAAACAGGCTGTCATCGAGTTAATCGATAACGTCCGGCAGCAGTATGGAAGCCTTAACGGCATCATCCATTGTGCTGGAGTGATCCGAGATAACTTTATTATTAAAAAGACAAAAGATGAGTTCCTAAAAGTGTTGGCTCCTAAAGTCAAAGGATTAGTCAATCTAGATCAAGCCAGCCAGGATATAGGACTGGATTTTTTTGTTCTTTTTTCCTCGATAGCTGGAAGCTTAGGTAATCCAGGTCAGGTGGATTATGCAACTGGTAATGCGTTTATGGATGTTTATGCAAGGTATCGTAACTTGTTGGTGACTGCAAAGCAACGGCAAGGTCAGACGTTGTCTATTAATTGGCCGCTGTGGAAAGAGGGCGGTATGCAGATTGATGAAGAAACTGAAAAGTTGATGATGCAAAGTATGGGTATAATTACCATGAAGACACCAACCGGCATTAGAGCCTTGTATCGAGGATTAGCATCTGATAAAGATCAAATGATGGTCATGGAAGGGGATATAAAACGACTCCATGCAGCATTTTTGAGTCAAACAACTGGAGTAGAAGTCTCCAACCTATCTTCTACAGTGGAAGAAAAGAAAACAGTTCTAGTTCTTGAGCCAAAATTGTTCAAGGAAAAAGCAATAAATTATTTTAAAGAGCAGCTTTCATTTATCATCAATCTTCCGAGGCATCAAATCGAAGCAGATGTTCAGCTGGAAAAGTATGGGATTGATTCCTTGATGATTATGCAATTGACCAATCAATTGGAAAAGACATTCGGTTCGTTATCGAAGACTTTATTTTTTGAATATCAAACAATTCAAGAACTAACCGAATATTTTATTGGCTCCCATAGAGACCAGTTGATAGAATTGCTAGGGCTTGAGAGGAAAGCTGAAAGTATCGAGAGCACCAAAGAAAATGTAACTGTAGCAGAGCCCGTACAATCAAATCACAGCAGTCGCGGACGCTCACGTTTTGCATCCCTTACTATAAAATCACAGAAAGAAAGCAATAGGGGAGATATGGATATTGCGATTATTGGTCTTTCAGGGCGTTATCCTGGAGCAGCCAATATCCAAGAATTTTGGATAAACTTGCGAGAGGGTAAGGATTGCATCACAGAAATTCCCAAGGAGCGTTGGGATCACAGTTTGTATTTTAATGAAGATAAGAACAAGCCTGGAAAAACTTATAGCAAATGGGGAGGATTTATAGAAGGCGTAGATCAATTTGACCCTTTATTCTTCAATATCTCCCCAAGAGAAGCGGAAATATTAGACCCACAAGAGCGATTGTTTTTGGAGTGCGTCTTTGAAACGTTAGAAGATGCGGGCTATACTCGACAATCCTTTAGTTCGCGGGACTTTGATTTGGAAGGTAATGTAGGTGTCTATGTAGGAGTGATGTATGAAGAGTACCAGCTCTACGGAACTCAAAAACAAGCATTAGGAAAAATATCTGCTCTTCCAGGGAATCCGTCGTCGATAGCCAACCGTGTGTCTTATTTTTGTAATTTTCATGGACCTAGTCTGGCCGTAGATACGATGTGTTCTTCTTCTCTCACGGCAATCCATTTGGCTTGTCAAAGTTTGCGACAAGGCGAATGTGAACTTGCAATTGCGGGCGGTGTCAATGTTTCCATTCATCCTAATAAATATTTACTGCTCGGACAGGGGAAATTTGTATCAAGCAAGGGACGTTGTGAAAGCTTTGGTCTGGGAGGTGATGGCTATGTGCCTGGAGAAGGCGTAGGCGCAGTGCTTTTAAAACCATTGTCGAAAGCCATTGTAGACGGGGATAATATTTATGGAATTATTAAAGCAACGGCAATCAATCATGGTGGAAAAACAAATGGGTATACAGTTCCTAATCCAAATGCACAGACTAGTGTTATTAAACGAGCTTTTGCAAATGGCGGGATAAATCCAAGGAAGATTAGTTATATCGAAGCACATGGCACTGGAACTTCCTTAGGGGATCCAATTGAAATATTGGGTTTGAATAAAGCTTTTCAGCAATTTACGCAAGATAAACAGTTTTGTGCTATTGGATCGGCAAAATCAAACATTGGTCATTGTGAGAGTGCCGCAGGTATTGCAGGGGTGACAAAAGTCTTATTGCAACTCAAATATCATCAATTAGTGCCTTCATTACATTCTAAGACATTAAATCCTAATATTGATTTCAGCAATACCTCTTTTAAAGTTCAGCAAGAGCTTGAACAGTGGAAACGACCGGTTCTGGAGTTCAATGGAGAAAGCAAGGAATATCCGCGAATGGCTGGCATCTCTGCATTTGGTGCGGGAGGCTCAAATGCTCATGTAGTCATCGAAGAATATATTTCCCCCCAATTGGAAAGACCTCAGATTATGAATACCAATCAGAATCCGGCAATCATTTTGTTATCGGCAAAGAATGAGAAACAACTATATGAACAAGCTAAGCGATTGCTAACTGCTATTGGAGAGCAGAAATTCTCAGATGGGAATTTATCTGCGATAGCATACACTCTTCAAGTCGGACGGGAAGCAATGGAGGAGCGTTTGGCTGTGATTGTGGGATCGATAAAAGAGCTTGAGGAGAAGTTAAGAGCTTTTGTAGATGATCAGGAGGAAAGTATAGAAGGTTTATATCGAGGCCAGGTTAAACGCAATAAAGAGATGTTAGCTATTTTTAAAGCTGATGAAGAATTTGAGGAAGCTATTGATAAGTGGATGAAGCGTAAAAAATATGAAAAATTTCTGAGTCTTTGGGTCAAAGGTTTAATTTTTAACTGGGATAAGTTATATGGTGACATCAAACCTCATCGTATTAGTCTACCAACATATCCATTTAGCAAAGAACGCTATTGGGCACCTAAGGGAGATAGTAATTTTGTCAGAGATGCAAATGTAAGTCAAGCTGCAGCTACCTTAGACCGCTCTTTGTCGTATCAGAATACTTCTGATACGTCTAAAAAACAGCTTAATTTGTCCTCTGCCCAACCTTTATCGCAGTCTATTACAGAATTAAACCCTCCGAACAAAGTTGATAAGACAGGAGGAATTCTGTTACGGGCATTGTCAAATCCATTTACTTTACCAAGCAACTCAATGGCGCAAAGCAAACAATTAATTACATTATCGTCGACTAGCATTTCATCTTTACAACCTGAAAATAACGGGGAATCTAAACCTGTGGCTAATGCTCAAACAAGTATTCCGATAGAACGATTGCAGGAAGAGCTGGCAGCAAGCTTGGCAGAGGCTCTGTGCATGCAGCAAAGTGATGTAGATATGGATGACAGTTTTATTGATTTAGGGTTAGATTCAATTATCGGTGTGGAATGGATTCAGGCGGTCAATAAGCAATATGGTACTGCAATTATGGCGACTAAGGTATATGACTATTCCAATATTCGTGCGTTTGCTGGTTTTTTGAAAGAGGAATTGGGCAAACAAAATAATTCCTCTGGGCGAATACAAACAAATTCGCCAGGCAATTATTATTCGACGGAAGATTCGGTCAAATCTGTTGAATTGACGCCAATAGCATCAACATCACACCAACTTGAAAACCCAAGAAAGTCTAATCTATTGCCAATTTCCTTTTCGGTAGAAGTATTGCAGGAAGAATTGGCAGCAAGTTTAGCAGATGCCTTGTGCATGAAGCAAAGTGATGTTGATGTCGACGCAAATTTCGTTGATATGGGTTTGGATTCGATTATTGGTGTGGAATGGATACAGGCGGTCAATAAACAATATGGTATCACAATTATGGCAACAAAGGTATATGATTATCCAAGTATTCATGAGTTCGCTGGATACTTAGAAAAGGAATTAAGTAAGCGTAAGGAAGGAGTGGACCAAAGATCCTTACAATCAGTTACAGCATCTTCCTTACGTGGATTGATACAGCAAGTACAAGAAGGCAATTTAGATATAGAACAGGCAGACCAAAATTTACATCAATTATATATAAAATCTTAACTGTAGTATGCTAAAGGGTTAAAGCTATTTTTCGTGGTAACATTGATGAAAGCTTGACTCAGATAAAACAACCAATTATAGAGTTGATTAGCTCGTGAGGAGAAGCGGGATCTCGCGGGCTAATGGCTCTGTTTACTCATTGCCTTTTGTGATTGTCAAAGTAGATTATGGGGCTAGGATAGAAAAAATAATAGGAGGTCATTATGAATTCAAAAGATATCTTCTATGCATTACAAACAGGAAAAATAAGTCCTGAAGATGCCGAAAAAGAAATAATAGAAATGATGGGACAAGAACCAAAGAAATCTTCAAACGTTCATACAGCGGAATCATCTAGAGAACAGCAATTATCTTTAAGCTCCAAGCTAGAGATGCAACCTATGTCTGATTTACATGAAGTTGAAAAAAAATGGCCGCAATTTCCTGAACTTATTCATCTCAATAACAGCTTTCAAGGACGTCCTGTCTTTTGGTTTCATGGAGGAGTAGGTACAGTAAGTGGATATCGAGTAATTGCTCGAAAAATTCAGCGCCCTTTCTATGGTATTCAGCCAAGAGGCTGGGTTGGCAATAGAGCTCCGTTAAATGGGATTCAGGCTATGGCTGCCTATTATTCTCATATTATATTATCAGTACAACCCAAAGGGCCTTATGATTTGGGAGGATATTCTTTGGGGGGACGTTTGGCATATGAAGTGACACGCCAATTACAAGAGCTGGGAGAAACAGTTAATACCATTGTTATGGTGGATTCGGTGTTTTTAGATTCACCCTATCATGCTGAATCTAAAAAAAATGTTCAAAAAACTTTATTATTGCAAGCCGTTAATATGCAGTTATTATCGAAGAGTGTGCAAGAACCCCAAAATATAGCCCAAACATTTATTCATCAAAATGAGGTGAATGTAGATATAGATGATGAAGAATTTCTAAAACAGCTTATTGTACTTGCTAAAGCACGTGGATTGAATCAAACAGAACAGCAATTATGCGCTCAGATTCAGCAGCGTGTAAGAGTTCAATGTGCTTATGGAATCGAACAGTTTTCAGTGTTGCCGTTACCTGATCCTCAAGCGGTAAGATGTTACTATCTTCGTAATAAGAGTGGATTATTTTATGGTGAATTGGAACCATATTTTAGAGTGGGAGGTAAACAGCATATTGAATTCGATCATACAAGATATTGGGAAAATTGGAAAAAGGAAATTCCTAATTTTTATATGATGGATGTGGACTCTTCTAATCATATGACGCTGTTATCGGAACCTAGAGCTTATGGGGCAATTAGTGCACTATGTGAAAAGTTATATTCGTGAAGGAGAATGATAGGTGGAATAGTAAATTATTTTGTTCTAACCATAAAGATGCTGTACTTAATATTCTACACGTACAAGGTGTGAAGTAAATTGCAAAAAAGCAGCCTGTCAGGGGATGGTTAATTGATAATGACGCCGATATTGATGGGTTATAATTAGACTACGTATTTTAAAGCAACTTAATGTTGCTTTTTTTTTTAACAGATCATGAAGGAGCAATTCAATATTTATGAATTAAAGAAAGCACAAAAAAATATAAGAGGTATAGTTGATTTAAACAGTTCTAAAAATATTCTATGATTTGAAAGGATATTCTTTCAAATCATAGAAATTAAATCAATTAACATTTTTGATAACGACTAATGAGAAAGATAGAAAAACACTGAATCATATCCATATTCGCCAGAAGGATTATTAGAAAGTGTGAATTTTATCAGGACTTTCTGAATTGAATAGGTTACAGCATATAAAATTAAGGAGAGATATGAAATGATAAAAAATTTTGATTTTATATTACCAACAAAACTAAGGTATGGCGTAGGTATGGTAAAGGTATTAGGGGAAGAGTTGAGGTTATTAAAAACAAAAAAAGTAATGATAATAACGGATAAAGGGCTCGTTCATGCAGGCATGGTACATAAGATCACTGATCTCATCAAGGCAGAAGGATTAGGCTATATCATCTATGATGACATTGAAGCAAATCCCAAAGATTATAATGTGGAATTAGCAGCAGATACAGCCAGAAAAGAGTCTATCGACACAATCGTAGCTTTTGGCGGAGGCAGTCCCATTGATGCAGCAAAAGCAGTTGCCGTATTAACCAAACAAGGCGGAAAAGTAAGAGACTATCAAGGAAAAGGAAAAATACAAGAGGATTGTATTCCTCTAATAACAATACCAACAACGGCTGGAACAGGCAGTGAAGTTACTTTTTCTTCTGTCATTACGGACACTAAAGAAAAATTTAAATTTACAATAAAAAGTCCGGCGATTGCAGCAAAAGTAGCGATCATAGATCCCGAGCTGACGGTAACAGTCCCGCCAATGATTACAGCGGCAACAGGCATTGATGCCTTAACTCATGGCATAGAAGGTTATACAGCCAATTGTACCGAGCCAATAGCCGAAGCGGTAGGTTTATATGCTATTGAATATATAGCAAAAAATATCACAGATGCTGTGAAACATGGTACAAATTTAGAAGCCAGAGATAACATGATGATGGGAAGCTTATTGGCTGGATTATCCTTTAGTCATGCAGATGTAGCTTCCGTACATTGTATGGCAGAAGCATTAGGAAGTATGTATGATGCACCACATGGAATGTGCAATGCAATTTTACTGCCTTTTGTCATGGAATATAACTTGCCGTCAGTAGAAGCTAAATATGCGCGAGTAGCAAGAGCTATGGGGATCGAAGCAAGGGATGATCTTACAGCAGCAGTCAAAGGGATAGAACATATAAAAAGATTGTCAAAGGAAATAGGACTGCCGGGAATAAAAACATTGCCTATCAGTACCGAAGATTTCCCATTGTTAGCGGAAATGGCGGTAAAAAATGGCTCAAATGAAAGTAATCCAAGAGAAATAACTAAAGATGATTATGTAATGATCTTTAATAAGGCGTATAATGACTGTGATTGATTCGAGAGTTAGATGTAGCCCCTTAGTTACTTTGTCTGATTTCCAAAGCATTTAGTTTTTCATATTGCTCCTTGTTCACGATAATTTTATTGTGTTCCAGTGTAAGATAGCCTTTTTGTGCCAGCTTCTTTACACAGCGATTAACCGTTTTAGTACAAAAACCGATTTCATCGGCAATTTGCTGACGGGTTGATTTTAACAATAGTGTGGAATCAACACTGCGTTTCTGATAACAGGCAATTAAATGCAAAGTAAAGCGATCAATAGAATCTAAAAATAAAAAGTTGCGGTCCGCTTTAATTTGAGAAAAAAGTTTTTTGGTTACCAATTGGCAGAGGGTAAAAGAGGTATCCGAGCTTTGCCGCATCCAGTCTAAAAACGCTTCTTTAGACAGGCGGATGGTTTTACAAGTCGTTTGGGCTTTTACAGTAACAGCGTAATGAGGATCTCCGGTAATGGCCTCCATCTCGCCAATGATATCAAAGGCGGTAAATTCTGTGAAAGAATAATTGATGCCAGAGGAATATTCGGCTAACGCTTCCATGCGTCCGCTGAGTACCAAATAGACATAAGCACTGGGATCATTCGCCTTGACAATAATAGAATTTTTTCGCAATGTCATCCAAGCTGCAGCATTACGTATTGTTTCAGGCATATGCTGAAGCAAATGTTTGATCGGGGTAGATAGGATTAACTCATTGTATAAGGTATCATTAGGTAACCCTAGCATGTAGTAACCTCCTTTATAGATGAGCAAGATCATTAATTCTTTTCAACAAAGGTAGACAGGTGTCCTATCTTTATAATTTTTTTAATTATAAAATTTTAGTAAAAAAAGAGTTTACTTGGAAATAATAAGTAAGGAGGTGAGTCAATGCAAAATATAGAACTTTTGCAGCAGGCAGCTGTTGCACGAGAAGCTGCCTATTCTCCTTATTCAGGCTATAACGTCGGTGCAGCGTTATTGTGTGAAGATGGTACAGTTTATACTGGCTGTAATGTTGAAAACATCTCTTATGGCGGTACGATTTGTGCAGAACGCACCGCCGTGGTAAAAGCGGTCAGTGAAGGCAGGAAGCAGTATAATAAGATTGCAATTTCAGTCTCGGGGGATGAACCAGGAATACCTTGTGGTATTTGTCTGCAATTTTTAAGTGAATTTGTTGGCCCGGACTTTATAATAATTTGTGGTAATTGCCGCAATGAATTTACGGTTTATTCTTTTACACAGATTATGCCGGCGGTCTTCCAATCTGCTGCAGTAAAGCGGGTTTAATAGTAGTACTCTCTTTAATAATAGGAGGTCTTATGAATGAGTGAACTATATCATATTGGTTTAACGCCGGAGCAAGGAGCCAAATACGCCATTCTTCCCGGAGACCCAGGACGTGTAGAAAAAATTGCGCAGTATCTGGAGAAGCCTGAATTTGTCAAAAGCAATCGGGAGTATAGGACTTATGCCGGAACATTGCAAGGAGAACGTGTGCTGGTGACTTCAACTGGAATTGGCGGTCCTTCAGCCGCCATTGCTGTAGAGGAATTGTACATGGCTGGCGTGCGGACTTTTATTCGGATTGGTACATGCGGCGGTATGCAGCAAGATATTATGAGCGGGGATGTAGTAGTAGCAACTGCGGCAATCCGTATGGAAGGTACTTCAAAAGAGTATGTACCTGTGGAGTATCCGGCTGTTGCTGATTTTGATACGGCATATGCTTTGGTTACTGCAGCAAAACAGTTAGGAAAGCGTTTTCATACGGGTGTAGTCCAGTGTAAAGACTCATTTTATGGGCAGCATAGTCCCGGCAGAATGCCTTTAGGGGATGAATTACTCCACAAGTGGGATGCCTGGATTAAGGCTGGCTGCCTGGCTTCTGAAATGGAGTCAGCGGCGCTGTATACGGTAGCGAGTGTGCTTAGAGCGCGAGCAGGCTGTGTGTTATCCGTAGTGTGGAATCAGGAGCGTGAAAAAGCAGGACTGTCCAATCAACCTGTTCATGATACAGCAGCAGCAATCGCTGTCGCTGTAGAAGCTGTACGACTATTGATTATTCAGGATCAAAAGACGAAAGCAGATGCTAAGTAAAACGAGAACTTTAAAGATTTACTTAAAAAGGACGGCAAGGTAAGAAGTTATCGGCTGTAAGAACCTGCAAATGATAAATCTTTTCTTAAACTGGACATGTGTCCTTTTTTTACGGCATGCTTGATAATAAAATTTAAGTGAATGAAAGAAATAATTAGGAGTTGAAGAAATGAGTAAGAAAAGCTTGCCTCTATTATTGCTTATTCTGGTCATGTCTATCTTCTTTGCTGGCTGTTCCGGCAAGCAGGAAACGAAAGCTCCCACTTCTGGCAATCTGATGGTTGGTATGGTTACTGATGCCGGTACAATTGATGACAAATCTTTCAATCAAGGAACATGGGAAGGAATTGTAAAAGCAGGTACTGACTTTGGTTTTAAACCTAAATATCTGCGGCCTAACGGTACCACGGAAGCAGACTATGATAAGGAAGTTTCCAATTTGCATGATGCAGGTTACAATCTTATCATA
Organism: uncultured Pelosinus sp.; assembly: GCA_963526485.1. GTDB lineage: Bacteria > Bacillota > Negativicutes > DSM-13327 > DSM-13327 > Pelosinus. Next base: position 358,854 of record CAURNS010000001.1, read on the forward strand.
ACACCTGGCTTTAAGTTTGAAAATTCTATTTTTACAGCGCAAGAAAGGTATACAGATACCAAGTTTGTACTGCTGGATGGTGTTCCTCATCCAGGCAGCGACTATTCGAAAGTAAAAGTGGGCAGCAATACAGTTTCTATTAACTTTGCTGAACATGAAGCAGGTTTTATGGCGGGTGTTGCCGCGGCATTACAAATTCAAAATGGTGAATTTGGCTTTATCGGCGGTATGGAGATTCCGGCTGTACAGCGCTTTAACTGGGGATTTCAGCAAGGTGTTGCTTATGCCAACACAAATCTAGGGACAAAAATTGGTCTTAAAGCAGAGAATGTAATTTATCAGGGAACTTTTAATGATGTAGCAGCCGGACAGCAGCTGGCGGCACAAATGTATGACAAGGGCGTCAATGTTATTTTTGCTGCTGCTGGCGGTGTGGGAGTAGGCGTTATTAATGAAGCAGTGGCTCGTACCAAGGCGAATCATCCAGTTTGGGTGATTGGGGTTGACGTGGATCAATATACACAAGGATTTTATGATGAGGGTAAAACAAAATCTGTAATTTTGACTTCGGCTGTGAAATGTATCAACCAAGCAGCGTATGATATGATAAAAAGTGTAAAAGATGGTACATTTCCTGGCGGTCAAACCCTTACTTTTAATGCTAAAAATGATGGTGTAGGTATTCCGCCCAGCAATCCAAATCTGAAAGAGGATGTTGTTAGCAAAGTGAAAGAAGTTTTTGCAAATTTGAAAGATGGTAAAATTACGGTAGCAGCAAAAGGCGATAGCTTAATCCGTTAAATGAAAAAATAGATCAAAGATAATGGCAGTTATTAGAGCGGCCGCGTAGAATAGGTCCGGAACCGGAGAGAGCTCAGCTTATTGTGGGCAGCTCTTCTGTCCGGACCTATTTTTGTGGATTGGCTTTGTTAAGCAATAAGTATTGAATGAGGATTTTTTTAGCATGGGAGGCAAAGAAATGGAGTATGTCGTAGAGATGCGAGGCATACGCAAAGAATTTGTAGGAATTATCGCCAATAATGATATTACGCTGGCTATTAGACAGGGTGAAATACATGCTCTATTAGGTGAAAACGGTGCGGGCAAATCAACACTGATGAGTATTCTGTTTGGATTATATCAACCTGATGGCGGCAGCATATTTGTCCGCGGACAAGAAGTACATATCCATAATCCAAATGTAGCTTATGAGCTGGGCATTGGTATGGTTCATCAACATTTTAAGCTGGTACATAACTTTACAATTACCGAAAATATTATTTTAGGGCAGGAACCCCATACATTAGGTATGCTAAATACGACATCGGCAGCCAAGCGCATTAAAGAATTGTCTGTGCGCTATGGATTAAATGTGGACCCCGATGCCAAGATTGAAGATGTTTCGGTAGGTATGCAGCAGCGTGTTGAAATTTTAAAAATGCTTTACCGCAATGCTGAGGTGCTTATCTTTGATGAACCGACGGCAGTTCTCACGCCCCAGGAGATTTCTGAGTTGATGAAAATCATGAAGAATCTGGTAGCAGAAGGCAAATCCATTATTCTGATAACCCATAAACTGAAAGAAATTAAGGCAGTAGCTGATCGTTGTACCGTGATACGTCGTGGCCAGTATGTGGGGACCGTTGACGTGGCTGCAACTAGTGAAAAAGAAATGGCTGAAATGATGGTAGGCCGTCAGATATCTTTTAAAGTGGCAAAAGAAATGCGCGAGCCCGGAGATGTATTGCTAAAACTAGAAAATCTTACGGTCATGAATCATGCAAAAGTAGCTGCGTTAGAGAATTTTTCTCTTGCTGTTCATGCTGGTGAGATAGTGGGTGTAGCAGGAGTCGATGGCAATGGGCAGACAGAGTTGGTCGAAGCCATTACAGGTCTTAGAAAAGCTCATTCTGGATCTGTTTGGTTGAATGGAATAGAGATAACCCAGATGTCTATCAAGCAGCGAATTGATGCTGGTCTTGCCCATGTACCGGAAGATCGTCAGAAACGTGGGTTGGTATTGGATTACAGTATTGAAGATAACATGGTATTAGAAATCTATGGGCGGGAGCCCTTTTCAAAAAACAGTCTTCTCAATCGCATTGCTATTAGACAATATGCTGAACAGATTATTGAACATTTTGATGTGCGTTCAGCACAGGGGCCAGTGACGAGTGCTCGATCGCTTTCAGGGGGAAATCAGCAAAAGGCAATCATCGGACGGGAAATAAGTTTAAATCCCAAGGTGCTGATTGCAGTACAGCCAACCCGCGGCCTCGATGTCGGATCTATAGAATATATTCATAAAAGGCTGATTGGCCAGCGAGATGCAGGCTATGCCGTGCTCTTGGTATCATTAGAACTGGATGAAATATTAAATCTTTCGGATCGCATCGCAGTTGTCTGCAATGGTAAATTAACTGGTTTGGTCAATGCTGCAGAAACAAATGAGAGTAAAATTGGGTGTATGATGGCTGGAATCTACAGTGAGGAGCAGGCGCCATGAAGAATGTTACAATAAAAATAAATCGAGACGCAATGATTCTGCTGCTAACCATTCTTTTAGGTTTATTAGCTGGTGCCCTATTCATGTTAGCTACTGGACATGAGCCTTTGCTTGGCTATGAATTTTTGTTTCGGGGCGGTTTAATGAGCTTGGAACGTATCGGTAATACACTGGCTACTGCAACACCCCTGATCTTTACTGGTTTGTCCGTTGCTTTTGCTTTTAAAACCGGTCTTTTTAATATTGGGGCAGCGGGGCAGATGCTGTTTGGTGGTTTTTGTGCTACAGCTGTTGGTTTAACACTGCAGCTTCCCAAACCTATACTTTTGGCTGTTATGGCTCTTAGTGCCATGGTATCTGGTGCATTATGGGCCGCACTGCCAGGCTGGTTCAAAGCAAAGTTTAATGTTCATGAAGTTGTATCCACTATTATGTTTAATTGGATAGCATACTGGACTGTTTATTATTTTGTACCTTCCTATTTCAAAGGAGCTTTTGAGACCGAGTCACGAAATATTCCCTTAGAAGCATCCTTGCGCAGCGAATGGCTGTCTCATTTCTTCAATGGTTCCTATATTAATATCGGATTATTTTTAGCATTGGCAGCAGTGCTGGTGAGCGCATTCATCTTGCAGCGTACAACACTTGGTTTTGAACTTAAGGCAGTTGGCTTTAATCGCTATGCGGCAGAATATGCCGGTATCAATGCCAGCCGGAGTATTGTGATTTCGATGATGATAGCTGGAGCATTGGCAGGATTAGGCGGCATGACGCTTTACTGTGGTTATGCAACGAATATTCAGATTGGCGTACTGCCTTCTCAGGGGATTGATGGAATTGCGGTTTCTCTGTTAGCCGCTAATTCGCCTTGGGGAGTACTGGCCGCCGCTCTGTTTTTTGGCACACTATATTCCGGTAAGGGTTTTATGAATGCGATGACCAGTATTCCGCCTGAAATTGCTGATACCATTATTGCAACGATTATTTATTTTGCAGCGACTAATGTGCTGATTCAAAAGGTTCTGGATAGAATGAAAAGCAGCAATAAGAACAAGGGGGTGAATTAGGTATGTGGATCATTCTTCAGCAGATTTCACCCTATGCCGTGGCTTACATGATTCCTCTCTTGATTACTGCCTTAGGAGGGCTATATTCCGAACGCAGCGGTGTAGTAAATATCGGTTTGGAGGGTTTGATGGTAATTGGATCCTTTGCAGGTGCTCTAACGATTACTTCTCTGCAAGCCAGCATGCACAGTGATGCCCTTTGGCTGGGACTTCTGGCTGCTGCACTGGCTGGTGCATTGTTTTCACTGCTCCATGCCTTTGCCAGCATTAGTCTGAATGCCAATCAGGTTATTAGTGGTACGGCGATTAATATGATTGCCGGATCATTAACAGTATTCATTGCCCGCAACCTGACAGGCAGCGGCAATATCCAGGTTGCAAGCTTTACTCGTTTTAATGTGCCAGGGCTTAGTGAGCTGCCTATTGTCGGAAAATTGCTGTTTACCAATACCTATGCTACAACATGGCTGGTGTTGGCTATTTTGGTTATTGCTTATTATGTACTCTATAAAACAGTATTTGGCTTGCGTTTGCGAGCCTGCGGTGAGCATCCTCATGCAGCGGATGCTGCTGGCGTCAACGTATATCGGATGCGCTATATTGCAGTTACCATCTCAGGAGCATTTGGCGGGCTTGGCGGTGCTATCATTCTGACAACTTATTCTGGTGAGTTTAATGGTACAGTCTTTGGCTTGGGATTTTTAGCCTTGGCCGCACTCATCTTTGGTCAATGGAAACCCTTAGGGATTCTTGGGGCGACGCTCTTTTTTGGTTTTGCCAGTACCATTGCCAATGTTGCACAGGCTACGCCGGTGCTTGCTCAGATTCCAGGGGTCCTTTTGAAGACCTTTCCATATGTTATTACCTTACTGGTTCTTGTTCTTTTCTCTAAATCTTCCCAACCGCCACGTGCTTCAGGTGAACCCTTTGAACATGGCAAACGCTAAGCAATAGCCTATCTTCCCATAATAAAGCTCTGCGAGAATTCTAAATGAACTTGCAGAGCTTTAAAAATAATAATGATACATCGTAATTATAATATGACATATAGTTGTCTTATTACCTTGTATATAATTAAAAGACAGAAGGGCGATAAAGAGCATGAATATGAAACTAATGAAAGTCACTCACAAAAAATGTATTATATTTGAAGCATTGCTTCCCAATGGAGTAAGCAGAATAGTTGCAATCGTATAAAAGGGTATAAATAGACGAAAACTAGCTCCAGATATCTGATAGGACCTCCTATATCAATAGCCACAAGCATTTAACCTTAGTCTTAAAAGGAGGAAATAATGATGCCAGAACCTTTAAAGGCCGTGTACAATAAAACGTTCCTTCTTCGATTCAGTGAAAAGGTACATGCCGTATACAATGCCTTTGACACCGTTGGATTCATCGCAAAGGTAATAGACGCCACATGGGACGGGCTTGCCTTAAAAGCACGAATGCGACGGATTACGGAGTCACTTGGCAATTATTTGCCTATTCCATATGAAGAATCTCTGGATGTATTATTGGCTATTGATGATGAGTGCATTGGGTTTCCCTATCTGTTCTTTCCGGACTTTGTGGCGGTGTATGGTCAGGCAGAGGAACATTGGGGGCTTTCCATAAAAGCGCTGGAACGGTTTACTGTAAAATCCTCCGCGGAATTTGCCGTAAGGTCATTTCTGCTGCGTGATCCGGAGCGGATGATGCTTCAGATGGAGGCATGGGCGCATCATCCGAACGAACATGTCCGGCGCCTTGCCAGCGAGGGATGCCGGCCTCGGCTGCCATGGGGTGAAGCACTTTTCATATTCAAACGTGACCCTTCTCCAGTGCTTCGGGTATTGGAGCTGCTGAAGGCAGACCCATCGCTTTATGTACGTAAAAGCGTTGCCAATAACTTAAATGATATTGCAAAAGACCATCCTGAGGTTGTACTTGAAACAGTCCGACGTTGGCAAGGTGTGCATCCATACACGGACTGGATAGTGAGGCAAGGCTGTCGAACCTTAATACGCAAAGCAAATCCTGAGGCTATGGTATTATTTGGTTATGCACAACCGTTAGAATCCCTTACAAGCTGTGCTTCATTAGCAGTGGAGCCTCCTGTGGTGCCAATGGGGGGGAGCTGTGAGCTAAGATATGAGCTATATATTCGGGATGGCGGAGCTGTACGTATTCGCATTGAATATGGGATTGACTTTGTAAAGGCCAGGGGTCACACATCACGTAAAAACTTTTTATTAGCAGATAAAATAGTACCTGGCGGTACGCGCCTGAGTGGTGTGCGGAATCATCACTGGTTAGATCTTACGACTCGCCGGCATTATCCAGGCGAGCATCGGATCGTATTATTAATCAACGGTCGTGAAGCTGCTTATACTGTGATGAAACTTGAAGCAGGTGATATAGAGAATAAACTAGGATAAGCCAAGAAACAAGTAAGGATGAACTGAAAAGATTCAATATTTACTATTTTTAAAAAGGAGACAGAATAAATGATTACTAACAATCTACTTCTGAAACTAAAGGACAGGGACAGTGAAAATATTGCGAAGACCAGAGACGTGCTGCTGAGTATGAAGGGGAAAATAGAATACCTCCGCAGCATAACAGTGGAAATGGACATACGCCATGAAGCGATGTCGTATGATCTTATTCTGATTACTCAATTTGCTTCCATGGAAGATCTGAATTCGTATCTGGTTCATCCAGTGCATGTAGAGGTAGGCAAATACATTGCAGGTGTGCTGGAAACTGGTGCGGCCGTATGTTATGAATCCTGATAATGTCACATCTGCTGGAGAATAATTGTAGATTTTTTTAGATTAAAGTGCTTTGAGAGGAGAGAAATGCAATGCGGATTGCGGTAAAATTGAGTATTTAGTATAGATGATCGTTAATGAGAATGGATATGGTATAACTTACTATACAATCCGCCTGTAATTACTAACTCATCGTGCTGGCCCTGTTCAGTAATTTTCCCTTTTTCCATTACGAGTATTAGATCTGCTTTTTGTATGGTAGACAAGCGATGCGCGATGACAAAGGAGGTACGGCCTACCATAAGCTTGTTTAGTGCTTCCTGTACCAATGCTTCACTTTCAGTATCCAGGGCTGAGGTGGCTTCATCAAGAATCAGTATCTGCGGATTTTTTAATATTGCACGGGCAATGGCAATACGCTGGCGCTGCCCGCCGGATAATGTTGCTCCTCTTTCGCCAATGAGAGTTTCATAACCATCCGGCATTTCCATAATGAATTGATGGGCGTTGGCTGCTTTAGCCGCATCGATAATGGCATCTCGTGATGCAGCAAGATCTCCGTATAAAATATTTTCATATACGGTGCCGTTAAATAACAATGTTTCTTGTGGCACAATGCCAATTTGTTCCCGTAATGAGTTAAGGGTTGCTTCTTTAATTTTTACTCCATCAATTGCTATATAGCCGGATAATGGATCATAAAAACGAGGAATTAGGTTTGCAATGGTTGTCTTACCGGAACCACTGGGTCCGACTAAGGCAACCATTTGTCCTGGTTTGGCTTCAAAGGAAAGGCTGCTTAACACTGGTTCTCCTGGATGATATTCAAAGCTAACTTCATGAAAGACAACATGACCATGAACAGGGGGCAATGGTATCGCGTTAGGTGAATCTTTTATGTCAGGTTCTGTGTCAATGATTTCAAAGACTCTCTGGGCTGCGGCCAGCGCCTTTTGGATATTGCCGTAAACACTGCTGAGACGCTTGATCGGGGTAGTTAGATTAATTGCATAAGTTAAGAAGCTAATGAGTGCACCAGACGTCAAATTGCCATCAATTACTTCGTGCCCTCCAAACCAGACAATACCAGTAACACCAATTGCGGTAAGAATATTAATAACAGGGGTTATAATAGAAGTCACTTGCACAGTTTTCATTTGGGCACTGAAATTTTGATTGTTTTCGTTATCAAAACGTTTTAATTCATACTCTTCACGTACAAAGGATTTCACAACTCTGACTGCTGAGAGTGATTCCTGAAGAAAAGCCGTAATATGTGCTGCTCTTTCTTGTAAAACCCGACTCTTGATACGGAGTTTTCGACCGGATATGTTAATCGCTTGTATGATAAAAGGTAAACTTGCAAACGTAATAAAGGCTAATTTCCAATCCAGATAAAACATGAAAATGACAGATCCAATCAATACAACAGATTGAGTCAATAATTCTATAACATTATCAACTAATGCGCTTTGCAGCGCTGCGACATCATTTGTAATATAGCTCATGATGGTACCGATTTGGCGAGTTTCAAAAAATAAGAGGGAAAGTCGTTGCAAATGCTGGTAGATTGCCCGGCGAATGTCAATAATGACTTTTTGTCCCACATAGGCCATAAAATAGGTTTGTCCATATAAAAAGATACCTTGGAGTACCATTAGTACGATAATACCGAGGGCAATATTATTCAATGCTACCAGATCTTTGGTAGCTAATACATTGTCAATGATATCCCCAACGATTTTCGGTATATATAAATTCGTTCCGGCAGCTAAAATCGTACATAGTAACGCAACAACGATCCGTAAAACATATGGTTTGACATAACTAAGTAAACGAATATATAAGTTCATGTATCCTCCTAGTATGGCTGATTCTATAGTAGCTGCTAATATTCTATGGGTCTAGTATCAAAAATCTTTCTTGCAGAGCTGAGTGCTTTGTTTCTATCAGACCTCAATTAACATGATAACCAAGCTTAGCTTCTGGTATACTCTATGAATTTTTTTGGTGGCGCAAATTCATCATTACGGTCTTTTATACTGAAGTGAAGGTATCAAAAATGTACAAAGAATACAAAGACATGCTGATAAAGGTTCTTTGTATTCTTTGTGACCGCATTACTAGATATACATCTTTGTGTTCAAAGGACGAGATGGATTATCCTTAGCTGTTTTCATTTTACCAATGGGGAGTTTTAATGGATCTCCGGTTTTTAAGAAGGGGGTTTTTTCAGTGATATTGTTAGGCCGTCACCAGTTGAGGCTCCGCCAATTTCAAAACCGATATCACAGAAGACTGCACCCGGACCAGCATAAAGAATGTTGCATACATTGATAGCAACACACGTACCAGCAGGGAATGTTGTTCCAGAGATCGTGAAGTCAATCTCTCTAATATAATCGTCAAAAATGCTGCAGGTAAATGAACTGAGATTTATTGCAGCAGCTGGTCTGGTTAGCTCCAACAGAATAAATTCGCAATCGTCTTCTATTTTTACATCGATATCTAATTTGGGTGGTTTACAGCAATTATCGTCTTTTTTAACTTTTTCACATTCGTGTTCTTTATCGGAGTCACTGCACTCATCCCGGTCACCGATTAAGCCCCTAAATCGTCCGGTCAGTACCTGAAAATCTTTGAGAACTAGAGTAACATTAAGGCAACTGGCAAAATCGAAGCCTTTTGGAAATCCCATTCAAATCGCTCCTTTTGTATTTTGGCTTTCTGCCTACTTCATAATATGCAAGTGGTTATGTAATGGTTACTTAATGTCTTGACGTTAGTAACATCATTATCTGCTGCCTTGAACATCAGGAACGAAAAAACGTATGGTACATAAGGCTCAGGAGTTTTTTTCTGGAAGGTTCCAAATAATCACGTTAGCATTTTACGTGAATAGAATAAAGTAACTATAAATTTTATGATTAGGAGTTGGTAATTTTGTCTATAATGCAGCATCCTAATAGATTTAAACTTGAGACCGGTTCAACTGTAACGATTCTTACGACAGGGGTTGCTGATACCAAACATTGTAGGAGAGTAAGTGGCCAAGGAATCTTTACAGGGGTTGTTATCGATGAATCCGAACTCAAAATAAAACGGAGTCCGAAGCATGTTCTGATTTCAGTGGAAGGTTTAAGCGAGTTTCAAAATAGTATTGAAACCGGGAGCTCTAATTCCTGTGGGCAGAATAATTGCGAAGCACAACAAACCCATGATGAAAACTATATTGAATATAAAGAGAAACGTGAAATCAAAAAAGCACAAGAATTTGTGATTCTGTCCTTAACATGTCCTTCGTTTCCCTTTAGTCGGGAAGAGATCGTTTGGATTAGTCTTGATCAAATTATTGCTTTATCCGTTGTTTGTAGAGAGTAACCCTATTGGCCCGTTATGTACAGCATATTTTTGCTTAAATCAGCATTCTTTAGATGCTGATTTTTTTGCCTGCAGGATCAAGATACGGGAGTATCAACTTCCTGTAACAAGTCAAGAGTTGCTGGCTGCATGATGTTGCTTATTGAATATTCCTGTAATAATGACTTAAATGGATCAGATATTAGGGAATCACTCTGTCAGCGGATATGACAATGAAAAACAGGCAATGATAATTAAGTATCTTGCCTGATATAGTTACTTGTTTTTATATAATGTTACAGTAGTAATAGATAAGATTTAAGGGAATAGAAGCTTTATAGGAAGTGAAATAAAAATAGATGGAAACATTTCTTATTGTATTAGCTCTTTTAATATTGATTGCAATTTCTAATATTTTAAATCGTTTTATTCCTTTTGTACCTATTCCCTTAATTCAAATTTCCTTAGGCATCCTACTGGCGTTTCTTCCATCAGGTATACATATACTCTTGAATCCAGAATTATTTTTTGTATTATTTATTGCTCCCCTTTTATTTAATGACGGAAAAATGATACCGCGAGATGAGCTGTGGAATTTACGTCTGCCTATTTTATTGTTGGCCCTGGGCTTAGTTTTTGTGACAGTTTTTGTTATGGGATATATTATTCATTGGATGATTCCAGATATTCCGCTGCCGGCAGCATTTGCTTTAGCAGCTATTTTATCACCAACAGATGCGGTAGCTGTTGGGGCAATGGCCAGACGTATCGATCTGTCGAAAGATCTGATGCGCCTTCTTGAAGGAGAGGCATTAATGAATGATGCTTCTGGTTTGGTGGCTTTCAAATTTGCAATTGCGGCCATGGTCACCGGTGCGTTCTCGTTAACGCAGGCAGCCATTAGTTTCTTTGTAATTGCGATAGGCGGACTTTTGAGTGGGGTAGTACTTTCTTTTCTTTTCATACGACTGCGCGTATTCGTTCGTCGGCTGGGAATGGAAGATGCAACAATGCATATGTTAATTAAGATTTTAACCCCTTTTGTAATTTACTTGATTGCTGAAGAAACAGGCGTTTCCGGAATTTTAGCTGTTGTGGCCGGGGGGATCATTCATGCAATTGAGCGGGATCATTCAGAACCATCCATGGCAAATTTACAAGTCGTTTCAGCCAGTACCTGGTCTGTTATTTTATTTATTTTAAATGGGATTGTTTTCTTACTTCTCGGTTTACAAATACCGGATGTGATAACGGTAATATTTCGGGATGAAACGATTAGTAACACTAAAGTTATGGGTTACATAACCGTTATCTCTCTCAGCTTGCTATTTCTTCGCTTTATATGGAACTATGTATTCTGGGAAGGCAAATGGATGTTTAATCAGAAAGATGATCTTGACAAGCCACGCCTAAAATCGGCAGCTCTCATTTCTATTTCTGGAGTCCGGGGTGTCGTTACGCTGGCAGGTGCCTTTTCCATTCCCTATGTTTTACAAGATGGTCTGCCTTTTCCGGAGCGATCTTTAATTATTTTTCTCGCGGCAGGTGTTATTCTGTTCACTCTTGTTACAGCTAGCTTTTTACTTCCATTACTGTCAAGAAGAAGTTTAGATTATCATGATGAAGATCAGGAGGATTTGGAGCGTACCGTTCGAGTAAAAATAATGAGAACAGTTATTCAGGCTTTAAAAGAAGAACGAAATATCGAGAATAAAGCAGCAATTTCAGCTATTATTTCTGATTATGAAAAAAGTATGAGAACAGCCTATTCGGATGAAAATAAGGTCACAATAGGTTTTAGTAACCGCAGTATGGAAATTGAAATACTGATAGTTGGAATCAATGCTGAACGCAGGGAAATTGAACATTTATCAACTACGGGACAAATCTCTCCAGATGTAGCGTATCGCTTTCAAAAACACATTGATCTAATTGAGACATCGTTATCTGATGGGTTTCGATTACAGTCCTTTTTTCCTGTAATCTTAATAAAGCGATATATTAAAAAGTGGTTTTCAAATAATGCGAAAAGACCTGATTCAGATATGGCAAAATTAAGAACCGTAAAAATTCAAACCGCTAAAGCAGCAATTGCGGCAATTCATAAACAAATGAATCAGGAAAACAAACAAGCATCACTAAAGATTATTGCCAATTATCATAGGATGATTGAAAAAATAAGCTTAACCTTTAATCATCCGAGAAAAAAAGCATACTTTTTTAAGCAAAAAAAAGAATTGCAGTTTAAAGCCATTCAAATGGAGCGGAACGAAGTGCAATCCATGTTCGAAGAGAGGCTGATCAGTCGTGAAATTGCCAATAAATTAAGAAGATCCATTAATTTCTTGGAAGCGACCATGCTGGAAGAAGACATTGATTAAATACATAAATTCTCACATTAATTGGCATCGCTTAAAAGAGTTGCAAACACAAATTGCAAATAGAAAAACCAGCATGTATCATGCCGGTTTCTCTATTTGTAGAATTAACTTTTTAGTAACAAGGAAAACGTAAAAAGATCACATTGTCTTAGGCTTTACTAGCAAATGAATTAATCAGAGATATTTTTCCATGTGCTTTTCCAGACTCAATATATCGATGTGCTTCTCCTATTTCATGAAAAGAAAATTGTCTTCCATCTCTATTAATACATAAGTGACCTTTCTCGATCATGCTGCTTATATTTTTTAATATGATACTATGACGTTTTCGATCTATGTTTTGCAACATCGGTATTAACATGAAGACCGCATGGAGACTGATAGCTTTGGCGTGCATAATGCCTAAATCCAGTGTTACTCTTGCATTCGTGGTACAAACGGAACCATTATATTTTACCGCCTTAAAGCTATTGCTCAAATTGCTGCCACCTACTGGATCCAGGACAATATCGAAGCCTTGACCATCCGTATATTTATTTACATATTCCTCAACGGACTCTGTCTCGGCAAAAATAATAACGTCAGCTCCTAATTCCTTAACAATATCCGCTTGTTTTGGACTCCGTACGGTTCCATACACAATAGCTCTTTGTTGTTTGGCCAATTGCAATGCAATGTGTCCGACACCACCAGCAGCGCCATGTATTAGTACTTTGTCGCCGGCAGTAACATGTATTTTTTCTTTAAGTGCTTCCCAAGCCGTTATACTGACAAGGGGAAATAAAGCTGCCGTAGCATGGTCAATATTTGCCGGTTTTTTAGCAAGCAGATTAACGTCAACGAGCATATACTCAGCGAGGGCTCCTTGAAGCGTAGCAACTCCTCCGGCACAACCAAAAACCTCGTCTCCGATATTCCATTGTGAGGTATTTTCCCCTAAAGCCACTATTTCACCAGAAAAATCTGCATTTAAAATAGCAGGAAAAGCTGGGGTAATGGCAGGGACCAAACCTGAACGGATCTTTGTTTCGATAGGGTTGATACTACTGGCAGCTACTTTTACCAAAACATATCCTGGTTTTACCTCTGGCTGTTTTATGTCAGCTATTTCAAAAACTTCCGGCCCACCATAATTACGAATTACCATTGCCTTCATTGCTACATTCCTCCCCAGTTTCTATTTATTTGCATAGATTTACAATAAGTTGTGAGCCATCATTACTGTCCATAAGGAAATGATCAAATATAAAATTGTAAAACTGCTTAGAGTCCATGCTGCATTACTACTCTTCCCCAGTACAACTTGTAATTCCTTGTTTTCCATTACAATAAACCCATAACTTTTCTTTCTGGGTTTATTATAATCTTCACGTCATAAAATGAAAAATGAACAAACAAGATATGCGGTATCAAAAAAAATGATGATTGTTTTTTTATAAAAGAATGGTACTATGGATGTGAGTCATGAGGAGGGATGCACATCATGGAATTATCTGATATAACGATTTTTTGTGAGGTTGTTTCACAGGGGTCTATAACGAAAGCAGCTAACGAACTAAGTTATGTACAATCTAATATTACTTCCAGAATACAACAATTAGAGAATGAAATGGGTACAAAGCTGCTATATAGGCATCCCCGGGGAGTTACACCAACAACTGCAGGCAAAAATCTATTTGAATATGGTAAAAAAATTATTTCTTTAGTTGCCGAGACACAAAGATCTGTAAAAAATCTACAACGACCAGAAGGAAAACTTACTTTGGGAATTGCACAAACGATTTCGTTAGCATATCATTCTTCTATTGTGAAGCACATCTTAGATGTATATCCTTCTGTAGATTTGTCTGTAATGGTGAAACACAGCGATGATTTAATTGCTGCAGTAGAAAGTAATACCTTAGATTTTGCTCTGGTGACTGGCCCTGTCCACCATCCGGATTTAATGGAACTACGAGTTGCCAAAGAGGAGATTGTTTTAGTTTCCCATGAAAAAGAAGAAATTTCAGATCTCTCCGAACTGGCTGCTCATACTGTACTGTTACACGAATCTCCCTGTGCTTTTCGCAAGATACTCGAGTCTTTCCTAATGGCAGCAAAAATCAATCCGCCTAAAATATTGGAATACGGTACGCCGGAAAGCTTACTAAATGGTATTATAGAGGGTATCGGTGTATCTTTGCTGCCTCTTTCTGCTGTAAAAAAATACGTGGATTCGGGTGTTTTACACGCGACAGCAGTTAAGCCGTCTCAAAAAACAATCGCTACTGTTTTAATTTTTCAGCGGCGTATCTTACCGTCTCAGCATTTTGATCTTTTGGTAGACACGTTAAAAACAATAACTGGTAGTGGCGGCGAATTCCTGTAATTCAAGTCACCAACCAATAAAAATCGAAACGGAACCTTTTAGCCAATCCTGGCGGAAGGGTTCCGTTTTATTGCCTTGCTTCACGTACAAGTTGATTATTTATAATTCATTTGCTTTGCTAGGTAGGCTGAATCAATGGCGTTCTGTATCGTTGTACCATTAATTATCTCCGTCCACCTATTAAAATAGCACGGATAGCTCGTGCCGCAGGTGCTGCATTCAATATATTGCTTGTTTTCTTTTTGTTCTCGATGATCATACAGATGAGGAAGAATTTCTTTGGTATTATTGAGTCCAGGCGCATTTGAATCTATGATATACGAATATTCATAGGTAGCCACATATTTTAATATGAGCTGGTTACCCTTGCAGACTGGACATACAGCGTGATTAGTAGGATGCATAATCTCACTCCTATTGTTAGCCAATGTTTTTTCTATGGGTAGAATCCGTTTCATTAGGCAGCGTGCATTTATTCGTATTATATCCATTTTATCTTGGTATCACTCCTATTTACGATGAACTGCATAATATTTATCTTCATCTTTGGTAAATACTAATTAATAGGAGGCGATCGAATGAAAGAGAAACGTCATTGCAAGACTACACGGCATTATAAGAAGATCGCGGCTGCAATTGGTGGTGCGGCTGTTGTTGCGGCTTCGATTATTCCGGGTATAGCCGCAATTCTTCCGTCAACTGATACGAATTCACAATCGGCACCGCCTGTTGCACAAGAAGTACCGCCTCAGCAGGCTGATCAGACGGCAAATGTACCATCGGAAGAAGCAGGGGCCAAACAGGTACTAAATATAACAGCGACTGCATACGCTCCAGGACCACATGACAACGATCAATGGGGCGATAAAACTCGTATGGGGACGCAAATCCGGCCAGGGGTAATCGCGGTGGATCCTAAGATAATTCCTCTCGGATCACAAGTAATGATAAAGTATCCTGATGGGACGAAGGAATATGCAGTTGCCGAAGATACAGGCGGAGCGATCAAGGGACACCGTATTGATATAGCAAAATGGACGGTAAAAGAAGCATACCGGTTTGGTATAAAGCCGGTTAAGGTGTATGTATTGAATACTCCATCACAGGATAGTGAAGAGCAGGCATAGCCTGGAATAAAAAAATCAATAATCTTAGTCAAGCCTTTGTCTAAGGTTATTGATTTCTGGGTATCAGTCTGATAAAAAAGCTTTATCGGCAAGAATATTGTAAGCAAAATAAAGGGCCAAAAGAAGGAATATAATACAGTGTTTTAGTTGACATTTCAACTAAAACACTGTATTATTACATCATTAGTTGAAATATCAACTAAGATAAGTGTGAGGGAGGGATTCATATTGCTGCATTAAAAAATCAGGTTCTGCGAGAAGTTGGTATGCTTGCTCGCTGTATTCAATCGATTAGTGATATTAAATATCGGGAAATCAGACTACAAAGAGGTCAGTTTATTTTTCTGACTCGTATTTGTGAGTGCCCAGGTATCAATTTAATTGAACTTTCCAATATCCTTAAGGTTGATAAAGCAACAACAACAAAGGCGATACAAAAGCTGATGGAAGAGAATTATGTAGTGCGGGAGCGTAATCATTCTGATAAAAGAATGTGGCATCTATTTCCGTCTTCTATAGCTCAGGAAATCTATCCTTACATTATTCAAGAAGAAAATCGTAACATTGAAATCTGTTTTAATGGATTTAGTCCTGAGGAAAAGGACACTGTATATCAATTGCTTAAGAAAATGCGTGAAAATGTTGAACAGGATTGGAAGGAATTAAAAAGGCACAAAGAGGATTTAACGTAAAGGTCCTTCTTTATAAATGGTTAGATCTGTAAATTAAGGAGGCTGATTCATTCATGAAGGAAATTATTTTAAAAGAGTATGCACCAGAATATCAAGAGGCAATTATTAACTTAATTCTAAGCATTCAGAGGGACGAATTTAAAATTCCCATAACCAAGGAAGACCAACCAGACTTAAGTAATATACCTGGGTTTTATCAAACTGGAAAGGGCAATTTCTGGATAGCTCTTTGCGGCAATCAGGTTGTTGGAACTATCTCATTGATCGATATTGGTAATCAACAAGGCGCATTAAGAAAAATGTTTGTGAAAGCTGATTATCGGGGAAGCAGCTATAATGTATCCAAAATGCTGCTGCAAGAGTTGATTGCATGGGCTAGAGAATGTAATTATAGTGAGATTTATCTGGGAACTACTGAAAAATTCTTAGCAGCCCATCGCTTTTATGAGAAAAATAACTTTATTCAAATCGCAAAAGAATTTTTACCAGCGCCATTTCCCATTATGAAAGTAGATACGAGATTTTACCAGTTTAAACTTTAAGCGTAAACATATTCTGTATGTTATCATACAATCCTGTAACCCAGCCTTAGCCGACAACGACTAAGGTTTATTTTTTTCTAAAAAACACTAAAACAGCTGCCTGAACATATAATAATTCACAAAAAAGTTATAGTCTTTCGGAAAATAACTATCTATAGCCACCAATAGGTAAAGGATGAGCATAGCTATAAGGGGAGGTTAAGTATAACGGCGAAGCGTTAGCTATGCTCAATCCTTTGCCGTCCTGACTGAGACTCTTCGAGAGACTACATGTTATAGGAGGAAGATTGATGAAAATTAGAAAAATATATTTATCTCACCCGTTGGCAGATAGTGAAACTTCTAATGGACTGAAACATCCTCTGCCGCAGCAGGTTGAGCATATGCTCCAATTGAAGGGTTTTTATCAAAGGCCTGGGCAGGATATTCATTCTCCTGAAACTAAGGAAGCGATTCTAGCGTTTCAGAAGGCTGAAAAGCTAGCACAAACAGGTATTCTTGATCCGTTAACTTACTGCCGTTTGTGTGATGCTGACATATCTGAAATAATCCCGCTAAAAGAATCGCGGCGTGCAGAACAGTTTTTACCACAGGGCAAGATCTTGATAACGAAGTCAAGCCGCCAGCTTACCTTATGGAATGGGAATACGCAAGTCCGTAACTATCCAGTAGGCATTGGCAAACCAGCAACGCCTACACCGGAAGGTAATTATGCTATTGCCACTAAGATTCTAAATCCCGGCGGTATGCTGGGGACGCGTTGGATGGGGCTTAATTTTGATCCTGATTACGGCATTCATGGTAATAATGCTCCCTGGTCAATTGGTCATTTAGTTTCTCATGGCTGTGTCCGCATGTACAACAACCATGTTGAAGAATTATTCAATATGGTCAGATTGGGCACGCCGGTAATTATCAGATAGTAGTCTAGCTTTTCTTCATATGTCACCACGCGATACGCTCATACATAAGATAAGGAGAAAAAGGAGAGGATATGCGAATGAAAAATCATATCGTTGTTAATCTTTCAACTTTCTGTCTTTCTTATTATGAAGAGGATACATTAATCAGCAAGTATCCCGTTGGTATTGGCAAGCTCTCAACACCAACTCCCCCGGGAAACTATCAGATTGTTGAAAAGCTGACTTTTGAAAATCCTGATGTAGTAGACTTGGATTTCGGTTCCCGCAGAATGGTTCTATCATCAGACAAAACCTGCATTCATGGTTCATGGAGTGGTCCAGTGGCAGGGCATGTATCTGGTGGTTGTGTTAGAATGTATAATCAAGATATTGAAGAAATATTTTCAAAGGTAGAACTTGGTACGCCAGTCATAATGATTGAGGCGTAATTCATAACATAGGTTAATGCTTTGAAGACCTCTTTTTATAACAAGCAAACTCCTGCATTTTAGCAGGAGTTTGTACTATTTTTACGTTACACTTACTAAGTTCATTGATTGTGGCTATCTGGAAAAGGACAATCATCTTTGATAAGTATATTGTGAAGTTTCTTTTTTCGATACGGTATAATTAGCATAATGTGACAAGATTCTACATGTGATATCGCTATAATAGTAAAGAGAATGAAAAATTTGTCGAGTATGATCAATCAAGCAACTACTATGTAGTTTTAACATGTTCTTGAGTAGTATATCTTATTCGGATAAACGCTTTAATTTGCATGTTTAATGCGTTAGGAGGCCGTATGGATTATATTTATTTATCTAAATTTGGCTCAATAAGCGGAACCATTTCTATTTTACTTACCTATGTATATCTTTATGCGCTGTATCGTGAACGGTATATGGGTGTATGGGCGGTAGCTTGGTTCATCTTTTTTTTGCGACTTATCGTTTTCGATTCGGGAATGTTTGATTGGAAACAATCGTTATGGGGATTTATTATTTTCCAAGTCTTGTTTATAAGTTGTGCTTTTCTATTTATACGGAGTGCCTATTTATTTATTGACAGGGAATTCAGCAAGATATGGATTTATGGTGCTGTCAGTGCCTCTATAGTAAGTACGATAGTAACTGCATTTCAGGCATCTCTGTCTTATCGAATCTTTTTTCCATCCTTGTTCACTGCTATTGTATGTGTAGGAATAGGAATCATTTTTTTACAATGTTTAAAACTAAGAGGAATAGGTAAGACCATTCTTGGCTGCTCGTTTATATTATGGGGTCTTCTTACAATAGCTCTTCCTTTTCTTGCTGATACTGTATGGTTTATTACATGGAGTTCATTATTGGGTGGTATCCTTAGGCTGATTATAGCTGCGAGTACGCTGCTGGTATATTTCGAAAAAATTAGATCCGATTTGGTGGAAAAAGAGACAAAATATAGACTATTGGCTGAAAATGCCATTGACATCATTTACCGTTATCAGTTAATACCTACGGCAAAAATTGAATATATAAGTCCAGCGGTTTTTACTGTGACAGGCTATACTCCTGAAGAATTTTATTCTGACGTGAATCTGATGTCAAGGGTGATTCATCCTAATGACCTGCCATTATTTGATTCATTCTTCAGCAAATCATTAGTAAATGATGAAGTACCTATTATGTTACGTCTGATTCGCAAAGATTTAAAAAGTATCTGGGTGGAACAAAAGCATGCTCCTATTTATGATGAAGCAGGTAATGTCTGTGCTTTCGAAGGCATTATTCGTGATGTAACGGCACGAAAGGAACTGGAGCATATTGTAGCTCGGTTTGACAGAATCAACATGGTAGGTGAGATGGCTGTTAGTGTTGCACATGAAATACGCAATCCGTTGACTACAGCACGGGGGTATTTGCAGTTTTTGCAACTAAAACCTGAATGCAGCCAATATAAAGATCGTTATGAGCTGATCATCAAAGAATTGGATAATGCAAACATGATTGTCAGTGAGTATGTCCTATTGGCGAGAGATAAGAAAGCTGACCTGCGGTACTGCAGTTTAAATACGATTATAACGATGCTGGTTCCTTTGCTGCAAGCAACGACTAGCGCTTACAACGTATTCATAATACTGGACCTAAAAGATATACCGGAGCTGTATCTGGATGAAAATGAAATTCGCCAATTGCTGCTTAATCTGGTGCGTAATGGGGCTGAGGCAATGACATCAGGAGGCGAACTGGTTATCAGCACTTTTCAGGAGGATGATAAGGTCGCTTTATCAATCAGTGATAGCGGTTCTGGTATATCCCCCCATATCCTTGATAATTTAGGTATGCCATTCATGACGACAAAAAATAATGGGACAGGCCTGGGTTTGTCTATATGTTACAGAATTGCCAATCGGCATAATGCTACGATACGTGTTAAGACTGACAGCACGGGTACTACATTCTATATTTATTTTAAGACTACTACGATTGCAGCATAAAATTTAATAGCTATTGAATCCTTTTCTCAAGGAAAATTCTTGAGAAAAGGATTTTTTTTTTGTTTTAAAAAGAATTGTGCTTTTAATTGTAACAGCATGTGCTATATTTCTACATTTCATAGGGATGTACAATATTTACTCGTATTTTTCCTGAAAGGGGGTGATGATGTTCATTTAATGTTAAAAAAAATAGGCCTAACGCAAAAAACAATGAATGAAAAAGGAGATTATGTTAATGAAGAGTACGGAAATAATTGTTTCAGAAGAAAGAATTGAAATTGGTATCGCTGCATCCACAGCAGAAAAAGAGGAAATTTATCGCTTGCGTTACCGCACTTATGCCGAAGAAATGTCTTATCCACTTACCTATGCAGATCACAAGAATAAACTTTTATACGATGAATTGGACGAATGGGGAATACTCCTATATGCCAGGGTAAGTAAAAAAATAGTTGGTACGATGATGATCAATATCGGATTGATTTCAGAGTTTCCCGAAGAGTTAGCACATCAGCTTTGTTTGGACAGATTTAAAAGATTTTATAATGGGATGGGGCATTCCAAGGTTGCGTATATTTCAAAAGGCATAATTGATCCATGCTATCGAAATACACCAGTGTTTAAATTGTTATCCGAAAAAAGTTATGAAATTTATTGTGAACATCAAGTGCAATTCAGCTTTGCTATATGTAATTTTTATTTACTGCCACTGCATGAGCATTTTGGTTATCGCCGTTTTGGGAGAATTTCAGTAGATCAAAGCTACGGCACCATAGCACAGATTGTATTGCTGCCTGACGATATTGAACATCTGCATGCCGTAGGATCGATATTTTATAATATGGCTAAAAAGCGAAAACAGTTAAATTTAATCACAGCAGATTGGTTTCATACAGAATTTCCTGAAACTGAAGCGAATATCAACAGCCAGCTGATAACACAAGAACAATTATGGGATATTATGTGCAAACGATTAGGCAAGGCACCGCATAAAGCCATTCCTATGCTATATGGCTTGTCGAAAATAGAAGCACAAAAAGTGTTACATCGTTGCGGCGTAATTGTCCAATGCCATGAAAGTGCTTATATTACTATTTGCGAATCTGTAAGTAATGAAGTTAATATTTTACTGACAGGAAGAGTGCGCTCATTAACTGATTCAGAGCAAGAATCTGACAAGATACTACCTGGCCAGCATTTTGGTGCAATTGGTATCGTTCATAGAGATAAGCATGCATCCAATATTATCGCTGTTACGCCTGCTGAAATACTAATAATATCACGACATTTATTTTTGAGGTTCGGTCGTTCTTATCCTGAAACAGCTAATAAACTTCTGCAGAATTTGGCTAACTATACTATGTGAAATTATGAAAGCCAACCCAAAAAGAAGTAACATCTTCTAACAAATCAAGAAAAGAGATTAACCTATAATGAACTAGGTTGATCTCTTTTCATACATAAAGCCTGATAAACTATTTGATCTTATTGATATTTTCGCTAGACGTTATAAAGAAGTTATTTCTTTTTCGGTCTTTACTGGTGTATGAACCAGTAAACTTACAAGGACAAAAACAATTGTGTTTACCAATAAGGCAACAAACCCTGCATTTAAGTTCATGCCTGCAAAAGGGAAGGGATCCATTTTCCCTAGTATCAGAGTGAATACGAGAATTTCTCCTATCAATAATCCTGAAAAGGCTCCTAATCGGGTAGCCTTTTCCCAGTATAATCCTAGTACAATCATTGGGAAAAATTGGGTAACGCCGGAGTAACCGGTGAGCAGCAAGTTGACAAGCATGTTAGGAAGAAAAATGGCCAGGCAGAGAGCGATGATAGTAAGTACTAGTAAGGAAATTCGTGCAACAACAATTAGTTTACCCGGGTTCATGTTTCTTCCTAACGTTTTGCTGTAAATATTGCGTGTAAAGAGCATGGAAGTAGAAAGGAGTAAATCGGCTGCAGGAATCATGCAAGCCAAAGCACCTGCACCACCAACAAGCCCTAAGGTCCAACCGGGAAACAGATTTTGTACGATTGTCATGAAAGCCATATCGGGCGTTTTTAAAGGTGTTTCTAATAGTAAAAGTGCAGCAAACCCTACGAGCATAGGAAAAAGCAAGCAAATCTGATATAAGGGTAAATAGATGGCATTATGCCGCAGCACATCTGGATTACGGGCGCTAAAACTATTAGTAGTAAAATGGGGCCACATATAAAAACCTAAACTTGTGACCACGAGGGTGGACATAACCCAGCTTACATCAAAGTTTTTCGTTCCTCCTGGCAGAGCGAGAAAACCGGGCTTTGTCGCTTCGAGCGTTTCAAACATGCCACCCAGACTACCGAAATAATGAATAGGGAGATAAAGACCAAAAAAGACAACAGCAATCATGAGCAATATATCTTTCAAGACAGCTGTGGAAGCGACACCCCTAAGCCCACTCAAATAAACAAAGCAAGTAACCAGTGCAAAGGCAATTAACATAGCGGGAATATGAGTCAGCTGACCATAGGAACAAGTTTCAATAATGAGTCCCAGACCTGTTAATTGAAGTTGTAGATAGGGCAGTAAAAAAGCAACACCAATGACCGCAGTCAATATACTGAGGTTTTTGCTTTTATACAAGTGTTCAATTAAATCAGGTTGTGTCATAAGTCCATGCTTACGTCCGATTGGCGAAATGGTAGGTAATATGTAATAGCCAATCACATACGCTAAAGCACCATAACCTAAAATATAAAACGTCGGACCGCCCCGTGCATAGGCCCAGCCGCTAGCCCCGAGGAATGTAAAGGCTGTATAAATTTCACCGGCTAATATAAACCAGTTAAGCCATCTGCCGAAATTACGTCCGCCAACAGCCCACTCTTCAAGATTCATTTTTTTATTTATCCCAGGAATTAAACCTATAATCGTTGCGCTAATAATAAATAAAAATATAATAAGGAGAGAAACAGTTTCATTAGTCATAGAGCACCATCCTTTTAAAGAAATTTACGAGTTTTTTCTATACTGCGAATCGATAAAATAAATAGCTTGCAGGCAGAAAAAGGCAAGAAAAATTCCCGCGACAAACCAGAATGCTAAAAAAGGCAAGCCTAGCACGATGGGATACACTTTGTTAGCAAAAGGGATCATGCCAATTGTCCAAATAAAAGGGAGTAGCGTTAAAATAATTTTTAACAAATTCATCGTTTCATTCCTCCTTATAAAAGAATAGAGGCGCCCTAAGGCGCCTCAGCATTGAGGTACTATAATACTATGTATCACTTATCAATAGTATAATACTAATATAAGGAAATTACAATTCGGTATTAATATCATTAGCAGTATCTGTACTAATTATCAAAACTGATGAGAGTAGCAAAATAAGTAAGCACCACCCTGCATAAAAAGAATGGTGCTTACTTGTTTATGATTTAATCTTACGAATCAAGCGCATGCCATTTAAAGTGACCAACATGGAAGCACCCATATCAGCAAATACAGCCATCCACAAATTGGCGGCACCAAAAACCGTCATGCCTAGGAAAATGATTTTAACTACTATAGCAAATATAATATTTTGTTTGATAATTGACAGCGTTTTTCGGCTAAGTTTCATTACATAACCAAGTTTTGCAAGGTCATCTGACATTAATGCAATATCTGCTGTTTCCAATGCTACATCAGATCCAGCCACGCCCATGGCAATTCCTATATCGGCTGCCGCTAAGGCCGGCGCGTCATTTACACCATCACCAACCATCGCTACACTGCCATATTGTGCTGCTAGTTCTTGTATGGTTTCGACTTTATTTTCGGGAAGTAAATTACTATAAAAGGCATTTAAACCTAGTCGTTCAGCAATGGCATTGGCAACTCGCTGATTGTCACCAGTGAGCATTATAATGGCATGAATGCCTACGTTTCTGAGAACTTCAACGGCATTTAGACTATTTTCTCTAATGGTATCAGCAACAGCAAGGATTCCGTAAATCCCTTCCTTGGTACCGACGAGCATCACTGTTTTACCTTGCATTTCAAGTTCTTCTACCAGCGGTGCAAAGGCATCCAAAGAATACTGCAGTTCTTCAAAAAGACGTGAATTTCCAATATATACAGTAGTTTCATCGATATTTGCCTGAACACCTTTACCAATAAGTGCCTTGAAGTTTGTAGCTTTCAGGACGGGAAATCCCTCGGCTTTATTTACAATGGCCTGGGCAACGGGATGTTCAGAAAATTTTTCAATGCTGGAAGCAATTGATAAGATTTCTTCTTCCGTTTTACCATTCATGGCTAGAACATCTGTAACGGTTGGTTGTCCTATAGTAAGAGTTCCAGTTTTATCAAATGCAATAGCTTTAATTGCACCCATCTTTTCCAGGTAGGCACCGCCTTTTATGAGAACACCATTCCGTGAGGCGTTTCCGATGGCTGAAACAATGGAAACTGGAGTTGAAATAACCAACGCGCAGGGACAAGAAATAACAAGTAAGACTAATGCCCTGTAGAACCAGGTAGCAAAAGACTGTTGGAAAAGAAGCCATGGGATCACTGCTATTGACAAGGCAAAAAGGAGAATAGCAGGGGTATAATATTTAGCAAAGACATCGACGAATTGTTGAGAAGGTGCTTTTTGAGCTTGGGCTTCTTCCACCAAATTCATGATTTTAGACAGCGTAGAATCTTGAGTGAGCTTAGTTACAGCGATTTCCAGGCTGCCTTGTTCATTTAGAGTACCTGCATAGACGAAATCCCCCGGATGCTTCTCTACAGGCATAGATTCTCCTGTAATAGTTGCCTGGTTTACACTGGATTCTCCATCGGTAACGTCACCATCCATCGGAATCCTTTCACCGGGCTTAACGATGATGATATCACCAATTTCAATCTCATCTACAGGAAGGCGCTGTTCAATAGTATTCCTTCTTACCAGAGCGTCTGAGGGAGATAATTCCATTAAAGCCCGAATGGATTGCCGCGTTTTATCCATCGTGTAAGCTTGCAGTGTATTACCTAAGGAAAAGAGAAAAACAACAGTTGCCGCTTCGCTCCACTGGCCAATAGCTGCAGCTCCGATAACAGCAACACTCATCAGAAAGTTCATGTCAAAGGTTAGGCTGCGGAGTGAGTAATAACCGCTTTTCGCTGTATGAAAACCTCCAATAATAAGGGTCACAATGAAAAATGGAACTAGCGTATATTCTGAAATGCCAAGCCATTCTGCAATTGTAAGAACGGCTAGGAGAGCCCCTGAAACCACAGTTGCGATTAATCGAGAATTTTGCCACCATTTCTTTGCGGAAGGAGTAAGTCCTGCTTGTTTGCCTTCGCTGATGCCATTATAGCCAGATTCTTGGATGGCTTTTAAAATTGCTGCATCAGTTATTGTATGTTCAACGGTTAGCTTGCCAGCTCCAAAGTTGACACTAGCTTTTGATACACCAGCTAAGCCCATTAATTTCTTTTCCAATTTTGTTGCGCAATCACCACAATCTAAACCTGTAATTAAAAATACTGATTTCTTTATTCCTGATGAAGAGTTTGATGCTCGAATCTCTACTTTATATCCTAGTCCTGAGATGATTTTGGCAATACGGGGTGGTTCTACTTTAGTTAGGTCATAGGCTACCTTCATTTTGCCAGTGGCAAAGCTTAATGTTGCTTCAGCAACTCCATCTAACCGCTTAACAGCCTTTTCCACTTTTGCAGCACAATCCGCACAATCCAGATCACTAACGAAAAACATTGCAGTGGCTGGGGATTGAAGGGGAGTATTATTTTTCGGTATACTAGAGCTGGCTTTTTTCAAAACTCTTTTTTTTATGTTAGTATTTTGGGGAGCAGAGCAGCAGCCAGAGTGACATCCTTTTTCATTTTCCATTTCAGATAACCTCCTCTCAACTATGGGCAACATGCTTGAGGCCTAGATCCAAAAGCTGAGCAATATGCTCGTCATCTAAGGAGTACCAAGCCATTTTACCTTCTTTTCGATACTTAACCAATCGCGAACTTCGTAATAGACGTAATTGATGGGAGATCGCCGATTGCCCCATTTCAACAACGGCAGCAATATCACAGACACACATTTCCCTCTTTGACAGGGTTTGTAAAATCTTAATTCTAGTCGTGTCTCCTAAAATCTTAAAGGTTTCAGCAACCAATTGTGCTTTCTCATCCGAGACTAATTCTGATTTAGCAAGGCATATGGTCTGAGGGTGCTCGCAAATTTGTTCACACAGATCACATTCAAGTACTTTCATATTCTCACTCCTTAATATACCTTAACATATGAATATGTGTTCATATATGTGCTATATTAACCTCTAATTGTTATAAAGTCAATGAAAAATTGTCGAAAGGTCTTTACCTTGCAACTCAATAAATGATTTCTAAAAATATTTTGAGCTGAAAAATTGGGTTAGCCGAAGAACTACTCGTAATTTTTTTCATATATTTATTAAAAGAGTGGTAATATAACTAGCATATCTTCTCCGTAAAAGTAATGATATGTATAGAATGTAGAGACAATGATATAATGACAGTACACGTTACTATTATTACGGCTGCTTTGATGAAAGGGGGAATGAATGTGAAAATCAAGCACCCTGAATGGTTACAGCTTGAAATGGATAACCTCAAATTATATGGTTACAATCAAGAATGGTATACTACTTCTTATCAGAAAACCAGAGGATGCGGTCCAACAGCAGCTACCATGCTGCTGCTATATCTGAATAGAAGAGAAGCAGAACCTCTGCCGTACCAGAGTCATAGTATTTCCTCCATAAAGGTAGTACTTGAAAATGTATGGAATTTTGTTACTCCCGGATGGCTGCTGGGGCTCAACAGTACGGGGAAATTCTGCAAAGGTATGGAGAAGCTTTTTGGGCGTTATGGACTGGGCTGGCAATGTCAGCCACTAAGCATTACTGCCGCCAGAGCCAAACGTAAATCCCTTTCCCAGGTGGTAAAATTTTTAGAGGATGGCATCGCTTCCGATTGTCCCATTGCATTTTTGAACCTGCACAAAGGCCGAGTGACAGAATTAGAAAGTTGGCACTGGATTGTATTAGTATCCTTGTCTTATGATGAAAGCCAGAACCGTTATATGGCAACCTGCTATGATGGTGGTCGATCCATTACGTTTGATTTAGGACTTTGGCTGGAAACCACAAGATTTGGAGGCGGTTTTGTATATATAACAGCGAAAAAAATAGAAAAGGACTAGACAAGGGCAGAATGATATTTTTGCATAAGGGATGCACGGATGATACTGACAATAATTCTAAAGAAATCTACCTGCTGCATTGTGGTATGCATATAATATTTAAATAGAAGAATCAGTAATAAACGGACTTGGTGCTTTGGTGCCAAGCCTTTTTATAGTTGCCATGCAGATGAAAAAATATTTACAAGCTATTTGTCAATTGTTGCTTTCCCTGGTACATTTTTTTAGGATTTTAGTTTAGATTTATCATTTTGCATAAAATTTATATATTTAACATAATAACTTTATCTTTATAATTTCTTTACAGGCCAACGCATTTTTTTTACTGCATCTTTACTTACTGTAGGACTACTATAAAGATGTAGTAATTAATTTCGCATTAGAAGATGAGAATGATAGATTTGGGGTCAGCCAGACATTTAAGGTGAGACAAGAATTAATGTACATGAACTTAACGTAGTACTTGATGCGCTTAAGTGCTAAAATATTCAAATGGACTGCAAATGCCTGGGTATAAAAAAAAATTGTATTTAAACTGTTATAATTCAAATTTTTCAAATGGATTAATATGATGGAGGCAATCCTATGCCTGAGGAAAGTAAAGAAAAAAAACGTCTGGATCCTGATGCTTTACTGACGAAGCTAAATAAAGAAAACAGAGGTAAACTGACAGTGTTTTTAGGTGCAGCTGCAGGTGTTGGCAAAACTTATACCATGTTGGAGACTGCTCACGAGATGCTGGCTTCGGGGATAGATGTTGTGATTGGTTGGGTAGAAACCCACAAACGACGTGAAACAGAAAAAATGGTGGAAGGTTTGCCGCGTATACCAGCAAAGGCGATTGAGCACAGGGGCAGGATTTTGTATGAAATGGATATTGATGCTATTTTGGCTCGCAGAGCGAAAGTAGTGTTGGTGGATGAACTGGCCCATACTAATGTGGCTGGTTCCCGTCATGTGCGTAGATTTCAGGATGTAGAAGAAATCTTAAATGCTGGTATTGATGTATCTACGACATTAAATATTCAACATATTGAAAGTTTAAATGATATTGTAACTCAAATTACAGGTGTGACAGTAAGGGAAACAGTTCCTGACAGTATTGTGGAACAGGCTGATCAAGTACAGTTGATTGATATTCCTCCCAATGAACTTATTAAACGCTTGAAGGAAGGCAAAATATATATGCCCCATCAGGTGGAACTGGCATTGAATAAGTTTTTCCGTCCTGGAAATATTAATGCTTTGCGGGAGCTGTCTCTTCGTTTTACAGCACATCGGGTAGATCAAGAATTAAATGAATACATGCAGGAACATGATATTCCGGGACCTTGGCCTGCAGGTGAGAGGGTAATGGTCTGTGTGAGTTCTAGTCCCTTTTCAGCCCAGCTCATTCGGGCGGCACGGCGGTTGGCTCGTGGTCTGCAAGCAGAATTATTAGCTGTTCATATAGATACACCAAGATTATTAGAACTGGGCGAGAAAGAACAGGATCGTATTTTTCGCAATATGCGTTTGGCAGAGGAACTAGGGGCTAAAACGATTAGTGTTGTTGGTAAAGATCTTACAGAAGAAATCTTATCGCTGACACAGGAGTATAATGTCACTCATCTGGTAGTTGGCAAGCCGCTGCGTGGGCGTATATGGGAGTGGCTGAATGGCGGCGCGGTGGTAAATAAGCTCATCCGCTATAGTGGCGGCGTTACTATTCATGTCATCCAAGGGAACACAGAAGTAAAGGACGAGCCGAAAATCAAGACATGGGTAAAAAAAGAAACGACTCCTTTATGGCAATATGTAGCAAGTATGTTAATGATCCTCTTTATTACCGGTGGTAATTGGTTGTGGCGTGAGTATATTGAGTCCATACATATGATATTGTATTTATTGCCTGTACTATTATCGGCAGTCTGGTGGGGCAAGGGACCTTCTTATATGGCGGCATTAGCCAGTGTGTTATTTTTTGATTTTCTTTTTATTCCACCTTATTTTAGTTTTAGCATAGCAGATCTTCGCTATCTATGGAGTTTGCCAATTTATCTTTTGGTTTCTTTTACGATCGGAGGACAAGCAGAAAAACTTCGTATGGAAGCTATGTTAGCCAGACAGCGGGAGAAAACTACACGGGCGCTCTATTCTTTCAGTCGTGAGATTGCAGCGCTTGTAGAAGTTAATGCGATTGTAGGTATCTTAGTGGAGCAAGCATGGCAGACTCTGGAGCGTCCTGTAGCTGTATTTCTACCCCAGGATAATGGTAATTTACTATTGGCTGCTGAAGCAGGGACTAAGGAAAGCGGCATTACTACCAGTGAGCAGGCGGTGGCTATTTGGGCATATGAGCATGGCGAAGTTGCTGGACGTTGTACGGACACTCTTCCAGGTGCTAAATACATGTATTTACCATTGACGGCAAGTGATAACACGGTTGGTGTTTTCGGTATTCGAATTCAGGAAAAGATGCTGACTCCTGTACAGCGGAGATTGATGGAAGCATGGGCGGGATTGGCAGCTATTGCTGTTGAACGGGTTAATTTAGCCGATCAAGCCAGACGTGCAGCCTTATTAGTAGAATCAGATAAATTACGTACGGCTTTATTTAATTCTATTTCTCATGAACTCAGAACACCATTGGCATCTATAATTGGCGCAGTTTCTGGTCTTTTAGATGTTGAAGGCATATATTCAGTAGAAGATCGGAAAGAATTGTTAGAAACAGTAAAAGAAGGGGCAAATCGTATGGACCGCCTGGTAGCCAATATTTTGGATACTGCTAGATTAGAAAGTGGGATGATGCAGCTGACAATGGATTGGTGCGATATAGAAGATATTACGGGTACTGCTCTCAGGCGTGTCGAGGAATCTCTTAAGGACAGACCGTTACTCGTTAGAATACCCGCAAATCTGCCTTTGGTAAAGGCTGATTGTGTTCTCATTGAGCTGGTATTAGTAAATTTGCTGCACAATGCCTGCAAGTATTCTCCACTGGACGGTGAGATTATGATTACTGCCAGTCAGGATGAAAAGGTTATGAGAGTATCGGTAGCGGATCGAGGCACAGGTATTCCACCTGAAGATTTATTACGTGTTTTTGATAAATTTTATCGGGTGGAGCAGCCTAAGAATGTTAGCGGTACGGGGCTGGGTTTATCCATATGTAAAGGAATCATAGAAGTTCATGGCGGACATATTTATGCTGAAAATAGACATGGTGGCGGTACGGTGATGATTTTTACTATTCCTTGTGATGAACAGCCACCTTCAGATATGCTATAATTTAGAAGAAAGATGCTGTGTTTTCTATAGTTTTGGAAGCGGTGGTGTTGAAATGGAAAAAGGGGCGCGAATTTTAATTATTGATGATGAACCTCAAATTAGGAGATTATTAAGAGTTTCTTTGACTGCTCATGCTTATGAAATTGATGAATGTCAAAATGGACAGGAAGGAATCAATCAAGTAGCGATAGGTAAGCCTGATCTGATCCTTTTGGATTTAGGACTGCCAGACTTAGACGGAAAGGCAGTAGTAGAAGCAATTCGTGAATGGTCAAAAGTTCCTATTATTATTCTGACTGCCCGTGATCAGGAAAATGAAAAAATTGCGGCCTTGGATGCCGGGGCCGATGATTATGTCACGAAGCCATTTAGTATGGGAGAATTATTAGCTCGTTTACGAGTGGCTCTAAGGCATACCGTAATGAGTGAAAGTTCCCCGGTGATAACTTGTGGTGAACTGATCATTGATTTAGTTGCTCATCGTGTAACTCGAAATGATAAGGAAATAAAATTGACCCCTACAGAATATGAGATATTAAAAGTATTAGCTCAGAATATTGGCAGGGTATTGACTCATAAACAATTATTAAAGGCAGTATGGGGTACTGCTTATAATGAAGATACTCATTATATAAGGGTGTTCATTGGACAGTTGCGGCGTAAGGTGGAGGAGAATCCTGCCCAGCCTAAATATATTATTACAGAGTCAGGCGTGGGATATCGGTTAATGACTGGAATTTGAAAGATATAAATTCAATAGATAATAATAACGGCAGAGATAAAAATCTCTGCCGTTATTATTATTAATAGAATGAATTAGATTTGGATTTAATCACAGATATAAAGATTATATAAAGATTATACAAATTCACTTCCCTTTTAAAAAAAACATTGTATACTTAATGTCATGCAAAATGACTGCTTATATTGAGGAGCAGTCATTTTTGGAGAATTTATTTATATTATTGAAGAATTTTATTAAAAACAACACATAATACTCTTGAAGGTGGATCAATTATGATGAAACTATTGCGGCGAATATTGATTGGCAGGCCATTGCATAATCAAGAGATGAGCCATGAAAAACTTCCCAAATGGAAAGCGTTAGCGATTTTTTCTTCTGATGCTTTATCATCCG
Source organism: uncultured Pelosinus sp. (assembly GCA_963526485.1). Lineage (GTDB taxonomy): Bacteria > Bacillota > Negativicutes > DSM-13327 > DSM-13327 > Pelosinus. Next base: position 390,665 of record CAURNS010000001.1, read on the forward strand.
TGGCTTATGGCCCTGAGGAAATCATGATTATGCTAACCCTTCCGGGAATTATAGCTTATGGTTACTTAGCGCCAATTGCCTTGGCGATTCTGGCCTTGCTCGCCATTGTCACTTTTTCTTATGTACAAGTGGCAAAAGTTAATCCAGGAGGCGGTGGTTCCTACTCGGTAGCCATACATAATCTTGGTGAAACACCAGCGTTAGTAGCTGCTGCTGCCTTATTTGCTGATTACACCCTTACGGTGGCCGTAAGTATTTGTGCTGGTACAGCCGCTCTTTCATCAGCATTTCCTGCATTAGTGGCATATGAGGTAGCAATTGATTTAGTTATTCTATTTTGTATTTTAATGTTAGTGAATTTACGAGGCGTCAAGGAAGCCTCTACTGCTTTTGTATATCCAACCTATGCTTTTATTTTTGGTATCATTGCATTAATCTTCACTGGAATATACCAAGCTTTGACGGGGCAGGTACCTATTATACCTCCTGAATCTTTAGCTAAACAATTTGATTGGACAATGCTTGTTTTGCTGTTACGGGCATTTGCCAATGGTTGTAGCTCGATGACCGGGGTAGAAGCTCTCTCTAATGGTGTGCCTATGTTCCGCTCTCCTGAGGTACGTAATGTAACAATCACTACATACTGGATGTCAGGTATTCTAGGCTTTATGCTTATCGGCATTTCCTTTCTAATTATGCACTTTCATATTTTACAGGTAGAAGGTGTCACTGCCTTGTCACAAATTACTGAAATGACCTTTGGCCGGGGATGGGGTTACTATTATATCCAGATCACTACCATGATCATATTGTATTTGGCTGCCAATACATCATTCAATGGCTTGCCTTCCCTTTTATCTCTTCTGGCAAAAGATGGTTATATGCCGCGTTATTTGGGAGTCAGAGGTGAACGCTTGAGTTTCTCCAATGGTATTATCTTACTCAGCGCAATTGCTGGTTTGTTAATTTTTATTTATGATGGAAGTACTGAACATCTCATTTCCCTGTATGCCATCGGCGTTTTTCTCTCATTTACCATTGCACAAACAGGTATGGTCATCCATTGGCGACGGGAGAGAACCTCAGGCTGGATTTTGCGTGCTGTCATAAATGCAGCAGGAGGTGTAGTCACAGGAATTGTTGTGCTTATTATCGGCATCACTAAATTTTCCCATGGTGCCTGGGCTGTGATTGTGTTTATTCTATTTATGATTTTTATTTTCAAGAAAATTCATTCTCATTATAGAGATATGTCTGAGCAGCTACACTTACCAATAGAAGAATTTGATCCTGCCATTACAACTACTTTTAATGTGGGTAAAAATGTGGTCATTGTGCCTGTTGCTACTCCCACTAATATCGTAGCGCAAACGCTCAAATATGCGAAGAGTATTAGTAAAGATATTATTGCCTTGCATATTGCAACCGATGAAGAGGATGCTCAAAGAGTGGCGGAAAAATGGCATAACTGGAATCCGGGTGTCGAGTTAGTCACAGTCTACTCTCCCTACCGTTTAGTGATTCAGCCGCTGCTGAATTATATCAGCCAATTAGAACAGCAAAAAGCCCCAGAAGATTATATTACAATCTTAATCCCTGAATTCCAAACAAAAGAATGGTGGCATCGTTTGCTCCATAATCAGACCGGTTGGGTTCTGCGTACCTTACTAATTCTAAGAGAAAATGTGATAGTGACTAGCGTTCCTTTCCACTTGAAAAAATAAAACTCTTTCATTTTGATAATAACATGATTCTATATCAAGAAGGCGCAAAGAAATAAATGCTTTATAGTAAGAAAAAGTAAAGATTAAGTAAAATATTATCAGGTCAAAACTGTGCAGATGCCACTCGCTTATCAAATTGAGATTCTTGTAGTAGGAAATTCTTTTATTTAGTTTATTCCTTATTCTAATCTCTTGATAATCATTCCACAAGGAGTATACTTGGGAAAATTAGCTTGACTAAATATTTGTAAATTAATAAAATTAGATATTAATACTTGGAAAGCAACACAAAACATCATTTGTTTTGTGTTTTTATGTTTCACTTAGGTTGTAGATAGTACATACCTAGGAGGATAGAATATATCTATAGAATTTATACTTATCATGAGGAGAAGAACATGGGAGTAACAATTTATCAGGTTGATGCCTTTACGGATCGTCCTTATGCGGGAAATCCGGCTGCAGTTTGTTTATTGGCAGAAGAGAGAGAGGCGGTCTGGATGCAAGCTGTGGCCAATGAAAACAATCTGTCAGAAACAGCATTTTTGCTGCCAGAAAATGACGGTTATAAACTTCGTTGGTTTACCCCTAGAAATGAAGTTAAACTTTGTGGTCACGCCACCTTAGCAAGTGCTCATATTTTGTTTAGGGAAAAATTGCTGCCTTTGAACAGGCAGGCACGATTTTTCACCTTAAGTGGTTTGCTGACAGCTAGCTACGATGAAGATACTGGTTTAATCGAACTGGATTTTCCAGCCAATCCGGTAGTTCCTTCGAAGGCACCTGACGGCTTAATCGAAGCGTTGGGGGTAAAGCCCATTTTTATTGGACGAAGCGATGACGATTATCTGATAGAGGTAGCATCGGAAGAGGAAGTAAAAAAGGCCGCACCGGATTTTGGCCAATTGATGAACGTCTCCTGTAGAGGAGTCATTGTAACGGCCTTAGCTGTAGCAACGCAGTATGATTTCATTTCCCGATTTTTTGCTCCTGCTGTTGGTGTCAATGAAGATCCTGTTACAGGTTCGGCTCATTGCAGGTTAACACCCTATTGGCAGGCAAAGCTGCAGAAAAATAAGTTCGTTGCTTATCAGGCTTCAAAACGGGGTGGTTTTTTACAGTTGACTGCAGCAGGAGATAGAGTCCGGATTGGAGGCAAAGCAGTGACCGTACTAAAGGGAGAACTAATGGAATGATGCAGCTGAGTATTGCAGTTGTTGCATGATAAGGAGTCGGCAATGATTTTAAATATTGTAAATCAAGGTATGTGCTCCTGTTTTTTGTAATTATGTTATAATTACAAAAATGGATATAATAAGGATGGTAATTATGAATAAGTTTAAAAAAATGATTGCTATTGAACCAACAAAGCTTCCTCCCCAATGGGATAGAAGACTGGCTGCCTATGCAGAAGTCTCTGAGTTTTATCCCGATATTCCCAAAAGCAACAGCCAGATTATTGAACGGATTGGCAATGCTGACTGCGTTATGCTCAGCTTTACAACAAATATTGACAAGGAAGTCTTGGATGCCTGCCCCCAGATTCGGTATATTGGTATGTGTTGCAGCCTTTATGCCCCGGAAAATGCCAATGTAGATATTATAAGTACGAACGAGAAAGGGATTGTTGTCACCGGTGTCAGGGATTATGGTGATGAAGGAGTTAAGGAATATGTTGTCAGCGAATTGGTGAGGCTGCTCCATGGGCGCGGCAGCCTGATGTGGAGGGCGGAGCCTACCGAATTGACTGGTCTCAATGTTGGCATTGTAGGTTTAGGCACTGTTGGCAGCATGTTGGCCTGTACTTTCAAATTCTTCGGTAGCAATGTATACTATTTCAACCGCACCCGCAAAAAAGAGTTTGAACAGGTTAATGGCTGCACCTATCTGACGCTGGATGAACTATTGACCAAAGCTGAGATTCTGATTACCTGTCTTAATAAAAATGTCGTACTTTTGGGACAGAGAGAGTTTGAGTTATTTGGTTCTGGAAAGATATTGATGAACACCTCCATCAGTCCTTCCCATGAAATACCAGCGCTTAAGAATTGGCTGCAAACTTCCAGTAATTATGCTTTTTGTGATACCGCAGCCGGTATGGGAGAAGAGGTTGCAACGCTACCCAACGCTTTTGTCGGTAGCCGTCCTGCCGGGCTTACGTCGCTGGCAAAACAGCGTTTAGCGCAGAAGGTTGTGGCTAATATAGAAGCTTTTTTACAGTAGTATTTAGCCTATTGTTCCCTTTGGTTAATCAAGGGAGCAATAGGCTTATTTATTGTCATGAGTCATTTCAAGTACCTTCCCTTTGCAGATTGGTATAGAATGAATTGACCTCCATTGACTTAATCTATCCGCAGGTGCTTCAATGGTGCTATGCTTATAGCATAATCCCCTGGAGCGTACAGAGCAAGTATGTCCCTCGTTATCAGATCTGTAAGCAACAGTTATTATGGAAAAGCAAGTTAATGGATTTATAATTGATGTAAAGTTTTAATATTGTAAGAAGTCTCGAACACTTTTAACATAGCTTTAACATTTCTTTAATATTTTATATCCAAAATAATGCAATAATGAGAGCAAGGGCCGAGCCTGTCTCGTACAACATATTTTGGAGGGATAACTTGTGTATAATCCTAAACTATCTGTTTTATGCCTGCCACGGTTTTTTCGGTTGTTAGTCGCATTTGTTGTAGCAGCATCGCTTATGTCTGGTATGACAGTATCTTATGCTGCTTACACTGCACCCGCAGAATCAAATATTAACATAATGCCGATTGACCGGGCAAAATTTCTTGTCGGGCAAAAGTTTGATTTCGAAATTGAAGCTAAAACCAAGACGCCCGTCAGCGCCATCGAAGTTGTGATAAATGGTTTAGCAGCAGATGTTTTCTTTGGCAAACAAGCAGTTACTAAGTTTGACAAAATAAGTACATATCGTATTAATGATGTTTCTTTACCGCAAGACGGAAAAGTAACTGTGGCAGTAACGGTCAAAACGGAACAAGGTACAGAGAAGCGTACGGTAAACTATGATGTTACTGGGGAGAAACTCAAAAAGCCTGCAAAGAATGTCATCCTTATTATTGGAGATGGAATGAGCCTGCAGGCAAGGCAAATGGCTCGTATTCTTTCTAAAGGTATCACCGAAGGTAAATATAACGACCTTCTGGAAATGGAAAAGATGTCAAATCTGGCTCTAATCACTACTTCAGGCAGTGACTCGTTGGTTACCGATTCGGCTAACAGTGCCTCAGCCTATGCTACCGGACAGAAAGGTGCTGTAAATGCTATGGGTGTATATGCCGACAGTACCAAAGATCCATTCGATGATCCGAAAGTAGAAAATATTATTGAACTGGCAAAACGCACCCGGGGCATGGCTACTGGTATTGTCTCTACTGCTAATATAACTGATGCAACCCCGGCGGCTATGCTGGCTCATACCCGAAAACGCAGTGAACAGAATTTCATTGCTCAGGAAATGCTGAATCCTCTGCATCGTCCTGATGTGATTTTAGGCGGTGGTTCGCGGCAATTTTTGCCTAAGAGCGTGCCCGGATCGAAACGTACTGATGACCGGAACTTGATAGAAGATTTTAAACAGCAAGGATATCCCGTGGTAACCACCAAGTCTGAACTGAAACAAGTGGGTGCGCCGGATAAATTGCTCGGTCTTTTCCAGCTTGATAATATGGATGTATATGTTGACCGGGAGGTAACAAAGAATCCGGCTGTTCTCGGCAGTTTCACCGATCAGCCGACACTTATGGATATGACCAAGACTGCCATTGATGTATTAAGTAAGAATAAAAATGGCTTTTTTCTCATGGTAGAAGGTGCTTGTATTGATAAACAGCTTCATACTATGGATTGGCAGCGAGCTACTTATGATACCATCGAAATGGATAAAGCAGTAGGTATTGCCAAAGCATTTGCCAAGAAAAATGAAGACACGCTGGTGATTGTCGTAGCTGATCATGCTCATGGAGCCAGCATAACGGGTACATATCATGAATTAGACGGTAAAACTGGCCGGGAAGCTGTCCGTACTTATGCTGATGCCGGCTGGCCTACATTTGCCGACGCTGATGGCGATGGTTTTCCCGACGATCCCAATCCAAGCGTAACATTGGCCGTTCAATTCGCCAATCATCCAGATTATTATGAGAACAATAAGTTCCAGGACGTTCCCACCTCACCGGCTATTATGGCTGACGGCAAAGCGATTGCAAATCCAAAACGGGCTCCGCAGGGGGGCGATTTGAAAGTAGGGAATACTCCTGCCTCTGACCCCTCGGAAGTCCACTCCGCCGATGATGTACCGCTTACTGCCGAGGGCCCTGGCGCCGATTACTTTAAAGGCGTCATGGACAATACCGAAGTGTTCCACGGTATTGTGCGTGCATTGGGCCTGGACGGCCGCAAAGATAAAAAATAAAATAACAGCTAATAGGTAACCCGGAGGCAATATATGATTAAATTAACCAGACACATAGGCAGAGTAGTAATGCTTGTTATGATGCTCGTCTGGTTGCCGTTTAGCTGGACAGGGCAAGATGGGACGATTCCTTATGGTGGATCGTCCCTGTTTTGCCCTGCTGCGCAGGCGGCTCCAGCGTGGCTTCCCTGGTTCGGTGAGCAAGCTGCACTCCTCGAATTTAATGAGTTTTATAGTGGTGCTTCGGCGTTAGGTCTGGAGTTATCACCTAAATTGGAAAGTCTGAAAGGGAAAAAAGTCCAAATAAGCGGTTTTATGGCACCGCCCCTTAAACCGACGTTAAACTTTTTTGTTTTAACCAAAGTGCCCATGTCTATTTGCCCCTTCTGTTCAACAGACGCTGACTGGCCTAATGATATTGTGTTGGTCAAGCTTTCAAAGCCAGTCACTGCACTGCCCTTTGATCGGCCGATTACCGTGACAGGAGAATTAGAAATTGGTTATCAGATGGATGAGGAAACTGGTTTTATTAGTCTAGTGCGTATCATTGCTGATAGTGTCGAGGAAGCTAACTAATGGGTGGAGATGATAGGATGTTAGAGGTAAAGCAGGTTAGAAAAGAATACCGTGACGTTTTGCAGTCAGTAACGGCTGTTGCTGTCGATAACCTTATCATCAGGAAGGGTGAGCAGGTGGCATTAGTTGGACCAAGCGGTTCAGGCAAAACCACCCTATTACACCTTATCTCAGGACTTTTAACGCCAACCGCTGGTGAGATAAATTTTGACGGCATTACGATTTCAGACATGCCGGAAACATGGCGTGATTCTTGGCGAGGCAAGGCCGTAGGTTATGTTTTTCAGCGGCTTAACCTTCTTGGCAGTTTGAACGTTTTGGACAATTTACTGGTTGCCATGAGTTTTGCAAATACCATTGCGCAAAAAGAGCAGCGGCAATGGGCCAGTCAGCTATTGTCGGAGGTAAATTTATCAGATAAGCTCAGTAAATTTCCTCATCAGCTCAGTATGGGAGAACAGCAGCGGGTGGCTGTCGTAAGAGCGGTAATTAATAAACCTGGACTTATACTGGCTGATGAACCAACCGCCAGTCTGGATCAGGAAAATGGCTTACTGGTACTTAAAATGCTGCGGCAGTTTGCGCAAAAATCGGACAGCATCTTACTGGTATCCACTCATGACAGACAAATCATGCGTCAGTTTGAACGGATTTGCAGCTTAAGCCAACCTTCAAAGGAGGTGATGGAAAGTGCGGTTTGTGATAGCTTGGCGTAATTTACTGGCGAAGCCGGTTCAAAGCGCTTTGACAGTACTTATCGTAGCCTCTACCATTGCCATGCTGACGTTGGTGATCCTGTTGTCTGCCGGTACTCATGACGGTCTGGTTAGAGCTACCGAACCCTTCGACCTGATCATAGGGGCCAAAGGCAGTCCCAATCAGCTAGTTTTAAACACGGTTTTTTTACAGGATGTACCTATCGGTAATATAAGTCATGAGATATATGAAGAAATGGCAGTGAATCCTTTGGTGGCTTCGGCTATTCCATTGGCCTTTGGTGATAACTATAAAGGGTATACCATAGTTGGCAGCGGGAGTGGCATCTTTCAGCATCAACCAAAGGCCGACCAGGAAGAATGGCTGCAGCTGGCGGCAGGGCGACCGTTTGCCGTACCCTTTGAAGCCGTTGTCGGTGCTAAAGCTGCCCAGAAACTGGGGTTGAAACTGGGAGATGATTTTAAGTCGGCTCATGGTTTTATATCTGGTAGTCATGTACATGATCAGGCTTATCATGTGGTTGGCATTCTGCAGGCGGTTAATGGTCCTTATGATCAGGCTATTTTAGTTCCGATTGAAAGTATCTGGTTAGCTCATGAAAAACATGAGCCAGGGCAGCTTGAGGCAGAGATTGCTGAAGGCAGCCACGATCATGAGCATGTACATGATGTTACTGCCATCCTGATAAAGCCCAAAGGGTATAGTGAAGCAATGCGCCTGTATCAGCAGTTTCAAAATGAGCCAAGAGCGCAGATTGTTTTTCCTTCCCAAGTCATTGTCCAATTGTTTGCTATCTTAGGGCAGGGGGAGAACATGCTAAAGGCAGTGGCATATGTCATCATTGTCATGGGGTTAATGATTATGGCACTGTCTGTGTATTGGTCAGCCTTAAGCCGAGTCCGCGACCGGGCTATTTTACGTGCACTAGGAGCCAGTGCCCGTGATATTTTTACGATTATCTTGGCGGAAAGTACTTTTCTTACCATCTTTGGTATCATGATCGGTATACTGACAGGACATGGAATCTATTCATTACTGGTAAAGGCTATGGAAAGTAAAACTGCAATTGTACTGACATCTGCTTTGATGCCTGATGAATTATATATTATCATCGGCGGTACTTTGTTTGGCATGCTGTCTGGACTTATACCAGCAATACTTACATACCGAACGGAAGTTGCTCAATATTTGTGATATAATCCTGCCATGACCATAAACACAGATAGATCAAATACAACGCCTGTAAAGCTTAGTCTTCAGGCGTTGCTTTATCATGCTGCTCTAGTGAAGATAAGATGGTTCTTAGCTTTTAATATTAAATACAAAATGAACAAAAAGCTGTAACAAAACTGTTACATTTTTCTCTTATAATAAAAATAATAAAAGGAGTTGATTCTTTATGAAGAATATCATTAAAAAAATAGCCATTTTCTCAATGGCAGGTCTGATGCAAATTGGTTTTGGTGCGTCAATAATAGAAGCTTCACCACTACATAATGAGATAGTCTCTATGCAGCAGCAAGATGGTCGACACAATAGAGATCAAGACCGTCATGAACGGGAACGCATTGAAAATGAAAGACATGAACGCGAAATGAAACGACGTCCAAATGAGGGGGAACGAGAGTGGCATGAGCGTCAGCGTCATGAAAAAGAACGACATGAAGAAAATCTGCGGCGAATTGCCCATGATATTCTAGATTTAGTTCTTGATTAAAAAAAGAGTTAGCGATAAAGCATTACAGATGATCTCAATTTTAAATTGGGATTATCTTTTTTTACCCTGCTTGATATGTAATATCCATCAACTTGTACTTTATAAATCAAATTTGTTTTATCTGTACTAAAATTAACAATACACTAACAAATTTTATGATTATTTTATAGTATAATAGATTCAATAGCAGATGCTATTTTAATGTATACAAAGAAGGAGGTGTTGAGCTTGCTGGTTCATACGCAATGTGGATGTGCCGTTAGCCTTAATGCGCAAGGCGTGGGGAAATGCTCAGGCTGCGGTAAAAAAGTGAAACTGAAAATATCAAATAAGTAAAAAAACCGTCTATCTTCTGGATAGGTGGTTTTTTTATTTTTAATATTTTGTCATAGTTTTATCACACATTTAGTTTATAATAAAAAACAACAGAGCGATATAGAAGCGGCTAATAATTCCGCTTATTCGAATCGAAGTCTAATCGTTCTGTATATAGGATCGTTAGTATCAGCAATATTCTTTAGGGAGCCATTTGCCTTTCATTAGGTGAATGGCTTTGTTTCTTTTATAGCATGAATATTAAACCCATATAATTCTGGATTAAGGCTATCGGAATCTACCTAAACGGGGTTCATTTTGAGTAGGTGGACCCTGTTTGGCTTTTTTATCGTATCATTTATCTGACGACAAAATTCTTATGAAATTCAGGTAAATCTGGCAGGAGTTTTTTTACTTGTATGGTACGTATAGTAAAAAGATTGTTAATGTTTATTTTGCGGCGTAAACGATACAGTCTAGGGGGATTATTCTAAGAGCTATATTACAGGGGCAATTGGAGGTTCAAAATGAAAGTGTTTGTATGGCGGCATAACCGGAAATTTCATAGCTGGAGTATGATCAATGAGCCTAATGTGCATCAAGACTTCTATACCGATGCAATTGCTGTTGTAGCGGCAGCAACAGTTACAGAAGCTCTGGCTATACTAGCCAAGGAACATGGATGGATACCAGAAGAGCTAAAACAACTGGAACCACAAGTCTTTGAGCTGGACAAGCCGCAAGTCTTGCTGCAAGTGGTACAAGGCAGCTGATTGGTTGCAATTGTTACTGGGAGGATCATTTACGGTGTAATTGATGGTCAGCAGGTAGAACGACAATAAAAAAGGAAGCGATGCAATGGATAAACAGCAAAAGGTTTTTGAAAAATTAGCGGAATTAAAAATTACATATGAAGTAATTAATCATCCAGCTGTTTATACAATTGAGGAGATCGATAATTTGGGAATTCCTAAACGGCACAATGTATGTAAAAATTTATTTTTGCGTGATTACAAAGGCAAGCGGCATTTCCTGGTTATTTTGCATAAGGATAAGCAGGCAGATCTGAAAAAATTGCGGGAACAGTTAGGAACTACGGGCTTAGGTTTTGCCTCTGAAGAAAGGCTTGAAAAATACCTGCAGCTGAGTAAAGGAGCCGTAACACCTTTTGGGATAATCAATGATACGGATTGTGCTGTTGAAGTGGTCTTTGATAAAGAGGTAGTGGGTATGCAAAACCTTGGTTTTCATCCAAATGAGAATACGGCAACTGTCTGGATTTCTTTTGATGATATCAAAAAAGTAATTGAACAAAATGGGAATCGAATTATTTATGTAACGGTCTAAGGATTAACCGATTACAGGAACAATCGGCGGAGGATAAAAAATCAATAGGAGGAAATTTGTTATGATAATGAAACTGGAAAATCAGCAGATTGCAGCGGTGATTCATTCTTCTGGTGCAGAGCTATGCAATTTGAAACTAAAGCAAGATAAAACGGAATATATGTGGCAGGCAGATCCTGCCTACTGGGGCAGGCATGCACCTGTGCTATTTCCGATTGTAGGAAGACTGGTTGATGATGAATATATAATGGATGATCAGATTTATCATCTTCCTTCCCATGGCTTTGCTAGAAATATGGAGTTCGAAGTGATCGAGCAAGGCAGCAACTATGCAAAGTTTCGATTTACTGCGAATGACGAGACTTTGCAGTACTATCCCAGACGATTTGAATTGATTATCGGATATTCACTCAATGACAGCGAATGTGTTATTGAATATAAAGTGAAAAATAAGGATAATAAGGAAATGCATTTTTCCATAGGTGCCCATCCAGGATTTAGATGTCCTTTACAGTCTGGGGAAAGTTTCGAAGATTATTATCTTGAATTTTCACAGAAAGAAACCATATATAAACATATTTTAGAGCAAGGATTGCTATCAAAACGAACAGAAATGGTGCTAAATGATGATAATATCATTCCTCTGTCTTATGATTTATTCAAAGAAGATGCCTTAATTTTTAAAACCTTGCAATCGAATACGGTTATGCTAAAAAGCCGAAAATCCAGCAAAACAGTAACAGTAAAGTTTGCAGGGTTTCCTTATCATGGAATATGGACAAAGCCTGGCGGCAATGCTCCTTTTATTTGCATAGAGCCTTGGTATGGAATTGCTGATACAGTGGGAGGAGATAAGCAATTTATTCATAAAGAAGGGACACTTTCCCTTCAGCCGGAGGAGTCTTTTGCATGTCAATATAGCATAATAATTAGCTGACGATTCGGCCTAAGCTATATCTTAACAAACCTTGTAATTCCTTAGTTTCTCTTCTCATTAAACGCTTAAGAAGTATCTGTATAATCTGGTGTACTAACTAGCAAATAACTAAGCGTAATGAACGCGAGAAAGAGCCGCTTGGGAATTCAAGCGACTTTTTTATTTTAGGTTGAATATTTATTCACCCATAATTAAAGGAGGTTTCGCCTCAATGAAAACGAATAAGCTGCCCAATCGGCCAATTGTCCATTCCCTACAGTGCTTATAGGAGTAGAGGTTAATGGTAAGCCAAATTACGTTACGATAGGTGTCTCTGGGGTAGTAAGCTAGAACAAAAGGATTATAAAATTTGTAAAGAATAATTCTAATTCCATTCGTTGTCAAAGAAAAATTCCCGTAAGAACTCTAAAAGAGGACTTGCAGGAATTTTGCATTATAATGACAAAATAAGTAGAATAGCTATTCGTTAGTATTCAGCATTTTAGATCGGTTCCTGCGATTGCATTGCTGGAACTGTAATAGAATAATGGGGGAGAGTTTATGACTAAAAGGTACTCAGGAGTAATTTTTGATTTTAATGGAACACTGTTTTGGGATACTGATAAACAGACCAGTGCCTGGATTGCTATGGCTGAAAAGTTAAGAGGATACCCGGTAAGTGATCATGAAATGGCTACTTTTATTTTGGGCAGGCCTAATAAAGTCACAATGGGTTATTTAGCGGGGAAGCTCCTTTCGGATGAAGAAGGAGAAGCATTAAGCCAAGAAAAAGAAATTATCTATCGTGAGCTATGCCGCAAAGATGCTAAAAATGTTAAATTAGCACCGGGAGCCGTTGATTTACTTAATTATTTGACGGAAAATAATATTGCCTGCACCATTGCCACCGGATCAGAAATCAGTAATGTTAATTTCTACTTTGAAGTATTTCAGCTAGAAAAGTGGTTTGATTTTGACAAAGTGGTGTATGATGATGGTTTACTTCCAGGAAAGCCTTTTCCGGAAATTTATTTAAAATCAGCCGGAAACCTGGGGTTGTCTCCAGAACAATGCATTGTTTTTGAAGATGCTGATGCAGGTATTGAAGCAGCTAGACGAGCTAATATTGGTAAAATTATAGCCATCGGACCTCAAGAAGCTCATAATCGACTACGGGAGCTGAAGGGTGTAAACATGGTTATTGGTGAATTTACAGAGTTTGCGAAAAAGAACATTCTGGCGGTAGGATAAAAAGTAAAAAAGCATAAAAGCAGCGAATATTATAGACTAGTTTAGTTGCTTTTTTGATAAATTGTTTATTAAAAAACAATTCACTTTCCTCCTGGTATTGAGTTTTTGAAATGACAGCGTTGCAGACCAAGATTCATTTCTGTTCATTCCAGGAGGAAATTCTTATTTGGTTGTGGTCGCTAGAAGGAGTCCTGTCATCTTCATTACTAATATATTTTATTACGTCTGATTCGGCCTATTATTATCTTGTTTACCTAAGGATAAAATAGGGTTAAATAATAGGTTTTCCTTTGGTTTTACTAAGAATGAGAGGAATGTTCAAATATGGAAAAAATATCTTCTGAAATTGTTAAACCCTTATGGCTGGAATTTATTCAGGTAGTAAAAAAAGAAGTAGTACCTGCTTTAGGGTGTACCGAGCCAATTTCCTTAGCGCTAGCTGCTGCCATTGCTGCGCAGAGACTTGGAAAACCAGTTGAAAAGATTGAAGCAAAGGTCTCGGCGAATTTGATGAAAAATGGCATGGGGGTTACTGTACCGGGAACTGGTACGACAGGGCTCTTAATTGCCGCTGCTGTAGGTGCTTTCGGCGGCGATCCGGAAGGAAAGCTGGAAGTGCTGAAAAACCTAACCGCAGAACAGGTCGAAAAAAGTAAGCGGATGATTGCAGAAGGTCAGGTTCAGCTTGCTATAGCCGATGTACCTAATGTTTTATTTTCGGAAGCAAAAGTCATACATGGTCAGGAATGGGTGAGGGTTTCTATTGCTGATACCCATACGCAAGTGGTGCGAATTGAGGAAAATGGCAGCGTGGTATTTCAGCTGGAGCCGGAAAATCCTGCGATAGCCGATGCTAAAGAAGGTGAATTCTCCATGACAGGTGTGAAGGCGCAGGATATATTTGATTTTGCCGTTGAAGTTCCTTTTGAAATGATTGGTTTTATTCGTGAAGCTGCTATTTTGAATAGTTCTTTATCCCAGGAAGGCATGAGCGGACGCTACGGATTACATATTGGTGCAACGATGGATCGTCACAGGAATCAAGGACTGTTGTCGGATGGCCTCTTGACTCAAATATTGATGCGGACTACTGCAGCTTCCGATGCACGAATGGGGGGAGCCGTACTGCCGGCGATGACCAATTCTGGCTCTGGTAATCAGGGAATATCGGCAACGATGCCTGTAGTGGTAGTGGCAGAACATATAAAAGCAAATGAAGAGACTCTCACCAGGGCATTGATGCTGTCCCATATGATGGCAATTTATATCCATGGCAAGCTTCCTAAGCTGTCAGCGTTATGTGCAGTTACGACAGCTTCTATGGGAGCTGCAGCGGGAATGGCTTGGCTGCTGAAAGGAGACTTTAGAACGGTCAGCATGGCTATTTCGAATATGATTGGTGATGTGGCAGGACTTATCTGTGATGGAGCATCGAATAGCTGTGCCATGAAGGTTTCTACATCAGTGATGTCTGCTTATAAGGCAGTATTAATGGCTCTGGAAGGAATTCGTGTTACGGAAAATGAAGGAATTGTTGCGGAAGATGTGGATTGTTCGATTGCCAATTTGGGAGAACTGGCTTGCCAAGGAATGGCTCAGACCGACGGGCAGATTTTGCAGATCATGTTGAATAAGAAATAAGATCCCATATATATGCAAAACAGTATTGGTACAGCACCAATACTGTTTTGCATATGTATGGATGATCCTGCGATTCTTTTTCATAGAGAGGTTTAAAATAGAAACATTGGAGGAAAAATAGGTTAATCATCAATGAAATCTTTTGGATCAGCTCCTTTTGTTCCTAAATATCCTTTTCCCCAACTACTTATCGATTCCAGGATTGGCTGAAGACTTCTTCCCAGTTCAGTCAAAGAATACTCAACTTTAGGAGGAACTTCTGCGAATACCTTGCGGGAAATTAATCCATCTTGTTCCATCTGCCGAAGTTGTTGTGTTAACATTTTTTGACTGATGCCGTTTATTCCTTTCTGAAGGCAGCCAAAGCGTTGATTGTCTCTGTTTAGTAAATTTCTAATAATAAGTACCTTCCATTTATGTCCTATTAAGTTGATGGCTTCTTCGATGGGACAAACTTTAATAGTCAATATAGCCAGCCTCCAGTAAATTCAATAATACTTACCATCCCGTTTGTATTGAACGAAATAGTGCCTTATTGCATAAATTAACTTTCGCTCTTATTATAGTAACAAATGTACTTATCGGCAATACGTAGTGCCAAGTATGTTATTCTCCGATTATCAGGAGAAAGATATAACATCATGGAGTTATTCTGCTTTTCATAATTGGAATGTAGCCATGTAAATAATAAGGGGGATTTAAAGTGAAAAAAATCAATGTTAATTCTTTATTGGATTTCTCAAATGAAAGATCAGTGCGTAAGGCTCTTACTCATGAAAACAGTAAACTTGATACAGGACTTTTATTGTATGCACCTGGACAGAGTACGCCTGAACATACTCATAAAGATATGGATGAGGTCTTTTATGTTGTCGAAGGTGAAGGCATAATGACAATCAATGGGGAGGAATTTACTCTCAAAGAAAAAGATATTATCTTATCTCCTCGCGGCGAAGGACATGGCTTTTTTAATAGAAGTGCAGATAATTTAGTGGTTCTGCAGGTTAAAATCTTCTAGGGTAAAAGTGGTATGTGATGAGCATTAAATCATATAGGAGGTGAAATGATGAGAAGTATCCGTGATACTGAAAAACAAGTAACCCAGGATGAGGCTATGGAGATTTTAAGGCAAGCCGAATACGGAGTACTCTCCACCATTGATAAAGATGGATATCCTTATGGATTGCCACTGCATTATGTTGTTTTAAATGGAGCCATTTATCTGCATTGTGCGCTGGAGGGCCATGTTCTGGATGCTATATCTAATACGAATAGGGTGTGCTTTACTGTAGTTGGATATTCGGAATTATTACCGAGTTCCTTTACCGCAAACTACGAAAGTGTTATCGTCTTTGGAATCGCCGATGTGCTGGAAGGGCCTGAGAAAATCGATATGCTGCAAGCATTAGTAAGAAAATATAGCCCTGAATATTATGATAAGGGCATGAAAGTGATTGATGCTTTTAAGGACAAATGCTCAGTCATTCGGATTGATATAGAACATATTACAGGTAAGAAAAAAAGATGAATAGGGAAGGGCGATGATGGTAGGAGGTATGCTCCTACCATCTTTTCTACTTTTATCAGTAATTCCTTGGGTGTTTTACTTATTAAACGTCTGTTATCATCTGTATGATATAGTAAAAAATGTATAGAAAAATTCTATATAATCGATAATAAAAAGGCGGAATGTTTAATAAGGAGAAATGAACGATGAAATTTCGCCTGAAAGTCTTTTTAGCAACAGTTTTTCTTTCTTTAGTTCTTTTTTCTTTATTTATCTATCATTCAACGATAGGTGATGAATTGCAAGAGATACCTTCGGAAGCAGTCAAGGGTAAAATGGTATATCAGAAAAAAGCCTGCGTTGAATGTCATACTCTATTTGGCAATGGCGGATATTACGGCGGAGACCTTACTAAAACATATGAGAAGTTTGGGAGTGAGGGGCTAAGAGACTATTTAACGCATCCTCCATTAATCACTGGATCTAAGAAAAAGCAGCATATTTATTTAAGCAATGAGGAAGCAGATGAGATGATCGCCTATTTTCGTTTTGTCCAATCCATACAGAATATGGATTGGCCGCCGCGCCCCATATCTGATAAAAAAGTCCAAGCCAAGTAATTTTGTGAAAAGAGGTAAATGAATGTTTCGATCTCAGCATCTGAGTTATAAATATGCTTTATTCACCTATCTGCTTTTTGGGTTGCAGGGGCTGGTAGCATCAGGCGGAGCAATTGATCTTATCTTTCCAGACATTGGCAATCCGATTCCGTTTGAGGCTGGCAGGGCATTTCATCTGAATATTAGTATATATTGGCCGCTGATCGGAATGATTGGCGCAATTTATTTCTTTTTCAGCCAGGAAGCGGAAAGAGAGCTGTACAGCTTAAAGCTGATTACTATTAACTTTTGGATGCTAGCCGGTACGTTAGGCTTACTATTAGGGTCTTTACTGTTAGGATATACTGAAGGCAGGGAATATCTTGAGGCTATCTGGCCTTTCAAAATTGCAACGGCTGCCTGTACAATCGTATTATTCTTCAATTTACTGAAGACGTATCTGGCTTCAGATGTGCCGAGGAGCCGGGCGACATTGATCAGTATAGTAGCAGGGAGTTTGACATTAATTATCTTCTACATACCCAATGTTATCTCTTATGCTCATCCTACAGCAGATGAAATTGCAAAATTCTTAGTGGTACATCTATGGGAGGAAATGTCTTTAGAACTTATTGGCACAGGGGTATTAGCCGCATTGCTTATTCAAGTAACGGGGGTAAAGCGAAAAAACGTGGAGACAGCAATTTACCTAGATATCTCGTTTGCGGCTTTAGCTGGGATTTTGGCTACTGGACATCATTATTATTGGATAGGAGTGCCTGCTTATTGGCTTTGGGTAGGCGGTATCTTTAGTGCAATGCAAGTGTTACCCACGTTTGTTTTATTGTACACAGCGGTTAAATCAATTGAGTTTGAAAGTTTTTCTATTTTATCCAATCGAGATAAAATAACGTTAGTTCTTATCGGCTGCAGCATGTTTTATCATATATTTGGCGCAGGTTTTCTAGGATTTTTTATGGCTTATCCACCATTAAACCGATTTGTACATGGGACATATATTACATCCGCTCATTCCCATCTTGCGTTATTTGGTGTATTTGGTTTTTTAGTTCTGGCACTATGCTTTTATATTCTTTTTACGGAAATTATACTCGTTAAAAAAATGTATCGATGGTGTTTAGGGGCAATCTTTATGTTAAATGCTGGACTATTAACTATGGGATTGGGTCTATTAATAGCTGGTGGACTACAAGTCTACTTCTGGCGGGTGATTGGGCTAAGCGTTGGACAAACGAATGAGTTGATTAGACCATACCTTTTCGTTCGGGCATTTGGTGGTTCTTTCTATGCCATTGGAAGTTTACTATTAACCTTTGTTGTCGTAAAAGGTGTATGGCCCAAAATAGGCTTAATCTTTCAACGTGAAGGACGGCTTTCTACGATAAACTGCAAGGATTTGCACTGTGTGCACGGGTTATTGGAAAAGTTAATTCAAGAAGAAAGAAAGATGGAACAGTTATTAAAACAAATTGAAATTTTATCACGAAAATTGTTTGTGTCTGAGAAAAAGTCTTAGAAATGTTTAAGAAGTAGAAATGATATAGAATGATCAAGGTGTATATTTCCTCTGATTTTATTTGAAAATCCGGAGATAATATTTATTGGAGGTGATAATGATGAAGGAACAAAAATGTAAGTTGCAAGAAAACAAAAAAGAAAATAAGAATGTAGAGTTTGCTAAAGAAATTTTTAACAATGAAAAACAGAAAAAAGAGAATCAAAAAGATAAACAATGTTAATATAAAAAGGTGGCTATTAGCCACCTTTTTTTCTTCAGTGACCCTTCAAAACGTGTCTTGGTGATCATAATAAATATTTCTGAAAACTGCATTAGCAAATAACAACTTTGTAGTAAAGATTAGAGTACAAATGTAATACCACTTTCAAAGTGGTTAATTCGTTTAACAAAAGAGCTATTTAGTAAAAAGAAAATAAGGAAAAATTATTATCCAGAGTAATATTGACAAGAAACATACTGTCAAGTATATTTAGAATGAACGTTCGATTTATGGCCCTTGTGACCTATTCTATTACGGAGGAATATTATGTTCGAGAAGTATAACAAAGTGCAAAGAGCTGTTTTGGAAACGACTCTTCGGCTCATTAGTGAAAAAGACTTGCAAGCCACATCGATGGCGTTGATTTCCAAAGAATCGGGTGTATCTACAGGAAGTATTTATCATTATTTTCAGAGCAAAGAAGATATTATTAATGAGCTTTATAAGGGAATTGTTAATTTTCATGGCGAAGTAGTGCTAAAAGATTTTTATACAAATGAAAGTATTCAGGAGCGCTTCCAGCGTGTGTGGGAAAATGTCATTCGATTCACTATGCAATATCCCCAAGGTTTTCAGTTTATTGAACAATATTCCTTTTCTCCTTATATTGATGATGCAGCAAAACAGGAAGCGTATAAGGGTAGTTGGTGCGGACCCTTGGCGAAACTCTATACAGAAGCTATTGAACAAGAGCTTTTTATTGATTTAGAACCTAAATTGATGGTACAAATGAATTTTGGATCTGTGGTTTATTTAATAAAGGCCTATCTGCAAAACAATGTGGATCTGACAGATGAAATGATTCAAAAAGTCATCCGTTCTTGCTGGAATGCGGTCAGGAAGTAAATCCAGCAGCGGCATAATAGTTATGAATTTAATTTATGATAATAAATTAAAAAAAAGAGATTTACAGGAGGGAATAAACATGGAAATAAAAAATTGGCATAATGAAACAATTGGGAAAAAGGTAGTGGATGCTTTACAAAAAAATGAATTTGACGCTGTATATTTTGCAACAGCGGAAGAGGCAGCAGCTTTTATTATGGATCATGTAAAGCCTGAAATGAAAGTCGGTTTTGGTGGTTCCATGACAATCAATGGCATGGGAATTCAGGATAAGGTAAAGGCCGCTGGTGGTAAAGTTTTGGATCATGGTACACCTGGTCTTAGCATGGAAGAGATCATAGCTACTGCTAAGGAAGAAATCCTAAGCGATCTATATTTATGCAGCAGTAATGCCATTACTCTGGATGGTATGCTGGTAAATATAGATGGCATGGGAAATAGGGTAGGTGCCATGAGTTTTGGTCCTAAAAAGGTAATCGTAGTCGTTAGTAGCAATAAGATATGTAAAGATGAAAAAGCTGCTTTTGAAAGGTTAGAAGGTATTGCAGCACCGATGAATAATAAAAGACTGGGAACGCCAAATCCTTGTACAAGAACAGGGACATGTGTGAATTGCCAAACTAAAACCAGAATATGCAAAGTATATTCTGTAATGAGAAAGAAGCCAATGGCGACAGACATTACAGTAGTTATGATAGGGGAAAGTGCGGGATTCTGATCTTAAAAAGTATTTTTCTGAAATGGAGTGCAGATGTAATGAAAATTCCTGATCGAGCTACTGCTAAAGATTTTTTATTCCAAGCGGAAAAACTAAATCCGGGCAATTGGGTGTCACATTCATTGTTTACAGCGCAAGCTGCGGAAGCTATTGCTGCCATTCATCCTGATCTGGATGGCGAAACGGCTTATGTGCTGGGGTATTTGCATGATATTGGCAGACGGGCAGGGATAACCTATATGCGACACTCCCTTGACGGCTATACTTTTTTACAGCAGCAGGGATATGATGATGCCGCCAGAATCTGTATAACCCATACATTTTGGCTGAAGGGATTGGATGACTATCCTGGAGAGTGGGATTGCTCAGCAGCAGAAATTGATTTTTTAAAGTCATATGTAGCATCTATTAAATATGATACATATGATTGGCTCATTCAGTTATGTGACTGTCTGGCGCTGCCTAACGGATTTTGTCTATTGGAGAAAAGATTGGTTGATGCTGCTCTCCGATATGGGACAACTAAGTATACTGCGCTTAAATGGAAAATGTTGTTTGAAAATAAAGCTAAAATTGAACAGCAGATTGGCAGATCAATTTATGAATTGCTGCCAGGTGTGAGGGAGAATACTTTTAGTTAGCCTCAAATGGCCTGAATGTAGCTAAGCCAACTATTGACTTATAGTAATGTTTAACAGATGAAGCCTTTTTCCAAAAGGCTTCTATTTCTATATCAGCCAGTATAAGTTTTTGATTATTCGTGTGGAATCTGCGTTCTGAGCACTGTACTATGGTCTTTTAACTTCTGCATATCATATTTAAGGTTTCAATTTTATAATTGCTAGTCTTGTTCAATTACAAAAATAGTCAATTAGGGCTATATAAAGTGAAAAATGTGAATTTTATTTAAAATATATATCTTTTGGTATAGGCAATAAGTCGCAAAATAGTTTAGTATAGATTCTATATGCTATGCTTTCTGCTTAAAGAGCAGTTGTACCATTTTGTAGTGGGTAAAAAATTGTTACAGATTACGAAGCGGAGCAGCCTTTGAAGGCAGAAATTTGCTTAGGGGCTTCAGGGAGGTTTATATGTCTTATGGCTAGAGAGGGGAGACGTTGCTATGCTAATGAATCAGATACAAAGTTTTTGTTCGCCCTGGATTGGAGCACAGAATAAGGTTTGGGAATCTGTATTGCATTTAGGACATAAACATACTTATGCAAAAGGCTGCATGGTACTCGGTGGTGGTCAGCCTGTTGATCATTTATATTATCTATATGCTGGTCGAATCAAGTATTCTAAAACGAATGCGGACGGCGATGAAAAAATTGTGTGGTATATAGATAAGGGCAATATTTTTGGTGCAGCACCTTTTTTTGACAGACAGCCAATTAAATATATGGGGAATACTCTTATTGCTATGGAAGACTGTGAAGTATATACATTTTCCCGGTCATGCTTTAATCAAGAAATAGTAGGGAAACATCCTGAGATAGTCAGCAATTTAATAGAAAGCATGGCTTATAAAATATTTCTGGCCGTAAACCGTGGCGGAGATTTGGCATCGCTGCCTAGTCGGGTGTGTAAGGTGTTGTTATATGTGATACAAAGGCAAAGCGATAGTGGGAGTAGTAAAGATAATAAGATATCCTCCAAGGGAATTTCCCAGCAGGAATTAGCCGTTATTCTTGGCGTGCATAGAGTGACTTTGAATAATTCCATTGTTCAGCTTAAGCGTGAGGGCGTTATTGGGCAGATAAGTAAACGAAGCTTAGTGATCAATAATATTAAACGATTATTAGAGTATGCGCAACATTAAAATAAAGTATTTCAGACGATCTATAATCCTGTTTCGCTAAGCTGACTATTTAGTCAGTTTTTTTTGTTTTCATGGCCTGGGCCGGTCTATAGATGAGAATTTGATCAAAAACTTGAATCAAAAGTAGAAAAAATGAAAAGATAAATCATAATAATGGGTAGTAGAGTAGCGTTAACTTTAAGAAAGCGCAAGCATGCACCAACAGGGTGTTATCGCTTGCGCTTTCATTTTGCAATTCGAAAAAAATTCTGAATTTGTAAATAACTTTACAGAATTTAAAAAAAACTGTTGCTATGATAAAGATAAATAAGATTGTGCTTGGATGGTTTTTATTTATAATAGTTTTTCATTCTAGAAAATTAGCTGTGCTGGTTTTATTCCAGCACAAGAGAAGGGGGAGAATTTAAGAGAGTAAAAAAGATGGTAAGGAAGAAGATATGTGGGCTTACCGCAAAGCAGACAATGCAGAGTATTACAAGAAAAGGAGTGTCAATATGAATGAACAACAGCACGGAATCATCACTAAATCGGCAATATTATCGCTAGCAACGCTGCTATATACCGTTAAGATGGCAGGACCGGCATTAGGCGCAATAAAACAGGCATTTCCAGGTGTTAGCCCTATTATGGTTCAACAGCTTCTTACGATACCGCCAATGATGATGATAGTCGGTTCATTGGTAACAGCAAGACTTCAGCAGATAATACCTAAAAAGAAAATATTGTACATTGGAATACTGCTGCAAATCCTTTGTGGGATCATGCCGGCTTTTTATGGCGACATCATGTTTATGTTGATTACGCGTGTATTCTTTGGTCTCGGCTATGGCATGACGTTTCCTTTAGCATCTTCTTTAATTGCAGATTTATTTGAAGGAAAAGAAAGAGATGCCATGATGGGGTATAAAAGTGCTGTAGGAGCTGCTGCCGGTGTGGTTTTTCAGATGCTGGGAGGTTATTTAGCAGCTATTGACTGGAGGTATAATTTTTTAGGACTACTTATTCTGATACCTATTTACTTGCTGGTATTGTTTAAAGTGCCTGAACCTGAAAAACGTCCGGCACCCAAAATAGCAAATGGCAGTCGTTTCGGTGGCATCACTCCCATAACCTGGTTTATTTATGCGTTTAATATGGTATTTAACATCCTGCAATATTCCTTTATAACCAATGTTGCCCTGGTAATGGCAAGTGAAAAGATTGGCGGACCGGCTCAGGCTGGAACGGTACTCACTATCTTCACTGTTGCGGCACTTATTGCAGGAGTTCTATATGGAAAAATATCGCAATTATTCAAGGGATACACGCTGGCACTTGCTTTTGCGTTCTTAGCAGCTGCCTTCCTGATCGTTGCCAATTATAATACCTACAATATGTTTTTCCTGGGAGCTATTTTGTATGGTCTAGGTTTTGGTACGTATAACCCTGAGATTACAATTAGGACAATCAAGAGTGTCCATAAGTCTGCGGTAACGGTAGCCATGTCTTTTTTTGTCTGTTCTATGGGTATAGGACAATTTGGATCGCCATTTCTGGTCTATATTGCAACTGTTCTTGGATTCCAAGGCCCAAAGGCTACGTGGATGATTGTTGCACCTACTTGTGTGATTCTCTGCTTAATTATGATTGTAGTAAATATTTTTATGGGATCTAAAAATAAGACGGAAAATTTGCAAGTGTAGTCAATACGAAAAATAGCTAAGAAGGGAAGCGGTATGATGAGACTAACAGATGATGAGAAAGCAATGCTTGACGGTAAGGAAGGCCGAGCCAGGCAAAAGGCAATGGATTTGCTTGTAAGATATGGCGAGGCTCTAGGGGCGGAAAGATTGGTTGATACTAATAATGTTGGCGGATTTATGGTAGCAAAAAAACATCATATGGATGAACTTGGCAGCTTTGATGCATTATTTTCTGAGTTTAATCTGGACAGCTCCGAGGTAGTTGAGTTTGCAAAGGATAAAGTCAAGGCTTTTAGCTGCCAATTTGAGCAAACCCTGGATCCTGATTTTTGGCAAATACAAGGGAAATCTCAAGAAGATTATGAGCTGATGCTGGACAATGAAAAATACCTTGCTAGTGGTGGTGTAGCACTTATGTGTACTTGTACACCTTACTTGGTGGGAAATATACCAATCAAAGGTGAACATTGCGCTTGGATGGAGTCATCTGCTGTAGTTTATATTAATTCAGTATTGGGAGCTCGGACCAATGCAGAAGGCAATTCTAGCTCTACTGCGGCTATGCTTACCGGGAAGATTCCATACTGGGGGTTTCATATTGATGAAAATCGCCTGGGCACTCATTTAATTAATGTTGAATGTGCTGTTGAAAGCCAGATGGACTGGGGATTGCTGGGTTACTATGCAGGTACGATGGTGAAAGAGCGTGTTCCTATTATTAACGGTATTAAAAAATTGCCGAATCTGATAAAACTAAAGCAATTTGGCGCAGCCGCTGCATCTTCAGGCGGAGTGGAGATGTATCACATTCCAGGAATTACGGCAGAAGCCCGTACGGTAGAGGAAGCTCTTGGTAACAAGCAGCCTGCAGAAAAACTGAAATTCGGGAAAGCAGAAAGACTATTGGCTTATGAGGCATTAAATGCTACAGCCAAAGATACCAATGTTGATTTTGTTATGTTTGGCTGTCCTCATGCTTCTATTGAGGAAATTTGGGAGATTTGTAAGCTGCTGGAGGGCAAGCGTTTACATGAAAATACCGTCCTCTGGATCTTTACACCCCGGGGACTTAGAGAAATAGCAGACCGAAACGGTTTTACCAAAATTATCAATGATGCAGGCGGCGTTCTCATGAGTGATACTTGCCCTGCTCTTGGTCAGTTTATCCCGAGGGGGATTAAAGTAATGGCTACCAATTCCGGCAAGCAAGCTCATTATTTACCGAATATAAAGGGTATACAAGCTTGGTACGGTACAACTGAAGAATGTATTGACGCTGCTGTAACTGGTCAATGGAGAGGTGAATTGAAATGAAAACAGTGGTATTGCATGGCAGAAAGGTGGTAGGGGGAGTTGTGGAAGGTGAGGCTCTCGTTACCAAGGAGATGGTTTCTGGCTGGGGAGGAATCAATCCGGCAGATGGTAAGATCATCGATGTACGTCATGAACTGCACGGACAAAGTGTAAAGGGGAAAATTTTTGTATTTCCAGGAGCGAAGGGATCATCTGGCTGGTCCAGTTTGTTTCACTATACCAGACGCAATGGCAACGCTCCTGCAGGAATCATCTTCAACGTTATGAACACGAAAGTTGCCTTAGGGTCTGTAGTCATTCATGCCCCTGCAGTTACCGAACTTGATCAAGACCCGCTGCAGATTATTGAAAGTGGTGATTGGGTTAAAATTGATGCTGATGAGGGTATTGTTGAAGTAACTAAAAAGTGAGGCCAGCATAAATAGGTTAACGTATTACATAAATTACTACATTAGGCATGAGGAGTATGTACATGGTGATAGTTGAAGCAATAGACGATAGCAGGGAAACCATCACGATACGAAAAGATATGGATGACGTAACTGCCCAAGAGGTAAGTGCTGATATATGTGTTGTAGGAGCAGGCATGGCTGGTATTTCAGCTGCTTTAGAAGCTGCTGGTCTAGGGCATAAAGTTATTTTGATTGATGGGCTGCCTACTCTGGGCGGTCAGGCTGTGAACTCGAAGATCGGTCTCTTTTGCGGCATATTTTCGAATCCTCCGAATCCCAGTCAATTTACCCATGGAATTGCGGATGATATGCTGCGCGATCTTGGTAAACAAGGTGCATTACATTATCTAAAAAGTGGCTTAGGATCAGTCATATATGATGATTTAGCACTTTCTCGATGGATTGAAAAAGCAGTTTATGCTGCTGGTATAACGGTGATTCTTGGGGGAATTTTACGAGGCGTAACAAATATGGACAGGCGTATCCATTCGATTGATGTGGCCACGAGATATGGTGATGTGCGTGTTTTTGCTACAGGTTTTGTCGATGCGACAGGGGATGCTGCTCTTACTTGGCAAGCAGGTCTTCCTTGCCGGGAGCCGGCAGCGGAGGGCGTTTATGGAACCCACATGGTAGTGATCGACAGGATTGATCTTAATAATCAGCCATCTAGAGAGGAATTTGTCCAACGTCTGGAAGAAAAGGGGCATGTTTATGGCTTGCAACGTAAGGATGGCCTGGTTTTTCTTTTTCCGGAAAAAGAATTGGCTTTCGTTAATATGACTCACGAAGAGACACCTCTTGATCCATTAACAGCATCCGTCAAATCGCTTGAGGGTAAGGAACAGGCAGAGACGGCTGTCGACTTTCTGCGCAACGAATTCCCACTTGCCTTCGGCAAAGCACAAATTCGTGCTTATGGGTTAGCTGGCATTCGCCAGACACGTTGGATTGTTGGATGTCAACAATTAACTGCTGATGATGTAAATACAGGTTTTAAATTTAAGGATGCGATTGCTCGCACCGCATGGCCAATGGAGCTGCATGGCAGATCCGGATATGCCTGGCATGTATTTTCGAGGGAGCACGTGCATTATATACCCTTTGGAAGCCTAACACCTCCTGGGGTTGATAACCTAGTTGCTGCTGGCCGCTGTATCGATGCAGATTTAGGGGCTCTTTCCAGTGTACGTGTTATGGGACCATGTATTGCCACGGGGGCAGCTGCAGCTCATGCCTTACATCTTGCTGGTGAGGGCAGTGTACATAATATTGATATAACTGCCTTACAGGAACGTTTGAAAGACAATCTTATATCTTGAAAAATGCATGTTTTTAGTCGCGAATTAGTGGTCTGGTAAAAGAGTGGATTGTCTAGCAAAGTGTTTTGTGTATGAGGCTTTGAACTGTCTATCTGTATGTATTGATCAGTACAAAATAAAGGGAGGAGATAGAAAGATGACAGAAAGAGAGGCCGAGGCACCGTCCCGTTCTGGAGCAGAAATTCTCGATATGTTTACAGAGATTGTTCAATATCTGCCTGGTATCGTGATGGAAAGAATGAGTGTGATGGTTATTAAAGACAGAACTATCATCGGTTCCATATCAGCGCTGACGACGAATCAATCTGGCAGCCAGGTAGGCAAGCCGGTAAAGGGAGAAGTGAGCCTGGCATGTTTGGAACAAGGACGGCGCATTGTCAAAGTTATACCGAAAGAAAAATCGCCCTATGGAATACCTTATGTAGCTTGTGCTTTGCCGATTAAAGATGGTGAACGGGTGGTAGGCTGTGTAACTACGGCCCAGCTGCTTGATAAACAAGAAAAGTTTCTGTCAGTGGCTACTGAATTAGCTTCTTCTGCTCAGGAACTTACTGCAGGAATGGAAGAAATGTCGGCAGGAGCACAGAACGTTTCCAATACTAGCAATGATCTGGAAATCTTAAGTAAAGAACTTGCCAAGGCAAGTAGTCAAACGAATGATATAGTTCATTTTATTAAAACGATTGCAGATCAAACCAATTTGTTAGGGCTAAATGCAGCTATTGAGGCTGCCCGTGTGGGGGATATGGGACGAGGGTTTAGCGTAGTGGCCGAAGAAGTTCGCAAGCTTGCTACAGCCAGTGCTGAATCAGTAAAAGAAATTTCTGGGGCGCTTAACACGATCCAGGCATCTGTTAACCAGTTGGCAGAAAAAAGCAAAATGCTCGATACTATCGTAGGCACTCAGACAACATCCATTCAGGAAATGGCTCAAGCCAGTCAGACGTTAGCTGTATTAGCCAGCGACTTGAGCCAAATAGCTAATAATATGTACAGCGAATAATAGAGTTATCTAAGTTTTTTATCAAAAAAGTCAAAGCAGGAGGAAAAATAAATGCAGAAAAAATGTAGTATCATTATAGGACTCCTATTTATTTTAAGTATCACAGGTACGGCTTTTGCTGCCGCGAAATTTGAAGAAGTTCCTGCTAAACACTGGTCTTATACTGCGATTGCTGAACTTAAACGTGTCGGAATCATTGATGGCTACGAAGGGGACAGTGTCTTTCATGGCGATAAGACTGTGACTCGCTATGAAATGGCAGAAATAGTAGAAAATGCCATGGCTAATTCCAGTAAGGCAAATGCCAATCAGAAAGCTTTAATTGATAAATTGGCCATTGAGTTTGCTCTTGAAATTAACAAGATTGCTGACCGTGTTCCTAAGGCAGAAAAAAAGACTGGCAGTATAGCGATCAGTGGTGATGCCCGTATCCGATGGGTTGACAATGGTTCAGGCAATACTGCTTTTGGCCAGCGCTTCCGTTTGAACTTGAACGCAGACCTTAATGAAAATACAAGTTTTTACGGTCGTCTTGTGGGTCTAAACCAAAATGAATTCGGTACCTACAACAATAGTTCCGGCCTAGACCGCTTCAACGTTGCAGATGCTGCTTTCACCACTAAAAATTTCTATGGTTCAGAGTTTACCATTGGGCGTTTTAGTCAGCAGATGGACGTAGTGGGCGGCTATTGGATGTATACTTCTGGTGGCGTTGATGGTGCGAAAATTACTGTCGGTAATAAACTCAAAGTGACAGCTGGTTTTGCTAACTTTTCTCCATATTTTGGATTTATGACTGGTAATGCAACTGCCACCCCAGAGACTACATCTACGGGGGAAATAAAAGATGCCTTTTTTATCCAAAGCTTTTATCCTACCAGCAAGAATACCACTGTCGGTGCTTGGTGGTTTAAAGAAAAAACTGGTGCTGACAGTAAGTATGATGTAAAGTCAATTAACTTTAGTTCTAAACTGTCTTCTAAATATAACTTAGCCAGCGATTATGGTATAAATAGTATTAAAACGAGTGGACATGAGCCAATTTATCATCATACCCGTCTGACTTATGGTGCGGCAAAATATGCAGCTCCTGGTTCATGGAGCGTAGCTGCTGAGTATTTCAAGTTTGAACCAGGCGCTAATAACAGTGGATATACTGCCGCTATGATTGGTTCGCCCAAAGATATTCAGGCTTGGGCTGTTATTGGCAGTAAAACACTAGAGAAGAACCTAATTGGTAGCGTCTTCTACACTTTTGCTGCTAAAAAAGTTTCTACGAATACTGATATTAAAGATTATTTCCGTCTTCAGATGGACTATATGTTCTAGTGTTTGCTTTATAATGGTTCGACAGTGAGAAGGCTTTTCGAGTCGCAAGCTTACAATAATAATCGTGCTCTGCACAATAGTATAAACAAAGGGCTGTCTCTTCTTTTGAGACAGCCCACTCTGCTTGCTTTATATATAGATTACAGTGACGGATCATGGATAGATCGATGTATAGGAACGAAGAAAGGTGGAATCATTATGAAATTATCGGTTGGGAAAAAAATCGCTATCGGATTTGGCATTATGATTATGTTAATTCTAGTATTGGGGATCAGCTGCTTTATTTCTTTGCAGGATGCTAAAGCGAGAATCACAGAAATCAGAGTGGCTGATCAGCGAAGTCAATTAGCCACAGCCTCTGCCCTGGCGCAACGAGAAGCCCTGGCCAGCACTCGTGGTATTTTTGCTTATGGCAGAGAGGTGTTTTATCAGGAAGCAGAAAAAGCAAATAATGATATGCTGGAAATACAAAAACAGTTGCTGGCAGTGACTTCTCCTGAGAAAAAAGCAGATGTAGAGAAACTAATTGAAGTAACCACGCAGCAGAGGGATCTGGTGGTAAATGAATCATTGCCTGCAGCCCGTGCTATGGCCAAGGAAACAGCTGCAGGCAATGTAGAAGGTGCCAAAAGCTGGCGAGCAGAGGTGGCTAAAATTGGGGTTCGTGGTTTACCTTTGTCCACGGAAATAACCCAACTGACAGATGAGATTAAAACATACAATGATGAGTTGGGTGATAAAAGTACAGAGGCTGCGATCGCAGCGGCCAATAGAGTAATCATGATTGCCACAATTTTAAGTCTCATTTCCATTGTAATTGGTATCATACTTGGTGTGCGGATCACTAAAGGAATACACACGCCAATCAAGGTTATGCTCAAGGGAACTCAAGAGTTTGCTGCTGGCGATTGGCGCCAGGCTATTCCTGTTTCTTCTTCGGATGAATTAGGTCGACTTGCTGAAGCACTTAATAGCATGCGTGAGAAAATGCGCAGTATGATTCGTGATATTTTACAGTCCTCTGAACAAGTTGCTGCCTCATCGGAAGAACTTACTGCTTGTGCGGAACAATCAGCTCAGGCAGCTAATCAGGTAGCAATTGTAGTAAGTGATGTAGCCAAAGGAGCAGATCAGCAGTTGCATGCAATGAGCGAGAGCAGGGAGGCCATAGAGCAAATGACTGTCAATATTCAACAAGTAGCTGAAAATACACAGGTTACATTTCATTCATCAGGACAAACAGCCTTAGCGGCCAGCAATGGAACAAAAGCAATTACTACAGCCATCAGTCAAATGGCAAGCATTGAAAATACAGTTGCTAAATCGGCAAGCGTTATAAAGAAACTAGGGGAACGTTCTATGGAGATTGGTCAAATTGTTGATACTATATCTGGTATCGCCGGACAAACGAATCTTTTGGCTCTTAATGCTGCGATAGAAGCCGCTAGAGCGGGTGAGCAAGGCCGAGGTTTTGCCGTAGTTGCTGAAGAGGTTCGAAAATTGGCAGAGCAGTCGCAAGATGCCGCCAAGGAAATTGCAGCACTTATTGGGCAAATCCAAGAAGAAACAGGAAATGCAGTTGAGGCTATGCATATGGGGACAGAAGAGGTTAAGACAGGTACTAGTGTGGTCAATACAGCGGGAAAGGCTTTTAGTGAAATCGTCGGATTAATCAATCAAGTTACTACACAAACAAAAGAAATTTCCACAACTGTTCAGCAAATGGTCAGTGGTAGTCAAATCGTGGTCGCTTCTGTAAAAGAGATTGATGGGATCAGCAGAGATACTGCAGATCAGACTCAAAATATTTCAGCAGCGACTGAAGAACAATCCGCATCCATGGAAGAAATCGCTTCGTCGAGTCGCGCATTGGCTAAATTGGCAGAAAATCTGCAATGTGCGATTAATACGTTTAAAGTGTAACCCAAACAATTTGTTGGCTTTGCATATATGATATACTTGCTTACTTTCTATTTGTCATACTCTCTGAATGGTGATACTATAATAAATGGTTATGCAAGTGTTGCGTTTATCATAGCACTAGATAGAAAATATAAAAGATATGCAGGTGTCACATGGAAATCTGGAAAAAGAATCTATGGGTGTGTTGGTTTGCTGTATTTATTGTATCATCGGGGATGAGCCAGATGGCTCCCATATTGCCACTTTATATTGAGCATCTTGGCATCCATGATGCAGCGTCAGTTGCAAAGTGGTCGGGAATTGTTTTTGGCAGTAATTTTATCAGTCTGGCGATTTTTTCTCCCATTTGGGGTAAATACGCCGATAAATATGGAAGAAAGTCAATGATTTTGCGGGCTAGTCTTTGGCTATCAATTATTATGACCAGTATGGGATTTGTGGAAAATGTTTATCAATTGACTGGATTACGCTTGCTGCAGGGAGCTCTTTCAGGTTTCCAATCGGCAGTCGTTACCTTAGTCGCTACGCAAACGCCGAAAGAACGAGTTGGATGGGCTTTGGGTATCATTTTTAGCGGACAAGTGGGCGGTACTTTGCTGGGACCCTTATTTGGAGGATATTTAGCAGAAGCAATTGGTTTCCGCGAAGATTTTATCTTCATTGGGGTCATGTGTTTTGTTGCTTTTATAGCATCTTTCTGCTTTGTTAAAGAAGAAAGCGCTTCTGAAAAACAAGATGTTCTTACTTTTCGTCAAGTTTGGAAATGCCTGCCGAATCCTAAGGTAACGGTATGTTTATTTATCACAACCCTTATACTGCAATTGGCTCTTATGTCGATACAGCCGATTATTACTGTCTATATTACGCAGCTATCTTCGGATACATCTCATATTGCTCTTATTTCAGGGAGCGTTTTTGCCGCTTCAGGACTTGCCAGTATTTTGGCTGCTCCTAGGTTAGGGAGGCTTTCTGATAAGATTGGTGCACAAAAGGTGTTGTTAGGGGCGTTAGTTATGGCAGGAGTACTCTTTATTCCGCAAGCCTTTGTAACACATTCCTGGCAGCTGGGGATGCTTCGCTTCTTGTTGGGGTTAGCAACGGCAGGGCTGCTGCCTTCGATTAATAGTCTGATTAAACAAAGTACATCGGATCTTATTACCGGTCGTGCTTTTGGTTATAATCAGTCTGCTCAGTTTTTAGGTATGTTTTTGGGATCCATTCTTGGGGGACAAATGGCGGCTGCTTTTGGTATTCAATATGTATTTTTCTTTACAGGTGCTCTATTATTGCTCAATGCCTGTTGGGTTTATCATTCGATCTACAAAGAGAAACTATACTGTTTGCCAGTAGAAGAGACAATTCTCTTAAAACGATAGAATTACAATTCTATAATAGAAGCAATACCAAGCAGGATGATAATGATACCTGCTATTTTGTTGATGCGGGTTATGACGCTGGGTGTCACTCTGCTGCGAAAGAAACATACGATGCTGGTAAGAGTAACCCACCAAAGGACCGAGCCGATAAAGACCCCTAAAGCAGCTAATGCTGTTGTAAATAAGTCTGTGACGAGCACGGCGATACCAAAAGATGAAAAAATGGCGATAAAAGTAAAGATAGTAACGGGATTGGTCAGTGTAAGGAGAAACACTCCAGCGAACAGGCTGTAGGGGCTGCGTCCTGAATCCTTGTCGTCGGGTTTGTCTTGAGGTACAGCGTGAAAGGTTCTAAAACCAAGATACATGATGAAAAATCCGCCTCCCCAGCGTAAGATCATGTCATAATGAAGAATAAAGGCGGTCAAAGCACCTAGGCCTGCTGCTGCCACAGAACCATAGATAACATCGGCCAATGCTGCTCCCAGCCCTACAACAAGTCCGGGTACACGTCCTTCACTCAAGGTATAACGGATGCAAATTAAGTTGACCGGTCCAATAGGAGCAGCGAGGAGAAAACCACTAATCATGCATTTAATAAGCAGAATGTCATTCATTGATCAGTCTCCAGTACAAGAATCTACTATCAGTGTCGACCAAAAGTCTGCTAGATATACTTTGGACTTTCCGTATGCATAAGGGCTTTTAGTTGGGACATAATTAACAAGAGATTCTAAACATATAATTATGGCGAAGTTATAGGAGACAATTTATGATTGCAGAAGTTATTGATAAAGCACTGCGGCAATTTGAAGAACGTAACTGCCAGCCCTCAGTTATCAAAAGGGCCGGCAATCTTTTACGCGGCAGGATAAAAGATGGATTGAAACCAGAACTAATCACCGCTATTCAAGAACGACGACTGCGTAATATGATAGATTATGTGTATGCACGTTCTCCTTTTTACCGCCACTTGTTTGATACCTGTAAAGTGCGCCCTGATGATATAAGAACGGCTGCTGATTTACAAAAACTGGCCTTTACCACTGCCGAGGATATAAGGCAATGGCAGAATTTTCTTTGTGTGCCGGATGATAAATTATCGGCTGTTTTTACTACTTCGGGCACCACGGGTGAGCCCAAAAGAATGTATTATACATATCGTGAAATGCAGACATTATCTAATCTTTATGGTGTTGCACTTCGTACAGCTCATACAGGAAGACTTGTGGCTCTGGCTGCCTTGCCTATCGGTCATGGGCTATGGATTGGTGGCGCCAGTGTACAGCGTGCCGTAGAACGTGCCGGGGGATTACCGCTGAATGTTGGTGCTGATGATCCAGCGGAAACGATCCGATGGATGAAACGCTTTTCACCCAATGTTATTTTTTCCTCGCCATCCTATATGACAGCTTTGACTCGTGAGGCGCAGCGGATAGGCTACCATCAGTCCCTTGGTAAAATTATCCTTGCTGGTGAAATGCTGACGGCAGCACATAAGGAATTATTTACTGAATTTTGGGGTGCGGCTGTTTTTGACAGTTATGGATCAACGGAAATTGGCGGTGCGCAAACCATCGCTCTGCCGGAATGTAGTGCTTTTCATCTTAATGATTTGCATCTTATTACAGAAATTATTGACCCTGTTACTGGTAAACCGGCTGATGAAGGGGAGATGGTATTTACCACCATCCGCAGGGAAGGAATGCCTTTAGTTCGCTATCGTTCAGGAGATAAGGCGAGCTGGGCCGACTGTACATGCTGGCTGCCGCTAAAGGCTATAAAAATCAAGGGGCGCACTGATGATATGATTGTCGCGGGCGATATGAATCTGTTTGGCCGTGTAATCGCTGATGCTGTAGGGACTGTTGCGGGCGCTACCGGCCGCATACGTCTGACAGTATCTAAAGAAGGTCTTTCTGATAAATTAACGCTTCAGGCAGAAGGTAAATCAGATAAGGAGATGGTACAGCAGACGTTGTTGGCAGCCTATCCAGAACTAGCGGTGAATACGAAAAATGGTAACTTGAGTCTGGTGATTGAAACGGCGCTTGATCTTGGTTCGCAGATTAAAGATGTAAAAATAGTTGACGTACGCTGAGTTGCTCTTAATCCTATAGCAGTAGCAAAATAAAAGATTCCTTTTTTCAAAAGAAAAAGGAATCTTTTATTTTGGCAGATTTTCCAAATATAGTTTTTAAAAATGGATTATTTACAGGAAATGGCTCGGACTATGTAGAAAGAAACAGTATGATTATTTGCTCGCGAAGGAGAGAATTGGATATGCAGTTGAATAATACATCAGCATTTTATCCTTGTGAAAATAATAATTCTAGCGACAATGAATTTGATTTTCATGGGGTTCTGGATTCTATTCCAGTTCCAATCTTTATTAAAGATACTACCGGTACATATACAAATTGTAATAAAGCATATGAAAAATTTATGGGGCGCAGCAGGGATGAGATTTTAGGAAAATCAGCATACCATTTAGCACCTAAGAATTTAGCGGATATATATTTTGCCAAAGACAGGGAGCTGCTCGAACAAGGAAATGAACAAATCTATGAGAGTATGGTTACTGCCAAAGGAATGAGTCGTTATGTTATATTCCATAAGTCGATTTATCATAATGCAGTAGGTGAAACTAGCGGTTTAGTCGGAGCTATTATTGACATTACCGAGCAAAAGCAGGCGGAAAATTTATTGCAGGAACGAATTGCTTTTGAAAAGATTGTGTCAACCATATCCGCAGAGTGTTTAAAA
Source organism: uncultured Pelosinus sp. (assembly GCA_963526485.1). Lineage (GTDB taxonomy): Bacteria > Bacillota > Negativicutes > DSM-13327 > DSM-13327 > Pelosinus. The sequence continues at coordinate 425,765 of CAURNS010000001.1, forward strand.
ACGAATTCTAATCCAGATACATTGCTGTATGCATTGGATTTAATTAGTAAATTTATGGATGTTGAGAACAGTTACATTTTTATTACTTCGAGTGGTGGCAAAAGTATGAATCAAGCTTATCATTGGAATGTAGCAGTTGGAAACAGTATTATCATGGATTGTAATGCTTCAACGCAAAATGCATCTGTTCATTGGAAGATCATTGAGGATATTGTGCAAGATGGGAATAATACAAAAGAGCATAACAACCATTATGAGATTCATAGCGATCAATCAAAACGAATGATTTTTCCTTTAAAAAATGGAAGTGAATGGCTAGGCACTTTTAATTTAGAATGGGCAAAAGATCAGTGTATAGAGCTTCGTAATGAACATACAACATTGCTTAAACTTGTAGCGGAAATCTTTGTGAGTATGCTGAGGCGCCAGAGAACAGAGGAATTCCTAAAGGTAAGTGAGGAGAAAAATAAAGCACTCCTTGCGTCTATACCTGATGTTATGGGCGTTGTAACACCCGATTTTAAAATAGTCGATTTTAAAGTCGGGCGGGAATTTGAACATTTTGAGCATATTGGCGCTTCTATTTCATTTATAGGAAAAACAGTAAGTGAAGTGCTGCCTAAGGATGTTGCAGTCTTATTTATGGAAAAAATTCAATTAGCCTTTCAAACTGGAAAAGTAACTGTCTTTGAATATCAAATTGTACATAATCAAGAGGTAAGATACAGGGAAGCCCGTAGTGTTGTAATTTCTGAGGGTATAGCATTAGTAATGATCCGGGATATTACCGAAAAAAAATTAATGGAAGAAACCCTTAAAAAGCGAAATGCAGAAATTAAGGAGGCACTGGCTAACTTAGAGCAGACTCAAATACATCTGGTTGAACAGGAGAAATTGGCTGGAATAGGGCAATTAGCTGCTGGTGTGGCTCACGAAATTAACAATCCATTGGGCTTTGTTCTCAGCAATTTTGATAGTTTAAAGCAATACTTAACTAAGATTACGGATGTATATAATAAATATCGTGAATTTAAAAATAATGTATTGCATTCTGATCTGCAAGATTTGAAAGAGCTGGCTGAGGAGATTACTATTTTTGAAAAACAAAAAAAGATTGCTTATATTTTTGAAGATCTTGAGCCCATCATTCAAGAATCAGACGATGGGCTTAAAAGATTAAGTGAGATCGTAAAAGCCTTAAAATTATTTTCAAGAGTGGATAAAAGTAGTGAATTTGAAAGTTATGATTTAAATACAGGCATAAAAAATACGTTAATCATTGCGAAAAATGAGATCAAATATGTTGCTGAAATCCAAATAGATTTAGGAGAGCTGCCTGAAATACAAGCTTCATCAGGACAAATTAATCAAGTTCTGCTGAATATCATCATAAATGCAGCTTATGCGATTAAGGAAAAACAAATGGATAAGCTGGGACTGATTAAGATTAGTAGTTACCATGATGACCAATTTGTTTTCTGCTCCATTCAGGATAATGGTCTTGGTATGACCGAAGAAACCTTACAACGTATTTTCAATGCATTTTTTACTACGAAACCTATGGGACAAGGTACAGGGCTTGGACTTAGTATTTCTTATGATATTATTGTAAACAAGCACAGCGGTGATATCTCTGTCAGCAGTGAAAAAGGTATTGGAACAACCTTTATTATCAAATTGCCCTTGGCTGCCAATCCTAGAAATAATGAAAAATAATAACAGGTACACAAGGCCCTATACCAGAGAATCTGGTATAGGGCCTTGTTGGTGTAAGCTAGAACTTTATTAGAGAAAATATGAATTTGTTGCAAAACTAGACCTAACATTTTAAACTTAACTTATTATTGTTGAGCAAGGAAGATAGTTCTTGTTCAAATTGATTCTGGGCGATGCCTAAGGCACTGAAAACATGGGGATCAAAGGTATCTGAAAATTGATTTTTCAGGATCACACTGGCATAATGCTGGGCTATATTCACGGCATAGATCAGTTCATGATTAATAATCCCGCTGGCAAAAGGGGTGTGGTGATATAAGGCTGCTTCGACAATGGGGTAGGGTAATTCCCACCATTTTAATAAGTAACCGCCTGTTTGCTGATGTGTAACTGCTAAGTATTCTTGTTCTATCTGTAATAAATTGCTGTTGTCATTTTCAATACAATGAAAAATTTCAAGATATTTTTCTGGAAATATTTTAAGTAGGAGCACCACGCCGATATTATGCAGCAATCCGGCAGACGCTTCGCTCTCCGATAGTTTTTTATGCAGCAATTTTCCATAAATCATATTTACAATCTTACTGCACAAAAAAGAGTGATTCCACAGCATTCCTAGCCTTGTTCCATAATTATCACTTATATTAAAAGAATCAACAATAGAAGTTGCTAATAGTATATTTCTGATATGGGATAACCCCAAAAATGCGATTGCATGTTTCAAGCTTCCTGTTTTCACTTCATAAAAAGCTGAATTAATGATTTGGAGAATCTTAGCTGCTACAGTGGGATCTTTCTCAATCGCATCTACAATTTTGACTAAATCTTCTTCGTTGTCAATCAAGTCCATGATTTGACGATAGCTGCTTTTCAGTGTAGGCAATTCATCAACGTTATTGATTAACGCTAGTAAGTTGCCGTCGCGTAAGATGCTTTCTGTTTCAAATATTTGATCAATGAGCAGCAATAGCTTAGTGTTGTCCCAGGGTTTAAGAATGTAAAGTTTGGCAATATTCTTTTGCAGTGCGGCAAGTATGGTGTTCTTATCCGAATAGCCACTTAAAATGATTCGTAATGTATTGGGATAAAGCTCCTTTATTTGCTGTAATAACTGACATCCGTCCATTCTGGGCATTCTCATGTCTGTAATGACCAGATCTACATATTCATTAGTAAGAAACTCTAAAGCTTCTTCGCCACTTCCAGCGGTGAAGACTTCATATTCTGTATCCATAAAAAGGCGGTTAAGAGACCTTAGAATTTGTATTTCGTCATCTACAAATAATATCTTTTTACTTAGACCATCGTTATTCATCATTATGAATTTTACCTCCATTGGCAGGTAATTTAATGGTAAAACAAGTCCCCTTGTCAGGTCCGCTAGTAACGCTAAGATCGCCGCCGTGTTTCTTAACAACAATATCATAGGCGGCACTAAGTCCGAGTCCCATGCCGCTTCCCACATCTTTAGTTGTAAAAAAAGGATCAAATATACGGTTTAGATGTTCCTCTTTAATTCCCGGACCATTATCACTGATTCGGCAAATGACAGACTCATCCAAACTGTATGCTTCCATAATGATTTTCCCAAGAGAGCCTTTGTTCTGGATTTTCACTGCATGTAGGGCATTGAGTAAAATATTTAGCAGTACTTGCCCAATTTCTCCCTTATTGCACAGTAAATACAATGGGCTCTCTATTTTTTTCTCTATATCTGCCACGAATTGTGTTTCGTGTCTAACTGTCAAAATAACTTCCTCAGCAATCTGGCTTAGATCATTGTATGTCATTTCATTTTCCGTACCGGTTTTAGCGAGATTTCGTAAGCTTTGTACTATTTTCGTCACCCGCTTTGCGCCATCGCTGGATTCCAGGATTACCGTAGTTAAATCTTCCAGGATAAAATCAATTTTTTGTTTTCGTTCAATCTCTTGGATTGCAGCTTTTTCTCTAAGAAAAAGTTCATGATTGATAATTTCTTCACCAGAAAGCTGAACTAAATTTCTATAGCGTACTATTAGATTTCTAATCTTTTGAATATAGCGATCCATGGTATCGAGATTACTGGATATAAAACCCATGGGATTGTTAATTTCATGGGCGATTCCTGCGGCAATTTCTCCAAGTGCTGCCAGCTTTTCTTTTTGTATTAGATTAAATTGAGTATCCTTAAGCCGTTGGGTTATGACTTGGAGCTTCTTATATTGACAAGTTATGGTATGATTCATTTCCTTTAAGGCTATTATATTTTTTCTTGCTTTTACAGAAGCGTTCATTCTTGCGACAAACTCCGTAAAGTTGATAGGTTTATTAATATAATCGTTTGCACCATTTTCAAAACATAATTTAAAACTCTCTTTATCAGTCATTCCCGTAAACATTATAATCTGAATATCATTATATTTTTCCTTGCTTCTGATGTCTTTTAGAATATCGATTCCAGTTATCCTGGGCATAATGATATCCAGTAAAATGATATCTATATTATTTTCTTCGATCTTTTGAACAGCTTCTTCTGGTACGCTACAGAGAAAAACGTGTGTATCAACTATATTCGTCTCGATTAGTTCCTGAGCAATCCTAAGATTAAATTTTTCATCGTCAACCACCAGTATATTCATAATTTCACCGTGCTTTCATGATTTAGTGGTAAGATTAATGTAAATGTAGTTCCTACTCCTAATTCACTTTCTACCTTAATTTGACCGGCATGTTTATTGACGATCGTATCATAGGCAATACTTAGCCCAAGGCCTGTACCTACGCCAACTGGTTTAGTTGTAAAAAAGGGAATGAATATCTGATCTAAATTCGCTTTAGGCATACCAATTCCATTATCCGTTATTTCGCAATGAATCGATCCATTTTTCTCATAGGTTTTTAAAGAGAGGATACCTTCATGTGAAGTTTCTTTTATAGCATGAACTGCATTTAAAATGAGATTAAGTAATACTTGGTTGATAGAACTGCCAACTGCTTTTATATAAGGGATGGTCCCAAAGTCTTCTATTACAGTAGCAAAATATTTAATTTCATTATTGGCAATTGCCAAGGTGTCATTTATGCCTTTATTCAAGTCATAATCTTCTAGTTCGGAGCTGTTATTGGTTTTAGAAAATCCGAGGAGACTCTTGACAATTTTCTCGATTCTCCTAAGTCCAATGATGGATTCACCAATAATATCTTCGATATCATCATAAATTACATCAATTTTATTTCTTTCTCTGGAGTCACAGAGGATTGTAATGAGCTTTTGTACTTCTTCATTGTTGCAGCATTCTAAGCTGCTTTCCAGGGGCTTCAGTGCTTCAAGAAATAATTTGATTTTATGTAAGTATTTTTTCAAAGTATCCAAATTACTTTGGGTATAGCCAAGAGGATTATTTATTTCGTGTGCGATCCCTGCTGAAAGTTGTCCAATTCCTACCATTTTTTCCTGCTGTACAAGCTGACTTTGCAAAAGTCGGATTTTTTCCATAGTCTCGGTATATTCCCGGGAGCTAATATCAATGCACCGCTCAAGTAGGGCTCTGTCTTTATCCTGACTTATATAGGCTGCATTTACAGCCGAAATAAAGGCTTCCAATTCCGGAGTTATCTCGATGCCGGTTAAATTGTTTTCCATTTGCCGTTTTAAAAGCCGGTGTAACGTATCCATGGTATTAAACCTCCCCAATTAAAGTGATTGTCATTGTTTGATTCTGTAGCTCACTTCTTGACTCTCTGGGCAGGGGGGAGATTTCTCCATAGGAATAAAAACCTGTAAATACAGCTTCGTTTCCTAAAATACTCCTTACAGCGTCAATTTCTTCACTTGCCATTTGATTCAGCACTAACTTTCTTCCAACACCACTTATTAAAATTGCGAGATTGGCATTCTGTAAGCCGATAGACTCAAGGCTTACTCCTGCTGCCTGGAGTGAACCCTCAATGAGATTATCATGATTGGCTCTCATAAGCCTTGCAGAATAGCCTTCTGGCACATCACCAGCGAATATAAGTGATTCTTGCAGTTCACCAATTCTAAGAATCGTGCGAATAAAAGTGTGATGATGATTCTTTGAGCGCAACATAAGTGGAAAATAGAGTCCTGTGGATGGAAGATCCTTAGAATATTCTCCTAGATAGTCCTTATATAAATTAAGAGCAGGTCGTCCGTCAAGCTCATAGAGTATGTTGTTTTTAGACTTTGTAATCAGGCGCTCAATGCCAAATGGGGACCAACCCCCCATAGAGCCAAATCCAACGTGGATATTCTCACCGTAAAATGCGATTGCTGCAACTTGGTTTTTCCGGGGGTAATCATTTGCAATAACAAATGTTTCTTCAAACCGTTCTCCATCTCCTGAAAGGCCACCTGATAGAGTAACACCAGCAGGAAGGTAATTCGTTAATCCTTCTATAAGCTTACTGCCATTCATATTTATTCCTTCTGAAACAATAAAAACATGTTTTAAATGATGACCACTTATTTTAGCGGCTAAAGCCGCAGCAGCTTCCAGGAAATGGTCTTTTTCAATAGCGACGGAAGCAAGACGTACTTTGGATTTCTCCATGAAAACTGCTGTTGCCGACAAGGTATGATCAACAGCAATATTTTTATATATTTCACCTGAGGTTGTTCCGCCGATAAGATAGGCATTCGGATATAAATTTCTTAATTGGTCATAAATCCGCTTTTCTAAAAAAAGATCTTTGGAGCCAAAGATTAATACAAATTGAGCTCTAGTTCCCAATTTGTTGGTTTCAGCATCTTCTCGAATGCCTAAACGGTTATATATGAGTTGTTCAATCTGCATGACATCTTCCTCCATATAACAAAAAAATGGGTTGAATTACTTTATAGTAGATATGTAGTCCCATTCATTAAGAAGAGCAATATTGGATGAGGAGCCCGAGGGCTAAGGAGAAACCAAAAAGAGTATTGGTTTGTGCTGTGGCAACCATAGCGGGCGCCAGGGCTTCTGGTGTTGAATTTTTCTGAAACTGTCGTGAAGCTTGAATGGCTCTAGGCATACTGATAAATGTTAGTAGAGACCAGGGGGACAATATATTCTTTGTCACCAAAAATAGAATCCATATGTAAGAAAAGATAAACATACCGATTAAACAGTAGGTTGCTTTGTTTCGTTTCAAGAGAATTGCCAGGGTTTTTCGCCCATGCTTTTTATCATCTTCCAAATCACGAAGGTTGTTAGACATTAAAATAGCACCGATTAGGACAGAGGTAGAGATAGAAGCCAGAATTACTGTGGCGGTGACGGTTCCAGTTTGAAGAAAAAAAGAAATAGCAATAATAATAAGTCCCATGCAAGTACCTGACACCAACTCGCCAAACGGTGTTGCTGAAATGGGAAAAGGACCGCCGGAATAGAGATAACCAATGGCAGCACAGCAGAGGCCAATTGGAAATAGCCACCAGCTGCTTTCGTGACATAGATATAGGCCTAACAAGATAGCAGTAGCTGTGGTATATTGTGCAGCTGCTAATATCTTTGAAGGGGCAACACCGTATCTAACAATGGCGCCACCGATCCCAACTGAATGTTCATGGTCCAAACCGCGTTTATAGTCATAATATTCATTGAACGTATTCGTACCAACTTGAATGAGAGTACTTGATACAAGCATAATCAAAAATAAGTCTAGACGAAACTGCTGGGAAGGCAAGGCTAAGACGGTACCAATAGCTACTGGGACAAAGGATGCTGTTAGGGTATGCGGACGCAGCAGGTTCCACCAGATATTCCATTTGTTTTTATTGAAAAAAGAGATGGTCTGTATCGGTTGTCTAGCTTGTTGCTGTATAGGCATAATGTGACACCTTCTTCCACTTTTCGTATCATAATTGTATATATTTATTCCCTATAACTTAAAAAATTCCTTTAGCGATGTATTTCTTGCTTCCTGCCATTGGCAAGGGATAGGAAAGTATCATTTATGCAGAGTCAGAGTTCGTACAAGTGTCGCTTATTCGTTATAACTTGTCCATTCTGTAACTTGGTTCCATAATTTACGCGGACGTGGATAAGGTGATTGGTTGGCGTAGCCAATGGCGATTGCTGCTACTAATTCGTCGCTGCGCTGCAACCATGAACATATTTCACGTTGGGCGTAAAAAATATCACAAATCCATAGCGTACCAAGACCAACATCCTGTGCGGCTAAAATCATCGTTTGGATAGCTGCACCAATTGATTGTGTGTCAGTCAGCAGGCGAAAATGATTATAATCTGTTTCGAGAGTAGAAAAAGCATTAAATACTAAAATTGCTACAGGAGCCTGCTTTAATGCACGAATGCTTACTTCACAGCTGCCAATATCCAAACCCTGCTGCTTTCGAAGTTTTATAACACTGCTCATGGTGTTAACTAACTCATCTTTTCTGTTGTCTTGTAAAACAACAAACCTCCATGGTTGACGATTTTTTCCTGAGGGTGCAGTTACCGCCAGTTCTAAAATTTTTGCGATTGTTTCTGGTGGTATTGCTTTATTTTGGAATTCTCGAATGCTTCTTCTCTGTGTAATAACGTTTACTGTATCCATTTTGCCCTCCCAGTGATTGAAGTTATTTGAAAAGGTATCTTTTTATATTGTAAAGAAGTTTAATTTAGAAATCAAACCAGCATATGAAAACTAGCTTGAAATCATCCGTTCTGAAGCCTCATCAATATTTATCTTGGATTAGATGCATTGGCCAAGAATAAGGGTATAGTAATGATTATACTATAAAGAGCATATTCAAAAGATCCTGTTCATTGCAGGAGCTTTTGTATAAATGGTAAATAAAAATAAAATAGAAGGTTGAATCGGTTATATAATATGTTATTTGTACTAAAGGAGGTAATCATGTGAAATATAAAGTTCTGGGCAGAACAGGTGTATTGGTTTCCGAATTGTGTCTCGGTACTATGACTTTTGGAAATGAAACGGATGAAATGGAAGCAGCTCGTATGTTTAATATCTGCAGGGAGGCAGGCGTTAATTTTTTTGACTGTTCGAATAACTATAACGGAGGAAAAGCAGAGGAATTCCTCGGGAAATTTATCCGTGACTGCCGCGATGAAGTTATTATAACAACAAAAGTATCCCAGCGTATCGGCAAGGATCATAACGCGCTAGGGTCATCACGGCGGCATATTATGCTTTCGGTTGAACAGAGCCTTGCACGTTTGCAGACAGACCGAATTGACCTTTATATCATTCATTATTTTGACCCATTTACAGCCATTGATGAAACCTTGCGTGCACTTAATGATTTAGTGAGCCAAGGTAAGGTGCTGTATCTTGGTGTAAGTAACTGGGCCGCCTGGCAGATTGCCAAGTCTTTGGGGGTTTCTGAAAATAATGGCTGGCCTCGCTTTGAATGTATTGAACCGATGTACAATTTAGTTAAGAGACAGGCAGAGGTTGAAATTCTTCCTTTAGCCCAGTCAGAGCAAATGAGTGTTATACCTTATAATCCACTTGGTGCAGGTTTGCTAACCGGAAAATATTCAAAAAATTTCAAACCTACTTCAGGCAGAATCGCTGAAAAAAGTCAGTATAGTAAACGCTATAGTGAGCCTTTATATTATGAGATTGCCGAACGGTTTGTTGATTTTGCGCAGGAAATAGGCATAAATCCCGTAACGCTGGCCATTAGCTGGGTCAAATCACATCCTGGAGTTACGGCACCAATTATTGGTGCAAGAAATACAATCCAATTGAAGGATTCTTTAGCAGCAGCTAATTTTGACCTAAGTGCTGATATGCGTGAAAAGATCTCCAAACTTTCAGTCAGCCCTGGAACGGCAACTGACAGATTGGAAGAAGAACTTGATCCCAAGCATCAATTCAGAAATTTGTGAAACCTTAAAAATGGGTGAAATAAAAAGTATCAGTATTTGGCTGATACTTTTTATTTATTTTTATTACTAGGTAAAATTTTAAATGAGAAATTGAATAGAGATTGGTCAAATTATTGATGAATGTCTATTTTGCTGTTTGATCATAGATATGGAAAGAAAGTAACATTAAAAATTTTTGGCTAGCAAGGCATCTTGCTAGCGAACGAAATGAATCTTACCAATTGTAACATGAGCCGCAGGCGTGCATAAAATAGTATGACGTAATAAAGGAGGAGACTTAAAGTGATAAATACCAAATTTATCTTTAAGCGATTTAAACAACTGGCATTGAATGCCACTGCTCCAGTCTTGTCCTTAGCCAATCTGCCCATGTTAATCTCACTTGGCGATTGGCTTTTTATAATGAAGCAGATACAAAACAGCAAAAAGTCAGATATGCCGGACCATGGAAGCAAGGTCAAATTACGTAATAGGCATGCCAATGTCATTACATTCAAAGATGTGGAAGGTATCGAGGAGGCAAAGCAGGAATTAAAAGAGATTTTAGATTTTATCAGGCGTCCCAAAAAATTTAATGAGTTGGGTGCTCGCATTCCTAAAGGTGTACTGCTGTACGGGCCTCCCGGCACTGGTAAGACACTGCTGGCAAAGGCACTGGCAGGTGAGGCAGGGGTGCCCTTTTTAAACATCAGTGGTTCGGATTTTGTGGAAATGTTTGTTGGTGTTGGTGCTTCCCGGGTACGTGATCTGTTTAAGGAAGCCCGGAAGAAAGCACCATGCATCATCTTTATAGATGAGATTGATGCGGTTGGACGTCAGCGTGGAGCCGGTGTAGGTGGCGGAAATGATGAACGTGAACAGACGCTCAATCAATTGCTGGTAGAAATGGATGGATTTGGTGCCAATAAAGGAGTCTTTGTTATCGCTGCTACCAATCGAACGGATATTCTTGATCCCGCACTGTTACGTCCAGGCCGGTTTGACCGTCAGATTGTAGTGGATCGGCCTGATCTGAGGGGGCGCCTTGGAATATTAAAAGTTCATACGAGAAGTAAACCTTTAGCCGACAAGATGGATCTTGAAGTCCTCGCTCGCCGTACACCTGGCTTTACTGGGGCTGATCTCAGCAATGTAGTGAACGAAGCGGCAATTCTTGCTGCACGCCAAGGCAAAACGTGTATAGAAATGCATGATATGGAAGAAGCGGTGGAACGGGTAGTAGCAGGGCCAGAACGCAAAAGCCGTTTTATTAATGCAAGAGATAGGAAACTAACTGCGTACCATGAGGCGGGTCATGTTTTAGTTGGAATGCTTTTAAGGCATGCCGACCCCATTCATCGGGTGTCCATTATTCCACGCGGTCAGGCTGGTGGCTATACTCTCACATTACCTAAAGAGGATCGCTGTTATTTTACCAGATCAGAAATTCTTGATCAGATAAAGACATTGCTGGGAGGGCGGGTAGCTGAATTTCTGATATTTAAAGAAACAAGTACTGGCGTTCATAATGATCTTATACAGGCCACCGAACTTGCACGTAAAATGGTTTGCGAATATGGTATGAGTGAGACCATGGGACCCGTTGCTTTTTCTCGGGCCAAGGAACAGGTATTTTTGGGGCGTGACATCGCCTACGGGCGTAAAAATAGCCAGGAAGTGGATTATGCCATAGATAAGGAAATACATCGAATCCTTGAAGAGGCTTCTGGAAAAGCCGAAGAAATTATCAAGGCCAACCTTGATAAGCTCCATCTTATTGCCACTACCTTATTAGAAAGAGAAAAGCTGGACGGTGAAGAGCTTATTCAGCTCTTGAAGGAAGACTAAATACGGATTATACAAAGAATGGTTAGATAAAAGAGGCTATCTAAAAGTCAGTTTTTAGAATAGCCTCTTTCGCGCAATATATTTATTTCTCTTTGGCATTATTTCTGATTAGAGGGAAAGAACATAGCAGGGAAATTTATGTTACTGGGTAATAACCGTTTTTGGTGACGCTGTTCCATGAGGAGATGATCAAGCCGTTGCTGCATTATTATGGAATGAGGGCTATTGTAATAGGGATGGGCTAGATTATGAATTTCTAGAGGATCATGACTGAGATTGTACATTTCATATTGATCAGGGATGGGGACAGTTTTAGTACTTGTTGTACATATTGTACTTTTTATACAGGTCCGGTCTCTGGCGGAGGGGCCGAATTCGTGCAGGACATTATCTTCTACGCCGGGCTTAGTCCAGAATTGAGGATTGTCAAAATAGCGAGAATACTTCCAGATTTCGTCTCCATCAGGCGTGGCGATTTTTACAATAATGGTTTCTATATGGTTAGGCTGGACAACAGAATTATAATGCCATCCCAGAAAATTGTGCTGATTTAAACCTCTTGTAATATCGTCATCTGTCATAAAATACAAAGGCTCATTGTCTCGAGGCGTTTTACCCTGGCCAAGTATCAGTGGTGATAGGTCACGGCCCACTAAAGGCTGTACTTCGGTATGGTCAATACGCAATAGTTCTTGCAGTTGTTTCGTATCAACACCGATAAGGCCAAGCAAAGTGGGCAGAATGTCAACATGACTTGTCAGAGAGTGAATGGAGGCAGGTTCTTCAAATAATATGGGATTATGGATAAGAAATGGGACATGAATGGCTTCTTCGTAAGCACAATACCATTTTTGCGTTAAGCCGCCGTGAGCGCCTAACAGTTCGCCGTGATCAGAAGTAAAGATGACAATCGTATTTTCATAAAAAGAAGTGTTACGTAAGGTATTGAAAACATGAAGCATTTCCTGATCAACGTTTTTCTGCAATTGGTAATACAGCTGACGGTAAAATGTTGATTCAACCAATGGCTGGAAGGCTTCTCCATAAGTAAGTCTGGCGCTAAGCTGGCATCGCGGTTTTGTTTCAAGAGATTCATAAAAGGTGGGCGGAGGTGGGATGATAGGAACTGTATGATCCACTTCAAAATTAAATAAAGGATCCATTAAACTTAACGAACCATATAAGACGATATCATGCGGGTTAACAAAAGAAGCTACAATAAGCCAAGGCGGGGACTCTTCAGCAGCGGAGGTCGACGCGTTTTCTGCGTCGAGTCTTTCCAGCAGCCTCGCAACGTCTAAAGCAAAACATTCATCACGGCCGCTTACCCCAATTTTTGCGGATGATCCTGATTTATGGGGGTCACGTCCATGAGGTTCTGGACCAATCCAGCCAGTAAAGCCAAATGAATCCAAACGGTTGGAATTTAAATACAGCAGTTCATTTTTTTTAATTGGTATGCCGTTTGTTGTATTATAACTGGTGAAGGGCGTGTGGGTGCCGGGAATTAGAATGTCAGCATCTGAAATATGCCATTTTCCTTTGTAAAAGGTCTGATATCCTGCTAAGCGAAAGTAGTCTCCAAGTGTTGGTACGCTATTAGGGTCTAACCAGAACATTTCGGGGTCAAATGGTCCTTTCGCAGCTCCTGTTGTCTGACTAACCCCATGAAGAGATGGATAATGACCGGTAAAGAAGGTGGCCCGGCTGGGACAGCAGGCTGTGCTTCCAGTATAATGGTGCTGAAATGACATTCCGTTTTTTGATAGAACCTCCTGGGTTTTAAGAAAATTTTTACACCATTGCTTGATGTTACAGTTTTCATATATAGGTGGATAGCGGTTTTCATCAGTCATGAGTATTAAGAAATTAGGTTTTTTTGTTTGAAAATGATTAACTCGGGACAAACGGATCACCCCTCTGACAATTACTTTTTAGTGGCAGGGTTTAAGTATAATATATGTGACATTAGTCTAATTGCGTACAGTAATTGATAGAGTAAATTTCCGGTAAGTCTTGCATTGCAGAATTTGCACTATATTTCAGGATAGGCTATTAGTTGTAATCATGGTGTTATTAACAAGTTATAAAAAAGATTTTAAGACGTTAATCTATTACTAGCGAAAAAGGAGCTTATGGATAATTTATTACGGTGCGTGAATACTAAAAAAAATGTGATATAAGGAAGGAATAGTCAAATGAATAACATAGAGCACACCGTAGGAACATTTCTATTTGAGCAGCTGCAAAACGAGGGCATCACTGAAATCTTCGGTGTGCCCGGTGATTATAATTTCTCATTGCTGGATATTCTGGATCATTTTCCGGGAGTACACTTTATCAACTGCAGCAATGAGCTGAACGCGGGTTATGCAGCGGACGGTTATGCTCGTCTGAAAGGACTTGGCGTCTTAATCACCACTTTTGGTGTAGGAGAACTGAGTGCCTGTAACGCCATTGCCGGTTCATACAGCGAATCGGTACCAGTTATCCATATTGTGGGAGCACCGAAATCCATGGTGATAAAAGAGCATAAAAAAATGCATCATACATTGCTTGATGGTGATTTTGATGTTTTCAGAAAGGTGTATGAAAATCTAACTGCCTATACTGCTTTTGTCACAGCTGAGAACGCTGCGATAGAAATCCCTGCAGCCATCAGCAAAGCACGAGAGACAAAAAAGCCTGTTTATCTCGTAATTCCTATCGATGTTGCCCCAATGAAACTGTTGACTCGGGGTTTTATGCCAGAACCAAAGATAACAAGTTCCTCGTCATTGGAAGAAGCACTTAAACTAATTCGCCCTATGATAGGTGGTGCGCAGCGCCCCGTACTGATCTCCGAGCTGTATGTGCTCAGATATGGTATGGAGGCGCGGGTGGAACAACTTGCCGAAAAGCTGAATATTCCCGTCGTTACTTTGATGATGGGCAAAGGCTCCTATAATGAGAGCAAGAGCAATTTCATCGGATTTTACAATGGAAAAATTAGCAGTGATGAGGTTCGCACTATTATCGAAGCCTCGGATTGTGTAATTGCCGTAGGTGCGGTCTGGAATGATTACAACACCGGCTACTTTACAGCAGCTCTCAATCCACTGCAGATTGTTGAAATCATGCCCCATTATACGAAAGTCGGAAAAGCTGTTTTTGAGAACATCATGATAGGAGATATGCTGAATGAGCTTTTAAAATCATCTGCACCTAAGAATGCTGCCATTCCGAAAATTAGGTTTCCGTTTGATGATGGAGCTATGCCGACAGACGAACCATTGACGGCGAAATATTACTATCCGCGAGTGCAAAAAATGCTCCAGGAGAATGATATCGTGGTTGCTGAAGCCGGAACATTAGCCAATGGGATGACACAGTTACGGCTGAAAAAGGGTATTACCTATATCACTCAGGGAGGATGGGGGTGTATCGGTTATGCCATACCTGCAGCATTTGGCGCTGCCATTGCCGCGAAGAATCGACGAGTACTGCTTTTTACCGGCGATGGCTCCCTTCAATTAACCGTGCAGGAACTGAGTTCAATGCTCAGCAATGGTTGTAAGCCAATTATTTTTGTCCTCAATAATAGAGGCTATACGATTGAAAAATATATTAATACACCCACTCAGACCGGGTATAATGATATTCCTAAGTGGAACTATATCATGCTGATCGGCGCCTTTGGCGGCAATGCGTTTGTTACGACAGCTTCTACGGAAAAGGAGTTTGATGATGCAATCATACAGGCAGAGGAACAGTCTAAAACAAAGCTATGCCTGATTGAAATGGCCGTTCCGCCCATGGACGCTCCCGAAATCGTTCATAAGATCCGAATGACTCTTGAAGAAATGCAAAAGCGTAAATAATGGAGTCTCCTTAGCAATTGAATCATCCCGCTCGCCCTTTTTGCCCGGCGGACGGGATGATTTTTCGCTATAAATCATTAAGTGACTTGCATGGACAAACTTTTCAAAGTATACGATAATGATTTTACAGTACATTTTTATAACAGGAGGAATTCAGATGTGCGACAAAAATTATCGATAGTTACCTTAGGGGTAAAGGATCTTACCAGGTCACGTAATTTTTATCAGGGTGGGCTAGGATGGAATCCATCTGGTGCCAGCCAGGATTCTATTGTTTTTTTTGACTTGGGTGGTGTCGGATTAGCCTTATTTCCGATTGATGAGCTTGCTAAAGATGCAACCGTAGATTCTGATAGATTTGGTTTTTCAGGAATTACTTTAGCACATAATACAAAAAGTGTCGAAGAAGTGGATAAGGTGCTGCAAAAAGCGGAACAGGCAGGAGCAAAAATCATTAAAAAGGCCCAGAAGGTCTTCTGGGGTGGGTACAGCGGGTATTTTGCCGATCCAGATGGACACTTATGGGAAGTTGCTTGGAATCCCTTTATAGAATTTGACGAAAAGGGTGCTTTAATTTTCCCATAACGCCAAAGATCTTATCTGCTTTATTGCTGGTTGAGAACCTCTGACAGCTGTTTTGTCAGAGGTCTTTTGGCTGCCATACTGATGAAATAAGTTATCTTAAATATAGATGAAGCCCTTCTTCAGTAAGTAAAGCAATACTCCTGAAAAAGGACTGAATGACTAAATTCTATATTATGGGAGGGCTAAAGGCAACAAAAAACGTAGTTCCTTCATGACTAGTACTAATTTTAATGTTGGCGTTGTGTCTGCGGGCTATTTGGTAGCAGATAGGAAGGCCTAAACCTGTACCTGTATTTTTTGTCGTAATAAAAGGTGTTCCTAAGTCATCAAGTATATCAGAAGGAATTCCTGAACCCTGGTCCTTGATAGATAGGATAGTTTTGCTATCTTCCTGGAAAGTGTGGATAGTTAAGTTTCCTCCTTCTGACATTGCTTCAATACTATTACGTACTAAGTTTAACAGTAATTGGCGAATTTCATTTTCATCCAGCAGTAATTCGGGAATGGCAGTGAGAGTAAGTGATACATATACTTTGGAAGAATTGGCAGTTGTCTGGAGTAAAGGGAATAATGCTTCGATAATAGTATTTAACGAGCATTTCTCTAATTTAGCGAGCTTTTCCTTGGATAAAAAGAGGTATTCGCGGATAATAGAATCGGCTTTATCAATTTCTTCAATCATTAATTTGAAATTTTCTTTGTCAGTTTGGTATTTTTCTCTTCTTCCTATAACTTGCAGGTAACCCCGTACAGTTGTCATAGGATTTCTAATTTCATGGGCGACAGCTACTGCCATGCTGCCTACCAAATTCATTCGCTCTAATCTTGAGGTCACTTTTCCCATCTTTTCTCGCGTAACATCACAAATAATGCCTTGTATTGCAGTGAGGTTTCTACTTGTATCATAAGTAGGGGTACACTTCTGTTCAATCCACCGTATAGCTTTATCTTTTCGCACCAGACGCAATGTCAGTGGTAATTCAATAGGCCCAGAAAGATTAGCTATGAAATTTTTAAACAGGCAATGATCATCAGGATGTATCAAATCAAAAAATAAATTGTTGTCAGCGTAATATTCTTGAGGGGAATAGCCAGTGAGTATCAGAACGGATGGACTAATATATTTGATTTTTGCATTAGGAATAATCTGATAGGAATAGATTACGTCAGCAACATTTTCTGCTAGCAAACTATATTGAGCTTCCTGATTTAGCAAATCGAATCTAGTATTTTCAAAGTATACGATTAAAGTGCCAATCGCTATAAGCAAGCGTAATATCCCGCCAATGGCATGAGCCCAGGGAAGAAACCATGAACCACTAAGTACAATAGGAGCTGCGAGATTAAGAAGGCTCCATAAGATATAAGCATAACCAGTAATTAAGCGACCAATTCCCTGCAGCTGTAAATTGCATATAAAAGTTACACCAATCCGTATGCATATAAAGCAGCCCCAATAGATAGGGAGCAGCAATTTATAAGTTAATGATGAACAAAAAACGTTCATCATTAGACTTATGATAGCGATAATAGCAGTACCATATATCCACCATTTATTAAGTGGTTTGTTAATAAAAATGTGAGTAGCCCATACAAAGAGCAGAACGCTAATTATAATCAATGATTGATATGTTGTCATGCCTAAAATGGACTGTTTCCAAGGAAGGAGTTCTAAATCGAATACCATATAACGTGAGAGAAGAATAACCCAGCCTGCGGCCCATATTCCCATGTAACGTTCGCGATACACTACATATAGATAGATGTAGATTAGAATGATGGAGATCGTACCAATTGATGAACCAATTACTGATAAATGAATATAGTTCATAGTTACTCCTGACGAAAGTTAATTTACAAATTATGTTATTATTTGATCTATTTCTGCCAAAAAATTGAAAATCCTTTTATTATTTATATAGATACGAAGAAAGAATTTGTAACTATATAAGGCAATCAATCATCAATAGAATGAAGCGTTGCAATAATGTAGCAACGATGATTTTTGGTTGTATTATTTTATTTTTAACTTGTTTTTATAGGAAGTTGGAGAACAATTCATATATTTTTTAAATGTTTCGGAATAATAGCTGCTGCTGGAAAATCCCACTGAAATAGCTGCTTCTGTAATATTCATGCTATCACTTAATAAATAAGGAAGGCTTTTTTGAATACGATAATTTAAGAGATAGTCAAAAGGCGTCTGATGGACAATTTTTTTAAATAAACGGCAGCAAGAACTCTTGCTGAGATTGCAAGAGGCAGAGATGCTGTCTAAGCTTATATTTTCTCTGTAGCAGGCATGAATATAATCCAATGCTGATTTAATCTGCACAATATTCTTGTGTTGTTTTTGAATTCCATTTGGGAGTTTACAATAAACATTCTGATATAAATAAAACCATAGCTCAAATAATTTACTTGCGACTAACAGTTCATACCCAGTGATTTTTTCTTTATAAATTTTCTCCAATTCTAATAATGTTGTGATAATATGCTTGCTATTATTGTCTGCGGCACTAAAGTATGCAAAAGGCAGTCGTTCACTAGTAACGAGTTCAACTAGATATTTATTTTCAAAAACACTGCTTTTGTGGCCAGCAACTAAAGTTGGATTAAAGATTAGTACAATATAGCTGCAATTCATACTAGGACGTGCTGTTCCAGTATGCAGGCAGTTCTGATTTACAAACATAGCATCTCCTTCTTTGATAAGAAATTGGGTATTGTTTGCTTGGTATATCATGGAGCCACTGAGGACATATGTAAATTCAAGTTCGGGATGCCAATGGCAGGCAAAAGCAGAACCCATATAATCAGTGATTTCCTCATAACTGATGCGAAAAGGAAAACTATCATTGCTGGCATAATCCATATTTTCTAATTGATTTTCTCCAATGTTTAATATTTTCAGTCCCATAATTTCTCCTAATGCTACTATTGTTATAAAATATAGCGATATTAGCGTATATTTTTATTATATATAATATTATCATTGAAATTACAATGATAGGCAATAATAAGGAAGAATTAATGGGCGAATTTGAAAAAATATGGGGCAGGCAGGATTTTTAATGGTGTGCCGGCAAATAGGTGGAGATAACTTGGAACATGTAGTCATAAATACCTTTAGGTCAGGAAGCAGGAATGATGAACAGACGTTGAATGTTATTCGTCGTCAGGGACCCATATCCAGAGTAGAAATCGCCAAAATGACGGGCCTGACTCCTCCTACGGTTACCAATATTACCACGAGATTGTTAAAATTAGGCTTGATCATGGAAGATCGCATTGGTGAGTCTAGCGGCGGTCGCCGGCCATTGTTGCTGAAAATTAATAATCTGCTGGCTGCCGTCAGTATTCTTTATATTCGTTCTGAAAAAATAATCGGATATGTGATTGATCCTCAATTTAAAATATTATGGGAAGATAGCAGAATGATTAAGGGCAGAAAAGAGGAAGAGGTTCTGGAGATCATGCTGGAGATGATTCAGGAATGCCGCAGGGCGGCTGCTGTTCCGGTACTTGCTGTAGGAGTTGTGGTTTGCGGTCCCGTAAGAGTAAAAGAGGGTATTGCAGTATTTGTACCTACTGTTGGCTGGAAGAATGCGCCATTGAGAGCAATGATTGAAGAGCAGATTGACTTGCCTGTCTTTATTGAGAATGATGTAAAAGCGTTAAGTAATGGTGAGTATTATTATGGTTCCGTAAAAGATGCCCGTAGTATGATTTTATTAAAAGTGAGCAATGGCATTGCTGGTGGCATTATTTTAAATGGTGGATTTTATCGGGGTGTAAATGACAGCGCTGGTGAAGTGGGCCATACCACAATTGATATTGCAGGTCCGATGTGTAGTTGTGGCAATTACGGCTGTTTAGAAGCATTAGCTTCTGAAAATGCCTTAGTGGTTGCCGTGGTAAAAGCGCTAAAAGAAGGGCAAGTTTCTTTGGTTTATGATATGGTTGATGGCAATTTAGATCATGTTACTCCCGCGGATATTTATGAAGCTGCAAATGCGAAGGATGAAGTGGCTGTCCGTGTACTAGAACAGGCAGCCCGTTATTTAGGAATCGGTATTGCAAATTTTATTAATATTTTTAATCCTGAAATCGTCATACTTGGCGGTGGAATTGTCCGAGGACGCCAGTATATGGAAGATATAATCAGACAAACGATCAAGGATCGATCGTTTGAAAGCTGCAGCAGTGTGTTGGAGATTCGTTTTTTAACGGCAACGACTGAAAATACACTAAAAGGCGCAGCTGACATTGTCTTTGCTGAAATTACAGAAACAATATGGCTTGATCAACGATAAGTGCCAATTCTATGGCATGAAAATTAATTAATGGTTAATCATAATGTCTATGGTACTGAATCTAGCCGTTGTCTGCAAGATGGTTTATGTGCTGCAGCGGCTTTAGTTCCTATGGATAAGCTGGTTTAATCAAGGTGCAGATGATATACTTTAGTAAATACATTTTTTTATCGGAAAAAGGAGTATATTGATATGTTTGTAGATGAAGATAAGCATTCCTTAACTGCGATTCAATGGTTTAATAAAGGGTATGATTATGATGTGCAAGAGGATTATGATAATGCCATGTTTGCGTATACGAAGGCGATTGAGTTAAATCCCCAGGATCCGGATGCTTATATCAATCGTGGCGTAATTTATGACAGTAAAGGCGAATATGACTTAGCGATTATGGATTATACAAAAGCGCTTGCATTAGACCCACAAGATGCGGATACTTATACTAACCGCGGCGTTATTTATGATAACAAGGGGGAATACGACTTAGCGATTGCAGATTATACGAAAGCGATTGAATTAAATCCACAAGGGGCAGATGCGTATGCAAATCGCGGTGTTATTTATGATAACAAAGGGGAATACAATTTAGCGATTGCTGATTATACGAAAGTAATTGAATTAAATCCAGAAGATGCGGATGCCTATTTCAACAAAGCAGCAGCTTATAAAAAATCGGGAAATAACTCGAAGGCACTAGAAGCCTACAGCTTGTTTATACGCTATGCACCTGCTGGGGATCCTAATATTGAAAATGCTGAACAACAAATAAGAGAACTTGGTGGTACGGTTTAAACATAGTCAAGAGATTTGTGTGCAGTTCGATAGAACTTTGCAGTTGAATATATGGATTTTAAAATAAGTCATGATGATATCATGACTTATTTTTTCTGCATGAGGCTATTGTCATTATTAACGGATATAAATACCTGACAAGAAATACCATAATATGGATTGGAATTAAACATTGTACTTTATAATATACTTCAGCGAAAGCATAAATTTATAATAGTGGTATTCATAATCATGCTACAGGTGATGATGAGGCTGGCTGCAGAGGGTGGAAAAATGAATCCATGTAAATGAGGGGGGGTTTAATGGGATCCGGAGAATTTTTAAAACAAATCATACTATTTATACTCGTTCCAGAATCAGTTGTATCCCTTATTTTTTTAGTAGTATTAATGGGGATCTTTATTTATGGGATAATGAAATTAAATCTGTTGAAAACAGAGTTTATTGCTCGCCTAGAGACAATTGAGCTGGAATATAATAAACAGTCTAAGAAATTTGACCCTAGTGTTTTTTGGCGCATGAAGTTTCAGGAATTCGAGGCGAGTGAATACCAAATCACTTCCATTCCTAACATTTTGGTTAGTGTTGGCATACTCGCTACATTTTTAGGTTTGGGCATTGCCTTAAAACAAGCATCTGAGATATTAAGCAGTGCAGGTACAGTAGAGTTATTAAAATTAAATAGTGTTTTAGCAATTATTGCCTTTAAGTTTCAGACATCTGTTTGGGGGTTAACCCTATCCATTTTATTTCAAAAATTTGCGATTGATTATTTTGTGACTTTAAAGCAAGAGTATCAGCAAAGGGCATTAGAAACATTATATGCCAATAAAGAGACAGGAATTGAAGATTTACTGCAAAAGCAAAGTACATTACTAGAGGCACAATTAAATGAAATGCAGCACTTTACTAATTCAGTTGGCTCATTACAAGAAAGTTCAAGTAGTTTTGCCAAGAGTGCAATTGGTTTTATACAAACAACAGACTCACTGAAACATGTTGTGGAGACCTTTAATCTGACGACAGCAGAAAGCTTGAATATCATTGAGGAACGACTTGAAATAGTGTTCAAAGAGCAGTTAGAAAAGATTAATGTAATAAATGAAACTACTCTCCAGGTGCATCAGCAGGCTGCCAATTTGCTGCAGACTAGATTGAAGGATATGGAAAGTGCTGCAGAAAATCAGTCGGCAGCTATGTTGAGGCAGGTAGATAACCTGATAGGGGAAACCAGAAATGTTGTTATCGAAAATATCAATAAAAGTAATAATCAAATGCTGTCTGGCATGGTTAAAATAGCAAACCAAACAACAATCGTCAATGAACAGTCAATGGAGGTACAACAAGATAGTATACGCATCATTAAAGATGCTTTGCAGGCGAATACTATTTATCTCAATCGAATGCTGGATCATGTGGACTCCAATTTAAATCACACGATCAATACTACGGTAGAAAGCATGAATAAAATGCATAGTGAGGCGGGAAATGATATCAAGGTTTCCTTGGGGAAAGTAAATGAGGACATTAAGAGATGTCTGGACAGTGCAAGTACTAGTATCGATAAGTTCACTGAGGCGATCGATGGTCTGGACATGAATATTAATCATTCTTTTCTTAGTGTAGATCGGCAGTTAACAAAATTAGATAACTATACCAACAATTTTACTACTGCCAATCACAGGATTCATGAGGCAATTGGTAAATTAGAGAGAGAAATAAAAGGCGTTACAAATGTTTTTGAAAGAATAGCGGCAGAGCCAAAGTTACAAACCATTCATAGTAGTGCCAGTCGCAGCTTAGAAGAAAGCCGCAAGTTACGCTGGTCTAATAATTTAATTTCTATGGAAGACAATCGGCTAGAGACCGCAGGCAACAGAAAAAATGATGCAGTGGTAATAAAAGATGAGAGTTGAAAAGAATCCATGGATACCGATAGCGGATTTATTGTCAAGTGTTGCATTAGTCTTGCTCTTACTGTTTATCATGGCGATTATTGTACCGCGCTTTACCCAGGAGTCCCAAAAAAGAGAAGCGATCATTCAATTGCAAGGCGCACTCCGTGATTATGAGGTCAATGGGTTAGTTAAAGTGCATACCGAAAGCGGCATGTTAGAATTTACGGATATAACCTTTGATAAAGGGAGTGCCCTGGTAAATGATAAATCGATTCCGGCCATTAAAGAAGTTGCTGGTGTGTTAATTGCTAATATGGATAAGAATCCTCAAATGCAAATTCTCATTGAAGGGCATACCGACCCTGCAGTTGTTACAGCGACAGTCAATAAGGGTGGTTATTTTGAGAATAATATACAACTTTCGGCACTGCGGGCCTCAAATGTACGGGGATATTTACTGCAATTTATGGGAGAGGGCTATGCAAATCGAATTGGTGTTGCTGGCTATGGCGAAACCCGCTTGAAAAATAATATCGACAAAATGGCCAGTGAAAATCGGCGCGTTGAAATTCGGATGTTATGGGCGGAGTAGGCCGATAAGCAGGTATAAGTTTATTGGGTGACAATGTCCCTTATAGAGTCGACAACTTTTAGCGTCGACTCTATAGGGGACATTTTTTATTTGGCAGGAGCTTTGCTGATAGGATGGAGGCCACTAAGAGTACATGTGTATAGTAAAGTCAAATTTTGAAAAATTACTTACAATTTGTACGTAACTAAGAATAAAAGGAACCCTTTCTTTGGCATAATATTGAGACAGACAATAGAAAGTATGTAGGGGGGGAGTAAATTGAAAGCATCGTTATTTGTAACCTGCATTGCCGATATGATGTACGCAGACGTTGGCAAAAGTGTAGTTCAAGTATTAAGACGCAACGGGGTAGATCTTGACTTTCCGGAAGGACAAACTTGTTGTGGCCAGCCCGCTTTCTCGAGTGGGTACTATAAAGAAACTGCTATTGTAGCAAAAAAGATGATCGAGGTTTTTGAAAAGAGTGAAAAGGTGGTTATTCCCGCTGGTTCTTGTGCGGCTATGATACACCATGGTTATCCAATTCTATTTGCCAATGACCCAACATGGAAAAAACGGGCAGAAGAATTTGTTGCAAAATGCTATGAATTTTCACAGTTTATCGTCGATATACTTGGCATTACTGATGTGGGAGCCACTTTCCCCAAGAAGGTAACCTATCATTCCAGCTGTCATATGACGCGTATTCTAGGGGTAGAAGAGCAACCCAAGACATTACTTAAAAATGTCAAAGGAATTGATTTTATCGAACTGCCCTATTCCTTTGACTGCTGTGGTTTCGGCGGAACTTTTTCCATGAAAATGGCCGACATATCGGGTGCGATTGTCGAAGAAAAAGTCGAAAATATCATTGGGACTGGTGCTGAGGTATTGGTTGGTTCTGATTTGACCTGCCTAATGAATATAGGCGGACGTCTAAGCCGCCGGGGGATTCCCATTCAAGTCATGCATCTAGCACAAGTCCTGGATCAGGGAGGTGGCAGACATGCATATTGAGCCGAGCTTTCACAAGCGCTATCACAAAGCACTGCGTGATACGGCAATGCTCAAGGCCGTAAAAAATGGCACTGGGCGTTTAAGAGGACAGCGAGCTACGGCTATTGAAGCTGTAGGGACGGAACGCTGGATGGAATTCCGCAATCGGGCGGAGGCGATTCGTCTGCATGTCATTCAGCACTTGGATCAATATTTGGAGCAGCTAGTGGATAACGTCATTAAAAATGGCGGACATGTATGCCTTGCAAAAACAGGTGAGGAAGCTGTCCAGTATATAAGTGAACTGGCGAAAAAGAAAAATGCTAAAACTATTTTGAAATCCAAGTCCATGGTATCAGAGGAAATTCATCTTAATCCGGCTTTAGAAAAGCAGGGCTGCAATGTAATTGAATCTGATTTAGGAGAATGGATTATTCAGCTGGCAGGTGAAACACCTTCCCATATCATCGCACCCGCTATGCATAAAAACAGATTTCAGGTAGCCGACCTTTTTAACGCTGTTAGTGAAGAAAAAGTTTCTACTGAAATTGCTGATTTATGCGGCTTTGCCAGAAAATATTTACGGGAAAAGTTTTTGGGAATTGATATTGGCATTACAGGCTGTAATTTTGCATTAGCGGATTCAGGGGCGATAACGTTATGTACGAACGAAGGCAATGCCCGTATTATATCCACACTAGCTCCCACTCTGGTTACTATCATGGGAATGGAACGAATTCTGCCTGGGTTGGAAGAACTCACCGTGATGCTTTCACTATTAGCGCGCAGTGCTACCGGACAGAAACTAACCGTATATAATACCCTATCTACGGGAGTGCGAAATCCGGAAGAACTTGACGGACCTCAAGAATTTCATCTCGTTATTGTCGACAACGGCCGCTCTAAACAGTTAGGAACAAAGTACGAAAAAATTCTTAACTGTATTCGCTGCGGATCTTGTTTAAATGCCTGTCCGGTATATCGTAATATTGGCGGTCATGCTTATGGCTGGGTGTATCCAGGGCCAATTGGAGCTGTTTTATCTCCACTGTACCAAGGCATGGATAAGTATGGTGAATTGGCGTATGCGACAACACTGTGCGGTGCATGTACCTTTGCCTGTCCGGTCAAAATTCCATTACATGATATGCTCTATGCATTGCGGAATGACAAGGTCGAGCTTGAAAAAACAGGCGGACTTGTCGAAGATATGACCTACAAGGGATGGAGTGCTGCTTTTGCCAGCATGAGCCGCTATCGCTTCTCAATAGGAATGGCTAGGCGCTTTCAATTTCCACTGGTCAAGGCAGAGAAAATTGCCTATGGTCCACCGCCAATTTCTGATTGGTTAAAGCATCGTGATATGCCAGCCCTTCCGAAGAAATTCTTTCATGAAATATGGCGGGATATGAAAAACGACGGAAAGGAGTAGAAAAATGGCAAACGGAATCGTAACAGGTAATCGCGAAGCGTTCTTTTCTACCATACGCCAGAATATCAAAACTCCGCCTGGTGGGAAAGCTCCGCGTGTGGAAAATCCAATGGATGGGTTATTTACTCAGCGAGAAACAACGGTTGAAGATCGGCGAGAACTGCGGGAACGGTTTATCCAGGAATGGACGACTTTGGGCGGGAAGGCCTTCAATATTAAAGATCGAGTTGAGTTAGCACAGGCAATAAAACAAATTATTGAAGAGAGACAGCTTCAAAAGGCAATGTGCTGGGATCATCCTGAACTTGAAAATCTAAAATTAGAGGAAATCTTTTCAGATACCCAGGTTTCATTATCACGGTGGCCATTAGAAAAAAATTATAGTGATTGGATTGGCAAAGCAGCTTCTATGGAAGCCGGCATTATCTGGGGTGATATTGCAATGGCCGAAACAGGTACCCTTGTATTGCCTGCGTCATCGCCCGGTCAGCCTACAACTGTATGTGTATTGCCAATTACTCTGATTGCTATCTTTACCACAGCTCAATTAGTAGATGGATTTGCTGGCGTGGTTAAATTGTTTAAAGAACGATATGGAACCAATCTGCCTACCACAACCACCTTTATTACTGGTCCTAGCCGGACTACGGATATAGAAATGGTATTAACCATTGGCGTTCATGGTTCCAGATACGTCTATGCCTTGATTCTGGACGAGGCATAAAGAATACGGAAAGTATTGAACTCAACTTATACTATTATGAGACTTCCCATTATTGAGAAGTCTTTTATTTTGCAATGATTACAGTTTAGAATCATGGGATAGGAATTCTTTATCATTAACGATTCAATATCTGAAATAAAACAAGGAAGCTTTTTTGTCATAATAGACAAAAAAGCTTCCTTGTTATGGCGGTGACTAGTTGCCTACATAACAGCAGACTTCAATCGAAGATTCAAATACTTTTTACCCCAATCGCAGATAATGCTTAACACTGGCATGAAACTTTCCCCCAGCTCTGTTAAGGAATATTCGACTTTAGGCGGAATTTCCTTGTATATCTCCCGATGAATTAGTTCGTCCTGTTCAAGCTCTCGCAGCTGCTGGGTGAGTATTCCCTGAGAAATTTCAGGCAATAGCTTTTGCAATTGATTAAATCTTTTAGTCCCCTGACTCAATTGCCATAAAATCGGGAGTTTCCACTTGCCGGCAATGATGTTTTGAACAACCAGTACAGGGCAATCCCCTTTCTGGTAGAGTAATTTCGCCATACTTATCAGTCCTTTTCTATAGTACTATTTTTAATAGTATATAATAAAAATGTGCGTACTTGTAATAAAATTTATACAATGATAATCTTGTGCTAGGCACTCATTACAAGCATTAATTTCCATTCTTGCATTGATTTTGATCAAAGCTGTTTAGGGTGAGCAAGGTAAACGGTGGGAATTAGTGGCAGTTTCTAAAACAAATTGCCCACTAAAAGACAAGTCAAAGTAGTTAAAACGAGAGGAAGGGGAAACAGATGAAAGTTAAAATACTATTATTAGCAGGCATAACTTTTCTTTCCATACTTATAGCAGGATACACAGAAAAGGTAAGTGCGGCTCCTAAAAATTATGAACCTCAAACCTATTCCACGACATTTGTACTGATCCATGGAGCATGGCACGGAGCTTGGTGCTGGGATAAGCTGGTACCGATTTTGCGGGCAGGTGGTGCAAAAGTAGTAACGATTGATTATCCGGGACACGGCGACGATCATTCTACACTTGCCTATCAAAGCACCGATACCTATGTCGCTAAAGTGATTGAAGCGATTGACAGAGAACCGGGAAAAGTTGTCTTAGTCGGACACAGTTTAGGGGGCAGTATTATTTCAAATGTTGCTGAGAATAGGCCGCAAAAAATACAAAGTTTGGTTTATCTTTCTGCTGCTTTGCTGCAGGATGGACAAAATTACAATGACATGAGTTTAGCCAACGTTGATTGGTATAGTTCCGAAGGTTTCACGCTGCCCTCAGCAGATAAGAAAAGTGTGATAGTAAAGCCAACGGCAGCACCAATGTTTTATAATGGCTGCTCAGCAAGCGATGTGGAATTTGCTGTAGCTCATCTGGGAGGTGAGGCGATAGCAGCATTAGAGGGAAGAGTACATATTACCCAGAAAAATTATGGCAGTGTACCGCGATTTTATATTAAAACCCTGCAAGACTTAGCCATATTGCCAGCATTACAAGACAAGATGATTGCTGCAACACCCGTTCAAAAAGTATATTCCTTGAATACTGGTCACTCTTCATTTCTGTCTGACCCCGAGGGACTGGCAAGGATCTTATTTGAGATTGCTCAACAATAGCTTAGACGATTTCGTTTTCATAATGATACAAATATAGACGCAAATTTTTTTTACAAGCAAGAAAAAAACTAGAAGTAGAAAAGTGGCAGAAAGATCTCGATGGTTGAGATCTTTCTGTCACTTTGTTATATAGAACATTTATTTAAATTGATTTAATTTACTTTTGTATATCTTGATTTTTTCGTCTAGATTTAAAAGATTATTTTCCCATTTAGCTTTTTCCTCCATTACAACTAATTTATGCTTTTCCAGTATTTCGAGTCTCTGTTGTATTGTGGAATCTCCCTGGTATCTTAATAGAGCATACTCTCTAATTTCTTTTATGGACATTCCTGTGTCTTTCAGTTTTTTAATAAATAGAATCCAATCGATATCTTCTGAGATATAAAACCGCCTTCCTGCGGAATCGCGGCTAACAATAAGTAATTGTTCCTTTTCATAGTAGCGCAATGTAGGAGAACTTAAATTCGTTATATTTGAAAACTGTCCTATTGAATATTTCATTTTAAAATTCCTCTTGACTTAAAGTTAACTTTAAGAGTTACAATTCTAATTATAATAAATCTAGGAGGTTAATACAATGGACTTAAGTCGTTTAGAAAAGGGATTTAAAAGATTATCAGAAGTAGATGGTGGTGCTGGTGAACAGGTTATTGAAGCACTCAATGATATTGCGCCTGATGTAGGAAAGTATATTGTTGAATTCGTTTTCGGAGACATATATTGTCGTGAAAGTTTGAGCCTGCCAGAAAGGGAAATGATAACTCTATCAAGTTTGTTGACATTAGGGGGTTGTGAGAATCAATTGGAAGTTCACATAAATGGTGCACTGAATGTAGGAATCATCCCTAAGAAAATAATCGAAATCTTCATTCAATGTATCCCTTATACCGGGTTTCCCAGAGTTTTAAATGCTATCGGGATTGCAAGGCGAGTATTTACATTACGAAACGTAAGTAGCGAAACCTTATAGCATAGGAGAGAGCGGAGTATGTGGATTTTGTATTTACACAGGTATTATATGTATAATGGGATGTACCTAAGATCTTAAGTGAGTATACTGATAGAAGTAGATATGAAACCAGCATTACATATGCTGGTTTTTTATTGTTGACAGGTAAAATATGGTATATAATTCGAATTAAGAAATTATCGGTAATGGAAAAGAAAAAACTTGGAGAAGGAAGTAATTTATATGATTGATCTGATTAAGCCTGCGAATACGTGGGCTTTTTACATTAATAATTTCTCACTATCATGTACATGATAATAAAAAATACCAAAAGGAGGATCTTATGGATAATAAACAGCGGAGTTTTTCCGCAGGGTATCTTATTATAGCCATGCTGGCAGCTTGGCTCTTTAACGATCTTGTTTATAAGCCCTTCGTGATTCGTGAAACAGAAGTCAGCTATAATGTTTTCCTCCAGGATTTAAAAGAGAGCAAGATTAGTGAGGTTATCTTGAATGGCGACCGTATTGTCTTTACGTTGAAAGCCACGGAAAATCAAAAAGAAACTGTCGCGAATGTTGTGGCAGTCACTGATCCAGATTTGGTGGATCGCCTGATTGCATCAGGAGTAGCTTTTTCTGCTCAAGCTCCAACGAAAGGTTTGCTTTCAACCTTATTGGGATGGATTCTGCCCCTGCTACCTTTATTCTTAATCTGGTACTTCATTTTTAAGCGGATGGGAGGCGGGGGGCCTAACGCTATGTCGCTGGGGAAAAGTAAAGCTCATGAGATTAGCGGAGAAATGATTGGTATTAAATTCAGTGATGTCGGCGGGGTCGGTGAAGCAGAGGTTGAGTTGCGAGAAATCATTGAATATCTGAAAAATCCAGAGAAGTTTAGCAAGATGGGAGCGAAACTGCCCAAAGGGGTGCTTCTTGCTGGTTCACCTGGAACAGGAAAAACGCTGCTCGCTAAAGCGACAGCGGGAGAGGCGGAAGTTCCATTTTTCTTTCTTACCGGTTCAAGTTTTGTTGAAATGTTTGTCGGAGTAGGAGCTGCAAGGGTGCGAGATCTTTTCGAACAGGCACAAAAGAAGGCTCCTTGTATTATCTTTATTGACGAAATTGATGCTATTGGTCAATCTCGTTCCAGTGTGGCAGGGATCGGGGGAAATAGTGAACAGGAAAATACGTTGAATCAGTTATTAGCCGAAATGGATGGATTTAAGGCTAATTCAGGCGTAGTCATCATGGCAGCTACCAATCGTCCGGAAATCCTAGATGCTGCGCTGATACGACCAGGGCGTTTTGATCGGCAGATTCAAGTAAATTTACCTACTGAGCCAGGTCGTCTTGAAATTCTAACCATTCATACTCGCAGCATGCCCCTTGGGGATGATGTAAATCTCGAACGCCTCGCTAAGATAACAGCTGGTTTTTCAGGAGCAGAATTAGCCAATCTTGCCAATGAAGCTGCCTTGTTAGCCATCAGGCAAGGAACCAAGATAATTTCTATGGTTGATTTTGATTTAGCTATCGAGCGGGTTGTAGCCGGGCTGCAGCGAAAAACGTCCCTTTCCGATGCGATTCGGTCTAAGGTTTCTTATCACGAGGTTGGCCACGCACTTACTGCTTATTATCTTCCTGGAACTGATCCGGTTCATAAAATCAGCATTATCCCAACGGCAAAAGGTGCGCTGGGTTATACCATGCAGATGCCGGAAGAAGACCGCTATCTTATCGGCGAGAATGAGCTTAAGGCGCGTATCGCCGTAATGCTTGGCGGAAGGGCGGCAGAACTTATTATTTTTCAGGAAGCCTCTACCGGTGCTTCCAACGATCTTGAGCGAGCTACAGAAATGGCACGGCGCATGATTACTGAGTTCGGAATGTCCCCAAAGTTAGGACCGGTTCGTTATGCCAATACTACAGGAACCTACCTAAGAAGTGGGGTTTCAGGCCGGGAAGATTTAAGTCCTATCACCATTTTACATATTGATCAAGAAATTCATCGGTTATTGGATGAAGCACAACATACAGCTAACCAGATTTTAGTCGCACACATTGATGTGTTACATAAGGCTGCAACGTTTCTAAAAGAAAAGGAAGTAATTTCAGGAGATGAACTGATCCGTATTGTAACTTCCATGTCTTAATTGGGGTTTAATAAGATAACGCGGCTATAACTCAATTACGGGTAATGGCGAAAATCCAGTGAGAGCTAATGATTGCAGGATTTTTTATATGTAAAATTACACAATTGTTGTTTAATAATAATTTTCCATTTTTCTGACTTGCCTCGCCAGGCTAAGGTAAGGTTTGAGCGCCTACAAAAAAGAGTAGTGTAACTCCTTTTGTGGGCGTTTTTCTTGCTTGTGCAAGGGGTGAATTTTGGCCTGCAGGGTAAGAGCGGGTTGAAAATAGACCCAAGGGATGGTATGATTGTAAAAAAATGGGCGTGAGGTTGCTGATGTATAAGAAGTATTTTAGATTTTTAAATAAAGCCGATAAACCCTTAAGTGATGGTGTATCTGTAGAAGATTACGACGATAGCAATTACTTAATCGAATTGCGTCATGTAGAAAAGACATACCATACCGATGCAGGAGATTTTACGGCACTCAGAGGTGTTGATTTACAAGTCAATGCAGGTGAATTCCTAGGGATTATAGGTAAGTCGGGTAGTGGGAAATCGACAATTCTTAATATGATTACAGGTGTCGATCGCCCCACGGCTGGTGAAGTAATGATAAATGGTACAGCCGTACATAAAATGCAAGAAAACCAAATGGCAGTGTGGCGTGGGCGCAATATCGGTATTGTATTTCAGTTTTTTCAATTACTGCCTACCTTATCCGTTTTAGAAAATATTATGCTGCCGATGGATTTCTGTAATACGTATAGACCTAGTGAGCGGCAAGAGCGGGCGATGTCATTGTTAGCAATGGTTGAAATGACGGGTCAGGCGAATAAATTGCCTACTGAGCTTTCTGGCGGTCAGCAGCAGCGGATAGCGATTGTACGTGCGTTGGCGAACGACCCACCGATTATCGTAGCCGATGAACCAACGGGAAATTTAGATTCGAAAACAGCGGATGCTGTTTTTTCGTTATTTGATGAGCTAGTTGGGCGTGGGAAAACAATTTTAATGGTTACACATGACAGCGACATAGAAAAACGTGTTGGGCGGTCAATTACAGTTGCGGATGGTGAGATCGTGACTCAAACTGGGGATCATAAAATTCAGGCGTCCACTGTAGGAGGCAAACAGTCATGATGATTGGCGTACGGTGGCGCAAGGTGATTCGTGATTTATTGAATAATAAGATTCGCACGTTGCTGGTAGTATTATCGATAGCAGTAGGGGTTTTTGCCATCGGCATGGTAGCAGGGACTTATGAGATTATATTACGTGATTTAAGCAGTAGTTATAAAGCTGCAAATCCGGCTATGGCAACCATTTATACCAGCTCATTTAAAGAGGAATTTTTAGAATCCATTCGTAAGGTAAAAGGCGTTTCAGGAGCGCAAGGACAACGCACCCTATCTATGCGCGTAAGGGTGGGGCCAGATAAATGGCAAAAGCTAGAGATGGCTGTAATTCCTGATTATAAGGATATTCAGATTAATAAACTGAAACTGATTAGTGGTTCCTGGCCGCCGTCAGAAAAACAAATGCTGATTGAACGCAGCGGACTGACTGATTTAAAGGCCAACGTGGGTGATGAGGTGGAGGTCGAGAGTACGGATGGCAAAAAACGCAGTCTGCGTATTGCAGGAGTCGTTCATGATATTAACCAGAATCCTACCCCTTTTTCAGGAAGAATTTATGGATATATCACTATGGAGACGCTGGATGCCTTAGGATTGCAATGGGAACTGGATACTGTAAATATTACAGTTGCCGGGGATCCCCCCTCGGAAGGCTTTATTGCTCAAGTTGGTCAAAAGGTATGGGATAAAGTTGAAAAAAGTGGACGTAAGGTTTTCTGGATGTATAAAAATAAGCCAGGTGAGCATCCCGCTCAATCCATGATCGATGCATTATTGATGACGCTCGGTGCAATGGGGATATTGTCATTGATATTAAGTGGTTTTTTGCTGGTAAATACTATTTCTTCACTTTTAACACAGCAAGTAAGGCAAATTGGAGTCATGAAGGCGATCGGCGCTTCGACGAAGCAGATTATCAAAATGTATCTCATGTATGTGATTATTTATAGTCTATTGGCATTAATAATAGCCGTGCCTTTGGGGATTTTAGCAGCGGGAGCTGTAGCGAAATTTATTGCCAGTTACATAAATTTTGATATTTCAGGTCTTGCCATTTCTTATCCTGTATTAGCTGCTGAAGTGACAACAGGCTTACTGATCCCATTATTGGCTGCAATACTCCCAGTTGTTAGAGGAGCCAGGATTACCGTGCGGGAAGCTATTAATTCTTATGGCATAGGCAGTGCAGGCGGTTTTGGTACAGGCATGATTGATCGAATTACCAGACGGATGAAAGGGGTATCTCGTCCGGTTCTTTTATCCCTGAGGAATACATTTCGCCGTAAAGGGCGCTTGGCACTTACTCTGATTACCCTAACGGTCAGCGGGGTAATTTTTATCTCCATATTCAGTGTGCGCGATTCTATGATGCTAACACTCGATGATGCATTGGATTATTT
Organism: uncultured Pelosinus sp.; assembly: GCA_963526485.1. GTDB lineage: Bacteria > Bacillota > Negativicutes > DSM-13327 > DSM-13327 > Pelosinus. Next base: position 459,592 of record CAURNS010000001.1, read on the forward strand.
TAAATATGATATAGAAATTGATGTTAAGAATTGGTCTAGAGTGGAACAACTCGAACAAACGGCCATGAATGTACCAGGCGTGTCAAAGGCGGAAAGCTGGAGCTTTGACGGTGCAAGATTATTGAAAAGTGATGGCAGGGAGAGCGAAAGTACTGAGATTGTAATCATGGCACCGCCAAGTGGGACCAAAATGCTTAAACCGATTGTGCTGCAAGGGCGTTGGCTTGTACCTGAGGATGAAAGCGGAATCGTTATTAATACCGAGGTTTTAAAGGACCATCCCAATATTAAGGTAGGCGATCGATTGGCGATTAAACTGAGTAAGTCTGAAAAGCAAAAGACCTACTGGACAGTAGTGGGAATTGTCAGAGGTGTTATGGCCGGACCTTTTGTATATGCCAATTACTCTTATTTCTCAAATGTAGTAGGTAAACCGGGGCAAGGCATTAACGTCTTTGCAGTTACAGAAAGTCGTGATCCTGATGTTCAGATGCAAATCTCTAAAACTCTGGAAAAACATTTTAAAGATTCCGGCATGCCAGTAAGCCGTATACAGACGATGTCGGATTTAAAGGCGCAAATCCAGTCTCAATTTAATGTAATTATTATATTCCTACTTGTGATGGCATTGATGCTTGCTATTGTGGGCGGTTTAGGGTTGATGGGAACGATGAGTATCAATGTACTTGAACGTACCCGTGAGATTGGCATCATGAGGTCAATTGGCGCATCCAATTGGGCGGTACGAAGAATATTTATCATTGAAGGTGTGTTGATTGGGATAGTAAGCTGGGCATTAGCGATGATCATTTCGTTACCGTCTAGTAAACTATTCAGCAATATGCTAGGGAATGCTTTTATGCATGCACCCTTTAGTTTTACTTTTTCTGTTGGAGGTGCTATATTGTGGCTCATCATTGTAATTGTTCTGGCTGCTGTAGCCAGCTTTTTACCGGCCTGGAATGCTTCGCGGTTAAGTATACGGGAGGTCTTGGCCTATGAATAAAGAATTGCAAAGGGGATTTCTAATGAATTTAAATAGCAAAGGTAAAAAATGGACAGCTGTAGTGTTAGTGATTGTTGCATTGGCAGCTGGTGGCGGATACTTTGCTTTTCACCGGGAAAGTACGCCAGCGCAGCAGCCTATTTTGCCACCTGTAAAGGCGAGCAGTAAGGTAGTAGCAGAAGGAAAAGTGATTCCGGTAAAATATTCGGTGCTGAGTTTCTCGGTAAGTGGTATCATATATCGGAGATTCTTGTGGCTGAGGGAGACAAAGTAGAAGCCGGGCAGGTTTTGGTTCGTTTGGATAGCCGGGAGCTTAAAGCCAAATCCCAGAGTGATCTAGCAGAATTGGCTAAAGCTGAGGCAAGTCATAGCAAAACTAGCGCTGGGCTTAGGCCACAGGAAGTAACAATGAAGCAAGCGATAATGGAACAGAATCGTGCTGCGAGTGAAGAAGCAAAAGCAAACTTTGAGCGGACACAGCGGCTTTTTGAACAGGGAGCTGTTTCAGGGCAGCAGTTGGATAAAGATAAGACAGCCTATCTAAAAGCACTGGCCGAGTTGCGGCAGGCGGAGGCTGACCTTGACATGGCGAAAGCTGGTTCAAGATCGGAAGATATTGCAGTGACCGCAGCGGATGTAGCTGCGGCTAAGGCAAAATTGCACGGAACACAGGAAAGTATCGTTCTTACAGAACTTCGGGCACCTTTTAGCGGTACCATAGCCTCAATCGATCTTAAAGTAGGTGAATTTGTTTCGATTGACCCAGCTAAACGTGATGAAAACGTAGAGATAACAGATAATGATAATATTCAGTTAGCAGATTTATCAAAATGGCAAATCAAAACTACGGATTTGACGGAGATCAATATTGCCCGCATCAAGGAGGGGGCGGAGGTGAAAATTACCTTTGATGCGATTCCAGGATTGGAGCTTCCTGGAAAAGTAACGCGCATCAGGCCCTTTGGTGAGAAGAAACGCGGTGATATGACCTACGCTGTATTCATTGAGCCTCTCCAAATGGATGAACGGATGCGTTGGAATATGACGGCATCTGTGTCAATTGAAGCATCGTAACTTCTTTTAACCAGTATGTTCGTTTCTTGACAGTGGGAACACAATAAAGTATCAATAAAAAGGAGAAGTATATGATAGAACAGATTAGAATTCGTAGAAGCATAAGAAAATATCTTGATCAATCAGTCGAGGATGCAAAGATCATTCAATTAATTGAGAGCGCAAGACTCGCCCCATCAGGAAGTAATACGCAGCCATGGCATTTTATCGTCGTAAAATCTGAATTGACCAAACAAAAACTAGCTAAAGCATCTCATGATCAAAAATGGATGTTATCTGCTCCCGTTTTTATTGCATGCGTTGCAGATATCCGATCCAGAATAAATGATGCTATACATCTAACCTTAGATGAAGATAGCCCCCAGGAAGAAGTTAAGCAAATTATAAGAGATACCTCAATTGCAATAGAGCATATTTTACTTGAAGCCAGCAATATAGGGTTGGGTACTTGCTGGGTTGCGTGGTTTACTCAAAAGGAAATCCGGCCAATCTTAAACATTCCTTCTGACAAGTATGTAGTGGGTATCATTACTGTTGGTTATGCAGATGGAGAACCTGCCGCACGTCCACGTAGAAAACTTGAAGAACTAATCCATTATGAAAACTGGTAAAACAATCTAGAATCATATTATATTAATTGGAATAGCATATCCTATTGACTTGTTATAATCAATAGTGTAAGTTTCAGTACTACTGCTTTACTTGATCCAATGCCCAACCGGCCATTTTACGCACTGTATCATTAGGATCTGTAAGGGCCTGGATGAAGTAGGTTTGGTATTTTAGTAAATTGTCATTAACCATAGCCCTTATGGCATTGCATTTCCACTGCCCAATATCATCTTTGCCAATATACCAGAAACGGGGCTGGATTTTTTCCAGATATACTGTCTCGTCCATGGAAAATATGTCTTCGAGAGTAATCAAATCCTGCAATGGCGAAGGATCGGGGAAATACTCCTTGTTTCCTTGCCATGTTCGGAGGTTTACCGGACAGACGTCTTGGCAGATATCACAGCCATATAACCAGGTTCCCATTTTATGCCGCAGGTTTTCTGCCGGAACAAAACCAGGTGTAAACGACATGTAGGCGATACATCTGGTCGCATCCATCGTTAAGGGAGCCGACAAGGCAGCAGTCGGACAGGCTTTAACACACTTATCACATCCTTCCGGACAGGAAAATCGAGTGTTAGCGTTAGGTATTTCATACTCTAAACGCTTATCGACAACCCAAGTGTCAATCCAGTTCCAAGACCCCTGCTCTGTATACAAAAAGTTATTGTTACGGAATTTTCCAAGTCCGGCCCGAACCGCAGACCATCGTGCAGGCACCATGTTTTGCATTGTTCGAAACCCGAGTTCTTGCAAGAACAGTTCGAATGCAGTGTTACTGGCGTGTTCTTTAGAATAACTTAACCTGCCGTCTACTAAGTATACTTTGCCAATAAAACGGTCCAGTCCATCAGGCAGCCTATACTTGTCGTATCGCCGCAGGCAGACAACAATTGATTGTGCCCAATCAATATTTTCCTTGGGGGTAATTAACAGTCGTAGGCGATCGTAAAACTGACTTGAATGGGGAAATAATTTGCTCCGTGTGTCAAGCGCGGTCAAAAATTCGTTGAATTTTGCGGCTTCAATAATTCCGCATGCTTCATATCCCAAGGCTTTTGCTTTGGCCTTGATTTTCATTTCTGTACTTTCCATTTTCATGCCCCCTTACATTTAGTAAATCCTGATTAAATATAAAACGAAGATTTCTCACATTGAATGTTGCGAACAGCTATCGGAGGATATATTTGATGTGCTTAATTTCGGCTGTAATTTATGGGAATAACAGTTTGATATAGCAGTATAATAAGATAGCAGCCATTTGAATTGAAATAAGAATGAAATAGGTAGTAGGTATGTATATATGCAAATCGTATTAAATGTACTAATCTTAAGTATAACAGAGATTGCTTATTTATTTGGAGTAATAATAATAGCAGGCTTTTTATTAGGCTGGATTGAATCGGTTTCAAACGAGTGGGCATATCAGGCCTTCGGTAAAGCAGGAATCATGGTAACCGCATGTATAGGGACTCCGATACATGAAGCCGGTCATGCAATCATGTGTTTGCTGTTTGGGCATAAAATTAACGCAATAAAATTCTTTGAGATCAACCCACAGAATGCAACTCTTGGATATGTAAATCATAGTTATAACAAACATAATCTATATCAAATGAGTGGAAATTTTTTTATAAGCCTGGGACCGCTATGTAGTGGAACAGCAGCTATCTTATTCTTTATGTACATGCTGGAGCCTAATACCTTCAGAGAATTGCAACAGTATGCAGCAGCAGCTCCTGTTAATAGTAATCAGATAACAGATTTCATAAAATGGTCGGGCCATTCTATGATGATCGTGTATAAAGGACTAATAAGCACTGAAAACATTCGTTCTCTAAATTTTTGGATATTCTTATTGCTAGCAATAGGTACATCATCTCACATGGCATTAAGTAAAGCAGATGTAAAAAATGCTATAGCAGGATTGATGGTTACTTTATTGGTGGTTGTATTATTTAATGTAGGTGCTTTGGTGTATGGCATTGAAACATTGCAATATGTATTGACCGTCGCCAGGTATAATATATATTTGGTGTCCATGTTATCCGCAGCAGTAGCATTTTCCCTGCTAACAGCCTTGATCATGGGGACTTTCTGCCGAATAAAGAGATTGATTTAGGTATTAGGCAATTTAAATTGGATAGAAATAGTAGTTCCTTGCTTGCTAGTATTGATATCAATACTAGCATTGTGTCTATGTGCAATTTGATAGCATATGGGAAGACCTAAACCTGTGCCAGTGTCTTTCGTAGTAATAAATGGCGTTCCTAATTTACTGAGTATGTGTGGGCGGATTCCAGTACCTTGATCGCTTATCGTTAAAAGAATTTTATGATTCTCTTGAAAGGTTCTCACAAGGGCTGTACCGCCAGAGGGCATTGCTTCGATACCATTTCGTATTAGATTTAGCAGTAACTGACGTATTTCATTTTTATCTAATAATAATTTAGGTATGTTGGAAAGAACGAGATTTATATTCACCTTTGAACTAAGAGCATCTGTTTCTAGTAAAGGAACTAATGATTCAATAATATCATTCAAGGAGCAAAGTTCTAAATTACTTAACTTTTCTCCTGACAAAGTAAGATATTCACAGATAATAGCATTAGCCTTATCTATTTCTTCAATCATTAAATCAAAGGTGTCTTTATCAGCTTGGTATTCTTTCTTTTTTTCCAGAAGCTGCAGATAGCCGCGTATGGTCGTCATGGGATTCCTAATTTCATGAGCTACCGTAACGGCCATATTTCCTACCATGTTCATTCGATCACGAGTTGCAGCAACTTGTTCCAATTTTCGATCGGTAATATCACGGATAACACCTTCTATTGCGACAAGATTGCCTGTTTTATCATAGATAAGGACACATTTTTGTTTGATCCACAGTATCGTATTATCCTTTCGGACTAGACGCAAGGTGATAGGTAACTTATTAACCTGCGAAGGTTTATTAATAAAATTGTCGAACATGCTGCGATCACCTGGATCAATTAAATTGAAAACTAGTTTTTCGTCCGCGTAGTATTCTTCCGCAGTATAGCCGGTAATCGGAAACACTGACGGGCTAATATAATCAAATTTTACGCTTGGTACTAGACGGCAACAATAAATGATATCAATAGCATTTTCTGTCAATAAACGATGTTGGGACTCCTTATTAATTAAATTTATTCTACTTCTTTCTAAGAAGACCATTACTGTACTAATAGTAATAAATAGTCTTAAGATACCTCCTGTGATAGCAATTAAATAAGGAAAGGATTCGATGAAGAACGGCATAATAACTGTAAGAAGACTCCATAGTGCGAACGCAATACCAGTTATGATTTTGCCAATTCCGATTAAGTCTACATAACGGATGAAAGCTAAGGCTATCCATGCTAATACTATGCCAGCGAACCAAGTGGGCGGTATTAATTTATAGAGGAGAGGCAGCTGCAATAAAAAACATAAAATACTTAATAGTGAAGCACTAACGGCTCCATACACCCACCATTTTTTGAAAGGTCCGCCAACAAAGATAGAGGTACCCCATACAAATGTTAAACTACAGCCAATGAACAACATTTGATAGATTATAAAAGGTAAAATAGATTGTTTCCAATCAAATATTCCAGAATCAAAAAAGATATTTCTTAGTAAGAGCATAAACCAGGAAATTGCCCAAATCGCTATATATCGTTCATGATACATAAAATATAAATAAATATAAACCAGTATCAATGAAAGTGTTCCAGCGATTGCGCCGGTTGTCATGATGTGAAAATAATCCATAATTTCTCCTAATAATACAATTATTTACATTGGAAAGATACCATAAAAGTAAGAAAATTCCTTTATAAAATTGTAAATATTGGTTGAAATTAATGATTTTTTATGGACTGTAGTGCTTTATACATAGCAGTAGCCCTTTTGGCAATAACATGAAGCTGATTATTCTATAGGCAGGCATATTATGATAAAGGCTTATATTTCCAATCAATATGGTGCTCTTGATGGTGATGCCGTTTGATATTACTTCTCATTAGCAGTGTACAATGGTATGATAGAGATATACGTTATTCTCTAAAAAAACAGGCTGCCGGTAATGGGAATATACGCATAAGAAAAGCTTAAGAAAGGATAATGTCTAATGAAGATTATTGATGCCCATATCCATTTCTGCCAGGATCCTTACTTTGACCAAATTGCAGAATTGGCGGGTCATAAAAATACCAGTGAGCATCTGAAAGAACAATATGCTAAGCATAACATTGTTCATGGCGTGGTCATGGGCAATCGGAGTCTGGAGCTCAGCGAACACGATTACCCTGATAACCTTAGTTACTGCATCGGGCTGGATAGCACCTGCTTTAATGCGGAAGAGGTGGTGCAGCAAGCTTATTTGGTAGAAAAACATTTGCAAAGAAAGAATTGTGTAGGCATTAAGTTATATCCGGGCTACAATCATTTTTATATTTATGATTCGGTGGTTGACCCGTTTTATCAGCTGGCAATGCAGTATAAAAAGCCAGTGGCCGTTCATACCGGGCTGACAGCTACCAGCAATGCCTTGTTGAAATACAGTCATCCTTTGGTTTTAGATGAGGCAGCGGTACGCTATCCCCAGGTTCAGTTTGTTATGTGTCATATTGGCAATCCCTGGTTTGTAGATGCGATTGCAGTCATTGAAAAAAACGAAAATGTAGCTGCTGATCTTTCGGGAATTTTGGAAGGTCGGATTGATAACATGTCCGATTTTTTTGAAAGAAAGAAGGGCTATCTTAACTTCTTAAAAGTATGGCTGGAATACCTGGACAATTATGATCGCTTTCTGTACGGGACAGATTGGCCGCTAGCTAATATCGCCAATTATATTGAATTTGTTGCCCATATCATTCCTGAAAAACATCATGACAAAGTGTTTTTTGAGAATGCTAATCGACTTTATCAACTTGGTCTTTGACAGGGCAGCAAAACTAAAATGTTCGACAACTAAATTTGAGGCGCCAATAAACCGCATAGAGTTAGGTACAGCCAAAAAGCCAACGCCCGGCGAGTATGCGAAGAATGGTGATATGCATCAGTGCCAACTAAAAAAGAGAACCGAAGAATTGGTATCCTTCGGTTCTCTTTTATTGTGTAAGGAAAAATTGAAAACTTTCGTTAAAGTTCTAAAAAATTAGTATATAAGATTAACATCATTAATTTAATTATTGCCGGAATAACTGTCATTAGTTTGCGTAATTAAAAATACATTATAACTAATCAATAGATTAAAACCTAAGTATTCAAACAAATAGTAATAACTCAGTGCGTTTGAGATTACACGAAATTATGATTCCACAAAATATTAAAGGATTTGGCATGAAAATATAGAAGATTATTTAAATAGTCCTTATGGGAAGGATATTATGCAGCTTACTGCGACCCTAAAAAGGGAACTAATATGTAACGCAGTAATAAAGATTGGGGGAATTGCCCTTGAAATTATGACTAATCCAGGTTGGTAAAAACTTATTAAATAAGGAGTATAAGTATGAAACAAGTAGATTTTATGAGTAATGAATTAAACGTGCCTGAGCTTACGCTGCGAGGAATATTGCTGGGAATGGTCATTACGGTCATTTTTACGGCATCCAATGTTTATTTGGGCTTAAAAGTAGGACTTACGTTTTCGTCGTCTATTCCTGCAGCAGTTATTTCTATGGCAATTTTAAAGGTGTTTAATGATTCGAATGTCCTGGAAAATAATATGGTTCAGACTCAGGCATCGGCAGCAGGTACCCTTTCGGCAGTTATCTTTATCATTCCCGGTTTACTGATGCTGGGGTATTGGCAAGGATTTGCCTTCTGGCAGACTTTGATGATTTGTGCCTGCGGTGGTGGCCTTGGTGTGCTGTTCACAATCCCATTGCGCCGCGCTATGATTGTCAATAGTGACTTGCCTTATCCTGAAGGGCTCGCAGCTGCAGAAATTTTGAAAGTAGGTAGTGGTGGTAATGCCGCAGGAGCCAAAGAAAATGGCATAAAAGATATTATGTCTGGTGGGATTTTTGCGGCTATTGTTAGTTTATGTGCGGATGGTTTGCAAATTCTTTCATCCGGAGTGCACTATTGGTTTAGTTTTGGCAAGGTTACTTCGCAGCTGCCTCTTGGCTTTTCCTCTGCTTTATTGGGAGCTGGCTATCTGATTGGTATTGCTAGTGGTATGGCAATGTTAGCAGGGACTATTTTATCATGGGGCGTATTTGTACCTTATCTTACATCGATGCTATCACCGGCAGCCGGGCAGAGTGCCAGTGCATTTGCAACCGCTGTTTGGGCACAAAAGGTGCGTCTTATCGGTGCTGGTACGATCGGAATTGCTGCAATATGGACACTGATTACACTAGTAAAACCCATCATTGATGGTATGCGCATTTCGATACAAGCCATGAGAAATTCACAGACGGGAAAAAATTTGCATCGTATGGATACGGATTTATCTCCTAAAGCGACAGCTATGGTTTTAGGTATTATTGTTATCGGATTGCTGGGAACCTTTTATTCCTTTATTGGGGATGCTAATCTGTCAGCAGGTACCACAGGGATTTTTGTTGTCGCAGGTGTTGCTGTCTCTATTTGTATGGGCTTTTTTGTTGCTGCTGCGTGCGGTTACATGGCCGGACTCATTGGTACATCAGCCAGCCCGATTTCGGGTATTGGCATCTTGGGTATTATTACATCTTCGCTTGTAGTACTCGGGATTGGTAGTGCAGTTAATCTATTTGATACGGAAATAGGAAGTAAATTCGCCATTGCCTTAGCTATTTTCATGACGAGCGTGATTGTCAGTATTGCTGCTATTTCGAATGATAATCTGCAGGATTTAAAAACTGGTTATCTTGTTGGTGCTACACCATGGAAGCAGCAAGTGGCCTTATTACTGGGCTGCCTTGTCGGAGCATTTGCCATCGCGCCAGTATTGAATTTACTATATGAGGCGTATGGTTTTGTCGGGGCTATGCCGCGCATTGGAATGGACGAAAGCCAAGCCCTGTCTGCACCGCAGGCTACTTTGATGACTACAATCGCCAAAGGGATTTTCAGTCATAATTTGGATTGGAATTATATTCTTTTCGGCGTGGGAGTTGGAATTGCAATCATTATTGTAGATCTACTGTTGAAGAAGAACTCAGCAAAATACTGCCTGCCGCCGTTAGCTGTAGGCATGGGGATTTATTTGCCGCCTACCTTAGAAATACCCCTTGTCATAGGCGCTGTCATGGGTTATTTTGTGAATCGTTACCTGCGTAACCGAGCGATGGAGCGCAGTCCCAAAAATGTCGAAGCGGATGTTGAGCTTTGTAATCGTCACGGTGTGTTGTTTGCATCTGGGCTGATTGTTGGTGAAAGTTTAATGGGAGTAATCATTGCCATTATTATTGTATTTTCAGTAACAAGCGGCGGTAGTGATTCACCTCTGTCACTCGTAGGCAAGGATTTTGGCCCTACAGCTGATTTGCTTGGTTTACTTGTATTTATTGCGATGATTGCCATATTTGTTTATCGCGTTGTTAGTGTAAAAGCTGAAACTCATTAATCATGGCCTTTTCCGGTAAATGAGAGCCTATGAATAATATATCTAATTAAATTATTTAGCAACAGAATAGACCTTAGCCAAACTATTGGCTAAGGTCTATTCGATATGTCATAGAGCAGACTATATGGGGGTGTGATGATTAAAAAAAGGTGTGATTCAATAACTAATGAACCAACCCCAATGATCCCAACTAGCGAAAAAAATTGAACAGTTTTACTGGAAGTAAGATATATATCATGGTAAAATCATACTGCAGTCCATCTTAATAAAATGATTAATAATGCAAAAAGGAGATTTATATCATGAATAAAGAATCATTACCTCCATTTCAGGGACAAGCTCCTTTTAAATATGATATTGTAGGCAGCTTCTTACGCACGCAAGCAGTCAAGAATGCAAGAGCTGAATTTGAGGAAGGAAATCTGTCTGTTGATTCATTAAGAAAAATAGAAGATAAAGAAATCGCGGTTTTGGTGGAGAAACAAAAGCAGATTGGCTTAAGGGCAATAACTGATGGAGAATTTCGTCGGGGTTGGTGGCATCTAGATTTTCTGTGGGAACTGGACGGTATAAATAAAAAGCAGGCGGACCATGGCTCTATTGCCTTTCATGGCAAGGATACCAAAGCAGAAACGATTGAAATTCAAGGGAAAATTGACTTTACGAGTCACTCTTTTTTAGAAGACTTTAGGTATATGAAATCGATTGCAGGGGACAGCATGGTCAAAGTCACAATTCCTTCACCAACCATGCTCCATCTGATTACTACTGTGAGAGCAGGAGACTATCAGCCTATTCATTTATACAAAGAAAATAAAGTGCTTATGCATGATATTGCAGCGGCGTACAAGAAGGCAATTGCTGCTTTTTATGCAGCTGGTTGTCGGTATCTGCAACTGGACGATACTAGCTGGGGTGAGTTTTGTTCCTTGGAAAAACGTGAAGAATATCAAAAACGGGGATTTGATATGAAGCAGCTAGCCAAGGATTATGTAGCCTTGATTAATGAAACAATTGCTGCTCGTCCTTCGGATATGGTTATTACTATGCATATTTGCCGTGGTAATTTCCGTTCTACATGGTTCTCTTCTGGTGGATATGAGCCAGTAGCGGAGGACTTGTTTGGTTCTTGCATGGTTGATGGTTTTTTCTTAGAATATGACAGTGAACGTGCAGGTGATTTTCGGCCATTACGTTATATTAAAGATCAAAAAGTCGTATTAGGCTTGATTACTTCTAAAAGTGGTGAGTTAGAGAATAAAGCAGCCGTTATACAACGGATTGAAGAGGCGGCCCAATATGTCAATATTGATCAAATCTGCCTAAGTCCTCAATGTGGCTTTTCCTCTACGGAAGAAGGCAACTTGCTTACAGAGGAGCAGCAGTGGGATAAAATTCGTTTTGTCAAAGAAATTGCAGAGACAGTTTGGGGTAAAAAGTAATGCCAAAAGCTTTCTCACTAGACAAATTTATGCAGAGGAAGTATAATCCATATTAAATGATCATTTAATATGGATTGAAAGTAAAAGAATATGGGGGAAAATGTGAAAAAGGAAATAATGACAGATAAGCCAGCAGTTCAGAGAATAATGACAGCGGCAGCTCCATTATTTGCGCAAAAAGGATTTGCTGCCGTATCTGTAAAAGAACTTGCAGAGGCTGCCAAAGTTAATATTGCTCTGATATCATATTATTTTGGCGGAAAAGAGAAGCTTTATGCTACGATACTGGAAGCTCAGTTTGACTTAATCGATACGATAATAGATTCCATCCACAATGAAGAAAATTGTCCTATTGAAAAAATCAGACGGTTTTCTCAAAAATTTGTAAAGTTACATAAATCCTATCCTTATAATCATCGTCTAATTTATGGAGAAATCATAAATTCTACAAACTGTTATGAAAGTATTGTAAAGCCGGCTATTCTACGCCATCATGGTTTCTTAATGAAGTGTATTCAAGAAGGAATTAATAATGGGAAAATTCGGTCAGATGTTAGGCCTGATTGCGCTAATGTATTGTTAGGAAGTCTTTTACATTTTTATTTTATGACGAACCATCTTGCTGATGAATTCTTGGAGACAAAAAAGGATAAGGCTGAATACTACATACCAGAGGCCGTGGAAATATTTCTCAGAGGGGTTTTAAGCAACCCTGCATAAAAAATCTTTTACTATATTTTTTTAGAAAATATTAAATAAATGTTTAATTAAAAATGATATTTAATTAAACATTTGGAGGTGCAGCGTGGAAATTGAACACATTGCTTTTACTCTTATTTTACATGCAGGAAACGCGCGCAGTCATTGTTTTGAGGCTTTAAATCTGGCACGAAATGGAAAACATAAAGAGGCTTTTGAATACCTTAACGAGTCGGCTAAAGAATTACAAAAAGCACACACCTTGCAAACAAATCTGTTGCAAATGGAAGCAAAAGGTGAAAAACAAGAAATGAACTTGATAGTAGTGCATGCGCAAGATCACCTAATGAATGCATTATTAGCAAGGGATTTGATTAAAGAAATGATTGACATGATACAAGAAGAATCAAGTATATGTTTAGCTGATGGCGATTATAATATTGATTGAACATGAAGGCTTTAGAGCTATGAAATTATAATCTGAATTTATTAAAAAATATGAGCTCGTTTTTCATGTGCATACCCTTGTATTGGTAAAGTCATGACTACACTATTATCAATAAAGTGAAGATACTCCTAATTTAGTTTGTGACTCGATTAGGGGTATCTTCTTTGGTTTTGCAAAGTGGATTTACTTTTTACAGGAAGCTGTGTTTTAATAGTAAATAAAACATAAGATATCAACTACTTTGCAACAATTTGCCGAGTATCACATCTGAATGACGGAGTGACTTTTTTGCGACATAGAAAGAAGCAATTTCTAAGAAAAATGAGAGAAGGAAATCTTATATGGAAGAAAAGAAATGTAATCTGAATTCAAAAGACCTATATGTATACTGTCTGACGAAACCCGGATCAATCGAGGATTATCCTTTCGGACCTGATGTCATTGTTATGAAAGTAGCATCCAAAATATTTGCACTACTATCACGTAGGCATGGTCAGGATATTCTTTCGTTGAAATGTGATCCTGACTATTCTGAGCTATTAAGACAACAATGCCCAAGCATAACACCCGGATATCATTTGAATAAACGGCACTGGAATACGTTACTGCTTGACGGTAGTATTCCGGAAAAAGAAATAAGAGGCTTAATTGATCATTCTTATGATTTGATATATAAATCGCTTCCCCGGAGAATGAGGATGAGATATCAGGAAGACTGGTGATTTGCTATTGTACACTGACGTAATTTTTGAGTAGGTAAAATATATTGTTGACAAATTTACTAAATCCGTTAATATAATTGTTGACTAAGTCCACTAAAAAAGAAGGAATATGTTGAATGAAAAATCGGATGAACAAATAGTGAGAGTAGTATAAAGATTATCACAGATAGAAATTAAAGAACTACATGCTTCGATGTTGACAAATTTACTAAATCCGTTAATATAATTGTTGACTAAGTCCACTAAAAAAGAAGGAATATGTTGAATGAAAAATCGGATGAACAAATAGTGAGAGTAGTATAAAGATTATCACAGATAGAAATTAAAGAACTACATGCTTCGATGTTGTTGACAACAGAAATTAGATAGATTGGAGAAGATATAAGATGATACGATTTGAATGTGATTATACAGAGGGTGCTCATGAGCGAATTATGAAACGATTATTGGAAACCAATGAAGTGCAGACACCTGGTTATGGTATGGATGAGCATTGTGAAAAAGCCAGAGCTTATATTAGAAAAGCGTGTCATGCAGAGAATGCAGATGTACACTTTTTAGTGGGAGGAACACAAACCAATACCACAATTATCGCTTCCATTTTGCGCCCGCATCAAGGCGCAGTTGCTGCAACTACTGGACATATTGCAGTACATGAAACGGGGGCAATTGAGGCTGTTGGCCATAAAGTACTTACATTGCCGAGTGATGATGGGAAAATTCAGGCAGAACAGGTCAAAGAATTATATGATGCCCACTGGAATGATGCCAGTCATGAGCATATGGTACAACCCGGCTTGGTTTATATTTCTCACCCTACCGAGAATGGAACCACTTATAGTAGAGCGGAATTGGAAGCTTTAAGTAAAGTTTGCCAGGAATGTGGTTTGCCACTAGTTATGGATGGCGCTAGATTAGGATATGGTCTGGCTGCTAAAGGCAGTGATTTATCTTTGGCAGATATTGCAAAGCTATGTGATGTGTTTTATATAGGGGGAACAAAAGTTGGCGCATTGTTTGGTGAAGCAGTCGTAATTATAAATGATGCTTTGAAAACAGATTTTCGGTATTTTATCAAGCAAAATGGAGGAATGCTGGCTAAGGGGAGATTATTGGGAATTCAGTTTGAAACCTTGTTTGAAGATGGCTTATATGATGAAATTTCTAAGCATGCCGTGGATATGGCGATGTTGATTCGGGAGGCGTTTGCCGAAAAAGGATTTTCCTTTCGCTATGATTCTACAACAAATCAGCAGTTTCCGATTTTGCCGGATGATGTATTAATGGAATTGAACGAAAAGTATTCTTATTCCTTTTGGGAAAAAGTTGATGCTGCACACAGTGTTGTGAGATTTTGTACCAGCTGGGCTACAAATGAGAAAAATGTGGAAATGCTGATAAAAGATATTAAGTCATTATGCTAGGGCGAATAATCGTGGTTAGATTTGCGTAATTTTTATAATAACACAATCTAATCATATAAATTATTGGGGAACATATTAATTATTGATGAATGTTCTTAACTTTTATTTTAATTTGATAATTTTAGCAGGAAAGTAAATTGGCATATAGAATATTAATAATGTTTTTCCTTGAAAAGGAATTCTATGGTTGTTTTTGCACATATGCTAAAATATAAAAACTCGGATGGGAGCGTCGTATCGTGCGTAAATTCATTTGTTTCGTAATTGTCATTAACTTTTTGCTGATTGTTATGGCAGGAAATTCATATTGTTACGCGGCCGATTCCAAGATGGAACTGGATTGGGACTATTTAACTCCATTTACCAGCAATCGCGATATTGATACAGTATCACTACATATATTTAAGAAAATATCTGAAAAAAATAATAGGTCGGTATATCGGGGCATTACAATCACCCGACCGTATGGAAACATCGATTTTACGAAAATGAATCAAGACAGTTCTGCAGTTGGCATCGGGCCTGTTTATATGATTCGCAATGAAAAAGAACTCTCCGGCAAGCTATCAGCAGCACTCGATTTGAGCGGCGGATTTATCCTATATGACAAGATATTTCCCGCCGGCGGAAGATATTATAATTTCATGTGGCGGTTCGGCCCTCAATTCATTTATAAAACCGGTGAAAACTCTTCCATGAATATCGGGTATATGTTCATGCATGTTTCTAATGGTGGTCTTGGAGGTCATAATCCTTCCTATAATGCTCACGGAGTTTCATTGGGATTTGTGACAAATTTTTAATCCGATAAAAATTAAAAAATATATTGCATAGAACAAGAAACCCACGAATTTTGTGGGTTTCTTGTTCTTACTTTTCATAACGAATATAAGATGCTGCGCATATTGGATAACATAAGATTGCCTATACGTCACTACATAGTGTAAAATAAACAAATTACAGAGTTTGTTATAAGGGGAAATAGTTTATGATCCAAACTGCGAATCATCAAGTAACAATTCAATCATTAAAGGGGCAGCTTTTAGCGGTTTATGAATATCTGGCAGGACATAATGATCCAGAAAATGCGGCAAAAGTTAAGCAATTAGCTGGTAAATTAATACATGAGGAATTTGCCATTGCATTTTGCGGACATTTTTCTGCAGGAAAATCAACGATTATTAATCGCCTGGTGGGGGAAAATTTACTGCCGTCAAGCCCGATTCCAACCAGTGCCAATCTTGTAAAAGTCAAAGCAGGGGAAGAGTACGTAAAGGTATTTTTTAAAAATGAAAAACCTCGTTTATATCTCGCCCCCTATGATTATAAAATGGTAAAAAACTATTGCAAGGATGGAGATCAAATCCAGTCAATTGAAATCAGCCATTCGGATTCTCGGCTGCCAAGCCAAACCGTGATTATGGATACACCCGGTATTGATTCTGCAGATGATGCCCATCGTATTGCCACGGAATCTGCCATTCACCTTGCTGATTTGATCTTTTATGTAATGGATTATAATCATGTTCAATCCGAATTGAATTTTATGTTTACGAAAGAGCTGACAGAAGCCGGCAAAGAGGTTTATCTTGTTATTAACCAAGTTGATAAGCATTCCGATCAGGAACTTTCCTTTGGGGAATTTAAAACCAGTGTGGTTGAATCCTTCTCATCATGGGGTGTAAAACCAACTGCTATTTTCTATACTTCTTTAAAACAAGATGACCATGAATACAATCAATTTGTAGAATTGCAGGCTTTTCTGGCGGGGCGTTTAAAAGAGAAAGACAGTTTACTCCTCCAATCTATTTTTCATTCCCTGCAAAAAATCATTAAAGACCACTTGGATAAAACAAAGAAAAAGAATAATTTGGAGCTAGAGCCTTTCAAGAATATCCTAAATGAATTATCTGCTATGGAGCAGGAAGAGTTAGCAGCTAACTACAGCCGACTGCGTGAAGAGAAAAATGCTTTAGGTGAGGGGCCGGAAAAGGCAGAAAGCGAATTTGATGCCGAGGTTAATAAAATCATGGCAAACGCCTATTTGATGCCCTTTGAAACCAGAGCCCTTGCGGAAGGATATCTTGAATCGTGTCAGGGGGATTTTAAGGTTGGCTGGCTGTTTACCAAACAAAAAACCGTAGCTGCTAGAGAGGAAAGACTGAATCTCTTTTACCAGGGAATACTCGAAAAAACAAAATCTCAGATCGAGTGGCATCTTCGTGATTTTCTGCTGCGTTTTTTAAGGGACAAGGGGATCTCCAATGAAGAACTGCTTGCCAAAATTCAGAGTTTCAATGTTCATTTTTTAAAAGACTTATTAGAATCCGCTGTAAAAACGGGGGCACGTTTATCGGATACTTCGGTTATAAATTATACGGATAATGTGGCAACTGCAATTAAACTGCTGGCTAAAAGCGCTTTAGCTGAGCTTAAAAGCGAAATGCTTAATGCCCTGCAGAATAGAAATACAGTCCTTCAAGCAAGAATAACCCAAAAATCAGCAAGCATGGAGCGCTATATCACCGCTCTTGAACAGGTGAAAAAATATGAGTCAGCTGAGAGTCTTGAGCAAAGGTCCCTGGAAATGCTGCTTAGCAGAGCAAATGGGATCGAGGATGACCGCTTTCATTTGTTTGATCTGAAAGAAGAGGAATTTGAGATTGTTTATGGGGAAACCGGGCAGGCTCCAGAGGTACAGAAGAAGCCCATTATCCCGATGAACAAGCCAATTCCAACAGAAAGAACTACATTATCCGCTAATACTTCAGACCGGATGAAGCAGACCGCTGAAAAATTAAAGAAGACGGCTCAGCTGGTTCAGGAGTTGCCGGGCTTTAAAAAGCTTGCAGGCGAACTGAAGGAAAAAGCGGAACGATTAGATCAGAAAGGTTTTACGGTTGCCTTATTTGGGGCATTTAGTGCTGGTAAATCTTCTTTTGCCAATGCGTTAATCGGAGAAAGAGTACTACCTGTCTCACCGAATCCAATGACAGCGGCAATCAACAAAATTAAGCCGGTCAATGAGTCCTGTTCACATGGGACTGTTCTGATTAAGCTTAAAGAAGAACGGGTGATGCTCGAAGAGGTCAATCATGCCTTGAAACTATTTGATTTCCATGGGGAGAGCTTAGCCGATGCAAGGACAAAAATAGAAAAACTCAATGAGCAATTGGGGCAGCAGGGGGCAGCCGAGAAGACAAATTATACTTTTTTACAGGCATTTACCCGAGGGTATGCTGCCTTTAGCGAACTGCTGGGGACAGTACTCAAAAAAACAATAACTGAATTTAGTGATTATGTTGCACTAGAAGAAAAATCCTGCTTTGTGGAATGGATTGATCTGTATTATGATTGTCCCTTAACCCGCAGTGGAATTACTCTGGTTGATACTCCGGGGGCGGATTCTATTAATGCCCGTCACACGGGAGTGGCCTTTGACTTTATCAAAAATTCAGATGCTATCTTGTTTGTAACCTACTATAATCATGCATTTTCAAAAGCTGATCGGGAGTTTTTGATTCAGCTGGGGCGTGTAAAAGATTCATTTCAATTAGATAAAATGTTTTTTATGATAAATGCCATTGATTTGGCCGATAATGAGGAAGAAAAGGAAACTGTTACTCTATATGTCCAGGAGCAGCTAATGAAATATGGAGTCAGAAATCCTCATTTATATCCATTATCGAGCTTACAGGCACTACAAGAAAAAGAGGATAAGACTATCCCTCCTCTTTCAGGAATGCCAGCTTTTGAGGAAGCTTTTTATTATTTTATAACCAATGATTTATCTAACTTGGCAGCCCGGGCATCCGAAAATGAACTACATCGTGTTTCTCATTTAGTCGGGAAGCTCCTTGATAGTACCAGAGAAGATGCTGCTGTTAAGAAGCAAAAACGGGAAAATATGGTCGCCCAGAAAGCGGGTATAAACGCAATTCTGATGCAGCAGACGGCACAGGATTTAAAAAATCGCCTGTATCAGGAAACAGAAGAATTAGTTTACTATATTAAGCAGCGGGTATTTTTACGTTTTACGGATTTCTTTAAAGAAGCATTCAATCCGACTGTATTACGTGATGATGGTCGTAATCTGAAAAAAGTTTTGCAGAATGCACTGGAGGAATTACTCGAGGAAATTGGCTTTGACTTTGCCCAGGAAATGAGAGCAACCACGGTAAGACTGGATCGCTTTGCTGAAAAAATAACGGCAGAGTATCAGAAGGGGCTTATGGAAAGAATTCTCGAGATCAATCCGGATTTATCTTTTTCCCTTTTTGAATTTGAAAATACGGCGCAA
This sequence comes from uncultured Pelosinus sp., assembly GCA_963526485.1. GTDB lineage: Bacteria > Bacillota > Negativicutes > DSM-13327 > DSM-13327 > Pelosinus. Next base: position 478,889 of record CAURNS010000001.1, read on the forward strand.
ATTGATTTTGAAATCGCTTTCAAAGATATTCAGTACGGGTTGTTTTCCAAAGCCATGACGTATTTTAAGAATCCAAAATCATTTTTCGAAAAAAATGAAAGCAAATTAATGAGCGATGAGTTGTATCGCGTGCTGAGTTCTGCAGCAGATGTGTACTTGCAGAATGAACAAAAGCGAATACAGATGTTGTATGGAAATGTCATGGAGGGAGAGCTTGAAAAGCTAATTTCCCACATGACAGAACAGTTGGATGATTTTTATTTAAGTCTGCTCTCCGCTTTAGATGGAGGAGTTCCAGCAGAACAGTTAATCGCAATCCAGCAAAGCTTAACTGCGCTTAACAACAGTGTGAAAGCGAGAAATGAATGATCGTCTGTCAATGAAGTTTGACAAACTCCTGCCACACTAAAAATGGGCAGGAGTTTGTTTTATAGCTTCATGCTGATCCCTTACAAGCGCTTTAATAAAATTTTATGAATATCTGGCTCTTGCCATCCGATAATTCCATTAATGTCCAATTGCCAAAACGGCGCAACTCATGAAATAGCTCCAAGCAGAGGCTGGTAATTAATGAGGGTAGCTTTTGATGGGGGAAATAATTGCTCCACACAGAAGCCAAAGTATTCATGATTACTAAAATTCCATTCAAAATAAAAAGGGGGATTGGCAAGGTGAGATTAACGTTCTGATGTCGGATTTTTATCAGCAGGAAATAAGTAGAGCGGTTAATCCACATAGATTTCAACTTTGGTATGGCCTTCCTTTTGATCGTCAGTCTCAATATCGACTAATTTGCCATTGGTCAGGCCTTGGTCAATAAGCTGCACAAGCTCGTCAAAGTCGATTTCAGCGAGGTCAATGCCTTTTTTCTGCATTTCCTGAAGAGCCTCTGCAGGGATACACTTCATACCGATGTTTGCAAATTTGGTAGCGACTTTTAACAAGCTTATAGGGACATTGACGTTAACCTTTTTGTCTTGGCCGCTGGTGATGCGAATACGCAAAAAGCGGCTACCGGTAGTTGGGACACATTCTTTTTGCGTAAAAGAGTCATCTAGCGCTTTCAAAAGGTCAAGACCTTCTGCGGCGCTAATTTTCCCGTTTTGAATCATTTCTAGAATCTTAATTCTTTCATCACTCATTATTTTACCATCCTATAATTTTTTTTTGATTTTACGCAATTGTTGAGTAGCTTCTTCTGAGGTTATCTGGCCACTTTCTAAGGCACTTAAAATTTCATAGCGTTGGGCTTCATCCTGTGATGTCACTGGTTTTTCATTTCGGAGTCCTAAAGAGTGCAAAACCCCTTCAAGGCGATTCCGTACTGTTGGGTAGGAAATACTCAATTCTTTCTCGACATCTTTAATATTGCCTCGGCATTTGAGGAAAACCTCAACAAATTCTAATTGATCCTTTGGCAGATGACAAAACTTACAAGATACAAATTCGCCTTCCACTTTGGTATGGCAATGGTTGCACGCCAATTTAGTGATAGTCATCTCATATCCGCAAACGGGGCAGTAATTTAAGAGTGGATTGCTGATAAAATGCACCTCTTTTCAATCTTTAATAACTATAGCATGACTATAACATGAATAATTAATATAATCAATAATTATATTAATTATATTAATTATTTACATTGTATAATATTTAAATTTAAATATTCATATAAAATAATTTGCTGAAGAATTGCTGTTAACGTGCATTGGATTACGTGTATAATTGCAAACGCAATAGGGAAGAGTTGCATAAAAAATGGCCTCAACCCTTGGTTGAGGCCATTTTTTCTATATTCTCAGAGGTAGAAAGAAGGTTAATCTGTGATTACAAGATTAGCCGCATAGCAAATCTAAACATGCATTCTTTGCTGATTATTCATTGAATATCCATCTCTTGGAACATCACGCATATCAAAGGTATCATCCTTTATTTCAATCTTGTCCAGCTTTTTTACTGCTCCATAAGGTTCTTTTAATGAAAGCGTATCTCCTCTTCCCGAAATAACCCATAATGTTTTATATCCCTTGGGGATGGTGAGAAGCTTCTCTTCACCTTTGCCATCCGTAAAATACACTAACAAATGAATCTTTTTAGTATTCGCATATTTAAAAACGGGTGTAAATCTAGTGCCTCCTCTTATCTTCATTCTAGCTTTGATATCCTTGGCAGATTTGACTTTATACACACGTCTAATTTCACTATCACATTCTATAATCGTAATTTCATGATTGTAATTTTTCACGATACTGAGTATTTCTTTCATCGCTTGATTAAATTCTTCGTCACTAATGCTTCCGCTTATGTCAAGGGCAACAGCAATGTTTGCTTTATGACTTCTAAGCTGGCCTCTTAAATCGAAGCGGTCGGGTTGTCTACGATTTCTTCTTGTAATAATCTTCTTCTGGTCACTTTCAACAGTTCCCATTAATCTCTTAAGATATAGATTCCAAGGCAGTTCACCCTTGCTGCTTTTAAGTGCTGCTATCAGACTTTCTAAATAGTTTGGAATCGTGCCTTTTTGCGAAGCATCAATAAACTTCTCCGTAAATTCTTTGAGCGTTTGTTCATCCAGATCACTGGAATCGTCCCAAATGTCATGGGTTTTTTCAGGATTATAAGCTGTTTCTATTTTTTCATCTTGGTTGCTGTCATCCTCTATTTCTTCTTCCACTACGTCTAGTAAGTCCAGGGCAGTTTGAATCTTTTCCACGTAATATTCAAAAGACTCAAATGGCAAGAGCTTTAAAGAATAATTTAAATTCACCCATTCTAAGGTAGTCGCATAGGGGGGCAGGTGATCTAAATAAGTATTTACTACGATATCCATTGCGATATTAGCTGCTAAGGTGCTATAGCTGCGCTGAATTTCTTTTGCTCTGATTAGATGCATAGAGACTATATGGAGTATTTCATGCTTAAGTGTAGTTTCCATTTGTTTGATCGTAAGAGTTAAAAAAATGATGGGATTGAAATAGATAATATATTTCGCTCCTTTGAAATTCACAGCAGTAGGGCTGCTGATATCGAAGCGTATCTCTTTTGACATTTGAAACAAAAAGTACCCATAAAAATTATCTTTGTCTTCCATTAGACTTACATTCACTTTGTCGACAAGGCTAAAAAACTCTTTTTTAAAATCTTCTGGAATCTGTAGCGGAGAAGGATCTCCTGCACGTTTTGCCTTTAAAAAAAGAGTAATGATATTATATGCTTTTTCATAAAGCCCGGTTATGTGGGTCTTAAAATAAGTTTCCATACATGATCACCTGATTTCGCGATAGGATTCAAAATAAGCTTCGACAAAAGCTTCATTTTCTATGGCATGTTTGTATACCTCAGTATAACTATTTTTCATATCCTTCATAATTCCAATCATCAGATCTACAGGGTATAGCTTCAAGAACGCAATCAGTCTTTCAATCATATAAGTTGTCTTGTGATCACCATTCTTTATAGTTGCTTCTAAATGTTTAAGTATATTTTTTGCCGCTAGATACAGCCTGGTATGACTTTCATTTTTAATTTTTTCTCTGACGGATTCATGCAAAGTATTTCCTGAAAACACGTCTTCATAAGAGAGTAGGACGTTATAATCAGATTCAACAAAGTTAACAAACTCTTCTGCAATGAGTTTTCCTACATTACCTCTGATAACATTCAAAAATACAGACCTGGGTATGGAATCTTTTTTCTGCTTATAAATTTTATAAATGCCTGAAATTCGTTCATAGCTTCTTGGTGTTGCTCTTATATCATCTTCATTGTTTTTATGCAAATATTCCGGGTAGGTAGAAATAAACTCAATAACCTTTTGTTCAATACCAGCATTTATGGCCCAATCCAGCCATTGCATATAATCCGGCTCCATGTGTAACCACACAAAGCGATTTTCTTGTGCTACATCCATATCTACCACCTGATAATCAAAATCCCCACCGTATTTACTGGAAGGATTCATAGCTGCTATAATTTTTACACTGTCGTGCAGCTTATAGCCATTAATTTCTCTATTTAATATTAGATTCATAAGTTCCTGCTGCACCGTATGTTCACAGCGATTGATCTCGTCGATAAATAACAGAACTATGTTTCCTTTTGCTATTTCTTCATCAATTTCCCGTAGCTTATTGTGAACGGCATATACTGTTGTTTTTCTTTCAACGTTATCTCCATGATGATTCATTTCGGTATACGATTCAATCGTTGGAAGACCGCCGATTTCACCTTCCTTAAGGAGATTTCCATCAATAACAATGAAGCTCCAATTATTTTGATTCGCAATTTCCTTGGCTAATACTGTTTTTCCGATGCCGCTTTCTCCAACGATTAAAGGGACTTCTCCAGTAGCCAGTACTAAATCAGCACTTTGTAATGTATCTATAAAATTCATGATATCTCCCACCTATTTTATCTTCAGCTTCTCATCTACCGTAATTTTTTTTGCTTTTTTGCTTCCATAGGTATAAATAAACAGTAACTTGTCCATTGGCAGACTGTCACTATTTTTATCTATTATACTGCAATTTAAAAAATCTCTAACATATTTTTCATCAACATCTTCATTTGATAATGCTTCTTTTAACACTTGTTCTAATTCATTTTTAGAGAGTTCTATTTCTTTCATAACGTATCGAATCACTAAAATATTTACTTTCAAGAATTCTAATACTTTATTTTTATCTAAATCAGATATAAGCCGAATTGCCCTTTCATCATTCTTGACAGCGATAAGCTCTGCATGATGTGTAGGAGCATTAATATATCGTAATGCATCATAACTGATTTTTACAGCCTCTTCTTGTACACTTTCGTAAGGTTCTTTTATGAATTTAATTGCATCGTAATTTTTTCTTATAGCTAATAATTGCAGTTCCTCACTTGGATGAGAAACATATTTAATCGCCCAGCCAGCTTGCTGGATAGCTAATTGAATTAATGTATCAGTTGGATTTTTTATATACTCTAAGTTGATCCAGCCGGCATTTATAACTTTTACCAGCATGTCTTCTGTAGGGTTATCGATAAATTGAATGGCCCGAGCATTATTGTCGATAGCTGATTCTTGCATCTCTCTGGTTGGAGACTTTATATGCTGCAGTGCAAGTCCATTTTGTTTAATGGCCAATAGTTTCATTTCGTCTGTAGGATTATTGATATAAGCGATAGCATTAGGATTATTCTTTATCATTTCAATAAGCTTTGATTGTTCCATCCTGTTATTTTCCTTTTGTCATTATTTTTTATTCTAAATGGAATGATTACTTATTATCTTTTTATTAATATAAATAGAATAATTATACCATTGTATAAAAAAAGCATCTATAAATGATATGAAAACAATAGCTATTGACAGGCAAAAAAGTGCAGGAAAATGTGACCGTTTCTCTGCACTTTTTGACTTGTTACGGATGAATCGTATTAAGCGAAACTTTGAAATGACATCAATTATTGTCGTTCATTAAAAAATAATTAATGAGTGGTATTTATTAAATCAATAAAATTAGCCATTGCTGCTGTTTGTATTACATCTTTTCGTTGTATAAGCATTGTTGTGCAAATTCGTAGATGAGATGGCAGCTCATAAGCGTTTAAAACACCTGACTGAAGTTTATCTTCTACAGCAGACCTTGGCAATAAGGAGATTCCGATTCCAGCTGATACGCTGCCAATAATAGCCTCCAGAGAGCCAAATTCAAAACGCCTTAAGGGAATAGATTTACTCTCCAATAAGTATCGTTCAAGCAATGAGCGATAAGAGCAGCCAGGGCGGAAAACTAATATCGTTCTATTTCTTATAATATCCAAAATATCTTGGATATTTTCTTTTTTCTCGGCAACCAGAACCATTTCTTCCCTAAAACTTTCGATTTCATTGATTTCAGGATGGTTAACAGGGGATGAGACAAAGGCCAGATCAAGTTCATAATTCAGAACTTGATTTATTAAGTATTCGGTAGGCCCAGTCTGAAGTGATAAATCGACCTTATCATATAAGGAATGATATTCTTTGAGCAATGCAGGCAGGCGAATAGCGGCTGTTGTTTCCATAGAGCCGATTCGCAGTAATCCGCTTGGAACTTCACTTGGATTCAAGAAATTGTATAATTCTTCTGTGAGTTGGGTAATCTTTAACCCGTACTCCAGAAAAACTTGACCAGAGGGAGTGAGCTGCACTCCTTTTGCATTACGATACAATAAGTTTACTTTTAATTTTGCTTCTAGCTTGCGTATGCGTGCCGTGACACTGGATTGTGCGTACCCTAGTGTTTCCGCTGCTTGGGTCATGGAACCATGTAATGCTACTTCACGGAATACTTTTATATCGTCTAAATCCATCTTTGTTAGCCTCCCATAGATAAAAGCGATTGCCAAGATAGAAATGAATCGCTTCTGTTGGTGGATACTTTATAGTAACATAGAATCATATGATTTGGCTAGGAGGTGGCAATATCAAAAATAACCGTACTATCTTTACTCTTGCAGGTGGCATTTGCGCTTTGAGCTTAGCCATGGGGATTTCGCGATTTGGATTTACGCCAATTATTCCTCTGATGCAAAGGGATATTGGCGTAACGGAATGGAATATCGCAGTTATGGCCTCTGCGAATTATCTGGGCTATTTGATTGGAGCCTTTATCTCACGCAAACAGTGGGTCAGAAAGCATTTAAGAAGCTGGTTAGGTGGAGGAATCGTTACTAGTATCTTATTGCTGATTGCTATGCCTCTCACGTTAGATGAATTGCTTTGGTCTCTGCTAAGGCTGCTTTCCGGGTTTCTTAGCGCAATTTTATTTGTTGTTGCCTCAAGTGTTACTTTGGGACAGGGACGAAGTGATTGGGCAGGATTTCTTTATAGTGGTGTTGGTATTGGCATTGCATTTACTGGAATATTTGTACCCATATTTGATAGCGTGGGTGGCTGGACAGCCAGCTGGCAGGGACTAGCATTGGGCGGAAGTGTCTTTGGAACCGTTGCGTGGTATACATTAGCGAAAGCGTCGCACCCTGATGCTGAGGAGTCAGACCAGATACGAACCCAAGATAAGTTTGTACGGGATTATGAGTGGTACGTTCTCCTCATTAGTTATGGATTTGAGGGTATTGGCTATATCATTACAGCCACATTCATTGTGCAAATGATAAATTCAATGCCTGAACTCAGCCATATTGCAAATCAAAGCTGGATATTAATTGGCTTGGCGGCAGCCCCCTCCACATATCTTTGGGCGCAGATTGCTAAAAAGACAAGTATAAAATTGAGCCTGCTGCTGGCTTATGGGGTGCAGGCTCTGGGAATTCTTCTGCCCGTTATCATGCCAAGTCAGGTTAGTACTTTGGCAGGAGGTGCTCTATTTGGCGGCACCTTTATGGGGATAACCAGTCTAACCATTACTTTAGCATCCCGAGTAAGGCCGAAGGCTCAATTACAAGCCATTGGAGAATTGACAACCGTATATGCCTTAGGACAGATCATAGGACCTATTGTCGCGGCCTATCTTCAAAAGAACTTTAACATCGTGGCTCCGAGCCTTTTTGCTGTTGTGATGTTACTATTTGCCTTACTAGTACTGCTGACACTCCCGATAAAAGAACATTCCTTTGCAAACAAAGATAGTATAACATGACCTTCCACGAGCATACTAAAACTACTACAATTACGGGGAGGGCGAAGGATGGAAGACAGGTTGTACCGAGGCTTTGTGGCTGGAATTGTTGGCGGAGTCGTGTCAAATACATTGAGTTATCTTTCATACTTTTTGGGGATTACTACCCTGCGATTGTCAGATTGGGCTGCAATCCTTATCTTTGGTCATGTTCCTCCATTCGGCTTAGGAGAAGATATATTTGCAGTCTTCATACAAATTGGCTGGTCTGGTGCTGTCGGTTCCGTGTTCGCCTATTTCCTTGTTTGGGTTACTAACCGTAAGATTCTTTTCAAGGCTTGGATGTTAGGGACGACTCCTTTTTTTGTAATTTATTTATTAACGGCATTATTTAAAACTCCGGGAACGGTACCATTACCACTTAATACGGTACTTTCGAATTATATAACATCCTCGATATTTGGTGTCGTTATGGGATATAGCTTTAAAGTTTTGGACCAAACTATCATGCAGCAGGCCAGCTCCCTGGAACTTTTAGCACAGCCTGCGGCAAAGCCCACCGACAAAGATAAGGAATAACACTGTCCTGATAATAATGAAGTAGGTAGCACGTAGTCATCGCAGCCGCATTAAAAAAGTATGTAGATATAGTTTAAATATGACATACTGTTGTCTTATTGCCTTGTGTAAAATAAAAATCAGGAGGTGATAGACAATAATGACTATGAACTTTATTCAAATCGAACAAGATAAATGTACTCGGTGTGGTCTTTGCGTCAAAGTTTGTCGGGGCGTTTTAGTGATGGGCGGTAATGGGCCGAAAGTTATAAGGCCGCTCTGTATAACCTGCGGCCAATGTGTGGCTGTCTGCCCGCAGGGGGCACTCAATAATCTAAAGGTTCCGCTGACTAAACAAATTTCCATAAAAGAAAGCCTTACTTTAAATCCAGATGCGGCAGCCCAATTCTTACGGTCCCGCCGGTCCATCCGGGATTATCAGCAAAAGCCTGTACCACGGGATAAAGTATTGCAAATTCTCGATATTGCCCGTATGGCTCCCACTGCCTGTAATTCTCAGGGAATTTCTTATCATGTAGTGGACAATCCCGACACATTGAGAACGGTTTCTGCTGTTGTCACCGAGTGGGCGGACGGAGAATTGAAGAGAGATTCCGCAATGGCAAATTCACCGTGGGCGCCAAATGCTATCGCTCAGATCGAAATTTATCGACAAACTGGTGAGGATATCGTACTGAGGTCAGCGCCATGTTTAATCGTGGCGATAGCCGACAAAAATTATGCGGCTCCTGTACGGGACAATGCCTATTTGTCTTTAGCCTATTCGCAACTGTTCGCCGTCGCGATCGGTTTAGGGACGTGTTGGGCCGGTCTGTTTGAGTACTGCGCTGGTATAGGTCATAAGCCGCTCCTTGAGCTACTGAACGTTCCGGAACATATGCAAATAATCAGTGGAATGATGGTGGGCTACCCTCAATATACCTATCAGCGATTGGTGGACAGAAACCCTTTAGATGTCACTTGGCAGTAGGTAGTTCGATGGCTGAATAAATTGATTGCATAATGAATAATCTACTAAAGAATCTTGAAAATGACATAGAAATAAACAAGGAATGGCAATTATAAAGATCTTGCTACTAAGAAGGAGAAAATCATGAACAATATAGTTACTGGTCAGTTTGATAAAAATGAATTTAAGGATAAGAGAGTACTAGTTACAGGTGGGACAAGCGGCATGGGAGAGGCTATTGTTAAGCGCTTTGCTGCTGCAGGAGCTACCGTTATCACTACGGCGCGTACGGCTCCCGCTGCATCGCTGGCACCTGTATTGTTTATCCAGGCAGATATTAGTACACCGGAAGGGGTAGATAAAGTTGTTCGCGGGGTACTAGAACAATTAGGGGGAGTCGATATTATCGCTAACAACGTCGGCGGCTCCTCTGCTCCAATAGAGGGAGCACTTGCAATGACTGATAATGACTGGCAAAAGATTTTTGATACTAATTTATTTCCGGCAGTCCGCTTGGATCGGGCATTATTGCCCAAAATGATGGAGCAAAAGTCTGGTGTAATCATTCACACTACCTCTATTAGGCGGCGTTTGCCTGCTACCGAAACATTAGCGTACTCGTCGGCTAAAGCTGCTTTGGCAAACTACAGCAAAGGGCTTGCTAATCAGGTTGCGCCATATGGAATACGAGTGAACTCTGTTTCACCCGGTTTCATCGAAACGCAGGCCGCCAGCAGGCTGATCAGTCGATTGGCGGGGGAATCGGGAACTGATTACGAGAGTGCCATGCATGAAATGGTGAAATCTCTCGGTGGAATTCCGTTAGGGCGTCCAGGTAGAACGGAGGAAGTTGCAGAATTAGTTGCTTTTCTGGCGTCAGATCGTGCTTCCTATATAACTGGCTGTGAACATGTGATTGACGGTGGTACTTTGCGGGAGATTTAGGCAAAGGATTAATGATACACATGGGGAGTAAAAGTATGAAGGTTTAAGTGGTCCTGTTGCTATGCACATAGTCGTAACAGAAGTTTATTGATCCCTTGTGGTTTGGCAGGAAAAAAATGAAATATAACGAAAAGATTCACAACATATCTTCAGTACGTTGTGGATCTTTTTTGTGATGAGTTAAAAATAATGAAGGAGCGTTAAATATGGATAACCAAAGGGATTTATGGGGATCGAAGCAAAATTTATTAAGAAATATACTGCTGAAATTGGATAAATTTGAAGAAGCTATTACTTTGTGTTTGGAGCAGCATGCCATGGTTCATTCATCTGAAATGTCACAGATAAACGCTGTTACTTTTGAAGATGAACTATGGAATAATCTAGATGAAATTGTATTTCGTACCATGCCGACGATAAATGACGAAACGATTGCCTGGAGTTTGTGGCATTTAACAAGAGTAGAAGATATAACAATGAATATTTTGGTTGCAGATGCGGATCAAGTGATCAATACAGATAATTGGCTGGAAAAGATGCAGGTAAAAATTTGTGATACTGGTAATTCTATGACGGATGAAGAAATTATTGAATTAAGTTCAAAAATCAATATGCAAGAATTACGGAATTATAGAATCGCCGTAGGGCGAAGGAGCCGCGAAATGATTCGAAATCTTCAGCCGGCAGACTTAAAAAGAAAGATGGAAACAGCTAGGCTGCAACGTGTCTTAGATGAAGGAGCTGTTTTAAATGTTGAAGGTGCAAACTGGTTAATTAACTTTTGGGGCAGAAAAAATGTTGCGGGGATTTTATTAATGCCTGTAACTCGTCATCATATGGTACATATTAATGAGTCAATGCGTCTTAAAAAGAAAATGCTGCATAAAAAATAGATCGTGTAGTGCCATGGAGTAAATTGGCGGAGACGCAAAGCTAGGTTGTTTATGATCTCTGACTTACTGAATTTTAAACTCAGCATGAAAAAACGCTGCCAGTCAATCAGACTAGCAGCGTTTCATTTACTGACTATTTACTTGTTCTACTTAATTACTTATTGTTAGTTCACCAAGTTTTTCAGCAAGGTTTTTATACCAGGACAAGGTTAATACATTTGTTCCAATACCGCAGGCATCCATATGATCAATTGTATCTAATAAAGGCATGGAATTCCACTTACCTATTTGCGGTACTCCATTATAGTTTAAAATTTTATCGGAAGACCAGATTTTTGGACCATTCTGGGAAATCGTATTGACCACGCCATCATTTGGTTTCCAGCTATCATCAATAATAACTCGCCCTTCTTCATTACGCGTATAACTTCCTATGAATGTTCCAAATGGATATAGCAACGGAGTCATAGAAATTACATAGGGGAGTTCATTGTTCGTCAGAATACTGGGGACAGTTGCACAGGTAGAATAAGAAAAATAATATACATCAGATTGTGCTTTCACCCATGAATTCAACACGCGGGCTCCATCAGTGCTTAAGTCCCAATTCGCAAGATCATTAGTACTTTTCCAGATGTTGCTGTTAAATACCCTATTTATATAGTCTGTAAGACTTTCTCCTGACTTTCTGTTCAAGCCCCACTGATCAAGTTTAAAATCATAGATAAGCTCTTCGCCTGCACCGGTGAAGGAAGCAAGGGAAGCTACCAAATTCTTGGCAAAATCATCAAATATATTGATTCCATCGGCAAGAGTGGTACCATCATGAGTAGAAGCAATCGTCGTAACACTATGAACCCAGGATTTACCGCCTGTAAAGAGGGGACTTAATTGGTTTGCCGTTGCAGCTCTTTCCTCAGCGTTTCCTTCCTTCAGCAATTGAACAAGGGTGCGTACTGTCTGACCACCCATACTATGGGCTATGAGATGGATTTTATTTATTTTGCCTTCTGTTGTCAGATTGCCCCATTCAGGATAAAGGCCTGGATATGTTCTTCCATACCTGCTGTGCCCTTTCTGTTTAGAATGTGCTTGACCGTAATCTACTGTTCCGCCCTTGATATAGGCATATAGCTCACATGCTCTATCCCAGTTGCTGGATACAGGACCTACTGTTGCAGTATAAGTCTTGTAACCGCTGGAAGAAAGTCCCTGTTCATAATCAGTCAGACCCCCCCAATATTTCAGTCCCAGCACTTCATTTCTACCCCAGCCCATAAAACCATGGACGAGCACTATGGGGTAAGAGTTGGCTCTTGCTCTTATCACCGTTTCATTCGTTGGTTTTACAAAATCCATTTTAGATTCCTCCTTTTAATATGATACTTACTACATTCCTGTGCAGATTAGAATTCAACTAAGCATGTAAATTTCTCCTCATTCTTTATCCGTACATGATAAGCCAGTTCGGGATAGGCTAAGGAGTATATTATTACGTTAAAATAAAAGAAAACGGTTATTTGCCTGCTAATAGGCAAATAACCGTCTTCCAGTCTGAATTTAATTGTATCCGAAATTAATTGACAGCTGTCAAAAGGCAGAAAACAATAAAGCAATATATTTCTGCCTGACTGAGTAAGGGTAGAAGGTATATATCGAACAGAAAAAATGTTATACTCAAGTGAGGCAAGAAATAGTATCTATTTCGCAACGTTTAGTGAAGAGGTGCAATCTATTATCTTACGATTTCTAAGACGATATAAACCAGGAATATGATGAAAAATAAAAGAAGAAGTATAAATAGGGATACATAAGAGGGGGATCTAGAATTGAATCAAAGATATGTATATGTAGTAGCATTAGGACATTTTTTCTGCGATATTGGTATGGGGGCATTACCGGCTATTTTACCGTTTTTTATTTTGCAGTATGGTATGGACTATCAGTCAGTAGCAGGGCTGATGTTTGCTTCCTGTTTTTTGTCTTCTGTTGTACAGCCTACATTTGGCTGGCTGGCAGATCGTACATCAAAATCATGGCTTATGCCTCTAGGGATTTTTTTGTCGGGTGCGGCAATGGGAATGGCAGGGCTTTTTGAGAATTATTGGGCCATTTTTGCAGTGGTAACTGTGAGCGGCATTGGCAGTGCTATTTTTCATCCAGAAGCGGCGCGGATGGTTCATAAGCTTTCCGGAACCAAAAGGGGTACAGCCTTGAGTATTTTTTCTGTGGGCGGTAACGGGGGTTTTGCTGTCGGGCCAATTATTGCGGTAGCTGTTATTACTGCATTTGGCATGAAAGGGACCTCAATATTTTGCTTGCTGGCATTGGTCATGGCAGTGGCTTTACAGGTGATTGTTCCCAAAATGAAAGCAGATATCGAGAAGACTTCATTATCAGATGTATCGGCGCCCGGGAAAACTGCAGAACCAAAAAGCAATCTTCAAAATAATTGGGCATCCTTTGCTCGATTGACACTGCTGATTATATTTAGTTCGATTGTCATTTGTGGGTTACGAAGCTTTATTCCCCTGTATTTGGTAAATGTCACAGGGCTTTCTACTGCGGCAGCTGGTTCAGCGCTGACGTTATTATTTATGTTTGGTGTAGTGACTACACTCATTGGCGGACTATTGGCAGACAAAGTCGGTTATTTGAAAGTGGTGCAGCTGAGTTATGTACTGTTGGTGCCGATGGTAGGCTTATTATCACAGACGACGAATGTATTCATTTGCTATGCGCTGATGATGCCAATCGGATTTGCTATGTTCTCGCCATTTAGTTCCGTCGTTGTTTTAGGGCAGAGCTATTTAGCACGTAGCATAGGTTTTGCTTCCGGAGTAACACTGGGACTTTCTTTTAGTGTTGGTGGTGTATTTGTTCCATTGATTGGCGGCTTTGCGGATAAGCACGGTTTGACGGCAACGATGGAACTTCTCACAGCGGTTGCATTACTGGCAGCATTATGTTCCTTCTTTTTACCAAAACCTGCACATATTGGGGCAGCTCAAGCAAAGGCTTTGTAATTATCGTACGAGGTTTGATGCCTGTACCCATGCCTCTTTTGTACTGCGGGGGACGCCGCATAATGCGTCACTTGTGAGGAAAGGGGTTCCTTCAGTGGTAGGGCAGGGAGCCGAACTATAAAACTACTCAGTTTGAGTGCTTTTATAGTTCGGTATACATGTAAGCAGAGCATTAGTTTAGTATTCTAAATAGTAACAATTTTAACAGGTGCTAGAGTATGTGCACAATAAGTAGAGGATTATATATATTGATTTCATTGAATAATCTCTAAAAATAGTGAATCGATCTGTTTTAAATATTGATTATATAAGAATAAAAATGATATAATTGCGTTCGACAATGACACTTTTATAACAAAAAAGAGGATCATTATTTTTTTTGTATAAAAACTCTGCAGCCTTTGATATATAAAGAGATAATCTAAAAAAAAACAGGGTAAGAAATTACACTGACGGATTAATTTAAGGAGGATACATTATGAAAATTTCAAAGAAAGATGCTTTGCTATGGTTTGAATTTTTCTCACAATTGCCTGAGGAAGAGGAACTTATGATAAAACAGCAAGAAATCATTTACGCTGCCTTTGCGCAAATTGAGGCAGCGATTGATCATAGAAATGATATGTTAATGTCGAAAATTAACGGTTTGAAAACTTTGGAGAATAGAACTTCTTTTGTGGGAAATGAAAACAAATTCGCAAAAGGCTGTCGTTCTTGTCTGTTAGGTACTGGCTTGAGTGCAATCAGGAAAACAAACAAATGTAACATAGAGTGTAAGTTCTGTTATAATTATGGGGAACTAGAAGATATCCCTCCAGTTGGCGAAGGTATGTGGGAAATTGGCGGAACAAAATTTTATGAGAAGGATATTGATTTACTCCTTTCCATTCACCAGAAACCTACTGGCATTTCCTATGTTTATTTAGAGCCATTCATGGAAATTGAAAAATACTATTCGGTAATAAAGAAATTTAGTAATGCTCAGATTCATCAACACCTATATACAAATGGTATTTTAGCTACAGAAGAAACATTGAAAGCATTAGGGGAAGCCGGTCTTGACGAGATACGTTTCAATCTGGGGGCTTCTAAATGTTCCGACAAGGTTATTGAAAATATTAAAATAGCGAAAAAATATATTAAAGATGTTGGTATTGAAACGCCGATGACTCCAGAGTTTTTCGAAGCCTTTTTTAAGAAAAAGCAGGCAATCTTAGCGACAAAAGTCGATTTTATTAATTGTGCAGAATTACATTTAAATGAGAATAACATAGGCAATTATTATGGGGAAAATATGTATATTTCCAGACATGGCTATATTTCTCCAATTTGGAGCAGGGAATTAACTCTGAAATTTATGAAAATAGCTGAGGAAGAGAAGTGGGATTTAGTAGTACATGATTGCTCAAACAATACAAAATTTGCTAGAGATTTAAATTTAAGCAGCAAAGAGGGTAAGTGGTTCGGAGCCAGTAATTATGCCGGTGAGTTTTCCTGTATTCCATATGAAGTATTTTTACCAATACTGCGTGATGACAATTTTAAATTCTTAAATGAAGAGGAACTGCCTGACGGTTATAAACCAGGAGAGATGATTTTTTAGAGAGCCTTTCAAGAAACACCATGGATAACTATCCGCGATATCATCTTTGCCTACTTAGTGCACAATTGAGCGTGGCTCGCGTCTTTAGGGGACTCGGTGATTACAGATAATACCTCCCGTAGCCGGTACTCACAGGGATTATACTTTTAACATAGTATAATCCCTGTGCCATATTCAGCTCCGGATCATTCATAAATTCCCGCGAAGTTAGAATGCATAAAAAAACGGAATTAGGTCTCAGAGGGAGAACCACATATAAAAATTAGTATGAGTGTTTTTCGAAAAATTTCGATAACGATTATTTTTTTGTGTGGTGTAATTAGTATTATTAATGGCATAAGATGAAAGTTTAGATACCTTGCTTCTCTATAATGTCTCTGTAATATCTTCTGCATGTCAGACAGAGACTCATTTTCTTGGACAAATTTGCGCTCCTTCGGTAAATGGTATGTGGTAGCTTCATTTATTCTTGGACTGCAAACTGTCCTTTTTCGCACTTTTGGGCATGGAGATCATGGTTTTGGTGTCGAGTATAGGAAACTTATGATGCTGATTTAAATCTTTTATTAAATAATAATTGTTAATAAAAGGTTTTCATCAGTGATTGTTGAATAGCGTTTATTAAGTATTATCTGGATTCATAGATAGTATTGGGAACAACAAATTCATGTTGGTTGTAAGATATGCTGCGACAAAAAATGTTCGAAAGAATGAGTATTTATGGCAGTATTTTTGTACTTACCCACGGAGGAGGATTTAAAATGATGGTCACAACCAGGCCAGATGATAAATCGGAGCGCGCGTGTAGACTGCATGTCGTTATTGCTGAGTTATTGTCAGCTATAATTGGTTCAACGGTTTCCTTTGACGAGATGTATCAGATTGTTTTAGATAAAGCACGATGGCTGACAGAAAGCCAGCATGGCTTCGTTTCTTCCATTGAAAAAAAGACCAATGCTCACATCAGTAATACACTGACTCAAATGCGGGATGAAGGCTGTGCTGTTAATGCTGCCTTATATTCTTTGCCAGAAGGACCCCATAAACTTTATGGCAGTCTATGGGGACATTCTCTCAATATTCGGGAGAGTTTTTTTACTAACAATCCTTCATCTCATGAGGCAGCAACAGGATTGCCATCCGGTCATGTACCGCTGAAAAATTTTCTCTCGGTACCTATAATATTTGGGGATAAAATCTTAGGACAGATCGCACTTGCCAATTCAATACGTGAATATACGGAAGATGATTTAATGGAAATAAAGCGTTTGGGGGAAGTATACGCAATCGTGTTGCACAATCGACAGCAGGAAAGCAAATTGCGGCGAAGTGAGGAACAATTCCGCTCAATGGTAGAGATAGCACCCTTTCCTATGCTTGTTACTAAAAGAGATTTAAATGGTACGATTTTGTACGGAAATCTAAGAGCGGCAGAACTTTTCAAGGTCTCACAGAGCGCACTGATCGGAAGTGCTGTTGCCGAATATAACCAAAAACGGGAAGAATGGATAGAAATTCTGGACGAAATTGAGAAAAATAGATGTGTACTAGATAAAGAAATGCAATTTTATGATGTTAGTGGCAAAGCATGTTGGGTGCTGCTTTTTGCTGTAAAGGTCGTCTGGTTTGGGAGTGAAGCTCTGATGATCACGATTAATGACATTACAGACCGCAAAAATATGGAAGAAACACTGAGACAGTTTGCGACGGTAGATTATTTGACAGGTATTTGGAATCGTCGCTACATTATGGATCTGGGGAATGCGGAATTTGAACGTTGCTTGCGTTGTAAGACCCATATGAGTGTCATAATTTTTGATCTTGACCACTTTAAACTAGTGAATGACAAGTATGGACATAATACTGGTGACCGTGTTTTAGAAGGAACTGCCAAAGTAGTAACAAACGAGTTACGGGAAAGAGATATCTTTGGACGATACGGGGGGGAGGAATTTGTTATCGTTTTCCCGGATATATCGTTGGGAGAAACAGCTAAAGTTGCAGAAAGATTACGGCATGCTATAGAAACATACCAATATTCACTGGAGGATTCAGGCACACTGTCGGTTACCGCCAGTTTTGGAATTAGCGAGGTCATGGACAACGACAGGACATTCGAGGAAATTCTGACAAGAGCAGATTATGCTTTGTATCAAGCGAAAGCTTTGGGGCGTAATCGGATATTCTGCAGCTAGAACGGGCCAAAGTATAAAAACGGGAAGTGAAATGGCTAATTGTCCATCTGCGGTACTTACTGTTATGTCTGGTCAATTAATGATGGAAGTAAACAGTGATATATTCAATTTAACATTTATAATGATGAGGCGGTATATGATAAAAGAATTTGAGCAAACGAAAACAAATGAAGTAATGAGAATCTGGTCAGATACTACTATTCATTCGCATGATTTTATTCCTGAAAAATACTGGGTTGATAACGCACATGTTGTAAGAGAACAATATTTGCCTATAGCGAAAACCTTTATTTATGATGAAGATAATATTGTTAAAGGTTTTATTAGTATCATGGAGGGCTTCTTTATTGGAGCATTGTTCGTTGGCAAAGCATATCAGAGGCAAGGGATAGGTCTAAAGCTAATTAATTATTGTAAAAAGTTATATCCTAAACTCCGGCAGAGCACTACGATTCAATTGGTATGACAGATGCTTTAAAGAAAACATCTGATACGGGTATTGAGCCTGTAGGGCACATCTTCTTTGGATCAGTTCCGCCTGACTACTCTTTTCTAATCTTCTAAGTCGACGAACAAACTAGAGCCTGACGATGTTTTTCGTCAGGCTGCTTTGCACTATGGAGATAATGCCTATACTAGCACAGTTAGTATTCCTTTTGTGCCATCGACATGTACCATTTGCCCATCTTGTAATATAGTTGTGATGTTCGGTATATCTACTACGCAGGGTAGACCATATTCCCGGGAGACAATTGCAGCATGGGAACCTGCACTTCCGATTTCAGTGACTACTGCAGATGCTAACCTAAAAAGTGGCGTCCAAACTGGAGCCGTATAGGGTGACACAAGAATATCTCCCTTTTTTAATTTATGGAATTCAGATGGTCCTCTTACGATGCAGACTGGACCTTCATACACTCCGCGACTTGCAGAAATCCCCTTAATTTCGTTTGGATTATCAATGCTTTTAGCTTGTTTTTCTTTTTTATTAAATACAGGAAAGGATCCAGTAGATATCATCCAGTGAATACCCTTTTCATGAGCAGCATAGACCTTTTTATAAGCACTTTGCCTTTTGACAATCTTTCCTTTCAGATCTAATTGTGCCGCTGCGACAGGCCCTAATTCTTCCAAGAAAAGAAAGAATATGTCATTCGCTTCGCATAGGATGCCTTTTTCTTCAAGCATAGTTCCAAGTTTTAAACTTAATCTGCGCACACAAGAGGTGAGTTTTTCTATATAAAACAAACCTTCTTCTCGAATGATTACTCCTTCTCTGGCTAGATCAAGTATTGTAAGGAAGTTGTCATATTGTTTTTTATTTAGCACCTTTTTGATTTCATTCTTTGCCTCTTCAAGGGCAATTTCTTGCTTTTTAAAGCTTGCCTCGGAATGGAACAGCTCGTTGTCACTCACTAATGAATCAATGAGGTTATAAATGACTTCCGGCTTTTCTCGCCATGTATAGGCTGATAGGGTAGGAGCCATACTTGCCGAAGGTCTATCGCCGTATTCTGCTAAAAATGCATTAAACTCATTTTTAAATGCAGAGCTGTCTTTTCCATACAAAGCTGCTGCATGGGCAACTTTTACCAGTGATTTATTCTGCAGTGCCGTTCTGAAAGGCAATGCTTTAAGGAGATTTTCTTTCACCTCTTCTTTCCGTTTTTTTCCTACTGCTTTTTTGATTAAATAGTCAAATTTTAAGTCGATAACGATATTCGGTACGAAGTCAGATATCCTTTTTTGAAAAAGAACTCCCATTTCCGCTACTGCCTGATCAATCAACTTTGCTAGTTTGACTGCATCCGTTGTATTCTCTCCCTCTTCATCCATTCTCTTAATCCACAAATCGATTTTGCTAGATAAGGATTGCCAAAAAAGTCGGATGTCCATGGTGTATTCTCTAATGAGTAATTTTGGTATTTTCCATAGCATAGCAGGGGAGAATTCCGCTTGTTGAAGATCAATAGCAACACAGCCACTCTCTCTTTCGATAGGTCTCATCGGACTCTTAGGCAGACTAAAGCCGACCTCGTTGTGCAAATAACTATCAAAGCCTTGATAACAGGAACAAATGTAAGCGAAATCCAAGGGTGTCGGAGGTTCTGAACAATGTTCCATAGCGCTTTGCAAGCCCCAAGGAGCTTTTTTACCCTGGAAGATGATTGGATCATCAGGGCCTAAAATATCCGTATCTTCAGGGTCGGATAACGCAGTGGTGATTGGTCTGGCTTGCAGCATATAGATTTTGCCTTGTGAAAGAGCCCACTCTGTATCCATCGGGCATCCGTAATGCTGCTCGACCGCTTTGGCAAGGGCGGTCAATTGCTGAAATTCACGGTTGCCAAGGCAGAATTCTTTTCGCTTTTTCAATGGAACTTCTTCTAGCACCGTGCCGTTTTTACTTAGCAAAATTCTTATTTCTTTGGAACCTAAAATTTGTTCTTTGACGCTTCCGGATTTTGATAAGATGAAGGTATCTGGCGTTATTTGTCCGCTTACAATCGATTCTCCCAACCCGTAACCAGCGCTAATCAGCATTTCATCCCGCCTGCCATTGACCGGATTTGCCGTAAACATGACCCCGGCAGCCTCAGCATCGATCATTAATTGGACAACAACAGCCAAGTCTACCTTGAGATGTTCAAATCCCATGCTAATGCGGTAGGATATAGCCTGCGACGACCAAAGGCTGGCCCAACACTTTTTTATATACCTAATGATCTCATCGATTCCGCAAATACCGAGATAGGTTTCATGTTGTCCTGCAAAAGACGCAGAGGGTAAATCTTCAGCTGTAGCACTCGAACGGACTGCAACCAATACAGCGGATTGGCTGCTCAGTTCTTTAGAAAAACTAGCGTATGCTCTTTTTACGTCTTCCTGCACCTCGTTAGGCATAGGAGACTCTTCAATCCAGGTAGAAATGCATTGACTAGCCTCAGTTATAGCAGCAATATCATTTTCAACGATGTTTTCCAGTTTAGCGTTTATCAGCTCTTTTAGATTTGCAGCTTCCAGGTGCTTTCGATAAGCTGCCGCTGTGATTACGAATCCAGGTGGAACGGGAAGCCCTGCTTGGATTAACACCCCTAGATTTGCACCCTTGCCGCCTGCAATTGATAAAGATTCTTTATTTAGTCCCTTTAAATCATTTGTATATCTTGCCATATAACTCACTCCTTTTTATGCTTTTTGAGCTTTTATTATTTTTTGATCCTTCATAAATGCGACCGCGATAATGGATAAAATAATTGTAATTAGGGTTAACATCATCGCGTAATTCAAGGCTGCATTATAAGCCTGCTGCTGAAAAATACCACTTGCTTGCTCCTGCAAGCGGTGATTTTGAATCTGTGTTGTTAAAACGGTTATACATAGTGCCTGATTGATCTGTTTAATGGTGTTTTGCAGTGCCGAGGCTCTGCCTACGAGATGGCTGGGAACCGCGTATATTCCGGCAGTTCCAACCGGCTGCATACAAAATCCCATACCAAGTCCTCGTAATGTGGATAACAACAGAATGGTTTGAACAGAACTATTCATATCCAGAAAACATAGTTGATAAGTGGTAACTGCGACAATGAAAAGACCGGGTACGGTCAATTTTCTGAGTCCAATCTTGACTAGTAATCTGCCGCTTATGGCTGACGTAACACCCGCGGCTATTGCGGAAGGAAAAAGTAATAAACCTGCGTCTAGCGCACTAAAACCTCTTACTTCCTGCAAGTATAAAGGAAGGATAAGCACGCCGCCCATAAAGGCAAGTCCATGTAAAGTCTGAACGATCTGGCTTACTGTATAGTTGTAGATTTTAAAAACCCGTAAATCAAGCAAGGGCTCTTTGATGGTTAGTTCATTTACAATGAAAACCACTATACTGATGATTCCAACAGCAAGCAGTAGCAAGTTTTTTGTACTTCCTAAGTCCATCGAGGCGCCTTCGCTAAGAACATAGAGTAAGCTCACAATACCAATCACGGAAGAAATAAATCCGACGATGTCAAAGCGTTTAAATGGCTTGGTCGGAGAATTTTCCAATGAATAGCTTGCTATTGCTATGCCTAAGATGCCAAGCGGAACGTTTACGAGAAACATCATCCCCCAATCCATGTTGGCAATAATATATCCACCGATAGTTGGCCCCAGAGCCGGACCAAACATTCCTACAATTCCCCAGTATCCCATTGCTACGCCCCGTTCTTCATGGGGGAATACAGTAAAGATAATAGTGACTGCAACCGGCATAATCATACCGCCACCGATTGCCTGAATGATTCTAAACATTATTAACGAATGATTACTCCATGATAATCCGCATAACATCGACCCCAATGTAAACATGGATAAAGCGAAAATGAATACTCTTTTCGTTCCAAAAGTGTCGATCAAAAATCCCGTCAACGGAATTACTGCTGCTAGTGCTAGGGAATAAGCGCTTAATACCCACTTTACGTTGCTTAGGTCAACATGGAATATATCCATGAGTTTTGGGATTGCTATGTTCACAATACTTGTATCCAGCATCGTCATAAAAGTACCTAAAATAATGACTGCAAGAGCCAGCCATTTATTATTCTTCATCTTTAATCCCTCCGTATAAATAAAAATTTGTTGAATGATAAGAGAATTACTTAGTCTTCTAAAATATCGACAACTAACAGTTAGAAATCTAACAATCGACCTAAAAAATTACAGGGAAATTATAAGCTGAATTTTACTCTAGGTTATTGTTAATTTTTGTTAAAAGGCGAAGCAAGGTTTGGATCTCATCATCAGTTAGACATTTTGTAATATCATTTTCTATTTCTTGAAATTTTTTATCGAAGTCTTCAATTAGTTCTTTTCCTTTTGGCAAGAGGTAAACTTTTTTTTCTCTTTCATTATCCTTAGGAATCCTTCTTTCAATAAAATCTTTTTTTTCAAGGCCTTGCAGCATGCTAGTTATACTGGCGTCTCGTTTCTTAAAAAAATCGGCTAACTCCTTTTGTATAATTCCTTCATTGGAATTAATATACCCGAGGGTATGACCCTGTTGAGAATTTAAACCGAATTCTGCAAGACTCTTGTCAGCTTTATTTTTCATTTTAATGCTTATCACTCTGAGTAGATAAGAAAAAGGTTGATTTGCCCAAGAATTGTTTTCTGCCATTTTTTCAGTTCCTTTCAGATTGAGATTATAAACCAAATCAATTGATAAATTTATACTAACAGTTAGAATTCTAAAAGTCAATATGCTAATCATTAATGGTATAAACTTACAAGTAATAGTATGGATGTGAAACGTTTATTTTATAGTTTGCTTTTTCTGTATAATTAGATTTACTTACGACAGATTATTGATGCGATAAAATGTAAAGACAGGTAAGTCTTATATGCGCTTATAATATAAAAAATATAGCAAAATTCGGCACTTTATAAAGAGAGAGTTCTTTTTTTACACATACTAAATCTAAGAGTGTCATGTTACAGAACTCCGACCTGACTCTGAAAGATCTGGAGGCAATGCTAAAGAAGTCAAAGTGTCAGTTAAGGAAACTCCTAAGTGTGTAAAGAGTGGGGTTATAGGATGAGGCAGCACTTTCACTAATTGAATATCCTTTCTACCTGCTATATAATAGATACTATTCTTATTTATATAGTAGATGTAGGTACCATTTTAAAGTATGGCGCCACACAAAAGCGGGGAGAGGGTATTTTTTGTAGTTAAGGCTTAATAAGACTACGGTTATTTGATTAGCAAGAAAATATAAGATAAAACTTACAGAAAACAAAGCGAGGTAGTAATGGAACATTCCTTACATATGATAGTAGCGGGGCTAATTCTAGGAGTGGTATTAGTCGTTTTTACATTGGGGAAAAGCCCCTTTTTTAGAGTAGATCGTGCAGGAGCTGCTATCATTGGAGCGGTAGCGATGATAGGAACTGGTGTTTTATCATTTGATAAAGCAACTGCGGCGGTAGATTACAAAACAATTATTATTTTATTTTCAATGATGATACTAGTAGCCAATTTGAAATTAGCCGGATTTTTTGAGTTTGTGGGGAACAATCTGCTGCGGGTGGTATCCAATAGGAACAGCTTGTTGTTTGCCATTATTTTTGTAAGCGGAGCTCTCTCTGCTTTTACGATTAATGATATTGTCTGTCTGTTGTTTACACCCATTGTGCTGCTTCTTTGCCAGAAAATTGATTGCAATCCGGTACCACATCTCTTGGGGGTTGCCATGGCTTCCAATATAGGCAGTGCTGCAACTTTACTAGGAAATCCGCAAAATATACTGGTGGGAAGCCTGTCAGGAATGTCATTTTTGTCTTATTTTATCACTGCAGCTCCTGTAGCGATCTTAGGGTTATTTTGTACTTTTATTGTGATTGCATTCTATTATCGCAAAGACCTTCAGGGCAATTTGAGAAAGAGTCAGCAAATTCCCGTAAATGCCCATATGTATTTGATTATCAAAAGTTTATTGATATTGGCATTTATCTTAATTATGTATTTATTGGGTTATGATTTGGCGTTGGTAGCCAGCTTGGGTGCGGCAGTATCGTTAATGACTCGACGAGTAGAGCCGAATAAAGTGTATGCCAGCGTGGATTTTAATCTGCTGGTTATCTTTATTGGCCTTTTTATTATTGTGGCTGGAGTCGAAGAAAGTGGATTAGTTTCTTATATTTTTGATCAATTCTCTTTTACAAAAGTGAACGACTTAGGTGTTTTTGCTATAATAACCGTTGGCTTATCTAATTTGGTAAGCAATGTCCCTGCGGTGCTATTAATACGTTTTTTGATTCCAGATACCGATATAGAAGTATGGTGGAAGGCTTTAGCTTTATTTTCAACTCTTGCCGGAAATCTCACAATTGCTGGATCGATTGCTAACTTGATTGTAGTAGAGATCGCCAAACGAAATCATGTCTATGTTACTGCACGGGAGTATTTTCGCATAGGTTTTCCTCTTACGCTGCTTGTTACCTTTAGCGGATATTTATGGTTAATCTTTATTCAGTGATTTTAGTTATGTATACTGCTGCGTCATATTTTTTAAAATTTCCAATACTTATGAGGAAAGTTATAAAAAAATCCTGCTATCAATTTATATGTTGGCAGGATTTTGTATTTATTTGGGAAATTATTAAGTGAAAAGTGAAGAAGTGGATTTTAATATTCAGTCTCTAAGCTGAGATAATAAAGCAAAGATCATTGCAGGCCAGATTCATCATCATATTATTATAGGATGTGGAAGCTGGTTAATGCTAATATGCTGGTAAATAATCAAAAAGATCTTTTAAAATCAATAAAGGAAGAATACTTAAAAATGAAACATCAAATTAGGGTAAAACTATATTATTCTTCAGATGTATGATTTCTAATGTGTAACATCTTGCAACAGCTATGTAGTAATATTAAATACAGAGGTGTACAACATATGGAAGAAAATGCTGATAAAGATCGGTGTTATTATATTGATTGGCTGAGGATATTAGGAATAATTTGTGTATTCTTTTTCCATAATACTAGATTTTTTGATCTTATGGACTGGGAACTAAAAAATAATGAAATGTTTTTAGGATCTACTATCCTCTCGATGTTCGTAAATTTCTGGATCATGCCGCTGTTTTTTATGTTGGCCGGTGGAGGAACTAGGTTTGCATTGAGAACCAAAACGACGATTCAATACATTAGGGAAAGATATTGGCGGTTAGTTATTCCCTATATATTTGGGATATTAATTCTTATACCGCCGCAGAGATATGTGGAGTGTCTGAGCAAAGGTAAGTTTTTTGGGACATTTTTAGATTTTTTACCGTGGTATCCGACACATAGGTTGTTTGTCGTAAATTTTGGCTTTAATCCAGTGTGGTTTGGTGAACCGGGAACTCATTTATGGTTTTTGGCATTTTTATTTATTTTTTCGGTAATTGCTTTGCCCATATTTCGTTATCTTATGAGTGCAGGCGGTGAACGACATATTAAACAGCTTGTGGCATTGGGAGGAAAAATAGGGGGTATATATCTTTTTGTGGTGCCGCTTGTTTGTGTGAGGATATTATTGCAGCCTATTTACCCAAAGTATTCATCATGGGCTGATTTCACATTTTGGTTTTTGATTTTCATTTTTGGTTACGTATTATTTTCTGACCCAAGGCTTCTTGAAAGTGCTGATCGGCACAAGTATAGATCATTAGGCATCGGTATATTACTTTTAGTACTATTAGTAGTGCTATTTATATTTTATCTGGATTATGTGAAGAAATGGTGGGATCATCCAGACTATTCATTGGGGTGCATTTTCTTTCATATCATGTGGTCGCTTACAACATGGTCATGGCTGATGTTCTTCTTGGGAGCAGGTAAAGCGTTCTTGAATTTTCAAAATGCATGGCTGAGTAGATTGAATGAAGCGGTGATGCCTTTTTATATGCTTCATCAGACGATTATTTTGCTAATTGGTTTTCATGTAATACAATGGCCTATTCATGCAATACTTAAATATCTTGCGATAAGTTCATCATCATTGATTGTTATCATTGCAATATATTATTTATGTATAATACGCTTTAATTGGGTTCGTATAGTATTTGGCATGAAACCTATTGGACGCAGTGTAATTCCACAAATAAGTGTAAAGAGAGCAAATTGAGATATTACTGGATGGTATTATGGGAGGAGTTTATCGATGAACAACTGGGATTTGAAGAAAGTAACACCTGATTCTGACGTGGTTTACCCTAGAAAAAATGATAAAAGCATATGCTACCTGAAGAATATTATTAAGAATCCTAATATTATGATTGGTGAGTTTACTTTTTACCATGATTTTCATAATCCCGAAACATTTGAAGCACAAAACGTTTTATATCAATATCCTATTAATAATGATAAGCTTATCATTGGTAAATTCTGTTCGATTGCCTGTGGTGCGAAATTTATTTTTAATGCTGCAAATCATACATTAAAATCTTTTTCTACTTATCCTTTTTCTCTATTTGCAGAATGGGACGAAACAGCAACGGTAGTTGAAGCATGGGATAATAAGGGGGACATAGTTGTTGGGAATGATGTATGGATCGGATTTGATGCAGTAATCATGTCTGGGGTACATATTGGAGATGGAGCCATAATAGGTACACGGGCTGTGGTTACTAACGATGTTCCTCCATATACAATCGTGGGTGGAGTACCTGCAAAAACAATAAGAAAACGATTTGATGATATCGCAATAGAACTACTTCAAAAAGCGAAATGGTGGGATTGGGATATAACGGCAATAATGAAACACATACAAATAATTCGTAGTGGTGATATAGAACGGCTAAAAGAAATTATGTGAAATCTAAATCATATATTAAAACAACCTTTATCAATCCACTGATAAAGGTTGTTTTTTCTATAAAATTCGCTAGAGGCGTATGCAGAATGAGTTATGAACATAAAAAAATATATGCTATAAAACTTGAAGGTCTTTTAAGATTAATTTCGTGATTTCTCTGGCCTTTCCACCAGTTGCGTTATCTTGTGCTTGAATATTTGTAGCGAAGAAATAACGATTTCCCTGTTTTTCGACACAACCGACAAACCATCCTAACAGCCATTTACTATCCTGATACCCTGAGCCAGTTTTGCCCATAAATCGGACACCGTTACTTTCTGACAAAGTAATATTCTTTTTTACTATATCTATATTTTCAGGAGAAATTGGTAATTTTCCTGAGTATAACTTAAATAATAGATCTACTTGCTCCTGTGCTGAGATTTGTAATGATGACTGTAGCCAAAATTTGGTCAACCCTCCTGAAATATCGCGGTTACCATATTCGATCTTATCAAGATATGCTTGCATTCTTTCAGTTCCAATCCGGAATGCAAGTTCTTGAAAATACCAGACAACCGAATCCCTTGTAGCGGACGCCAATGTTTGGTCATGGTTCCAAGCAGGGAACGTATATTGAGTTCCATTCCACTTAAATAAAGTATATACATCCTCTTGGTCTAAGACACCAGTTTCTAATCCAGCAAGGGAATTATAAATCTTGAAGGTGGAACACGGTGATAAGCGTTTTATACTTTGAGGTTCATTGAAGACGATATACTGGTCATTTGTCTCGTCGTACATAATAAATGTACCAGTCGTAAATCCTTCAAAGTACTTTCCTAAGTCTTCTCTTACAACTAAAGCATTTGCGCTCGTGCTAGTTGTTAAGCTAACATTAATAATAACAATGGATAGTAATATTAATAATAGGTGTTTCACTCAATTTCCTCCTTAGAGTTTATAAGTATATATTACTGGAAACTATTGTAATATACAATAACAGTTTAGAATAAGAATCAGAAATTATTACATCGTATCATGTCAATATGTCCAACTCAATTTGATGCAATTAAATTATCTAAATTAAGAGGTAAAATGGATGGAGAAACAGAAAATCTTGATAGAGAATCTGACGAAGATATATTAACACCAAAAGATTTTGAAAAGCTTATGAATGAAGATTCAATAGCGGAAAATCTTTATTTTTAGTAACAGAGGTAGACGATAAAATTGTTGGATTTACCCGTTGTGAAGGAAATAAATTAAGTAAATTTAGACATGAAGCCGAATTGGGGATATGTATAATTATTAAAAGGAGGAGCAGGTTATCATGGAAAGTATACCACTACTTTTGGAAGGGTGTGAAATAATACTCAAAGCTCCTGACATTGAATATGCGCCATTAATGCAGCAAGCAATTCAAGAATCTATTGATGATTTGAAAAAATGGCTAACTTGGGCTACACATATTCCGAGTGTGGAGGAGTGTAAAGAAAGAGCAACTACTGGTCTTGAAGCATTTAAAGAAAGGAGAGATTTACCATTCTACATTTTTACTAAGGATGAACAGAACTTTATTGGTAGAGCTGGATTACATCATATTGATTGGTCAGTTCCCAAATTTGAAATTGGTTACTGGATTAGAACATCCTGTCAACATAAAGGTTATGCAACCGAGGCTGTGCGGTTGTTAACAAAATTCGTTTTTCATGAACTAAATGCAAATCGAGTTGAAATTCGCTGTGACGACAATAATCTAAGAAGTAGGGCAATACCTCAGAAACTAGCATTTCGACTCGAAGGTATTCTTTACAATGAAACACTTACACCTGATGGTCGACTTCGAAATACGATGGTTTTTGCAAAAACGAGAGATGATCAGTCTGCTACTGTATTTCATGAAAATTTTTAAACTTTGTTTGTCAAGCCACAAGAAGGAAGGTTAATAATATAGTAACAAATTATCTTGATAATGTGTCCTTTGAATTAAGAAAGAAACAAGATTTTTTATGGTTGAAAGAACTGGGAGAAGTTTTCTGCGCGTTTGATCAACAGGATTCAGGCAATATTTCCTTCGGTGTGCAAAATGGCGAGAAAAAATATTTTGTAAAATACGCAGGAGCGCAAACTCTTGAGTATGAAGGAACTATACAAACTGCAATAGATAATCTTAATAAAGCTGTAACTGTATATCAGGATTTACAACATGAAAATGTAATACGCTTTGTAAGAAAAATAAAGACAGAGGATGGTATAGCACTTGTATTTGACTGGTTCGATGGCGAATGTTTGTTTGCTCATTGGACATTCGATAAATGGAACAGATACACTCATCCCAATTCACCGTATTATAGATACAGAAAACTAAGCCTTGAAAAACGGTTAAATTCGATTCATACAATCTTTCAGTTTTTATCGTTTGTTGAGCAGCAGAATTATGTTGCGGTTGATTTCTATGACGGAAGTATCCTATATGATTTTAATCAAGACAGAACCAAAATTTGTGATATAGATTTTTTCAGGAAGAAACCTACCGTGAATGATCTTGGTGAAAATTTTTGGGGGTCACGAAGGTTTAAATCACCCGAAGAGGATATTTTAGGGGCACCGATAGATTCAATAACAAATGTATATACAATGGGGGTGCTGCTGTTTGGACTAATCGGTGGGGAAGCTGATCGTTCGTTTGAAAAATGGGAAGGCTCAAAAGAACTATATGAACTTGCTTGTAAAGCGACATTACCAGAAAGGGAATTGCGATTTCAATCCATAACAGACTTTTATAAAGAATGGAACCTGTCTTGAAAAATTGCATTGTGCTAAAACATATCGGCGTAAGGAGTAGAGAATATGAAATATGAATGGAAAAAGATCGAAAAAGAATTATATCTTCCCAAGGCAATCCCGGAAGTAGTTACGATCCCAAAACAAAAATTTTTTATGATAAAGGGAAAAGGCAATCCCAATAGTGATTTTTTTGCGGAAAAGATAGGTGTTCTATATTCACTGGCTTATGCTGTCAGAATGATGCCTAAACAGGGCTATGTCCCAGATGGATACTTTGAATATACTGTGTATCCGTTAGAAGGGTTGTGGGATTTAACAGAAGCTGGAAGAGCGCTCCAGACAGTAAACAAGGACGAGCTTTTATATACGATTATGATTAGACAACCTGATTTTATTATGAAAGACGTTGTCGAGAAAGCATATGAGATAGTCAGAAAAAAGAAGCCTCATCCATTACTAGACGAAGTAACGTTCGAAATAATTGAAGATGGATTATCGGTACAAATGCTTCACATCGGCTCTTATGATAATGAGCCTCAGAGTTTTAAACTTATGAATGAGTTTATAGAAAATCATAACTTTGAAAAAAGATCTTTAGTACATAGAGAGATATATCTTTCAGATGCAAGAAAAGTTCAGTCCGATAGATTAAAAACAGTTTTGCGGTATATGATTAAGCCATTAGTGTAAAACGAAAATTAGAGAAGTGTAAGTTATCTTTCATCTAAAAATCATGAGATGAAAACGATGCGGGAGTAAATATATGGGAAATGAGAAACTTATAATCCTGCAGGAAATAACGAAGAAGATCGAGATCCTATTTAAAATAAAAGTAATTAATTCTAAAGAAATAAATAGAGGCTTGTTAAATCTAAAATGGAAGTTTGAAACAAATAACGGAAATTTTTTTGTGAAACAATATAATTCCGATAGATATCCAACGTCTACGTTTCAAAATATAAAAAAAGCACTTTCTTATCAAATAAAATTAAGAGAACAAGGGGTAAAATGTCCAAGGATAATTACCAATAATGATAATATTGCAATCGAAATCCCATCCAATATACGGTTTATTGTAACAGAATTCTGTGAAGGTCAGCTAGTTGCAGCAGGAAAAATCAAAGAAATGCAGGCGTATGATTTAGGATTGGAAACGGCGAAAATTCATAAGATACTTAACAAACAAAGCGTAAATGATAATAGCCCCACATGGGTGATACCTACAAAAAAGAAGTTAATTAGTAAGTGGTATAATAATTGGCTCAAATTGCATGGTAATGGTGTTTACTCTGATGAAATGGAGAATGCCATTAATATTCAACGAAAAATTATAGAGAATATTGATATTAGTATTTTCAATAAGTGCAACCAGAGTTTCGCTCATTCGGATTTATGGTGCGATAATATTTTATTTTTTTCAGACAATGTATCTGCAATTTTAGATTTTGACAGATTACAAGTAAGTTATGCCGAATTAGATATAGCTAGAGCGCTACTTTCATTTGCTTTAGATGATAATTGTATGAGATTGGATATTGTTAAAAATTTTATTAGTGGATATAACAAACTTAGTAATCTTTCAGTAAACGATGTTATCCGTTCTATGAAACTACTATATTGTTTGGAAAGTTTTTGGTGGTTTGTAGGAGACGATCAGATTAAAGATGGTCCACCCAAAAGATTTGCAGAAGAAATGCTTTGGTTAACTGCCAACTGGTTTAACCTAGATACGATATTTAAGAAACTGAAATAATATATTGCCAAAACCTAACAAATCAAAGGAATGGGAGGTTAATATGAAAGAGTTTCCTGATTTTATGAAAAATCCTAAAAATAAGATAAGTAGTAAGGAGCAGAATACGAAAGATATTGAGGGTTATTTTTACGAAGGTACAGACGGTAGTCAGATGGCTTTTTGGACATGTTATTCTGACAGGATTTCGAAGAAGCATACTCATGCGTTTGATGAGTATATGGTTTGTGTTTGTGGTCAATTTACAGTAATTATGAATGATACAGAGTTTATCCTTAATCCGGGTGATGAAATATTCATTCCTAAAGGAACGGAGCAATGGGGAAGATGCATTGCTGGAACACGAACGATCCACGGATTTGGTGGAAAACGTATACAGGGAATCGAAGAGTAAAGTAGATCTTGCTTTTTTAATGGCATGTAATAAAATGAGAAAATGACATGTCATGCAGCAGACAATAAAGCTTATATATTTGGTTTTAATGGATTTTTAAAGCTTGTAAACGGTGTTAACGTGGACGTTGGTGAGCTCAGTAAGAGACTAGATTGTAGCATTATTTCATATAATATGGGATTTGCATGTTTGTTTTTTGGAGGTTTTAATGAATTCGTTTAAAGATTATCGAAGTGATATAATGACGTTAGCTACTTTGGCAATGCGCCAAGCAATGGCAAATGCTCATGTAGGAGATGATTTCTCTGGGGAAGACCCCACGGTGAATCATTTAGAAGAAATGAGCGCCCAAATGTTTGGTAAAGAAGCGGGATTATTTGTTATTTCAGGCACAATGGCGAATCAAATAGCTATTATGACATCTACGCTCCATGGTGACGAAGTGTTGGTCGATGAAAAGTCTCATATTTATAATATGGAAACTGGCGGACTTGCTGCCCTTTCTGGAGTTCAAGCTAGACCATTACGTAGTGTAGAGGGACAATTTGATTTTGATGATGTTCGACAAGCCATCAGGGGGCAGGGACTGCAGTATCCTACAACAAGAGTGCTATGTTTAGAAAATACCTATGACTTAAACCGTGGTATTCCTCTCTCTCTGGATTATATATCAGCAGTAGCCAATTTGGCGCATGGTTATGGTTTATTGGTCTATCTAGATGGGGCGCGCATATTTAATGCCACCACCGCTTTGAACATCGAGCCGAAGCAATTATGTCAAGACGTTGATGTAATGCAATTTTCCCTTTGTAAGGGGTTGTGTGCTCCCGTAGGGTGTATTCTTTTGGGAAAAAAAGATTTCATATCACAGGCACGCAGAATAAGACAAAGAATCGGTGGTGGTATGGCTCAGGCTGGTCATATGGCTGCTGCCGGTATTGTTGCTCTCCAGACCATGATCTCTAGAATAAAAGACGACCATAACAATGCGAAACGATTGGCAATCGGGCTTGCCAATTTTAATGAAAATATCGTTAATGTAGAAAAAACCTTAACCAATATTGTACGATTAGACCTAAAAAATACTAAAATGGATGCATACTCACTAGCTGATGCTTTGCAAAAACAGGGTATAAAAATAAAAGTTATAGACTCTGCAACTTGCCGATTAGTCACTCATCATAATATTACTGTTCATGATATAGATGAAACAATTGATATCATTAAACGCATGTTATTTTAAGAATTGAACCTTGGCCACTAATTTATCGCTCTTTAAAGGCGGAAGGATGTTTATGCCAAAAGATAGAAAATAGAGCGGTCCTGTTTGCATGAATGGAAAGCAGGCGTATGCAAATATCTGCAGCTTTAGTGGTGCTACGATGGCACTTCATAGCGGCACACTAGTGAAAAAAATCCTGCAAAGCTTTGGCTTTGCAGGATTATATTTTAATTAAGATACCGTACGATATCGGATTTTTAGTTTTCCATGTTTAGCAGCCTAAATCTTACTGTAAGAGCTGATTTTCCACAGTACTTTTTGCTTGCAATCCCAAAGAAAAGTAATATAATTAGAAATAGGTGGAAATTAAAAAGTCGCCGTGTCCTAAGAGTGTGGGACCACTCTCAGGCACGCGCAGGTGTCATAGCACCTACACGTAACAGTTACCTGTCTACGACGACAATTTATTATACCGTGAACCTCTCTTGAAAACAAGGGATGGTATGTTCGGGATAGTAGGATTGTAGTTCTGGCAGAAGCTGAGCGTCTGCATGCAATCAAGACGAAGCAAAGCGCATGTGTAGGTTTAAAAAACCTCGCATGGGCTTTTTAATTTCTCCCATTACACTCGCTGTATGCTGGCTTCTCTATTCCTATATTTAGCGAGAGGAATAGAAGAAGCCCCATGCAGTAGGAATATGGGGGGATATAAATTAATGTCAGGAATAGTGAAGCGAAAGAGGAAAAGCCGGCGCTGTCAAAGAAAATTGACAGACAGCAGGAAGGAGATTCTGCCCCCAGATCAAAAGGGGCACGAGGAAATCACCGTACCCATTAAAAGTATGCTTACCGGACGATGGATGGATAAAGAGGATGCCCTGCGTGATTGGCAAGAATTTATTCTTATGCGTCAGGATAAAGCAGAGGGGAAGTTGCAATTTGCTAACTTCTCAAGTGAATATACAAGGCTAATGGAGCAAGTTGATCTACTATTAGAAGGGCAGGCGGGGGAAGTGAGTGAAGCCGTTACTCTATTGATGGTAACGGCTACCTACATGCACTATAACAAGGGCTTCTTTGATGGTATGAAGATTGGCATGGTTATGGGGAACTTATAGGCAGATAAGTCATTTAGGAACGATCCAATGGAAGGTGATTATATGAATGAACTTAAATTATTGCTGCCTAGTAAAACTAATTAGGGAGGAGTTCGTATAATCATTTGACGGAGGTTTTTTTGGTGTAATAAGATATAAGAGCTTACCTAGTACTACTTTCAGGAAATAGAAAGCATTTATATTTTTACTTTCATCATTAAGAACTCACTTATTTCAGGTTTAAATAGATTTGGCATAACAGCCGTTTCCTGATAACCAAGTTCGGTATATAACTTTTTAGCGCGTACATTAAAATCGCTAACTAATAGAAATAATTTGGAGCTTTGCTTGAATCCTAGTTCTTCGAAATAAGATAGTAACTTCTTTCCTATACCTTTACCACGATATTTTTTGCTTACAGCAATACTTCTTGCATATGGAAAATCTGAAAAGGCGCCGGCTAAGTCGATCCAGATATAACCTAAGAACTGGCCATTCATATCAGTGGCAATATAAATTTCCTCATCCTTTATACCTTTAGTAAAAAGTATAGAAGATTGTTCATTATTTATACCATAGCGATTTCCTAACTCTGAATCCATAATCGCGTTTTTACATTCATTTATGTGACTTAGAGTGGCTGGATCTATTATGGTTTTCATATTATCAATCCTCCCATACTAAATGTTATTTATAAAAAGTAATTTTTAAAGAATTTATTTGATTTCTTTTGAAAAAATTTCTGTTTCTATCCCAGAGTCATCGATTCTTTTATCTATAAAAAGCCAACCTAGTTTTTGGTAATATTCTGCTGCATGCTCAGTTCTTAAATATAATTTTTTATAGCCCATAGTAATCGCCACATTAGTTATTTCGTTAATCAATTTTTTACCTATACCAGTTCCTCTATGCTGTTTGTCAACAATAAGTGAAGCAAGCCATGGTTTTACTGTCATTCCTTTAAAGTCATTTTCACATAGTGATACAGTGCCAATGCACTGATTGCCTTCTTTAGCAATAATAGTTATAGGAAATTCTAGTTTTTTGTGATTATAAAGTTTCTGAATTACATGTTCCAATGATATGCCAGGTTTAATGTTTTCTACGAATTCTTTGTATAGCCAAGTAGCAATTAAGGGTATATATTTTTGGTCTTCAGCCAGATATTCAAATATCAAATGAATTCCCCCCTTTAAAAGTTACCTTTGACTAACATTATAACCTAATTCTGGGAATTGTGTTATAAATATCTAACCTTTGTCAATGAATTTGACGGTAGTGTATACTGGTTGTGCAATATATGTTATATTGATTTTTTTCTTATCTGCTGGTCTAGATGGCTGCCAGTCTAGCACCCATGTCAAAGGCTTTTTGGCAATCGATAGGGTACTGTTCTGTTTTTACCTGAAATTTATGCTTTTCGTTGAACATTGAGGCTTCATACTTGGAGTAATCATCAAACTGGTAGGTATCTTTGGAGAGTAAAAATTCTGAGGTTCCATTTAATATTTTCAGGCGAGTTTCGTAGTAGCGAAACACAGCATCATAGTTGTAATGTTTCCGAATTTCCTCTGGGACATTTAGTGTATCGATATCCTCAGGGACATTCATCGTATAGATGAACCCTGAAGACACTTTAGCTTTGAAAATTGAACCATGACCAGCGTTATAGGTTAGCTTCGGAAACAGCAGACGTTCTAAAAAGGAGTGCATTTCTCCGGTAACATTCGCAAAATATATGGGCGACCCCAACAGTAAAACATCACATTCTGAAATTTTTTTAAGGACACTTGTCAGATCGTCTTTCATGGCACAGTGCCCAATATGTCTGTTGTCTTTTCTCTTGCAGGCAAAGCAACTGGTACAACCCTTAAAATTCAAATCATATAAATGTATGAATTCCGTATCTGCATCCATAGACTTAGTCCCATCAAGAGTTTTATGCAATAATGTAGCGGTATTCCAGTTTTTTCTCGGACTTCCGTTGACAGCAATTACCTTCATTTAACCTATCATCCTCCTATTGCTTTACTTAGCTAAATTTTTTTATAAATGAACATTATAACTAACCAATCGTTATAGTCGTTAAACTTACTCATTTTTTGCATATTAGCTTGCTCAGTTCTTAAGAAAGGGCTGCATTTATAGCTGCATTTACATGAATAGCAGTAGTATCAAATAATGGTATAGTGACGTCTTCGGGTTTTATCAATAATGGTAATTCGGTGCATCCGAATATGACTCCTTGAGCTCCGCGGTTAGCAAGGTTATCGATAACTGTCCTAATATATTCTTTCGATTCTATCCGAAACTCTCCAGCTGCAAGCTCCTCAAAAATGATTTCATGAATGGCATTTCTCTCTGTTTCGTTTGGAATTAAGACCGTGATGTTATGCTCTTTTTCCAATCTTCCCCCAAAAAATTCTTGTTCCATAGTGAACTTCGTACCTAGTAATCCTACTCTTTTCAGATTTAACCGCTTAATTTCCTGAGCTGTTGAATCGACTATATGTAACAGTGGGATATCTATTTTGTCAATAATGTCATCGGCTACCTTGTGCATTGTATTTACACACATCACGACGAGTTCTGCTCCGGCCTTTTCAAGGGTAACAGAGGAATCAATCATCATTGTAGTTAAAATATCCCATCTGCTATTATGTTGAAGAGTCGCTATTTCATTGAAATCATGTGAGATCAGTATAATTTTCGCAGAATGCTTACCGCCGAGCCTTTTTTGAACCAACGTATTCATTAGCTTGTAATATTCTAAAGAGGAATGCCAGGTCATCCCGCCAATTAGCCCGATTGTTTTCATGATCATTCTCCTTTCCATAATTTTGCTGTGGCATCAGTGCAACTGTCCTGCTCAGTTATTCCAGCCAAGATATCAGTTAAAATGCTGGATTTGTACATTTTAAAGCTGTCATCTGTAAAAGTAATAATTTGTATTTTCTTATGATTTATCATATCATAGAGATAGTTATTTATAAAATTGAATGTTTAGATTCTGAGGTTCGATAATAATGAATTGAAGAAGGTGTTCCATGGAACTACGTCAACTCAAAACATTTGCGGCTATCGCCAAACTAGGAAGTTTTGTACAGGCGGCGGATAGGTTAGGGTATGCCCAGTCAACGATAACAAGCCATATTCAGATTTTGGAAAATGAGATGGGGGTTAAGTTATTTGAAAGATTTGGGCATCGGATTATGCTGACAAATGAGGGTAAATCATTGGTGCCTTATGCTGAACAAATCATTAAGCTTACTTCTGAGGCGTTAGCAATTACAGCAAATAATGACGTTTCACGTAAATTGGCAATTGGTACTGGTGAGTCATTAGGAACGTATCGTCTGCCAGGATTATTCCAGAATTACCGAAGAGCTAATCCCAAGATAGAAATGATTTTAAAGTTTGCTAACTGTACTACAATCTGCGATAGTATTCGAACAAATGAAATTGATATCGGGATCATCATTAATAATAAGATTGTAGAGGAAGATCTTATTGTAGAGGATATATCCAATGAACAAATGTTATTCTTAGCAGCTCCCGATAACCCTTTGGCGCTAAAGGAGATCATTACTCCCTATGATCTAGCTGAAACATGTGTCATTCTTACCGAGCCAGGCTGCAGCTATCGTTCATTCTTAGAAAAAATCGTAAAGGATTTTAGGGTATTACCGCAATCTTTTTTGGAAGCAAGCAGCACTGAAGCAATAAAACAATTGATCATGCTTGGTCTAGGAATTTCCATGTTACCTCGGTTTACCGTAGAAAAAGAATTGGCTGAAGGTCGAATTCACAATATCTGTTGGGATGGGCCTATTCCCGAATACAAGGTACAGATGTTGTATCATAAAGATAAATGGATTTCACCAACGCTTCAAACGTTCCTAAGCGCGGCACGAGCATATCTTAAATAAGTAACTGTATTGGCGGTACAGCTTTTTTTAGACTCTTTAAGAAGGAGGCTTACAAACATGCAGAAGACAGTATACTTAATTACCGGACCTGCAGGTGTAGGAAAATCTACAATTTCTCTTGCTTTAGCGAAAACAATTAAAAGTAGTGCGCACATCAATGCAGATTTGTTATATCATATGGTCGTCGGCGGGCATGTCAGGCCTTGGCTGGATAATGGTACCTATGTAGATTTGTTATGGGATAATATTTCACGCTTGTTAGAAAATTTCATTGCTAGGGATATTGAGGTAATAGTAGACTATATCATTTACCCGGAGCGTCTTAATCAGATACTTAAAATCGCAGATAAATATCATTTTCAGGTGTGTTATATAGTATTAATTGCAGATAAAGAAGAACTAATTGTTAGAGATAAGCAAAGAGCTGCGGATTCAACTATGGGTAAACGAGTGTTGGAACTTTTAGCGGAATTTAATAGTAAAGAAATAAATAAAAATTTTATGTTAAATACTACGAAACTTACAGCTCTTGAAACAGTTAATTACATTAGTTTAAACAAAAATCGTTTTAGGTTAAACACAGATTAAGTAATATAACAAAAAATTAAGTGTGAAAGAATGGCTTTCAATTGAATAAGGGCAAAAATTTGAAGTTTCGGCCTAAACAAATTTAAAAATTGTAGCAAAAATAGAATAAATCCTGCATACCTTTGTGCAGGATTTATTTACTAGCAGCGGACATGTCTAGTACCAATTATGATTCAAAGTTTTGTTGTAATAAGCAGCATAGTTGCAGCTGCGTGCGCAATTGTAACCCTTGCGACCATTTCTGAAAAAAACGTTTATATATTTAATGCTTTTGAGGAGTTTATTCAATTAGATTTTCCCCATCCTTAAATGCTCTTACAGATAACTCCTCGGATATTGCAAAATTAGGATCACTAGTTCCACAGCAACGAATACTATCCTCTAAATTCCAACCATAAAGTGCAAAAACATTATTAATAAAATCAATGCCCTCTGCATGTATTTTAGGATCTGGGTTCGCTTGAGCGAATACCGTTATTGCCTTTTTACCTGGATGTTTCGGTACAAAAGTATCTCCAACCATTTCTCCGAGCATTGGCCATGTACGATCTAACCAAACTTTTGCTTGACCTGTAATTTGGTAATAATAGATTGGGGAACCAAATACAATCGCATCTGCCTCACTAAGAGCCTTATACATTGGCTGTAGATAATCTTTAATAGCACAGCCTTCATGTGTGCGGCAATAGAAACATCCTTGGCAGCCACGAATTCCAGAATCATTCAAATCAAATTCAATAATTTCAGCACCTTTAGATTGGGCTCCTTTTGCCACTTGTTCTAATAATTTTGCAGTATATCCATTTTTTCTTGGACTACCATTAAAAATAACAACCTTTGACATCTCATATCTCTCCTGTCAAATACAAATTTTTAAAAAAGTCATTTAATTATTGACTAGTTTAATCATATTAATTATCATTCCAATTAACAAGTACGCAATAATTATTTAGTTAGTAATATGTATATAAGTAATGGGGGCTGTTTATGGAAGGTTGTTATATAGAAGGTGCGCTGAAAGCTATAGGTGGTAAATGGAAGATTTTAATTATTTGGACTATGTCACAAAGTGGAGTGATTCGATTCAATGACCTACAGAGGAAAGTTGAGGGCATATCCAGTCTAATGCTCTCAAGAAATTTAAAAGAACTTGAAAAAGACGCTCTTGTTATTCGTCATCAATACAATGAAATCCCACCAAGAGTAGAATATAAATTATCAGAATTTGGTCAAAAACTCATCGTTATATTGGAGTATCTGGGTAAATGGGGCTATGAAGTTTATGAAAATAAAAAATCATCTTTCTAAAACACGCCATTACATACCGATTACAGATTTTTCCTGAACAGTTTTTTTAAGAACATTGGTAGCATGTCCATAGAAGTAGTAATTTATTTATAGGAAATTCTAGTTTTTGGTGACGGTAAAGTTTCTGAATTACATGTTCCAATGATCTGCCAGGCTTACTGTTTTAATATGCATAAGGAGCAATATCATACAAGATTTAACAACCATATCGTGTTAAACTTTCTCTATCATTTGATGGAGGTTATTTATGAGTTACAGTTCAGGAATTATTTATGCATTAATTGCCGATGTGATATGGGGGCTAGCGTTCATTATTCCTAAATTGTTGCCGTCATTTAGTGCTGTTGAACTTACCTGTGGACGGTATTTGGTTTACGGGATGTTTTCAAGTGTAATGTGTCTCTGTAGGCAAAAGAAGATACTTGCCCAGAACGATAGTAAGAAGATTTGGTCTCATGCTTTGTTATTTGCCTTTTGCGGTAATGTTGGTTATTACCTTTTTTTAGTGCTTGCTATTCAATTGGCAGGGGTAACGATTTCAACACTAGTAATAGGCATGTTACCAATTACAGTTTCTTTATATGGAAATTGGCTGTTTCGAGAGTTTTCCTTTAAGAAAGTGCTTCCGCCAGTTTTGCTGGTTTTGTGCGGGATTATAATTATAAATCGGTATAAATTACAAGGTAATGATG
Source organism: uncultured Pelosinus sp. (assembly GCA_963526485.1). Taxonomy (GTDB): domain Bacteria; phylum Bacillota; class Negativicutes; order DSM-13327; family DSM-13327; genus Pelosinus. The sequence continues at coordinate 519,776 of CAURNS010000001.1, forward strand.
TGCTGCTCGATAATATTCTAGGTATGTCTTGCGGGCTTGTGGCTCTTTCCCTATGGACGTGGTATGGTGTAGCAAATGCACGTTTTTTGAAGGAAAATCCGCAGATTTCTTCGAAAGATTGGTCAACGATTACAGGTATTGCTACCTTTATTTTGTTAACGTTTTTTTTAGCCGTTGCGTCCTTGTCTTCTCATTCTTTTTATATTTCTCACTTATTCCAATGGGAGGAAAGTAACGGGTATTTTTGGTTAGGCAGCATTGCATTAGGCTTTCTTTGCTCATGGGGGGCGACTGTTTTTTGGAATAAGGCATCTAATATATTACCTGCTGCTCTTGCGGGACAATTGATTGTGGGAGAAATGATATTTGGGTTGTTATATGGATATATTTTTGAGCATAGATTACCTTACTATTTTGAGTTCGCAGGTATTATAATAATTATAGGCGGAGTGTTCTATGGTGTTCGTATAATAAATCTTGAAAAGAGGCTTATGCTCCATGGTAATGCTCAAAAAGAACAAAGCTAGGTGTGTTAGAGTATCAGATATGGATAATCTGGAAATATATCAGGCCTCCTATACAACACATGTTTTTTCACGTCATTGGCACGATGGCTTTGGTATAGGGGTAATTGAACATGGCTGTGAGGTTTTCGATTACGAAGGAGATAAGCAATGGGCATCCCGACGCAGTATAGTGTTGATGAATCCAGGGGTTATTCACACTGGTGCAGCAGCAAATCAACAGATAGGATGGCAATACCATATTATGTATCCTGGGCTGGAATGTTTGCAGAAAATTGCCGAGCAAATAAACGAGAAAAACAACTCTATTCCTTATTTTCCCAATCCAGTAGTGTTTGATAAGGAATGTGCTGAAAAATTACTGAACTTGTTTTCATTATTTGAGCATTCTCCTTTGTCAATGGAGCATCAATCTGTCTTTACAGATGCTATGGCGATCATATTGCAAAGACATTCCACTCTAACACATGCTGAAATGAATAAAAAAAGGGATCATAAAGTCGTGAAGTTTGTTAGAGGATATATTCATCAGTACTATAATAAGGATATTTCATTAAAAGAATTAGCAATCCTTTCAGGAAAAAGTCAGTTTCATTTACTTAGAGAATTTGAAAAAGAAATTGGTATTCCCCCACATAGCTATCAGATTTTTATTCGAATTCAAAAGGCAAAGGAATTATTACTGAAAGGACAATCAATATTAGCAGTAGCTTTTGAAACTGGATTTACGGACCAAAGTCATTTTAGCAGGCATTTTAAACGTATTTTAGGAATTACACCAAGGGAGTATATTTATGCCAGTAGATAATAATGGATGAAAGGACATGCTTCGTCTGCCAATATCGCTTTTGTTTTGCGAGTTACTTTTCTGTCCATTCTCTTTTCAAAATCGCATATTCATACGTATTTTCGTACTTTGGTGTGCCATCTAGGCTTTGAATGAAAGATATAAACTCTATGAAGTATGCTTCTCTGCGCATACCGAGCCGTTCGCAGAGTTTTTGTGAACGAATATTATCATCTTCTACATAAGCATATATCCGTCTTGCATTCTTATCTTTAAATAGAAAATTTAAAAAGGCCCTTGCGGATTCGCTTGCGTATCCTTTTCCTTCGTATTTTTCATTAAACTGCCAACCAACGCTGTAGGTATCTGGTTCATCTTTTACTGTAAATAAATTCCCAATAACGGTATCATCTTTCAAACAAACGGCGAACTGTGATTCATCTTTACTTCTTATCGTAGCATCAGCAATTGCATCTTCAAATGTGTTGAGCTTTTCATTAAGAAAGCAATTTGCGCGTGGTTGGGAGAGATAATCCCATAATCCCGCTGCGTCTTTTTCTTTAAAATTTCTTATAACCAATCTTTCTGTTTCAATTCTCATCCAATGTACCGCCTTTTTGTAAATTAAATTCATATTTTCAGAATAAGTTCTCTAATTGATAGGTTTTATTGTACCAAACTCAGGGACATTTCAGAGGGGCATTAAGCTTTTAATATGCATCATACTTTCTTCACTTCAATGGTATAGTGGTTAATTCTATATCAGTAGTTTTGATTTTAAATATCTTTACCATTTTCAACCAAATTATATAATACGTATGAAATTTTCACAACTTCTCGTGGGTTATCAAATATAATGGAACGTATAGAGCTTTTGGGTGTCTTGTCGTGGTGCTATGTCCATAAAAATAACATTTTTGCTGTATAAATATAAAACCAGCTTATGCTGGTTCTTATTATTTGAAGGATAAAAATGGAAAGTATAGAAGTTGTTTGGTAATGAAAACTGTTGGAATCAGGGCGGGAGGATACCATGAAAAATAGAATTGAAGGAAAAGTATCTATAACTGCACAAGGAACATGCCTGGCTCGGGCAATATCTTATTATGAAAAAGATATAAACTATAAAAGCAATGATGATATTGCTCCTATTATTGTACCTTCTTATCTTAGTTTGCTAGTTAAATATGGATTTTCTAGGAAGCTTTTAAAAAAGACATTTTTAAAAGCTCCGGGAAATTACGAATATCTCATTGCCAGGACGAAATTTATCGATAATATTTTTGAAAACATGGATGACACTATTGAACAAGTATTAATATTGGGAGCTGGATTTGACTCCCGCGCTATTCGCTTTAAAAATAAATTAGCAAGGAAAAAAATATTTGAACTTGATGTTCCAGTAACTCAGCAAATTAAAATGGATAGAATCAGGGCGAAAAACATTGAGATTCCAGAAAATCTAAAATTTATTTCTATAGATTTTAATAAAGAATCGTTGGCTAAAAAGTTAGATGAAATTGATTTTTACAAAAATAAATGTTGCCTTTTTTTACTAGAAGGATTAACAATGTATCTTAATAAAGAATCTATCGATAATACGTTTGATCTAATCGAAAAATACTCTGGGAAAAACAGTCGGATTGTTTTTGATTATGTATCAGCATCGATGGTTAGAAAAGAGAATACCTATAATGATCTCAAAATTAAAAAGCATTATCAATTTCTTGCTAAAGCTGGTGAGAAACCCAGTTTTGCAATTGATGGACAGATTGAATCTTTTCTAGCGAAATATAATTTACATTTAGATGATGAATTAGATTCGGCTAGGCTAGCAAAAAAATATTTTAACAAGGATGACTTTGGACTGATAGCCCAAAAATTTAGAATAGTAATGGCAAATAAGTAACTTGCTTAGATCAACTCAGGGCTGAGAATATCCGATTTACTTTTAACGGTGGAGGATGTTAAGAGTCTGGCACTAAAATGAAGAACTGATAAACCGAAGTACAAATTTGAATAATAGGAGAAATAAATATGAAAATAATAGAAGTTGAAGAAAGAACGCCATTACTAATAGACCAACTAACGGAATTATGGGAGACGTCAGTAAAGGCAACACATCTGTTTTTATCCGATAGCGAAATAAAAGATATTAAAAAATATGTCCCACAAGCACTAAATGGTATCGCTCATTTGATTGTTACTGAGAATAATAGCAAATGTCCTGTTGCTTTTATGGGAGTCGAACAAGAAAAACTTGAAATGCTGTTTATTACACCCGAAGAAAGAGGGAATGGTTTAGGGAAAAGGTTAATTCAATACGGTATTGACAATTACTCAATCAAAGAATTAGCGGTTAATGAACAAAATCCCCTTGCAAAAGGCTTTTATGAACACATAGGCTTTCAAGTCTATAAAAGGACAGACTACGATGAGCAAGGAAAACCGTATCCACTTTTATACATGAGATTGAACTAACAAAGAGCCAGCCCTACAGACGCAGAGCCGATAACACGCAAAAGAGATTCGGATGCTGTATGTTACTTTCGCTTAATGTACCAATTCATAGTATGGAAGGGTAAGTGACTCCTCGAAACCGAGATTCTTTGCTAATCTGTACGACCCGACATTCTCTTTTCTGCAAGCCCAGATGGGGATGTAGTTATATTTTTGACAATAAGTAAGCAATTTCTGGCAGACCTGTTTCGCGAAGCCCATCCCCCTATAGTTTTCTGATGTTTCCAACCAATTTCTAATTCGTTATGAGCAAAATAAAAAAACTAAAATGGTAAAAGAATACATTTTGGGTGAAGTTGAAGCTGGGAGGATAAAGAAGGGGAATCGTCTTCCCAGTTGCAGAGAAGTAGCATTAAGACTTTCCTTAAACAAACTTACTGTTAACAAAGCATACAGTGAGCTTGAAAGTGAACATAAAGTATTTAGTATTCCCCGCGGAGGATTTTACCTGGTGGATTCTGGAGAAAAGCGACCAATTATTCATAAAAAAATCGATTATACGGCCATAAAACCTGAGGAGAAACTGATTCCTTATCGGGAGTTTACTCATGTCATTAATAAAGCTGTAGACCTATACAAAGATGGTTTGTTCGAGTATGAGCCAACAGCTGGATTGGTAACTTTGAGGGAAACCCTTAACAATATACTCCAGAAGGACGGTATTTACACAGCTGCCGACAGGATCGTTGTTACTCATGGAGCCCAGCAAGCCATAAGTCTCGTGTTTCAGGCAGTCTTTTCAAATAATAAAGGTAAATTGCTTGTTGAAGTTCCTACCTATGGGCTTGCTCTAGAATTTGCAAATTATCTGGGGATCGATGTTATAGGTATTGAAAGAAAAATGAATGGATTTGACTATAATGAATTGGAACGACTATTTAGGAGAGGTGATATCCGTGCGTTCTATGTAATTCCGAGACATCATAATCCGACCGGCTATACGCTTTCTGAGAATCATAAGGAGAAAATAGCTAATCTCTCCAGTAAATATAATGTGCTTGTTATCGAAGATGACTATCTGGCGGATGTGGGAGACAAAAGGGGATCTATGCCTATTCATTATTACGATATAAAAAAGAGTACGGTTTATATTCGAAGTTTTTCCAAAACCTTCATGCCTGGAATAAGATTGGGAGCCGTTGTACTCCCTGAAGCCATGATTGAATCGGTTACAAAGCTTAAGAAACTTAGCGATCTTAATACATCCAGGCTTCCACAGGCAGCGCTGGACATTTTCATAAAATCGGGTATGTATGAAAAACAAATTAAAAAAGTGCGAAAGTCTTATGAAGTTAAACTGAGAAAGGCAAGAGATATTCTCCGTTCGCTGAGCACAGAAGAGATTATCTGGCATGTTCCAGAGCATGGAGTATTCATCTGGATACAACTACCAAAGTATATAAATATAATTGCACTGGAGAAAGAGCTTGAGAATCAAGGCATTTTGATAAAATCAGCAAGGGAATTTTTTCTTAGAAAAGAATTAGTCCAAGAATACAGTTCAAGGCATTTAAATTATATAAGGTTATGTATTTCTGGCATTTCAGAAGATGATATTGGAAGTATGGCTACTATAATTTCAACAATTCGGAGTTTTGATGGATGTAGGTCAAAAGCACGGTGATGGTGATTATTATCTTGTTTTTTACTGTCATGTAATGAAATGAGAAATGACATGTCATGGAACAAACAATGGAGCCTTACAAGGCTTGGTTTTACTGACTTTTCAAAACTTGTAAACATTGTTTTAAATGACCTTGGTGCCATGTCCGTAAAAGTAACATTTTTGTTTGCGGTAATCTGAAAAAACGACGAAAAATCCTGCTAGTGTAATATTTAGGCTAGCAGGATTTTGTATTGAGTTGTTTGCAACTTTTTAGCTTTATCAGCAGCCTAAGAGAAAACCATTTAGTATTTTCTACGTTAATTGAGTGAGCCGACCTTTAATTTTTCAAATTTACATTTTTATGATTTAGTCTTCCATTGATTTTTTCGCTAAAATTGAAAACAAATACACCAAATATAATGATTCCTCCCCCAACAAGTGTTGCAAAATCAGGGATTTCATTGGCAATCAGAAATCCTAAAATGCTTGTTAGAAAGGGAGTAATGAACATATAATTACTGACTAGTGACGTTTGTTTAGCTTTTGCAAAGGCTTGCGACCATGCAACATAGGCAATTGCACTTGAGAATATCCCCAGAATTGCAATGTAGAATAATTGAATAGAGGGGGCATGTATTGCCTCGTCTATTGAAATTGGCAGAAAAATTGTTAGCATTATGGTTCCGAAGAAAATGCTAAAAGCAGAAGTCTGCAATGCAGTATAGGTTTTAGTAAGTTTACGTTGTAGTAGATTATAAATGCTCAAAGCCAATGCCGCAAGTAATAACCAAAATAATCCCGTATTAATTGAAAATACTCCGTTTATTAATGTTAAAGCAATTACCCCTATAAATTCAATTATAATAGCTATCCATTGAATGTTATTTAATTTTTCTTTATATATAAGCCGCGCCATCAAGGCTGTTATTATTGGGACAGTTGCAATAATAACGCTACTGGTGGAAGCCGTCACTGTTTCCATGCCTTTGTTAAACGTAATCATATAAAAGAAAAAGCCAAATGTGCCAGCGGATAAGAACCATAGAAAATCATTTTTGCGAGGTGGTTTCATTTTGAATAGGATTGCGATGAATGCCAAAGAACAGGACGCAGCAAAATAGCGTAAAAAACCTAAAGAAAACGCTGTGAAATATTGCAGAGTTAGCCGTGTTAACACATAGGCTAATGACCAAAAAATAATTGTAATCATTGCATAAGGATGAAAGCTATCTCTTATCTTCAAATCGTTCACCTACTTTTGTTTGTAAATTTCTGTATATTTGTTATAATTAAAACACAAAAATCTGGTTTGTTAAAGATCCAATTAATAGTATGTTTTATTGAGCCAGATGTGGAGGCAAAAAACATCATGTTATATATAGAACTTGAACGAGATCATAAGCGTTCTATTGCGAAGCAAATTTATAGTCAAATACGTACTAAAGTACTGAGTGGAGAATTAAAAGCAGGGGAAAAATTACCATCTACAAGGGAATTGTCTAAAGAATTGGTCATCTCAAGAAATACAGTTTTAGCAGCCTATGATATGCTGGTAGCAGAAGGATTTGCATATAGCTCTCCCTGTTCTGGTATATACGTTAATCTAAATTTTCCCGATTTACAATTATCGGAGAGAATCAGTAATTATAGTATTGCTTCGCTTTCTGATACTTGTATTTTGCAAAGCACAATTAATTTTGATAGCGGAATTCCTGCTTTGGATTTGTTTCCACGAAATAAATGGAGTCGGACTGTATCAAAAGCATTTAAAGAAGCTCCAATTTCAGCACTTGGATACGATGATCCACAGGGAAGGCCAGAATTAAGAAAAGTTTTATGCAATTATTTGATGAAAACAAGAGGCATAATTTGTCATCCTAACCAGATTATTATTACAGCGGGAGCAAAGCAGGGGTTATCACTTCTTGCAAAATGCTTATTAAATGCAAAGAGTGAAGTGTGGTTAGAAGATCCATCAAATAATAACGTAAAGCAAATATTCTCCTATTACACAAATCAAATTACGCCGGTGGAAGTTGATAAGGAAGGCATACAGCCAAAACAATTTCCAACATTAAAAAAACCAACAATAATTTTTGTGACTCCTTCACATCAATTTCCAATTGGTGGTATCTTATCCATTCAAAGAAGGATAGAACTTGTACAGTTTGCTAAACAGACAGGGTGCTATCTAGTGGAAGATGATTATGACAGCGAATTTCGATATGACGGTTTTCCGGCTAATTCTTTGTTTGAATTAGATAGAGAGCATGTTATTTATGTTGGAACATTCAGCAAAGTCATGTTTCCGTCTTTACGTTTAGGCTATCTTGTTGTACCATTTTCGCTTGTGAAACAAATTCGTGAATGTAAGCGTCTTGCAGATCATCATTCAAATTCAATTTATCAGCTTGCGTTAATGCGTTTTATTGAAAGCGGTGAATTAGAATACCATATCATGCGGATGAAAAAAATATACAATAAGCGTCGCGATGAATTGCTGAATTTACTAAAAAGTTATTTTCCAGAAAAGGTAAAAATATATGGCAGAGATGCTGGTATGCATATTGTTGCTGATTTTGAAGGCGTAGCTTTTACGGACGAATTAGTGAAACGTCTACTAAATGCAGGAGTTTATATTGTACCTGTTGAAAACCACGCCATTATTAAGGGGAAACATATCGCTCAAATCATCTTGGGATACGCTCAGCTTACTCAAAAAGAAATGGATAGGGGGTTAACTATACTTAGAAGAGAATTGGATCTGTAGATATAAGAAGTTAGTATAGAATTAGTATTTATCTACACTTAATTCAATTAAGTGTAGATTGGGGGGTTGGGTAATTCTGATTTACACCTTAAATAGAACATTGGTCAAATTATTGACTAATGTCTACCTTGACCGTTTGATTAAACAGTGTGGCATGTCATGGAAGTGATTAAAGAGGCGTAAAGCTAAGCAACTCATGGACTCAGATCTTCTCCGATCAAGAGCGATTGTCTTTCAGTGACATGTTATAAAAGAGAATTGGAAGAGCCCCTAATGCAGATGACTCGTTGACTCATCGTTTAATTGTATCTTATTTTTTTATGGCATGTAATGGAAGGAGAAATGACATGTCATGCAACATACAGTAAAGCCTTGCAGTGGTTATTTTACTGGCTTTTCAAGACTTGTAAACAGTGTTTTAAGTGACGTTGTTGCCAGGTTCATAAAAGTAACATTTTCGTTTACCATAAGCTAAGGAAAGTAACATAAAATCCTGCTAGCCAATTTGGACTAGCAGGATTTTACATTATGATAGAAGAAGTCAATCAAAAAACTTTACTGATTTAACGTAGCGGGGAAGTAGCTATTTGGAGGGGATGATCATGGATGTTGCTAAAATGGAAAAGATTAATTTTTGGATGATACCGCAATTAAATAATCTTGAATTGTTACATGCAACCTACATCAATCAATCCTTTACAAAACACATTCATGATTGTTTTGCAATTGGTGTTATTGAGCAAGGAGCACTAAAATTCTCTTACCGAGGCGAAAAAGTGGTGGCTCCTTCAGGACACATCAATTTAGTAATTCCCGGGGAAGCTCATGATGGTTCTGCCGTATCAAATGAAGGCTGGACATATCGAATGTTTTATCTTAAGCCGCAACTGTTGGAACAGGCTGCGCATGAGATAACTGGTAAAGTACAACAAACTCCGTTTTTTACAGCTGGCGTAATCAAAGATGATAAATTAGCTGGCTTTATCAGGAAGTTTCACTTCCTATTAGAGAACTCGACGATTCCGTTAATGGAACAAGAATCGTATCTTTTAACGATGCTTACAGAATTTATTTCTCGTCATGGGGATGAACGATTAAGAGTAAGAGGTGTGGGTAAAGAAAATCAAGCAGTTAACCTAGCTCGCGAATATATTGAGGATACTTATACCCAGAATATTTCTATTAAGCTTTTATCTAATCTCTGCAATCTTAGTCCTTTTCACTTAATACGCGTTTTTAAAGAGTCTACTGGAATCCCTCCACATGCCTATCTTAAACAAGTCCGGATTAAGCGAGCAAAAATTCTTTTGGCACAAGGATTTTCTCTTTCATTTATTGCTAATGAAATAGGATTTACAGATCAAAGTCACTTTTCGAAACAATTCAAGCAAATTACTGGAATCACACCCAATAAATATAGCAATATCGTACAAGATTTTTCTCCTAAAAGAAGTAAAATGAAATAACCGCCTGAAATTTTTTACGGTTGTATTTGATACTTATAGAAGGAGATGTTTAGTATGTTGTTTGCTACAGATTTATGGAAGAAAGCACATCCAGGGGCTAGTGTAGGCTATATGATGATAGGAAATGTGCTTAATCTAGAGCCATGTGAAGGATTGAAGAATTACAAGAAACAATTGGAAACTGATCTTCGGGCAAGGTTTATAAGTAAGCAGGAATTATCTGGTCATTTTCCAATCACGGTCTACAGTGATTATTACAAACGGTATAAAAAGACTTACCATGTATTACAGCAGCTGGAATCAATTATCTTTAAAGGTAAAGAGATTCCTCATGTTGCGGGACTTGTTGAGGCCATGTTTATGGCAGAATTGAAAAATTGTTTATTAACTGCGGGGCACGATTATGATGCATTGAAATTTCCCTTAAAATTAGATATAGCTGTAGGTAATGAAAAATATATTTTAATTAATGGAAAAGATCAGGTTGTGAAACCGGGAGATATGATGATTTCTGATACAGTAGGGATTATTTCAAGTATTATACATGGTCCTGACTTACGTACTCGACTTTTACCTGAAACACAAAAAGCTGCTTTTATAGTTTATGCACCACCGGGTATTTCCAAAGATGTGGTATTTGAGCATTTGTCTGACATATATTCCTATGCTAAATTAGTATCTCCTGATGCCAAAGTAGAACGACAGGAAGTCTATACTTGAAACTTATTCGATATAAAGAAAAATTATAAGAAAAGATTGACTTGTTTTTTCTATAATGGCATTCTGTGGACAATTCATTTTTCAATTTTATATTAATAGGGCTAAAACATAAACAGGCAATGGAAGCTGGTATGATAACTAGCACGATACCAGACTTTATGGTGGTGTCTCATTTTTAATGCTCAAAGAACGTTTAGATGTAAGACAAATTGCTGGAATAATCGTTTTTGCAACATTAGGGATACTTGTTGTTAGTAGATTATTACTACAACATATTAATGTCTCTGGCTCGTCGAATCAAAGCACTGACATGAATGGTGGACTAATGGCTACATTATGATTTTATTATACTGCGTGGCATGCCATGGAAGGAAAGTAAATTGCTTTAAAGCTAAATAACTTATGGAATCAAAGCTTTCTCCAGTCAAGACGATTGTCCTTCCATGACATGTTATAGAAGAGAATTGGAAGAGGCTCTAAAGTAGATGACTCATGGACTCATCGCTTAAAAGGAAGAAATGGCACATCATGGAACGGATAATAGACCCTTATAGGGCTTGGTTTTACTGTCTTTTCAAAACTTGTAAACAGTGTTTTAAGTGACCTTGGTGCCACGTCCATGAAAGTAACATATTTAAAGATATTAACATAATAAAAATAGAATAAATCCTGCATACCTAATATAAGTAGTGCAGGATTTTTTTACTAGCAATAGAACGGACGTATCTAGTCCAAAGCATGATCCAAGTTCAAGTTTTGTTGTAGTAAGTAGCATATTTTCAGCGGCATTCGCAATTTTAACCATATTGAATCCCTTGCGATCATTCCCGTTCTTAGTAGATAAAACCGTTTTATTTTATATTTAATGTTTTTTCGATGAGTTTATCCAATGAAATTTCCTCCAGTGGTATACCTGAGAATATTAGATTTGCTGAAAGCGTAAATGAAGTAATATCACTTGGAGCACTCAAGGCAGTATTAGAGGAATAGAAGAACAATTACGATATACTGGACATATGACAAGGCCAGCTAATCAAAGTCAAGTCTTGCAAGAAAAATTATTTAGTTTCGTATAAGACTGCATGGGAGATTTGGGATTTTTCTTGCAGGAATCCAGCTATTGTAAAAAGAAAGTATATTCAGTTATTATCAGTGTTAGGAGTGTTGTATATGAAAGTAGTAGTTTTGGGAGCTGGGGCTGTTGGAGGATATTTTGGTGGCCGCTTGCAGGAAGTTGGTTTCGATATAACCTTTTTAGTTCGGAAAAAGAGAGCGGAGCAGTTACGCGAACATGGACTGGTTATTCAAAGTCCGGCAGGTAATGTACAGTTGACTCCAAAGCTTGCTGAGGACGCAGGGCAAATCGATTCGTGCGATCTGGTGTTGTTAGCGGTCAAGAATTATCATCTCCAGCCGCTGATCGAATCCATTCGTCCCTTGGTGGAGCGGGGCGCAAAAGTGTTGCCGTTACTAAACGGCGTCGAGCATTTTGATATACTGACGCAAGCGTTTGGGAAGCAAGCGGTTCTCGGCGGATTGTGCCAAATAATCGTCACGCTAAACGGCGATGGACATATCATTCATACCAGCAAAATGCATGATATTTTCTTCGGTGCTTTAGAAGCAGAACAGGCAGAGTTTTGCCAGCAGTTCGCCAAGAAGGTCAAAGGGGCAGTGATGCCAGTAACCCTGAGCAAAGATATTTTAGTTGACCTTTGGAGCAAATATGCATTTATCACAGCTTTTTCCGGTGTCACGACTGCCAGTCGTCTGACGATCAATGAAATATTAAAGGTAGACGCAACAAAGAACGTATATCGCCTGTTGTTGACCGAAATGCAGACTTTAGCAGCCACCAAAGGTATCACGCTGCCAGCTGATTTCGTAGGAAAGACCATGGAACGAATGGGGGCGTTGCCTGACGGATCGACGTCATCGATGCATCAAGATTTTCGTAAAGGGCTGCCACTGGAAGTGGAAAGTCTTCAAGGCGCTGCCGTGCGCCTCAGCCAACATACCAGAGTAAGCCTGCCTACAATCACCACGATTTACGGACTCATCAAACCATATGAACAAGGTTCTGTGAATTAGTGAATTAAAATTATCAAAGAACCCAGGATATCACAGTAAAATGAGTGAATCCTGGGTTCAGCTAATAGATTAACGATTAACCTTCTATAGCCTTATATCTCGATTTTTGATCAAAATAAGTCATATCGGCATAGCCAGCATAAATTTTACCAGAATGATGAACTCCTTCTGGAATAAAATAACGATCACCTTTGACGAAGGTTTGCTTTACTTCACTAATCGTTAAATCAATTTTTCCTTCTAAAACAATGCCCCATTGACCTTCATGGGCATGTTCAGGTAATTCGACATCTTCGCTAAATTCCATGAAAAGAATTTGGTGATTATCGCCTTGGGATAGATAAGCTTTTATTCCGTTGAGTGGAATATCAGCTTTGGGTAATTTAAGTATTGGATCAGGAAAAAAAGACAAGAAAATCCCCTCCTAAAATAATTGGTTTTAATATTGATTCAATTATAATTCTCTCTGAAATTACTACTTCCTTCCAATTATTTAAGAGTTGTGGAATACTATTAATGATATAAATGAAACAATTGATATCATTAAATACATGTTATTTTAAATATTAAAACTTGACCAACTAAACTATTATTAGAGGATGTACTAAGGTTCAATTGCTATGGGAGATGAAGAATAATATGAATGAAATTAAATTAACTCTTGAAGTTTTGTCTGATACAATTGGTGTTTGTAAATTAGACTCGAATCAGATTATTCCAACATGGGCGCATCAGGGGAAATTTTTCTCAATTACTAGAACAATGGAAGAACTTTCGATTGTTTGCTCTGAAGAGAACATACCTGAAGATGTTTTATGTGAGCAGGGTTGGAAAGCATTGAAAGTCCAAGGAACATTGGATTTTGGTCTAGTAGGGATATTAGCCAAAGTTACAACGGCACTTGCTAATGCTGGTTTAGGTATTTTTGCAATTTCCACTTATAATACGGATTATATTTTAGTGAAAGAAAAAGACCTTAAATGTGCAATAATTGCGCTGTGCAAAGATGGTCATAAAATAATAGAATAAGGATTGTTAATGGTCAATATGGAGGGAGAAGCAAGATGGATTTAATTGATTTCGAAGATATTAGCATCCAACAAATTGCTTCGATATTATCAAAGGATACACAGACAGATATTGATGTGGCTGAAAAAGTATATTGTTTTATTAGGGATTAGATAAAACATTCCGCAGATATTCAAGGAACTCTAGTTACTTGTAATGCTTCAGAGGTACTTAAATATCAACAAGGCTTATGCTTTGCTAAATCCCATCTGTTAACGGCAATATTACGTTGTTTGAAAATACCGACTGGTTTTTGCTATCAAGGACTTAAACTGAACGATAGTATTGTTTTACATGGGCTAAATGCTATCTACTTAAAATCTATCGGCAAATGGATTAGGGTGGATGCCGAGGGAATAAAATAAATATAAACGCTGATTTTTCAATTAACGAAGAAAAGTTAGCATATAAAATTAGAGAAGATGTTGGAGAATTCGATAGTATGGTAATTTGTTCAAAACCTGATGATAATGTAATAGATGCTTTAAGGAAATATAAAAAATTCGATGAATTAATAAAAAATCTTCCAACTAAATTAGCTAGTGATAATTGACTAAGCAAGTAAGTGCGTTTAAAGAGCTGTGGAATAAGGCTTATCGACTGCTGATTGACAAGAGTGTTTATGACCGGGAAGAGAATAGACTTATAACTGCATATTTAATCTTGAATCATTGGAGGAAAATATGGATAAACGATTGAACGTAGGTATATTTTTGTTTAATGAAGTTGAATTATTAGATTTTGCGGGGCCGTTTGAAGTATTCACAGTTACGGCTGAGCTTAATGACTATCAATTTTTCAATGTTTTTACAATAAGCGAGAGCGGAGAAGGTATTCGGACAGTTAATGGCTTGCAAGTAATACCAGATTACGACTTTTCTAATCATCCTTCAGTTGATATACTTGTAGTTCCGGGCGGAGCTGGCACAAAAAACGAAATGACAAAAGCATTTGTGCTGAAGTGGTTAAAAGAAAGGCATGATACTTCAAAAATCACGATGTCTGTTTGTTCTGGAACAAGACTGCTTGGGAAGTTAGGTCTACTTGATGGATTGAAGATGATTACCCACCATGAAGTGGTTAAAGATATGAAGCAAATTGCCCCTAAAGCCATTATCGAAGAGGATGTAAGATTTACCGATAATGGTAAGGTATTGACTTCTGCTGGTATTTCTGCTGGAATAGAACTCTCACTTCATGTAGTAGAAAAGTTGTACGGCAAAGTGATTGCTGATAAAACTGCAGTATATATGGAATACGGCGATTGGAAAAAATTATTATAATTTATTTTAAGTTAAATTGCTAAGTAAAATAAAAAACGCGAAAGCAATACCCAATATACAAACGGTGTAAACCTGTATGGATATTATTTCTATGCAGGTTTTATTGCGTATATCTTCATAATAATGGACAATCTAACCATACAAATTATCGGGAGGCGTTATTCATGGAAAATAAAACCTACTACGATCCAAAAACTAAGAATCACGATATAAACAGCCAAAATACCAATAAACCTAACCGTTTAATTCACGAAAAATCACCATACTTACTACAACATGCCAATAATCCAGTAGATTGGTATCCATGGGGAGCAGAAGCGTTTCAGAAAGCACAGCGTGAGAATCGGCCTGTATTTTTGTCTGTAGGCTATTCCTAGCTGTGCTTAAAATAGTGTAAGGATGTTACTATGATTTACGTGCCATTGGTGCCATGTCCATAAAAGTAACATTTTTGATTATGATAGTCAGAAAAAATGACATAAAATCCTGCTAGTTTAATACTCAGAATAGCAGGATTTTGACTTTTTTTAGAAGAAATATAATAAAATACTACTGAAGTAATTTATTATATTTGTATTGGGGTATTAATTAACATGAAACAGCTAAAAATAGGAGATTTAAAAAAATGTTTATCGAGTAAAAATCAAACAGAATTGATCAAGGAAGTATTAGAATTATGCAAAATATTTCCGAATGTAAAAGAATATTATGCAGCAAATATAGTCCCTGATTTTGAACAAGAAGCTTTAGATAAATATAAGAAAATAATTGAAAATGAGTTTTTCCCGGCACGAGGATTTGGTAAATTGAGGTATTCTGAGATGAATAAGGCGCTTAATAGTTTTAAAAAAATTTCAAAATCGACGACTCATATTGCGGATTTAATGATCTCGTGTGTTGAGTTTGGTGTTCAGTTTACGAATGCCTATGGAGATATCGATGAGCGTTTTTATAATAAAATATTAACAATGTATGAAGATGCAGCCGTTTACGTAGTAAGAGCAACGTTAGAAGACGTATTTCAAGTACGGTTTTGCAATGTTATGAACGAAGGAGACGGAATAGGTTGGGGATTTTCAGAGGCATTAGCCGAAATATACTATTCCTATTTTGAAGAGCAAGAAGAAGAGTAAAAAACAATTCATAAGGCACAGCTTTTGTAAAATATCTTTAAAGTGTGATAAAATATAAACATAAAGGGGTGCTGATATGAGACAACAGAAAGTAAATGCTAAAGAGGCATTAGAAAATGCTATAATTGCTATTCAAAACAGCGTAAACCCGCAGAAAATATATTTGTTTGGCTCTTATGCAGATAGTACATATACGAATGAAAGCGATCTTGATTTATGTATTGTTACTTCTTTGCAGGGTTTACGTAAAATTGATATTTTACGTAAAATTAGGAAAGCGATGGTACGTGGTGTAGATATGCCTATAGATTTATTGGTATACGATGATGATGATTTTAATGAACGATCGATACTTACGACAACTATGGAACATAAGATTGTCAAAGAAGGAGTGCTCCTTTATGAACAATGAGACTATTGCTCGTGAGTGGTTTCGTTATGCTATGCAAGATTTAGCCTCAGCTAATTATTTGCAGGGTATGCAGCCGATTCCTGTTGAGATTATTTGTTACCATTGTCAACAAAGTGTTGAAAAATATTTAAAAGGATTTATTTCTCTAAAGGGTGGTAACATTCGAAAAACACATGATCTGGTTGATTTGAATAAAGGTTGCTCCGAATATGACAGCGCTTTTTTAGTAATTGAAGATGATTGCTTGAATTTAAGTGATTATGGTGTTCAGGCAAGATATCCATTTAATTTGGAGCTAAACGAAAATGATGCTCTATTAGCGATAAAAAGTGCTGAACGAGTGCAGACCTTTTTGCAAGAAAAATTGTTTTCAGACCAATCGATTTTAAAAGAATAAAATACAATACAATGAGTATTAGCGCGATGCTGATACTTTTTTTGCACATACGGAATGTGAACATCTCATATAATACTCCATTCAAAATATGAATTGGATTTGTAGAAAAAGTGGTTATAATAGGAGGATACGATGAAAACGCATTAGGGTCATTAATGCGTGGACATGGAATAGTTGCGTATATATAATAATGCTCTAATGGGGAGAAAATTATGGATTATGATGAGTTGTTCAAAAAATATCAGTCATTGCTCGTTGAAATCAATGATTTAAGGGCTGAAAACAAAAAACTGAAGGGACAACTTGGTATTATAGAGCAGCCAGCGGTTATTATTTCTGATAAAATATCTGAGGCTATGCTTGTATCTGTAATCAATCAAAAAAGCGAGGCTAACGGAAAAATAGAACTGTATCTATCGCTCTTTAGAGGTAGGAATGACGTTTATGCTAAAAGATGGAAAAATAGAGAGGGGAAATCAGGGTATACTCCTGTTTGTTTGAATAATGGAAAGCAGGCGTATGCTGTAAACCAAAAGTGAAATGTTCAGAATGCTCTCATAAATCTTATGGGAGCCTAGATGAAAGAGTTATTGAGCAACATCTTAGGGGAAATATTGTAGCGGGAATCTATCCAATGTGTCTTGATGAAACTTGTTATTTTTTAGCGATTGATTTTGATGATGATGGCTGGGAAGAGGACGTTACAGTGTTAAGAGGTGTATGTAAAGAGCATAATATTCCTGTTGCAATTGAGCGTTCACGTTCCGGAAGTGGCGCGCATGCCTGGTTTTTCTTTGAAAAGCAAATATCTGCAACTTTAGCACGAAAATTTGGAACAGCTTTACTTACCTATGCAATGAATCAACGACATGAAATAACATTTAAATCGTATGATCGTCTTTTCCCGAATCAAGATACCATGCCCAAAGGAGGCTTGGGTAATTTAATTGCGCTTCCACTGCAAATGGCAGCAAGGAAAGATGGTAATAGCGTTTTTATCGATGACAATTTTACACCATATGTTGATCAATGGGAATTTTTGAGCGATATAAAAAAGTTATCTGAAGATATCATTGAAACTTTGATTGTGAGTTTATGTCAAGGAAATGAATTGGGATCATTGAAAAGAGATGATGAAGAAAAGGCAAAACCATGGGAAACAAATATCGTATTAGCAAAATTGGGAAAAAATGATTTTCCTCAAAAAGTCAAAGTTGTTAAAGCTAATATGCTGTATATATTTAAGATGGATTTTTCACAGAGAGCGTTAAATAACTTAAAAAGGTTGGCAGCTTTTAGAAATCCAGAATTTTATAAAGCTCAGGCTATGCGTATGCCGACTTTTAACAAACCAAGGATAATATCATGTTCGGATGAAACAGAGGAATATTTGTGTTTGCCACGAGGCTGTGAAGCAGATGTAAACAAATTATTTAATGAAGCCAAAATTGATGTAGATTGGGTGGATAAAACGAATTGTGGTAGGAATATTGATGTTGAGTTTGACGGAAAGTTGAAAGAAGAACAGCAACTTGCAGTAAATGAGTTGATCAAATACGATAACGGTGTGCTTTCAGCAACGACAGCTTTTGGCAAGACGGTTATTGCAGCAAATCTAATTGCTGAGCGTAAGGTAAATACACTTGTTTTAGTTCATAGGCAGCAGTTATTATCTCAGTGGAAAAACAGGTTAACGGAGTTTTTACATATCAACGAAGAATTGCCAGTATTATTGGAAAAGAAGCGGGGCAGAAAAAAGAGTCAAAGTTTAATCGGCCAAATTGCTGCAGGAAAGGATAGCTTGAGTGGTATTATTGATGTTGCAGTTATGCAATCGTTAAATAGCAGAGGTGAAGTAAAAGAATGCGTTAAAAATTATGGAATGATCATTGTTGATGAGTGTCACCACGTTTCAGCGTTTAGTTTTGAACAGATACTTAAAAGTGTAAATGCCAAATATGTATATGGACTAACTGCTACGCCCACAAGAAAGGATGGGCATCATCCGATTATTTTTATGCATTGTGGACCGAATAGGTATCAAGTTGATGCAAAAAAACAAGCAGAGAAAAGACCTTTTGAGCATTATGTTATACCGCGGTTTACCACCTTCAGAGTCCCAATAGATAAAGATGAAAAAAAGATATCAATTCAAGAAATTTATGCTGAGGTAGTTTCTAATGAAATGCGTAACCAGCTTATAATTGATGACATAATAAAAGCTTATGAAAACGATAGAAATTCAATTGTGTTAACGGAAAGAACTGCTCATGTAGAATTGCTTGCAAAAAGATTGAGTGAGAGAATTCCTGATGTGATTGTATTAACAGGGGGGATGGGAATTAAGGATACGCGGGAAAGACTAGCTGAAATATCTGCGACACCTTCTGATAAACAATTGACTATCATTGCGACTGGGAAATATATAGGTGAGGGTTTTGACGAGCCACGCCTTGATACTTTATTTTTAGTGATGCCTATTTCTTGGAAAGGGACATTGCAGCAGTATGCAGGCAGGCTTCATCGATTATATGAAAATAAGAATGAAGTACAAATATATGATTATGTTGATATCCATGTAAGAATGCTTGAAAAAATGTATCATAGAAGGCTTAATGGCTATGCTGCAATTGGTTACAAAGTGAAAAGTGGAAGTGCTTTAGTAGAGCACACAGAAATAATTTTTGATAAGAGTAATTTTTTACCAGTTTATAGCAATGATATTTTGAATGCTGTCAATGAGGTTATCATTATCAGTCCGTTTGTTACCAAAAGGCGAATTGTACAGATGCTTCAGTATTTAGCTGCCACAGTAAGCAGGCAGGTAAAAGTAACTGTTATAACTAGACCTGCTGCAGATTTTAAAGAAAAGGATCAAATGACTCTGCACGCTGCTTTTGATATGTTAAAAGGGGCAGGTATTAATATGTTATTCAAATCCAATATACACCAGAAATTTGCGGTTATTGATCAAAAAATAGTATGGTATGGAAGCATAAATCTTTTGAGTTATGGAAATGCAGAGGAAAGCATAATGCGGCTTGAAAGCGGTAATATCGCCAATGAACTAATAAGAAGTATTGAAAAAATGGGGCAAGCACATGGCATGTCATGGAATAAGAAATGACATGTCAGGGAACAGACAATGGAGCCTTACAGAGCTTGGATTTGCAATCATTTCAAAATTTGTAAACAGTTTTTGAAATGACAGTGGTGTCATGTCCATCAAAGTAATATTTTTGTTTAAGATTAGCTTGGACCGTATTCGCTTATTAGCAGGGGGAATGTATAGATTGATGTTTAATAAGAATTAATTTGTTGTAGCCTCTAGTAAAATTTGTTGAGGTGACCATTTCTTTAAAGTGCAATTAAAACTAATTAAAATATAAGATGTGTTGGGCAGTTAAGGCATTCTCGAAAAGCGGTTGAAGGATTTATTTTTTCGACCGCTTTTCCATATGGATTTTTTTGATAACTATAATTTGAAAAAAACTTTTATACACCGTACTTGAGTAGTTATTGTCATAATGCAATTTAGGAATTAAGATAGGAACTAACGAGGAGCATGAAATAGATTAATAAAAATGATAGAAGGGGGTGATGGAGTGAACGATATAATATTGAAGTTAGAGCAACTCGGTTTTTCTTCTTATGAAGCAAAAGCTTATTATGCCTTAATCCGAAAATATCCTTCTAATGGCTATGAAATTAGTAAGATAGGAAAAATTCCATCTGCAAAAATTTATGAGACATTAAACCGACTTAAGATTAAAGGTGCTATTATTGAGAGTGCTACAGAAACGGGAAAGTATTACCCGGTTCCGTCAGAAACTCTTTTAGCTAAATTGAAGCAAGAGTTTACTTCCATGATACAAGATCTAGATAAACAGCTGAAACAAACAGAACCTTTACCTGATATTGATATAACACTTAATTTTTCTGGATATGAAACCTTTGTTGAGAAAGCTATAAGTATCATTAATAATACGAACATATCCCTTTTGCTATCCATTTGGCCAGAAGAGGATGTTCTATTACAGGATGCTATAGCAAAAGCAAAAAAAAGAGGCGTTACAGTTATTGCAGGGGTATTTGGAAATTCAACAATGGAAAGTAGCTATTATATTAATTTGGATAGCTGTGGAATATCATCACAAGCGAGACTGGGGAAGAGGCTTACTATAGTAATTGGAGATTCCAAAGAAGTGGTGATTTGCGAGATTGGTGAAAATGGAGAAGCGGATGGTATCTGGACAACAACACCAAGTATTATTCTAGTAGCTAAGGAATATATTAAACATGATATTTGGGGAAATATTCTGATTGATACCATCGGTAAAGAAAAGTTCAATGCTATGTGTGATAGCAATGAGATGCTATCCTACCTTATTGAGAATAGCTAGGAGGCTATCAAAGTGAAGATGATCCATTCATAAGAAGTAAATGGAGGAATGGAAATTGAGTAATCATGACTTGAATATTTTCAATACAATTAAGATTGGCATTATTGGATGTGGGCATTTGGGACAAGCTATTCTGAAATCTTTGATTAACCATGGATTTCAGAAAGAGAATCTTTTTATTTCGTATAGAGGCAATCCATCCACATATGAAAAAATAGAAAAGATGGGTCTTACTATATGTATTTCAGAAAATGAGAAGATTTTTAATGAAGCAGATGTCATTTTTATTACCACAAAGCCCCAGGATATTATAAGTCTAAAAGAGATACCTATCTCCCAAAATAAACTTATCGTTTCATGTTTAGCCGGAGTATCTGTAGAAATATTAAAAAATATATTTAAATCTGATGTTTGCAGAATCATGCTAAGTGGGCCGGATACTATAATTGCAGAAAAAGGAGTTGCAATTTTATATCCTTATAATGAATTAGTGGCTTGTATTTTAAACAAAATGAATCTACAAATTTTTAAAATTTCAGATGAGAGATATATAGATATTTTTACAGCTGCCGTATGCTTACCTGCAGCCTTATTGCAAGAAGATAATGAAGAAGTAATAAACGAAGCAATAAATGAAATGGAAAAAGAATGGGCTTCATTTTTAGACCTTTATAAGTGGGCAAAAAGAATTCTACCATCTTTTAATACAAAAAATGAAAAAGTCGAATATATAGCAAGAATGATAACAAAAGGTGGCGTTACCGAAGCAATAATAGATAGTCTAAAATCGGGTGAAATATTTATAAATGCTTTAAGAAAAGGAATCACCAGAAGTAAGGATATTTCACGGGAAATTAGTAATTCTATCCTTAATTAATTTGGCATGGGGTTTATCATGAGTGATTTAGAGCCTATAACTTATGATAATGAAAAATATAAAATTTCTTAAACAATAAAATTTGGAAGGAAGGATTTAAAATGGATAACTTAGAGAATGTTTCCATTGTAAAAAAGGCTAACGTATATTTTGATGGTAAGGTGACAAGTCGTACTGTTTTGCTTACAAGTGGAGAAAGAAAGACTTTGGGAATCATGATGCAGGGACAATATGAATTCGAAACTGTAGATAAGGAATACATGGAGCTTTTGGCAGGAAAACTAGAAGTATTGCTTCCTAATAATGAAGAATGGATTACAATTGAGGAAGGGCAAAATTTTGAAATTCCAGCGCATTCAAAATTTAAAATTGTAGCACAAGAATTATCGGATTATTGCTGTTCCTATATAAAAGAGTAAAGGTAAGCGGTGCCGCATTATATGACGTTAAAATTGTTTAATGAGTAATGAAAACATACAGTAGATTATGGATTTTAAGGAATAGGTTATTTCTTATTATGATGATGAATAGAACGTAGTCAAATTATTAACTATGTTCTATTTTATGGTTCGATTAAGCTGCGTGGCATGTTATGGAAGGAAATTCATAAGGTAAAAAGCCAGATAAATTATGGACTCAGAGCTTCCTCGATTTACGATCCGAATCTTTCAATGACATGTCATAGAAGTGAATTGAAACGGCGCAAAGGTAGATAAATTAAGGACTCAGTGTACGCAAGGAGCTTGCTTTCTCAGTGGCATGTAATGGAATGCTAAAAGGCATGTCATGGAACAGACAGTAGATCCTTACAGGGCTTGGTTTTACTGGCTTTTCAAAATTTGTAAACAGTGTTTAAAGTGACCTTGGTGCCATGTCCATAAAAGTAACATTTTCGTTTGTTTAGTCTGGTAGAATTCATACCATTAAAACATAGTGATTTGCGAAAGAGATAAAATAAATGCAGCCTGCAACCTTAAAAGGGTAGTAGGCTGCTACTGTTTTTAAAGGTTTTTATAACTTCAAGAAGAAAATAGCAATATATAGTAGAAAATATAGAATTAGTGTTTAAATCTTATAAGGATGTGAATGTATGTTTAAATTAGGATATCACAAAAATAACAAATTAGAGAAGTATAATTACTCTGATATATATAGTATAGAGCAAAACAGTAGTTATGAAAGAATTATTATTGGACTAGCGGAAGGTCACATTAATACAGTATTAGAATTGACAGCAGTGCTTTCCGAACAGTTTTATATGTTATACGTTCTACATACTCCTCGGATTGATAATGAACCAGGCAGATACCAAAGCGATTCGCTTACTTATGACGAAATCAATACGATTCTCAAGCGGTTTAAAGACTTTTTTGAAAATGACTCACGTCATGATTTATGGATACATTCGCCCGAAACAAATACAACAATTGTATATGATCGACATAATCGCATCTACTTATATGGCTTTACTGATAAACATATACATATCATTGAAGAAAGGGGTTTAAAGAAAGAAGCCATTAATATTCCTTTCCCGCACGTTCATAATTATAATGCTGAGTTTGATATCTTCGAATCTAAGCTAATAAATGAGTTTGAATGGAAAAGAACATCTTTACGAGATGAGGATATGCAATAGTTGCATTCGTATACCTAATTTGGGAGTGATAGTCTATGCAAATAGAAAATCTACAAGAATTTGAGTGGATAAGAAATAATGTTAGACCAATAGATAATAGAAAGAATCAATTCTGGGGAGGAAATACTGTAGGGAATTTATTACCAAAACAGTTTGATAAATATCTGAAGATTCTCCATCCAATGTATATAGACAAATTTGTTCAAGATAAAAAGCTAAGTTGGGATGAGGTTGGAGATGTAGAAGACGTTCCTGGTGAACGAATATTTTGGAGACATTTAGCTACTGAGGTGAATATTGAATTTAAACCTGAAATTAACTTGTGGGCAATTCATAATGCCTTTGCAAGAAGATGGCCGAGATATGTAATAGGAGCCCAGGAGGGATGTTTAGAAGAGCAATGTCTCCTGGAACTGGTTGGGATATTGAAGCCATTCTCTAAGAAAACATACTATATTTATTTTGACATAATGAAAACTTGTGATTTTGAAGAGCAACTGTTTGCTGGACAACTAGATGATTTGAAGCTTACTATGAATTATGAAACTATTAAAAATTATAGCGATACAGAAAAATATTCCCCAACTTATATTTGGTCGGATGATAAAGAACTCTGTATAAACACCGATTATGATTTGCAATTTACCCTGGTTGGATGTAGCAATAGGCTTTTTAAGGAAATTATTAAAAATGAATATTTAGAATGTATTGAGGTGGATTACACTACAAGAATTGATTATAAGGCCATGGAATAATGGGATAACCTGAATACAAAAAAACATGGATGGTGACTAAAAATTAAATTATTATTTGTATGCAGTAAGAATAAGTGGCGTAGTCTAACTGCCGAGAAAATATTTAACGGTGTTAATGGTTATGATGTTAGGTCAGTAGGTACGGAAGATAAAGCCCGTGTAAAAATAACAAGTGGACATATTGGTTGGGCAGATTTGATTTTTGTAATGGAGAAGAAACATGTAAGAAGGCTGCAGGAGCGGTTTAAAGATAGTCTTTCCCATAAGAAGATTATCTGTCTTAATATTCCCGATGACTATCAATTTATGGATAGTGAATTAATTGAAATTCTTATATCCGCTGTATCAGAACATATTGAATTACCTATGATTTAGATTAATAACTTAGTTGTTATTTGTATTAGCTTGCAGAATAATTATAGTGTTAAGTAAATTTTTGAAAGAATCATATAGTAGAGATTATTACAATACATGAATAATGGTATGTCTATCCTATAATGGAGGTAATCAATGAAAGAAAAATTACTTAGATATATTGATGAAAACTTTCCTAACTTATATAATCATATAAATGTTAGATATGAATTGGGAGAACCTTTTAAAAATGGATCTTATGAGAGAATAGAGCAAGTAATGGCGAGAGTCATTACTTTATTTGAGGATTTATTTGATGCAAATGATTGCATATATATTTACATCGAAGATTGGGATATAGTAATTGATCCAATGTTCGGAAATACAACACCGAATTATATATATCAACTGCTTGAGAAACATGTCCTTGAGGAAGAAACTATGTATAAGCTAGATGAAGATATTGATGAAATGGGTAATCCAATTCAAATTACTCAAGAATATAAAATAAGATTATTGTATGATCGTCTAGCGATAATTCCATATAAGGAAATACTCAAAGGTATTGCAAATTATGAGCAAGGACAACAGCCTTCAATTAGCCAGCGTGTTTACTTCATTAACCTTAATAAAGATATTGTGTTTCATATGTATGACGATAGAGGATGTATTGTTTATTCAAATTCAAAGGACAAATTAACACATATGTACTGTAAATATAACAACTGGATAGTAGATTATTGGCGCAGTTCTATTGATATTATCTTCAATGAAGCATAAGTCTATAGTAATCAAATGAGGACTATGATTATCTAGAAAGGAAGAAAAATATGTTGAATTATGAGCATGAAACCAAGGTCATTAATGATAGATATTTGAAGCAATATATTTTTTATGATTACTTTCATGACAGCGTTATTCATAATATAAATATATGTAGTGATGGCAGATCTTTATCTATTGGATTGTCTTGTGAACGGGAATGGCCGGAATCTGAACGAGAAAAATACATGTTTGATACGAAATATCAATATACATTGACATTCGAGAATTGTAAACATATTGAATATCAACGTGATAATGTTGGTAAACCTGCTGAATACATCAATGGAAGATTTAAAGATACAGCAAAACTTAGGTAGATTATTGTAAGGACAAGAAAAAAACATTATCATCTTAGAATTCAACTGGCGGATGGTTTTTTAGATTTAATTTTTAGTAAATTTTCAATTGAAAAACTGGAAGGTAAAATAGACTTACCAGCTAGAATTGAAGCAAAATGGTATTTTGATTGGGTCTTAAAGAAATTTGAAAATGATAATATTGAGGAAATTCGTAGAATCGCTGAATTTGGAGAGCAATCTATAAAAGCCTATGCCTTAGAGTATCTATGGAGAGTGCAGGATAATATGTGCTATGATTTGGCTATAAAAACATTAAGTGATAAAGATGCTTGGATTAGTGCCACCTTTATTATTGGAGAAATTGGTGACTTCGCTGCAATACCATACTTGGCAAATCTATTAAACAATGTTGAATATGACTCATTAACTTGTCGGCATATTAATGATGCTATTGATAAGATCATATTGGATAAGAAGAGCTCGATATGAACACTGTTGTAGAGCTTATCAAAATTAACACTAGGCTGGCTGTAAAAAAGATGGAGATACTGGTTGATTATAGAATGATGTGAAAATAGACGTTGGTCAAATTATTGACTAATGTCTATTTTAAGGTTTATCAAGCAACGTGGCATGTCATGCATGAGACGTAAAGCTAGATA
Organism: uncultured Pelosinus sp.; assembly: GCA_963526485.1. GTDB lineage: Bacteria > Bacillota > Negativicutes > DSM-13327 > DSM-13327 > Pelosinus. Next base: position 546,367 of record CAURNS010000001.1, read on the forward strand.
ACATATTGGATTAGAGTTTATTCCAGTTAAGAACGCTTGTCCTTCAGTGACATGTTATAGAAGAGAATTGGAGAAGCTCTAAGGTAGATGCCCCATGGACTCATCGTTTAAATGCATCTTGTTTTTTCAATGGCATGTAATGGAATGAGAAATGACATGTCATGGAACATACAATTGAGACTTGCAGGGCTTGGTTTTACTGGCTTTTCCAAACTTGTAAACAGTGTTTTAAGTGACCATGGTGCCACGTCCATAAAAGTAACATTTTCGTTTGATTAGTCTGGTAAAAATTACGCCATTAAACATAGCAATTCGCGAAGAAATAGAAAAAATGCAGCCTACTACCTTAAAGGATAGTAGGCTGCTACTGTTTTTAAAGGTTTTTATAACTTAAAGAAGAAAATAGCTGATGTACATGGTCCAAATGATGAAGGACTAGTATATATGCGTAAAATTTTATGAGAAAATGTTAAGAGAAATGTTTATTGGAAAATAAGAAAATTGTTTATTTATTGTATTTTCTTTGTACGATATAATTAGTGAAATTTTGGTAGATGGTAGATGAACTTTAATAATCTTTATATAGTCTTATTACAAGATGTTTCGTAATTTCTAATTTGTGTAGTTGAGATTTTGACATAAATTTTTTAAGGAGATAAGAGAAATGGGTTCTGTAATTAAAATCGGTATAATTGGCGATTATGATGGACGTCCATCGCATATAGCAACCGACGAAGCTATAAAACATTGTGCTGCCAAATTAGGATTAACTCTTGAATCAAAATGGTTGTCTACGAATTCTTTGGAAGGAGGAGTAGAACAAAAATTAAATAGTTTTGATGGGGTATGGTGTGCACCAGGAAGCCCTTATAAAAGTATGCTTGGTGCTATTAATGCCATTAGATTTGCAAGAGAAAACAATTATCCTTTTATTGGGACTTGTGGCGGTTTTCAGCACGCAGTCATCGAATATGCTAGGAATGTATTACAAATTAAATCTATTCAAGATGTTGAATTTGACCCTTATTCGCCCAATATGTTCATTACTGCCTTATCGTGTTCTCTCATAGGACAAACACGGCATATCTTTATCGCTAAAAACTCTAAAATATACGATATCTATGGTACGACAGAAATTGAAGAAAAATATAATTGCAATTTTGGATTGAACAAAGACTTTCAAGCCAAACTCGACCAAAATGGTTTCAAGGTTATAGGTACTGATGGGGAAGGTGAAGCTCGTATCATGGTTTTAGAACAAAATAATTTCTTTGTTGCAACATTATTCCAACCGCAATTAAGTTCTACATATGAAATTCCGCATCCTCTTATTATGGCATATTTATCTTATGCAAAAAACTTAAAAATCTAAATCATTATTATGAATAATGCACTAATTAGAAAAATGAAGTAGTAAAGTGGTAAAGATATTAACATGAAGACGAGTAAGTAGCTTATGAGTTCCAAGGTGGTTGAGTTGGCTCAATGAGAACTGGTTGGCAGGAGGTATTATGGAAATTAGGCTTATTCGCAATGCAACACTACTAATGAAATATGCGGGAAAGAAATTTATCATTGATCCTTATTTAGCTGCAAAACATACAATGCCTTCATACACAGGTAAATCACTAAATCCTTTAGTAAATTTGCCTGGTGAGCCATTTGAAGTAATAGAGGGGATAGATATGTCCATTATTTCGCATTTGCACTCAGATCACTTTGACCCAACAGCTCAAAGGTTATTACCAAAAAAAATATTAATTTTATGTCAGCCAGGAGACGAGCCAGAAATAAACGCTAAGGGATTTCTGAGTGTTATACCGATCATAGACCCAATAATTTGGGAAAACATAGAGATTACCCGCATCGAATGTCAGCATGGTTCGGATGAAGTTTTACTGGAAATGGGGGACGCATCAGGTTTTGTATTTAGGAATGAAAATGAGCCTACAGTATATTGGACAGGCGATACTATTTGGTGTAGAGATGTCGAAAAAACTATTTCTCAAATGAAACCTTCGATTATAATAACACATTCATGTGGTGCTGTATGGGGGAATAATGTTCCAATTGTAATGGATGCCGAAGATACTGTTAAAGTTTGTTTAGCTGCGCCTGCTAGTACAATCATCGCTACACATATGGAGTCACTTGATCATACTACAATATCTCGTGAATGTTTAAGAAAATATGCTGATGCAAATGGTATTCGATCGGAAAAATTGTTGATACCTTCGGACGGCGAAACATATTATTTTGATACCAATGCATTTAAGTAACGTGGCATGTCATGGAAGGGAAGTAAGGGAGTGTAAAGCCAGATAATTTATGAATTCATGGTTTAGTAGGGTTAAGCAATTAATCCTTCAGTGGCACGTTATAGAAGTGATTGTAGAACTCGCGAATGTAGATAAATTAAAGACTCATCGTTCGAGAGCATCTTATTTTTTCAATGGCATGTAATGGAATAAGAAATGACATGTCATGGAACAGACAATAGAGCCTTACAGAGCTTGGTTTTACTGGCTTTTCCGAACTTGTAAACAGTGCTTTAACTGACTTTGGTGTCATGTCCGTAAAAATAACATTCTAGTTTACGATAATCTGAAGAATGGTGTGAAATTCTTTATTTAGTATTCGGGTTTAGGATTTTAGATTATAATAAATATGTAGTATTATAATGATATATTTACAGTTTTTGCAAAATGTCTTATATGTATGATAATATATAAATATGGAGTGTATTTGTTTGATACTCCGAATTTAAGAATGATGATGGAGGTGTGCCAAGTAATGCCTAAAATTGTGGAGTTAAATATAAATCAAATAAAGGATATTTTGAAAAACGAAAAAGAAATTCTAGTAGCTAAATATCATGTCTCAGAGCTTGGTGTTTTTGGCTCCTTTACACGGAATGAGCAACATGTCCGTTCGGATGTGGATATTCTAGTAGACTTTACTCAGTCTATCAGTGCTTTTCAATTTATAGATTTGAAGTATGAATTAAGTGAAATGCTGGGGAAAAAAGTAGATCTTGTATCTAAGAAAGCCTTGAAACCTCGAATAGGTAAACATATCCTTGAAGAGGTTGAATATATATGAGTCGAAAAAAGAATCGAGAATACCGGGATTATATTGAAGATATTTATAATGATTTACTTAGAGCAAGTGAATTTACTAAGGGTATGTCATGGGATAATTTTATGAATGACGCAAAGACACAATATGCAGTCTGTAAGGCATTGGAAAACATGGGTGAGGCTAGTAAACGTATTCCTGAATCAATTCGGAAAAAGTTTCCTCAAGTTCCTTTTAAGCAAATGGCTGGACTACGAGATATAGTAACTCATGACTATGATGGAATCAGCTACGACATGATTTGGGAAGTGATTCGAAAAGAATTGCCACCTTTGGAGGCGCAACTTTATCATATCTTATCGGAAGATTTCTAAACGGCTCTAGGTAATTATACTAGTGCCGTTATTTTATTGTACGTTGCAAATGAATTAATTTAGGTGTAGGGGTGATTAGCAGTGTGGCATGTCATGGAAGGGAAATAAAGAGGTGTAAATCCAGATAACTTATGGATTCATGTTCTTACTAGGATTAAGCAATTAATCCTTCAGTGACATGTTATAGAAGAGAATTGGAAGAGGCTCTAAAGTAGATGACTCATGGACTCATCGCTTAAAAGGATCTTGTTTTTTCAATGGTATGTTATGGAATGAGAAATGACATGTCATGGAATAGGCAATAGAGCCTCATAGGGCCTGGTTTTACTGTCTTTTCAAGACTTGTAAATAGTGTTTTAAGTAGCCTTGGTGTCATGTTGATTAAAGTAACACTAAAGTCTAAGTAAAAGAGCAATATTGTTGCTAACAGTAAGCAATTTAAAAGCACTGGTTATTAAGCCAGTGCTGTGTCTGTTTTTTGTAGTAGTAGTAATTGGATTGTACACTGGATAAGCGGTGAGCGTGACATACACAAAATTATTGCTTAGAACCGTATGATACAGTGCTATGTAGCCATTCGATGAAAGCTTTATCTTCTTCCTTCGACGTGGACTTGAAATAAATTTTACGTTCGCCTTTACAAAAACGACAAGTTTCATCCCATTCGTGGAATTTCGCACGTAATGTCACATGTCCATCCCCATTGCAATTTGGACAGATTGTTGATAATTTTATTTGTTTTTTCATTTTATCGTCTCCTTTAAAAAATCATCGACGCATAAAAACTCGTTTACAGCCCGTTCTACCGTAGCTTCGGCAATTTCTGTGGCATATGCGTTTGCTGCAGTAATTACATCGCTTTGGATGAAACAAGGCAAAGTAGCGGGTGCTAAAAAAGGAATGTGGACGAATGGTAGGCCACCTTATCCTTATCTTTATATTTCAGCGACTAAGCAGGTTGAAGTAGATGAGGAAAAAAGAAAAATTTATCGCTTGATTATTGAAAAATTCCTGAGTGGTATTAGCGCACAAAAAATAACAGAATGGTTGAACCAAAGTAAAATTGCACCACCCTATGCAGGACATAGAAATAAGCATGGTTGGTCAAATAATGGTGTACTACGGTTATTAACCAGCGAGATTCATTTAGGCTATGTTATCTACGGAAAAACAAGAAGTCTTAGGGGTACTGTAAAACTAGTAGAAGAAGAGGATTGGATTAAGGTCAAAGGTACTCATCAACCATTAAAAACCGTAGAAGAACATGAACTGATACTGATGAAGATTGCACAAAACAATATAATTCCAAAGAAAACTCGTAATGGTATGTTACCGCTTTCTGGATTACTTTATTGTGCAAAATGTGGTAGAGCAATGCAATATAGACGGTTTGTAGGAAAGAAGGAAACCTATTGGAATGCTGTGTGTGTTTATACATACCCCGATGGAACAAAATGTGATCAGAGAGGGAGAAAGCTAGATGCTGCTTTCTATCATGCTTTGTATAGTACCATCACCAAGGTTGATGAGCAGACATTGCAGATGGTAGATACAACAAATGACCAATATAGCGAAACCAGAACCTTACTGAAAATGAGACAGAAAGATTTAATTCAGACAGAGCAGGCAATAGAGAAGCTATTTGAGCTATATGAAGATGGGACAATAGCAAAGCAGCGTTTCTCAGATCGGATGGCGATTCATAGCAAGAACAAGCAAGAGGCGCAAAAGGATATAGAGAATTATCAACATTTATTGGCTGCCAATGCTGATATGGTGACGTTGGATACGATTCAGGAGCAAGTTAGTGAGTTTAAAGATGTTTGGAATAATGCTTCTACTCCGAGTGAAAAGAATAGGGCATATAGATTGTTGATTGATAGGATTGTATATGATCGTGTTGATAATGGGGTGACATTAGAAGTTGTATATAAATAGTCGGTAGATAAAGCGTATATTTTAAAACAAATAGGAAACTCCTGCTAAATTTTGTATTAATTTGGCAGGAGTTTTGTGCTTTTATGAGAACTATTATAAATAAAGTTACAAAATATAATGGGAGGTCATGTAGTGAAAAATATTTTTATATCTTCTATAAATAATAAGTGTCATGTAGAAGTAACATTTAATTCAAAAGAAAAGGGCGTAATAATTCGTAACTGTATTCCTTTTGATTTTGGGCCAAGTCGTAAATATAAAGATGGATTAGATCGTTTTCATTTCTATGATCTTGATAGTCCAGAAGGAAAACACAATTTATCCATTTTACCTGAGCAGTTAATAAACATTAAAACACTAGAAAAAGTGTTTAATCCTGGCGATTATGTAACGTGGACACCTAATTGGATTATGCCACGCGATTGGGGAGCACATTCTTAGCAAATAAAACATTCTAATAGGTGATAACAAACCTCCGTTTAAATGGAGAGCTATAACACTCGAAATGCGAAAAGTCCTCACAAAGGAAGAACCTTTGCAGGACTTTTTCGTGTATGAATGCTAAAAAATAACCCCATCGTATATTATTTTTAATTGTAGTTTATAAAGTCTGAGACATCCGTTGAAATAATCCGTGGCATATAGCAGCTCTTCAGGTCAAATTATATAAGATATAGGGGATTACATAAGATGATAAATAAAATAGATATTATCGAATTTGGATCATTTAAAGATTATAGATGGGATTGTACATTCACTAGAAGTGAGTGTTTTGGGAGCCGAAACGTAATATATGGAAGAAATTATTCTGGGAAGACCACTCTTTCAAGAATTTTTAGATGTGTTGAAAATAGATCATTGCATGAGGATTTTCTCAATGGGGACTTTACATTTACTTTAGACGATGGAAGTATAATAAATCAATCTGCACTACATAACACAAATATGAATATTCGAGTCTATAATTCTGATTTTAGAAAGGATAATTTGAGTTTTTTATACGATAAAAAAGGCGAGGTATTACCGTTTACTATTTTAGGGGAAAAGAATATTGAAATTGAAAAATGTATCGAAGAAATGAAAGTGAAATTAGAAGTAGAAACTAACAATCTTGGAACAGAGGCAATTGAAAAAAGTATCAAAGGTGAACTTAAGAAACTTACTAATAGTATAAAAAAACTAGAGAATACAATTGATATTAAAATTCGAGATAAAGCGAGTAATATTAAAATCGATAATGACCTCTTTAAGGCTTCTTCGCAAAAAAAAGAATATAATAAAAACGATTTAATAAATGATATACAATTTGCAAGAAAAATAACTTCGGTTGAACGAGATCAGCTAAGAAGTCTATTGGTAGAGGAAAGTAAGAAGTCTATTGATTTACTGAAAGAAATCAATTTTAATTTTCAAAGTATCTTTGAAGAGACAAGAAAGTTATTATTGAAAGAAGTGAAGCCTAGTAAATCGATAGAATATTTATTTAATAATAGTGCTTTACAGGAGTGGGTAAGGCGGGGGATGGATTATCATTATGAGCAGAGAGTGACGTGTGCTTTTTGTGGTCAGGAGTTGCCAGATAAACTTTGGGAGAAACTTGATGCACATTTTACTAAAGAAGCTGAAGCTTATAAGAATGAGATTCAAGAGTTGATGAAAAATATCAATAGTCAAATAGAAAGGGCCGAGAGTTACATAAGGGTAAGTGAGGAAGCTTTCTATTCTAAGTACAAAATTGATTTTAGGCGGATTATTAATGACTGGAACGATTTAATGGAGCAACACAAAAATAATTTAAAGGTACTTTATGATACTCTAAAAGGTAAAAGTGAAGACATATTTAAAAAAGATGATATCGATAGAATAAAAATAATTGATATGTCTGATAAGTTGAATATATGTATGATAAGTTTGAATTCGATTATCGAGAAGAATAATGGGTACTCTGAGGAGTTTCTTAACGAGCAAGAAAGAGCCAGAAGAAGCTTAAGATATGATGAAATTAATAAATTTATTGCAGATATTGACTACGAAGATAATATTAAAGTTATAAAAAAAGAAAAAGACACGCTTCAAAAAAAGATTGAGGAAAAAATAGTTAAAGAAGAATTAATTTCTGTGATTAAAAGAGAAATTAGGGAGCTAGAGAGTAAACTAAACGACGAGTTAAAAGCAGCTGAACAGGTAAATATTTATTTAAAAAACTTTTTAGGTCACCCAGAATTATCGCTTGAGGTTGAGGAAGCAGAGCCAAAAGCAAAAAATACATTTTGGATTAAAAGAAATGACGAAATTGCGTATAATCTTAGTGAGGGAGAGCAAAGTTTAATTTCGTTCTGCTATTTCTTGGCTACATTAAAAGATATTTCAAATCCATTAGATTATATTGTTTTTATAGATGATCCTATTTGTAGTCTAGATTGTAGTAATATTTTTTATATCTTTAGTTTACTAGATTCAGAAATCGCTAGAAAAGATTATAAGCAGATTTTTATTTCCACACATAATCTTGATCTATTAAAATATTTACAAAAAATATCTAAACCTTCTACTAATAAAAGATACAATAATTGTTATTTTGTTATAGATAAAAAAACAAGTAATGGTGAGGCATGGAAAAGTCGAATTTCCATTATGCCTGACTACTTAAAAAAATATGCTACAGAATTTATTTACTTATTTGAACAAATATATATAGTTGCGAATGAAGAGCAAGATGACGAAAATTATCATGTTTTCTATAGTTTTCCTAACAGTGCAAGAAAATTTCTAGAAAGTTATATGTTTTTTAAATACCCAGATTGCAATATGACTAATGATAAAAAATTATATGCTTTTTTTGGTAACGGGACAGGAGTAGTAGCACTTCTTAATAGAATAAACAACGAGTTCTCACATGGAGAAGATCAATTTGATAGATTGACAAAACCAATTGACATACCAGAGTTTAAGAATGATGCAAAATTAATATTAGATGCGTTAAAAGAGAAAGATAATGAGCAATATAAGGCATTTTGTAGTAGTATAGGGGGAAATGGGATTTAGCACTTTGTTGGTTAGAGCAATCCACGTGTTTGCAGTCAAGGAAGTGCTGACATATGCGTTTTTTACAAAAATCTCTTATAAGCATTATAGCTCTCATTCTGCGGAAGAGTTTACTTGTTAATCTTTATAAAAAAACTGGTTCAGATGATATGACCTGAAATGTTAAAAGAATTTGTGAAAGTAACGAAAGCTGGAAAACAGTCATGTATAGAGCCTTATATGAAAACCAGTGGTTTTGTGATGAATGGGCTGCTAAACAATTATAGCGGCTATGAATCAGAATTATATATAAATAATATAAAAGAGTAGAATTAAATCTTTTATGTATAGTAGAAAAGAGATTTCCGTATTCAATTAATTATCATGTTATAAAATGGGAATTGTCCCTCGTGTTTTAAGACATTATCAGCAATTTGTTTTTTAATAAAATTTCTAGATAAGGAGTTACACTATGCCTAAAAGTACTTTATCTATAAAGCTACAAGATAGTTTAATATATAACAAGTTAATCGAAAAATTAGTTAATGAAGAAGATGGTGTTGAAGCTAATGTTGTTAAAACTATTAATGATGCGGGAGATTATGCAATAAACAAATTAAAAACCGTAATTATAAACATGCCTGAATTTACCCTTCATGATGAAGAACATATTTTTAATGTTCTATTTATTATGGAAAAGCTAATTCCTCAAGACACGTTAGAACATTTATCGATACCTGAATTAATGTTACTTATACTCACTGCTTTTTTTCATGATATAGGAATGGCACCAGAAGAAAAATATCTGCGGTCATGGAAAGGTGAAGATGTAGATTCTGAGAGTGAATTTATTAAAACTGAATATAATAAATATCAACGATTTAGGATTTCTAACGTTAAAAAAGTAGAAGAAATTCAAAAATTGCATGAAGAAAATAAACACGCTATTGCAACAGTATTAGAAGATTACTTAATCACTGAATATATCAGAATGACGCATGCAGAAAGAACAAGAGAAATAATTGCAAGTGATTGGAACGGAAAAATACTCTATAAAGATACAGATTTGACAGCTCAGTTTGCTGAAATATGTTTTAGTCATAATGAAGATGCTATGCATTTACTAGATATTGATGGTTTTGAATTATGTGATCATGATACGTATGTATGTATACCATTTATCGCTGTCGTTCTTAGATTAGCGGATATAATAGATTTTGATCCAAAAAGAACGCCAAGTATATTGTTTTCTCATTTGGCAGTAAGGCATCCTGTCTCAATAGATGAATGGAAAAAACATCAGGCTATAAATGCATGGAGTATTTCACCAGATAAATTGATTTTTTCTGCACAGTGTAAACATCCTGCTATTGAAGCAACTATTAGAAATTTTTGTGACTTAATTGACAACGAGTTAAAGAATTGCAATTTAATTCTATCCAGCATTAACAATCCCTATAATAATAATGATACAAAGCACTATAAAATTGATCTTCCTAAACAGGTAGATAGAAGTAGAATCAGGGCAATTAAAGACATTTACACTGGGGAACCAATTTATAAATATCAAAACACGAAATTTACTTTAAATAAAAATCAAATCATTGATTTGCTAATGGGAACTGAGTTATATGGAAAACCTGAAGTAGCCTTAAGAGAACTTATTCAGAATTCTATTGATGCATGTTTAGTCAGAGAAAAATTGAGTAAGGTATGGGGAGAAGAATATACTCCGCAAATTAAAGTATCGTTTTATTCAAAGGATAATGGTGATTACCTTGAAATATATGACAATGGTATTGGAATGGATCAACATATTATAGATAATTATTACTCTAATGTTGGTTCGTCATTTTATAAGTCTAGAGAGTTTTACGAATTAATGTCTGATGCTGATGTCCAATATAAACCAATTTCAAGATTTGGAATAGGGATTCTTTCTTGCTTTATGGTTTCCGATTCGCTAGAGGTTGACACCAAAAGAGTAATTGGAAAATACAGATATACCGATCCTTTGAAAGTAATAGTTGAGGGATATGACAGTATTTTTTACATTAAACAGGGAAGTAGAAAAGAGCCAGGAACAACAACTGTTTTACAATTGAGAAAAGTTCATCCTTGGCAAAGAATGTCGGATAAAGAATTTAAAAAATGTGTAAAAACAATTGTTCAATATCCTCCATTTGAAATTGAAATAAGTTCTGATAATCAAATAGAAACGTATAATGCAAATGGTTTTCTGCAATTAAGTCCTAATATTTTAAAGAGCTATTTATGGAAATCTGATGATAATATTGAGGAAATAAATATTGACATCTCTGATAAAGAGTTTGGTTTTACAGGTTCAGCTATTGTTGGGATTTTAGTGAAAAATGGACAACCAGTGGAAAAGATTGAAGTTGCTGTTAAGGAAGTTGAAGTAGATGGTGAAAAATATGATATGGCAATGGATATTCACTATGAAAGTTGTCAAATAAAAAAAACGTCACAAAGTATTGGCGTAGATGATGAGGGAAATATAACAGAGAGTGTAAGTTCTTCGACTATTTTAAAAGCAAAATCTTCATTTTCTATTCATGGAATAGAATTCCCGAAGAATATTTTTCCCGATTATTATTCAACATATAATTCAAAAACTGTATTACTCTGGCCGTTCCCTGTTCTGATGGTATTAGACCTAGGTGGAGATGGAGACCTTAACTTAAATTCTGCAAGAACTGAAATCATATTTGATAATAAGTGGATAGAGTTTGAAGAACGATTATTTTATACTGTTTGCATGCAAATTGCAAAAAAGATTGGAGTAAAACGATGGAACAAGCTTAAACAAGTTTTTATTAAGCAAACAATAAAACAAGAATTAATAGAAGTGATTAATAAAATATAATTTCATTAATTGAACTGCCAAGATTACTATTGTCACCTGTATGGATATTATTTCTATGCAGGTTTTATTGTATATCTTCATAAAAATGGACAATCTAACCATATAAATTATCGGGAGGCGTTATTCATGGAAAATAAAACCTACTACGATCCAAAAACTAAGAATCACGATATAAACAGCCAAAATACCAATAAACCTAACCGTTTAATTCACGAAAAATCACCATACTTACTACAACATGCCAATAATCCAGTAGATTGGTATCCATGGGGAGCAGAAGCGTTTCAGAAAGCACAGCGTGAGAATCGGCCTGTATTTTTATCTGTAGGCTATTCTTAGCTGTGCTTAAAATAATGTAAGGATGTTACTTTGATTTACATGCCATTGGTGTCACGTCATGGAAAGAGAATGTTTCGAAGATCAGGAAGTCGCTGATGTATTAAATCGGTATTTTGTTTCGATTAAAGTTGACAGGGAAGAACGACCGGATGTGGATGGAATCTATATGGCGGTATGTCAGGCACTTACCGGGCAAGGCGGGTGGCCATTGACAATTATTATGGCTCCTGATAAAAAGCCTTTCTTTGCTGGAACCTATTTTCCGAAACATAAAAATATGGGCAGGATGGGATTGTTGGAACTGCTAACGGTAATACATCAGCAATGGCAGAGCAATCGGGGCGAAATAGCAGAAGCTGGTGATAAAATTGTCGATATTCTGCAGCGGTCAACGCTGCCAAGTGAAGAGGGGCGCCTAGGGAAGAAAATGTTAGACCAGGCGTATTTGGAACTGGAAAATAGTTTTGATCCTAAATATGGAGGCTTTGGTTCTGCACCTAAATTTCCCACACCTCATAAAGTTACTTTTTTATTAAGGTATTGGCAGCATTTTAAAGAGCCAAAGGCCCTCGCTATGGTGGAAAAAACCCTTATATCTATGTGGCAAGGAGGAATTTATGATCATTTAGGATATGGCTTTGCCAGGTATTCTACCGATCAGAAATGGTTAGTGCCTCATTTTGAAAAAATGTTATATGATAATGCTCTATTATGTACGAGCTATCTGGAAGCTTACCAATGTACTGGCAACCAGGAGTTTGCCAGAATTGCTGAAGAGATTTTAATCTATGTGATGCGGGATATGACGGATAAAAGTGGTGGCTTTTATTCAGCAGAAGATGCGGATTCAGAAGGTGTGGAAGGCAAATTTTATGTCTTCACCAGAAAGCAGGTCCTAGATATTCTAGGAGAAGAAGAAGGAACACTGTTTGCTGATTTTTATCACATATCTTCCCAGGGGAATTTTGAGCATGGGACAAGTATTTTAAATTTGATAGGGCGTGATGCAGGAACGTATGCCAGAGTTGTAAATAGGACGGTAGAACAGTTGTCGGAGGTGCTGGCGCGCGGGCGGGAAAAATTGTACCGGGTGCGGGAAGAACGTATCCATCCTTATAAAGATGATAAGATTCTTACAGCTTGGAATGGATTAATGATTGCTGCATTTGCGAAAGCCGCTAAAGTACTAAAGCAAAGTAAGTTTGCCAATATCGCGGAACAAGGGCTGGCTTTTATTTCTAGAAACCTTATGAAGCCAAACGGACGCCTGTTGGCGCGTTATCGAGAAGGGGAGGCAGCTCATCTGGCTTACCTTGATGATTATGCTTTCTTGTTAATGGCTCTCATTGAAGTATATGAGGCAACATGTAAGGACGTCTACCTGCAGCAGGCCGTTATGTTGGCTGGTGATATGAGAGAACTGTTTGGTGATCTTAGCGAGGGCGGATTTTATTTTTATGGCAATGATGGTGAAGAGCTCATTGCACGTCCAAAAGAAATCTATGATGGGGCGATACCTTCAGGTAATTCTGTTGCGGCGTTAGCATTGCAAAAATTAGCGGATATTACAGATGATAGAAGCTTCAGCAAATCGGCAGAGCAATTGTTGGAACATTTTGCTGGTGAGGTAAACCGGTATGCAGCAGGATATACTTATTTCATGATGGCAGTAGATTATTATGTTGCTGACAATCTGAAGATTGTAATTGCAGGCGAACGGGAAGCTCCCGATACGAAGGCAATGTTAGCTATGATTCACAGCTGTTTTTTACCATCAGCAGCGATACGATTTTATGATCGGTATTCCCAGGAAAATAGTGATTACAAAGCTGTTGATCATAAGGCTACTGCTTATGTTTGTAAGAATTTTGCCTGTCAGTCGCCAGTTACTGATCTAGCAAAATTGCGTGATTTACTTTTTGAAAACTATAACAATAATTAATAATCATTATCAATTAATAAAAAGTATTGAAAGTAAATAAAAAATATGTTAAAATTAACCTCATCAAATAGAAATTGGTTACATACGAAAGGGGTAATATCAAATGATTAGTACGAAACTTCAAGATGCAATTAATCATCAAATTCAAGCGGAAATGAATTCTGCACATATTTACTTAGCAATGTCTGTAGAGAGTGAAGCTAAAAATCTTAGCGGCTTTGCTAAATGGCTTAGAGTGCAGTATCAAGAAGAAAATAGTCATGCATTTAAATTAATTGATTATTTATTAGAGCGGGGCGGTACAGTTAAACTGCAAGCGATTGAAGCTCCAGCTATTGAATATGGAACTCCCGTAGAATTATTTGAAAAAGTCTTGGCACATGAAATACATATTAGCAATTTGATTAACAAATTATATGAGGTAGCCATAGAAGAAAAAGATTATGCAGCCCAAATCTTCTTGCAATGGTTTATTGCAGAGCAAGTGGAAGAAGAAGCAAGTGCTTCTGCTGTATTAGAAAGATTGAAATTTGTTGGTGATAAAGGCGGTTCTCTTCTTTATATTGATAAAGAACTTGGCAAACGCGCGTAAATATAAAATCAAATGAGTCCATCTCAAATTATGGGATGGATTTTTTTTGTTGCTAATTATAAATTTGCTGTTTGCAAGAATTTGAATGCATTGTGTACTATTTGGATTGACAAAGAATAAAAGAAAGTGGTATCTTGATTAATATAATACTTTTTATTAGTATTATAAAAAGTATTGAGAGGTGCACTATGAATTCAATAATCAATAATACAATGCGAGTTAAGCAGGTCAATGTTGAGCTTGTCAAAACTGCTTTGAAGGCATTGGCGTTTGGAACGAAATTAACAATAGCAAATGCAACCGGGTTAAGTGTAGCAACTTGTGGCAACATTCTCAATGAATTGTTAGAACGTGGAGAGGTGATAGAAGCTGATTTAGAACAGCCTAATGGTGGAAGACCAGCACGCCGCTTTATCTATAATGCCAATTACTCCTATATTGCTTGTCTTTATGTGAGCAGTGAAGGCGGAATCTATAAAACGATACATGTAGTTACAAATTTGGCAGGTGAGATTATTGAGCAAAATTCTATGGAAGTGGAAATGATCAACTATGAGGTGATTGATACTCTGATTGGGAAACTGATCTGCAGCTATGAGAATATCAAAGCAGTTGGCATAGGTATACCAGGGGTTATACATAGAGGTGTAATTGGACCGGGTGATATTAAAGAGCTGATCGATGTTCCGCTAGCCACGAGGTTAAAAGCTAAATACGGTCTGCAAGTTACAGTTGAGAATGATATGAATCTAATCTCATATGGTTTTTATAAGAGGCAGAATTATGATGAAGATAAAACGATTGCAGTTGTAGTTTTCCCCCAAGATAATTGTTCTGGAGCAGGTATCATTGTCGAGGGCCGTATTATTAGAGGTTATACGAACTTTGCAGGTGAAGTGGCTTATCTGCCTTTTGATCATTTACGTGAAGAACAAATCATGCAGATTAAGCAAGAGGATGTTTATTTTCCTTTAGTTGTGAAAACAATTGTATCCATTATTGCCCTGATTAATCCGGAAACCATTGTAGTGACAGGAGGATTAATCAGGGCAGATATGATGATGGATATTTCTAATTCTTGTGAACGATTCATACCTCATGCACATATGTCGCAGATTCTTATACAAGAGAATATGCAGAGTGAGTATATTCATGGTTTGGTTTCGCTTACGCTGGAAAGCCTGACATGTGATATCCAACTGATAGAAAAAAGAGTGTAAGGATTCTGACGCAATAAGATTTACGTGATTATTCATATGATAGGTAGGTGATGAAATGGATAAAATGAATGAGAGCTTGCTAGCACAGCATGCCCTGGCAGCACCTGGTCGGATGCAGCAGGTTTCCACTAGAGTAGCATTTTTCATTGCTGGATTTGGGGTTTCGGCATGGGCACCACTGATTCCCTATGCTAAAGATCGCCTTGGTCTTGATGAGGGCATTCTGGGACTCCTTCTTCTATGCCTGGGGGCGGGATCTATTATTACTATGCCTATCGCTGGTGCACTTGCGGCGCGCTTTGGATGTAGGTTAATGATCGAGGCTGCAACCTTACTTATATGTGTTTCTTTACCCTTTCTTGCAATCGCTGCAAGTGTTCCAGCACTTGTGATTGTGCTCATATTCTTTGGTGCTGCGATTGGTACTGTCGATGTGGTAGTCAATATTCAGGCTGTGATTGTTGAGAAAGCCAGTGGTAAAGCCATGATGTCAGGATTTCATGGCTTGTGGAGTGTTGGGGGATTTGTTGGAGCAGGTGGTGTTAGTGGTCTTCTTTGGATGGGGCTATCACCAGTAGGGGCGGTAACCTGCGTTGTAATCGTGATTGTAGGGCTCTTATTAACATTTGGAAGGTATTTGCTGCCCTATGGAACTGAAGATAAGGATGGGCCGCTGTTTGTTCTTCCTAAAGGAATTGTCCTTTTTATAGGATTTCTATGCTTTATTGTCTTTCTGGCAGAAGGATCAATGCTGGATTGGAGTGCCGTATTTTTGACTTCCCTGCGAGGGGTTGATTTTTCTCAAGCGGGACTTGGCTACTCCTTGTTTTCCGTTACGATGATGATAGGGAGGTTAAATGGGGATCGTATTGTTCAAAGATTTGGGGGAAAAAAGATACTGATATTTGGTGGAATTTGCGCGGCATCAGGACTTTCTATTGCTGTATTCTTTCCAACTTGGATTGCTTCGCTTATTGGTTTTGGTTTAGTCGGGTTAGGCGCCTCCAACATTGTGCCAGTGCTGTATTCTGTACTAGGACGGCAGAAAGTTATGCCGGCAAACTTGGCAGTAGCAGCTGTCACGACACTTGGTTATTCAGGTATTCTGGTGGGACCGGCGCTCATTGGTTTTATTGCTCACACAGCGAGTCTTTCCTTCGCTTTTTTGGTTGTTGCCGTAATGTTGCTATTTGTGGCAGCCAGTTCGCGTGTTGTCGCTGCATCATAACGCGGCTGTAATTTTTTTGTAATTCACTATCAGTGGCTTTTCTTGAGTCTAACGGTAAGATGTTTTGCAAGGAGGCGTGGTTTTGGTGAATAAAATTGATTTGCATATTCATTCCAATCATAGTGCCGATGGTGAATTGGCAGTCCAAGAAATTTTGGACATTAGTAAAAGACTGGGTTTAAACACGATTGCAATAACGGATCATAATAGTGTAAAGGGCATAGAAACTGCAATTCATTATGGTAAGCAGTTGCATGTAGAAGTAATTCCCGGTATTGAAATTGATTGTTCATATCATTCTGTTAATCTTCATTTATTAGGCTATTTTATTGACTGGAAGAGAAAAGAATTTATCGAATTGGAACAAAATTTATATAATCAGGAGATGACGGCCTTTCCTAAAATGATTCGAAAATTAAGAGCTGTCGGAATTGTGGTTAGTGAAGATGAAATATTGAAGCAAGCTGCTGGCAAAGTCCCGTGTGGCGAATTGATCGCTGAAGTCCTGCTTCACAAAGAAAATGCTAAGGAAAACCCAATGTTGAGACCCTATTTAGAAGGTGGCGATAGGAGTGATATGCCTTATCTAAATTTTTATCGGGATTTTTTTGCTCAAGGCAAAATTGCGCATGTTCCGTTGCAGTATTTGCAGCTAAAAGAGGCAATAGAGCTGGTGAAAAATAGTAATGGTATTCCTATTATTGCGCATCCGGGTGATAACTTAAAAGACAAGATGGATTTGCTTGATGGCATAATTCGAGAAGGGGTTATGGGTATAGAGGTTTTTAGCAATTACCACACTCCCGGTCAGATCGAATTTTTCTATAAAAAAGCAGCAGAAGAAAATCTTTTCATTACCTGCGGAAGTGATTTTCATGGTAAAAACAAGCCTGGAATTACTATTGGTGCTTGTAATTGCCAGCTTGGGATAGAGCCTCTGAAAAGGCCGAAAGACAAGCTGGAGAATTGCCTTTCCTAATTTGGCCAGCCCCTCCAACTGCGTTAAAAACTTTGAACTTTTTTGCAAGGAATAGCTTTCAATATAGCGGCAAATAATATTTATGGGCTTCCAAAAATCATTACCGGAGGTGGCTGTATATGGGAAAAGCTATGTCTGAAGAAGCAAAATATAAATTAGCTCACGACCTTGGATTCGGTGAAAAAGTAGAAGATGGAGACTGGTCGGATGTAACTACTGGTGAAGTCGGATCCATGGTACGTGAGGCTATTCGCCACGGTGAACAAGCTATAGCAGATGAAGCAAAAGCTAATGGGGAAGCACACCAGACTTTTTAATAAGTAAAACAGATAACCCGAAGTTTTTCAAAACTTCGGGTTATCTGTCTTTTGAAGTTTTTATAAAATTAATTTTAGAGTGATGTTTGTAGGGCAAGATCCCGACCCTATTTAAAAGGTCAGAGTTAAACCGGTTCTAATGTTAGATGATAAAATAGTCAACCAATGCGATGGCTAAAGGTTTGTTTGATGATAAGTTTATTAATGACGATCTCTGCCTATTCAAGGAACACATTGGCAGATCTTAGGAGGGTAGAAACATGATCGCATAATCGGAGTCTTTGAATCCGGCACAGATATCCGCTCTACTTGCAGTAATCAATTGGACTTTTTTGTTTTGAGAGGAGTTGACGGTTTTATGTCATACTCACAATCTTAAAGTAAGTGTCCGCCAGATACTTCAATGTCCTGGGCTGTTACCCAGCCAAAATCGTCGGATAATAAGTTCACAATGACCTTGGCAAGATCTTCGGGTTGGCCGATTCTGCCGAATATAGATTGCTCAGCCAGTGGCTTTATAAATTCAGGGTGTTTATCGAAGACGCCGTCGCCGAAATTGCTGTGGGTAGGACCAGGTGAAACTGCGTTGACCCTGATTTTGCGCGGTGCCAGCTCTTTGGCGATGTAGCGAGTCCAGGATGACAACGCTGCTTTTAACGAGCCGTAGACGGAGTACCCTGGGAATGATTGGTTCTTGGATGTGCTTGAGGTATTTACAATGGCTCCAGCATCCTCCATGAATCGGACGAGATGTTGTGTTAAGAAAATGGGCCCTTTGAAGTTTGTATTCAGAATCTTGTCGAAGTACTCTTCACTCATATCAATGAACATCATTGGTCCCCCAACACCACCATTATTGACCAAGTAATCAAAAGTTGTTCTGCTCCAAACTTCTTGGAGGTTCTTTTTCACCTCCTGAACGAAACCCTCGAATGTTGATCTTTGAGTCAGATCCAGCTTAAGTGCTACAGCTTGAACTCCCTTATTCTTTTCAATTTCCCTAACAACAGCTTCTGCTCTATCTTTATAAGAATTGTAAGTGAGTATGACGCTAATTCCACGTTTGCCAAGTTCAAGGGCGGTTGCTTTTCCAATGCCATTACTTCCCCCTGTTACAATTGCGATTTTCATAAGATCCTCCTTGTTTTTGTTATTCGATCTTGATTCTATTTTAGCTGCTTATGCTGAAATAACCTAGATCCAATGATGCCATTTTATTGCCTAAAACCACCATCGGTGAATGGAATTACATGAATTATCCCATATATTTATCTTTAAAAGAGCCTAAAAATCCCCCAGCGTTCAGAAGTGTGTTGGGAAAAAGGAAGTCATGTGATAGAATATGTGTATGAATAAAGTTTTAGATGAAATTATCGATCTAACGAAAAGAGCAGGTACTCGACCAAGCGAAACCGGAGTACCTGGGCTAAGCATGATTAAGGGAAACATTCCCAATCATCAACTTGCAGCGCTCTACAAGCCAATGATTGGTTTTACGATTCAAGGAACAAAGATTCTTTTCATTGGGGAACGTAGTACTGTCCTGAAAGGGCCTTCCTATTACGTGTTACCGATACATGTTCCTGCAACGGCGAGTGTATATCCGGATCGTGATGGCCGTCCTTATATGTCCCTCGGTCTTGAGATAAATCAGACTGTTCTTCAGAGTTTGCTAAGAGATCTTCCTGAAGATCTAATGCCGACTGTTTCTGAGCATTTCGCAGCTTGTGAAATAGACATTCAATTGATGGAGGCATGGCTGCGACTATTGCGATTAACACAAACTCCAAGGGATATTCCAGCGCTTGCACCGGTTTGTGAACGCGAAATTCTTTATCGTGTTCTGACGGGACCACAAGGATGGTATCTGAGGCAACTTGGCCTTAGAGAAAGTAATTTTTCTAAGATTTCTCAGACCGTAAAATGGCTTCGCGATAACTATACAAAGCCAATTGACATTGGTGAGATCGCAGCAAAATCTGGCATGGCTATAAATACCTTTCACCGTCAGTTTAAACGAGCAACGGGTTTAAGCCCGATTCAATTTCAAAAGCAGTTAAGGATTTTGGAGGCAAGAAACCTCATTGCATTTGAGGGCTATGCAGTAGCCAGTGCCGCATATCAAGTTGGCTATCAGAGTTCCTCACAGTTTAATCGAGAATACTCCCGTTTCTTTGGTGCCCCTCCAGCTAGGGACACTGAGAAACTAAGACGAATCGAAAGGGCAAGAGATTAGCCAATAGCTTTTATTAAAGCAATCTAATATCTACGACTAAGTTCTTGCCGACCAAAAAATTCTTTTCTTCGATCTTCACTCTTAATGTGATCACTGAGAGGCTGACACCTTTGTGTGGTTCGTATACCGCTAAACGTGTAAACGTGGCGAAGAGGCAATAGCAAAGGAAGCTAGGGCGATTGGTTTGGCATACCAGAATGTGGAATAATTTAATAACCCCGAAAGTCTCAAAAATGAGACTTTCGGGGTTATTTTTGTCAATAGCTCCATCTCGTGATGCAGGTATTGTAAGCAGCTTGAGCGCACCGACTGTCATTTTCCTAATTGCAATTTTAAAAAATATAAGAAAGCAAAATCGGAATTACTCTATCGAAAATGATAAAAAAGTAAAAGAAGTGGCACAAATACTAATTCTTGGATTTAGCGATGATTTTTATTTTAGTAGGATATTCAAGAAAATTGAGGGAATAAGTTTATCGGAATTATATAGCAAAAATGTCCATGGAGTTTAATATAATGCATGGTATAAGGCTAGCCAGCGGATTAAAATGAGAATATTATTGTTCGTTATTCTTTACAATAAATAAAATATAGCAAGGAAGACTTATAGGAACACTTTCAATACCTGCTCAGTAGAAATAGTATTTAATCGGGAGGATTAATATGAAGATCAAATGGTTTGGACAATCTTGCTTTATGATAACATCTAAAAACGGGACGAAAATAGTAATGGACCCATATGTTAATATGTTGGGTTACAAATTACCTGAAATTGAAGCAAGTATAGTAACTACAAGTCATAATCACAAAGACCATAATAATATAAAAGCAGTTAAAGGAAGCTTCGAACATATACAGGGATCAGGTGATTTTTTGAAAGGCGAAATAAAAATAAAAGGTGTGGAAACATTTCACGACAAAGCTTCAGGGGCCAAGAGAGGAAAAAACACGATATATAATCTTAATATTGATGACATAAATGTTTGCCATTGTGGGGATCTGGGGCATGTTTTAAATGCCAAGCAGATTGAAGATATAGGAAACGTAGACATACTGCTGCTTCCTATTGGAGGATTAGCTACGATTAATGCAGCTAATGCAGTTCAAGTAGCAAAACAGTTGAATCCTACTATTATTATACCAATGCATTACCGGACAAAGGCATTAGGGCTATTGGGTTATATCTTTTGCAGCGTTGACAAATTCATTTCGATTTCAGGAATGATGGCAAAAGAGTATAAGGAGTTGGAATTAAGCAAAGCAAATATTAAAGATTATTCAGGGATTGCTGTCCTGAAATATAATTAAGATTTTAATAAGGAGAGTTTCAAATAATAAAGACTGCCACTACTCATTCATAGGCACTTAATATCTGATGGAACGGTTATATGCGAACGGAAGGATGTGACCACTGGTCAGGTAGGTTCCATAGTGCGCGAAGTAATCAGGAGTGGTAAACAGGCGATTATAAACGAGAACGCTAGGGCCAGCGGCAAGGCCCACCAGAATGCAGAATAACAACAATGCCCGGAACTATAAAAGTCCCGGGCATGTTTTTTGTACAACGTTTGTGTTGTTGAGAAGGCAAAAGACTTGGCCGCTCTTGGAGGTTTTGGGAATATGCAAAAACTCTACGTTATTGCCGTAAAATATGATTGAGGTCCTATTTTGTATATGCTCTTGATTCTTGTGCCGCCAGTGCCCCGCGGATAATGGCTTCCTCCAGCACTACCGCGGCAGCTGTGCCTACCAGTGTGACGAGCTCGTCGCTCGTCAGGTTGCTGTTGTATGAACCCAGGGCGAGGCAGAAGATGGTGTCACCGTCCCACTGCGTATGATCGGGTGAAATGGCCCGGGCCATTCCGTCTTCGGCGAGTTCTGCCACACGGTTGGCCTCTGCCTTAGTCAACCGCGCGGTGGTAGCCACTAGCGCGATTGTAGTGTTCCTGCTTTGGGTTGACTTCGGGGCCGGTATACCGGACAGCATCGCCCGAGTCTGATTGACAAAGGTTCCATCGGGATTTAGCGCTCCGACGACGATACGATCTCCACACCATACATCTCCGACGGGATTGACCACTGCCAGGGCTGCTACCACAGGCCCGCCGGGAATGCAAAGAGAGGCAGTGCCCAATCCTGATTTCATTGGCCTCCCGTAGATTTTCCCCGCCGTAGCGCCCGCCCCGGCACCCACATTTCCTTCCGGCACAGGACCCGCATTTGCCGCCTGGCAGGCGGCATAGGCGAGGGCTGCATCAGGCGGGGGTGAGCCTTCGGCAAAGGAGAGATCGTAGATGACCGCCGCAGGAACAATAGGTACATCGTCGATTCCTTGTTCTACAAGCCAGTGCATCACCCCGAGTGATGCCGGTAGCCCGAACACACTGCCGCCGGTGAGGAGAACGCCATAGATAGGATTATCTGCGGTGCCAGGACGGATAACATCGGTATTCTGGGTGCTGGGGTCACCTCCACTTACGGATACACCGGGAACTGCCCCAGCCGGACAGAGAATGACTGTGCATCCAGTACGGCCACTTTTGTCTTCAGCGTTTCCTACTAGGATGTCGGGAACATCAGTAAGTCCCGCTCCTTTCCTTTTTCGGTATTTTCCCATGTTCATTTTATTTCACCCTTATCGATAAAGAATTGATATAAGAAGGCTAAGCCCTAGTCGAATTGGTATTCACTATCATAATATGTAAAACAAGATAAAAAGGCTTCTTTGTTTTTGTCTATAAATATGGTTTATTCGAATGAATATACAAATATGTTACTACAGACGAAGTCGGCTTCGTAGTCAGGACGGTTAAAAACGGGGCGAGCAGGACATGGCTGAGGAAACAAGAGAAAACGGCAGGGCTCATTAGAACGCGAAATAAGTTAAGCCCCTGAAAGTCGTAAGCAGATCTCATAAAGCACCGGAGCGAATATTCTGCAGTTTATTAGGAAAAATAATTTTCTAAAACATCTTACCACATTTGATCTACACGAAGTGGCGCACTTGAATTGACAATCTAACAATATTGTATTTTATCGATGCCTGAACTATTTTTATCTTAAAACAGACAACTCTACGGAGCGTTTATTGGAAAACAGATGAAGTATCTGTACAATTAATATACGGAGGTACAGAATAATGCAAAACACTAAAGTTGGAAACATAATCCGCACCATGCGTCAGGAATGCAATATGACGCAAAAACAGCTTGCAGACAAAATGAATATCAGTGACAAAACTGTTTCTAAGTGGGAGCGTGGTTTGGGTTGTCCGGATATTTCACTGATACCAGAGCTTTCAGATATTCTCGGAGTTGATACACAAAAATTGCTGGTTGGCGATATGACTCCGAATGATTTTGTGGGAGGCAATATGAAAAATATAAGATATTATGTCTGCTCAATATGCAATAACATTTCACTTTGCACCGGTGAAGCAGAGGTTTCATGCTGCGGCAAAAAGCTAACGGTTCAGGCAATGAAAAAAGCGGAAGAAAGTGAAAAACTGTCTGTCCAAGTCATTGAAGATGATTGGTATATTACGAGTTTTCACCCCATGACGAAGAAACATTACATTTCCTTTATGGCTTTTGCTACAGGCGATCGCGTTCATTTAATCAAGCAGTATCCTGAGTGGGATTTAAATGTGCGTATTCCCAAAAGAGGACACGGAATGTTGATTTGGTACTGTACAGAGCACGGTTTACTCTATCAGTTAATTTAAAAGGAGAATGAATGAAATGAAATTTATAGTATTTAACGGAAGCCCTGCTGGAGAAAACAGCAGCACAAATGTGATTGCAGAAGCGTTTTTGAACGGCGCAAAAAGAGCCGATGCCGACACAGAAAATGTGTTTTTAATTGATAAGAACATTGGGTACTGCAAAGGATGTTTTGCCTGCTGGTTTAAAACACCAGGAAAATGCGTGATGCAGGATGATATGACTGAGTTTTTGGACAAATATGATGCTGCTGATGTGGTGTGCTTTGCTTCGCCTGTTTACACATGGAATATGACAGCAGTACTCAAGAACTTTGTCGATAGGCTCGTGCCGCTGAAAAGTCCCCTGATTATAAAATCGGATGAAAATTTTGACCTTGCAAATTCTAAACCTAAAACGCAGCAATTTGTAGTGATTTCAAACTGTGGCTTTCCGGGCAGCAACAATTTTGACACCATGAAAGTAGTGTTTGCTTCCTGTAATCCTATTCTTGAGATTTATCGTAATTGCGGCAAACTCTTAAAAAGCAAGGACGAGAAAATCAGAGCAACAGTAAATGAGTATTTACATGTTGTTGAGCAGGCCGGATATGAAATGGCAACGCAAAATTTCGTATCGGAAGAAACAAAAGCAAAACTTGAAATGCAGCTCATGTCAATACCTGATTATGTGAAATACATTGGGATGTAGAAAAGACATGGATATTGTTTTACTATTAGTAAATAACGAATTCATAAGTTTTTTTTAACTGCTGTGCATATGAGTTTTTCTATTGTGGTGGATGTAACGATGCCATAAGCAAAGAGCCGTGGCGAAGAGGCAATAGTAAAGGAAGCTAGGGCAAATAGCTTTGTATACCAGAACGTGGAATAATTCAATAATCCCGAAAGTCTCATTTGAGACTTTCGGGATTATTTTTTGTCAATGGCTCCATCGCGCGTGATGCTGAGTATTGCAAGCAGTTTGCGTGCAACGGCCGTCATTTTCATAATTGCAATTTTTCAATATATTGTATAAAAGATGGGACAAGGTTTTATCGCCTCTGAAACTATATCTTGTAGAATGTAAATATTTATTAGCGTTATCCTCGTTTATAGGTGTATATCTATACTTATCAGGTAAAACTATATGAATAAAAATAACTACAGGAGGTACTATAGTGGATCATCAGATATTAATGTGGTCTATGCTGGTTCTGCCATGGCTTACTTTATTTTTTATGAATAAAGAAGAGATAAAACGTTTTATGCCTGTCGCTCTGTTTTCCGCGGCTACTAGTGTATTAGTTGTAGAGGCGGGAGAAAGTCTCGGGTGGTTTATGTATGGAGAAACAACTTATCCTTTTAGGACATCTTCTTATCACATCTTTGGATTAAATTGTGTTACTACTATCTGGCTTTTTCATTTTATATATGGTAATTTCAGGAGATACATAATGATAGATCTAGTGCTGAATTTTGGATTTATATACTTATTTCATGTCTATTTCCTTGGTAGTAAAGGGATTTTTCATGAGGTAGGTATAACTCCTTTTATTAATACAGTGATTACTACTATCGATGGTGCCTTAGTTTATGGTTATCAAATGTGGCAAGAAGGTATTTTCCTTCGTAATGAAAGACCTGAGAGAAAAAACAATTTGCAATTCTTACAGCCAGAAGCAGCCAAACCATTAGACCATGGAAAACAAGAGGATGATGAAAATTAAAGTAGCGTTAGAGAAAAGGGATCATCCTAGACCGATTGACTTGTTGGGCATTTAGAACAGGTGATAAATACGATGTACGTTTGTAAGATATTTTTATGTAGCTGAAAGTAGGTAATGATGATGAAATTACTTTTACATCCGTTGCCCATACGAATTTTTCACTGGGTTATGTTTTTGGCTGTAATCGTACTGACGTTTACAGGATTATATATGGATACTCCCTGGAATTGGCTGTATTTACCTTTAGAAGTCGTGCGCAAGACTCATACACTGTTCAGTGCAGTAATTATTGTTAATTTGACAGCACATGTATACTACTATCTTTATACAAATAAAATCTCTGAAATTTTAATATTGCCCCAGGATTGGGTGAATGTACCTAGTTTTATTCGTTATTATTTCTTTATTACCGAAGGTCATCCTAATTTCGGACGTTATAATCCGGGACAAAAGTTAATCTTTACAATGTGGTTCTTAGCAGTAGCAGTTGCTATCATCACTGGGGGCATATTGCTGCTTCCAGATTATTCTCAATGGCTGCAATGGAAATTGGGCGGATTGAACGTCATCCGAATTCTGCACTTTGGTGTGGCGGTCTTTTTCTTGATGTCTATTCCTTTGCATTTATATCTGGTGTTTACGGAAAGTCCGGCTAATTTGCAGGCAATGTTTACGGGATATATTAATAAGGAACTGACATCTGAGACGATAAAAAATGAGCAGAAAGACTCGCTTACTTAATTCAAGTCCTGAAAGATACGAGCTGCCAGGGAAACTGGATCAGTGATATTTTAAATTATAGCAGCAGGACTATTTTCCGGTGCATCCATCATATGTACAGCACAAGTAAAACAAGGATCAAAGGAACGGATGATCCGTCCAACTTCCACTAGATCCTCTGCGTCAGCTACTGATGTACCAAGCAGGGCTTCTTCTGCGGGACCGGGTTGCCCTTGCTTATCACGAGGGGAAAATGTCCAAGTCGTTGGCGTGATAATTTGATAATGATCGATTTTATGATCTCTGATTCGCAGCCAATGGCCTAAACCGCCCCGCATAGCATCTGTTAAGCCGATGCCCTCGCCCTCTAGTACCGATGTATATGGGGTGTGAGTTGGTCCGCCTGGCGTAAGCTGTGCCAGCCATTTTTCTGCTAACTGGCATATTTCTAATGTTTCCTGAGCGCGTGTTATAAGGCGATCCATCACACCCGTACCACGCTGATACTTACCGCGAAGCCAGGCTCTGGCTAGTGTACCGCCTTCAAACGCCTGCCCTGCGTAACGAGGTGCTTTTATCCAGGAATAGGCATCTGCTTTATTCCGGTCAGGTACTGTTGTTCCTTCTTGTGGTTTTTGCGTTATCATATCGTCTTGATACCAGCTGTGTGTGATGTCTTCGCCAATTTTACGGATGTCAAGAGACTGAATTTCTCCTTTAGCAAACATGATACCGGGTGCATATTCCCTGACACCGGTTACAGGTTGAGGAAACATGCCGTAGGAGATCATATTGCCTTTAGTAGTGCCAATGGTATAGTAATCCTTGTAATAATCAGCCAGTACTGCTACATCATATAAATAAACGTTTTTCACCCATTCCATGAGCTCCTGTAAAATACTTTTATAAGCATTGATGCGGTCAACCGTTGCTTGCTCCGTAACACCTGTAACAAGAATTGTCTGCTGCATAGGAATCTTTGCACCAAATATTGCCAACATTTCATGGGCCTGCATCGCTTTTAGCATTCCTTCTTTAATATGTGCCAGTAATTCCACATTGCGGTGCTCAGGTAAACGATAGTCGCCTTTCGGACGGGGTGTGTAAGGCGGCATATTGGGACCTTTGACATAATCATAAATTGCCAATATATAAAAATGGCGAATGTGGTTCTGTATCATATCTGCAGCAAAAATTAGGTTCGTGAGATGCTGGCCGTTTGGTGTAGTCTGTAAGTTATAAGCCTGCTGCAAGGCAAGAGAGGCAGCGACTGCATGAGCACTCGAACAAATTCCACAAATACGCTGTGTAAATAGTGCTGCATCACGTGGATCTCTGCCGATCATCATATTTTCAAAGCCTCGAAATAAAGTGGCACTCACCGTCGCGTCCACGACTTGATTATTTTCGATCTCAACATCTACGCGCAGCGGCTCATGGACTCTTGAAACGGGGAATAATGTTTTTTTTGTCATATTTTCTATTTGCCACCTTTGTCTTCAGGATATAAAAATTCGGCTAGTTTACGCCGCCACCATTTACGATGATGTAAGACTTGCTTGGCATCTGATTTTTTAGTAATAGCGAGTAAGGCATTTTTTTGTTTTACTAATTCATTTAATTCCTGTTTTGCCTGTTCGAGTGTTTCCGGTGGTGTAACGCCAAGGGGTTTTGTTCCCTTCAGATAGTTATTATGGATTCGTTTTTTATGCACTGCATAAGCAAAGTGGGCGCCGACGCCTCCCATACCGAATGCTACCAGTCCCGCACTAATTTTTTTGACGTTCAGAGTGCCAAAGGAAGTCGGAATGTCTGGTAAGTGATGATAAAATGGCATCATGCCATCGGGGAAATGAGGACTTGCACAGCCAATGCAGGGAGCACCGGCTTTTACAGGCCAGTTCACAGAATGATTCCATTGCCGCAGCGGACAATCGGCATGAGTAACCGGTCCTTTACAGCCTACTCTGTATAAACATCCTGTACCGCCCGGAAAATCAGCAAAGACGCCATCTTCGAACTGCTGACGCCGCTGGCATAAGTCATGAATGGTTTTGCCGAAAAATAGAAGTGGACGGTTATAGCTATCAAGTTCGGGCATGCCATACAGCAGCAGATGGGTAAGGGTGCCGCTCATCCAGTCAGGGTGGCTGGGGCAGCCAGGAATGTTAATGACTTGCCTATTGACTACTTCCCAGACTCCTTTGGCGCCTCCAGGGTTGGGGAAGGCTGCTGCAGGGCCGCCAAAAGCGGCGCAGTCACCAACGGCTATTACATATTTGGCTTTGGCAGCAATCTCTTGTACCGCATCCAAGCCTGTCACCATTTTTCCATTGCGCATAAAAAGTTCATTATAGCGGCCGTTATCCGCGGTCATCACTGCCCCTTCAACAATCAGCCAAAAGTTGCCGGCTTCTTTTTGCAGTGTATCTTCTAGTATTTGTGTAACACCACCTCCACAGGCAACATTCACTAGCCAGTGGTATCGTATATCCAATGAGTCCGAGAGCAATTGTTCCAGGGAAGGGTTAATGGAATTTTGCAAAGAGACGGATTCCCCGGTACAAGAGCCAAGTTCTAACCAAATGACAGGTGCTTTGGTAATTTTATTTTGCGCCAATGCCTTCTGCATGACGGGAATTAAGTACTCTGTAAGACTCATTCCAGCCGTTGCTGACATGCACAGCTGAATAAATTTGCGTCTGGTAAGCATAACAACTTAATCCTCCCGGTGTACTATTTGTATAGTTTCTCCAATTCCGTATGAATTTATGTAATTATGGGATAAATATCCATATGAGTCAGAATAGTAAAGATAAGGGTGCGGAATACTATGGTAAGGGTGAATTTGTATGCTAAAACATTGGTATCAGACTAAGAAACCACAAAAGATTGGTAAATATGGCAATGCTCGTTATGATACTAGTAATAAGAAAAAATATGATGCCATTGTAGTAGGCGCGGGGCCGGCTGGCGCCAGTGCCGCCTATTTTATGGCGAAACAGGGGTTGGACGTGCTGCTTCTCGAACGCGGACCTTTTCCTGGTGCTAAAATTTGCGGCGGTACCTCATTAATTTCTGAGCATACACATAAATTATTCCCGAATTTTTGGGAAGAATGCCCCTGTGAACGAATTGTAACGCAGCAGGCTTATTGGTTTATGACAGAAGACTCACTGTTATCTACATCTTTTCAAAGTACAAAATTGGCAGCTGCCCCTTATAATCGTTTTACTGTAAAACGTAAAAATCTTTATCAATGGCTTGTAGATAAAAGTGCAGCTGTAGGTGTAAACACCCACTTTAATCATCATGTTACAGAAGTTTTGTTCGAGAATGACCAAGCTGTTGGTGTTCAAATATCACCACCACAAAAGTGTCAGTTCTTTGCCGATATCATTGTATTAGCTGACGGAGCCAATTCCATGGTAGGTGAACGTTCGGGTCTTATACCTAAGGTATCACCCCAGGATTTATCTCTTTACGTCAAAGAAACCATTAGTCTGCCACCCCAAGTAATTGAAGAGAGGTTTAGTCTGCTGCCTGGTTATGGCAGTATCATCGGCTTGATGGGGTATCCCACAGCTGGCTTCAATGGCACCAGTTCCATACATACATTTAAAGATTGTATTAATCTTAATGTAGGTATGGCTATTTCTGACTTTGCTATTTCGGGCATTCGTCCTTATGAACTTTTGGAGCGGATAAAAAAGCATCCAATGATTAAACCCCTGTTTGCGGGCGGCACCGTATTAGAATATGGTGCTGCGGTTATCCCTGAGGGCGGTTTTCATGCAATTCCTGAGCTTGTTCATCCTGGGGTGATGATACTAGGGGATGCAGGCTCACTTGTAAATGGCACACATGGCATCAATTTGGCTATGTGGTCTGGATTTTTTGCAGCGCAAGCTGCATATGAAAGTAAGAAAAGCAGGGATTTCTCAGCAGAGAAACTCTCTCTCTATCGCACATTACTTGATGAAAGTTTTGTTATGCAGGACCTTAAAGCAAATGCGAAAATCGCTAGTTTACAGCGGGACCTTCCTTATCTGTTCGATTTATACAGTAAAATAGCCAATGAAACAGCTTTTTATGTTTCCAAAGTATATACAATGCCGAAAAAAGCGAAACGTGTCTTTATTTTTAAAAAAATTACCAGTATCCAGCCCTTGCTGAAAATGGCCAGTGATATTTGGAAAGTGCTAAAGGTGGTTAAAGGATGAATAAAGAGCTCCAGGAGCGGCTGTCATTACTTCATTACCAACCAGATGAGAATTGGCAGCATGTTGTCATTTTAGACCAAGGGATTTGCCAGGATTGTAAAAATAAACCATGCTTAACCTTCTGTCCCTCCGGTGTCTTTAGAGAGAATTCACGAAAAAAACAGCCGCTGCTCATACTGTATAAACAGTGTGTGGAATGCGGCGGCTGTCGTTTAATTTGTGATAATATTGACTTTTCCTTTCCTGAGGGAGGATATGGTGTTACTTTTGGGGAAGGATAATGTCTTTTATATATTGCTATGAATTGAGCCCAGAAATTCTTTCACATAAAGAATTTCTGGGCTCAATTCATAGCACGTTATAAGAAATTGACTTGTCCATTTGAAAAGGAGCCTATCCGCGCAAGAGACTCTACCCGATAACCAGCTTCTGTTAGTTTTTGAGCACCTGGTTGAAAGGATTTTTCGATTACAATGCCAATTCCGATGACTGTGGCATTGGCTTGTTTAACAATAGCAGCTAGACCAGCAGCAGCCTCGCCATTCGCTAAAAAATCATCAATAATGAGTACTTTATCTTGTTCGTGTAAAAACTGCTTGGATACGATAATATCATTGCTTTCCTGCTTGGTAAAGGAATAGACCTTCGTATAGTATACATCCTCATTCGTTGTAATCGATTTTTTCTTTCTGGCAAAAACTACAGGTATCTTAAGGACTAAGCCTGTCATTACAGATATGGCAATTCCGGAGGATTCAATCGTTAATATCTTGGTAATTGGTTCTCCCTGAAAGCGCTGGGCAAATTCTTCGCCTATTTTTAACATAAGATTAGGATCAATTTGTTGATTTAGAAAGGAGTCCACCTTTAGTAAAGAGTCATTTAAGACTTGTCCGTCAGACTGGATTCTTTTTTTTAATAAGTCCATATTGCCTCCTCTATTTTCTCGGTATGGTATCAAAAAAACAAAAAGCCCGGACAGGAATAGATTCACATACATAACAAGTGAGTGAAATTCCCCGTCAGGACTATTATCCTTTGGTGTAGTGTGTCAGCACCTTATAAGTATTAGGTCACTTACGATACGCTCTATTACAAACGATAGTGTGCCAGATACATTTTCACTCGTAGACAGGCAATTTATGGTTGCCGGTAGAAACTTTTGGACCATATCCCCCAAATTATACGAGAATATTAATATGTGGTTTATTCTAGCAGTCTCAAATCCCATTGTCAATAAAAGAGAAAGACTTATTTGTCGAACCATGTTATATTTCTGGACAAGTGTTTCATGTTAGCCAAGTTGAAGAAGTCATTTTTACTTTTAAAGTATCGATTCTTCGATGCTGAATTGATATAAATGGGGAGCTATGTTTGTAATAATTGGAGATACATTGCCGCTATAAAAAAGGCTTAGCCGATGTAAGGCGCGTGTACATATTGTGTAAAGAATGTTGGCGTCTCCTGTAAAGCCATATGTCTCAGCATCGGCATTCAGAACGAATACGGCATCGAATTCCAGACCTTTTGCAAGATAGGCGGGGATTACAATAATGCCACGATGATACTCGTCATTTTCAGTAGAAATGAGAGTTAAATTTATTTCAGTCTTTAATTGATCATAGATGATGGTGCAATCTTGAGCCGTCTTACAGATCATTGCGATCGAATGCCATCCTTCTTTTTGCAGCTTTGCTATTTCACGATTCAGAATTGATGAAACTGAATCATGTTTTTCCACGCGAATTACTTGCGGTAATGCTCCAGAACGATGAATTGATTTTGTTTCATCAATGGCAGGGAGCAGTGCCCGGCAGAAATTTTGAATTTCCCGTGTGGAACGATAGCTTTGGGTAAGACGGAAAATGATCGGAGCAGGAATGTTTATAATATGGCTTGCGGCTTCAAAGTCAACGGTTGGAAGGTAAGGATGGACGATTTGTGCCAAATCTCCCAGAATTGTCCATGAACAATTGGGAAAAAGGCAGGTTAAAATTTTGTATTGCAATGGGGTATAATCTTGTGCTTCATCTATCACCAAGTGTTTAATTTCAAGTTTGGCAGGAAACCCTTCAAGAATTCCCTGAAAGTAGAAAAAGGGAAAAGAGTCCTCATAAGGGAGCAGGCCATCCCCCAGTTTAGCTAATGTATGCTTTTTAATCTTTGGCCAATGTGAGGGTATGGGGGTATCTCCTCTATAACGCTGAAATAAGTCTTCCTCTTCAAAAAGTCGCTGATATAGTGCGAATGAATCGATACTCGTTAATGTTTCGATTTTAGTGACTAAAGGGGCCAGTTCTTCTTTCGCTGCGATTCTCGCCAGAACTTGGATGGTTTTCTCATTTACTTCTTCGGCGGCTGCGACAATTTCAGCTTCCTTCTCTTTGCGTATTTTATGAACGAGTGGACGCATCTTCAACAAGATTATTTCTTGTATTTTAATGAGACGCCGTTTAACTGGCAGAAAGGACAAACTGGTAAGATAATACTCTTGCCAATCCTCTTGGCTGAAGATCACTTGTTCCCGAAAGATAATAGGGGGATAGGTTAAAATCATTTCTTTATCAAGATATTGAAGAAAGTTTTGCAAGACACCTTCAAAGTCAGCAGAAGATTTATAACTAATATTGGCAATATAACTATATAGACTTGGATTGCCATGGTTCGTGAACAGGAATTCCAGATGGTCGGAGCGATTTTCTACCAGCAGGGGGAGCTCAGACATAGCGGAAGTAATATAATCATGAAATGTGGTGTGCAGAACGTTTTCTTCACCAATTTCCGGCAGTACATTCGAAATATAATCACTGAAGATATGATGGGGTGATAAAATAAGAACATTTTTTGTCGTCAAGGTTTCTTTGTCCCGGTACAGCAGATAGGCTACGCGGTGCAACGCGATAGAGGTTTTACCACTGCCGGCTGGTCCCTGCACAAACAGTAAGCGATGTCCTTCATTACGAATGACTTGGTTTTGTTCACGCTGAATGCTCGTAACGATGGAACTCATTTTATCGTCAGTACTTTTGCCAAGAAGTTCCTGGAGCATTTCATCGTCGATTTTAAGATCCGAGTCAAACATATATTTCATGGTGCTGTTGACAATCTTATATTGACGTTTTAAGGAAATGATACCGGTTATCGTTCCGGCAGGGCAAATGTAAAAGGCATTTCCACGCTCGAAATCATAAAACATTCCAGCTATAGGGGAACGCCAATCATAAATTAATAAGTCCCCAGTTACTGGATCTGTTAAGGTTGAAATACCAATATAGATCTTCTCAGCGTCCATTGACTCTTGTACAGTTGCTTCTGTAAAGTCAATACGCCCAAAGTAGGGGGAATCAATCATTCTTTTTAATTGCTGATGGTTATCATTGATGACGGTGGTTATACCCCGCTGGCGTTCGACTACTTCGATGAGTTGTGCTTCATCTGCATTTTCTCTGCCAGCATTTTCCCAATAGTCTTCGAGAGTATTGCGTAGTTCGATTTGTGTGCCGTTTTTATAACTTGCACCACTAGCTAATAAATTTTTAATTAGCAGCAGGATTGTTTGGAGTCTTTCCAGCTCATATTTGCGCTCCAGCTCATTCATTGACTCGCTCCTCTCCCAATTATAGAAACTAAGTTTTAAGGATGTCTCCAACCCCGTAAGCTTAGTTATACTGATTGCCGGAATGAAATTTCTCTGTTGCGGCTTTTATAATCACTGCTTTCTCAGTTAGTTTGACCATGGCTTTTTTATTGAAAAGTGTACAGTCTAGATGTTAAGTAATTTATTACTAAAAGTTCAAAAATATGTATTTAAAAATAGATTAAACATAGATTTATTGTAGATAGTAGCGTTTTAAGAAGTTAAAAGACGTTTTCTTATTTTTATCGTCAGGGAGGAACTGAAATATGGAGGCCTCATTTTGGTTAAATCGTTTAGAAAATCCTGAACATATAATTGCAAGCCAGTCAGAAATAGAAAATTTTAATCATAAAAATATAGAATGCTTATCCGTTAATATCCAGGATATAACAGCTAAGCCAATAGAGACCGATAAAGTAATGCTGCATAATATGCTGAATGAACAAGAACTTATGGAACAAAATTTATATATGGATAATACGTTGCTGCATAAGGAGTATTTTCATAAAATACTTAGAGAAATGGATGTAGAAAGTATCGGCGAAAAAAATATTGCGTATTATGGTTTTACAGTAAGACGTACTCATATGCGTATCTTACCTACAATGAATTTTGTGACGAATCGACCGGGAGACTATGAGTTTGATCGTTTGCAGCAGACTGCAGTTAGTGTGGCGGAACCTCTTCAAATATTACATTGCAGTGCCAGTGGTCAATGGTATTTTGTGCAAACTTATTATGCAGCAGGATGGATACCGGCTGCTCATATAGCTATGGCTTCTCATGA
The DNA here is from genome assembly GCA_963526485.1 of uncultured Pelosinus sp. Classification (GTDB taxonomy): domain Bacteria; phylum Bacillota; class Negativicutes; order DSM-13327; family DSM-13327; genus Pelosinus. The sequence continues at coordinate 581,318 of CAURNS010000001.1, forward strand.
AAAGTGGTTAGAGTATGCCTTGCCAGAGGATTTTCTGGTAGTAACAGGCAATCGACTGCGTATAGGTTTCAATCCTTATTCCCCGGAAATATCAGAACTGGAATTTTTCATGGGAGATAAGTTACCCTTATTTTCTGGCAATATTCCTGCTACGGTTGATCAGCAGTCGACAAGCGGCAACTATGTAATCAACCTACCCGTACGGCAAGCCGATGGACAAATGGATAGCCGGCTTGCATTAATACCAATTGTTAGTGATGTTTCAGTAGGATATTTAGCCTATACCAGGCGAAATCTTATTCAGCAGGCTTTTAAAATGCAAGGTGATCGCTATGGTTGGGGCGGGAGTTTTGGCAGTCGTGATTGTTCTTCCTTTATAATGGATATATATAGGAGTTTTGGTATTAGACTGCCTCGTAATAGTTGGGATCAAATGTGTTCATTGGGAAAAACGATAGATTTTACTGTTCTTACTGCCGAAGGCCGGCGACAAGCACTTCAAATGATGAAACCAGGTGCAGCTCTGTATTGCAAGGGACATGTGATGCTGTATTTAGGGCATTTTAAGGAAAAGTATTATATTATACATGCTGTTGCCGAAAGGGGTAATGCCGGTAAGTTCAATTTTGACGGATCTTTAGCAACACTACCCTTACATAATATTATGGTAACGGATGTATCTCTGCTGCGAACTAGCGGGCAGACTATTCTTGAGGAATTGATTATGGGGAAGACATTTGAATGAAGTTAGGAGTTTTGCAATACTTTTATTAAAAATGACAGCTTATAGTTAGACATTTGTCTAACTTATTTTATTTTTGGGGAAAAGGGTCATTTTTATGCAATCTATATCTTTAGGTAGAGGCATTTATCAGCAGAATATTTTATATTAGAGGTAATTGGTTTTGTATCAGCAACTAGTATAAAAAATAGCAGCATCTTATCGTGTTTGATATCCACTATGCAGAGTGAAAAGGATTACTAAGCGTAAATGAAGAAATAAATGATAAAGGTGGGAGAGTGTTTATAGCAGGAGGAAAATGGAGTGTCAAAAATAGCAGATATAATACAGAAAGCTGAAATCACTCATTCTTTAACAAAAGAAGAAATAGTGGATTTACTTCAATGTAACGAGTATGATCAACAATTATTTTCAGCCGCTGATAGAGTGCGCAGCCAATTTGTCGGAGAGGAAGTGCATTTACGGGGCTTAATTGAATTCTCGAACATTTGTCAGCAGCATTGTCATTATTGTGGTTTAAGAAAAGAAAATAGTAACGTTAAGCGTTATAAATTATCGCCTGACGTGATTATTGAACTTGCCAGGAAGGCGAAAGAGTATGAGTATAAGACCGTTGTTCTGCAGTCTGGCGAGAGTCAATCATACACCATAGAAGAGATGCAGTATATTATTACCAGTATAAAAGCAATGGATTTGGCAATTACCTTAAGTCTTGGTGAGAAGAGTAAAGAAGAATACCGAATTTATAAAGAAGCGGGTGCCGATCGTTATTTACTCAGAATCGAAACGACGGATCAAAAGATCTATAAAGAATTGCACCCTGGAATGAGCTTTGAGAACCGGGTTCGGTGTTTGGTGGACTTAAGGGAACTTGGGTATGAACTGGGGACAGGATGTCTAATCGGACTCCCGAATCAAACCATGGAGTCGTTAGCGGAAGATATTCTATTCTTTAAATCCTTAGATGCTGACATGATCGGTTTAGGTCCCTTTATTCCTAATGCTGATACACCGTTAGCAGCGGCGGTTGGTGGTACGTTTACTACTGCTGTTAAAGTGATGGCAATTACCAGGCTGCTGCTGCCTGATTCCAATATACCAGCTACTACAGCTATGGAAGCATTGAATAAGGATGGACGGATCATTGCACTTAAAAGTGGTGCCAATGTAGTTATGCCAAATGTTACAGAAGGCGAGTATCGGGAGCTGTATAAGTTATATCCTGGCAAGATTTGTGTGAATGATACGCCACAGCATTGTAGAGGTTGCATTACAGGGAAAATTAAAGGGATTGGCAGACAGGTTTCGACAGGATTCGGTTTTCGTAAAGTGAAAAAATAACAAAACATATTAAAATTATTGCAGGAAAATGCAAAAAAACAAAGAAATATGTAAACGTAGATTGTGGATTTATTTTACAAGTATATGCTAACTACAGGTAATAAGTAGCCTATGGTTGGATTTAGGAGGATCTAATTTTGGAATTATCGACAGTACTTGGTATTTCAGTTGGGATTGTGGCCGTTGGTTTCGGGATGGTGCTTAAAGGTGCAAGTTTATCAGTCTTAATAAATCCAGCAGCATTTTTGATTATTCTTGCTGGCACTGCGGCATGCTTGTTAAATGCGTTTCCAATGGAAAATCTTAAGAGATTTCCGACTTTGATTCAAATGTTATTTAAAAAACCTCATTTCATGTCAAAAAGTGACATGCTGAAGATGTTTGTCGAATTATCACAAACAGCCAGACGGGAAGGGATTTTAGCTCTTGAAAGCCGTGTGGAAGAAGTGCCCGATGTTTTTCTCAGAACAGGTTTGAGTATGGTTATTGATGGTCTTGATCCTGATTTTGTTGGTGATGTATTAGAGGCGGAAATTCAGGGAATGGAAGAACGTCATCGTCTAGGTGCATTAATTTTTTCTCAGGCCGGTTCTTATGCTCCTACGTTGGGGGTACTTGGTGCCGTTGTTGGTTTGATTGCAGCATTAGGAAACCTAAATGATGTCGATGCTCTTGGACATTCGATTGCTGCAGCATTTGTTGCTACCTTACTGGGTATTTTTACGGGATATGTTATTTGGCATCCTTTTTCAAATAAATTAAAAATAATGTCGAAAAAAGAAGTTGATATCAGAAAGATGATGGTTGAAGGAATATTGTCCTTACAGGCAGGGGACTCTCCTACCGCGATTGAAGCTAAGTTAAAGGTGTTTATTTCTCAGACAGAACGGGATCAGATGAAGGCTAAAACGGAGGAAGCGTAATGTCTAGACGGAAGAAGCATCATGGGGATCATCATGAAGAACATATGGATGAGTCGTGGCTCATTCCATATGCTGATATATTAACTTTGTTATTGGCATTATTTATTGTTTTGTTTGCTACAGCTCAGGTAGATCAACAAAAATTTAATCAGATGGCTTATTCTTTTAATGCTGCTTTTGGCGGCAGTCCTTCTATCTTTGATAATAATCGCAGCATAGCTCCTGAAGCGGATGCTTCAAGACCGGATCAAAGCCCAACAGAGAGCCCTCAGGGACAGGCTCAATTGCAGGAAACAGTGCAGCTTTCGGAAGTAAAGAGGCAGATTGATCGTTACATTCAGGAAAATAATCTGACAGGCGGTTTAAGTACAATGCTCACCGAAGATGGACTAATGATTCGTATCAAGGATTCGGCATTGTTCACATCCGGAAATGCTGATTTGCGCCCTGAAGCCTTGCAGGTGGGTCAGGAAATAGCTAAAATGCTGGTTCCTTTAAACCAGAAAATTGTTATTTCCGGGCATACTGACAATGTGCCGATCAATACTGGTGAATTCCCCTCTAATTGGGAGCTTAGTGCCAGAAGATCAATTAATTTCATGAAGTTTATATTATCGAGCGAAAAAAAATTACAGCCTGAGCGATTTAGTGCCATTGGATATGGTGAATATCGGCCACTGGTGCCGAATGATACCGTTGATGGCCGCGCAAAGAATCGTCGTGTAGAAGTGCTTATTATGCGAAATACTAAAATATAATTTTCCAGAAAAGACTTGGCGAAAGCCTAAGTCTTTTCTTTTTTACATTTGGGGTATTTTGCTTACATGTATTGGCAAAAGGTAGTTAATACTGTTACAATGCATAGTGAGGGTAATAGGCTAATATGGAGTGAAGTCAGTGATTATTGGTACTGGAATTGATATTATTGAGATTAATCGTATGAAAGATGCGATTCAACGTCAATCTTTTGTAGCGCGAGTGTTCACCTTGAGCGAGCAACAATATTGTGAAAGTCGGGGTATGCAAAAAGCCTCTTCTTATGCAGCAAGGTTTGCTGGCAAAGAAGCTGTAATGAAAGCTTTTGGCACAGGTCTGGCAGGCGGAAGTCTTCAGGATATCGATATTTTTCTGGATGAGAAGGGATGTCCTCATGTAAGATTAAGTGGTCATTTTGCTGCTTTAGCCAGCGATATGGGAGTCAGTACCATTCATATATCATTGACACATGCGCGGGAATATGCCGCTGCCCAGGCTATTTTATGGAGGTAGATAGGATGAAAGTAGCAACAGTTGCTGAAATGAGAAGAATTGATCTGGCAGCAATCGAAGAATATGGCATTCCTAGTATAGTTCTCATGGAAAATGCTGGCGTAGAAGTAGTGAGACAAATGGAGAATATATTAGGTAATTTACATAATAAAAAGATTTCTGTTTTTGCTGGTACTGGAAATAATGGTGGAGACGGCTTTGTAGTGGCTAGGCATCTTTATAATCAAGGTGCCAAAGTCAAAGTCTTTTTAATCGGCAGTAAAACTTCAGTACTTGGGGATGCTTTGACAAATTTGCAAATCATTACTCATATGGGAATTGATATCTTAGAAGTAGAAAACCAGCATGATTGGGATAAAGTGAAAATTGCTATGACCTTCACCGATTGTCTGGTAGATGCTCTGTTGGGCACTGGCTTTACGGGGAAACTCAGAGATAATATGACCCAGGCTGTAGAAAGTATTAATAAAATGAATAAGATCATTGTAGCAATTGATGTTCCAACAGGGGTTGATGCTGATACTGGCCAAATTCAGAGTGTAGCGGTAAAGGCGAATCATACCATAACTCTTGCGCTGGCGAAACAGGGACTATTGTTGTATCCTGGTGCTTCCTATGTTGGTGAGTTGTCTGTAGCCGATATTGGCATTCCTAGATTATTACTAAGTGATTTGAGTATTCAGCAGAATCTTATTACAAGTACTGATGTTGGAGAATTGTTTAGCAAGCGCCAGCCTGATGTTCATAAAGGCAGCTGTGGAAAGGTATTAGTAGTGGCAGGTTCCAAGGGTTTGACTGGTGCTGCGTCTCTTGCTGCCAACGCTGCCCTGAGGACAGGGGCCGGCCTGGTAACATTAGGCATTGCCGAAAGTTTACATGATATCATGGAAGCCAAATTAACAGAAGTTATGACAATTCCTCTGGCGGAAGGGGCAGCTGGTTTTGTGGGGGAAGATGCTTATACTAACATTGCAACTCTTTCCCTGCAAAGTGATATCGTGGCAATTGGTCCAGGATTAGGACGGCATGAAGAAACATTATCTCTGGTACGTCAAGTCATTAAAAATGTGGAAAGACCTTTGGTGCTTGATGCAGATGCTTTGTATGGGTTAATCGGCCATACATCCATATTACTGGAGGCAAAGTCCATGCCAATACTTACGCCTCATCCTGGAGAGATGGCACGGCTTGTGGGTTTAACTGCCGATGAAGTGAATCAGGACCGAATTTATATTGCCCGGCAGTCTGCTATTGAGTGGGGAAGTATTATTATTTTAAAAGGAGCACGTACAGTAGTAGCATTTCCGGACGGTGAGGTATATATTAATAGTAGTGGTAATGCTGGTATGGCTACTGGTGGTGCTGGTGATGTCTTAACTGGGGTAATTGCAGGATTAATTGGTCAGGGATTATCAAGTCACGAAGCGGCATTGGCTGGGGTATATATTCATGGGTTAGCCGGGGATATTGTCGCAAGAAGTGGCATGATAGGAATGATAGCCAGTGATATTATTAAAGCATTGCCAGCAGCAATATTTGGTATTCAAGAAAAGGACTAAGCATAAATTCGTCTTTTTTCATGCATACTTAATGGTAGCAGGTTAATTTCAAATATAATATGCAGCTGGTCATCATTCGCCAAATGATAAATTCGTGTATAAAAAAATTGACATTTGTATATAAAGAAATTATAATCAATCTATATGAATGTATGTGTTAACTGGCGGGGGTGAAGGCGTGGCAGAATTGAGGCGTATTATGATTAGTATCCCGAATAGTTTGCTTCAAGAAGTAGATGGCATTATTGCGATGGAGAAATTAAGTCGCAGTCAATTTGTGCGTGATGCCATGCGACTGTGTATTGAAGAACGTAGACGTAAAGCAGTATATGATAGAATGCGTAAAGGATATCAGGAAATGGCTGGGATTAATCTGACATTAGCCGAGGAAGGATTGCTGGCTGATGCAGATATATTTGAAATGCCTACCCTGCTGGCGGAGCGTGAATAAAAATGGTCGTAAAACGTGGGGATATTTATTATGCCAATTTAAGTCCGGTAGTGGGTTCGGAACAAGGGGGGCATCGTCCTGTTTTAGTCATTCAAAATGATGTTGGTAATAAATATAGTCCGACCATTATCGTTGTAGCCATTACTTCACAAATTTCTAAAGCTAAGCTACCTACTCATGTGGAAATCAATGCAAAACAATCTAGTTTAGAAAAAGATTCGGTCATTTTATTAGAGCAATTGCGAACTATTGATAAACGTCGTTTAAAAGAGAAGGTTTCTCATTTGAGTGAAGATATTATGAGTTTGGTTGATGAAGCGATTAAAGTGAGCCTGGGCTTGGTTGAGGTATAATTTGTGATACGATTTAACCGTTATTTAAATGCTAGGTAAGCAGCTGAGACTTGGTGTAAACCAAGTCTTTTAGTTATGCTAAGTATATGTTTTCTACAGTAAAAAATACTAAAATCAAAGAAGTATTGCGAATGAAAAATAAGCTTTTGCAATTTACCTAAGAAGATTTGCATGTTGGTTCATGTGTAAGAAAGACAAGCATTCACTGGAGCAAGGAGCTTAAGGAGGTTTTTATGAAGCGTAAATGGTTATGGGGTCTACTAATCATCGGGATAATTATGCTGGTTGTCGCTGGCTGTGATAAAGAAAATGGAAAATCGGCTAGTCTAAGTGCAAAACAAAGTCAGAATACATTACCACTTACTGTGAAGGTACTGGATATTGGACAGGGTGATGCTATTTTAATTCGAGCAGCAGGGCAGACCGTGTTAGTGGACACAGGAGATATTGGTACGAGAGATCAATTGGTAGAATACATAAAAAAAGAAGGCATTACAACGATTGATAAAGTTATTATTACACATCCTCATGCTGATCATTTAGGCGGCATGCTGGGTATATTAGAGAATTTTAAGGTTAACCAGATTTATGACAGTGGGCAAACAACAACAACAGCGTTATATCGCAAATATTTATCTTTAGTACAAAAGAAAGGAATACCGTTCACGGTTCTTACGGCTGGTGCTGAGATTGAAATTACCGATGAGATAAAAATAAAAATCCTTGCCCCGGAAAAACCTTTCATTACAGAATCGGAATTGAATAATAATTCTATAGTGGGAAAATTGATATATCGCAACTTCTCTATGCTGCTAACGGGTGATGCGGAAAAGGAATCAGAAACGCGTATGTTGAAAACCTACAGTAAAGAACTTAAAAGCAATGTCTTGAAAGCTGGACATCACGGCAGCAATACATCATCGTCTGCTGACTTTTTAAAAGCAGTAGCCCCTGAAGTGGCTGTTATATCTCTTGGTGCCAATAACGACTATCATCATCCTCATCCTGCTACACTAAAAAGATATGAAGATGCTAAGGTAAAAGTATATCGTACGGATACAAATGGTACCGTAACAATTAATAGTGATGGTAAAACGTATAGTATCACAAAGGAGAAGTAAGTATTATGAAGAGTGTCGCTGTTGTTGACCGTTTTGAAGGCGATAAAGCCATATTATTGCTCGGTGATGAAGAAATTCAGGTTATATGGCCGCGCAAAGGTTTGCCAGTTGAGGTAAAAGAAACAGATATTTTAACAATTGACCTTCAAATAGATGCGGAGGCAACTTGTGCAGCACAAACAGAAGCAGAGAGATTATTAAAAGACATAATGGCGAAAAATGAGAAAGGCTCTTAGCCTTTCTCATTTATTATAACAAGCTATAATAAAAAACGAAATATTTTAAATAAACCGTCAATTCAAGCAGGAATTCTGGTCATAAGCCAGAATATATCTAGTAAACGTTTACGAAAACGTTTACAAATTAAAAACACGAAGAGTGCATCTTACATCAGTCTGTTTATGGTGTATGAAAAGCCTAGGTTTAGTAACGCATAAAGCGTTAATACTATAAGAACAGTTTAATGAGTTATGTGGAGCAGGGGCATGCTGACGATTCTAAATAGGAGTATAAATAAGCAATGAATGGAATGAAACAAACCACAATAAAAGATGTAGCGCAAGAAGCTGGAGTATCCATTGCTACAGTGTCAAGGGTGTTAAATGAGCAAAGCGGTGTTTCTAAGGAATTGGTTGAGCAAGTAAAAACAGCAGTGCAAAAACTCCATTACCAGCCCAATGCAATAGCACGGGCATTAAAAAATTCTGAATCCCGCAGTATTGGTCTGATAATACCTGATATTGAAAATCCGTTTTTTCCTGCATTAGTACGCGGGGTAGAAGATGCAATGCAAGAGATTGGCTATGCTGTGATACTTTGCAATACGGATGGTCAAGCGGATGCAGAACAGCGCTATATTAAATTTTTACTTAGTAAACAAGTAGATGGTATTTTATTTGTAGGAAATTTGAATTTCGAGCACAATCCCTGGCTGGGGGCATTGCCCGTGCCTATGGTACTGCTTGATAGAAAAATCCTCGGTGCACCATTTAGTACAGTAATGGTAGATAATGAACTGGGTGCCTTTATGGCAGTAGAACATCTGATAAAACAGGGGAGGCATCATATTGCCATTATTAGCGGCAAGTCCCAATCTCCGATTAGCATGGATCGTGTCAGTGGTGCTGTACGAGCATTAACTATGTATGGCTATCCTTGTTCAGAGCAAAATATCTTGAATAGCTCGTTTACTTTTGAAGGAGGTTATCAAGCCGTTAGCCAGTTGATCACCAGTGAATCTTTTTTTGATGGGATTTTTGCTGCCAATGATATGATGGCCATTGGTGCCATTGAATGCTTAACAAAATATGGGCGCCAGGTACCGGATGATGTGGCTGTAGTTGGATTTGATGATATCCGTTTGGCTACATGGTATAAACCTTCCCTTACAACGATAAGGCAGCCCGTGTATGAAATGGGACAGGTCGCAGTAAAATCTCTGTTAGAACAATTAACCGATGGTAAGACAGAACCTTCTGATAAAATTTTAAAGCCAGAACTTATAATCCGTCGATCTTCTGGCAGCGAGGGAGATACGGTATGACAAAGAAAGCAGTAGTTGTGGTAGGGAGTCTGAATATGGATTTAGTGGCTTCAGCTCTGCGTTTGCCACAAAAGGGTGAAACTATTTTTGGGGAAAGCTTTGCTACTTTTCCGGGAGGCAAAGGAGCAAACCAAGCGGCAGCGGCAGGTAAGCTAGACGCTTATGTAGCCATGGTAGGTTGTATTGGGTGTGACAGTTTTGCCGATAACTTGCTGGCAAGTCTGAAGTCAAATCAGGTTCATGCTGATTTTGTTCGTCAAGTTGATGGTTCCACTGGTACCGCATTAATTACTGTGGATAAGGAAGGCAGCAATACGATTGTGGTGGTAAGCGGCGCCAATGCGGAATGTAATTCAACAGATGTAGATAGGGCTTTAGAGCATTTTGCTGATCCGGGAATTTTATTATTACAGAATGAGATACCGAGAGAGACGGTAGAATACTCTATTCAGGCTGCTAAAGCGAAAGGCTGGATAGTGATTTTCAATCCTGCACCTGCCCGGCAAATTGATAGCAGCCTGCTGCCTTTAGTGGATATTATCATTCCAAATGAAACTGAAATAGCGCTGCTTACCAGTTCTAGCGTGAATACACAGGAAGATGTTGCAGGTGCTGCTCAAAAACTGCTGGATAGCGGGGTCAAGAATGTTATTGTAACAATGGGAGACAAGGGGGCAATATGTTGTAATGAATCTGGCTATCAACTGGTTAAGCCCTATAAGGTATCTGCCGTGGATACTACGGCTGCAGGTGATGCTTACACGGGGGCTTTAGCAGCCAGTTTGGCAGAAGGCAGATCACTGTTGGAAAGTATGGATTTTGCGGCCGCCGCCGCTGGTTTATCTGTAACAAAAAAGGGAGCTCAGCCGTCTTTGCCTTATCGTATAGAAGTAGAGGAATTTATTAGTAAGCAGGAGATAGCGAAATGAAGAAAATTGGTACGTTAAATCAAGCCATTAGCGAAGTAATTGCCGGTATGGGACATGGCGATATGTTGGTAATCGGGGATTGTGGTCTGCCCATTCCTCCTGGTGTACGGCGAATTGATCTAGCTCTTTCCCCTGGTGTGCCTACCTTTTTACAAACATTAGCAGTGGTTCAGCAGGAACTGGAAATTGAAGCGGTGGTACTTGCCAGCGAAATGCTTGAAGTCAGTCCGGAACTTTATGAAAAAACCAAAGCAATGCTTGGTTCTAGCGTTGTTGATACCGTGAGTCATACTGAATTTAAAAATTTGACCAAGCAAGCTGTAGCCGTAATTCGTACAGGAGAATGTACAGCTTATGCTAACATTATTTTAAAATCAGGTGTATTTTTTTAGGAGGTTAGGTAAGTGGATACTACACCATTTTTAGTCATGAAGGGAATTACGAAAAGTTTTCCGGGCGTTAAAGCGCTGCAGAATGTTAATTTTTCGTTGCAGGCTGGTGAAGTTCATTTTTTGTTAGGGGAAAATGGTGCAGGCAAATCAACGTTAATGAAGGTCTTAAGTGGTGTTTATAAGGAAGATGCAGGTGAGGTTTGGATTCATAATGAGTTAGTGGATATCAGCAGTCCCAAAAAAGCTGCCTCTCATGGGATCGGTATTATTCACCAGGAAATGAATTTAGTACCTGAATTGTCAGTTTGGGAAAATATTTATCTTGGCCGGGAACTTACGGATCGTCTTGGATTTGTAAATGCAGCAGCCATGCAGAGTCAAACGGCCTTGCTGCTTGCTAAGCTTGGTTCTGGCATTAATTCTGCTGATATTGTAGCTGATTTGAGTATTGGTGAGCAGCAGATGGTTGAGATTGCCAAAGCTCTTTCCACAGAAACGAAGATTTTAATTATGGATGAACCAACAGCTGCCTTAACGGAACGTGAAACAGAAAAGTTATTTGATATTATCAGGCAATTGGCCAAAAGCGGCGTCGGGATTGTTTATATTTCTCATCGTATGGAGGAATTATTTGTATTAAGTGATCGTGTTACGGTATTAAGAGACGGTACTTATGTGGGGACGGTAGAGACCAAAACAACTACTTTTGATAATCTGATTAAGATGATGGTAGGGCGGGATATGACGACTCGTTTTCCTAAACAAATAACTCAATTGGGACGAGAAGTACTGAGAGTAGAAGGACTATCACGTCATAATGAACTGGAGAATATCTCTTTTAGTGTACGGGCGGGGGAGATTTTGGGGATCGCAGGGCTGATGGGAGCAGGACGTACAGAAGTAGGCAGGGCGATTTTTGGAGCTGATCCCATTGATAAGGGAGATATATTTATTGATGGTCAAAAGTGCATCATTAACTCTCCTGCTGATGCCATTCGTGCCGGCATAGGTTTCATTACAGAAGATCGCAAGCAGCAGGGCCTGGTACTTACGATGTCTGTTGGTGAAAATATGTCCTTGGCTTCTCTTGCCTCTTTTTGTGAGCAGGGCTTTATTAAAGAGGATGCGGAAAGTAAAATGATTGCAGGAAATATTAAGCAATTGAATATTCGTACTCCAGATGCTGCTCAGCTGGTTAAAAATTTAAGTGGTGGTAATCAGCAAAAGGTGGTCATTGCCAAATGGCTGGCTACCCATCCCAAAGTCTTAATTATGGATGAGCCCACCCGTGGTGTTGATGTGGGCGCTAAAGCTGAAATCTACAATATTATGAATATGCTTACGGCTGCGGGGGTTGGCATTATAATGATTTCCTCAGAGTTACCTGAAATTTTGGGGATGAGCGATTCTGTGCTGGTGATGAGTCGTGGCCGTATCTCTGGACAAATGCTGGTAGCAGAAGCCACACAGGAAAAAGTTATGGCCTATGCTGCAGGAGGAGAATAATGTATGTCTGAAAAAAAGCAAGAGAAGTTTGCGATTATTCGTAAAATGGGTCCATTATTAGGACTGATATTGCTGGCGTTAGTATTAACCATATTATCGGATCGATTTCTTACGATTAATAATTTATTAAATGTTACCAGGCAGATTTCCATCAATGCCATTATTAGTGTAGGTATGACACTTGTTATCCTGACTGGTGGGATTGATTTGTCAGTCGGGTCAATTGTAGCTTTAACGGGAAGTATTACGGCCGGATTGTTAGTTGGTGGCCAGTCTCTGTTCACCTCAGTTCTAATCGGAATGATCGTAGGAGCATTATTGGGTTTATGCAATGGTTTATTAATAACCCGTGCTGAAATTCCGCCATTTATTGCCACTCTTGGTACGATGACTGCCGCTAGAGGCTTTACTTTAGTGTATACGGAAGGGCGTCCAATAACTGGCATGGGAGAGAGTTTTCGCTTTTTGGGCGGTGGTTATATTGCTGGTATTCCCGTACCGGTTATTCTTATGGTCGTCATTTTTGTGTTAGCCTATATCATGCTGAAAAAGAACCGGCTGGGCCGTTATATTTATGCCATTGGCGGCAATGAAGAAGCAGCTAGACTTTCAGGGATCAATACCAAGAAGATATTACTTTCCGTATATGTCCTAGGTGGTTTACTTGCTGGTTTCAGCGGTATTATTATGGCTTCACGATTAAATTCTGCCCAACCTACAGCAGGCGTTAGTTTTGAATTAGACGCAATTGCCGCTGTAGTATTAGGCGGCACAAGCTTGTCTGGCGGTGTGGGTACCATTGGCGGTACTTTGATTGGAGCGCTGATTATTGGTATGCTCGATAATGGGCTTAATTTATTAAATGTTTCTTCCTTCTATCAGCAAGTTGCCAAAGGGTTTGTTATTTTGCTGGCAGTATTTCTTGATAAAAAACGCAGATAAAGGAGGTGGCTGTGGTAAAGAGCGGTTGTTTGTAGTAGGTTTATTATAATTTTAGGGAGGAATTTATTGTGTTTCAAAAGATGAGCAAAAAAAGTGTATGGCTGATGTTGCTTTTGGTAGTCTTTACTGTTAGTGCTTTGTTGACTGGTTGTAGCAGTACGAAACAAGAGCCTGCTGCGAAAAAAACAGTAGTTGGTTTATCCGTCTCCACATTAAATAATCCATTTTTCGTAGATTTACGTGATGGCGCTAAGGCTGCCGCTGATGCCAATGGTATGGAATTGGTTGTCATGGACGCGCAGGATGATGCATCCAAACAATTAGCCAATATTGAGAATTTAATCCAGCAAAAGGTAAGCGTTATTATCGTAAATCCTGTGGATTCTAAAGCTATCGTTCCAGCAATAGAAGCCGCTAATAAAGCTAATATTCCAGTGATTACTGTTGACCGTACTGCTGCAGGCGGGCAAGTAGTGAGTGCTATTGCTTCTGATAATGTAGCTGGCGGTAAAATGGCTGGTCAATTCATTGTTGATAAATTAGGTGGTAAAGGTAAATTAGTCGAGTTGGAAGGTGTTCCTGGAAGTTCAGCCGCTAACGATCGTGGCAAGGGCTTTAATGAAGCAGTTAAAGCGGCAGCTGGTTTGACAGTAGTTGCTAAGCAGCCAGCTGATTTTGACCGTGCTAAAGGCATGAAGGTCATGGAAAATATTTTACAAGCGAATCCAGAAATCAATGCAGTTTTTGCTCATAATGATGAAATGGCATTAGGGGCTCTAGAAGCAATTAAAGCTGCTAACCGGACTGGTATCATAGTCGTTGGCTTTGATGCTACTGCTGATGCAATAAAAGCTGTCAATGATGGAACATTGGCTGCCACTGTGGCGCAAAAACCAAAAGATATGGGTAAAATAGCGATTGAAACGGCTAAAAAAGTAATGGGCAAAGAAACTGTAGCAGCGACTATTCCTGTATCTTTGGAGTTAGTAATTAAAAAGTAGAGAATTTGCTAAAATATAAAAAAATCAGGAAAGCTAGCAGCTTTCCTGATTTTTTTATATTTTAGCCTAAAGTCCTGCAGGGATTTTGTTATTAGACGCGAATTTTATACAAACACGTCAAAATAGCGTTGCTTATTAAATTTTATGACTAACAATAGTTGCTCATAAGCAAAATACAAACTTATAGTGACATTCGGAGGTGTTATAGTTGCATCGATTTCGTTCCATACTGCTAAGTTGGCTTTTGTTAATGTTGATTTTTGTGCCCCAGATGGGTACGGCGGCATCGAATGATAGTACACCCGACAGCAGTCCAGTAATGACAACAGCCAATCTGCAAACTATTGCTGCAGCGTCAAACACAAGCCTTTCTGTTAATAATCAGTTAACCAATGTTCGTTGGTTAGTACATAAAGATGCTGTAGAGGGAACCAGCAAATTGCGACTGGTAATTGATACGAGTAATCCAGTGAAAGTCTCCAGCAATTTGAATGGGAAAAATGGTTCTCAATTAATCATTGATATAAACGGTGCAGCAGTAGGAAAGGTTGGCAGTTCGGTAGCATTGGATGGCCAGATTGCTGATAAGGCTACATTTATAAAAAAAGACAATAATAATAGTCAAATGGTAGTGGATTTATCTACGATGATTAGTGATAGTGACTATAAGGTCTTTACCTTAAAAAGTGATACGATTAATAATAAAACGTTTCGTGTAGTAGTTGATATCAATAAAATCGTACCTAAGGCAGAGTATAACTTTACTGCTGGCTTAAGGAATAAAGTGATTGCCATTGACCCTGGGCATGGCGGTAGTGACCCTGGCGCTATTGGCCCTAATAAATTGCAGGAGAAGACTGTAACTTTGGCAGTAGCACAAAGAGTACAAGATCTGTTAGAAAAGGCAGGGGCCAAAGTATTGATGACCAGAAAGACAGATGTAGATGTCTTTGGGCCAAATGCCAGTGCAGTAGACGAGCTAAATGCGAGGACAGTAGCGGCAAATAACAATAAAGCGGATGTATTTGTCAGTATACACATTAATGCTTTTACCAATCCCACAGTAGGCGGTACGGCTACGTATTATTATCAGAAGAGTAATTATGATGCTTTGTTGGCAGATTGTATCCAAAGTAATTTGGTTAGTGCTGCTGGTCTGCAAAATCGAGGAACCTATGCTGCGGGATTCTATGTAATTAAACGTACCCAAATGCCAGCTGTATTAACTGAGCTGGGTTTCATTTCAAATCCTGATGAGGAAAAATTATTAAGTACTCCTCAATTCCAACAAAAGATGGCACAAGGAATTGTTCAAGGATTAGATAGCTTTTTCATCCAAGCTGCTAGGGGAGGTGGCTTATAATGCTTAAAAGAAGACTGGTCTTAGTTAGTTTATTACTCTTATTGATGGTAATCCTAGGCGGTTGTGATAAAACTGTTCCTCAGTCACCGGTTGCACCTGAAGTGCAGGCTGAAAACCCTCAGCAATCTGTAACAGGGGGAGATAAAACGATCAAGCCAGGGCAGGATATGATGACAATGACTGTATATTATGCCACAAAGGATGCCATGAATGTAATGGCTGAGAAGTATATTGAACCTAAAAATAGTCATCCGGCACAAACAGCTATGGAATTATTAATTGCTGGACCCAAGAATGCTGCTTTGGAACCAGTCGTTCCTGCCGGCACTAAATTACGGAACATTTCGATTAAAGATCATATTGCCTATGTTGATTTTAATGATAAATTAGTAAAAAATAATAATGGGGGTTCTACGTCCGAAATATTACTGGTAGCTGCCATTGTTAATACCTTGACAGAATTTCATGATATACAAAAAGTGCAGATTTTGGTGGAAGGTAAGAAGATTGACACCATATCGGGTCATATGGACATTGGAGAACCATTGAGTCGTTCAGAGAAAATAATAAAAAAATAAAATTTGTTCTTTTATCAAAAGTATTTATACAAAAGCGGCAATCTGACGTCAGATTGCCGCTTTTGTATATATTAATGATAATAGTGCATAAAAAAACAAGAAAAGTGGTGATGATAACAGATAAGGGAAAGAGGACTCTATCTGTTTTATTTTATAAATTATTTCTGGGAAATTTGTAATAAATGCAGGATATTATTACTAAAAGGCAGAATTTTAATATATTTATACTGATTGGGTGGTGGCTAAAAATGGAACTTACACAATTGGGAGAATTTGCGTTAATTGATTTGATAAAAAAGGATACGATTTACAATAAAGAAAATATAGTGATTGGTATCGGGGATGATGCGGCGGTTCTAATACCCAATCCTCAGCAATTGCAATTAATAACTACTGATATGCTGGTAGAGAATGTACACTTTGATTTAAGCACATCGAGTGCCAGACAGCTTGGGTATAAAGCAATTGCCGTAAATGTAAGCGATATTGCAGCAATGGGAGGGCTGCCAAAGCATGTTGTTATCTCTATTGCTTTGCCGAAGCATTTATCTGTAAGTTTTGTTTTGGATTTATATGAAGGCATGAAAGAAATTTGTCAGGAATTTGCTGTAAATATTGTCGGCGGTGATACGGTAGCGAGTCCTCAGGGACTGGTGATTAATGTCACTGTGATAGGTGAGGTGGAACCTGAAAGGCTTCAGCGGCGTTCGGGAGCTAATAACGGGGAATTGATTGTGGTAACTGGTACATTGGGTGATTCAGGCTGTGGCTTAGACCTCTTATCGCAGGGAGTATGGAAGGATTATGCTTTTTATCAGCCTTTAGTGATGAGACATTTAACTCCCAGGCCACAGGTGAAAGCGGGGGCTTGTCTTGCAGCTTGCGGCGCGACGAGCATGAATGATATTAGCGATGGCTTGGCAAGTGAAGCCAATGAAATCGCCAGAGCGAGTAATGTAGGCATGATAATATATGAAGAAAGGATTCCCTTGTCCCCCGAAGTTATTGCTGCTGCTCTTAAGCTCGGTAAAGCAGGAGCGCATTATGCTTTATATGGTGGTGAAGATTATCAATTGCTGTTTACGATCTCCCAGGAAAAATTTGAAAAAATATCGCAAGCTGATCTTGGTGTTACGTTAACTGTTATTGGTGAAGTAAGAGAAGAGAGTCATGGAGTGCTTTTAGCAGCTAAGGATGGTACCACATCTTTGCTGGAGCCAAAAGGATACAACCATTTTCGTTAGCGCAGACTAAGACATTTAGGAGGAACTATTTTTTATGTTGAAAATTAGGACAACTTCCCCTGAGGAAACATTTAGATTTGGTCAATGCTTGGCTAATATCTTGTCAGCAGGGCAGGTTGTATGTTTAATAGGAGATTTAGGAGCCGGTAAAACCTTGTTAGTACAGGGGTTGGCAGACGGTTTAGGGATAAACGATAGTGTAAACAGCCCAACCTTTACGATATTAAATGTATATGAAGCTGGTTTTCCTATCTATCATTTTGATTTATATCGTTTAGAGGATGCAGCCGAATTATTTGATATTGGTTTCTATGAATATACAGAAGGAAGTGGTCTTTCGATTATTGAGTGGGCCGATAAATTCCCTGATCAACTTCCTGATGAATATTTGTGGATTGAACTCATTGCAAATCTTGAAAATACGAATGGTAAGGCGAATGAACGAATGATACAGATACGTGCCCAAGGGGCTCGTTATGAACACCTTTGTGAGGAGTTGGAACAGACATGCCCATTCTTGCGTTAGATACAGCAACATTAGTATCTAGTGTTGCCTTGGCCACTGCAGATACATTATTAGCTGAGATTACACTACAAACAAAAAAAACACATTCTGAATTATTAATGCCCCATATTGCCAGACTAACAGATATGGCAGAGATAGCAAAGTCGGATATTAAAGCAGTAGCTGTTAGTATTGGCCCAGGTTCTTTTACTGGTCTTAGAATTGGTTTGTCTACAGCAAAAACCTTGGCTTATGCCTTAAAAATTCCTCTTGTAGGAGTGCCGACCTTGGCGGCCATGGCTTATGGGTGTCCTGTTCCGGGAGTCATCCTGGCGCCGATGCTGGATGCGCAGAAGGGTAATGTGTATCAGGCTTTATTTGAATGGCAAGAAGGTGAATTAAGGGAACTTCAGCCAGCAGTCGTGATGAAATTTGATGCGGTTTTAGAACAATTATGTCAATATGATCGTCCGGTTGTGCTGCTGGGAGAAGCCGCCGTGATGTATCGTGAAGAAATACAAAAAATTGGCAGGAACTTAATCGTAGCTGCACCCCATATTATCATTCAGCGGGCAGCTAGTGTGGCTGGGCTGGGAGCTAAGCTTCTGGCACAAGGGATAGAACATGATGCAATGAGTTTGGAACCGTTATATATTCGGCGTTCGGAGGCCGAAGTATTATGGGAACGTCGGCAGGGGATCAATGTATGACCTCTATTATGATAAGACGTATGAATACGCTTGATATTGATGGCGTACTTGCAGTAGAACAACAAGCCTTTACTACGCCATGGTCTCGTGAAGGGTTTGTCGATGAGATGCGTAATGAACTGGCCTATTATTTGGTGCTTGTAGATGGTGGAAAAATCATTGGCTATGCGGGTATGTGGTTGATTGTAGATGAAGCACACGTTACCAATGTGGCAGTGCTGAAGGAATATCGGGGGAAGAAATTAGGGGAAAAATTAATGTCTACCCTCCTTGAACATGCTAAAAACCGTGGAGCCCTGAGGATGACTCTGGAAGTGCGGGTTTCTAATGAAGTTGCTCAAGGGTTATATCATAAATTTGGTTTTACTTCTCAAGGAAGAAGGCGTAATTATTATACGGATACCAACGAAGATGCGCTTATTATGTGGTGTGAAAGATTGTAAAAAAAGAGCCACTTGCGTGGCTTATAGGGTGATTGATGATACTTACAATATGTAATAAATTCTTAGAGTGTGACAAAATATTATTATTTGTAGTGGGATGAAGAAAAGATGGAGGCCTTTGTTTTGGAAAATACGCAACCAGAATCTAAAAAAACTTGTTTAACACTGGCTTTAGAAACCAGCTGTGATGAAACTTCGGCAGCGGTCGTTGCTGATGGTCGTGTGATTTTATCTAATGTTATTTCTTCGCAAGTGCCAGTGCATCAGAAATATGGTGGCGTTGTCCCTGAAATTGCTTCACGCAAACATATTGAAAATGTGATTCCTGTGGTGGATCAGGCACTGCGTGATGCTGGTGTAACATTAAGTGAGATTTCAGCGATTGGTGTAACCTATGGTCCAGGCTTGGTAGGAGCACTACTCGTAGGTGTCTCGGTAGCGAAAGCATTATCTTTTGCTACGGATATACCCCTTGTTGGGGTTAATCATTTGGAGGGGCATATATTTGCTAATTTTTTAACTCATAGGGAACTAGAGCCGCCTTTTATGGCTTTAGTGGTTTCAGGAGGTCATACTTCTTTAGTATATGTTAAAGGGTATAATGAATTCGAACTATTAGGTCAGACAAGGGATGATGCTGCTGGTGAGGCTTTTGATAAAGTTGCCAGGGTGATGAAGCTGCCATATCCAGGCGGTCCTTACATTGATTCTTTAGCTGCAACTGGCAATCCGGAGGCGATTGCATTTCCTCGTGCATTATCAGGGAAAAATAGTTTTGAGTTCAGTTTTAGTGGCTTAAAATCTGCTGTTTTAAATTATTTAAATAGTGCGGCCCAAAAACGGGAAGAAATTAATAATGCTGATGTAGCAGCCAGCTTTCAGGCAGCTGTAGTAGACGTATTGGTAAGCAAGAGCCTTCAGGCAGCAGCTGTATGTGGTGTAAAGCAGATTGTTCTGGCAGGAGGGGTGGCCGCCAATCGCAGTCTTAAAGCTAAATTGGGATATGAATGCCAAAAAGCAGGTTTTTCCTTACATTATCCAGATCCGATATTGTGTACTGATAATGCTGCTATGATTGCTTGCAGGGCCTATTATCAACATATAGCAGGGAATTATGCAGACCTGCACTTGAATGCTAAGCCGTCTTTGAAATTAGGTCATAATTAACGGCTAATAAAATAATGTCAATTAAAGAAATTTGAAAATTCCTTGACAAGGAATTTTTATAGAATAAGTGGAATAAATATTAAAAAGGTTGCAGCAAATAGTGAATACACAGTATTGAAATTATTTAAAGTAATAGTTGGAGGTAAAAATGGGAGTGGCAGGAGATATTTGTCGAAGAATAACTACATTAGCCCCAGCACAAATTGCTGTATTAGATAATATTTGCGCCGTATTAGGGCTGGCAAGTGATTTGGCTCATGCTCAGGTCACCTTATATACCAAGGCGCGTAATGAAAATTTCTTGGTAATCGCTGCCCAAGTGAAGCCGAATACCAGTTATGTACAGCATAAACCGAATTTACTAGGGACAACTGTGTATGCATTGGAGGAACCGCTTATTTGGCGCAGCATTTCCCTGGGAGAAGCAATTCATGGGCAGCGGGAATGGGCACTGGGAATGTGGATGGAAATGCAAGTCTACCCAGTGCGAGATGCTAGCGGTAATGTGATTGCTGCGGTTAGTTTTGAATCCAGTTTGGAAGAAGCCTATGTAGAGGGGCATCAGCTTTTATTAGAAACAGCTCAACTATTATTATCGACAGTGAAGATACCGAGTAGCAATAAATCCTATCGTTCTTTGTCGGCAAGTGATGGGATTCTGATTGTTAATGAGCAAGGAAAAATTGTGTTTGCTAATTCCACAGCTGATAGTATCTATAAGGTACTGGCCGTAGGGAACATTGTTGGCAGGCGTATTTATGAACGGCAGGCAAATATGGGATTGGCGCAAAAGGCAATGACTGTTCAGGAACCCTGTGAGACCGAATTGTCAGCGGGTAATATGACTTTGGTACAAAGGGCAATTCCCATTGTACTAAATGGCGTTAGTATTTGTACTGTAGTTATTTTAACCGATGTTACAGAAGTAAAAAAGAAGGAAAAAGAGCTATTAATAAAATCTGCAGTAATTCAGGAAATACATCATCGAGTTAAAAATAATTTACAAACTATTGCTAGTCTCCTAAGACTGCAGGCAAGACGTACCACATCCCAAGAGGTAAAAGCCGCTCTTCGCGAAAGTGTCAATCGTATTTCAAGTATTTCGGTTGTGCATGAATTTTTGTCACAGCAGGATGCAGAATTTATTGATGTAGCGGAAGTCGCCAAAAATATTCTTGATTTAGTGATCCAAAATATGCTGGAACCTGATTTTAAATTACAAACTATTTTTAATGGTGAAACAGTAGTATTCCCTTCGGAACAGGCCAGCAGTTTGGCACTTGTTATTAATGAATTGGTACAAAATTCAATTGAGCACGGCTTTGTTGGCAGACAGGAAGGCATTATTGGAGTAGATATTAGCACAATGAAAGATGAATACAAAATTGAGATATATGATAATGGTATTGGTATGCCGCTCAGTTTTAATCCCCAAGTTTCCAATAGCCTAGGGTTGCAAATTGTGCGTACTCTGATTGAAAGTGATGTTGGCGGTAGTTTTGCATTATATACAGATAATGGTACTCATGCTTGTATTACCATTCCCCGTGGAGTGGAGGGAGGAGTGTAAGAATGGAATCATTGCGAATTGTTATTGCTGACAATGAATCTATTATTCGAATGGATTTAAAAGAAATTTTAGAAGAGGCAGGACACACAGTTGTTGCCGAAGCCTCTGATGGATCTAGGGCTGTTGATTTAGTTCGACAATATCGGCCTGATTTAGTTATCATGGATATTAAGATGCCTGAAATGGATGGTATTACAGCGGCAAAAATAATTTCCAATGAAAAACTTGCTCCTGTATTATTATTGACAGCTTTTAGTCAAAAAGATATTGTTGAAAAGGCGAAAGATTCAGGTGTACTTGCTTATTTAGTCAAGCCTGTTAAAGAGGCTAATTTATTTCCTGCCATAGAAATTGCCTTGTCTCGATTTCAAGAGTTTGCTGAATTAGAACAAGAATTAGAAAATGTTAAGCAATCATTAGAGACAAGAAAGATTCTTGATCGTGCAAAAGGAATTCTTATGGATGCATATAATCTTAGTGAAACGGAAGCGTATCGGCGCATTCAGCAATACAGTATGAGTAAACGCAAATCCATTAAGGATGTTGCTGAATCTATAGTAGAAGCAGCAACAAAGAGAATATAAAACTATGTGCTGAGTGCCTTTAGCAGGCACTTTTCTGCTAAAATTTCGATCAATCAATAACCTTCTTGTCATCTTTATGATGGAATGAGAAGCGCAATTCTATATTTTTTTAAAAAAATTACTGATTTTTCCCATTAAACACTTGCTTTTTCTTGCCGAATTTTATATCATAAATTATGTGATTAGCACTCGCTATCAATGAGTGCTAACAATAAAATTATTATACTATACATCATGGAGGAGGAAATTTCAATGATTAAGCCATTGGGTGACAGAGTCGTCATTAAGGTTTTGGAAGGTGAAATGAAAACAAAGAGTGGTATCGTATTGCCTGATACTGCTAAAGAAAAACCACAAGAAGGTGAAATCGTCGAGGTTGGCACTGGTAAAGTATTAGAAAACGGCCAGCGTGTAGCCCTTGATGTAAAAGTTGGAGATCGTATTATATTCTCCAAATATGCTGGTACAGAAGTGAAATTTGAAGGACAAGAATATCTTATCGTAAGTGAAAGAGATATTTTAGCAGTTGTCCAATAATAAAATTAAACTTATATAATATAATTAATTAGGAGGATTACATATAATGGCAAAACAAATTTTATTTGATGAAGACGCACGTCGCGCACTAGAAAGAGGCGTAAATGCTTTAGCTAATGCAGTAAAAGTAACACTCGGACCTAAGGGCCGTAATGTCGTTCTAGATAAAAAATTCGGTGCTCCTACTGTTACGAATGATGGTGTAACGATTGCACGTGATATTGACCTGGAAGATCCGTTTGAAAATATGGGAGCACAGCTTGTTAAAGAAGTAGCAACTAAAACCAATGATGTTGCTGGTGATGGTACTACTACAGCTACTCTTCTTGCACAAGCTATGATCCGTGAAGGTATGCGCAATGTAGCAGCAGGCGCTAATCCTATGATCATTAAAAAGGGTATCGAAAAAGCTGTTAAAACTTTAGTAGAAGAAATTAAAAAATCTGCTAAAAAAGTAGAAACCAAAGATGCGATTGCACAAGTTGCTTCTATTTCCGCAGCTGACGAAGAAATCGGTAATCTGATTGCTGAAGCAATGGAAAAAGTGGGTAAAGACGGTGTTATCACTGTTGAAGAATCCAAAGGAATGGGAACGAATTTAGATGTAGTAGAAGGTATGCAATTTGATCGTGGCTACATTTCTCCATACATGGTTACTGATACCGACAAAATGGAAGCTGTTTTAAATGATCCTTATATCTTGATTACGGATCGTAAAATTGGTGCCATTGCAGACTTACTTCCTACATTGGAAAAAGTAGTACAACAAGGCCGCGAACTTTTAATTCTTGCTGAAGATATTGAAGGGGAAGCATTGGCTACTTTAGTTGTGAATAAATTACGCGGTACCTTTAAAGCCGTTGCTGTAAAAGCTCCTGGTTTTGGTGATCGCCGTAAAGCTATGTTAGAAGACATTGCTGCTTTAACTGGCGGTACTGTTGTTACAGAAGAAATTGGTCGCAAACTTGACACAGTAGAGCTTGTTGATCTTGGACGTGCTCGTCAGGTACGCGTTTCTAAAGAAGAAACTACTATCATTGATGGTGCTGGCGATGTGACTCAAATCAAAGCTCGTGTCAGCCAAATTAAAACCCAAATCGAAGACAGCACTTCTGATTTTGATAAAGAAAAACTGCAAGAACGTCTTGCTAAATTATCTGGCGGTGTTGCTGTAATTCAAGTAGGTGCTGCTACTGAAGTAGAATTGAAAGAAAAGAAATACCGCATTGAAGATGCATTAAATGCAACTCGTGCTGCTGTTGAAGAAGGTATCGTCGCTGGTGGTGGTACTACTTTCATTGACATTCTAGAAGCTCTTGACAGTATTAAAGTAGTTGGAGATGAAAAGACAGGTGTTGATATTGTAAGACGTGCAATTGAAGAACCTGTACGCCAAATCGCTAATAATGCAGGTCTTGAAGGTTCCATCGTTGTTGCAGGTGTGAAAAAAGCTGGTAAAGGTATGGGCTTCAATGCATTAACTGAACAATATGTTGATATGATTGCTGCAGGTATCGTTGACCCAGCTAAAGTTACTCGCTCTGCACTGCAAAATGCAGCTAGTATTGCCGCTATGGTATTGACTACTGAAACTTTGGTAGCCGATAAACCTGAAAAAGACGGTGGCGCTGCTGCTGCCGCTATGGGCGGTATGGGCGGCATGGGTGGTATGGGCGGCATGGGCGGCATGATGTAATATGAGCCTCAAACCCCTTTGCAGGAATGGGTTTGCATGCTGATAGTTATCAAACGTTGCTATGTTGTTCCTAACAGCCAGTAAAAAATGAGGTTGCCCACAAGTTTAGCAAACTTGTGGGCAACTTTTTTATCTCTTCTTTTCTTTCATAATTTTCATTGGGTATGCATACATACTATTGTATGTGGTAGGAGGGGGAAGGGATATGATTTTAAATCTAAGGCGGTTATTTCATCATCGTCATTTATTTTATGGCATAGTAGGACTCTTTGCAATTGGTGCTGTGTATGTGCAAGTGGCACAGCTTATCTCTGGCGGGCCAATTGCGATTGCTGGCACGCGAACAGAGCACAAAGTAGTAGCTTTAACTTTTGATCATTCCTGGGGAAATAAATTTACACCATCAATATTGGATACTTTAAAACAACATAATATAAAAGCAACCTTCTTTATTATGGGGCCATGGGCACAGAAATATCCAGACGTAGCGAAGCGTATGGTTGCTGATGGACATGAGATCGCAAGTCATGGTTATCGTCATGAAAATTATGGTGACCGTACAAGCGAATGGGTAAAAGAGGATATTGAAAAATCACATAAATTAATTAAAGAAGTAACGGGTGTGGATGCTACTCTTATTCGTCCGCCTAATGGCCATTATAGTCAACAATCGTTAAAAGCCACTGAAGAGTTAGGATATAAGACGATCATTTGGAACATTGATTCGTTAGACTGGAAGAATCCTGGTCGGGATGTTATTATCGAAAGAGTGATGAAACGTTTAAAACCCGGGGGAATTATTCTTATGCATGCTTCCGATACCCCTGTACAGACGGCAGAAGCTTTGCCGATATTGCTAGATAAAATAAAAGCAGAGGGCTATGAGATTGTAACCGTAGGTCAGTTATTGGGTGAGCATGCTGAGAATGGAATATTACGGCATTAATAGATTGCTTTTTAGCAGTCTTATTTTTTTTAGTTTGGGGCAGGGAAACGGTAGTAATATCGCGAAGAAATATAGGTTGCATAAACTGACAAAGTTTTGCGATAAACTACCATCATAGGGTGATGAGGTGGCAGAAATATGAATTGTATAGAAATAGCCTCAAGAAAGATAGATAGCGGTGAACGATTGACTTTTACGGATGCACTAGCACTATACCAGGCAGATGATCTATTACATTTGGCTGACTTAGCACGTAAAGTCAAGGAGCAAAAATCTGGTAATTATATTTATTATAATGTCAATAGACATATTAATTTAACGAATATTTGTGTATCTGGTTGTCCATTGTGTGCTTTTGGCTGTAAAGCTGACCATAGTAAGGCTTATGTAATGGAAAAAGCCGATGTCATTGAAATTATAAATAAGACGGTGGCAGAAACACCGGATGTTAGTGAAATACACATGGTGAGTGCTCTGCATCCCGATAAGCCTTTTTCTTATTATCTTGAGATCGTTGCGGCTGTTAAGGAAACAGCACCTCAGGTGCATTTAAAAGCCTTTACCCCTGTAGAAATCGTACATTTTGCTGCGATTTCAAAATTGAGTGTAGCCAATGTATTGGAACAATTAAAAGCAGCGGGTCTCGATTCTTTGCCAGGGGGCGGAGCAGAAATTCTCGATGATACTGTCCGTAAGGTTATTTGCCCTAATAAGGCTACAACTGCTGAGTGGATTGATGTGATAACGACTGCCCATTCTTTAGGGCTGCCTACAAATGCTACGATGCTGTATGGGCACATTGAGACAGTGGAGCAGCGTATCCAGCATTTAATCACATTAAGGGATATTCAGGATCGAACAGGTGGTTTTCAAGCTTTTGTAGCTTTTCCCTTTCACCCAGCTAATACTGAGTTCACTCATTTGCAGCGGGTAAGTTCATGGGAAGATTTAAAAATGATTGCCTTAGCACGGCTTATCTTAGATAATTTTGATCACATCAAAGCCTTTTGGATGATGTTGACCTTGCCGATTGCTCAATTAGCGCTGGCCTTTGGTGCAGATGATTTAGATGGAACAGTAGTAGAAGAAAAGATTATTCATGCGGCAGGTGCTACGACTAAAACAGGGATTACTAAAAAAGAAATTGTCAGTTTTGTGGAAGAGACGGGTTATCTTGCAGTGGAGCGAGATACTTTTTACCGTCCACTGAAAATTTCAAGTGGAGTGAAATCATATGTATGAACCAAGTTTAGGAAATATAAATTTTATTAATTGTCTGCCCCTGCACTATGGACTGGCTCAGGGGGGATTTGGACAGCAGATTCACATTCATTCAGCCAATCCAGCACAACTGAACCCTTTGGTTGTTAGTGGCCAGTTGGATGTAAGTCCGGTATCTTCTATTATTTATGCGCAAAATAGTGAACAGTTAGTACTGTTGCCCAATGTATCAATCAGTGCCGAAAAAGCACTGGAAAGTATTGTATTGGTTTCCAAGTATCCTATAGAGCAGTTGGGACAAACACGTATTGCTCTAACGGCAAAATCTGCTACCTCTCACGGTTTGTTAAAGATTATTCTGCACCATGCCTATCAGGCTGCTCCAGAATATTTTATCAGTCCATTGTCTCTTGCTGAAGGGGTGCTTGACAACGCTCAGGCTGTATTATTTATTGGTGATGATGCGCTCACAGCTTATCACCATCCATTGCCTGGCTACTATTATTATGATCTGGGAGCGGAGTGGCGTAAGCTGACAGGGCTTCCTATGGTGTATGCGGTGTGGGTGGCTAATCGGAATTTTGCTGTTCAGCGCAGTGAGGCACTGCAGGCAGTCTATGAAAAAGTGACTGGTAGTTTTGCTTTTGGACTAGCTCATATAACTCAGGCGGCAGAAACACTGCAGGGTAAGTTTCCCTTATCAACAGCACAACTTATACATTATATAAGCTTGCTAAATTATCAATTTACGCCTGCTCATGAACAGGCGTTATTGACTTTCTATAGGATGGCACATGGGTTAGGATTAATCTCTAATGTACCAGAAATTGAGTTTGCAAGGGTGGTAAAATGAATACAATAGTAACGACCAATCAAGGGATAGAGATGTTATCGAATGGCGATATTTTAGCGCTGGGGCAAGCGGCAAATGCTGTACGGCAGCAGATTCACCCAGGCAATATTGTCACTTTTGTCATTGATCGTAATATTAACTACACTAATATCTGTACCAGTGAGTGCCGCTTTTGTGCTTTTTTCCGCAAAGATGGCCATCCGGATGGATATACCTTATCTCAAAACACTATTTTTGAAAAGTTAACAGAAACCATAGCGGCAGGCGGCACTCAGGTAATGCTGCAAGGCGGTCTCAACCCTGCCTTAGGTTTGGATTATTATATAGAATTGCTTACTTTCATCAAAAAGAACTTTAACATTGTCATTCACTCCTTTTCACCTGCTGAAATACTTCATATTGCTAAAAAAGAAAACCTGTCCATAACAGAGACGCTTAAGAGATTAAAAGCTGCTGGTTTAGATTCTCTGCCAGGCGGTGGCGCAGAAATTTTGGTGGATGAAGTTCGTCAAAGAGTGAGTCCTAAGAAAATCAGTGCCAGTGATTGGCTGGCGGTAATGGAAGCTGCCCATCAAGTCGGGCTTGAAACGACAGCCACCATGGTAATTGGTATGGGAGAATCTTATGCCCAGCGTATGGAACACATGGAAAAAGTACGTGCCTTACAGGAAAAAACGGGAGGATTTCGTGCTTTTATTATATGGTCCTATCAGCCAGGAAATACTGCGATGGGAGGAGAAAAAATTTCCGCTTGGGACTACTTAAAGACACTGTCTGTAGCCAGGTTGTATTTCCATAATATTAAGCATATCCAGGGATCCTGGGTGACACAAGGGCAAAATATTGGGCAATTGACCCTGGCCTTTGGTGCGAATGATCTAGGCAGTATCATGCTGGAAGAAAATGTGGTCAAAGCGGCGGGAACATCCTATCAGATGTCAATTGATAAGATGGTTGGACTCATTCGGGAAGCTGGCAAAATTCCGGCACAGCGCAATACCCAATATGATATTATAAAATCTTTTGGATAATAATGAGCCGTGAATACAATCTGCGAGCCCTGAATATAAAGGGTAGCCTACATAATTTTAATTCAGGAATTATGATAAACTCAAATTGTTAGTGAGGATGGATAAAATGGATTTATGTGTTGAATATGCTGTAATTGGCGGCTCGGGAACCTTGTCCAGCAATTTTCCTTTAGGGGCCAATGACCCTGGTGTAATATTGATTGATGATCATATGCAGTTTGCCACACCCTATGGCTTGAGTCCGATTTTTTCTTTGTTTAGTGTAGATAACCACCAGGTATTGACTTGTAAAATGCACGGCTGGCGTAGTGGTGTAAGCCGGGCTGATGCTTCCAGGCAAATCTTCTGGGTATTTCGTAAGGTTGGTGTAAAGCGTATCATTAGTGAAGGCGGCGTGGGTACAGCAAATCATTTATTAGACCCTCGGGATTTTGTGATTCCTGATGACTACCTTGATCTTTCGGTACGTAAAGATGTGGAACTTGACGGCAAGTATTTATTAATTATGCGTGAGTCTTTGTGTGCTGAAGTACGTAGTACTTTGGTGGAAGCTACACGCAAGCATTATAATGGGCGTATTTTTACTCGGGGGATTTATGCGAATACCGATGGACGTCATTTTGAAAGTCCGGCTGAAGTCGCAATGATGAAGGGACATGCTGATATTATTGGTCAGAGTATTTGTCCGGAAGTGTATCTAGCCAGGGAAATTGGGGCATGTTATGCTGGACTTTATTTTGTCGTTAACTATGGCGAGGGCTTAGTAACTGAATGGTCTCATCAGGATTTAAAAGATATCTTTTATGATGATGCGCCTATGGTCAGCAGGATTATTTTGGATACCATTCGGAACTTACCGGCATCAGGAAAATGCAGCTGCCGTGAACTGCGGAAAGAAACTTTACTAAAAGGCATTTACAATCAGTAGCATAATGTGCTATATTTTGATTTAATATCTACATGTAGGAGGAATATTTTTTACTATGCAAAATAAGCCAAACCAATTAATTCTAATTATGGACTTTGGTGGTCAGTACAGCCAGTTGATTGCCAGACGTATTCGTGAATGTGGTGTGTACTGTGAAATAGTGTCATTTAAGACATCTATTGAAAAAATAAAAGCTATGAACCCAATTGGTATTGTATTTTCTGGTGGACCATCCAGCGTATATGCGGATAAAGCACCTAAATGTGATCTGCAAGTATTTGAGTTGGGAGTACCCATCTTTGGTATTTGCTACGGAATGCAGTTAACGGCTTATACTTTAGGTGGCGTAGTTTCTCATTCTGAATCTCGCGAGTATGGCAATACTCATTTGATTATTGATAAAAATACGGATATATTTACGGAATTAGGCTCAGAAACACCAGTGTGGATGAGTCATGGTGATTATATCGAAACTCCTCCGGCTGATTTTGTGGTTACTGCACATACTGCTAACACTCCGGTAGCAGCAATGGCCAATGCTGTACGCAACATTTATGGTGTACAATTTCACCCAGAAGTAGTACATACACCAGAAGGCATGAAAATGCTTCGTAATTTTTTATTTGATATCTGTCAATGCCGTGGCGACTGGAATATGGGCTCTTTTGTGGATCAAGCGATTGCAGCGATTCGTAAACAAGTAGGCAGCAAACGTGTACTTTGTGCGTTAAGTGGTGGTATTGATTCTTCGGTAGCTGCTGTATTAGTACACAGAGCTGTTGGCGATCAATTGACTTGTGTATATGTAAATCATGGTTTTATGCGCAAAAACGAATCAGAACAAGTTGTTAAAACCTTTCGGGAAGGTTTTAACATGAATTTGGTATATGCCAATGTGCCAGAGCGTTTTATGAGTCGTGTTGCTGGCGTTACTGAACCGGAAGCAAAACGTAAAATTATTGGTGATGAATTTATCCGCGTATTTGAAACGGAGGCCAATAAGTTGGGCGATATTGACTTCTTAGTACAAGGTACTTTATACCCTGATGTCATTGAGAGCGGTACGGATACAGCTGCTGTCATTAAAAGTCATCATAATGTAGGCGGTTTGCCTGAAGATATGAAATTTGCGTTAGTGGAGCCTTTACGTGATTTGTTTAAAGATGAGGTACGGGCTCTGGCTAGAGAATTGAACTTACCAGAAGAAATCGTATGGCGTCAGCCTTTCCCAGGTCCTGGTTTGGCTATCCGGATTATCGGTGAAATTACGGAAGAGCGTCTGGAAATATTACGGGAAGCAGATGCAATTGTTCAGGAAGAAATAAAAAAAGCGGATCTGTATCGTAAAGTATGGCAGTCATTTGCTATCTTGCCGGCGATGAAGAGTGTAGGGGTTATGGGTGATGAGCGTACTTATGCCTATACAGTTGGTCTGCGTATCGTATCCAGTGAAGATGGCATGACAGCTGACTGGGTAAGAATGCCTTATGAAGTATTGGATCAGATATCCCGTCGCATTGTTAACGAAGTAAAAGGCGTAAATCGAATTGTATATGATATTACATCGAAGCCGCCTTCTACTATTGAATGGGAATAAAGAATGTTGTCGTAGGGCACTGCCATTTATTCGCCAAAGGGCAAAATGGCTTAACCTGCCGACATAGAAAAAAGGACCTTGCATTAAGCTTTTCGAAGCTTGTGCAAGGTCCTTTTTTTATCCTCAACCTGCGTAAATAAAGGAATTTCTGCTTGCTAAAAAGAGCGGTCACCATGGAGTGGTGGGCATTCCTGGCAAAGCCAGGGAGAATAAAAGAAAATGCCCTTTGGCGAATAAATGTCAGTGTCCCACGACATGGTGTTATTTTCTTTTATGCTTTTTGGGAAAAGGCATAGCGCTATGACTTTCATGAACATTGGCTTGAAACGCCCGTAACATGGGGCGGGAGAGTATATTCATGATTTTCTGTTTCCCAAAAATCTAATCTCCAATTCCCCAAAAACCGCCCATTTTCATTTTGGGGAAGTGTTTTTGGGAAAAGGGGGTCAAGCAGCAGAGCGTTCCATACAAGGAGGTTTTGCAAGGTGAGGAAGAAAAATTTTAAAGGTCGTTGTGAGAAGCGTGTCATTGCCAAGTGCAGTGAGGCATGCAGGACATATGACGCCATACAGTACGTCTATGCGGATGTTCTGCAAGCGAGTGATGAAATAAAAGAAATCAGGTGCAATATCCCGCTCGATGGGCGGGATATTGGGGAATATACATCGGATTTTGTCTGCGTCAAGTCTGACAATGATTTGATGGTGCGTGAATGTGTATTTCGTAAGTATCTGATGAAGCCGCTTACGGTCAAGCTGTTGGATGCTTCAAGGGAATACTGGTTAAGGCATGGGGTCACAGATTGGGGGCTAGTCATTGATGAAGAAAAATGATTTGTTGAAGGACGGTAACAACATTATTAGGGTTTTAGAGGTAACACCTGATAAAATCCTCATTATCGACTGTATCAAAAAGACTATGCCTGTATGGGTGGAATCTTCGGCTCTGGATGCTTTCTCTGACTGCACTGATGAAGTACTGAACAGGGTAACGAATTTTACAGTCACTGCCATTGATGCTTTGGATGCTGATCAGAGAAAAGCAATGTATGACCGTTATACGTTGATTGCACCGAGTCTCCCTTTTATAGCGGATGAAAGAATGCGTTCCAAAGTTATCAGCTCCACAGCTACAGAATACAACATATCCAAGCAGACCATCAGAAGCTATTTGTGCCTGTATCTGGCCTATATGAATATAACCGTTCTTGCCTCAAGGAAGCGTTTGGATGATGATACAGATCTCACGCAAGATGAAAAAAATATACGATGGGCTTTGAATAAATTCTTCTATACCACGAAAAAGCAATCTCTTATGACTGCATATACCATGATGCTGAAAGAGAAATATTGTGACAGTATAGATGTTCTGTCAAACACGTACCCGTCTTTTTATCAATTTCGTACTTTTACCGTAAAACAAAGAAGATGCAGAACTTCTATATTTCCAGAGACGGATTGAAGAGTTACCAGAGGAATAACAGGCCTCTTACTGGTGACGGTATACAAGCGTTTGCCCCTGCCATTGGCGTTGGTATGCTGGATGCTACTGTATGCGATATTTACCTCATCAATGATGCTGGAAATCTTGTGGGCAGACCCATTCTAACGGCCTGTATTGACGCCTACAGCGG
This sequence comes from uncultured Pelosinus sp., assembly GCA_963526485.1. Lineage (GTDB taxonomy): Bacteria > Bacillota > Negativicutes > DSM-13327 > DSM-13327 > Pelosinus. The sequence continues at coordinate 613,996 of CAURNS010000001.1, forward strand.
TTTATGTTGCGGGTATGTCCTAGCGCGGGTGGCGTGTATAGCCTTAGGGGGCTGATTTTAAACGTTATAGAGGATAAAGCTGCTTGGTGTAAGCAATTTGGTATTTCTATGAAGGCAGAAGCTTGGTCTTGTGACAAACTTCCTGCTACGTTGGTCACGGATATGGGGAGTGAATACAAATCTGAAAACTTTGAGCAAATTGCAGAGTTGGGCGTTAAAGTAATTAATCTCCCCGCGTATAGACCTGAATTGAAAGGCATGGTGGAAAAATTCTTTGATGTGATTCAGGCAACCTATAAAAAGCACCTGAAAGGCAAAGGTGTGATTGAGCCTGATTATCAAGAACGGGGAGCACATGATTACAGGAAAGATGCCTGCATGACCATGACGGACTTTGAGAAAATTATCATTCATTGTATTATCTATTACAATTCCCAACGAATCGTTGAAAATTTTCCTTATACTGAAGCCATGATTACCGAGAATGTGAAGCCATATGCAAGCTGTATCTGGAACTGGGGTAAATCCCAAATGGGAGCCAATTTAATTGAAGTAGGCACTAAAGAGCTTATCATGGATTCATGTGTTACGGTTGGTGATTTTCTTCATTCTCAAATGGCTAATACCCAATATCGGTCTGTACGTGGAGAGCAGCGTAATATTGCACTCTTTCTGTTAAAGCTATCGGTGAACGGAGGTATGGAACTTATCATAAGCCACCTAAAGCATTACTTAAAAGCGGCGCGAAGCCTCAAAACTGGAATCAGATTGATGAGAATACACTACCACTTGTAAAAGAAGTTATCAGTCAGCTACAGGGTGATGGAACAACCAGACCTAAAAAGGTTACTACTGTTGCTGTTGAGAAAATCTTGCAACTTTCCAGTAAGAAAATATCTCTTCATCTGCCAAAATGCCTTGCTGAGATACAGCGGTATAAAGAATCACAGGAGCAATATTGGGCTAGAGAAGTAGTTTGGGCTGCACGTCAGCTAAAAGATACTGGTGATATTTTGACATGGCGCAAGGTACGGGATTTAACGAATATGCGCAGTAGAGATTTTGTAGCTTGTCTGCAGTATATCCCTGATTATGCAGATAATGAGCTTGCTGAACAGATAATACACCTGCTGTAAATTAATCAATGATTGTATAAGAATGGTGAACGTATTAAAAATTTCTTATTGAATAGATGGTAAAGATAACCGTCCAAACGGAGCCTGCGCGTAAGTCTATTATCCGAATAACATAAAATGCCTTTAGTCATAACCGATGGGAAAACAGGTATAACTCTCCTATCAAATTGGCAAAGATGCGCCTTTTAGATTTTTATAACAGGAAGAATATGGATGATGGTATTGCCTCCAAACTTGGGCAAGTACGCCCAAGGATGCCGACGAGGGCGATTGTGATTTCCGCATAGGCGAAATAGGAGAAGTGGATCTCATCACATTAAGAAGCGATTGACAAATATTTGTTATTTTGCTAAGATTAATACAACTAGAATGAACATTCGGTCTAGATGATTTAATCTATTCTTACTTGGGGGAAATATTATGTTTCATAGCTATAATAAAGTTCAAAGCACTATTTTGGAAACGACTCTTCGTCTTATCAGTGAAAAGGAATTGCAAGCTACGTCCATGTCATTAATTTCAAAGGAATCAGGCATTTCGACAGGGAGTATTTATCATTATTTTAATAGCAAGGAAGAGATTATCAATGAGCTTTATAAGGGCGTAGTTAAATTTTACGGTGAGGTAATATTAAGAGCTTTTTATGCGAGTAAAACGATTCAAGAACGTTTTTATCAGACTTGGGAAAAAATTATTCGGCTCAATATAAAATATCCGCGAGGCTTCCAGTTTATTGAACAGTACTCATTTTCTCCTTATATCAGTGAGTCGACAAAACAGGAGGCATACAGGCTAAGCTGGTGTGGAGCCATGACATCCCTGTACGAAGAGGCGATTGCCCAACAGCTTTTTGTGAGTTTGGATCCTAAAATGATGGTTCAAATGAATTTTGGGTCAGTGGTTTATTTAGTAAAATCGCATTTCCAAAGTAACATTGAACTGACAGACGAAACAATTCAAAAATTGATTCATTCCTGCTGGAATGCGGTAAGTAGAAAAGATGATACTATATGAACTCCGTGTATGCATTAGTCTAGTATCTCTTCAGGCGGTGATTACAGAAGGGATGTTTTATCACGTCGATTAGAACGAACGTTCATTGCAAAAGAAGTGACCAATATAGGAGGTGAGACAATATGATGAGAATTAGCTTATCTATTTTCAATTACATAACGTAAAGAGGAAGCCATTGCCGATTGAGCGGACTACCTCTCCGCTATAGGATGTGAGTTATTAAGCAAAAGAAGGGATGAGGGAATCTGTGGATAGCGAACTTGCAAAGAAACTAAAGCTAAAATATTCTCCCGTAGCTGTTTTATTCAGCGATGAGAAGCCGCAGGGCGCCCTGGAGTTTGCCGAAGGCCGTTGGGGTTGTGTTGCGACGATGTTGGCAGCTGCTGCTAAAGGGCGACAAGCCGTTTTTAGCCGTACAACTTTTGGCTGCCAAGGCGGAGGCATAGGATTAGGCTTTGTAAATCAATATTCAGCCAACCTGGAACATTTTCTGTCTACCGGGACAGAAGAAATAGCGGGAACGGCTATCATAAAGACACCGGAGTTAGCCAAGGACTTTCTTGAGCCTTACACTAAGGTCGATCCAATAGCTTAACCGTATGTTGTATTTAAACCACTGGCAGAAGTTGATGTCACTAGGAAGAAGCGAAAGTTGTTGTATTTTACGCTAATCCGGACCAATTGTCTGCGCTTGTTGTTTTGGCAAATTATGGACGACGTGGCAGTGAGAATGTAATTGTGCCCTTTGCAGCTGGTTGCCAAAGTACTTGCTGGCTGCCTTGGAATGAAGCAAAACAAGAGAACCCACGGGCTGTCATTGGCATGATGGATATTGGGGAGGCCCGTCGGGTTATGGATGCTGATTTATTAACATTCAGTGTGCCGTATGCTATGTTTAAAGAGCTGGAAGATAATGCACCAGGCAGTTTTTTGGATAAGACTGAGTGGTGCAAACTGGCTGAACGCATTGATGGCTGAATTTTAATTCAATCATGGGGAGTTCTTACTCTATCGGAACGAATATTCATTCTAGTAGGACGAGAGAAAAAACTTAATAAGGAAAATGAGCATGCAAATATAAGCGAGAGGACGGAATGAGAGCTATGACTATGAACTTTATTTAAGTCGATCATGGCCAATGTACCCGGTGCGGGCTTTGCGCCACAGTTTGTCCAGGCGTTATTGGCATGGGAGATAATGGACCGGAAATGATACGGGATCTTTGTGTGAAATGCGGCCAATGTGTGGCTGTTTGTCCCGAAGGGGCGCTGGATAATACGAAGGCACCACTAGCCAATCAGGTTCCTATTGAGGAAAATACGATTCTTGATTCGAGTACAACTGCTCAGTTTTTACGGTCGCGCCGGTCTATTCGCAACTATCAGCCTAAGAGTGTGCCTAGGGACATGATATTGCAGCTTCTGGATATTGCCCGGATGCGCCGACTGCCTGTAATTCACAAGGAGTTGTCTATCACGTAGTTGATGACCCGGCAACATTGCGGCAAATTTCGGCGGTTGTTATGGAATGGACAAAGCGTGAACTTGAAATAAAAACCTCTGCGATGGCTACATCAAAATATGCCCCTCATTCGGCCATGTTGGTTGAGCAATATCAAAGGGTGAAGACGTTGTTTTGCGTGCTGCACCATGTCTAATTGTAGCCGCAACAGATAAGCATACTTTTGGCATCGGAAGAGATAATACTTATATATCATTTGCTTATTTGCAATTGTTTGCAACGTCACTAGGGCTGGGAAACTGTTGGGCGGGACTTATTGAATCTTGTGCCGCCTCCGGCTATGAACCGTTTCTTAAGGCATGCAAGTGACGAGCGGCATGATGGTTGGATACCCCTTTGCCTATCGCCGGTCGGTGGATAGAGAGCTCTTACAAGTAACTTGGCAATAAAGGAGAATAGATAATATGAAGTCACTATTTGATAAGACCTTCCTGGGTAATGTGGAATTAAAAAACAGATTCATTCGTTCCGCCACTATGGAAACTGCAGCAGGCGACAAGGGACATTTGACAGACCGAGTCTTTACATTATACGAAGATCTGGCAAAAGGCGGTGCCGGACTTATTATTACAAGCGCAGCCTATATTTCAGAAACCTCCCAGATTTTTAATGGACAGTTAGGTTTCTATTCTGATGAGTTTATCGAGGAATATATAGAACTTACCTCGATGATTCATAAGTATGGCAGTAAAATTTTTATCCAGTTTGATCATACGAAATTAAATGAGAAAATCGTAGGTCCTATGGATGTAACACTTGACGATATTAAATCAATTGTTGCCGCATTTGGAGATGCGGCGGCCAGAGCTAAGAAAGCCGGATTTGACGGTGTTCAGATTCATTCGGCGCATGGGGGATTATTCAGCAGATTTTTAACACCCTATTACAATAACAGAAATGATGAATATAGCGGCAGTATTGATAATCGGGCAAGGATAATTTTCGAAACTTACAAGGCGATAAGAGACAAGGTTGGTTCTGATTACTCTGTTGCAATAAAAATTAACAGTGAAGATTATATGGATAACGGAATGACATTTGACGAATGCAAGCATGTATGCAAGCAACTGGAGAAACTGGGGATAAGCGCTGTCGAAGTCAGTGGAGGAACTGAATTATCCCGTCCCAATGAAGGCTTTTCCAGAAAAATAGCAAAAAATGAGGAACCTTATTTTAAGGCTTATACCGAGCAGCTTGCGGCGGCGATTAAGATACCCGTTATTTTAGTCGGAGGCAATCGTGATTTTGATGTAATGACAGATATATTAAATCAAACATCAATTGAATACTTCTCGCTCTCCAGGCCTTTATTATGTGAGCCTGATTTAATTAACCGCTGGGAAGAAGGCGATACCAAAAGCGCAAAATGTATCTCTTGTAATAAGTGTTTAGAATCAATGGGAGTCAGCAAGGAAGTAAGTTGTATTTTCAATCGATAAATGATTTGCATAAAGTATCGGGAGGCCGTCACATGAAATTGTCAATCATCTATCATAGCGAGTCGGGAAATACGAAGAAAGTAGCTGAAATTATAGCCGAATCGATTCGGCAAATAGATGATATAGAAGTAAAAACCATGAGCATTGACGATATCGATGAAAGTTTTGTAAATGCATCGGTTGCTGTTATTTTTGGAAGTCCTACCTATTGTGGAACATGCTCATGGCAAATAAAAAAATTTTTAGATACGTCTGCGACAATAAAATTAAACGATAAATTGGGAGGCATATTTATCACTGAGAACTTTATTGGCGGTGGCGCTGATTTTGCAGAAATTACATTGATAGCTTGTCTTCTTGTCAGAGGAATGTTGGTGTATTCTGGTGGAACCCAACAAGTGCCTACACATTTTGGTGCAGTATTGATAAAAGGTGGAGATGAATTACAAATTAACAAGGCGAAAGTATTTGCGCAAAAATTTGCTAATAAAGCGTTAGAATTATTTTCTAAGACGGTTGCAACAAAATAAAAAAAGTCCTCCACATCCCTGTGAAAGACCTTTGGTGAGCTGTGCTGAATGCGGGACCTTCCCCGCATTCATTTTTTTGAAGAAGATTTACCTTTGCGTATTACACCTCTATTTCACTCATATTATATGGATTGTTTTGAATTTTCCTAATATCCTTAAGTGGTGATAAACTAAAGAGTCGCTTATATTCCCGATTAAATTGCGAGGGACTTTCATAGCCTACTTTCAGCGCAGCGGTTGTAACATCTATGGAGCTAGTCAGCATAAGACGCCTGGCCTCCTGCAGACGTAATTGTTTCTGGTATTGTAAGGGTCCCATTGTTGTAATTTCCTTAAATTTATGCTGGAGGCTTGATACGCTCATATTACTGATTTTAGCAAGCGCGGGAACGGTAAATGGGCGGGAGAAGTTTTCTTTTATCCAGCCGATTGCTTTTCCTATACCGTCAGAATGTTGATCATAGAGGGCTTGTTGAAGAAAAAGATGTCCATATCTGCCTGAGACTAAACGATAGATCATCTCACGCATCATGAGAACGGAAAGGAAGGTCGCTGGCTCGGGAATATGGGCAAGGGTAAGCACGCGTTCGAACAGTTCAAGAAGACCGATATCAGCTTTTCCAATGAACGCGGCTGTGCTTGGCTTCTTATTCTTGGCAGGAAGCTCAATTTTAGCCTCGGCTACGACGGAAGCAACTTCCTCTGCTGTAAAGTCCACGCGCAATCCGATATAGGGAAACTCCCTTGTTGCTCCGACAACTTTTCCGGATGCAGGTATATCAATGATGGAGGCCAGATAGTCTCCTGCATGATAATGTGCAATATTCCCTGCAAGGTGAAATTCTTTTTCTCCTTGCAGAATAAGACAAAAGGCTGGTGAAAGGACACTTGGAATCAGTGGCGACTCACAGGTATGGCGGCATATGGATAAATAAGGTATGCCCGTCTTAGTAGTACCCTCTGCAGTAGTAATCCTGTTTGCCATTGCTATTAGCCGGGCGTATACCTCATTATTTGAACGGATCTGATCTGGTATTGAAAAGTTTGTTGCATTCAAAAAATGATTTGACATTTTATCATCTTGCCTCTTCTTTTTATCACCCATAGTGGATGGAATTTTTCAATTAAGTATAGCGCAAACTAAGGTGTAGTTCAATAAGATAAAATATTCAGTCTTGCGGTTTTAGGCAATTTTTATGCAGAAATGTACTACCAGAGAACTGAATTTAGAGTAATAATAGTAAACAGAAGTGAGAATTTTCTATGATAAAACCAATACTTTAGGCCAGATAACAGGAACATTTCCGCTTTATCATAACGGAGAAAGGAAAAGAACAATATGAAATACATCAAACTCGGCACAACTGGTCTGGATGTGTCACCAATTGCAATTGGTGCAATGACTTATGGTGAACCTGATCGCGGTCACCCTGTATGGTCAAAGGGGGAGGTAGAGGCACGCCCACTCATTAAACATGCGCTGGAGGCTGGGATCAACTTCTTCGATACTGCCAACATATATTCGAATGGGTCTAGTGAAGAGATCCTCGGGCGTGCGCTCAACGACTTCGCAAATCGAGATGACGTTGTTATCGCTACCAAGCTGCGACATCCAATGCGTCTCGGCCCGAATGGTCGCGGCCTGTCCAGAAAGGCAATTATGACAGAAATTGACCATTCACTCGAAAGACTCGGTACTGATTATGTCGATCTCTATCAGATTCACCGAAATGACCACTCGACGCCTCTTGAAGAAACACTCGAGGCACTGAATGATCTTATAAAAATGGGTAAAGTTCGCTATATTGGTGCGTCATCAATGCACGCCTGGGAGTTTGCCAAGGCGCTCCATCTGCAGAAAAGGCATGGATGGGCCCGATTTGTTACAATGCAGGATCACTACAATTTACTCGCTCGTGAGGAAGAACGCGAGATGATACCACTTTGCCTTGATGAAGGAGTTGGAACGATGATATGGAGTCCACTCGCTCGCGGCCGTCTTGCTCGTCCGTTCGAGCAGGCCAGGACTAGTGTCCGCTCTAAGACTGATGGTGAGTATGCCGACATGCTGTACTCTCCCGCAGTGGAGGAATCAAATCATGCGATCATCGATGCGGTTGGCAGCATTGCAGACGCAAGAGGCGTCTCACGGGCACAGATTGCACTCGCTTGGCTTCACAGCAAGCCAGTTGTGACTGCACCGATTGTCGGAGCCAATTCTATCGAGCAAATCAATGATGCCGTCGCCTCTCTGGAGATTGAGCTCACCGAAGAAGAAATTCGATCATTACAAGCTCCTTACACACCACGCTATGATTGGCAGGGTATTTCCGATGAAGCCGAATTGGAGGCTATTCGAAAACGTGTTCCTGGAATGGATTTGAAATGAGCATTGTGACAATATTTATCATTTGCAAGGACGGATAGCTCGCTTTGGAGTACTCTTCCCCTTTCTTGGTCCACCTGTACTTGGATTATTACTGTTATAGCCAATGCTAGTAGACAATTTTAGCATAATCTGTGTGAGGGTCTTGCACATACGGATGTTAATCTTATCTTTTATATGTACTAAGCAAGGAATAAAAAGATACTGCGCTTTTTGAGATAAAGAAAGCATAGTAGTATAGGCAGTGCTTCTAACTGGTTGTCTTAGCATATTTCAATCAGTTTAGCGTTCCAAAAGTTTTTCCAAGAAAGGAAAGGTGTTGCTGTCCCTAACATTCTCGTGTTTGATCAACCCAGCTAAGTGTATTTCCCCCCAAAGGGCATTTCCTGTTGAGTGGATATCTAAAATAGACTGACACCTTATAGGTAATGGAGGCAATCTGTTCAGCAGTTTGACTAAAATTGGATGCCCTTTCGCATTTGATCCAGAATTTTTTGAACGTTGGCGGCAAATTAATTTTTAATGAAGAAACTATCATATGAGTTATCAAAATAATATAAAATGCCTTTGGTCGTTACTTCAGTAACGACTAAAGGCATTTTAATTTATATCTCCCCAATAGGCACAATCAATTGCTAACTGTCAAACGCCGACAGTCTACCAGTCGTACAAAGCAATGATCTTGTGCCATGCTCCAAAGTAGCTTTGTCAGTCATGCCAAACACACGTGTGAGTTGCTTTTGAGGCGTGGCAGTTTTCTCGATTTCTATAGAGTATAGCTTGATGCTATCCTCCAGTGGAATACAAGTGTTAGCGCTATGGTCGGAGCTATATAGTTTTCTGGTAAAACGGAGTTACTGTGCGCCGTATGTCGAGGGAATGTGATACCACAAAATAACATGATTAAAGCGTCTCGAAATTTGTACGCAATACATTGATTGCGGATTGCTTACATCCCTAAGGATGACAATTTGGAGTATTATAGGATATGCTTTATACTGGAAGAAAGAGAAGAATTTTACCATATATCACATCATATTGTATCTTTATAAGACAACTATTTTTAAAAATTGGCTAAGGCTTCAATTTCAGGAGAATTCAAAATCTCATTTGTTTGCATGAGAGAATTCCCGTTTTCAAGGGAATGGATAATAAAGGAATCACGCTTGCTTTTTGGATATAGTGCGTCTACTCCGGCAATTTTGAGAAGTTTCGTCTCAGAGGCTAGAATTTTACTAAATATAAAATCGTTTAACAGTTTTAATCGTCCTATAGTTTCCATTAAATTTTTAATGGGCAACAAGTAAATGACGTGCTGAAGTGCCTACCTACTTGTTAGCCTCATTAGTTTTCATCAAACCAGATAGGGCTAGAGGCACTTAAAATGCTTCACATCATGTCGCTTGCTTATGGTGACGGGCGACATATTGATCTTCGCGATGGTTTCCATAACATTGCGTCTATAGTTCAATGCTTGCTGTGCGAGCAGTAAGGTGATGCTTTGACATAGAGCAAGGTACGGGATTTAACGAATATGCGCCGTAGAGATTTTGTAGCTTGTCTGCAGTATATCCCTGATTATGCAGATAATGAGCTTGCTGAACAGATACTATGCCTGCTGTAAATTAGTCAATGATTGTATAAGAATGGTGAACGTATTGAAAACATTGTAGGTTGTTGAAGCATTTTATCGTTCCTTTTTATGCTTCGTTTGTGGAAAAGTCAATTTGATGGTAAAATAAGGGGCTGTCGCATTAAAAAAGCCTCGGAATAAACAAAAGACGGCAACCGACAA
>CAURNS010000002.1:0-618903 GCA_963526485.1 uncultured Pelosinus sp.
TACCAGATTTAAGACACATTGTTCAAATCTTTTAGGGGGCTAAAAAGGAACCACAGAGGCGCAGAGGACACTGAGGAGGTATCTTTTTATATTTAGAAGAAGATACTATCGTATCCTCTCTGTGTTCTCTGTGCCTCTGTGGTTCGTACTCCCTAATTTTAGCGGGAGACTTTGCGGACGAGCAGAGCTCCTACGATGATACCGACGATATTGGGTATCCAGGCAGCCATGGTTATAGGAATGGCACCGCCTTGCCCTAGAGCCGTGAAAATGGTCATAATCGTGTAATAAATAAAGATAATGATAATGCTAATCCCAAGCCCAATAGATGAGCTGGAACGATTGGGCTGTAATCCCAGGGGTGTACCAATCAGGGCAAATACGAAACTTGCGACAGGAACCGAGATGCGTTGCTGTAATTCCATTTCGTATTTCTTGGCACTCACATATTCCCTTTGTAAAATTTTAATATGCTGCTTCAATTCTTTAATTGTCATTTCTTCCGGTTTTTTCTGTTCACGGGAAATCGCACTTGGTGCTTTGTCCATCGGCATGATTTGCTGCTCAAAGCGCATGGTACGATCTAAATTCCCTTCCGTCGTTAAATCATAGATAATTCCATTTAACATCGTCCAATGATTATCCTGCCAGATTGCTTTTTCGGCATTTTCGACTCGCACCAAATTGCCATTGTCAAACTCTTGCATAGCTACAGCATACATGGTACTGGTTTCTTCTTCGAATTTGCGGGCATAGGTCAACCGCTCTAACATATCGCCTTTAACATCTTTAATAATAATATGTTCCTGGGACTTAGGTGCCGTATTTTTTTGAATTTCATAACTTACTACATAATTATACGCTTCATTAGACTGGGGAACCACTGTTTCATTGAAAACAACAGCAAAAATACTGACAAAAAATGCAATGATAAATACAGGGGTGGCCAAACGATAAAAACTGATGCCGCCGGACCGCATAGCGGTTATTTCACTAGAAGCAGATAACCGGCCAAAAGCCAGCAATGCTGCTAATAGCATGGACATCGGAAAGGTTAGAACAACAATACTTGGCAAACTGTAAATAAACATTTTAACCACGGAACTAAGGGAAGCACCATATTTGGTTACATACTGAGCAATGCGCAGCATGGTGCTGGTACCAATAAAAACACTGGAAAAAGAAGCAATACCAAAAATAAAGGGGCCTAGCAATTCTTTTATTATATATTTATCAAGTATGCGCATATATTTCTCCCTTGCATGTAAATCCCGAGTAAAACCTTTAACCCACGAAGACACGAATATTAAAAAAGACAACTCTATCTTATCTCCATCTCTACGTGTGCTATGCAGCATTCTAGAGCTTCCTGTTTACGGTCTCTATGATAAGCTGAAATTCTCCCCTAGGTAAAACTTCTTAGCAATTTCACTATTTGCAATGGTATCAGCATCACCGTGAATTAATATCTGTCCTTCATTTAAAATATAGGCCCGATCGACGATACTTAATGTCTCGCGTACATTGTGGTCTGTAATCAATACACCAATGCCACGCTGCTTTAAGTAGCCAATAATCTGCTGAATATCAGCAACCGCGATGGGGTCGACCCCGGCAAAAGGTTCATCCAATAAGATGAATGCCGGATCCGTTGCGAGGCAGCGGGCAATTTCTACACGCCGGCGCTCTCCTCCAGAAAGTTGAGAGCCTTTGCGCTGAGAAACATGGCTGATGTTAAACTCATCTAATAAACTCTCTACCTTTTCCTCACGCTGGGCAGCTGCTAACTTGGTAGTTTCTAGAATCGCCATAATATTATCCCTTACTGTAAGCTTACGAAACACAGAAGCTTCCTGTGGAAGATAACCCACCCCAAAACTAGCACGGCGGTACATGGGCATCTCCGTCACATCCTGGTCATTAATGACGATCATCCCTTCATTCGGGCTCTCTAAACCAACAATCATATAAAAAGTAGTTGTTTTACCAGCACCATTCGGCCCCAGCAAGCCAACAACTTCTCCCTGATTCACCCGAATGCTTACGCCATCCACTACGTTGCGGCTTTTATATGTCTTTACAAGATTAAATGTTTCGATATACATATGAAAACTCCTTGTCAAAGGATTGATACTATTTAAGAAACATGCTTCTTTTTTAACCGCAGAGACACAGAGAGCACAGAGAAAAGATAGATAGAGCATTATAGTATCTCTGCGTACTCTGCGCCTCTGTGGTTTAATGATTTTTTCGGTTTTCTTCAAGGCACAAAGGACACTTATATTATTTATTTTTATTGAGGCGTTATCACTAGTTTGCTGCGACCTTGGACATCAATCACTTTATTATCTAAATACAGAGTGAGGGTATTACCAGTCAGCACATTACCATCTTGCACTGCTCTGGCATTACCTGTCAAGACTGTTTTTCCCTGCTGTTCCTTACCGCCATAATATACTGCCTGATCAGATGTAGCATCCATATTGCGGGTTTGGCTGACAATATGCACATTCCCCTTGGCAACGGCACGATCTTCATTGAAGAACGCCTCAATCTGATCGGCTGTCATATCGCCATCCGGGGTATGCAGTTTTGCCCATTCCGTAACTAAAGCATACTGTTTATCTGAATAATAGTCAATTTGGGGACCTGTCAACCGGCTCTCACCTTTCGTTAACACAGGGTCACCAACTGCTATCATATGAACATTATCATAGGAATCTACCTTTTCTGCCGTTAATGTGGCATCGTCTTTTACGACCTGCACACCACCGGTTACATGGGCCTCTTTGGTTTTACTGTTATATTCGGCATTACTGCCCGTCATGACCGTATTTTCCTGCACCATGCGGACATTCCCCTGCGCTACCATAATACCTTTCACTGAATCATATTCGATGGTATCCGCTGCCAGTTCAACGGGTGCATTGGAAGCAGCGTGGCCATAGGAAACGAAACCAAAGGAAAGTACTAAAGCAAGCGTCATTTTGACGATGTTAGACTTCATTGGGAAGACCCTCCTTTTATTACTTTAGCATTTCCTGATATTTTTACTTTTTCCATATTGGTATCACTTTCAATTTTATCACCTGTAATCACAGTATCCTCTTTGGTAACAACAATATTACCAGAGCCATAAAAGCGCTGTTCTTTGCCAGACCAGCGAGCTTCATTGGCAGCAAAGGTTCCTCCATCACTGGCTACGGCCTCCATTCTTACAGGCATGCTGATATCTTTTGTCTTGCTGTCTAAAAATGCGATGGGGGCCTTGATCTCAATTTTACCACCTTTATCTTGATAAAAGGTACCCATAACATTTTTCATTTGTACATTTTTGGTGTTAGAATCAATTTCAATCGTTTCCGCCTTTAATTCCCACAACCGTTTTCCCTCTTTTTCTTCGGTAATGGAATTACCAACATAAGAGAGGATGGAAGCCTCTTGTGCAGTTGGCTCTGCTTCTGGTGGGCTTGCTGGCAATGGCTCATCTTTCAGAAAGTAATATAAACCACTGGCCAATAGAAGGATGCAGACAACGACCATTCCTATAGTTTTTTTCATGCCTGCTTGCCCATCCTTTCTGTAGATACACCTCGTTCTTGCGTCAATACCTCTGGAACATACTCCGTATTCCAGCGTTTCTGAAACCATAACCATTCATCAGGATATTGCCGAATAATGTCTTCAATAATCCCAGACATTTTGGCTGTCATCTTATAGGTATCTTCTGCTTCATTGCCCGTATCCTCATAGTAAAAAGGTTCAAGCAGTATCACCTTATGTCCGCCCTCAGGCTTACGCACCATAAATGCAGGTACGATTGGCGCATTAAATTTTTTTGCAAAAACAGCCGGCCCTGCAGGTGTAGAAGCCATCTTTCCCAGAAACTCAATAAACAAACCATTGGTACCTGCATCTTGATCTGCTAAAAATCCCAGCATTTTCCCTTTCTTAAGGGCCCGGGCTGCACTGACCAATTCTGTCGTACCCCGGGCAAAAATTTCAATCCCGACCAATTCACGATATTCATTTAAAATTCGCGTGTGCTGATCATTGGGCTGTCGTTTAATAACAGCTGCCAAAGGAAAGCCCTCTAACGCCAGGGAAGCACCCAGCCATTCCCAGTTACCCATATGGGCTGTCAAAATGACTACACCACGCCCCTGTGCTACTGCATCCACAAGATAATGACGATTATCCATCGTAGCATACTGTCGTATTGTTTTTGGCGTGAGATTCGGCATGTACAGCATTTCCAAAAAAGTCTGCCCTAATTTGATAAACAAACTCGCAATATTTTTTTCGGCGGTTTCATAAGATAACCCCAAAGATTCTCGCATTTGCTGCAAGGCCCGCCGCCGCTGCCGATCAGCAATATGGTAGTACAATTTTCCCAAAATTTTGCCTAACCATAAAACCCATTTGTAGGGTAATGAGCAGACGATAAAACTAATACCTTTTAATAAATAATATTGCCAAACGTTAGACATTGGCGACCTCCTTTCCCCAGGGTGGCGAACCACACCCTACAGCCCGCTTACTACACTCTGTGCCTTTGCGGTTACACATGTTCTTTATTGTTTCGTCTCTATTTTTTCGCCTTGCAAATAGGCATTCACTATGTCATCCCATTTTCCCTGGGATTTTAAAATAAACTCAACCACTTCCCGTACTGCTCCATGACCGCCTGAATGAACCGTAACCAAATGAGCATGCTGTTTCACCTCTGTCACAGCATTTGCCACGGCACAAGACAAGCCGACTTGTATCATTACAGGCAAATCAAGCAAGTCATCTCCTACATAGGCTACTTCCTCAACCGTTAGACTGTATTTAGCAATCAACGCCGCAAGAGCTTCGCTTTTACTCATGGAACCTTGGTATACATCCATTATTTTCAGTTCAGAACTGCGCAAGTGAACGATTTGACTTTCCCGTCCCGTAATAATGGCAGTCTTCATCCCTGCTCTATGGGCTGCAGCAATGCCTAATCCATCCTGGGAATGAAAGTTCTTCATTAATTCACCATCACGCCCAAAGATAATCTGGCCATCCGTTAATACACCGTCTACGTCTAATATTAATAATTTAATGTTTTTGGCACGGGCTTCTATACCCATTATACCACTCCTTGACGTAATAAGTCAGTAAGGTGAATAATACCAATTGCCCGGTTCTGTTCATCCACTACTGGCAGTACCGTAATTGGCCGCGGCTGATTTTTTTCCATAATGGAAAGAGCCTGGGCAGCTAACTTGTTAGCTGTAATGGTACGAGGTTTTTTCGTCATAAGACTATCTACTTTTTTATCCAGAAATTCATGGCCATGTTCTAAGCCGCGGCGAATATCTCCATCTGTAATAATGCCCACTAAATAACCTTGATCATCTACTACATTGGTAACGCCAAGTCCTTTGCCCGTAATGACAAACAAAGCTTCTTTCACCGTTTTATCTAAAGTAACTACAGGATTTTGCTCCCCTGCATGCATAATATTCTCTACGGTTAACAGTAATTTACGGCCTAATGCTCCCCCAGGATGAAACACAGCAAAATCTTCAGGCGTAAATTTTCGTTCGGACAATAATGCGACAGCCAGTGCATCTCCCATCGCCAGAGTTGCAATCGCACTGGCTGTAGGCGCTAATCCCAAAGGGCAAGCTTCTCTTTCTACTGCTATATCCAAAAATATATCGGCATTTTTAGCCATAGTAGACGCAGCCGAACCACACATTACAATGATACTGGCACCAATTCGTTTAATTGCCGGAAAAATACTTACAACTTCAGCGGTTTCGCCACTATTTGACAAGGCCAATACGACATCTTCTGCTGTAACCATTCCCAAGTCGCCATGAATTCCTTCAGCTGGATGTAAAAAGAAGGCAGGTGTTCCCGTACTTGCGAGAGTTGCAGCAATCTTCCTGCCGATATGACCGGATTTTCCCATACCAGTAACAACTACGCGTCCTTTACATTCCAAAATCATGGTAACGGCCGCTGTAAATTCACCATTTATGCGCGGAATCAAACTTGTAATGGCTGCTGCCTCAATGGCCAGCACTTCCTTTGCCTGTTCAATAATCATTGTAAAACCTCCCTGATACAATTATTGAACCACAAAGACACAAAGAACACTAAGGGTATTGCCCTTTGTGTGCTGCCATAGCGGCATTGTGTCTTTGTGATTCATTTCTTTTAAAACTAACACCTATTACGATAAAACTCCATCCATCAATTTTCTATTTGTGCTTTCTGACTACATGATCAATGGCTTGTACATCTTTGAGCAAATCTTCCAGTTGGTCAATATACAACATATTAGGCCCGTCAGATAATGCTTCCGCAGGGTTATCATGGACTTCCATGAATAAAGCATCAATCCCTGCTGCCACAGCAGCCCTGGTGAGATAAGGTACAAATTCCCGCTGCCCGCTGGAGGTTGTACCTGCTCCTCCTGGCAATTGGACACTATGGGTTCCATCAAACACGATTGGATAGCCAAAGGATCGCATGATAGGCAAAGACCGCATGTCTGTAACTAGATTATTATAACCGAAGCTAGCGCCTCGTTCTGTCAGAAGAATATTTTCATTCCCAGCTTCCCGAATTTTATTGATTACATTTTTCATATCATTCGGTGCCAGAAACTGTCCTTTTTTCACATTGACAACTTTCCCAGTCTGGGCAGCTTGATAAACCAAATCAGTCTGACGGCATAAAAACGCAGGAATTTGTAGAATATCCAGCACCTCTGCCGCGGCTTCGATTTGTGAACTGCAATGAATATCGCTCACTACGGGGACACCTAATTCTTGTTTTATGTGATTCAATATTTTTAGACCTTCTGTTAGGCCTGGTCCACGAAAAGATGCATAAGAGGAACGATTAGCTTTATCAAAGGATGCTTTAAAGATATAAGGAATACCCAGGCGATCCGTGATTTCCTTAATAGCCTTACCAATCTTCAGCGTGCGTTCTACCCCTTCAATAACACAAGGTCCAGCAATCAAGGCAATGGGATTCTTGCCTCCTACTGTTATCGAACCAATATTCACTGTATTCATAATGAACCTCCTCCTTAATGTTGATTAATACTTTTGAAATACAAGTAAGAAAAATACTAACGCGCCTTTCAAATATAGAAAAAACATTTGAACCGCGAAGATGCGAAGAATACGAAGATAGAAAATGAACATAATAACCCTTCGTGTTCTTTGCTAGTCTTCGCGATCTTCGTGTTTCAATGTTTTTACCACAAAATAATAATTCGGTTTATCATACTATTTGATTTTAGCCCTTTAACAGTAAATTCACTTTCTCTAAATCTTCTATCGTATCGACACCGATGAATTTGAAATCTGTTTTGAGGACTTTGATGCGATAGCCGTGCTCCAGGGCCCGCAGCTGCTCTAATGATTCTGTCTTTTCCAAAGGGGTAGGCGTAAGTTCGGCATATTTCAGCAGAAAGTCACGGCGATACGCATAAATTCCAATGTGTTTATATACGGGTAGATGTATAGCAACACGAGGGAAGGGAATTAAGGAACGAGAAAAATACAAGGCATAGCCTTGTAGGTCTGTAATGACTTTAACAGCACTAGGCACATGATACTCGCTCTGATCCATTTCTGTCATCAAGGTTGCCATCTGTAAGTCAGGATTAAGCGCAAAGGCTTCGGCCAATTGATCAATCACCTCTGGCTGAATCAGGGGCTCATCCCCCTGTACATTGATAATCAAATCTACATCAGGACATTGCCTGGCCACTTCCGCCAGCCGGTCTGTGCCTGTAGGATGATCCGGTGATGTCAGGATAACCTCGCCGCCAAAATGCTCCACCGTCTCATATACTAAAGGATGATCCGTTGCAACAATAACCCGTTGTGGACGCTTGGCAAGTGACGCCCGTTCATATACATGCTGGATCATCGGTTTGCCGGCAATATCGGCTAATGGCTTACCAGGCAGCCTTGTTGAAGAATAGCGTGCCGGAATTACACATACGATATTCACATTGACACCTCCTGCTTTACAGATACCTTTTCAATTAAATCCATCAATTCTTCATAACCTTCCGTAAAATGTACGGCAATACTCAATACATATAACGGTAATGGACGATCGGAGTGGATAAACTCCGCAGGGATTTTCACAGCATCCTTTTCTGTCGTAACCAGCGCATAGGCCTTTTCATCTACGGCCCGCTGCATAATATACTGCATTTCTGCCATCGTATAATCATGGTGATCTGCATAGCGGATACCACATACTTCTGTCACACCAATATCCAAAATAGTCTGCTCGAAGGAAGAAGGATTGCCAATGGCCGAGAAAGCCAGTACCTTTTTACTACAGACTGTTTCCAGCGGCACCTCTTTCATACGTATCCCTTTATACCATTCTTCAATTTCCACAAAGCATCTCGGTTTGTGAATGCTTTCTACTACCAAAGCCTTACCATTATATCGCTCTAAGGTATTATGAATTACCCCTCTGGCGTCATGGGTTGATTGATCCACTTTCGTTAGTAAAAATACCTGAGCCCGGGCTAAATTAGCGAGTGGTTCTCTTAATGTTCCCCTAGGCAGCATAAAGTTATTACCAAACATATTTAGTGAATCAATTAAGACAATATCTAAATCTCTTGCCAACTGCCAATGCTGATAGCCATCATCAAGGATAATAACATCGGCTTTCAACTGGTTTACCGCATATTCACCTGTTATAATCCGGTTACTGCCAATGACCACAGATACTCTCGGTAAACTTTTAGCTAACAGGTAGGCTTCATCCCCCGCCTCTGTGGCTGTCATATATATTTTTTTACCATCCGATACCAATCCGATCTGGCCTCTCCAGCCAGCTCGATACCCGCGATTTAAGATAACAACCCGATATCCCATATCGCGAATAATCGTAGCCAGCCGTTGGGCGGTAGGTGTTTTACCAGTACCACCTACCGTAATATTGCCCAGACTAATAACATGGCAAGCCAGCTTGTGCTGCTTCAAAATGCCATATTTATATAAGCTCAGCTTAAAAATGACAGCCCAGCCATAGAGTATCGAAAAAACATGCAATACTCCCAGCAGGAAATTTGCCAAAATGCCAGGCTCTTGCCCATGAACTAATCTGTATAAATAAAGTTGTAATTCTTCACGTTGGCGCATACATGTTCCGCCTTTGTTCAATTTATTCGTCCCAATAAGTCCTTCAGATACACTACACTCTTATGTGAAGCCC
The DNA here is from genome assembly GCA_963526485.1 of uncultured Pelosinus sp. GTDB lineage: Bacteria > Bacillota > Negativicutes > DSM-13327 > DSM-13327 > Pelosinus. The sequence continues at coordinate 9,247 of CAURNS010000002.1, forward strand.
CCTGGTTTTCTTTGATAATCGCCAATGTTTCCTGGGACATTTTTAACCGCAGTTGTTCATTATTTAAAATCTCTAAAAGGCTAGTTCCTAATGTAGTGGCATCATACACTGTCACACAGGCTTCACGCCGCGAAAATAGTGCATACGTATCTTTAAAGTTAAACATGTGAGGCCCTACTAAAATGGGTTTGCCGTGTGCCGCTGGCTCCAGAATATTATGGCCGCCGCGCGGTACAAGGCTTCCGCCTACATAAATAATGGTACCAATACTATATACTTTGCCTAATTCACCAATCGTATCCAACACTAGCACATCGTGGCCATCACTGGGCTCCGTTAACAACGTTGTGCGCAAGGCCCCTTTAAAACCATAATTAGCGGCCAAGTTAACAATTTCTTCGCTCCGCATAATATCCCGGGGCGCTATGATCAGCTTCACCGCGGGGAAAGATTCCCGTACTTTTTGCAAGGCAGTAAAGAGCATCTCTTCTTCCCCTGTATGGGTACTGCCTGCCAATAGGACCGGAATATCATCCTGAATTCCCATTTCTTTACGCAGAGCCTGTTGTTCCTCAACGGTAATACTCGTATAAGTCTGATCAAATTTTGTATTGCCTGTAACGACAACACGCCGGACATCAGCGCCTAAACGGATGATATATTGCGCATCTATGGTAGACTGCATACAAAATCGATCCACAGTATTCAACATATCTTTCAGCACACTGCGCATATAATGATAACGTTCCACGCTTTTATCGCTTATCCTGCCATTTACCATCATAACGGGTATAGAGAAATGCCGGGCAGCCTTTAAGAAATTCGGCCATAATTCCGTTTCCACCAGTAAAAATACACTGGGCCTGATTCGTTTAACGACACTGTAACTAAGATATGGCAAGTCAAGCGGGAAAAAGATAATACTATCAGCATCTTTGATAATTCTTTTCGCCATGGCGTATCCACTGGAGGTCACTACCGATATTAACACAGGTTTATCTGGAAATTCACGACGTATTTCTTTGATAATAGGGCTAGCCGCGACAATTTCACCAACAGAAGCAGCATGCAGCCATATGCAATCTTTATGAGCTACAGGTACCAGATCTTCTGCAGGCAAAAAACCAAAACTTTGCCGCAGCCGCTGACCAAAACCTTCTTCTCGAATATATCGCATGATAAATACAGGGGTAGCTAGCACAATAAACAAGATTGTCAATAAATTATAGAGAAAATGCATGTTAGATACCTCTTTTTACGTCTTTCCTTTTACCTGTTTTCAAACTGAACCTGGTATAGTTTACTATATAAGCCGCCTGCCGCCAACAATTCGGCATGGGTTCCTTTCTCTGCAATTCTTCCTTTTTCCATAACTACAATTAAATCGGCACGCTGCACAGTAGATAGACGATGAGCAATCACAAAAGAAGTACGCCCGATCATTAATTTATCTACAGCTTCCTGCACCAGCTTTTCACTTTCTGTGTCCAAAGCAGAAGTAGCTTCATCCAGAATCAAAATGCGAGGATTTTTCAGAATCGCCCTGGCAATGGAAATACGCTGCCGTTGTCCGCCTGACAATTTTGAACCGCGTTCACCAATTTGAGTATCATATCCCCCTGGCATGTCCATAATAAACTTATGAGCGTTCGCTGCCTTGGCAGCTTCCAAAACTTCCTCTTGGCTGGCATCTAATCTGCCGTATAAAATATTATCAAATACACTGCCATTAAATAGAACTGTTTCTTGGGGTACAATCCCAATTTGCTCTCGCAGAGACCGTAATGTAACTGTTCTTATATCAATACCATCAATGGTAATATTGCCGCCTGTTGGATCATAAAATCGTGGAATCATATTGGCAATGGTAGTTTTGCCCGCACCGCTTGGCCCCACAATGGCAACTACTTGACCGGGATTAACCTTTAAATCCACTTGTCGTAATGCTGGTTCCCCTTTTTTATATTCAAACGTCAAGTGATTCAATGCCACATAACCATTAATCGTTGGTAATGATGCAGCACCTGGCATATCTTTTATTTCCGGCTGGGTATCCAGCACCTCAAAAACTCTGGCTGCCGCCGCCAATGCCTTTTGAATATTACCATACACACGGCTCAAACGTTTTATCGGATTGGATAAATTCACGGCATACACTAAAAAGGCAATGAGGGACCCTGCTGTTAATGAATGATTGATCACTTGCTTGCCGCCGTACCAAATAATCATCGTGACACCAATAGCAGCTAAAAATTCAATGACAGGCGTCAATGTCGCCATGATTTGAGAATTCTTCATTTGTGCCCGAAAGTTTTGATTATTTTCTTTGTTAAAACGTTCTATTTCATAATCTTCCCTGGCAAAGGATTTAATAATTCGCACTGAAGAGATACTCTCCTGCAGCACAGAAGTAATATCGGCAGCTCGTTCCTGAACGGCAGTACTGGAAGTTCGCAATTTTTTGCCAAAAACATTAATTGCCTGTCCTACTAAAGGTAACGTGACCAAAGTCAGGAGGGACAATTTCCAATCCAGATAAAACATAGCTCCCAGTGAACCAAGTAAGGTCATGCCTTCGGTAACCAGCTCAATCATACTGTCCACCAAGGCACTTTGCACTGCTGATACGTCATTGGTAATATAGCTCATGATTTTTCCCGTCTGGCGTTTTTCATAATACGACAAAGACAGGCGCTGTAAATGCCGGTATACATCTTCCCGAATGTCAATAATCACTTTCTGTCCAATATAGGACATTAAGTACGTTTGTCCATAGAAAAAGATACCTCGCAGAAAAAATACGATTACAATGCCAATCGCAATGGTATTTAATAGTACCGTATTCTGGGTTGTCAGCACCTTATCGATTACATCCCGCAATATCCAGGGTACATATAAATTGGCACATGCCGCCATGATAATGCAAAAAATGGCTACTATCATTCGTGGAATATAAGGTTTTATATATTGTAATAGGCGCATGTAAATTTTCATTGTTGTCCTCCACTTGGTCCCTTGGCGATGGTTAATATCTCTTTAGCCACCCGTTCTACTGCACCTGCTGCTCCCAATTTTTGCTGAACCTCCGCTAAATCCTGCACCATCGCCTGATGCAAGTGGGCATCCAATAGAATAGGTATTATTTCATTGGTAATATTATCGGCAGTTACAGCATACTGCAACAGCTCGGGGACGACTTTACGTCCGGCAATAATATTAGGCAAACTGATATAAGGGATTTTCACTAAGAGTTTACCTAGCAGATAAGTAAGAGCTGCCATCTTATAAATAATAACCGTTGGCAGACCCAATAGAGCTGCTTCCAAGGTTACTGTACCTGACGCTGCTATCGCCACATTAGCAATATTCATCAGATCATAGGTATGCTTGTCTGTCAAAACAACTGTTATTTTATACTGCTCTATTATATTTTGCAGCATTTCCCGGGAAATTGTCGAAGCCACTGGTAAAAAAAACTGACACTCAGGTACTTTCGCCACGATCTTCTCAGCTGCTGCCAGCATAACAGGCAGCAAGCTCATAATCTCTTGCTGGCGACTGCCAGGTAATAACAGTACGACCGGCTTCCCCGCATCAGCGTTAAAATATTCATAAGCCTCTGTTTTAGACATGGTTGCTTTTACGATATCTAATAAGGGATGACCAACAAAAGTGACATTAGCTCCTGCTTCGCGATACACATCTGCCTCAAAGGGAAAAATAGCCGCCACTTTTGCTACAATGTTGGCGACTTCTTTTGCTCGGCCTTTTCTCCATGCCCAGACGGAAGGACTAATATAAGATATTACAGGAATACCTTTTTCTTTGGCGATTTTGGCTAAGCGCATATTGAAATCAGGATAATCAATAATGACGAGGGCATCCGGACGTTCCTGTTCCATAAGCTCAGCTAAATTATCCCGCAGTTTAAACAACCTAGGCAGGTTTTTAATCACTTCTACAAACCCAATAACACCTAGATCAGCAATATCATATATAATCTCTACACCAGCTTCTTGCATGGCCTGTCCGCCCATACCAAACATCTTGATGTTAGGCTGTATGTTTTTTAGTGCATGAGCGACACTGGCGCCATGCAAATCACCTGATGCTTCTCCTACTGAAATCATGATTTTACACATACAAAGCCTCCAACAATATTGAATGAAAAATGAAAGAGTTTCTAAATAAAAAAAATTTGAACACGAAGGGCACAAAGCCGCTTACGCTGACACGAAGAACACAAAGGGCTTATATAATACCTGATAGCAATTGCTCTCTGTGAACTTTGCACTTCTCCGTGTCCTCTATGTTAAAATAACTTTCTGTTTCTTTATTTTATCACATTACCATAATTGTTATGCCATAACTGTCAGCCATTTTTAGTACGGTTTCACGATCCACAAGCAAGGTTTTTCCAGCTTCCATCACCAAAGCTGCTGCTCCTGCTGTATACATGGCTTCTATGGTATTAGGACCTACGGCTGGCACGTCAAAGCGCATGTCCTGATTAGGTTTGGCGACTTTGGCAACCGTTACTCCTTTTCCTCCCAGTTCACCACCGCGACGGATACACACATCAGTACCTTCAATGGCTTCTACCGCCATCACTGCACAATTTTTTACTACTACTGTTTGTCCAATGTCCAGTCTGCCAATTTCTTTGGCCATCGCAAAACCAAATTCCATATCGGCCTGCTCTGCTGCGGATGGTCTACGGCTTGTCAGTACACCAGGTCCAGGCATAAGAGTCCTAAGTAGAGCTGTTTGATCCAGAACGCCCAATCCTTCTGCCGCTAATTCACGGACAAAGGCCAGCATAACCGTATCATCACTGCTATCAGTAAGACTGGCCAGTACTTTTTGTATTCTGCTGTCAAGCTGAACAGCACCCGTAAACATTAACTCTTTTGTTACTTTACCTAGCATGGTAACATCCGTAACACCTTCTGTCTGCAGCGTGGTAATAATCGCTTGCAGCTGCCCTACACTAATATGGTACGCCTTATTAGCCACCGTATCCAATTCGGCATCAACGCCAGGCACCACACCGACAGCAATCACGGTAAAGCCCATGCCGCGAGCGGCACGGGCAAATTCTACTGGCAATCTTCCGACACCAGCTAATAAACCTATCGTCTTCATTGTTTCAAACTCCTATTCTCCGTCCCGACGACCGCGGCAGACACCCCGCTCTACATTACGCAGGAAACGCAGGAAATGTTCCACTTCAGGATAGGATTCTAATTCTTGTTCCATTGACTCAATGGCTTGCGCCAAAGGAAGTCCTGAACGATACAATATTTTATATGCTTTTTTGATATTGCTGCGTGCTTCGCGGCTTATACCAGAACGAGCCATGCCTACATTGTTAAGCCCTGATACTCTGGCCGGATGACCATCTGCTATCACAAAAGGCGGAATATCCTGTACCACCTTTGACGCCCCGCCCACCATGGCATTCATACCAATCTTCACAAACTGATGAACACCTGTCAAGCCGCCAATAACAGCTCGATCTTCAACGACCACATGACCAGCCAGCGTAGCTGCATTCGACATGATCACATGATTGCCAACCACACAGTTATGAGCTACATGGGTGTAAGCCATTAACAAGCAATTTGAGCCGACCCGTGTTTCTTCACCTTCACCAGTAGCGCGGTTTACCGTAGCAAACTCCCTGATTTTGGTCTCGTCACCAATGAAGACATAACTCTTTTCACCCTTAAATTTCAAATCCTGAGGTTCTGAACCAATCGATGCACTAGGATAAATTATACAATTTTTCCCGATGCTAGTCCAGCCATCTATGATTACATGAGCACTAATTTTAGTACCCTCACCGATTACTACATTCTCACCAATCACTGCATAGGCTCCGATTTCAACATCCTTGCCAATACGAGCATTGGGATGAACCACTGCTGTTTCATGTATCTTACGCAGAGGTACGACAACCTTTTCTGGCTTCATCTGCAACTCATCTCCTTACTAGACTAAATACATACCGTAATACCCATACTCTACATATTACAATCCGACTGTGCAGTCGAATTTTGACAAGCGATATCTCGGCAAAATTGCCCCTCACAGCTGATTATTAATTATTATTCTCATTTTTCCCACTATTATCAACTGTTTTTCTTTATTTCTCTTAATTTCTTATTATTTTGCAACGATGGCAAATAGGAATTCCCCTTCTGCTACCAACTGATCATCCACAAATGCCTGAGCCCATATCTTTCCCATGCTGCTGCGTACTTTAATTAATTCAGCAACCATACGCACCTGATCGCCAGGAACTACAGGCTTTCGGAACTTTACTCGATCCATGCCAACAAAATAGGCCAATTTGCCGCGATTTTCATCGGGATGCAGCATGGCTACGCCGCCAACCTGCGCCATAGCCTCGAGCAGCAGTACTCCAGGCATAATAGGCTTACCAGGAAAATGTCCCTGGAAAAATTGTTCATTCATTGTTACGTTTTTTATTCCCACGGCTCTCTTTAATGGCTCAATCTCCACAATACGATCGACCAATAAAAATGGATACCTATGAGGAATAATTTCTTGTATTTCAGTTGCAGACAACATGTACTTCAGCTCCTTAACGAATATGTTCCACTATTTTTTTAGCCAATGCCGTATTTAGCGCATGACTTGATTTTACCGCAATGACGTGTCCTCTAATACGGCCTGCTAATGCTAAATCACCAATAATATCTAAAATCTTATGACGAACTAATTCATCCTCAAATCTAAGAGGTGTAAGGGCCTTTACATCATCATATACAACTGCATTTTCCAAGCTTCCACCTAAAGCAAGCCCCTGGGACTGGAGTAATTCTACCTCATGCATAAAACCGATTGTCCGTGCCGGCGCAATTTCAGTAATAAAAACATCGGCAGTAATTTCATAATCACCAAATTGCACACCTAACATGGGATGAGAATTCACAGAAGTAAAGGTAATTCTAAAGCCATCATAAGGTAAAATAGTTATAAATTTATCATTGTTCCGTATCGTCTGTTCTTGCGTGACATCTACCACTTTACGAAATGCATCCTGCTTAATCACGCCAGCCTCTTGGATAAGCTTGACAAAGGGCAGTGAACTGCCATCGGCCACAGGAGGCTCTTGGGAATTAATTTCCACGATACAATTATCTACTTCCAAAGCATACAATGCCGCTAACAGATGCTCTACGGTGAAAACTTTAGCTAAACCATTTTCTAACGTAGTAGCCCGCATAGCGTTGGTAACATTACCAGCTACCGCTGCTACCTGTGGTGCTCCTGGCAAATCCGTCCTCACAAACACGATGCCAATATCAGGAGATGCTGGTTTTATGATAATGGTAACATCCTGACCTGAGTGTAATCCGATACCCGTGTACGATATAGCTTTTGCTATTGTAGTCTGATGCATGATATCCTCCTGATATAATAACCTTTATACATTCTATAAAATATTTCATCTCCCTGCAAGAAAAATTTACAATTTCACTCCAATAACTCTAAATTATTGAAAAAAATGATGGGATATGAATCACAGATGACACAGAAATAATAATTAAATAATATCTCGAAAAAACATTTCAAACGCGAAGATGCGAAGATTATGAAGAATGGGTAATAAATATAATATCCCCCTTCGTGTTCTTTGTATTTCTTCGCGATCTTCGCGTTTCGCTGGTTTTTCCCACAAAGAATAATTTCTAGGCAATGTTCTTGCCACTTAGCGTGAGGGCGTTGGTAATCTGCTGGTATTCAATTAATTCTTTATATTGCTGACCAATAGGAGAGGTAGGACGGCCAAATACTTCCTGAGGTATACCTTCTTCTACGATACTTCCTTTATCCATCAAGACAATACGGTCAGCCACATGTATGGCAAAGGATATTTCATGAGTAACCACTAACATAGAGCTAGCTCGATTTTTTGCCAGCTCCTCCATAATGACCAAGACTTCCCTAACCAAAATGGGATCAAGAGAAGCAGTCGGTTCATCCCAAAGCATCAGCTCAGGTTCAAAAGCCAGTGCTCTGGCAATGCCAACTCGCTGCTGCTGTCCCCCTGACATTTGAGCGGATTTGTGTTCTGCACGACTATCAAGCCCCACCTTGCTTAAAGCCTTCATTGCTTTATCATATGCTAATTCCCGAGGTATGCCATCCATTACTAACCCTAGCATAACATTTTCTACTGCCGTCAAACGGCCAATAAGATTAAACTGCTGAAAAACAAAGCCAATGCGTTTACGAACCTTGCGCAGCTGCTCATTGGTCAACCCAGTAATTTCTGTCCCGGAAACACGTATGCTTCCACGATCAGGTTCAACCAGCCGGTTAATAGTACGAATGGTAGTTGATTTACCACAGCCAGAAGGTCCCATCAGAACTACTGTTTCACCCTCTCTAACGTGCAGATTCACATCATTCACTGCTACCAATTTCCCAAATTTCTTATACAGATTTTCAATCATAAGCATTAGGATCACCTCCTTTCATTTTGAAATAGTACCTTTAGAAAAGATATTTTGAAACGCGAAGGCACGAAGATAGCGAAGAATGAGAGAAAAGTATTATATCTCTTCGTGTTCTTTATACCCGCGCCAGCGGCTTCGTATCTTCGCGTTTAATCGCTTTTCCCCCAATTCTTATTTAAACTTCATTTTGCGTTGGTTCAGTTTTTGTAATAAGCCTGGGCGTCCGTTGGGGATCACGATTTCTCGCATAATTTCATCAATGGATAAACCCAGTGACTGACCCGCCATCATTTCATCACTTGACATCGGACTGATTTTTTCCGTATAGCAGGCGATTACCAGACCTATGACTGCACCGACAAAAGGCACAGCTGCCCATGGTAAATAAGGAATTCCGCCCCTGCCAAGGATGAACATCGCTGTCAGTAATATAGCTCCCACTGTCATACCATAGATCCTTTCAGCGGCGATAAAAGCAGCCGCTATACGAATAGGCATTTTTCGCCAGCCTGAAGCTTGCTTTTTCTTACTCACTGTATTGCGGCGAATGACTGTCATAATAGCTGTATGATCCAGAGCTAAGAATACCATTGTCATGATAATCGCTGTCATGCCCGATAAAACTTCTCTTACTTGATTTAATACACTGTACAGCTCGCCGCGGGCATTGGGTTCAATAATACCCAAATCTGTCGAGTACAAAGACACGTTATTATGTCCTACTTGGCTATATACAACTGGGGCTACTGCATCTGTGCTGATGTTGCTGGTGGTAAGAATCTGAATGCGCTCACCAGGTACAACCTGTCCAGCAATAAATCGATCCAGCAGCGCTACGGTATGGCTGATTTCCTCATCTTTAAGATTAGGCACAGAAGCTGCCATATATTGCAGCTGGCCGCTAATAAGCGGTGTATTTAACTTACTTAACTGGCTTAAATGATCATTTACGCTATTTATATTTTTCTTAGCAGTATCAACATCAAATGCACGTAAGCTTCCAAGGGCATTATTACCATTGGTTAAAATACTATTGATTGCACCTTTAGCTTGCCGTGCATTGGCAGCTACATCATTCAAAGCTCCTAAGTCAGATTTAAGGCTGCTTAGATTCTTTTGGGAAGTGACAAGATTGTCAACTGTCCCGCCAACATCACCATTTACCAGTTTGAGAACCTGTAAGGTATTAATCAGCCCACCCATCGATTTAGAGGAACTGTCTACCTGGTTCTGCAGGGATGTTGTATCAATATTGGCTAAACCGTTAGTAACAACCTCAATCGTGCCGCCTGCTGCCTGCAAGCTTTTCAAAGTTTGCTCCATGGCGTTGATACTATTGCCATAGTTGTTCAGGCTGCTCGACGCAATACTATTTAGGCTTTGGGCATCCTGTGCGAAACCGGGAATTTGATCAACAACTTTTGTTGTTTCTGATAAAGCAGTCCCCAATTGCTGTCTTGGATTACGATATGCTGCTGTACCGACATTAGTCCCTACGGCATTGTTACTCACACGATATCCCTGATTATTAGTTAGATCAGCAGCATCTCCCTGGGTGATAATGCCTTCTGCACTGCCGTCAGAATTCATGCTTGTGATTTGTACCAGAACATTACCTTTTTCGACTGGATTCCCGGCTGCTAATGGCGCTGCAGTACCTGCAAATACAATCATATCTCCCTTATCTAATTTTTGGCCTCCAGCTGGCGTAATGGTAATTTGCGATGCATAGGCCTGCAGAAACCGCTTTAATTCCATCATTGTACTAATCGTATAGGTCATGTCATTGTCTTTACCATCAACGGATACGTTTTTAGCATACTCCAGCTTTAATTGACTTTCCATAGCATTCCCAATCGACTCTCCCATGCGGATTGGATTTTGCGGTTCACTGCCTACAGGAAAACTGATTTCAATGACTTGGTATTGCTTTAACATGCTCTTAACTTGTTCTGTTACCGCTGTTGCTTTCTCAATAGAAGATAGTACCACCCCAATGGAGGCACCATCATGGAACGTAAAACGTACGCCATCAATTTGCCCGATGCGATCCATCAGCATCGTCTTGGCACCTTCCGGCACCCCGCGAATGGTGAGACGCGGCTCTGTCAGCACACCTACTCCAGCCCCTCCAGGTATACTTCCAAAGGTTTTTCCCAAATCTTCGTAGGTTTGTTTTGTTCTATATGCTTCAGGTATGGCAATAAAAAAAGAAGTTTTGCCAGTGATCGTCGGCCCTTCTTTCATTCTTGCCCCCGGAAAAACTTCGTCAATGATTTTTTGAATGTGTGTCGCCGTATCTTCCTTCATTTCTTCCCGGGATTGAATGAGTATATCATATTCTCCATAATCGCCAACCAAACTGGCTAATGTTTTGGAGAAGTAAGAATTAGCTGCCAAAGATATAGAAGTTGCCAGTAGTGAACCAATCACGATACTAACCACCATGAGAGTTATGACATCACGATAAAAACAATCTCTTCTTATCTTGAAAAAGCCCCTGTTTCGTATTTTATTCACGATAGCAGACATGATTATTCACCCCTTCCTTCAAGGGTATATTATAACACGTATATCAAAAAATCGAAATAAGTATATACTATTTTAAATAAATGTATATACTGGAAATTAAATTTATTATATGATAACAAATAAAAAAGCCTTGCGATGTCCCTGGTGACAGTATTATGCATATCACCTGAAACACAACAAAGCAAGTTCTGCTGTTCTCTGTATTTACTTATTATCAGGAGAATGTTTCCAGCGATTATGCAGCCAGAACCATTCCTGAGGGACTGTTCGAATATGCTCTTCAATGATACTTGTTAATTGCTGTGTAGTAGCAAGAATGTCATCTTCCCGACTGCTTGTTTTTTGTACCCATACCGATGGATGTAAAATCACTTTATGGGTTCCGTCAGCATTCTCGGTAATAAATGCCGGAACAATAGGAGCCTCTTTCATCCGGGCTAAAGCCGCTGCTCCTGGAGGTGTGGAAGCCAATCGACCAAAAAAATTGACGAATACACCTTCATGGGCATCTTGGTCCATTAACAGACCAATAATCTGGCCTTCCCCTAACATCCTAATCATATCCCGAACACCCGTTTTATAGGTCACATGCATACCTGCATTGGTACGATTCTCATTGATAAACTTATCCATATCCGCATTGGTTTGTTTTTGGACTACCGCTACCAGCGGGAAGCCATACATGGCTAAAGCTGCCCCTAATAGCTCCCAATTGCCACTATGAGCTGTCGCTAATACTGCACCTTTTCCATGCGCCAACGCTTCCGTTAAATATTCAGGATTCTCAATATGTACATAGTGTTTGATATTTTCCTTATTGAGCTTAGGCATGTACAATACTTCCATAAACATTTTACCAAAACGGGTCGTACTTTTTCTAGCGATGTTATAGGCCTGTTCCTGATCCATAGCTAAACTGCATTTAATATTCTCAATTGCCATAGTTTTACGTTTACGAGGTACTATTATCCAACATAGTTCCCCTAAGACATTCCCTACTCTCCGCCATACAGCCTGAGGCAGCATACTAACAATATGACTTATTATTTTCACAAATTGATATAGCATGTATGCTCCTTCTTTCTTAAACGTTAGCTCCTAACACTGTGTGGTGAGCAAATTGCTCTAAGACTTCTATTTTCTGATAGGAAGAAACCATAGAAAAGTATGTATGACTCAGATTCAGACAGAATTAAAAATTCCATCTGAATCAAGCCTTCTGTTATTAATACGTATAACTCATTCCCACATATCCATGATGATTTCGCCAGCCTGCATCCAATTTCAGACCAGGTGTAATGGACATGCGAGCACCATAATTCATGTATTTACCATCATATTCGGCAATCAATGTTGTTGCGGGAAATGTATTATTACCGGTTATAACTCTGACAGGATTCAGTGTTTTTTCAAGCCCGCCAAATACACCGTTATAGCGTCCGCTTCCTGCGCCCAAATGCATTCTAAAACCAAAAGGCAGAGCCTTGCTTGTCACAGCATAAACTGACCGCTTCTCTGTATTACCTATGTCTTCTACCCCCACTGCCAAACCCGGATTAAATACAGTTTCAGAAACTACGCTAAACTTAGCATTCAGATAATTCTTATTATCCTGTCCATCATAACGAAAACCTGCCACGCCCAATTCTACTTTAGGTGCCACATTGACATTGAATGCAGCCACACCGCCATCTTTGAGATGATAATACCCTAATGAAAATTGGCCTTCCCGCAGTACATCCGCAGATGGTGTATTAATCAAACCTGTTGAGCCATTTATGGATGGTGCTGCAAAAACGGGAGGAGCTGTCAATAGTAAGGCACAACTGACTCCAAGTAATACTTTCTTCATAAAAATCCCCCTAAAAAACAATAAGCTTGAGCGTAACTCTATAAATATTCCCTATTGCTTAACATAATCCTGCATCACTTGTCCAGGTAATTTTTGTGATAAAGGCAGCATCAAGAGCTATAAGGAATGTAGAGGGAACTCTCCTAAGAAGTATATACACTAGACAATAAATAGAGGCAATCCATTGCCTCTATTTATTGTCTTCTATGGCAGCCAAGCGTTTTTCTAAATCCCGAACCTTTTTAATTAAATCAGGTACTTTGTGAATACCGGCTTCACCCCGCAGCCATTCCTTATGAGGTCTGGCTGGAAATCCAGCATAAAAGGACCCTGGTGGAACATTGCCGATGACTGCAGCCCTCGCGGCAAATACGGAATTGTCGCCAATCGTTACATGCCCGGCACATCCTGTTTGTCCAGCAAACGTAACATTATTGCCAATTTTAACACTGCCAGCAATCCCTGCTTGCGCTACAAAGAAACAATTTTCACCCACGACAACATTATGAGCTAAATGAACCAAGTTATCAAGTTTAGTTCCCTGCTTAACAATTGTGCTGCCAGTTGTGGCCCGATCAATTGTTGTATTTGCACCAATTTCTACATCATCTTCAATGATTACATTGCCAACCTGGGGAACTTTTTGATGACGTCCCTCTACAGTGATAAAACCAAAACCATCGCTGCCAATTACTGCTCCACTATGTAAAATGACTCCCTTGCCAATATGACAGTACTCCCGCACAGTCACATTCGGATATACAATACTGTCGCTGCCAATTTTAACTTTTGTGCCAATATAAGTATGGGGATAAATAATGGTGTTATCACCAATCTCCGCACCATCGGCAATCACAGCATAAGCCATAATCGCGACATTTTTACCAAGGCTAACATCCTTGCCGACCACTGCCGCACCATGAATGCCAGGTTCAACCAGAATATCAGGCGTATATATTTTTAATAGTTCAGTAAATGCTACCCGTGGATTTTCCACTCGAATGGCGGGTTTACTAAAGTCAGTGACTGTATTAGGTATAATGACAGCAGCGGCGCTGGACAGCGCCGCTTTATCCAGATGAGGCGGTACGGCAAAAACAATATCCGCTGCACCAGCATCTTCAATATTGGTCACACCCGTTATTTCAATATCACCATCACCCAAGAGTATGCCATTTACCAAATCAGCAATTTCCCTTAACGTCTTTTTCAATGAGAAATCCTCCTGAATTGTTTAAATTGTTATTGCAATTTTTTAATGACATCATCGGTAACATCGGTACCGCCCTGAGCTACACCATTTTTATACAGAATTACATTTAATTTTTTTTCTTTCGCAATACCATCCAATGTTTCTTTAATACTGCTGTCAATTTGACTTTCCATATCTTGTTTTGTTTTCATAAAATCTGCATAAAGAGTTTCTTGTTTCTTTTGAAAGTCAGCAGCACTTAAAGATGCTTTGTCTTTTTCCAGTTGATCGCTAAGCTCTTTTCCTTTAGCATTCAATTGATCTTGAAACTGTTTTACCTTAGGACTATCTGTCATTACCTTATTCACATCAATCACACCAATATTACCACTTGAATTACAACCGCCCAACAGAGCCGCAGTAAACACTAATAAGAACAATAATGCTACTTTTCTTCCTTGTTTCATTGTAAGTCCTCCATTTTCCTGCTTGATTTTTTATTAACTAGCGGTTGTCTCAAGCAATGAAAGATGCATCGCTTGAGCAACTGCTATTATTATATACAATTTTGCTATTTATTACACTCTGCAATGACAGCGTCTGTTATATCCACTGCACTTACATTCACCGTGACATTCGTCAAAACAGCCTCTAAGCCCCGCTCAATCGCTATTTTACTTGTCTTGTCTCTAATATTTTCAATAATAGAATCTTGTAATGCTTGAATTTCCTGCTGTTTCATCACTAACTGCTGCGCTTTGCTGCCATCTGTGGCTTGTCCCTGCGGAGCAGTGCCAGGTGCCGATAGCTGCTGGCTGCCGCGTGCTGCTATTTCAGCTTGTTTAGCAGCTGCTTGCTTAGAAATCTCTTCATTAACCTGTTTGCTGTAGGTTTCTAATTCTTGCTGGGCAGCAGTTTTATCTGGAGCTAATGCTTCATTCATTTTGGCCGATAATTCTTTTTGTTTGGCTGCTAATTTATCGGCTTGCTGTGATTGTAGTTTCTCTAATTCTTCTTGAAGTGAAGCAGCTTCCTCTTTGGTCAGCTGCACTGTTTTCAATTTTAGCTGCAAATTAAATATTTGCGGTTGATATTCTTTATCCACTTGATCCGTATAGGTCTTAAATTCATCAGACAGCGTCTGATGAACAGTATTTTCTTTGGCCGCAAGCCTTGCATTGACTTCCTTTTCTTTCGCTGACATTTTATCTGTAAATTGTTGCTGAAAAGCTTTGTTTAATTCAGCCATATCCCCCTGAGCTGTTTCTGGCAGAGGCGACGTTGACTGACTCCTTTGAACAGCAGCTGCCTGTTCAGCTTGTACTTGGGCTTCTAATGTTTTTGCATCTTGCTGTAAAACCTGTAACTGGCTATATTTAGGATGGGATCTTGCCGCTTTATTGATATCGATCACACCCACTTGAGGTTTTTCGGGAGCTTTTGGTTCTTGCACTTGTTGTTTGGTACCACATCCGGCGACAAGCATCATGAAAGCAACCATCAAAATCAGAAACTTACTTCTAGACACTTAGATCACCTACTTTCTAATAAAGGGCCGAGCTGGTCAAACCTGCTCGGCCGCATTACAAATTTAATTATTTACCATTTAATTTTTTGCCTACTTCGTCAGTAATATCCTGACCACCATATACCACGTTGCCTTTATCCATAATAATAGTTAAGCCTTTAGCATCTGCTACGGCTTTAATCGCAGCATCGACTTTGCTGTATACAGGAGCAACCAGTTCCTGATTTTTCAAAGATAATTTTTGTTGCACCTGTGCATAATAATCCTGCTTTTCTTTATCATTCATCGTTGCTGATTTTTCGTCAAAGTCCTTTTTGGCTTGATCTACTTCAGCCTGCATCGCTTCTTGTGCTTTAGCTGCATCAGGGCTCTGCGAAATTAACATTTGATAATTTACTACACCAATACTGGAGGAACTGCTTGCACCTGCTGCATATGATTTGCTAGTTTGGGATACGGCCAATCCAACAATCCCTAGCACGAACATGACTGCTATCGTCAGAGACACTATTTTCACTTGCTTTTTTTGTAATTTCAGCATAAAAACCCTTCTCTCTGCCTAATGGCATCTATTTTTACTTTTTCATTATAACAGGGTATATCCACATATTCAAGGTATTGCTTTTAAAATATTCCCCTACGATTTTACAAATTTCCAATCAGCCGCAGCCAGTGGTCTTCCTTCGTGAAGATATATTCGGCACTTAAAAAGTCATGGAGCTTATACCGGATGCCAAGCTCATTAGCGCCTATCTTTGGACTGCGTTCCAGACGTAATGTCCAGTTACGGTTTATTTCATGCTGTGCCCATACTATATCTTGACTGTTAGAGGTATTATATTTGATCCCAGCCATGGTGCTGGCACCGATTTTATGGCCCCATCCAGGCATAAATTCCCAGGAAACCGTACTGGGGACAAAATTCACTTCCAGAAAAGCTTCATCCCGCTTGCCAATAAATTTTCCAGCATGCAGTCTGGCAGAAGTATTATCTTCACTATGCCCCATATCTAAATAGGTTTCTAATGATATTTTATATTTGTCGGTTTCCACATTAAGAGCAATCTCCGTATCGCTGCCCACATTCAGTTGAGGAGTCGCCATAATCCCATATTTCTTTGTCAGAGGCTGTTCCGCCATCAGTTTGTCCGTAAAGTAATCACGGTGTCTTTCCACAAAAGCTGCCGGCAGCCCAAGCAGAATTTTGCTGCTCTCATCCATGGTTGGCCGTACAGCAGCCAGCACGATATTGGGAATGGTATGGGAACGGAGAGAAACATGTACATCCTGCACAATCGTTCCTAAAGGCGACAAGGAAAATTTCACTACGGTACGACTTCCTGGAATGATATCCATATTGGCACGATATTCCGGCAGCTGGGTGGCTAACTGTTCACGGATTGCTACTTTTGCCAGTCCCCCTGCCCAGTCTACAGCATCAATCGGCAACCCGATTAACACATCATTTAATTTTTCTTCCATATTACCCATGTCTTTTTTAATAAGACTTACTATTTCGGGAGAGAGATTACCAAAGTCATATTCCAAGGCTACTTCATGTACTACATCGCCCCAGGGAACTACTTCTACGGTTATGGCTGTCGTGACATCTGGCGAAAGGGCAACGGATTGTACGGAATATCCTACTAATACACGATCAAAGATTTCTTTGATCAGCTTCTCATAGGAGGCGCGGCTCTCTGCAACTTCACTCACTTTACGGCCGACGACCATTTGCTCGCCTACAGTTCCTACACTGGCTGTCATGCGTTTCACAATCTTGGAGGTTGGCATTGGATTGGAAACAATCGTTACATTTACTTTTTCTACTACTTCATCAGAAGCATGGGCAACGCCTGCCAGCAATAGAAAACTAAAAACTAAACTTGTGAAAATAAGTTGAAAATACTTTCGAGGAATAGCAATGCACCTCCTAAGAAAAATGCTAACTACAGACACAAATCGTTAAAATATCAGAAAGATCATTATACATTCTTTGAAGACATAGAAAAAACAATTTTAAACGAGAAGATACGAAGATTGGGAAGAATAGAAACTCAACATAACTCCTTCGTGTTCTTTGCAGATCTTCGCACCCTTCGTGTTTCATCCTTTTTTTGGCTGATTGACTGTAAGTAACTTTCCTTTACTATACATTCTTTTCAGACACATAAAAATCAGTTTTAAACGTGAAGATACGAAGACTGGGAAGGATAGGAACTAAACGTAAGTAACTTTCCCTTATTATAGTTATCAGAGTCAGGTCAATGACCTGACTCTGATAAAGTCTTACTTAGAATTGTCCGCCAAAGCTAAAGTGGGTTCTGCCGCCTTGGCTGCCTTGAGCATAATCAAGACGAATTGGACCGATTGGTGTCGTAACACGAATACCTACACCAACACTAGCCTCTAAATCATTAAGTTTATATCCTTCACCAGTCCATGCTTTACCAACATCAGTGAAAGCTACGCCCTCAACCTTACTGGCAATCGGGAAGCGATATTCTGCTGTAGCTGCCAGCATTTTGTCACCTTTAAATTGATCATCACGGTAACCGCGCAGCGTATCGGATCCCCCTACTGCAAAGCGTCCACTGTCTGGCATCTTGCCATCAGCATAACCTATGGTTCCCCGTAAAGCCACGACTTGTGCATGACCGACTTTTAGATAATCACGAGACTCTACCGTATACTTATTATACGTAAAGTCACCGCCCAGAGCGCCTCCGGCAAATTCAGCTGTCAAGGCAACACGATTGCCTTCTGTAGGGCTAAATACATTATCCCGAGTGTCATATACATGCATTAAGCTGACACTATTTGTTTTACCAAAATTATCTTTTAAATAATTTGGATGATCTGCTATAAACGCTTGTGTTGCTGCATCCGTTTCTATACCAGCGTAATCAACACCAGATACCCATCCTTTATAAGTATCTGTACGCTGTTTCAGTGTAATATAGTTTTGTCCATACTCTCCTTGCGGACGGCCTAACGTAACATCCCAGCCTCGACGATTTTTGTCATAGGTGGATTGCGTATCACCGTTATCATCATAGTCACTATATTGATTGGTCATATTGTAAACACTAAAGCCAAGAGACGTTTGTTTGCTATCCAGCCAAGGACGGGTATAGCTAACCTGATAGTTTCTGTTGCTGGCATTGCCGCCAAACTCCCAGTGAAGGTTCACTTTATCGCCTGTACCGCGGAAGTTATCATCACCAAGTTCGATAATTCCCACCATACCGTCATTCTGGCTGTAACCGCCCCCAATGGAGAATCGGCCTGTCTTTTGTTCTACAACATCGGTTTCCAGAACAATGCCATTTGGTTCTTTACCAGGATTCAACTTCATGTTTACGTCTTCAAAATAGCCAAGGTTGTACACTTTTTGCATACTGCGCTTAGCATCTTTTACATTGAAAGGCTGATTCGGTTTCAATTTCATTTCACGAGTAATAACATTTGTTTTGGTCTTTTCATTGCCTTTTACTTCGATGCCTTCTAAAATCCCCTCATTGATGGTAATGGTTAATACACCACCAGCTCCCATTGACACATCACTTACCTTGGTCAGGATATACCCTTGATCATGGTAATATTGTTCAATGGCTCTTACATTTTCATTGAGAGCTTTAGAATCTAAGATACTGCCTTTTTTAACTGTCAGCATGCTATTTAGCTTGTCTGATGATACCTTGGTGTTGCCCTTAATGATAACATCCTGCAACACTGGATTTTCCATCACCGTATAGACTACCTGAACCCCTTCAGGGACTTCATTAAAGTTGGATACCACATCAAAGAAAGTACCCAATTCATAAATAGCCTGCATATCTTGTTTTACTTTATCAGCAGTCAGCGCTTCACCAGGTTTCATTTTTACTACGCCCATGATGGTAGACTCTGGTACGGTAGTATTGCCGGTAACAGTAATAGAAGTTACTATTTTACCGGTAGGATCTGCAGCATAAGCAGGAGCTAAAATCGAAAAAACAAGACTGAGACTAAAGATAGCAGCAAGCAGCATATGCTTATAGATCTTTTGCGTTTTCATGCATTACCTCCTTCTTACTGGCCGCGTAGAGATTTTCCGGCGGCCCGCATTAATTTTTGCATTTCAACAGGGGATATCGCTACCGCTGGCTCCTCCTGCTGGGAAATTTCAGCCGTTTTTTTCTGGCTAATTACGTTGGAATCAGTAACAGCCTGTACCGGTGGAGCAGCTTCTTGGTGAACTGCCCTGCTCTCCTCCTGTACTACCGGAACAGAAGTTGCCTGTCCGGTCTTGCTGGTACTTTGTATCTTAGCTTCCACTGGCGGGCTAACCTTTTCTGCCAGTGGAACAGGTACAACTATTTGCGGCTTGGATGTCCACCAATAAACTCCACCCAAACCAACCGCCATCACAACAGCGCAAACCAGCGCCAGTACATGACGAACCGCCGCGTATTTGTGACGCCAATGGTTAGAACGGTTCACTTCCTTTACATGCTGAAGTTCAGCTTGCGCCAACATCAAATTAAGCTCACCGCGAATGTCTTTTTCTTTGTCAAAAGCTTCTTCGGCCTTTGTCAGCCATCCTTTTGCGGAAGACAAATGCTGAACAATATTGTTTTTAAAATGAGCCACATACAACACCCCTATTATAAACAATATATACAATCCTGAAAAGAGGCCAGATTATGGTCATTGACTTTCTTTGAAATATGTTTGTTTTCGGCGATTAGCTGTGTTTTCTATAACAATCCGCCTTATATGTGCCTCTTTCCTCTTTATTTTGCAGTTACCAGTTCTGCATAAATTTGGCAAGCATGCCGCGAACACGTCGAATACCTTGTTTTTGCAGCCGATAGATATGAGAAATACTCGTATCTAAACTTTCCGCCAGCTGCTTTGGCTCACAATCTTCCAAAAATACGCCGCTCAATACGGCCTGTTCTTTTACTGGCAGACGTTCCATCGCATTTCTGACTTGCGCTACCAAATAATTATGCTCTGCCTGGCTGGAAACACCAGCGCCTGCATCCACCAGCAGATCTCCCAACGTTCTATCCTGTTCCCCTGATAAAGGGCTGTCAATATAGGTTACACCAAACTTACCTTCTCGTTCCATATAGTTGAGCATACGGCCGCGAATTCGCTGAGAGGCGTATAAGCTAAAAGCTACGCCTCGTTGGTGATCATATTTTTCTACTGCCTCAATCAGTCCAACGGTTCCCTCTTGAATCATATCCATGATGGTGGACTCATCAAGGCGCCAGCCCGTGGCAATTTTAAAGACCAAGGGCTGATAATGTTCAATAATCTTACTCCGGCAGCTCAAATCACCCATATCTTTATATTCGCGCCATAAGGTTTCTTCTTCTTCCCGAGACAGCATGTGTATTTTCTTAAGTTCTTTTACATATTGCTGCAACATCATGTTAATCATCCTTCTTCTAAAATCTAAACCTAGCTTCTGCCCCAAACCATGTTTGATTTTCATCGTCAATAGACCCTGTCAAACTAATGCGTCTGTTTAAGCTGTAGCGGAAAGACAGTTCACTTTTATCATGATCCACTCCCAGAGTATAACTAACCAGCAATTTATCCGTTACATATTTACTCATTACCAAATTATAAACTTCTTGATTAATGGTGGAGTTTTCATCTTTATTATTAGTACTTTTCTTAACAATCGTGGAACTAGTATCTCTTACAAAGCTAAATTCATCTAATCCTAACGCATTCCGGAGATTCCCCTCTATTCCACTAATAAAACGCATTTGCAAACCTGCATCCAAAGCACCAACCAGTTCATCCCGTCCCAAACTGTTATTTCCATTATTTTGTTTGTCAAAATAACGGCTGCGCAGCGTTAAGAGGGACAATATTTCCTGTTGGTTCATGGCTGGTTCCGAAGTTAATTTAAATTCCATCGCTCCTATTGGACCATTGATATTTAAGTTAATTAGGGTTTGCTGCAGACGAGTCTGCGCCTTTAGTTGAATAACTGGCTCAAAAGAATTGGCAAATTGCCTAAATTCTACGCTAGCTTCTTCTATCTTAAATGGTGTTCTAAGATAACTTACCGTTCCCCGGACAGCCACAATGCGTCCTGAAATATCAGGCTCCATGGTACTGCCGCCCAGCTTCACTCTGCCAGCAGCTAAAATATCATATAGATAAGGATTATAAAACCGCACTTTCTTACCGATTTGAAAATCAACATCTAAATCCATATTTATAGTGGATGGCTGCAAATCAGGGATGGTTGGAATATCAATCGTATCATTTTCAAAGAGTAACTTGCCAGCTAATTTAGGGTTAATCGGTCCTTGGGTCAGCATTAAACTGCCGTCAACAGTTCCTGTAAAGTATTTGCTGCGAATCATCGGCTTATCTAATACTAGGGATATATTATAGTTGGTCAGACCTGCTCCTTTCAGCTTCGCAGTGCCTGTTGCACGATATGCACCGGTACCCATATAACCTTCAAATTGCTTTATATTTATTGTATCACCTTCAAAAGCAATATCAACCCCCACTTTCTGGATAGGATCCTTCAAGGCTGCCAGTTTCAAAATACCATTCTGAATAGTAATATTTCCCTTCAGTATTGGCTGCTCTAAAGTACCAGTAATCGTAATTTCACCTTGCGTTGCTCCTTCTGCCGCGGTCACTTCTTTGGTCAGCAGTGGTAAAATACTTAAATTTGCTTTGTCTAATTTGACATTGAGATTCATTTGCTCCACATTATTTCCCTGCTGGCGGCCTTCCGGACTAAGAGCTGCAACTGGGATCACACCATAAGCACTTGCCTGATAGGGACCTTTTTTTAATAAGACTTGGTTTACATGAATAATGTCTTTGTCCAAGATCAGTAATCCGTACAAGGAATCAAAGGTTGTTTCCCCGATGCCGCCATTGACAAGTTCTAGGGATAAGGCAGTATGAGGATCATTGGATACGCCAGTGACCTGGGCAGCAAAGTTTAATTTACCGGTTGGAGTAAGTGAAGTATTAAAGAAGGCGGCGATTAAGCCTGCATCAATATCTCTGCCGCCAATCTCCAAATCAAGAGGCCCATTTTCAGCTAAATTAGCTCTTCCTCGCGCCAATACTACACCAGTACCTTGCTGGACAGAAAAATCGTAAATTGAAACTACATTATTTTCTAACGCAACATCTACCGTAACGGATTCTACTGGATATTTCTTAATACTGCCGTCTTTCAAATTTCCTGTCAAATGCAACGATGGGTTATTAAGAGTTCCGGCAATTTTTACTTGCCCATTCAAAACGCCAAGGATATCTTTATTCTCTACTTTGCCGGCTGCCAATAAAGGCTGTAATTGACCATTTTCAATAGCAAGAACACCATACATTTCAGAAGTCCCACTGTCAAAGCCACCGGAAAAATTAAACTTCCCTTTCCCTTGCAGAAAAGAAATCTCAGGAATCTCAATTTCATCTCCGGCAACGCTGATTGTACCTGCTACATTGGTAAATTCCTGCTGGTTAAGCTTTAACTTATCGGCTGAAAGTTCGCCCTTAAACACAGGAACTGTCGGTGTACCTGTCAGCTTTCCTTGAAACTTTGCTTTACCAGAAGCCACATACGTACTGCTATTCATCATTAATTTTTCCAGATCAATATCCTGGGCTACAACGTCAAAATTCAAATCATCATTGGGAGAGATCGTACCCGATAAATGAATCTGGGTATTTAATGATTGGATCACACCATCCGTAATGGTGGTTATCCCCTGCTCCCGCTTATAAGAACCAGTGGCTTTCGCCAGTAACTGCCCACGAAAACTGCCGTCAGTCAAAGTTACCTGCCCCACTACATTAGGATTTTCCAAAGAACCGGTAATCGTCATTTGGTTCTCTACATTACCTGTTAATTTTTCACCAGGTGCTAATAAGGCTATCAGAGTTTCCGCTCTAGCCCGCTGGGTGCGAATTGTCATATTTACATCTTTCTGTCCAGCTATGGCAATCGTTCCCTGTATGTTATGCCTGGTTACCCCATTGACCATGTCTACGTTCTGTAATACTACTTGCTGGGAAGTAATTCGCGTACTGCCCGTAACTTGAGTAAAGGGTTGGGATAAAATCTCTCCGTTGACAGCCATAAAATTTGCCGTTCCTTCAGGAGCAGTCAGCGTACCATGCAGCTCACCATCAAACTGCCCCGTTCCCTCAATTGCAACACCCATGCTGCTGCCTAAAAGCGCTAAGGGAATATCATGACCATATAACTGTAAAGCAATAGCCTGCTGTGCAATCCTTCCCTGGGCTGTTATCAATCCTTGCTGACCTAAACCAATATTCACATAATCTATGGTGGCATCGCCGCCGTGGTAATAGAATCCACTAGTTACAGACGTAAAAGGGATGCCCGAGAATTCACCTTGTCCTAAAGCGACTGTCCCCTGAACCTCAGCCCCTGCTAAATCGCCTGTTCCTTTTACGGTCACTGCCCCATCTACATAGCTGCTCAGGCCTGGTATCAAATCGGCAAAGTTTTTGCTGTCAATGTGCTGCACCTTTACAGCAAGATCATAACTGCCTGTCTCCGGCTGCACTTGTCCTGTTGCAGCAACCTGTCCGTCAAACATATCCGCCCTAAACTGATGAATGGTGATGTACTTATCTACCATATCCATGCTTGCCTGGACATTCTGGGCATGATAGCCAGCTAATTCGCCAGTTTTCATTGCCATATCACCTATAATGGTCGGATTGGAAGTTACCCCCATAACATCTGCCTTAAAGGATATCTTACCAATAACCGGGATATTATAGCCTGTTGCACTAGGATCAAAATCAGCTGAAGATACGCTGAGCTTCAATATCGGTTCCGTGGCATCAGTAACAACACTGCCACGTACTTCAATTGGCTGATCAAATACCTTGGCTGCGGCAAATACATACAGGTTTTTATTCGTAAAAGCGATGCCACCGTCTATTTGCCGCATGGGCACATCAGCAATATCCACATCAGCCTTAGCCAGCCTCGCTTCACCTGCCCACTCCAAATTCCCTTTATCGTAGGCGATTGTCGCCTCTATATTTTCCCCGCTGCCACCTACCAATTTAATCGTTCCCTCAGCAGGAACAAATGGCTGAAAGTCCGCCAGCATTAATTGCGATGCATTCAGAGTTATCGTGCTGCGGCCTTGGCTGTTGATTGTCCCCTTTGCTTTCAGCGCTGCACCTTTATACGTCCCCTGGAGCGCCAGCTTTATGTTAGGGTTGTTGATAAAATCTAAATTACCATTTAACTCTTCCACGATCCATTGGGCCTGGTAAGCATTCACGACTGCCTTACCATCCACCAAGCTCACTTTACTAGTTAAGGAGGATTGGGATGCATTGTCTTTAATGACAATATCCTCAATATTCCACTGCCCGTCACTCCTTTGGGTAAGCCAAAGAGTGGGGTTTTCTACTTTTAATTCAGAAATAGATTTTACTACATTCCACCCGGTCAATATGCTCCAGGGGCTGTAGGAAACTATGATTTTCTCACTTGACGCTAACATTGCTGACTGTTTATCATAAATAGCAACATTATGTATGGTTACTGTGTTGTAAGAGGTTATCTCAATATCCCCAACAGTTACCAAACTTCCTAATGCATTCGCTAACTCTTTGCTTAAGGCATTCTGAGCCCCGGTCATAACCTCCTGACTCCTGCTAAGCCAATAAGCACCACCAGCGACAATCATCATACACACTAACAGTACTGCAATGACTCTTTCTTTCATTATTAGCCTCCTGATACCACCCCAAAAAAGGCGTTCATATCAGTATAGTACTTCTACATCATACGGCTTGCTTCCTTTATCCACTCACTATTTTTATTTTATCTCCAAGTATGTAAATTATTCCATAGAGTGATAAGATGACCAGCAAAAAACAGTTGGAGAAAAAACATTTTGAACCGCGAAGATGCGAAGTGTACGAAGAATAAATAGGAATCTGGCGCGGACTGGTAAAACGTAAAAAAGAGCTGGCCATCCAGCTCTTTTATTCTATATGATTATTTTACTTCTTCCACAGGTACACCCATGGCCTTGGTTAAGTTAGCTTTACTGGTATTAAAATCATACATGGCTTGAATATAGTTATTTTTAGCTTGCGTCAAGGCTACCTGCGCATCAATAACGTCAATATTCGTACCTACGCCAGCGCTGTAGCGGACCTGAGCAATTTTGAAATCTTCTTCTGCCTGCTCCACCGTTACCTGGGATGTACTAATACGTTTTTCAGCCTCTACCATATTTAAGTAAGCCTGACGGACTTCTAACTGTACGGAATCCTTCGTTTGCTTCGCTGTTTGTAATGATTTTTCCACATCGGAATTGGATTGTTTAATTTTAGCATTCGTTACACCAGAGTCAAAAGGAGTCCATGTAGCTGACAAACCAATCGACCAGCCATTATCATCTGTTCCAGGGAAATCTTTATCAGCCCAGCCTTTGGTGGCACTGGCAGAAACAGTCGGTAATTTTCCGGCTTTTGCTACCTTCACCGATTGTTGAGCTATATTTATATTATAGTCTGCTTGAATGGCCTCCGGACGGTGGCTTAAGGCATATTTGATACTATCGTCTAATGACAGGGCATATGGCTGATGCGCCAACTCATCTTTTATCTGAATTTGCGTATCCAGTGGCAAACCCATTACATTATTCAGATTCGAAATTGCTATTTCGTATGCATTTTGAGCCTTTGTCAGCACTTGCTGATTATTTGCCAATTCTACTTGTGAACGCAGCACATCTGATTTGGCGACAGTTCCAACATTAAATTGTGCTTGTACATTCTGCAAGTGAGCTGCCATTTGATCCACAGCTTCCTGATCTACTTTTACGGTATTTTGCGCCTGCAAAATAGTAAAGTATCCATTGGTTGCATCTAATTTAATTTGCTGTTTACTTTTTTCCACATCCAAATCTGCCACTTGTAATCCCAATTTAGCCTTCTCTATTGCCCCTTCCACTTGCCCCCCTGAATAAAGATTCATTCCTAAAGTTGCAGTATTGCTAAACTTATTACCGATATATTCGTACCCATTAGCATACGATTTGGAGCGTCCATCGGTATGATTCAGTTCCAATGAAGGTAATTTTCCACCCTTGGCAACATTAATTGCCAATTCTGCCGATTGTCTGCTTGAGTCGGCAATCTTAATGGCAGGATTATTTTGTAAAGCCTTGGCAATGCTATCTTCTAAAGACAATTCCATTGGTGCCGCGAATACACTTGCTGTATTTAAAATCAAAAATCCACTCGTTAGCGCTACTATTAAACGCTTTTTCCAATGAGTCTGTTTAATCATGTAAAAAAATCCCCCTCAATTCATCAAAGCACTTTGACTAGTTAGTCATATGTTTTTATTATAGGATGAAGTCCAATTAATGTCAATCAAAGATGGTAATAAAGATCATTTGGCCACTTAAAAGTCTTTTCGTAACCCAAAAGAAGTGTTTCGATCCTCCTGCTTATTGATCCCATCCGTCTGGCCAACAATAAATGTATCTGGGGCCACCTCATATTGTGTACGCAGCTTCACTCTCACATCATTGGGATCATAAACATCCACCGATAACTTCATCTGTTTGCCGATTTTTGTATCCACCCCCATTCCCACTTTGCTGTCAATGATCCCTGCCCGTCCGGCGAAATTCTCATCACCCTTACCAATCTGAAAGTTTCCCTTACTGCCTTCACCAATAGCATCTACGCCAATGACCGCAAAATCCTGAGGTGAGGTAGTAATACGCAGATCAGCATTGCTGTTATACTTTCCTGTGTCATTATTATATAAAGTTTCAAATCCCATCTTTGCATTAACGGATGAGGCTCGCGTCAGCACCTTGTTGGCTTTTTCACTTGCTGCCCGGGCATTCTTTACTGTTTCTTTAATATTTTGGGCCATTTCAGGATCAGTGACCACGCCTTCTAAAGCAAGGGCCATCTTTTCCACGCGTTGGCTGGTAGTATTTATGTTGCGCAATGTTTCCTGCAAATCTCTAGCCGTCTGACCATTATTGTCTATTTCCATCATCATAGTATCAGCTCTCGCTGCTGCATCGCTCAAACTTCGGGACATGGCGCTTAAATTCGTTACTGTGACATTCAGATCACCATTTTCTCCTGTCATACGTGCTAGATTACCAGTTATCATGGCAAGATTATCGGTAATTTGTTGTGCATTGATAATGGTATTTTTCATGGCCGTTTTGGTTTTGTCGTCTCCCACAATTTCATTGAGGGATTTCACTAGCTCATGTATTTCTGCCAACACTTTGTCAGAGGAAGCAATCAGCTCATCCAACCCTTGAATTTCTTCCCCCCTCACGACTGCATGAGGCGCCAAAAATCCTGAACTTTGGGGAGCGGGGCTAATATTAATATATTTTTCTCCCATTAAACCATCAGCACCAATGAGAAATTTTGAGCCTTCGGGAATTTTAACTCCTGGATTCATCATCATGGTTATTTTAACACCTTCCGGCATAACTTCTACACCTTTGACTCTTCCAACATCTACACCAGCATACCTTACTACATTCCCCTCTTTTAAGCCATTTACCTGATTAAAAACAGCCTGCACCGGGTATCCTTTATCTCCAAAGGTAAAATTACCTAAGTGAATAATGATATAGGCTAGCATAATACAGGCGATTAAGCTAACAGAACCTACTTTGGCTTCTGTACTTATATTCATTTCATTTCTGACCTCCTTCGTACATATGCACCAGGTGATTTAAAACCATGAATGAACTGCTGCACAATTGCATTTTCTGAATTTCTAATTTGTTCAACCGTGCCTATTTCAATAATGTGACCGCCATGGATCATGGCGATGCGATCGGCGATAGTAAACGCACTGGACATATGATGGGTAACAACAACAGAAGTGACACCCAGTACACGTTTTGCATTCATGATGAGCCTGTCAATTGTCCCTGCCATAATAGGATCTAAACCCGCAGTTGGTTCATCATACAACATAATTTCAGGCCTTATCGCAATAGCTCTGGCTAAACTAACGCGTTTTTTCATACCGCCTGACAGTTCATTCGGCATTACATCCTGCTGTCCGGCCAGTCCCACCATACGAAGGTTGCGTGATATTATTTTTGTAATCTCCGCTTCTGACATATTCGTATGTTCTCTGAGGCCAAAAGCTACATTCTCACCCACTGTCATCGAATCAAATAAGGCTGAATACTGAAAGACCATGCCCATGCTAATGCGGATCTTGTTCAATTCATCTTCTGATAAATTAGAAATTTCCTGCCCCCTGATCCACACTTCTCCCCGGGTCGGCCTCAGAAGCCCAATGATTAGCCGCAGTAATGTACTTTTACCTGAACCACTGGGTCCAATAACTACTAACGTCTCCCCTTTATTTACTTCGAAATTAATATCTTGTAATATATCTTTACCATGAAAATTCATGTTAATATTTACTAATTTTATCATTTATTTTCCATCCTTTCTATGCCCTCGCCGCCTAATTTTTTTAACGATATAGCAATAAGGACAAAAAATAATTGCTGATGAAAATCAGAATAATGGAGCTCACTACGGAAGCAGTCGTAGCCTTTCCTACTCCTTCCGCTCCCTCACCGGTTGTCAGGCCTTTATGGCAGCCAATGATCGCAATAATACCGCCGAAAAACATAGCTTTCACCAAGCCGCCCATTATATCATTAATTTCTGTGAATATTGTAATAGAATGAATATAGGTAAAAGAGCCAATACCAGCATACAGCGTTGCTACCAGATATCCTCCAATGCAGCCAATCACATCAGCAAAGACAACCAATATTGGTACCATAATCACGCAAGCCAATAATCTTGGCACCACTAGGTATTTTATCGGATTAATTGCCATTACCCTCAGAGCATCAATTTGTTCGGTAACCTTCATGGAACCAATCTCCGCTGTAATTGCGGCCCCTACCCGGCCGGCTACCACTACTCCTGTCAGAACAGGCGCTAACTCCCGCGCCATTGCAATCGCTACAACGCCGCCTACTGACGATTGTGCACCATATTTAATAAATTCATTGGCTGTTTGCAGTGTGATAACCATACCTGTAAATAAAATCGTAAGCAGTACAATTGGCAATGAATCCACACCAAGATGAGACATCTGGTGCAGTACATGACGCATTCTCGGACTTTCCCGCAAATGATATAAAGTACTACATACTAACATAATAACACGGCCGCTATTTTCCATCCCCTGAATAACTTGCCGCCCGATACTTTCCAACATAGGTAGTAACATCGTAATCCCTCACATTGATATTTAACTTTACTGACCATTCTATTAAGAAATTGCTTTATTATGAAGTATTCCATACAAAAAGCTAAGTTCCCTGCATTCTTCAACGGGAAATTGATGGAATAAGAAAAAGCCCTCTTATACAAACAGTCATCTTACGAAGCTAGTTTATATAAGAGGGTTGTTATATCACTGAGAATTCCTGATTGCGGCTATTTTTCTTTCACCACATTTACCACTACTTGTGTATCTCCATCAACAATATAGTCCGTAGTAATACGATTTTTTACTTTTTCCGTCTTCTTCATGTCTTTACCAATTACGTCTTTAAGATCCGCTTTCAGCGTAACTGTGTTTTCTACCGGACCGCCTTCCTGGCTTTTTATTTCCGTTTTATTTTTATTACCATTACCAGGATCTAATAGACCATCCAGTCCCATATCCAGCACCTCTACAACA
This sequence comes from uncultured Pelosinus sp., assembly GCA_963526485.1. GTDB lineage: Bacteria > Bacillota > Negativicutes > DSM-13327 > DSM-13327 > Pelosinus. The sequence goes on from CAURNS010000002.1 coordinate 39,607, forward strand.
ATATCATTGTTGCGGTCGCGCTCAACAAATTCTTTAATCACATCACTAAATTGCTGATTTTTAGGTTTTGGCTGACCAAGCATCAGCAAGCTTGCATCCGTACCCTGACGCTTCGCTAACAACTGCAGCATCGGTACCATACCACCGCCACGCACTTCTAAGGTAAGAGGCCCCTCCGGTTGATCCTTCGGAATGGCAAAGGGAACCACAGTGGCAATTGGCTCACCGCGGAAAGGCTTTATTTTTACTCCTACATTTATCGTCTCTCCTGGTTTTGCACTAGGAGTTTTAGTCTGAGCCTCCATAATCGTAGCGGTACGACGCTCTTCGCTAACGGAAACATTGACTTTAACATCCATAATATCGACTGGATTATACTGATTACCGGTAAGCATCGACATTGCTTCTAAAAACTCACCTACCGTAGCCTCTCCAATACTAGCAGGACTATAAAACATATTTTCCCGTCGAATCGTTTCTACAGGCATATTACGCCCGGTAATTTCAAAGCTGACTTTTGCTGTGCCCGGTCCCACCCGGTCTATCGCCTTGTCTACCACGTTAAACATAGTGGTTGCGGACAAAACTGCCGACAATTGCTCATCTTTTACCACTTGCACAGCTGCATCCTGAACCTTCCCCGTGTCATCATCTTTAACGATAATACGCATCGGAATAATGGTCGGATATCTGCCAAGCTGTCCGCTAATACCAGCACCTCTATCCTGATTGATCAAGCCAACTGGTTCGCCAGTTGTACCGACTTTGAAGGAATTTTCCAATCCATTTACCGTTGAAAATACATACGCATTGGTCATAAAATATCCAATATTACCCTTCTTGAGGAAAGGATGACCAAAAGCCAATACTTTATCACCTTCTACATAGGTAACGGTCCCGAGTGCACCTACACTCACATCGCCGCGGACTAGTTCCACGCCCACAGCGCTGCCTGGCTCTATCGGTGCAAACACTGTATCAGAAGGTGCGTCCCCTACTTCATAAGGCACTAAATCAAAAGGCTTAAGCTTATCTTGCAGCATCGTTAACGCATTCGTACTGAAGCCTGAAACCATGAGTGGCGTGGACATTTTTTCAAAACCCGGTATGTTTTCATCAAGCTTCATGGAATCATTATAATTATCCGGCATATCCCACAATTTAAGCATATCGGCAATCGGGGTAACCATGCCTACTTTATGGTCTGTCAATGACCAGCCATAGGCTATCGCTCCCACCAATTTGCCGTCAATATACACAGGGCTGCCACTCATACCTTGGGCGATTCCCCCTGTGCGATCAATAACATCACCAAAGGTGCGCACCAAAATCAAATCTCCGGACGGCCCCTTATTTTTCATAATCCCTAATACTTCCACGCCAAACTCTTCCAATTTAGTACCGGAAACCACAGTCTTGCCAATCCCCTGCATACCAACCTTTATTTCATCTACCGGCATGATGTCTGGCGCTGCCCATACCAAGGACATCGGCAACATCAACAAAAAAATAAGCAGTGCCAGACGACACTGCCTGCATATTTTTACCAAACATATCACCCTTTCTATTTACCGATTTCAATACGGGCTACTACATCACCTACAGCAATACTGACACCTGGTGAAACTAATACATCTTTAACAATCCCATTGGTTGTGGCTCTTGATGCGGGTATTGCCCCAGTTATTGTATCAATTTTAACCAAAACATCGCCTTCGTGAACGGCATCTCCCGGTTTCACCAGTCCATTACTGGTAACAGTTCCAGCTAGAGATGCCTTTTGATCCACTACGCTGCTTGCAGTGACGAACAAGCCACCTGCAATAAGTAAAAAACCTATCGCCATTATTATTATACTTTTCTTGTGGAGCATATAAAGCCACCTCCTTACTTAATTTCATTATACAGTATTGCAATGAATTATCAATCCTTAGGAGCAATAATTAATGCATCGCCTACGGATCTTTCGTGTCCATCAGAAGGTTTATTCATAATTTTACCTTTTATGACCATTTCACTGGAGCCGCCGCCATCTAAATTCATTGCATCAACGGCACCAAATTCCTGCATAAACAAGGCCAATTCCAGAAGCGTCATACCAATACTGTTTTGTTGACGGCCATCCACAACGGTAAGCAATACATGCCCATCTTTGGTTACGCCGACCGCTGTACGAGGTGCTCTGCCAACGGCTATATCAGGAGGAAATTCCTCAACTTTAGTGGTGAGAAATACACTATTGTTTTTTACTAAGCGGGGACCTGCACTAATGGCAAATATTGCTTTATCCCAGACTGGACCAAGAGTTTGGGTAATTTTTACCGCATCCCCCACTTTTAAGCCTGCCAATGCCTGTTCATTACTGCCATGAGCCGATAATACCACTGCTCCCGGCGGAATTACAGCATTGCCGTGAGCAACGGCCGTAACAATCCCCTTACTGATAATATAGTCAGTACCATACTCATTGGTATTGGTCATGTTATCATAGTAATTGTTATACAAAATTAAATCGTTTACGCCTCGTTCATGGTTCACGCCAGTAATAGCCACCATCCGTCCATCAGGCAATACAACACTTCCCTTGTAGTCAATCGGATCAAAAATCAACTGACCCTCAGGCAGCATTCCCAGAGCCGTACGGGATATATCAGGGGTACTGACAATTTGATCATTCATTTTAAGCAAACCGATAATTTCACCATTGGGAGCAAAATAGGAGGCGTTAATCCCAGCAATTGCCTTATTACGTTCCACCATTGACTGTACTTTTTCCAAGTCACTAATGGTATCATTGGATAATGCGGGTCTGATATTATATGTATTCCCAGGCGTAAGATCCAGGACATAGGCTGTAACAGGACCTGCCTTGGTCGTACGAAATAGTGATGTATACTTTATGCCAGGGCTAATTTGCTCTTCATATTTGCGGTCAAAGATTTTTATAATATCTACAACCACGCGGTTGGGATTTTTCAACGTAAAGACTTTATAAGTGACAATCGATGTTTTAAGATTAATTCTTACTTGTTGTTTATCAGGCTGCACCTCGGCAATTTGAAAATTACTCACAACATCATCATTTAATGATACTGCAGGTAATTTACTGCCATTTGATGTATTAGTAAAATCAATCAAAATCTGATCCGGGTTTTCACTAAGTTTGGCAGTATATTCAGGCAGTTCATCCACAGCAAAAACAATACGTACTTTTTCTGCTGTCTGACTATACCAATTCTTTTGCAGCGTAGACTTGGCTGGAGCCGCCCATGCCGTCTGTAAAGCCAACACGAATAGAACCATTATTATACATATACGTCTATAAACTTTCATTTTTAAAAAACCTCCTAAAAAACAATTCGCGTTCTTTAAAACATACCAAAAATAATCCAACCACAAAGGCACAAAGGCACAAAGGACACAAAGATGTCAATTTATATTTTTTGTGTTCTCCTTTGTGTGCCGCATTAGCGGCATTGTGCCTTTGTGGTTCGTAAAAGTCTATATCAAAAAACTTATACTTTCTGGTATTAGAACACAAATGGGTATCAAACCGCTGCAATAACCGAACAAACTCTGCATTTGCGAGAAAAGCCCAGGCACTATTTCGGTGCCTGGGACTTATTGCTGACCGCTGCCGGTGTATGTAATTGGCGGTAAAGCATATCCGCCAATCCAATACCGCCAGCTTTGGCCATATCTTTTGTCATTTCACTGTCTAACATCGAGCGCATGATGTCTTCTTGCGAAGTATCCACTAGCTTTGATTTGTCCACTGTTTTACGCATATCTGCCAGCATCATATTCAGAAACACGGCTTCCATGTCTTGGCAAGTTTTTTTTAATTTGGCATCATCCTTAGTTTCCTGAGACTTTTTCGTTTCCTGGGCTAAGGTTTCAGCAAAATCTTCCTTTGCCTTAGTTTGCGCCGAACTGATTGTATTTATCATATTCGATGAACTTATTCCTGCTATTTCCATGTCCTTTTACCTACCTTACATAATCTGCAGATCGGCATGTAAGGCACCAGCAGCCTTCATAGCCTGCAGTATCGAAATAATATCACGCGGCGTAGCACCAATAGCATTTAATCCACGCACCACATCTCCCACATTAGCAGTAGAAGGCAGTACCATAACATTTGCCTTGTCTTCTTGTACATTAAGCGTTGTATTATTCGTAGTCACAGTAGTTCCACCAGAGAAAGGCGGCGGCTGCGATACATCTGTGGTTTTGCTAATCGTAATACTAAGCCCACCCTGAGCGACAGCAACTTCATCAATCGACACATTAGAACCCATTACGATGGTTCCAGTACGTTCATTAATAATAACTTTTGCAATCGTATCAGGATTTATGTATAACTCTTCTAATGCAGCAACAAAGCCCACCACATTACTGCCATACTCACTCGGCACTGTTACGATTACAGTTCCCGGGTCACGCGTTGCTGTTATAGAACCAAACCGACTGTCAATCGCTTCCGCGATACGGGTAGCAGTTGTAAAATCCGGCTGACTTAACGACAATGCAATCGAACCATCAGACCCCATCAATTGGGTAGGTACATCACGTTCTACAATTGCCCCATTCGGTGTGGTACCTGTCGTAGGAAAATTTTTCTGCTGGCTGCTGCCACCACCGCTTGCATTATAACCCCCTGTGGAGACAGGTCCCTGGCCTACGGCGTATACTTGCCCATTAGCGGCTTTCAGAGGTGTCTGCAGTAAGATACCGCCTTGCAAGCTCTTAGCATCGCCCATAGAAGATATCGTCATATCAATTGTATCACCAGGTTTTACAAAGGCTGGTAATTGAGCAGTAACCATAACAGCTGCCACATTCTTCGATTTTAATTGAGCGTCTGTGACTGTTAAACCAAAACTCTTTAACAGATTAGCCACTGACTGACGGGTTTGAACAAGTGTAGTAGAATCACCTGTACCAGCCAAACCAGTTACCAGTCCATAACCCACCAATTGATTGGTACGCATTCCCTGGACTTTTGCTACATCTTTAATTCTCGTCACTGAACTGGATGCCGCCAATGCTGTTGCCATAACAGCCAAGATACACATCACAATCGTAACAACCGTTATTTTACGCATAATATCCTCCGTCTTAAAACAAGAAATTAAGTAATTGACTGATAATCCCCTGTCGCTGCTTCTTAGATATCGGACCATTACCATCCACGCGAATTTGGGCATTGCCTATATACGTAGATAAGATTGTATTATCTGGCAGAATATCTTCCGGACGTGCAATACCAGAAACAGTAATCTTTTGTTCCTCACCATTTTGCTTAATGCTTTGCGTACCTGAAATAACCAAATCACCGTTTGGCTTCACTTCGAGAACCTGAGCTGTCATCCTTGCCGTAACACTATTGGTGTTGGCAAGAGACCCTTTCGCTGTGAAAGAATCCGAATTACCAGCAGAAGCAGATGCTATTCCATGAAAAATCCCCGTTCCTGCCTCCATACTTGTACTGGAGGTTTTAGCATTAGAAGCATTCCCAACCCGGTTGGCACTTGAATTTTCACTAATAATGATCGTAATTGTATCACCAACCGCATGGGCTTTATGGTCACTGAATAAATTGGCAGCTGCCCCAGTATCAGTCCATAACGACATAGCCGAGACTGAAGGTGCCGTCGGTAGCACCAAACACAGGAACCCTAACGCCAAACTAAAGAAGACTTTAGCTAGGTTACACATATTTACACCTTCACCTTCCAATAATGAGTTAACTTTATTTTCAAGAATTAGAAGCACTATTATAGGATAATACCTGTACAGTGCCTTCATCCAAAATTTTACCAAAAACAACTCTTTTGGAATTGACATTTAAAACGCGAATCAATTGCCCCTCACTGCCATTTTGCATGGCTTGTCCCCCTGCTGTAACTTTCATATTGCCGATATAAGCAACCAAAGTTACCATACTGCCCTGCTTGACAATTGCCGGTCTATTAACCATGGAATTCGTTAATACCATACCTGGTGTTATTGTTCGCCTGGTCATTAAGCCAGCTATTTTAGTCTTATCAGTAACAAAACCTGCCGGCAAATGACCAATATCCATACGTTCATAACGCAGACAATCCTCAGTCAGTATTTCACGGGCATTCATTTCACGAGCTGCAATGACTACCTGACGATATAGCTTTACATCAAACTTTAGTCTGACCTTAGTAATGCTTCGTTCATTTACATCGATATCCACGGTCACCGTTGTCGGTGTATTATAGCGAATGCCATAAGGCAGAGTAGTCGTAAATGCCGGACTTCCCGGTGGTACTATCGCATCTTGTACCTGGCCCACAGAAGAAATGGTGAGATCATCCAATTCTACGTCCGAACCAACTTGACTTCGAATGGCAGCTACAGCCTTATCGATTAATAGTTGTCCACTAATAATCTGAGAATCACCGATAACAGTAACAGCATTCGGAATATTCCAGGCAACACCACTAAGATCAACGCCTGACGCTCCTAAACGCATATCAATGACTTCTTTTGTTAACACAAAACTGCTGCCAGGCAAAGGGGCAGCACCCAATTTTAACTGCCGAAGGTTCTGTATGCGCTCTGTATCACTACCGCTAATCTCAGCCAATTCCCCAAGTGTAATGACGGGACTGCCGACTTTAGCCTGTTCAGATACTGCTACCACAATTCCTTCAGCAAATGCAGAACTAAAATAAAGCTGCAGCAGCAAAATCAGCAAACATACATTCTTTTTCATTTTAACGTTTCAACTGGGCAGCCTGATCCAGCATCGTATCACATGTGGTAATCGCTTTAGAATTCAATTCATAAGCTCTTTGGGCCACAATCATATTCACCATTTCATCGACCACTTGAACATTCGACATTTCCAGGGTATCCTGCACTAGTGTACCCGTGCTATTTTCACCCGGACTGCCAACAACTGGCGCTCCTGATGCTGCCGTTTCTTTTAATAAATTTTTCCCCATACTATCCAGACCAGCTGGATTTACAAAAGTAGCAAGCTGTATTTGTCCTAAATCTTGTGGCGTAGTATCGCCCGGAAGCATGGCTGTTACCCGCCCATCAGCAGATACTGCAACTTTAGTACCTCCTTCTGGAATCGTAATAGCCGGTTCAATGGGATAACCTTCGGAAGTAACAATCCTTCCCGTGGAATCTTTTTTAAAGGAACCATCACGAGTATAGGCAATCGTACCATCCGGCATATTGACCTGAAAGAAGCCGTCACCCTCAATAGCCATATCTAGAGCATTGCCTGTAGTCTGAAAATTCCCTTCTGTATAAACTTTCTGTGTAGCAACAAGACGTACGCCATGTCCGATTTGTACTCCTGTTGGCAACTGCGTATCAGCACCAGTTGATGATCCGGATTGACGGATTGTTTGATACATTAGATCCTCAAAATCATTACGGCTCTTTTTAAAACCGGTTGTATTCACATTAGCTAAATTATTGGAAATAACATCCACATTCGATTGTTGGGCAGCCATACCCGATGCAGCTGTCCATAATGCCCTCATCATAATAAAAATCCTCCCTATGCCTATACTAATTTATCAACTGCCACATAGAAGAACTAAAGAGTTCTACTGACCAGCACATCTTATATACTATTAAAGCTTCAGCCCATTACGAAACCTGCCTTTTAATACCATATAAGATATGCCTATGTACAACGCAGTTCTTTAGTTCATTCTGTATCTTTTGGAACAACATATCTATTTTAGCCTCAATTATAGTATCGGAAAAACGAATGAAAAACTTAAATAAAAAATGAAGGCTTATAATTTACCAACATCATTGGCTGCTTTCCCCAGCAGACTATCATGAGATTGAACGACCTTACCATTAATCTCATAGGCACGATAATTTGAAATCAGATTAACCATTTCTCCTACCACATTCACATTAGCCATTTCCAAAGCACCCTGTCTTACACCACCGGCAGCTGGTTGTTCCTGCTGACCATCGGGTGCAATAAACAAAGATGCCCCTTCTTTTGTAAGCTGCTTTTCATCGGCAAAATCCACAACTTGCAATCTGCCCACTTCATTGTTATCAACCATAACACGTCCATCGCTGCTCACTGACATTTTACCATCCGCTACAATAATCGGTCCATTCGTGCCTAGTACCCGATAACCATCACTTGTAACAAGCTCTCCTTTAGAACTTCTGGCAAAAGTACCATTGCGGGTATATCGTTTGCCTTGGGGAGTCTGCACGGCAAAAAAGCCTTTGCCTTCAATTGCCAGATCGAAATCATTGCCTGTTGTTTTCACTGTACCAGTAGAATAATCAGTTGCGATTTCATCTACCATGACCCCAACCCCTAACGTACCGATGGCTGGTGCTTCCGCACCATCATTAACGCGGGAAATGAGAAGACTGGCAAAATCCTTGGTAACCGTTATATCTTTTTTAAATCCAGCGGTATTGACATTTGCTAAATTGTTGGAAATAACATCCGTACGCTGTGCTTCTGCCAGCATGCCTGATGCTCCGGCATATATGCCACGTATCATAAAATCACTCCTCCTACTAATAACGTTTATTTTTGAAAGGGATATTCCTTAGGCAATACTGCCTCTTTTTAAGGTTGTCAGACTATCTTCAAGGGTTTCTAGTGAATCCAGCGCTTTACCTGTACCTAATGCCACACAAGACAAAGGATCTTCTGCCAAGTAAGTAGGAATACCTGTTTCTTGCTGAATGAGCTGGTCCAGGCCATAAAGCATGGAGCCACCGCCAGTCATAACAATTCCCCGGTCCATAATGTCAGATGACAATTCAGGCGGAGTAATTTCAAGTACTGTTTTTACCCGTTGTACAATCAGGGATACAGATTCACTTAATGCCTCAAACGTTTCAGCAGAAGTAATCCGCAGCGTTTTTGGTAAACCAGACACTAAATCACGGCCGCGTATTTCCATACTTTCATTGCGTCCCATAGCCAGTGCCGTGCCTATATTGACTTTTATTTGTTCCGCAGTACGTTCACCAATCATAACATTATATTCTCGCTTAACATAGCGCACTAATGCTTCATCAAATTTATCACCGCCTACCCGCAGTGACTCACTTACCACAATCCCGCCCAGACTAAGAACTGCAACATCAGTGGTACCGCCACCAATATCAACTACCATGGAGCCAAATGGTTCGGAAATATCCAAACCTGCACCTAGGGCCGCAGCTAAAGGTTCTTCTATTAAATAGGTCTTTTTGGCACCTGCCTGTACCGCTGCCTGCAGAACCGCCCGCTTTTCCACCGTAGTAACACCCGAAGGTATACATACCATGATACGGGGTTTAAAGAAGAAATTCTTCGGAACTACTTTGCGAATAAAGTGACGCAGCATCGTTTCCGTTGTATCATAATCCGCAATAACCCCTTCTCTGAGAGGACGGATTGCAATAATATTGCCTGGTGTGCGACCAAGCATTCTGCGGGCCTCTTCCCCGACGGCCAATACGGTATTTGTATCACGGTCAATTGCTACTACTGACGGTTCGCGAAGCACTATTCCCTTGCCTTTTATGTACACCAATACGTTAGCAGTACCTAAGTCTACCCCAATGTCCATTGACATTCCAAACATGAATAATCCCCTTCCCTACCCTATAAACTTGTCCATTTTTTACTTTATATTTAAACCACAAAGACTAGAAGTGACTTCCCAGCAACTGCGTCTTTGTGGTTAATTAACTACATTAAAAGAAAACAGTTTCACTTGCTTCCATTCTACATTAAATAAGAAAATCCTTCATTTTTTGTTATTTTCTCCTGCTTCCTTATATTTTTTTCGTGTTGCCTCCCCACCGCGAATATGACGCTCTGCCTTATTCTGTTCTAATATTACTCTTACCCGATTTGCCATTTTCTTATTGACAAGTGGCAGCCTTTCAATCATATCTTTATGTACCGTACTTTTACTTACACCAAACACCATTGCGGATTGCCGCACTGTATGCTTGCTCTCTAAAATGTGCTGACAAATGTCTAATACCCTCTTACGGATATAATCTTTCATAACCTTTTTGCCCCCTCACCCTCACTTTGCTAAGATATATATATGCGGACAAAATAAAAAAAAGCACTACTGTGCTTTTTTTTAAAGGTTGCTTTTTATTGCATTACTTTTTATGAATTACTAAGGCAGGATCTATGAACTCATTATCTTTTTTAATTGCTAAATACAAATGAGAATAAGGCTCCGCAGTAAAGCTTCCCATTTTACCAATTTCTTGTCCTGCATCAATATAACTCCCTTTGGCGGTTATCACTTTTGAAAGAGAACCGTAGTACACCTTATAATTATCATTTTGTACCACGACTGTCAGCCCGCTATTGTTATCTTTGTATATATCAATTACCTGACCGCTTTGTACCGCAGCAACATCCTGGCCTTCTTCACCAAGCACGTCAACCCCTGTATGATAACGCCAATCCTTATACAACGGATGCATCTGCCAGCCAAAATTATCTTTAATTTGTCCTTTTACTTCCTGAAAGCCACTTGATTGCTTCACTACCGGCTGAGCTTTTTCCACTTGTAACGATTCAGCAGGTACAGATGAAGGTAATACCGTTTTTTCTTCTAGCGGCGCTACCTGTACAGGCATGATAGCTTGTTCCTCTATTCTTTGGTTAGGCTGAGCGAGGTCTTGCTTCTTACCTTGTATCCCCATAAATACAGAACCCATTAACACTGCTGCTAATACCAACAAGCCAATACCACTATATAAAGCATTAAATGGTATTGACTCAGTGGGAAATTTAGGTTTAGGCAAACCCTCATTTAATTTTTTCAAATGTAGTGTTATAAAGGACAAGGCTGGAATCTTCAATCTGGACATATTATCACCTCAGAATGAGTATGTCCGTTTTTAAAGAACTTTAAACAATCTCCCCTTAGTGAGAAGGAACAATATCCTCAATTTTTATATCACTTCGTAGACTGTTCCCCAGGAGGCTGAGTTATTCTTTTAAATATTTATGAAACATTTCAATATTACATAGCATGCCTTTATATTCAGGAAATTCTGTTATGATACGATTTAAGAACTGAATGCAGAAATCTTTTCTTACAACAGGATTAACCCTTAATACATTTTTATATGTCCATACATGTGAGAATCTCGTTTGTCTTCTAGCATTTTTCAACTCCATGAATGGTTTTATATCTATACCTAATTTTTTTGCACACATAGAAAACAATCTTTGGTCTGTGAATATTGAAAACACTACTTTTTTCTCTATCGGTGCACATTCCTCTGATAAATTTATATTTTTCATAAACCGTATTACTTCATTCACATAATAATCTACAAATTCTTTATTGTTGAAGAATGTAAAACCTGTATTAAATGGCAACAAACTCCAATCCCATTCAGCATCAAAATCATACTCTAATTTCATGTATTTTTGCATTTTATTTTTATCAAAATAGAAACCCGACATGGGGTCGATGTGAATCGCAGCCAATTCATTCTCCCACCAAGCATCTTCAATTGTTTCCCATACCAGAAAATCTGTGTCCATCATTACATAGGGTAATGGTTGTGTTTTTAATGCTAGCACTTTCCCAATTGACCAAAAAGCACGATGGTCAATATAAGATTCTGCATTAAATTGTTCCAAAGAAGGTTCTACACCTAAATCCCATATCGACGTTATGCCTAATTTTTTATAATATTCTAAACCGATAGTATCCGTTATCATTCTTATGCTGCCATTACATTCTCGCCACTTTAAAGCTGATAATATCGTTGTTACAACATCATAATCTTCCATTATATATGCTGCATCTACACTATTTTCTACATAAAACGGTTTAGTCCAATTTGTGTGATTCGCTATGATAATCTATCACCATCTTTCAAATATACATGAAACATTTCGATATTATAAATCATATCTTTATATGCCGGGAACTCGCTTATGATACGATTTAAAAACTTACTACAAAAATCTTTTCTTGCAGCAGGATTAACCCTTATTATATTTTTATATGTCCAAATATGTGTAAATCTCTTTTGTTCTCGGGCTTTCTCCAATTCCATAAATGCTTTTATTTCTATTCCTTTTTTCTTCGCACACATCGCCAGAAAGTATTGATCAGCAAAAGAAGTACATAAATTTTTTTTGTTATCCGCTTCTACGTTTTCCATAAATTTAATCACTTCATCTAAATAATAAGTAACAAATTCTTCATCATTAAAGAAAACGAATCCAGCATTAAATGGTGTAATATTCCAATCCAATTGCGGGTCAAACACATATCCTTGCTTCATGTTGAAAAGTTCTTTAAAGAAAACAGTAGGTTCTGCATGAATGGCAGCTAATTTATTACTCCACCATTCCTCTTCAATTTTTTCCCAAACTATAAAATCAGTATCCATCATTACACATGGCAATGATGGATACTGATTTTTTACTGCATATATTTTACCAACGGACCAAAATAAATCTGGATTTATTCTTATATTTTCCAAAGAAGTATCTACACCCAAATCCCATATACCTGTTATACCCAATTTTTTATAATATTCCAACCCTCTATTATCAGTTACCATTATGATACTGCCATTATATTGCCGCCATTTTAAAGCAGATAATATCGTTGTTACAACATCATAATCTGCTATTCGATATTCTGTATTCAGATCTTTTTTGGTATAAAACGGTTTGGTCCAATTACTATGAATCGCTATCATACCAGCTCTTCCTTAGTAATGATAACTGTCTTGATACAATGTACGAATTAAATGTATTAGTGATTCATTCGATAATTCTTCTAATGGAACTTCTTCAGGTTCTTTAATTGGCTCGCCCGATGGCGAAAATTCACCATCGGAATAAATATCTCCTATCGAAACTATTGTATCTTTTTCTATACAAGTTTCATTTCTGCTTTTTAAATCTTCTTCACAAGGCTTATTACTAATCGTACTTACAACCCTATTATCCTTTACTATAATAAACATGTTATCATCTCCCAAATATTATTTTGCAGCATATAACGTATAATAAGCAGAACCATAATATCGTGTTGTTGTGACGGGGGTACTATAACTACCAGTACCACCACCTCCATATGTAATATCTATATAGCAAATTACTTGACCTGTGGAATAGTTATAGCTATAAGCATTCGGAGTATTGCCACTAGCACTTCCAGCCACAGGAGCTAAGTCAACTCTATAGATTTGAGCTCTTGTATATCCACTTGGTACAGGAATAATTTGACCGTGGCCAACTGTACCTGATACAGTAATAGCAGTTGCTGCTCCAAATATTTGAAGAATGTGACCGTCAAAAGAAGCACTATATTGTTTGTTAAGAGAAGCAAAATTAGCAGCCAGTTGCCCATTAAGCGTATTTGCATTTCCAGCACTCGCAGCATAACTCACGTTAAAATTACTTGGATTATAGACATACATATTATTGGCATCATTTCCACCCCATAGCCAAGGTGGTTGGCCAACTTGACCATTCCAATGGAATGCCATATTCGCATTATCATTTGCCACGCTCTTAGCTAAAGTAGCCGTGGCCGCATTACCTGTTATATCAGTAGCCTCACTCGTGGGATTGGCCCCAACTACGACTCTTCCCTTCGCATCAACGGTAACACTCCGATACGTTCCTGCAGTTACACCAGTAGAAGTAAGAGTTAGTTCAGCATTAGCCGCAGCTGATCCGTCTACAGACATAGAACCTGTGGCATCGCCGGTAAAACTTAATGCCCGGGGTATTGCCCACTTGGTAGCTGTAGCTGCATTACCGGAGCAAGCGGTGGCTATAGCTGCCGAAGGCACTGTCCCTGTTACAGCAATCGTTACAGCGTCATTCGTGGCATCCGGGGTAAGAGAAATGTTTGTTCCTGCTGTTAACGTCAATGTGTCAGTCGTTGAATCCGCTTGAATGGTTGTGGTTCCTACCACCACATTGCCGAAAGCATTTTGATTAACCTGGGCACCGGTGGCTATGCCGTCCAACCTGGTTTTATCGACAGCACTCATAAAACCGGCAGTAGACTTGGTAGCCGCCCCATGATCGTGACTCGCTGCAGCAAATGCATTTGCCTCATACCCATCTAATAAATCAGCATTTAAATTTCTATTTACTGTTCCATTTGATTCCGGAATATTCCCACTGGTGTTGCCTACTGACAAGCCGGCCACTGTTCCGGCATCGACGATTTGATCCTCTTTCAAGGCCCGTAAATTCTCGCGAATATCCGCCGGGCCTAACGCAATATACTCATCATCCATTGGTTTCGTACTATCGTATGACATAAAATCACCTCATAAAATATTTTTAATATCCTTTAATTCGTAAATCGACCATTCCACCAACATCTTTACTTGTTGAATCTTTAACCTTAAGAGTTACACTTGATGTTGTTTTAGAGATTACCTGTGCGAATAAGTTCTCCCCAATTGCGGTTGGTGTGACCACCGGAATGGTATAAAACTTCTGCCCATATTTTATCGTAGTCCCGCCGGCGGCAACAATAGCCGTCAAACTTAAATCCGTATCCGGTACGTCCACCGAAATCGTAAAATGATTAACCTCCGGTGTCTTGGTCGTATCCGTCGTAGCCAAGACCGTCCTAAACTCCAAATAACGGAAGGTTGCCTGCACAGCCTTAAAGTCTTGCCAATCTGTAAACGTATTGCCATCCCGACTTGTCCTAAATTGTAGCGTTGCCGAAGTTCCGGGAACCCAAAGGACTGTAGAAACAAAATAAGCCGATATGTTCGCGGTAACAATCTGGCCGATGTCTATCTGCTTACAGGTATACGTACCGGAAGAGTAATATACCGACCCATTCATCGCCAATGTAAGAACAGTTGCTCCACCAAGTTCACTAAATTTTCGTGTTGTATAGTCGCTAAATTTGCCGCCTAGATTGCTAAATCGATACTGTGACCCACCAAAAGCCGTATTAACGTGTGTTCCCGACGCCAGCGAAAGTTCATCAAAAGATTCAATTATATTCCGTAGTGGCAGATTGCTCACTATCACACTGCCGCTGCTGGCCGATAAACTATAGTAACCGCTGCGGTTAATTGCTTTAATGTGATATTGATACGTTCGCTCGACATCAACAATATATTTGTAGCTCATTGTCATCTGCCCTGTTGCCACCAATGAACCGATACTAAAGCTTGATCCCTCCCGAATTTCATAACCTACCACATCGGCCTCAGTCGCTTTATCCCAGTACATTTCAACATACTCACCATTTTGGTATACCCGGAAATTCGACACCGTTAATGGCTCCAGGGTACAATACAGCGTTGCCGCAGCTTGGTCTGAATAAAGCTTAGCTACATTCATTGCTTTTATAAGTATTTTGGTCGACCCGCTGCCACTCAAATTGTATGTGCAGCTTGTTTCTTTGGTAGTTATAATTTGTGTTGCTTCATCCCACGAGGGACCTACCCGTACATCATAGTACGCCAGATCACTCTCCAAGACGCCCGTCCAGGATACGTTCAGTACTGATTTATCGACTGGCGACTGAGACAAAACGATGTTTGTTACCGGAGCGGGATTCAGATCGAATATCTCGCTGACTTTTGCCGGGTACTGACTCTCATTTCCGGCCAATGTTACTGCTTTAATCAGAAATGATTGCTGAGCATCAGTAGTTACCGCTGTTTCATAGGTTGTACTGGTTACCCTGCTGCCTAAAATCGCAGCCGTTTCCCATGCCGTCCCAAGCTTGATGATATAGTATGATACGTCAAGTTCTGTTGGTGTATCCCAGGTCAAAATAATCTTCGTCCTGTCACTCGGGGACTGTCGTGCAGAAAATCCGGTAACGTCTATCGCCGATATCATCACACTAACGCTGCAGCTTGTGGCTTTAGAATAATATCCTGCCGTCGTTAGGGATTGTACCGTAAAAGTAACCGTCGCATTCTCATTTGCCTCATAACTATAGGTAAGCTCCTTAGTAATGTATGTACTATCGCCTACCATTACTTTATATCCAGCAATGTCATCCCCTCTTACCCCAGACCAGGTTAACATGACGATACTTTTATCTTTTGTACTTTGCACAGCTGAGAGATTGGTAACGGCATCCGGTTTTAAAACGACTTGCAGTGCGGCTTCAGTCGCCGATACACTGTAGTAGCTGCCGGAATTAACCGCCTTTATAAAGAAATAGGTGTAACCTTCTGAAGTCAGTTGACAACTGTAACTAGTGGCTTTTAGCTGGCTTGCGATCACTATCGCTGAATCCCAGTCATCACTTGTTCCCATTCGGATTTCGTAGTGCGATAGACTGGTATCAGCAATAGCAGTCCAGGACATGTCTATATAACTGCGATCAGACCCTCGCTGATTCACAACAAAACCTTGAACATCCGCCGGTTCCACAGTTACCTCTACGGTTACCTCAGCCGCTGCCAAGGACTCATTCCCCGAGTTATCAATGGCCGTAACCGCGAAGGTATGGGCACGGCTTTGAGTAGCTGTATAGGTATAGGTCGTAATCTGAGCCAAGTTTTCGAGTATCGTCGTTCCTTCCCGAATTCGATATCCGGCTAAATCAATATCATCTACTGCTGACCACGACAGAATGATTTTGGTTGAATCCGCAGCATCAAATGCAGCGGACAAACTGGCAACACCCGATGGTGGAAGATCTTTACCAGTAACATACAAGGACGCTTGCACTCCACCGGATGCAAGGCCAACATCATTGATAGTGCAAACCTTTACCAAGTAAGTTGTTCTAGTTTTTACGCCAACAATGGAAGTACTCAACGCTGTTAGTCTATCGCCCCACAGTACCCATGTCTTACCATTGTCTGCACTATACAAAACTTTATAGCCGTGAATCGTAGTAATGATTCGCGGAATTCGCCAGGCAATATTGATATCGGAAACCATGGTGCCATCTTTTTGCCGATAGGTTTCCTCGACAACACTCACACTGCTGACCTCGGGCAGTATATCCAGTTCGCTATAATTTATTTTAGGTATGTCTGTTGCCTCGTCATAGATCCCCTCGATATATTCAAGGCAGGTAATCTTGCGCCGTAGATCCTGATCGCGGCTGATATTGAGCACTCTAAACGGCTTGACAACTTTGTTCGTTTCACCAAAGCTATAGAGATCCCATTTCAATGGAACTGTAGATAACGGATTGATCAGGGTGATCGTATCGGTAATAGTTTTCATCGTTATACCCTGTACGCCAACAGTGACAATATTTTGTGCGTCTTGATAGGTCGCTGCTGCCAAATTGGTAATCTGAAGCGCCACTGCATAAGGTGTGCCGGGTTCTAGCGTTACCTCGCGGTCAAGTTGCAGCGTCGTGGCCGTTGCGTTAAGCAGGCGTCCGGAAAATCCCCATTGCGGCACATCATGTGCTAAGAGAACAACATCGTTAATTTGACAGGCAATTGCATCAATATCCGCGCTGTGTTCCACTGTCCGCACCAGATGTTGGTTGAGCCTTAACCTATATTTGGCTTCCCGGTAAGCCTGTTCGACAGTAGTAACGCCGTCCAGGGTAATCTGGGCAACATTGGGTTCGATCGACTCGTCATAATCATCAGCATAAACTGAAATGACTTCCTTTTCATAGGCTTTGTCCTTGTTCGTAAAGGAAACCTCTAACATGTTGGCCCGATCCTTCAGACTGACGAAAGTTTCCTTGAATTTATCGGTAAGGATATTGCCGACGGTAAATAGCTGCACTGGATCGCCAGGGGCATCGCAGATACAACCAAACTTGGTACCCCGCATGATGACCTTACCTCGGCCGACCCCTTCCGGTTTCTGCAAGGACGTCCAAAGATCGTCCGCCGTATCGAAAATATAATTGAAAGTTAGCTGTCGCTCATCGCAAAATGCCGCCCAACTAACAAAATCCTGATACACCGCTCGCGATGCCGAAGCACCTTGGACAACAAACTCGTAGCTGCCAGTATGGACATTTTTAATCTGTCGGCAACGATGAATCATGTCATAGGCTGCCCAAGCCGGATTGGTAGCTGATTTTTGGTCGTACGTACTTGTTTCAGCGTTCCACACCCAAACCTTATCACGCGTCTGCAGCCAAGTCACAGTTGGTACGCATCCACTTAGCTGACTGGTTGCCAGCGCCTTGATGCCAACAAGCACCTTGCCGGGACGGGTAAAATCATCATACATAATACTCGAAAGCTGTGTCCAATACACGTGGGTAGAGTACCTGGTACTAGTACCGCTTTTGGCTGTACACAGCGCTCTTACTTCATATTGAGCGGCAGAAAGATTATCCAACCGGTAGGTGCGAAAGAAAGCGGTGTTTTTTGCTTCCGTAATTGTGGGGTTAGCAAGAAACTCCCAGTCTGTATTACCAACCTTGCGATACTGCACATTTACAGTAACAGAAGCATTTCCCAGACCACCATTATCGTTGGCGTAGAAAAGGCCGCCGGGGAATTGCAGCGTAATCTCCAGTCCCTGTACTGCATTTCCCTCAGTTTGCTCTGCGATCCAAGCATTATCAGTATTCAGTTCATAGTTTAAAGGCTGATCGTGATAGATATCATTAAAATTGGTAATCGCCATTTGATCATTGTGGCCAAACCTTGTTTCAAACGTTACAGTTGCGTCCTTATAATAGGAAATTGGATTATCATTAATTCGAATATCGCTGATATTATCAATCGGCCCTTCACCGCCGCACAGCAGAACATTCATATACTGATTTTCATCATTACTTGATACATGCTGAGCAATTACTTGACCCGCTGTGCGCATGGTGCCATAAGTTACAGCCAGGGCATTGCCCTGACCAGTTTGGGACTGCGCATTGCCCCAATTGTAGGACGATTTGGTTTGGGGGTCCACCCTGTCCGCTTCAGCCGGCGGAAACACGTGATTGATGAGACTTCCGCCAATAGCAGTAACCGCTCCAGCAGCCATGTGAGCCCAAAATCCATTCATTACACCAGTCCCCGGTGCGCCGTTTACAAGTGCACTCCACTTACCTTCCCATTGACCCGCATAGTATCCCACCGCCATTGTCGCAATAGTCCTAAACCAATCGCTACCGCTTTTACCGACAATCGGGCAAACGGCTATCCAGTCCCCACTATTGACCAACTGCGTCTTGGCATCTTCCGCAATGCTGCCGTTAACGCTGACAACATAGTCTTCCAGCCCCATAATGTGGGATTGAACATACTCAAACGCAGTTTTATCGGGAACATATTCTAAGTTATGGATTTCTTTTTCATTATGGTCAAACGGGTTTTTGAGAATTGTTATTGTAATCATGCCATCACCTCCGGTATATAAAATCCTTCAATGCGTTTCGCCCATGCGGGACTGTCGATGCGATCAATGTTGACACCAACCTCCTTGCGGGTATGGATAAAGCGTCCATTACCGATATACACCCCAGTATGGTCGCAATACACACTAAAGCGGATAACAACCAGCGCAGGAATGGGGATTTCTCCTTCACACCTGCGCCAAAATTGTTTTTGCTTATTTACTTTACTGTGAATCAAACTGGCCTCTTCACAGGATATTTTATAATCGGGCAAATCCACCCCGTAACGCCGGAAGACTTCTGTAGACAGTCCCCAGCAATCCAAACCGATAATTGGGTCCCGACCGCCGTCAACAAACGGCAAGCCGATGAGATCAGTAAATGTTATATTCGCTGTATTCATACTAGGCATACAAACCTCCTTCCGGAATACTGGGTTCACCGCCGTAACGCGCCCCATTTTTGCGGTCTCGGCAAGATTGCAGCGTGCCGTCGCACTCCGGCATCGGCCCGTTATACCCGCATTCGATTCCTTGATATCGATCGCGCCAGGCACAAAAATTCTTCAGTACCCGCCGGGGAGGAAATCGTCGCCGTACAGTTATTTCACAGCCAAGATCAAAAGTAATCCACTTACTGTCACAAGTAGTCGACTGCACGGTAAAGATTTCTTCTAGCTCAGGCGAAGCATTTTCCAAATGCTGAGAGTGGACTATCCTGAGCGTTACCGTCGTACTGGTCAGCCCGTTATTTTCCTCTATATACGCTTGAACAGTTTGCGTAATGTTCGAAATCTGTAGTGGTACGGACTGTGGTCGGCCTTTGTTATCCTCGGTGATGTCACCGAGTTTAAAATTAAAGGCGGTCCAGGTATGGCCATTCCAGATAATGTCCTCGTTATTGCGCACCAGTCGCATAGGTTCATCAGAATCCGGAATGGCAACCTCCACCAGCAAAAGCCATACACCATCGCTGGAAAGCTGGCTTTTTTCAAATATACCGCCAACTGATAAATTCAGCATATTACACCTCCTGGATCGTTATCGTACCGGAATAGTAGCCCGGCGCCGCTAAATCAAAACTAAGGTTCTCGCTTTTGAACCGAACGGAAAACTGCTTGCCGGAATACGGGTCATTGGCAACCGTTGGATAATACCAATCAAAAGCTAAACTACCACCGTAAACCGTACTGCGATAGAAATCCCGCAAGGCCGCGTAATCAGCAGCCGACAGAGCCGTCCATTTCAGAGTAAAGATTTGCGGTACCCGGGTGAACTTGGTCCGGGAAATGACCATCCCATTTTCCATTTCGGACTGCAGCGATGGGTCACTAATTTTAGTGGTAAACGGATATACTGGCTGTTGGATATTTGGAAATTGTGCCATAGTTCTCCTCCTCCATTTTTTTATAAATTTGTATTTATACTGGACTTAAAATACGATCTGCGCCAATGGGTAAGCCATCTACGCAACACACGAACAAAAGATCCTAGGAAACCAATGAACGCAAATAGCAGCATCTCATTAGATGCTGCTATTGTTGATAATAATGTATTTATTTAGATGTCAATTGGCAGAGCCTTTTCAATCATATCACAAGTTATTTGTCTAATTCTTAGTAGCAGCCGCTATGCTTTTTCTATGCTGTTGCCTTGCATTATTTTACCGAGTATTGGCGAGTTTCCAGTTAGTTACATTAATATTTCAGTCTAAATGTCACTTATCTGCTCAAGTAATTTCTTAAATATCGCTAATCGCTTATCATCCAAGCTTTTAGGCTCAATTCTGACGTTATATTTTTCATAGAATCGTTTATAAATCTCAGACTTAAGCGACCGCACCTCTTCGATATCTGTTTGGTTTCTAAGATACTTTATCCATTGTTCAATTTCTCTTTCATGCCAGATTAGTATAGAGTCATTCGATACTTTTTTCATTGCATCTACGGAGTCTGCCAGTTCAACTAAAATCCTTTCTAACTGAATGATTTTTTCAGATGCGACTTTCCCCAAAATGTATCACCCTTTTCTTAAATTTTCACTTTAATGGAATTACCTTTATCCAACTTTCGGGAACTGCTGCCCAATCAATAAAGGTTTGCGTAGCTCCACCGAACAATGCTCCGCTTTGTCGGCCAATGGTTCCTTCAAGTCCAGCAAGACTACTTCCTTTGGGAATTTCCATTACATACATATTACTCATATTGTTCCAGTGGCCTTCTATTGCATAATCCATTCGCCACTGTAATTCTGTTGTTGGTGGCGGGTTAGGCGACCAATACGCCCCATTTCTATCACCAATTCGGTAAAGTTTAGTACCGCCGCCGTATGTTTTATCTAACGCTTTTCCTTCTTCAAATGTGTTTAGTACTTGTCGTTGTGCCTCAAAATCTTTTAGAATAGGGGCTTGTACTTGAACAGCTTTATCCGCCCCCTCACTTCTTATCTTATCACCCATCCTCTCAGACGACAAGATCGCTCGCTGTCCACCGCTGCGTAGATTAAATCCATAACTCCCTAATAGAGCAGCTCCTTCAAAAAGAGTTGGGTATCGCGTTGGATAATATCCAAGCTGTGTCCAACCGGAACCGTCGGGTTCACCTAAACCCAAAGTTCCCGCAATAGTACCTTTCGTCAACTCTTTTTCCCAACTATTAGTTGCATTTTTAAGATGTTCATGATACATGATTAAATCGTAAGGATGTATATCTTTGTCAGATCTAACTCTTAAATACGCATCAACATCCGAAAAATAATCCAATCTATAACCGTTTGCTTGGTCCTGCTTGGTTAATGTTGCAGTATATCCCCATCTCATATGATCGGCATACAACTGACCAATCAAGTTATCAAAAAAACCATATTTCTCTCCAACCTGGAAACCATCATAAAGATTCAACCGGATGGCCGCCGCGTTCGCCTCATTCTGGTAGGCCTGATCAAAATCGATGTTCAACTGTTTGCCGCTATCAACTTGCCTCTGCCAGTCCTTTACGATAGCTTGATCTTTTTGATATTCCTCTGACTCTCCATATTCACCCCAGTTCAACTCCATCATAATAGATGGCATACCTTGTACATTTCTAAGATATGTTATATCATTATCAACCTTGATTCCAGATACCTTATATTTATCTAACTCTGCCTGATGCTCACTAATCAGCCGTTCCCGCTCTCCCGGTGAAGTACTATGGGCAATCTCATCAATTAATGCCTGATAATTGTTGTCCCATACTATCTCTGACATTTTGTTGGTTATCTGATCAGGCGTCCAGTCGGGATATTCATTTTGTAATTCTTGCGCCCGCCGGTAGTACCATTCTTCTCCACTCGGAGCATGTACTTCGTTTACCGCTTGCGCAGCAGGACCGTCTTCTGTATCCTCGCTCCCCTGATCGTTTGCTGCGCCTCTACTCATTGCCACCGCAGCTGCTGCACCAATGTCAATTCCACTAGCAAGAATTACTTGGGACACTCTTTCAACGGGTTCCGATGTTTGCAGGTCAGGGAGTACCTGCAACCCATTTTCATCTACAGTCATTCCATTAGGTAAAAGATACTTCATGAACTACCAAATCCTTTCTCAAAATAAAAAAGAAGTATTAGAAAGTATCTGGAATGTAAAAGATATCTTTTAAGAAATCTAGATCTCGCATATGAATTAATCGCCTCCTTCCGCCTATTGCTGGCTTCATTTCTAACTTTTATTCCACCTCAAAAACACCGATATTTCTCTAGCAGGCTGTTTAGAAACCAGCAAATTAGAAATAACACTTCGCGTTTTTATGGACATAGAGAAAAACATTTTGAACCGCGAAGATGCGAAGAGTACGAAGAATAAATAGGAAATAAGCATAATCTTCCTTCGTATTCTTCATTTCTTCGCGGTTCAATGGTTTTACTTCCCCCACAAAATCTTATAAATTCTGATACAGTAAAAAAAGGCCAATTGGCCTTTTTTATCGATTTTAGATGTTCCACTTTTATTTGCACTTATGACACTGTATAGGAATCATGATCATTGACCAGTGTTGCCACAAGAACGCTGCCGCCCAAGCCGCTATTGTAAAACGCTTTAAACGGCAGATTGACGATAATACCTTTTTCATTTTCGATTCCCGGCGAAGTTTGCTGAAGAATTACTTCCTCCATAAGAAACCCTAAACTGTGAGCACCACTTACGAACTTAAAATTCAGTGATGTTTTGGTGTTATTGATCGCCTTATCCAGCAGCACCGTATCTTCAAAAAACGCCTTGATGCTCCCGGAAACTTGCAGATATCCTTCTGGAAGCTGGGCTCGATAACCGTTTCCGCCAAGTGTATAATTATTGCCATCTAGACCAAAATCGACGTTGAGACTAGCTTCAGTTACATTAGCCAGTTGTACACCGTCTTCCTCAATCGTCCCCTGAAAATTGCTGAATCTTAAGAGTGGAATATCAGATAAATTCGATGTAAATGGTGCGGACCCGATCGTCCTTTTGGCGCCCATTAGATCAATTTTAGCGGTCAACTCAGTATCACCGCCGTAAGTAAAGGAAAATTTGTTTACTTTGCAGCCGTTAAACAGTTCACAGGTTGTAATATCTGGGTATTGCTGCTCCAACACTAGAGAAGGCTGGTTACCGGTTACTTTGAAAATGTGGGCGTAAGGGTCACCGGAACCGATAGTCGTCGGGCTGCCGAACATGGCAGCCAGCCAAAAACCGATACCTCTCTGATCCAACGGCACCACTACGCTGCCGGATACATCGATATTGCCGACTGCCGGCTGTTCTTTGTCCCGTCGTCCGCGAATAGTACTCGACTCGATCAGAGTTTGTTTAACGTCGATTTTCGACTGATTAAAAGGCATGTTATAAGCCTTACTGGATGTTGGTGTATTTCCATATGCAGTTTCATATCCTAGGGCTAATTGAGAGTTATATCCTTTTGCTCTTGACATGTTGTTCCTCCTTAGTAGTCAATTTTATAGCCATTGACAGGCGTTATTTTTATGGTAATGTCCATACTACCGGGAAAGCGTGGATAATAGGCCACTGGTTCGATGCTGTAATTCACTTCACTGATCGGATTGTCAGTACTCAGCCCCGCCAGCTCCAAATATATCAACTGGCCAAGTTCATCGCACTCCACAACGCCTGAATACTCTGTTATATTGCCCGTCGTAGTCGCCGCGACCTGAAGTATTGTCCAGCCAACTGTGAGTTTATAGTTATATTCCTTTAGCTCAAGCCCTTCCGATTTTGCACCGGGATAAAGAATAATCAGCGGGCAGTCCGTATCCGTCGGCATTTTCTTACCATTAAAACCGACATATATTTGGGGCACCCGATTGTATTTTGCGATACAGTAATTTTGGATCGACGTGCTTGCTTGCAAAGCATTCCGCCATTTACTAGTAATATCACTTAATTTCAATGTTGAAACCATTTTGTCATCTCCTTTCTAAATTAATGCTGTACCTAATCTTGCTGCTTGGCGGCATATTCTCCCATCTGGCAGATTGCGCATTTGCCTGTACTATTATCGATAATCCACCAGGCGCATGCCTCTTCCAGACATTGATCAACTGAAACCATGGCATTATCGGGCTTACTACAAAGTAGTGGACAAAACATAATTCTCACCTCCCATCCTTTATACGTACATGAAGCAGCAAGTAAGGTTAGGTATTTTCTAATTAAAGTTTTGTGAAAAATTTTGAAGTTGGTTATGAGCATAAAATTGGCGATTGCTTCGAACCCAGCTAATATCTAATGTGTTTAATGCCCTCTTTAAGTCTTTTGCCTTTTCTGCTACTACT
Organism: uncultured Pelosinus sp.; assembly: GCA_963526485.1. Lineage (GTDB taxonomy): Bacteria > Bacillota > Negativicutes > DSM-13327 > DSM-13327 > Pelosinus. The sequence continues at coordinate 64,730 of CAURNS010000002.1, forward strand.
TTTTCAGAAAGACTGGGATCTTGGCACCGATAAAATTCTTCTAACATATTCAATGTATAATATCGTTTCATTTTTTCCACCTTTCCCCTATTTTTAAGGTATTGAAATAAGCAGCTAGCCGAAGGCCTGCCTGACGGATATGCAATTTTACAGTCACTTGCCTGATGCCTAGGGCTTCACTAATTTCCTTAATCAGATACCCCATTTTTAATAACTTAACAACTGCCAGTTGTCTCGTTGATAATGCAATCACACCCTGATCAATATCGGCAAGGATACACATAATGTCGTCTTTGCCATGGGCAAGACCACCACTGCCGCTGACATGTCCATATTGAACAGCCGTAATTTCGGCTGCACTTCGCAATTCGTAGTAACGTCGGATAATATTCAAAATTCCTTGAACGTCATATTCATTTTCATTTAAAAAATTTTGTTTCGCTGAATTCAGATCGAATGTTGGCTGTGATTTACTGCACATGCAAATACCTCCTTAAGTTTTCAGGTAGTACCGACTAATTTGCATTATTACTCATTCAAAAGGTTAATTGGTTTCAATATCATTCACACGATTAAGCTGGTTTAGTCTGTTACTGAATCAAAGCTAGGTTTTGAAAATTGGTGAGAAAAAAGGAGCTAAGGTTTTACCTTCAGCTCCTAAGATCGCTCGGAATAACAATTTAAAATTCCCCTCCTATCCATTCCACTCGTTAAATAATTATTTAATAAATACAAGTAAATATCTACTCAGAAATTGTCAATGTTTATCATATTTTAAATTTTTTTATATATTTTATATATTTTTACATTGACACCTGTTAAACACAAGAACAGCCTAAATTCAAGGATCGTTTTCCCTTGGATTAGGCTGTTCTTATAAATTGATTTATTTTACTCATCCTTATGGACATTCATTTCACTTTACTCAAGACACAAAGTGAAATGAAATCATTGCCTTTACGTTGAATTATGCTGAGAAACTATTAGGAGTATGGAACGAAATGACCCATAAAAGAAGATTTTTTATGTTATAAGGGCCACATCCTTTTAGTAGTCTCAAAGACGATCCCTCCCTGAACGTGTTTACCTCTTCGCACAACCGTTCGAGACTCATTTAAGAAAACTTTGATTAGTTCTCTTAGGCATCTTAATAAATCATCTCCGGAAGCATTGGGCAAAACGAGTGGAGTCTTCAGCACCTCTGACATATCTTCAGCCAGAACATCGAATAATTCAACATCTGAGAATGATGAAAATAGTGGTAAAAAAATGTCTTTATTATCAATTCTTATCTTTTTCATCATGATTGGCGTATTGTGGGGAGCACGATTTAGCACTTCTATAGTATCGTTGAATGCTATGCCATCTCGCTCTCCATCTATAATATAATATGACCCGTTATTATTCTCTGTATTATTATCTGTAAGTATAGTAGTCTCTGTAATTCTCTCCCAATTAATTTCCTTATTTGGAATTTCCGAATATATTCTAGGCCAGGAAGATCTCCCCCTCCAAAAGCATAATAAAATATCAAAGTTAGTTGATGATGAACGAATACTGCTTAAATGAGCACCTGTCCCAGTGATATCGATAAGCAAAGCCTTTCTCCCATTTATATTTGATCGTAAATATTCACTAAACACTTCTGGACTTTGGCGGAGCATCTTACGTGAGTAATATAAATATTCTCCACATGGCAATTTGTTATTCATAGCCCTCGACTTTGCATATAAGTGATGAAGAAAATAACAATCTCTTCCACAGAAACCGACAAATTCATAAGATTTCAATTGAAGAAAATCTTCGATTAGTTTTAAATATATTAATAATATTCCCAAATTTCCTGATGAGAAAAGTTGCCAATAACTTTTTTCTAGTTCTGTAGAATACTTATTTTTCAAACGAATACTGCGTAAATATTGGGTAAATTCGGTTTGATTTTGTGTTAGTAAATACTTTTCAGAAGGTGTTAACCTAGCTAAACTTGTTAAGTCGACATCAATACCCATTTTCCCTGGAATAGCTATGTCAGTAGTGAGGTTATCTCCAGTGTGTGATAGTTGCACATCTTGACAAATAAAGTCATTCCATATTCGGCTGCTAGCTTTTCCATTAGTGGTTACAATTAATTCAAATGGAACATTTAATCCTACTTTAAGAAGCATTGACTTTATAACATCTTTTGGCAAATACATATCTGAAATTAAGATATCACCGGGTTTCACCATATTAAGATTCTCGACAATTGGTATTGCTTGCTCTATTTCTGTATTTATTTCAAATTCCTTTAACCTGGCGCCAATAGTGGGATCAACTTTGAAAATACTAATTATTTCTTCATAAATATCATCTATAGTATAAGTATCACACTTTCTTGCTGCGACACGTTGTTCTGATTGAATACGAACTTTTATAAATCCCCGCATTTTAGTTTCTTGTTCTACTATATGAAAAATCCCGTAAGGATGGATACATCGTCTAGCAATCAATGTATCAAAGACATCCCAGGAATGATTTATCATGTACATATCCCCTTCATAACTATAAAGTTTCTTTGCTTTCATAGCCAATCTTCGACAGTTCCAACGCAATATAACTGTAGCGAGACTTCTCCTAGTTTCCACAATACCAACGATACGAACAGCAAATTTACTTAGTATAAATCAGTATCACAAATAACAAATTCATCTTTCACTCATACTATCCCAAAAATTTTATGTCCTTGTGCAATCCACCTAATCCTTCCCTATTTTGCATTATAACAACTTAGATTTGTTCTTCTATTATTTATCCGTACAATGTAATCCAATAAGGTATATGTGCTTATATAATATTTTTTGGATGCTACTCACTTATTTATGATGTATCATCTGGAATCCAAGATTAGGCTAATGTACTTATTTGAAAACACGTCCTCAAACGACTATGAGCATTATTAATACGAACCAATGATATGTCTAACGCAATCCAGCTATTTTTAACTGCTTTGACATTATCCAATAAATAAAAAACAGCCTAAACCCAAGGATTGCTTTCCTTACGTTTAGGCTGTTCTTTATTTCTCTTTATTATAAAGCCTGTCAATATGGTACCTCAACCGGCTTCATTTTCTACCGCTATTCATAATTTTTTTATATGACGGAAAGTCTAGATCAATCATGAGGATATCATTTTTATCAACTATTCCATAATTTTAAGATAATTAATTTAAGCAAACCTTCCGTTTTTTAAAGTTTAAACAATACTCCTAATGAGAAGGAATAATATTCTTGATAGCTACCCCTGTATAATACGTAGTAATAATTTGCCGATAGTCCATGCCTTCCTTAGCCATGCCATTCGCGCCATATTGGCACATACCCACACCATGTCCATACCCAATGGTGTTAAACACCATCTTGCCATCTTTTATTTCTACACTGAAATTGTTAGAACGCAAATCCAGCTTCTCACGAACATCTGCGCCCGATAAGACTTTGCTGCCGATACGAACTTGCCCGACCCGGCCAGATTCTGTGGTATTCAGAATTTGCGTCGCCCCGCCGCTGCCGTTTTGCATCGCAGCCACAACCTGGGTTTCTGGCCCTAATAATTGTTCCACCTCAGCCAGGGAAAACTCCTTTTTTTCATGATAGCGCGGTGACTTTTGATCCCACTTACAGGGTACACTAATCAAATACGGATAATCAAAGCCCCATACTTCTTTCGCACTAGCCGTACGTTCGCCACTTGTCGAGTGAAATACAGCCTGAATCAATTCTCCGTTATAGGTGGCTACCTGACCTCTGGTTTCCTCTACTGCTTGACTAATTTTACTCCAAAAACGATCATAATTAGAACCCCAGCGTTCCCTTAATTTCGCTTCATCCAGCCACGCCTGGCTTTGCCGATAATCAGTACTGACATCTGCCCCTGGCTGGTCTGCCAAACCGCTGCCACCATACATCGTCATGTTTTTAACAGCATAAGTCCGAGCTGCTATCGCCTGTGCTTTTAATGCCTCCAGTTCAAACTCAGCTGGCATCTCAGCTGCTACTACTCCTTTTATATACTCTTCTAAACTCATTGTGACAATTTTCTTCTGTTCATGAAAGTAAACTTTGATCATTACATCCTCCCCTTTGACCTGGGAACCACTCCTATCCAGTTTTGCATCTCTCGTATGGATACCTACCACTAGCATCGGAACAACGATAACCAACACCAGCACCAACATAACAGCCCATGCTAGCAATTTCTTCACACATGCCCCTCCTCCTGCGCTCTACATAAGTACTAAATCTTATGCCAAGTCTGGGTCAAGTATGACTTGAGAAAAGGGGCAAAGATTATAAACCACAGAGGCAGAGAGAACATTGAGGGATATTTTATACCCTATCTATCCTTTCTCTGCGTTCTCTGTGACTCTGCGGTTAAATTATTCGTTTATCACCCTCTCCGTAAAAATAGTATTCTTTCCAAGATAATAAAAAATTGGTGAGATAATCATCTCACCAATCCCAAACTTCAATTTCATTTTTTTGCTTCGTTTGTACCAACACGCTTGATATCGGCACCGACACCGCATAATTTCTCCACTAGACCATCATAGCCGCGGTCAATGTGATGCAGATAGCCTACTTCCGTTTCTCCCTCAGCTACTAAACCAGCCAGTACCAAAGCAGCTCCTGCTCTAAGATCGGTGGCCTTCACTGGGCAGCCCGTCAAAGTAGTCACGCCTTCTACTACAGCACTGCGTCCATCAATCTTTATGTTGGCCCCCATACGTTTTAATTCATCCACATGCATAAAGCGATTTTCAAATACAGTTTCACTGACAACGCTTGTCCCTTGCGACACTGTTGTCATTGCCATAAACTGAGCCTGCATATCCGTAGGGAAACCTGGATACGGCAGCGTTTTTATATCTACAGCGCGAAGATTCCCATCACTTTTAACTCTGATCCCGTTGGTATCTTCCTCTATCACTGCACCAGCTTCTTTTAATTTGGCAATCACCGGCTTTAAATGCTCAGGTAAAGCATTTTCGACATATAAGTCACCGCCAGCCATTGCCGCTGCAACCATGTAAGTACCAGCTTCGATACGGTCAGGGATCACTTCATAGGTTTTACCAGTCAACTCGGGTACACCTTCAATCTTAATTACATTGGTGCCGGCACCGCGAATGCGTGCTCCCATGGTATTAAGATAATTGGCTAAATCAACAATCTCTGGTTCGTGAGCGGGATTTTCCAAGATCGTCTGCCCCTGGGCCATACTGGCTGCCATCATAATGTTTTCGGTGGCACCAACGCTGGGGAAGTCTAAGTAAATCCTTGCACCCGTCAAACCATGCGGGGCTGATGCTTCAATATAGCCATGTCCAATATCAATTTTTGCTCCCAGGGCTTCAAAACCTTTCAAGTGCAAGTCAATAGGACGAGTACCGATCGCACAGCCGCCAGGCAAGGAAATTTTAGAATGCCCATAGCGAGCCAATAAGGGTCCCATAATCAAAAAAGAAGCACGCATTTTGCGCACCAGTTCATAAGGTGCTTCACAGCTACTAATTACGGTACTATCAACAAGCATAGTTTGCTCGGCTTTATCATATTGTACGTTTACTCCCAAATGCCTCAGCACATGGCTAAAAGTACGCACATCTTCCAAATCAGGTATGCCTTCTAGTGTACTTGGTGATGTTCCAAGTAATGTTGCCGCAATGAGTGGCAACACTGCATTTTTTGCTCCACTGATTTTTATTGTTCCATATAGCTTGTTACCTCCACGGATAACTAATCTCTCCATAAGGTTGTATCCTCCCAAAAACGCTACTAAATACGTTGTAAAAAATAAAGTTCGCTCTTACAAATTAATATTCCCTCGTAATAATCGGTGAACCAATAATTACATAAGTACGATGATCATACTGACTATAGCGCACTGCCATATTCATATTCATTTTTTTGCCGCCTACCTGCAGATAATCTGTAATGGCCGGGGAAAAACCCGTAACACTCACATATTGATCTTCAACAAGTTTATCCGCAATCACGCCATCAATTGCCGAAAAGGCTTTTTTTAAGAGATCTTGTGACTCTCCATCCATTAGTTTACCATCAAGCCATCCTATCAAGCAAGTACTAATCCGCAGAGAATCACCAAAATTTTTAACAATCCTGTCGATTTTTTCCTGCAAAGGTATAATGGCTTTTGAATCCTCTGCCAAAGACTCAAGGTTGACAACCAAATATGCTTCTTCTGCGTCATTCTCCTTAGCAGGAACAACTTGTGCGATTGCTGCCACATGATAACCAGGTCTTTTCGTTTCTGCCTGAACAATACGATTCTTATTTCTTTGCTGCTGCACGACTTCATAGTCTTGTTCATTTAGTTCTAACTGATTCATAACCTGCTCTACTATATTCTGCAGCTGCTGATCACTCAAGTGGGCATCCGGCAGCCTCACCCATGCATTAATACTGTATTCCTGTAAGTGAGCACCAGTAGCTGCCATAGCGGAGCTCAAAGGGTCCTGAGATAAGGCCGGTACATATTTCATCACAATAATCATACTGAACAATATAAATCCAATTATTACGCTTAACTTCATGCGCATCGTATACATTCTCCCCATCCTTTTCAAAAACAGGCTATTATTTATGGTTTATTCTCTATGCCTATTCTTGCCAGTTGTTAGGTGAGATATACAAAAAAGCGGACTGAGCACAATGACTCAGTCCGCTTTTTTATAAAATTTATTACATCTTATGTTTACTATGCTCTGCCACTCTTAAACGAACCATCGCTCTTTTGAGAGCAACCTCAGCTCTAGCAATATCTGCATCGCTGCTGCGCAAACGTTTTTCAGCACGTTCTTTGGCCGTTTCAGCCCGCTCCACATCAATTTCATTAGCGAGTTCAGCGCAATTGGCCAATATTGTAATTTTCTCAGGCTGCACTTCAATAAAACCACCACACATGGCAATTTCAATTTCCTCACCATCTGTGATAACTCTCAGAGGCCAAATAGCCAGTGCGGCAATCAGGGCAGCATGTCCTGGAAGAATACCAATATCACCAGCTGTTGTCCGGGCAATAACCATGCTAACCTCAGCAGAATAGGCCATCTTCTCTGGGGTAACAATATCCAGCCGAATTGTTTTAGCCATTTATTATTCCCCTTTCATTGTCCGTGCCTTTTCCACCACTTCATCAATCGAACCTACCATATAGAAAGCGGTTTCTGGCAAATCATCATATTTGCCGCTTAAAATTTCTTTAAAACCTCGGATCGTTTCTTTAAGTGGTACATATTTACCTGGCGTGCCAGTAAAGGCTTCAGCCACGAAGAATGGCTGACTTAAGAAACGTTGCATTTTACGCGCTCTAGATACAGTAAGCTTATCTTCATCTGATAATTCTTCCATACCCAAAATCGCAATAATATCTTGCAGTTCTTTATAACGTTGTAATATCTCCTGAACACCCCGGGCAACTTGATAATGCTCTTCCCCAATGATATTAGGATCAACAATTCGGGAAGTAGAATCCAGGGGATCCACCGCGGGATAAATACCAAGCTCGGCGATTTGTCGCGACAACACTGTGGTCGCGTCCAAATGAGCAAATGTAGCTGCAGGAGCGGGATCTGTCAAGTCATCCGCTGGCACATATACGGCTTGTACAGAAGTAATCGAACCTTTTTTTGTGGAGGTAATACGCTCTTGCAATGCTCCTACATCTGTTGCCAAGGTAGGTTGATATCCTACTGCTGACGGCATACGTCCGAGGAGTGCGGAAACTTCCGAACCAGCCTGAATAAAGCGGAAAATATTATCCACGAAGAACAGAACGTCCTGACCGCCTATATCACGGAAATATTCGGCCATGGTAAGACCTGTCAGGGCAACCCGCATTCTTGCACCTGGCGGTTCATTCATCTGCCCATATACTAAGGCAGTTTTCTCAATAACACCAGACTCCTGCATCTCAGCCCAAAGATCATTTCCTTCACGAGTACGCTCTCCTACGCCGGCAAATACGGAATAGCCGCCATGTTCGGTCGCAATGTTGCGGATAAGCTCCATGATGAGTACTGTCTTACCTACACCAGCACCGCCAAACAAACCAATTTTACCGCCACGAGAATAAGGCGCAATCAAATCGACAACCTTAATGCCAGTTTCTAATATCTGTGTAGATGTTTCCTGCTCTTCAAAGCTAGGTGCGGGACGATGAATTGGCCAATGATCGTCCACTGCTACTTCTTCAGAGTTGTTGTCTACCGTCTCACCTAGTACATTAAATACCCGGCCCAACGTACCTTTACCCACAGGGATTTTAATAGGGGCGCCAGTGTCTACAGCCTGCATACCGCGCGTCAAACCATCCGTAGAGGACATGGCTACACAACGTACGACGTTATCGCCAAGATGTTGCATAACTTCTACAATAAGACTAACCTCTACTTCGGTGGACGTATCTGCGATTTTAACAGAATTATAGATGGCAGGTAGCTGTTCCGGGGGAAATTCAATATCAACGACAGGTCCAATAACCTGTATTACTTTACCAATATTCAAAGGTTTCCCCCTCCTTGTCTATTTTTTACTTTAACGCCTCAGCACCGCCCACAATTTCGGAAATTTCCCGAGTAATGGTGGCCTGACGAATTTTATTGTAATTTAGAATCAGTTTCGCAATGAGTTCTTCCGCATTATCTGTCGCCGATCCCATGGCTGTCATACGGGCACCCAGCTCACTGGCAGCAGATTGAAGCAATGCACCATAAATGGTAGTTTCTAAATATTGAGGTATCAAGAAATTCAGCACTTCTTCGGCAGAAGGTTCAAAAATATACTCCTGACCTCCATGTGAATTCTCCGTCGTCGTTGTTGTCAGATCTTCAATCGGCAGCAGCTTTATACTCGTTGGCTTTTGCGTTAGCGCCGAATGGAATAACGTGTACGCCAAGTGAATTTCATCATACTTACCGCTTTGATACCCCTCAGCTATGGATCTGGCAATGGTTCTTGCTTCTTGCAGAGAAGGTTTTTCCGAAAAGCCAGTATATTCTTCATCAACTGTATAGCCGCGCCGCTTAAAATAATCTCTGGCCTTACGCCCTACAGCAATAATACTGCCATTTTCTTTTCCCGCAATATGAGGCAGCACCTCTTTGATGACATTCGAGGAATAGGCTCCCGCCAGTCCTTTGTCAGCACTGAGTACCAAGTAACCAACACGTTTCACTTCTCTTTTTTCCAGCAAAGGATGTGAAAGATCACTGGTATGATTCGCTACACTTGTTAATACTGCTCTTATTTTTTCCGTATAAGGAAGACTTGCAGCCGCTTTTTCCTGAGCCCGGCGCAGTCTTGCAGCAGCCACCATTTTCATAGCCTTCGTGATTTGTTCAATACTTTTTACGCTTTTTATACGGCGGCGTATATCCTGTGCATTAGGCATTTACATCACCTCGCCGTTTTATCGTCAGTAACAAACGTTTCTTTGAATTCTTTAATCGCCTGTTTTAAAATTTCTTCCGTATCTTTATCAAGAACTTTTGTTTCTCGAATCGTTTTGCCAATATCAGAACGAGTGGTTCTTAAAAATTTAATAAAATCACGTTCAAATTTAGCTACATCTTCTAATGGAATATCATCAATATAACCATTAATCGCTGTATAAATGATCATGACCTGTTCTTCAACCACTACCGGAGAGTACTGCGGCTGTTTTAATATTTCCATCGTACGCTGTCCCCGATCCAGTGAGGCTTTGGTATCTTTATCAAGGTCAGAGCCGAACTGTGCAAAGGCAGCTAGCTCCCGATACTGAGCCAAATCAAGACGCAAACGTCCGGCAACTTGCTTCATCGCTTTAATCTGTGCCGAACCGCCTACCCGGGATACTGATAAACCAGCATTAATCGCCGGTCTGATACCCGCATAGAACATTTCACTTTCTAAAAAGATCTGTCCATCTGTAATAGAAATAACATTAGTCGGAATATAAGCCGACACGTCACCAGCTAATGTCTCAATAATTGGCAATGCCGTAATGGAACCACCGCCTAATTCATCAGACAGCTTGGCAGCACGTTCCAAAAGGCGGGAATGTAAGTAGAAAACATCACCAGGATACGCCTCGCGACCTGGAGGACGGCGCAGCAGCAATGACATTGCACGATAGGCTACTGCATGTTTTGATAAGTCATCATATACACACAGTACATGACCACCTTTATACATAAAGTGCTCACCCATGGCAACACCCGCATAAGGAGCGATATATTGCAGAGGTGCACTATCGGATGCAGAGGCAACCACGACAATGGAATAAGCCATAGCGCCACTTTCTTCTAATGTATGTACAACACGAGCTACGGTTGATGCCTTTTGTCCAATGGCAACATAAATGCAAATTACATCCTGTCCCTTTTGGTTCAATATAGTATCAATGGAAATGGCTGTTTTACCTGTACCACGGTCACCGATAATCAGTTCCCGCTGTCCACGGCCAATCGGTACCATAGAGTCAATTGCTTTTATCCCTGTTTGCAGCGGTTGTTTAACAGATTGACGGGCTGCAATACCGGGTGCCAGGAATTCAACTGGGCGAAACTCCGTAGTGTGGATCGGCCCTTTGCCATCCACAGGCTGCCCTAGGGCATTCACAACTCTACCCACCATGGCTTCGCCAACAGGCACCTGCATAATGCGGCCTGTACGACGTACGGTATCGCCTTCTTTAATTACAGTCTCTCCCCCGAGTAGAACGGCACCTACGTTATCTTCTTCCAGATTGAGTACCATGCCAAATACTTCATGAGGGAATTCCAATAATTCACCAGCCATGGCTTTTGCCAAACCGTGAATACGAGCAATCCCATCGCCTACCTCAATAACAGTACCAACATCATCTACATTGAGGTTTACCTGATAATTTTCAATCTGCTGTTTAATAATAGAAGTTATTTCTTCTGGCCTTATTTTCATATTGAGTTTGTCACCCCAATCCCTGTCACTTCGTTATTTAAAAGGGCATGTTTCAGCGTTGTTAATTGGCGAGTTACACTTCCATCAATTAATTTATCACCAATTTTTATGATCATTCCACCAATAATGGACTGATCCAGTTCTGTCGTTACTACCACTGTTTTACCTGTTACTACACTTAGTTTCTTGACTAAAGCCGCTTGCTGGCTTTCCGTTAAAGGTAACGCAGTGATTACCTCAGCTTTTACAATATTGCGAGCCTGATTAGCTATTTTTATATATTCAGCAATAATGGCAGGTAAAGCCGCTTCTCGCCGTTTATCCAGCAACAGCAATAAAAATGTAAGGACAAAATCATTTATATCCTGCCCAAAGATTTTACGAATCGTTTCTTTTTTTACCTGGGTCAGCACCTGAGGGTGATAGAGCAGGGTGTGCAGGTCAGTATAAGCAGCAATGGTACTCTCTATAAGGAGCAGTTCTTCTTCCACTATCTTAAGCATATCTTTTTCCACAGCTAACTCATAAATGGCCTGAGCATATTTTATCGCTAACTGATTGATTAGCATGGCAAGCCACCTATTTTCTGCTCATCCAGTTTTTCAATAAAGTCAGACACCAGCTTAGCGTTAATCTCGGTATCCATATTTTGTTGCACAATTTTAGTAGCAGCTGTCATAGATAGAGCAACCACTTCACCTTTAAGCCTGGCAAGTGCCAACTCACGTTCACGAGCCACTTCTTCTTGTACATTTTGCAAAATACGATCACGTTCAGCCCGCGCTGCTTTTAATATTTCTTCCTTATTTTCTTCTGCCAATTTCTCAGCTTTTTCAACAATTGCTTGTGCTTTGGCACGTACCTCCAGCAATTGCTGTTTGTATTCTAGTTTCAACTGCTCGGCTTCTTGTCTTTCGCGTTCTGCTGCATCTATATTATCAGCAATTTTTTGCTGACGTTCCGCCAATCCTTGCATTAATGGCTTATAAGCAAACTTGGCAAGAATAGCAACTAAAATGAGGAAATTCACAATTTGCGCTAGCAGCGTCCCATTTAATTCAACCAATGAAAGCACCTCCTCTTTGAACGGTATCAAGGAGACACTGGCAAGAGAAAATCATGCCAGTAACCTTATACATTTCTTACTTTAAAAACGGATTAGCGAATACCAATACAATGGCAATTACAGCTGCAATAATAGGAATGGACTCAATCAAACCTACTGAAATCAGCATATTTACCAAGATAGTGCCTTTTGCCTCTGGCTGTCTAGCCATTCCCTCGATTGCTTTTGCTGTTACAGCACCATCACCAATACCAGCACCAATTGCTGCCAAACCAATGGCAAATCCTGCCCCAAGAACGGAAGCAGCCACGATAATTGCATGTTCCATTATAAAAATCCTCCTTAAAAATCTTTTTTTATTTGTTCATTGTAAAGTCTGTCAATAATCTTTGTACTAGAAAACAATACGTTTTGTGCAGCACGCTTTCTTAATGATGATCATCCTGTAGCGAGTTTGAAAGATAGGATATTGACAACATGGTAAATATAAATGCTTGTACAATACCAACAAACACACTAAAGGCCAACCACAATGTAGGTACAACATAAGGTACCAGCATACCCAATACCAGCAGCAAAATTTCACCGGCTAAAATATTGCCAAATAAACGAAATGACAATGTAATTGGTTTTGCCACTTCTTCAATAATATTAATAATGACAAATGGTATATAAGGTTCAAAAAAATGTTTGATATATCTTACAAACCCTTTGTTCTTTACTCCTAGAACATGGACAATCAAAACAATCATTAATGCCAATCCTAGTGTTGTATTAATATCATTGGTCGGTGATGAAAAACCCGGTATCAGTCCCAATTCATTACCCACCGCTAAAAATAAAAACAGTGTAATAATGAGCGGTGCCATCGCTTTGCCCTTAGGCCCCATATTAGCCTCTACTTGCTCCATTAAGGCAACAACAGCCATTTCCAGAAAGTTTTGCCAGCCTCTTGGCCGAAGTTCAATGCGCCGCGTTGCCGCCACTGCCAGTACAATGACAATTGCCATCGTAACCCAAGTCATAATCAGTGTGTCCATGTTAAACGTCAAACCTGCAAAATGGGCTAACTGATGACTGCCGATTTCATGCCCTCCACCGTGTTCCATATCCTCCCCCCTTCCTTTACACTTAAAGTTTTAATGAAATAGAAGAGTTACGTAATGTAATACGTCTCTTCTTATGTTGAACGCTTATTATAAGCGTCTAACAAGTATCTTTGCAGCTAAAATCTCACAAAAAGATTCTTTGCCACCAGAACAGCCGCCTGTAAAAACATGACGATCTGCAGAGTAAATAAACCAAATACTGCAGACCAAAAATCAATTCCTGGTATTTTCACTGACAATAGCAGCATGACTACAATAAAAAGTAAGCGCATGAGCCAACCTGCTCGCATATATAATAAGGCCTTATGCATAGGCATATCAGCGCTTTTTTGAATTCGATAGCACATCAGCAGAAAATAAACAAAACTGGTAAAAATCCCGATGGATAGACCTGCTAGCCGCTCAGATAATCCCATAAAATAAGCGGCAGTACAAATAGAGATTCCCCATACAAACATATGCAGTACGGTTTTCTTTATTTCAATAATATAGTCTTGCATATATGCAGCAGAAAGTGATTCACTCTCTACTTTCCCCCTACTACCATTTTGTACATCGACCACATTCCTGCAATCATCCCCAGTATTATTCCTACAACGGTACCCCAAGGCTGAGTCGCAAAATATCCATCAAACCACTTGCCTAATAAAATACCTGCGGCTACAGAAGACACCAAATAAAAACCGATGGTTGCTGCCGTACTGAGCCCATTTAACAAGGTATTTCTATCCTTCTGCATCATAACTACCCCTCATACCCAATATGGTGTACTTTATATAGTATTCTATACTTTTAGAGGCATTATTTTTCATCATTATTCCCAAATAAACGATACATTATTTTGCAGCTAAAAATGACCTGGGCCATCTTCTTAGATAATTTATTTTTCGACAAACATCAGGAAAATCCTGCTAATCGCTGTTATATTAACAACAATATAACAACTTACTAACAACTTATTTCCTGCCTAATTATTTTAATTGACAGTCTCTGAACTGCTCGGGCTTCCTTTTAGAAAATCCATACTTCCACAAAATAGTTTCGACAATACGCCGGGACGCCTGTCCATCCCCATAAGGGTTGCAAGCATTGGCCATACTATTATATTCCACATCATCAGCAAGCAGCAGTTTTGTTTCTTGGTATACTCTATCTTTATCAGTGCCAATTAACTTCACCGTACCAGCCTCTATAGCCTCGGGACGCTCCGTATTATCCCGTAAAACCAGCACTGGTTTGCCAAGGGCCGGAGCTTCTTCCTGCACACCGCCAGAGTCAGTGAGAACAAAATAGGAACGGGCTAATAAATTAGCAAAAGGCTGATACTCTAAAGGATCTATCAATTTCACACGCTCAATGCCACCTAATTCGCTATTTACAACTTCACGAACGAGAGGATTTTTATGTACGGGAAATACAATTTCCACATCTTCAAATTCTGTAAGAATATCACGTAAAGCCTGATACACATGTCTCATCGGTTCACCTAAATTTTCCCGTCGATGCGTTGTCACTAAAATAACCCGTTTTTCTGCATAATTAATGTTTGCCAGCATTTCATCAGCAAATTGATAATCCTTGCTTACCGTAGTTAAAAGAGCATCGATCACGGTATTGCCCGTGACAAAAGTACTTTCCTCCTGAACTGCTTCCTTTATTAAATTGTCTTTTGCAGTTCTTGTCGGTGCAAAATGCATATCCGTAAGGGAACCTGTTAATTTACGATTCATTTCTTCAGGAAAGGGCGAATATTTATTATGTGTTCTTAAGCCCGCTTCTACATGTCCTACCGCTGTTTGATGATAAAATGCAGCCAGCGCCCCGGCAAAAGTAGTCGTAGTGTCACCATGCACCAGTACAATATCCGGTTTCTCCTGGTCCATCACTTCATTGAGCCCCTGCATAGCCCTGCTGGTAATATCAAATAAAGTCTGTCCCTTTGACATAATGTCTAAATCATAATCAGGCACAATCTGAAATAATTGCAGCACCTGATCCAGCATTTCTCTATGTTGAGCAGTGACAGCGACAATCGGTATAATCTGCTCGGGATATTTCTGGAGTTCTAATACAACAGGAGCCATCTTAATCGCCTCTGGCCTTGTCCCAAAAACGGTCATTACTTTAATACGCGACATGTACAACTCTCCTTAAAATCATTTTTAACTGGTCTCACAAAACTCATTATAACAAAAATGAGCAGGCATAATGCCCGCCCAAGATGTAACCTTAGTGACTTTCAATCGACTTCGTTGCTTTTAAGACCCCTATTTTTCTAGCGCCAACAAAGGCAATTCCCAACAAAGCAACAATAATAAATGCCCCAAAGGATTTATTCACCTCAGTCAAGGCAATGGCACTCAAACCCAAACAGCCGCTAATCACATACATTAATAATACTGCTTGTTTCTGGGTTAAGCCCATTTCCAGCAATCGATGATGCAAATGACCTTTATCAGGCTTAAAAATGGGACGTCCGCTCATATAGCGACGGATAATCGCAAAAGCAGTATCCAAAATCGGCAGCCCTAACGCCACAATCGGTACAATAAGTGCAATCGTCGCTGCGCTTTTTACTGCACCAAGAATGGATATTGCTGCTAACATATAGCCTAAAAACATACTGCCTGTATCACCCATAAATATTTTGGCTGGATTAAAATTATGCTGCAAAAATCCTAAAGCACTACCTGCTAAAGCTGCTGTTAAAACAGCTACCGTCCAGAAGTTCTGCTGCAATGCCACCAATAAAATAGTAACAGATGCAATAGTAGATACTCCTGCGGCCAATCCGTCCAAACCATCAATCAAATTTACGGTATTTGTTAAACCTACCACCCACAAAATAGTTAGTGGAATTGACAAATACTCTACATATAGCATATCTCCAAAAGGATTGGTCAGCCATTCAATACGAATGTCAAACATAACCAACACCGCAGCCGCGACAATCTGACCAAGCAGCTTTACTCTGGCCGGCAGCGGCTTTAAGTCATCGATGATACCGACAATTAGAATTACTGTACCACCCACTAATAGGCCCATAATTTCACGACTTACATACATGCTTGCCAGCACCGCCAACACAAAAGCCGCATAAATAGCCAAACCACCCATGCGCGGCGTCGGCTTAGTATGCACCTTACGGGCATCTGGAGCATCTAAAGCTCCAACCTTTATGGCAAAATCAATCACTCGCGGCGTCGCAAAATAAGCTACCACTAAGGCAATCGTGAACGCCACTATATATGTCTGCATAATTCAGCACCTCATTTCTACGCAACGGTTTTATTTTACATCACCCTAATAGCCTTGTCAAACGGATTCTACGATGATAAAGCTGTGCTAGCTGATGTCTAAGTGAGGTTAAGACTTCCAGCTGCGACAAAGGGGATCATTTTTTCCCATTTTATGCACAATATCCTTTACGTTTAAGCTTAGCAATATGTCCTGTCAGCAATTCTTCCATATTAACATGATACTTTTTTGCCAAAATATACATCATGGTGAAGCAGCACTGTGCCACATCTAACAGTTCATAAGCACACCCCAACAGTGCTGCTTGTTTTTTTAATTCTGGTTTTTCGCCCGATGCTCCAGACCTTTTACCCAGGAACTGTGTAAATTCACCGATTTCTTCCTGGATTTTGCAAACCGTTGTTAATAAGGTCACATCTTCTAAGATAAGCTTCGGTAAATTTAAATATTTAAAATCGCCAACTGTTGTAATACTATATAACAGAGTCGTATCAAACAGATATCCTTTATGTTTCAATTTATTAATATGCTCCTCAATTAAAGCATCTACAGGTATCTCATAGAATTCTTCCATCACAAACAACATCGTTACGCAGGTTTGTGCTACATCTAACAATTCTGTTGCTACCTCAGCTAACAAATCTGCTGCCCCATTTGGAATATTTGCCTCATGAAACAATATATTTTCATAAGGCAAGAAGTGTAGAACAGCCCTCGCCAGCTCACCAGCTTCCTCCATAATTTTCAGCAAGGTCGAATCTAAGGTTGGCGTAAGATTATTTAACTTTGGCAGATAAATAGACTCAATCACAATATTTCCCCCAAACTATCGCTGCTGTAAGATTACTTTTCATCCCTAGGCATATAGACCACTTCTATCGGAGCCAGTTCAAACCAGTCTGTATGGGGACTATAATCCCTGGCATACACTACTTTACTAATCCCAGAAGTAATAATCAGTTTTTGACATTCAGGACAGGGCCTGTCCGTACAATATAAAGTGGCTCCTTGCCGTTCATCAGGCGTGCATTCTAACAAAGCATTCGGTTCGGCATGAATGCAGCGAATGCAATGCCCCTCCAGCATAGCGCAGCCATCATCTATACAATGAGGCAAACCAGCCGGACTGCCATTATAGCCAGTTCCCTTAATCCGTTTATCCTTCACAATCACCGCGCCGACCTGTCGTCTTAAACAAGTACTGCGTTCCGCTACCTGAAATGCAATATCTAAGAAATATAAATCCCAATTTTTCCGCATTGTTCTCTCCTTAGTTAATATGAGGAATGGTAAAACAGATGGAACACTTACTATCTTTTAACCGCAGAGACGCAGAGGACACAGAGAAAGTATAGAGATTAATAATACCCCTCAGCGCACTCTGCGCCTCTGCGGTTAAACCGTTCTTTCCTCGTCTTATTCCATAGACACTTTTTAATAGAATAAGAAAAGCAATAACATCAACATAAGTATGTAGTTATTAATTATACTATAAATCAGAAACGAACTAAAGAATTAATCTAGAATGCAATAAATGTTAAATTTCCCTTTCTACTCCATTATAACATTATAAATATCTGATTATTTTTGTAAAGTCATGTACTTCCTTTCCGCATATGTGGTATTCTAGAAAATACAGTGATCTGATTTCTTGATCCTAAAAATATTTAATTTATTATTTCCCGTAAGGAGGAACCACTTTAATGAAAGAACTCTTAGAATGTCTGGAAAGGGATTATACCCAAACGCCAGAACAATTGGCAGTCATGCTGAACAAGCCAGCCGAAGAAATTGCCGCACTGATAAAGAAATACCAAGAGGAAAAAATTATTGTAAAATACCAAACCATTATTGATTGGGAAAAAGCAGGTGTAGATAATGTTACTGCCGTAATTGAGGTAAGAATCACACCGCAGCGTGAAGTTGGTTTTGATGCCATTGCCGAGCGCATTTACCGATATTCTGAAGTGCGCAGCCTGTATCTCATGTCAGGAGGATATGATCTATCTGTTACGATTGAAGGTGCCAGCCTCAAAGAAGTGGCTGATTTTGTTTCGACCAAATTGTCGACTATTGATGGCGTCGTCAGTACAACCACTCACTTTATGTTAAAAAAATATAAATATGCCGGCGTGATTATGAACGACCAGGAAGAAGAGCACAGGCTGGTGATCTCACCATGAATTGGGCCGACCGCATATCACCAACTGTCAAAGCAATCCCCCCTTCGGGAATTCGGCGTTTTTTTGATATAGCCGCCGAAATGAAAGGGGTAATTTCCCTGGGCGTTGGCGAACCTGATTTTATCACACCATGGCATATTAGAGAAAGTTGTATTTACGGACTACACCGCGGCTACACCTCTTATACATCTAATTATGGTCTTCTCGAGCTCCGGGAAGGGATTGTAAAATCCTTAGATAACGATTATCAAGTGACCTATGACCCTCGCAAGGAAGTCTTGGTGACCGTCGGGGTAAGTGAAGGCCTGGATTTAGCCATGCGTGCTCTTCTTAGTCCTGGAGATGAAGTCCTGGTCCCTGAACCCTGCTATGTTTCTTACAAGTCCTGTGTTACATTAGCCGGCGGCATTGCTGTCACAGTACCAACCAGCATGGAAAACGAATTTCGCATCACAGCAGAAGAATTAGAAGCTTATGTAACGCCTCGTACCAAGATCCTTTTAATCGGTTATCCCAATAATCCTACAGGTGCCGTTATGACCAGACAGGATTTAGAGAGCATTGCACTTTTTGCTAAAAAACATGACCTCATCGTTATTTCTGATGAAATCTATGCCAAACTGACCTATGAAGGTACTCACACCTGTTTTGCAAGCCTTCCCGATATGCGGGAACGCACCATTGTCTTAAATGGTTTTTCAAAAGCCTATGCGATGACCGGCTGGCGCATTGGTTATGCAGTCTCTAATGAAGACTTCATTGGGGCAATGACCAAGATCCATCAATATACGATGTTATGTACCCCCATCACTGCACAAATAGCCGCCATTGAAGCTTTAAAAAGCGGTGAAGCTCAGGTGAAGTATATGGTTACAGAATATAATCACCGCCGCCGCCTTATTCTCGATGGTTTTCGTCAAATGGGTCTGGACTGCTTTGAGCCGAAAGGAGCATTTTATATCTTCCCCTCGATCAAGAAAACCGGGCTGACATCTCTGGAATTTGCCGAACAGTTACTCATGGCAGAAAAAGTAGCCTTAGTGCCAGGTGACGCCTTTGGCGAAAGCGGAGAAGGTTTCGTACGCTGTTCTTATGCTACATCAACAAAAAACATCGTCGAAGCCATCGAACGCATTGGACGATTTATCTCTAGTATAAAAAAATAACGAATCACCAAGAATGCAACAGAATTATACCCGTTAGTAAGCCCGTTAGTAAGAAAAGCACTTTGCGGACATAGAGAAAAAGCGTTGTGAAACGCGAAGACACCAAGACTACGAAGATAAAAAAGGAGCATAATATCCCTTCATGTTCTTCGAATTTCTTCGCGATCTTCGCGTTTCATCGTTTTTTAAGTTATAAATTGTATTGCTATACTTCCTATCATAAAAATAAGACCTGACCATGAACTGCCTCTCAAGGAGTGCAGATCTTGGCCAGGTCTTTTTTTGGTATTAAATATCCATAAACGTATCTAATGGTGAATTCGGCGCCAGCATGGGCGTTACCAAGTGCTCCGTGAGGATTTTAACGACGATTACCTGCGGACGATTGCTGGCGATTGCCGCGGCAAAAGCCTGCCGAAATTCCTCTTGCGTAGTAGCCAGGGCACCATCAATGCCGAAGGCTTTAGCAAAACAGACAAAATCCATTGGCACTGCCAATAAGGAAGCAGAATATCTCTGTTTATAGAACAACTGTTGCAGCTGGCGCACCATTCCCAAAGAGCTGTTATCCACAATAATTGTAATCAGGGGCAGATTCTGACTTGCTACCGTAAACAGCTCACAGCCCGTCATCTTCATGCCGCCATCGCCAACAATGGTAATCACCCTCTTATGGGATACAGCAATCTGGGCACCAATCCCCGAGGGCAGACCAAATCCCATGGTACCTAGACCGCCAGAAGTAATCCAAGAGCGCGGCGCTTCGATATTCAAGTTCTGGGCAGCCCACATTTGATGCTGTCCTACATCCGTAGTAAAAACAAAAGGCTTACCTGCTGTTACTTCAGACACATGCCTAAGCATCCAGGGCGCTGTCAGCATATCTCCATCAGACTCCGGCTTAAATTCTTGCTGCCATCCTTTGATCAGATTCCACCATGCATTTCGCTCGACAGGCTCCATACGCTGACGCAGTATTTCAACTAACTGCTTTATATCTCCGGCCAAAGGAATATGGGTGGCAACATTCTTTTCCAGTTCAGCCGGATCTACATCAATATGAATGACAGTTTTGCCATCTGCATATTTAAGCTTGTTACCTGTTACCCGGTCATTAAACCGGCTGCCAATGGCAATGACCACATCTGCACCATGAACTACATAATTGGCTACTTTATGACCATGCATACCGGTCAACCCTAAGAATAGAGCATGTTTAGAAGGAAAAGCACCTAACCCCATCAAGGTACTGACCACAGGAGCACCAATTTGTTCCGCTAAGGCAATCACCTGCTCAAAGGCCCCTGATGAAACTACGCCGCCGCCAACAATCATCACTGGCTGCCTGGCACTGCCAATCACTGCTACAGCTTTGTCAATCAGCCTGCTGCCAAGTTCGGATAATTCCCATTGAAATCCAGGTCTTTTTTTCTTGTCCTCTTCCTCAGAAGCAAATGTAAAAATGGTTGTCTGAATATCACTTGGTATATCAATTAATACAGGACCTGGCCGCCCGGAACAGGCAATCCGGAAAGCAAAGCGCATGATTTCGGGCAGTAAAGTAACATCTTTTACCAAAAAATTATGTTTCGTCACTGGCATGGTAATTCCCGTAGTATCTACCTCCTGAAAGGCATCAGCACCAATCAGGTCAGTAGAAACCTGCCCCGTAATAACAACTAAAGGCACGGAATCCAAATAGGCATTGGCCAGTCCTGTGACCAAATTCGTGGCTCCTGGTCCACTGGTAGCGATACAAACGCCTACTTTTCCACTGGCACGGGCATAACCATCTGCAGCATGTATAGCACCTTGCTCGTGAGCTGTAAGGATATGGCGTATAGTCCCATCATAGATAGCATCATATAATGGCAGAATACGTCCTCCAGGATAACCAAAAACTGTATCCACCCCTTGCTCCAATAAGCATTCTACTATAGCCTGGGCACCAGATATCTTCATACAAGTCACCCCCTAAAAACAAGATGTTGCCTAAAGCTGATTTTCAATCAGCTCCGTCATTTCATCCGTCGTTACTTTGGTTGAACCATGTCTATATAAATCTGCGGTACGATATCCCTGGACTAAAACATTCTCCACCGCCTGTTCAATAGCATCAGCAGCCTGACCGGCACCCAACGAGTAACGCAGCAGCATAGCTGCCGATAAAATAGTCCCTACCGGGTTAGCCAGTCCTTTACCAGCAATATCAGGAGCCGACCCATGGATCGGTTCATATAGTCCTGTGCCATCACCAAGACTGGCTGACGGCAATAAGCCGATGGATCCTGTTAATACCGCCGCTTCGTCACTGAGAATATCACCGAATAGATTATTTGTCACAATGACATCAAACTGTTTTGGTGCCAGAATCAATTGCATGGCACAGTTATCAACGTACAAATGGCTCAAACTGACATCACTATACCGAGCAGCCGTCTCCTCAGCCGTTTTCCGCCATAGCCTGGATGAAGCCAGTACATTGGCCTTATCGACAGACACCACTTGTTTACGGCGAAGCTGAGCCGCCTGGCAAGCCAGATTTACGATACGACGAACTTCAGGTACACTATAGATTTCAAGATCAGAGGCTTGCTCTATACCATCAACGATGGCAGCTTCATTTTTTGCCCCAAAATAAATACCACCAACTAATTCCCGCACAATTAAAATATCCACACCGGCAATCGCCTCTGCTTTTAACGGTGAAAATTCGATTAGCGCTCCCGATACACGAATCGGACGCAAATTAGCATATAGACCTAATTCCTTGCGCAATCCAAGAATTGCTTTTTCTGCCCTAATTTCTGGTGAAACCTTATCCCATTTGGGGCCACCTACTGCACCAAGAAGTATGGCATCCGCTTTTTTAGCCGCTTGAATGGTATGATCCGGCAGTGGTACACCATAAGCATCGATAGCCGCACCACCTGCCAACTGCCGGGAAAAATTTAATTTTAAACTACTCTTACTTGCCACTTTCGCTAAAATCCGCATCGCTGCTGTTGTTATTTCCTCGCCGATACCATCACCAGGAATCACAACAATATTCTTTTCACTCATACCCAATTCTCCTTGACCGCCCTCATCAATCGCCAGTCTGTATATTTATTAATGAGTTGATTCTATCCTCTGCTTTTTAGGATAGTACCATGCTGTTAAATCACTATTTATAATTATTTCTTTTTCAACCAGCTCATCATGCCACGCAGTTCTTTACCTACCGTTTCAATCTGATGTTCTGCTTCGCGGCGTCTTGTAGCGGAAAATTCAGGCCGGTTAGCTTGATTTTCTAATATCCAATTTTTTGCAAATACGCCAGTCTGTATTTCATTCAGAACCTTCTTCATTTCTACTTTCGTAGCATCGGTAACAATTCGATTACCAATCATATAATCACCGTATTCAGCAGTGTCACTAATCGAATAGCGCATAGCAGCCATGCCGCCTTCATACATAAGGTCTACAATAAGCTTAAGTTCATGCAGACATTCAAAATAAGCAATCTCAGGTTGGTAGCCAGCTTCCACTAAGGTTTCAAAACCTGCTTTTACCAATGCAGTCGTACCGCCGCATAATACGGTTTGCTCACCAAATAGATCTGTTTCTGTTTCTTCTTTGAACGTAGTCGTTAATACGCCTGCTCTCGTACCGCCAACGCCCCATGCATACGCCAAGGATAACGCTTCAGCCTGACCAGAAGCATCTTGATATACTGCCTTCAGACATGGTACGCCGCCGCCTTCCTGGAATACACGGCGTACTAAATGGCCAGGGCCTTTAGGAGCAACCATAAATACATCCACCTCAGCTGGCGGGGTAATTTGATTAAAGTGAATATTAAAACCATGAGCAAAAGCTAATGCAGACCCAGGTTTCAAATTAGCAGCAATCTGTTCATTATAGATTTTAGCTTGCTTTTCATCCGGAACCAGAATCATAACAACGTCAGCATCGGCTACCGCCTGCGCAACTTCTTTCACTTCCAGGCCGTCCTGCTGCGCTTTCTCCCAGGACTTGCTTCCCTTATATAAACCTACTATTACTTTTACACCATTATCATGCAAATTTAATGCATGTGCATGTCCCTGGCTGCCATAACCAATAATTGCCACTGTTTTTCTTGTAATTAAATCTACCACTGCATCTTTGTCATAATACATCTTACTCATCTTCATCATCTCTCCTACATTTTAATTTTTTAGTTATTTAAAAACTGCTTCTTCATTTGCTGCGGTGACCATTGGATAGCCGACCTTGGCTTTAGAAGTAGTTTTGCCAACAGCCTTATACACTTATCCATCTTTTCTAACCTATATCTACAATAAGAAGCCTTCAAAGGCATATCTCATAGCAATAAACATTTACTACACCTTTGACTGAGAGGTATCAAATAACTCACTAATCTCAGACTTTTCTTTTTCATAAATACTACAGTCACCCCGCTGCAAGCCAACCACACCAGCACGAATCATTTCCAAGATTCCATAGGATGATAATGCGGCAATCAAAGCATCTGTATTGGTTTTGCCACTGGTAATTTCGAAAATTAAAGCCTGTTCAGAAATATCCACCACTTTAGCACCAAAAGATTCCGCCAGCTGCAAGACCTCCAGCTTTTTATCATTGCCGGCCTTGACTTTAATCATAGCCATATCTCTGACCACGGCTTTATTATTCGGTAGTATTTCTACAGCCCGTACCTCAACCAGTTTCTCCAATTGTTTGACCACCTGCTTAACGATAGCATCACTGCCCTGCATCACGGCAGTGATTCGTGAATATTCTGGTACATGGGTCGTTCCCACTGCCAAGCTTTCAATATTAAACCCACGACGAGAAAACATTCCCGCAACCCTTACCAGTACCCCTGACTGGTTAAGTACCAAGATGGATATTGTATGATTTCCCACTTCATATCACCCCCATGTTTTATATACATATAAAAAGCAAAAATCCACCGAAATTACCTCACTAGAGAATAGGGTTACCTATCCGCAGCTGAAACAGCGATGTATCCACAGGCTTCAGCAGTGAGAAATCTTCCGCAGAGTCTCTTACACTCACGGCGTAATCCGCATAAGCGCATTTGTATCTTCGATTCATGCCTCTTTACAACAAACCGTCAGACACTATTTCTCGTTACGACGTTGTAACTCTTTATCGATACCGAACAACGTTAAAGACATTACCAGTAAAAATCTGCTGTTTCCTCTATTTCACCTTGCCGCTGATTTTCCTCATATCCACCAATTAATTGCTGCGTGCGTTCCAGATCATCCACTTTTAGAACAATTCTGGCCTTTTCTGTACCCACGACAGCAAAAGCATAAAAGTACTCAATATTGATGCCTGCACCACTTAGTGCCTGTATTCTCTCTAATAAACTACCCGGACTATCCTCTAACACCATGGTCAAGACAGGGGTTATTCTTACGGCAAATTGTGCTTTTCGTAATACTTGTTCTACATCTTCCGGATGATTTACAATAAAACGTAAAATACCAAAATCTGCCGTCTCCGCTACTGACATAGCCCTGACGTTAATGTTATGCTTCTGCAGCGTCGCCAAAACCTCCGCCAGGGTACCCGTTCGATTTTCAAGAAATACGGAAATTTGTTGAATAATCATGATGTAATTCTCCCCTTTTTTTGAGAATTAAAAAACCGTCAAAACCATTTTTTCAGATTTCACGATGATCAATCACACGTTTGGCTTTTCCTTCACTGCGTTCTATCGTTTTAGCTGCTACCAGGCGAACTTTCGCTGTTACCTTCAGGACACTGGCCAATTCCGTTTGAATTTTTTTCTCTAACATTTCCAGGCGACGTACTTCATCCGAAAACATCGTTTCTGATACTTCTACCATCACGGTCAAAATATCCAGGTGACCCTGGCGGTCAACAATGAGCTGATAATGGGGCGAAGTTTCTCCTAAGCTTAACAGGACACTCTCGATTTGAGAAGGGAATACATTAACTCCACGAATAATCAGCATATCATCGCTACGTCCCAATACCTTACTCATGCGCACTAAGCTACGTCCACAGCCGCAAGTACTGCGATTGAGCACCGTCAAATCACGGGTTCGATAGCGAATCATTGGCATGCCTTCTTTGGTTATGGTCGTTAACACCAACTCCCCTTTTTGCCCATCTGCTAAAACCTGACCGGTCTCAGGATCAATAATCTCCGGATAAAAGTGATCTTCGTTAATATGCAGTCCCTGCTGTTCATGACATTCACAGGCAACACCAGGTCCAATGATTTCACTTAAACCATAAATATCAGTAGTTTTAATAGTAAGCTGCGTTTCAATTTCCCGGCGCATTTTATCCGACCAAGGCTCTGCTCCCAAAATACCAACCTTCAACGCAGTGTCCTTAGGATCAATTCCCAATTCACGCATGGTTTCAGCAATATGCAGTGCATAAGAAGGCGTGCATGCCAAGGCAGTTGTGCCAAAATCCCGCATTAAGGAGATTTGCCTTGCGGTATTACCGCTCGATACAGGAATAACAGAAGCTCCTACTAATTCTGCCCCATAATGTAAGCCTAAACCACCTGTGAACAAGCCATAACCATAAGCAATCTGAACAAAGGATTGTCTGGTAACGCCAGCGGCAGTTAAGGACCTAGCCATTACTTCTGACCACATACCTAAATCCCGCTTTGTATAACCAACTACAGTGGCTTTACCGGTTGTGCCGCTGGAGGCATGAATACGAACAATTTCACTGGGCGGAACAGCAAATAATCCATAGGGATAATTATCTCTCATATCTTGCTTCGTCATAAATGGCAGTTTACTGATATCTGCCAAGGTTGTTATATCTTGCGGCAGCAATCCTTCTTGCTGCATACGTGCCCGATAAAAAGGTACTTGACGATAGATATGTTCTACCACATCACGCAGTCTTTTCACTTGCAGCTGCTGCATTTGCTCGCGTTCCATCGTTTCAATGGTTTTATCCCAATACATACAAGTCCTCCTTAAACAAACAATAAGGCTTTATACTAATAAATATATTTTATGACCTCCGCAGGAAAACAAAACTATTTTTAGTAGCTACATGTTGTAACATTTTAAGCCATTATACCAGTCATTCCAGAGAAAAAGCAAGGATATTTTACTGCTTTACGTTAAGAAATATAATACAAAATACCAGCATATCCTTTAAAACCTTACACGAATAGAATATCCGCCAAAAATAAAAACAGACTCCGAGTAACTCGGAGCCTGTTTTAACCTTTGCCAATAAAACCTGGCCGTAGGAAAGTCCTTTATCTTCGTCAGATATACAATGGATGTTTTTTACATAGATCTGCAATCAATTTGATTGCCTGAGCTTTGACAGCTTCATCAGCAGGATGTAGTAATACCATAGCAATAATCTTCGCCACAATTTCCATATCTGCTTCTTTCATACCACGGGAAGTCAATGCGGCGGTACCAATACGTATGCCACTTGTAATAAACGGACTGGTAGGATCATAAGGAATTGCATTTTTATTTACCGTAACGCCCACAGCATCTAATATTTTTTCTGCTTCTTTACCTGTCATATTTTGAGAACGCAAATCAACTAATAATAAATGGTTATCAGTACCACCAGAAACCAGGGTAAAACCTTCTTGCAGCAGTCCCTTTGCCAAGGTTGCTGCATTTTTAACTATTTGCTGTTGATATTGTTTAAATTCATCTGATAAAGCTTCTTTAAAAGCAACAGCCTTAGCAGCAATGACATGCATTAAAGGTCCGCCCTGAATGCCAGGAAATACAGCTTTATCAATTTTAGCAGCCAATTCCGCGCGGCACATAATCACACCACCCCGTGGGCCTCTGAGAGTTTTATGAGTTGTTGTTGTAACTATATCCGCATGTCCAACAGGGCTAGGATGCAATCCTGCGGCCACCAAACCAGCTATATGAGCCATATCTACCATAAGCATTGCCCCTACTTCACGGGCAATTTGCCCAAAACGCTCAAAATCTATGATTCGTGAATAGGCACTTGCTCCGGCAACAATCATTTTGGGGCGATGTTTCGCTGCTAATTCAGCCACTTCATCATAATTAATCCGATGAGTGGTTTCATCTACACCATAAGGCACAATATTAAACCATTTACCAGATATGCTTACCGGACTGCCATGAGTCAAATGTCCGCCATGAGCTAAATTCATGCCCAAAATAGTATCACCAGGCTGCAGGAAAGCAAAGTATACTGCCGTATTAGCTTGCGCGCCTGAATGAGGCTGTACATTGGCATGCTCAGCACCAAATAATTGTTTAACCCGGTCAATGGCCAGCTGTTCCACCACATCTACATATTCACAACCGCCATAATAGCGCTTTCCGGGATAACCCTCAGCATATTTATTCGTCAAAACTGACCCTTGGGCTTCCATAACAGCCTTACTAACAAAATTCTCCGAAGCAATTAGTTCAAGCTTATTTTCTTGACGCTGCCCCTCTAAATCAATTGCCTTAGCAATTTCTGGATCAAACTTAGCTAATATACTCATGTTGATTCCCCCGTATTATTATTTGTACTCTCCCGGAATTTCCCATTCAGGATGGGCAAGGATGAGTATAACGAATACTCTAACCTTATACTTTATGTTCCTCCTTGCCTGCTTATGGCTGATAGATATTGCTTTGGGAGATTACTTATTTATAAACAGCCCGCATGCCACCAATTAATTTAGGACGAGTGAGAGCTGCTGTTAAGAATGCTTGTCCAATATTCTTTTGCTCTAGACGCACAGGTACAGCCACTGCTTTTAAATGCATTCCGATCAAGGTATTACCAATATCCAGACCAACATGAGCCTTAATATTCTCTACCACTACTGGACAGTCAAAGGAACCCATAGCCTTAGCCGCCAGAGCACCTCCAGCTTTAGGAACAGGTACTACCATTACAGGTTCCAGCTGATATCGTTCCGCCACTCGTTCTTCTACTACCAAAGCCCTGTTTAAGTGCTCACAGCACTGCACGGCAAGATATACATCAAATTGAGTACTCGCTGTAATCAAGCCACTTATTATAGCCTCTGCCACTTCCGAAGAACCTGCTGAACCAATTCTTGCCCCGATGACTTCGCTGGTACTGCAACCTACGACCATAATCTTTCCAGAAGCAATTCCTGACAACTGCAGTAACTGAGTAGCCGCTTGCAATGTCTGCTCCCTTATTGCATCTAATTCTATGTTCATACCCATGCCTCCTAAGGATTCTTATGCTTCCAGCTGCGAAATCTTTTCTATTCTCTTAGCATGACGACCACCAATAAATTCAGTCGACAACCATGTTGAAACAATCATACGGGCCAGCCCTGGACCGATGACTCTTTCTCCCATTGTCAAAATATTGGAATCATTATGTTCCCGGGTCATTTTTGCTGAGAATACGTCATGGCAGAGCGCTGCGCGTATTCCTTTTATTTTATTGGCAGCAATGCCAATGCCAATGCCTGTACCACAAATGAGAATCCCTTTGGCACACTCACCATTAACAATAGCTTTACCAACCTGCTCAGCAATGTCTGGATAATCAACAGACTCTGCTGTGTAGGTTCCGAAATCCTTAAAGGTAATATTTTCCTCAGCCAGCAATTCTTTAATCTCTTCTTTTAAGCGAAAACCACCATGGTCACTGCCGATTGCTACTAACATGTATAACCCTCCAACTTCTTTTCATTTAGAGTGTGTGTTCAACAGCACACCTTACTCGTCATTTTTCTCTACACAATTCTTTTCTCCTGCAAGTTTCACTATTTTCCCCCAGGACTTTTCCAACAGCTTTTCTATTTCTACCGCACAGGCCTCATAGATAGCAGTATTACCGCCATAAGGATCAGAAATATCTCTGTTTTCCCCGGCAAATTCTGCAATCGTAAATACCTTATTGGCGGTCTCTGGCATGAGAGAAAGCACTGCTGTTTTATGACTGTTTGTCATAGTCAGCACTAAATCTGCAGCTGCAACATCCTCAAACAAGAGGCGCCGGGAGCGGTGATTTCTAAGATCAATGCCTCGCTTCCCCATGGCCGCCTGAGCTCCTTTAGATGCACTGTCCTCACTCCATACTGCAACACCAGCAGATGACACGACAATCTGCTGGGTACAGTTTTCTCTTTGAATTTTATCTCTTAGTAATACCTCAGCCATCGGACTACGACAAGTGTTACCCGTACAAACAATTAATATATGCAGCATCTTTGTCTTCAACAGCCTTTCCACTTCCTATTCTGGTTATTAACCAAATCTCATAAATAAAATAATGTCCACAGTACATGTATCCCTAACAACGCAAGTACTACTCCACCCATAAATTCGGCTCTGCCGCCAATGTAACGCCCTACTCTACGTCCCAATCCCAAACCCAGTAAAGCAATAAAAAATATTACACTTCCTAAAATAAAACTTAATTTTACTAAATCCACATCCATCATCCCCATACTAAAACCAGCTGCCAAAGCATCAAGGCTGACACTGGTCGCCAGCACGAAAAGGGAATATCCTTGTAAGGGATGGGCTTTATTTTTATGTGAAACAGCACCAGTTACATTCTCCTTGATCATATATATACCCAAACCAATTAAGACCAATGCTCCTAAAATACTGGCCCAGTTTTCCATAACGAGCAAAGGATATTCACTATGATGAGTACCAACATGTTCCACTACAGATCCTAAAAAATGTCCAATATAGTAACCTGCAAGTATTAAAACAATATGAAACAAGGCAAATACAACTGCTGCACGAAAAATAATTTTACGTCGCATGCGATTCATGCCAATAGGAACAGCTACCGAAAATAAATCTGTCCCTAAAGCTGTACTTAATACCAATAGTTCTAAACTAGTCAACAATCTCCACCTCCACTTGCTACTATGTATATGTGGAGGAAATGAGGGATATGTTAGCCTTTCACAATCCGATAACCACTCGCCTTACGCAGGCGATTCATAATTGCCAATCCCAATCCGTCTTCTGAAATACCTTCTGCATAAATTACATCAACAGTATGATCATCATAACTGCGTAAAGCCATATATAGATTAGCAGCAATTTCATCCAACTGCTCTCTTGCCCCGTATACAGAAGGGACAACCTCTGCAGGCAGTCTAGCCGCTGTCTCTGTCGAAACTAAGGCACCAACTCTTTTGCCGGCTGCCAATGCCGTCGCTACTTCCTGCAGCAGCAGCTCAGCAACCTGTGGATAGTCTCCCTCGAATAATATCATAGGAGCATCTGGCGCATAATGGGTATACTTCATCCCTGGAGAACGGGGCGAAAGCTCAAAACTGCCGCTAAGAATCGGATCTATTTCCACCTCACCTAAAGTAGTCATCAACATTTCTAAAGTTATACCACCTGGCCTCAGCAGGGTTGGCACTGGCGTAGTACAATCCACAACCGTCGACTCTACACCAATTTCGCAGCTGCCAGCGTCAACAACTGCATCAATTTTTCCTTCGAGATCCGCTAGCACAGCCTGAGCACTCGTCGGGCTCGGCCGCCCTGAAGTATTCGCACTAGGAGCAGCAATTGGCGTACCCGCTAAGGCGATTAATTCACGAGCAACGATGGAATCAGGTAAGCGCACCGCAACGGTGTCCAAACCGCCTGTTACAATATCCGGAACAACAGCCTTACGCCTAAATACAATAGTAAGAGGGCCAGGCCAATAGGATTCCATTAAAATTTTAGCATTTGCCGGTATATGAGCAACTAATTGATTTATTTCTTCTTTTTGAGCGATATGTAATATTAGAGGATTATCCGAGGGTCTGCCCTTTGCTTGAAAAATAGCAGCGACTGCTGCTTCATTCAAGCCATCAGCTCCCAGCCCATAGACCGTTTCCGTCGGAAAAGCCACCAGCTTTCCTTGCCTTAAAAGCGCTGCTGCCTGTCCTAAAATTTCTTTGTCCGGATGATCTTTATCCACTATAAAATATTCAGTCTGCATACTATACCCTACCTTTATAAAATAAAACATTTAAAATACAAGTAGAAAAATTGATAATGCTTCCTAAACGCTAAGAATCACAGACACTAAGAGTCAGAAAAAACGGTTAAACGCGAAGAAGCGAAGATTGTGAAGAAGAGGAAATCATATCGTTCTTCGTGTTCTTTGTGTTTCTTCGCGACCTGCGCGGTTCAGCGTTTTTTTATTACAAAGAACATTGAAATTTCTACAGCCCTTCTAACACCACAACGCGTTCAATGCCGCCATAGTCTTTTACTATGGCACTTACTTTAAACAGACCCGTCTCTTCTGCCATTTTGGCAACTAATTGAGCCTGGCCAATACCAACTTCCAGGGCAATAAAACCATCGGCTGCCAAATAGTTGCTGCCTTCTAGCAGAATGCGACGATAAAAATCTAATCCATCTTTACCGCCCGCCAAGGCTATATTTGGCTCTTGCCGTACTTCTGGGGTGAGACCAGCAATATCCGCCTCAGGAATATAAGGTGGATTGGATACAATAGCGGCAAACACTTGGCCTTTAACTGGGACAAATAAATCCCCCTGACAAAAAGTGAGTCTTTCTGATACGGAATGCCGGGCAGCATTCCCCTTTGCCACCGCGATGGCCTCTGTTGAAATATCAACTGTTACACCCCTGGCGGTTGGTAAATTGGCTAACATACTAATACAAATAGCACCACTGCCTGTGCCCAAATCTAAGATACAAGGATTGTCCACTGCCATCAGACGATTTAAAGCTGTCTCTACTAAAATCTCTGTATCTGGACGCGGGATAAGTACAGCCGGTGTAACTTCAAAATCCAACCCCATGAATTCTTTCATTCCAATGATATAAGCGACTGGCAAACGCGCTGCGCGCTGCTTAACTGCACTGCGAAAAGCTGACAACTCAGCTTCTTCCAGAGGTTGATCGAAATGGACATATAAATACAAGCGTTCTTTTCTTAGAATATGGGAAAGCAGTACTTCTGCATCAAGACGCGGATTATCCACGCCTTTATCTAAAAAGTACTGCCTAGTCCAATTTAATATTGTCTGAATGGTCCAAACTTCTTTCTTATTTGCCATCTTATTCACCCTGCTGCATACGTTGACTCTGATCTGTTGCGATCAAAGCATCTATGATTTCATCAATATCCCCATTGAGAACAAAATCCAGCTTGTGCAGTGTCAAACCAATGCGATGATCCGTCACCCTTCCCTGAGGAAAATTATAAGTACGAATACGCTCACTACGATCCCCTGTACCAACTTGGCTCTTGCGAGTCTCTGCAATACCAGCTTGATGTTCTGCCTCTTTTAATTCTAAGATTTTAGCCCGTAATACCCGCATGGCTTTATCTTTATTTTTCAGCTGGGATTTCTCATCCTGACACTGTACGACTACCCCTGTAGGGAGATGAACAATTCTTACTGCTGACTCTGTTTTATTGACATGCTGACCACCTGCGCCACTGGCACAGTAGGTGTCAATCCGCAAATCGTTTTGGTTGATTACTACATCCACTTCCTCAGCCTCGGGCAGCACCGCTACCGTAACTGTCGAAGTATGAATACGCCCGCTTGATTCCGTGGTTGGTACACGTTGTACACGATGTACGCCACTCTCAAATTTCAAACGACTATAAGCACCATCGCCATCAATCACAAAAACTACTTCTTTAAAACCACCCAAATCTGGTGCGTTAGCATCCAGCATCTCACTACGCCAGCCATGATTTTCGGCATAACGTGTATACATACGAAATAAATCTCCAGCAAATAAAGCAGCCTCGTCGCCACCAGCACCACCACGAATTTCAACAATCACACTTTTCTCATCGTTAGGATCTTTCGGTAATAATAAAATGCGCAATTCTTCACTTAATAATTCATTTTTAGCTTTTAAGTCTGACAATTCGGCTGTAACCATTTGGCGAAAATCATGATCCAATTTATCATTTAACATTTCAAGGGCGTCCGCAATACCTTGCTGCACCTCTTTATATTCACGAAATTTATTTACGATAGGTGTCAGTTTAGCATGGGCCTTAGTATGTTTCTGCCACTCTGACATGTTGGCAATAATCGAAGGATCACTAATTAAATTTTCTAATTCAATATGTTTATCTTCAATGGCCTGCAATTTATCCAGCATGGTCATTCTCCTTAAAATACTTTTATTTTATGTAATTTAACCACAAAGGCACCCTGCTGCTCAATGTGAAAAAACATTGTACATCCTAGAAGACTACACAATCCTAAAGAGCAAAGAAAAAAATATTTGAACCACGAAGATACGAAGACTGTGAAGAATTTAAAGAATTTGAAAGAAATATAATATCGCTTCGTGTCCTTTGATTTCTTCGCGTCCTTCGTGGTTCATTGTTTTTTTACTAATACTCTATATTCAATTGACTATTTTTATATTTCTTCTACAGGCCGAGCGGCTTCTAGGGCTTTAATGGCTACTTCCAGCTGATCATCGCTAGGTTCTCTCGTCGTTAATTTCTGCAGCAATAGGCCTGGCAAAATAGCAGCTTCTACCCATTTGGCCTCACTTTTGCCGGCAAAACGAATAATTTCATACGCAAGTCCCGCCACCACTGGCATCAAGATAATACGGGATACAATGCGAATCCATAAATCCGGCCAGCCCAAGAATGCAAACATGATAATACTTACGATCATCACGATAAACAAAAAGTTGGTGCCACATCTGGGATGCAAGGTAGTATAGGTACGAACGTGCTCCACATCCAATGGAACACCTGCTTCATAGGCATGAATGGTTTTATGCTCAGCTCCATGATATTCAAAAACCCGGCGAATATCTTTCATGCGCGAAATAGCTGTAATATACACTAAAAAGATGCTCAACCGCAGCACACCTTCCATTAAATTCAACAGACGGGCATCGGTTATAGCACTATGAATATATTTAGCCGCATAGGTCGGAATGATTACAAATAAGACAATAGCTAACCCCAGGGAAAAAACCATGGTGGTTGCAATCTCTTTATTTGATAATTCTTCCCCTTCATCACCTGCTGCCTGGGCAGAGAAGGATAACGCCTTAAGCCCTTGCACCAGTGACTCAATCAAGGCAACAACCCCTCGAATCATTGGTTTCTTTAAAATGGGATACCGATCACTCACAGGTGTAAAAGATTCCCTTTTTACAATAATTTCACCTGATGGTTCCCTGACCGCAGTAGCAATAATTCCAGGACCGCGCATCATTACACCTTCAATGACTGCCTGCCCGCCAATATTTACTTTAGGTTTCAAAGTATCCCCTCCTTTTCTATTTTAAACAGAAACATCGCATATCTTGCTAGCAGATATAAATGTAGCAGAGCATTTCTGCTCTGCTACCCCGTTTTTAGGCCTGTTGACCGTAACGTTTATTGAATTTCTCAATACGTCCACCAGCAGTAATATTACGTTGCTGACCAGTAAAGAACGGATGACATTTTGAGCACACATCAATACGTAGTTCTTTCTTAATAGAACCAGTTACAAAAGTGTTACCACAACCACACGTTACTGTTGATTCACCATAATTAGGATGAATTTTATCTTTCATTTATTGCACCTCACTTTAAAGCCCTATGTTGCTTTTCACCACATTATTATAGCATACCAATTTAGCCTAAGCAATATTGTTTTTCTACTAATTACTTTAAATATTTGGGAATTACAGCTAAATGGATTTTTAATACAGTTTATATCTATTATTATAGTAGAAAAAAATAACTCGTCAAATGTATTTCACAGATTATCATAATTTATTCGTTTACGATTATTTTTTGTTCATTTATGATTGACTTTATGATATTACGCTCTTATAATGATCATAAATAAACATTATTGATTAGTATGAAAACACAGATAATTTTACAGAGGTGCATATATGTTTGCTGAAGAACGCCGCAATAAAATCATACAAATGGTAAACGCAGGACAGCCCGTGAAAGTTATTGACCTAAGTTCATTATTTGCTGTATCAGAAGCTACCATACGCCGTGATCTGCAAGAATTAGAAGATTTAGGTCTTATTCAGCGAACTCATGGTGGAGCCGTCTCTGCTCAGCTTGGATCCGAACTTAGCTTTCAAGACCGGGAAGTGTGTCTTCTCAATGAAAAAAAAGCCATTGCCGCTGCCGCTGCAAACATGGTCAATGATGGTGAAACTATTTTATTAGATGCAGGCACCACCACACGAGAAATCGCCCGAGCATTATGCGGCAAAAAGATAACAGTTGCTACTAACAGTATGAATATTGCAACTGTTTTTTCCGAAGAACCAGATATTGAAGTACTGCTCCTAGGTGGCGTCTGGCGAAAATCGATTAATTCTCTCATTGGTCCATTGACGAATTCTATGCTCAAACTCTTCTGTTTTGACAAAGTATTTCTTGCTGCCAATGGAATTGATTGTACCTTAGGAGCAACGACGCAAAATATCGCCGAGGCAGATACAAAACGAGCCATGCTGCATGCTGGTAAGACTACTATTTTAGTAGCAGATCATTCTAAGTTCGAAAAAAAAGCATTTGCCAAAATTTGCAGTTTAGACGAAATTTCCCTGATTATCACGGATAGCAATATCGCTAAAGAGACTCTGGATTGCCTCCAAAGCTCTACTCAGGTATTTATCACTGAAACCGTTACATCATAAAGGAGTGAATGTCATTGGGTAACTCTACTAGCATTGTCACTGTCACTTTAAACCCAGCTCTCGACCGCACTTTGTACCTGCCAAGCTTCACGTTAGGCGAAGTCAATCGTGTAGACAATGAACGTACAGATCCTGGAGGCAAAGGAATTAATGTGGCTAAAGGAATTAAGGCACTTGGTCATCCAGTCCTTGTCACAGGATTTTTAGGTAAAAAAAATGCTTATCCCTTCCAGGAATATTTCAACCAGGAAAATATAATTGATCATTTCGTCGCTACACCAGGGGAAAATCGCGTAAATATTAAAATTGTCGATACTGCAACAGATATAGTAAGTGAACTAAATTTTCCTGGGGTTCAGCCAACAGCAGCAGACCTCACGAACTTGCAAACTACATTACATGAGCTCGCTGCCACACACAAATGGTTTGTCCTCTCAGGCAGCTTGCCACCAACTATACCAGCTGATACCTATGCTGTATTTATTGAAATGCTGCATCAATACAACTGCAAAGTAATTTTAGACACGAGTGGCCCAGCTTTGGTTGCAGGTATTGCCGCCCGTCCCTACGCGGTCAAACCAAATCTGCCAGAACTCAGCCAGCTAATGCATTCCTCAATGGAAACGGATGAAGAGATCCTTGAGGCAATCAAACAATTGCTAAACCGGGGAATCTCCCAAGTTGCGATTTCACTCGGTGAAAAAGGATCATTAGTTGCCGACCATAATCAAGTCTTAAGAGCCAAAGCACCTGTTGTACCAGTTAGCAGCACCGTCGGCGCTGGTGATGCTTTTGTTGCTGGTTTTAGTGTAGGGCAGGCCCGCAATCTATCCCTTGCTGACAGCATTCGCCTAGCATCGGCCGCTGCCGGAGCCGCTGTTACCTTACCAGGCACACAAGCGGCCTCTTTAACGGAAGTCAATAAACTCATTCATAAAATTGAAATACAAGAGTGGAGGTAAAATTTATGAATCTTCAAGATTTATTATCAGCATCGAGGGTGAAGTTCAACTTAGAGTCCAATACCAAGGCAAATGTTATCAATGAACTAATCGATATTCTTCATAACGATGGCAAACTCTCTGACAAAAACAAATATCGGGAAGCCGTATTACGCCGTGAAAAAGAGTTTTCTACCGGCATCGGTATGGGAATTGCCATTCCCCATGCCAAAGACAGCAGTGTAAAAGAAGCTGCCTTAACTTTTGGCATATCCAAATCAGGCATTGATTATGAAGCCCTGGACGGAACCTCTGCCCATCTCTTCTTTCTCATTGCCGTTCCTGATAACTCCAATGATGTCCATCTGAAACTATTATCTTATATCTCTCGTAAACTGATGCATGAAGAAGTACGGGATCGTTTAATGTCTGCTAAAACATATGACGATGTTTTAGAAGCATTTAAAGATTAAGTAAATCAGTTAAAAATTAAAGGAGGGTTTTGTTATTATGAAGCTATTAGCGATCACATCATGCCCCGCAGGGATTGCCCATACCTATATGGCTGCTGAATCTCTGCAAATAGCCGCAAAAGCAATGGGATTAGAAATGAAAGTGGAAACCCGAGGTTCTGTCGGTGTAGAAAACGAGATTACCTTGGAAGACATTCAAGAAGCCCATGCGATTATCATTGCCGCCGATACCAACGTTGATAGAGAGAGATTTCAAGGTCTGACAATTATTGATGCTTCCGTACAAGATGCCATAAAAAACGCTAAGTCTCTTATTGAAAAAGCCGTCAATTCCCCCAAAAGCAATACTTCTATGAATACTGAACAGCCCCATAAACCGGTAAGAACCGGTCCCTATAAGCATCTAATGAATGGTGTTTCCCATATTATTCCTCTCGTAGCCGCTGGTGGTCTAATTATTGCTCTTTCCTTTGTATTTGGGATTGAAGCTTTTAAAGAAAAAGGTACCTTAGCAGCAGCCTTAATGAATATTGGCGGCGGTGCGGCTTTAGCACTAATGGTCCCCATCCTCTCAGGCTTTATCGCTTACTCGATTGCTGACCGCCCTGGACTCGTTCCTGGACTAGTCGGAGGCATGCTGGCTTCACAAATAGGTGCTGGCTTCCTTGGCGGTATTATTTCTGGCTTCTGCGCTGGTTATATTGCTCTCTGGATAAAAAACAATGTTAAACTGCCTAAAAGCTTAGATGGTTTAAAACCAGTACTGATTATTCCCTTTTTCTCTACATTGCTCATTGGACTTCTAATGGTTTACGTCATCGGCACACCTGTAAAAGCACTTATGGATTTCATGACAGAAGCATTAAAAGGCATGTCTTCCGTTAATGCAGGTTTCCTGGGTCTGATATTAGGTGCAATGATGGCCTTTGACATGGGAGGACCTATTAACAAAGTAGCCTATACTTTTGGTGTTGGACTCCTGGCAAGTAATGTATTTGAACCGATGGCCGCCATTATGGCTGCTGGCATGACCCCACCACTAGGCCTAGCGCTGGCTACCTTTATCGCCAAGAAAAAATTCACCCCTGAAGAACAAGAATCAGGGAAAGTTGCCTCCGTAATGGGCATTTCCTTTATCACAGAAGGCGCTATCCCCTTTGCGGCTGCGGACCCAGTACGGGTTATTCCATCCCTCATGGTAGGTTCAGCCGTAGCTGGTGCATTATCAATGATCTTTAATTGCGCCCTTAGAGCACCTCATGGCGGTATTTTTGTACTCTTTATTCCTAATGCGGTAAGCAACGTAGGAATGTATATTGTAGCCATCGCTGCTGGAACAATTATCACAGCAATCATGCTGAGCATCTTAAAACAGGATTTGACGTCCAACAAAACAACTAACATGTGAAATTATCAATAATAAGAAAGGGCTTTTGACTAGAATATATTTTCTTGTCAAAAGCCCTTTCTTATTTAGCAACGGAAGTTATTTATCACAGCAATATAAACTATAGTCTGAAAAATATAATGAATCATACATGAACAACAACAGGACTTTCCGTATCCATATAGAAGTCTTATCTATGTGAATAGTACGCTAAGGGAGGTTTTTGGTATGTCTATCAAAAAAATAGTCTTAGCTTTTGACGGATCCGATGGCAGTAAGAAGGCACTGAATTGGACAATAGACTTCGCTAAACAAAATAATGCAGAAACCCATATTACCACTATTTTTGAGCCCATGACTTTGTGGGCAATTGAAACAGCTTCGAATGTCGTAGCATTGGAAAGATCCCGCCGCACTAACATGGATGAACTAACCGAAATGGCTAAAGCTCTCTATGCAGAACATAATTTATCGACAAAAGTAACCCTCCTTGAAGGCAACCCTGCCGATGCAATCATGAGATATGCGAAAAAAATAGAGGCAGATATTATCATCTGCGGCACTAGAGGCTATGGCGGATTTGGCGCCCTACTCTTAGGCAGCGTAGCGCATAAACTGGTAACCTACGCAAAAATTCCCGTACTCGTTGTTAAGTAAGAAATCGATATCTTTATTTAATAAGAAAAACGCCTCAGTTTTTTATATAGAAAAAAACACTTTGAAACGCGAAGATGCGAAGAATAGGAAGAACACGAAATAAAACATAATACCCCTTCGTGTCCTTCATCCCCTTTGTATCTTCGTGGTTCACACGTTTATCCCCACAAAACTATAAATTCCATTGTTATCAAAATATATACTAACATAATAAAGGGACGAAACTTATAAAATTATTGTAAGCTTCGTCCCTGATTTATTATCCTGCATATCTACTTGTTATGCAGATTCATTGCTTTGTTCATGCCTTGTTTCATAATACTTTCGACTGCTTCGGCAGCGTTAGCAATCGCTGTCACCAGCAATGGTTGCTCTTCAGCAGTAAAACGACTAAGGACATAATCTACAACCTGCCAGCCGCTGGGTGGACGGCCAATACCTACGCGCACGCGAGGAAAAGAATCTTTTGGCAAATGAGTCAGCAAGGATTCGATACCCCGATGCCCTCCTGAACCACCTTTCATTCGCAGACGCAATCGTCCCGTAGGTAAATCCATATCATCAAAAATGACAACGATATCTTCTACCGGAACTTTATACCAACGAGCAAGTTCTCCTACCGCAATACCGCTTAAATTCATATAAGTCTGGGGCTTAACCAGTAATATCGGCTGCTCCCCACGATACTCAGCAATGAGTGCTTCCTTCCGGTTCTTCCACGTATCAATACCCCAGCGGCGGGCCAATTCGTCAATTACCATAAAACCAACATTATGACGAGTAGCACTATATTCTTGCCCTGGATTACCAAGGCCTACTATAATTTTCACCCTTTACCTTCCTCCGTTTTAGCTAGAATTTCATCTACTGTCACAAATTTATATCCCTGGGCCGACAGAATCTGAATAATACGACGTGTGGCCTCAATGGTCTGCGCACGAGAATCTTGGGCCGCTATACCATCGCCATCATGCAGTAAAATAATGGATCCGTTCTTAACTTTACTTATGGTGCGCTCCACGATAGTATCCACTCCTGGATTCAGCCAGTCACGGCTCATGACAGACCATTCCACAACCTTCAAATTACGCTCTGCCATCATCTCCATGACTACCGGATCACGAAAACCATGAGGCGGTCTCAGCAAATGAGGTGTTATACCTGAAGCTGCAATAATAGCCTGATTGGTACGATCCACTTCATCAGCAATCAGTTTACGATCTGCTTTTAATAAATCCATATGATGATACGTATGGTTCCCTAACTGATGACCTTCTGCAGCGATACGTTTAACCAGCTCAGGATGTTTTTCCACATTTTGACCAATAAGAAAAAATGTTGCAGATACATGATTTTCTTTCAAAACATCTAACAATTGTTCTGTATAAGGAGGGTTTGGGCCATCATCAAAAGTCAAAGCCACTATTTTTTGCGTGGTTTGCATGTTATAAAAAACTCTGCCAAAAACATCATTTTCTGGCAGCACAGCACTCAGGGTTAAAAAGAGACCAGCAATAATGCCGAAGACTGCCAACCCCATTCCCAAACGTCTAGGTCTTACTGAGACATTACGGTAATCCAGTATTAATCCGGTTAATACGATAAGTGTTAACAAACCCAGCATATTAATCAGCCGTATGTTGATATCAAACATCATGATGCTCCATTTCTTTATACATAATTAGCCACTTACCCTGCGAGTCCGCCGTATAACCTCCAGGGACAAAATTCCACTTTTTATATAATGAGATAGCAACTTCATTATCAGGCCGTACTTCTAAACGTACTCTATTGACTTTCTGTGCTTCAAAATAAGCCATTGCCTTGGCAAAAAGCTGATTAGCCACCCCTCGGCCTCTAACCTCAGATGCTACAGCAATAGACAAAATGCGTGCATTCGCTTGTTGCGTTGGAGCAGCTGACGAACAAAGAAAGGCTACTTTATTCATGACAATGACCTTCACTGGATGTAAACCAAACCCATACTTCCCAGTAAGCCAGCGCCAAGTCCATTTCAGCAAATGACCATCCCATAATGCTTTTAACCACAAATTAGATAATTGCGTAGGAGCAAAGCAATAGCCAACAACCTGGCCTGTTAGGGTACGAGCCAACAAAGC
Organism: uncultured Pelosinus sp.; assembly: GCA_963526485.1. GTDB lineage: Bacteria > Bacillota > Negativicutes > DSM-13327 > DSM-13327 > Pelosinus. The sequence continues at coordinate 106,745 of CAURNS010000002.1, forward strand.
AGCCTGCGGTTCTGCCTGATATACTAAGGTAAACACATCCTGCATGGCCTGTGGTTTTGGTAAGATTCCACCACAATGATGCAATACACTCTGCTTAAAACCCTCTGTAAATAAGGATGCAATAGCTGAAATATCAGATATTTTAGCTTGCTCTATGTTGATTTCAAAATCCATTCCACATATGTTCTGCTCCATTACCATCACCAACCTTAATGGGATTATATCATATGATACGCAGAGAACAAACATTTGAAACCACAAAAGCTAAAACGCAGAACAAAGCAGTTATGATTAGACAGACTGCAAAAAAACAGGACGCTAAGTAAGCGCCCTGTTTTTATTTGCTTTTAGGTTACTCGTCAAACATTCTGCTAACAGGAAGTTCGCCAAAAATTCGAAGAATGGCCTCACCTAACAAAGGCGCAATGGATAATATCTTTATTTTAGCATTTTCTTTTTCCACAGGTAAAGGGATGGTATTCGTAATTACTAACTCTTTAATCGCTGATGATTCAATACGTGATACAGCGGGGTCACTTAAAACTGCATGTGTACAGCAAGCATATACTTCTTTTGCACCGAATTTAACCAAGGCATTGGCACCTTCTGTAAGAGAACCGGCAGTATCTACAATATCATCAATCATTACAGCGGTTCTTCCTTCTACATTACCGATCAAATTCATAACCTCTGCCACACCAGGCATTGGGCGGCGTTTCTCAATAATAGCAATCGGCGCATGTAGTCGATCAGCCAGCTGCCTTGCACGAGTTACACCACCTAAATCTGGAGAAACAACAATGAGGTCATCCAAATTCTTCGAACGAACATAATCTGCAAGTAATGGTACCCCAGGTAAATGATCTACGGGAATATCAAAGAACCCTTGAATTTGTCCTGCATGCAAGTCAACTGTTAGAACACGGGTAACACCAGCTGTTGTCAATAAATCAGCAATCAATTTAGCAGAAATAGGTTCACGCCCTCGCGTTTTGCGATCTTGTCTCGCATAAGCATAATAAGGAATTACAGCCGTAATCGTACGTGCAGAAGCCCGTTTGGCAGCATCCACCATAATTAAAAGTTCCATCATGCTGTCATTCACAGGATTACAAGTAGGTTGCACAATAAATACATCTTTACCGCGCACACTCTCATCAATGATGACTTGCGTCTCTCCGTTGTTAAAATGCCCTACAAAAGCATTCCCCATAGTAAGACCCAAATGGTCAGCAATTTCCTTAGCCAACCCTGGATTGGCATTACCGGAAAAAATCCGCAATCTCTTCATATCTTCCATTGTAAAACGTTACCTCCTGATTATGCTTTTTACAGAATAAATTTATATCGAAGGCATTGAAGAATGAATTATCATTTTTCAATGCTTACTATATCTTCCAACACCAGTTCTATCTTTTAGTTACCCAACCTTCAATGTTACTTTGGCGAGACCTAGCCACACCTAACGCATCTGCTGGCACATTTTTAGTAATCGTTGAGCCGGCAGCCACGTAAGCACCTTTACCGACAGTCACAGGAGCTACTAAATTCGTATTACAACCAATAAAAGCACCATCTTCAATGGTGGTCCGATGTTTACTCTTACCATCATAATTTACAGTTATGGTGCCTGAACCAATATTAACTTTTTCGCCCATATCTGTATCACCAATATAACTTAAATGCGGCACCTTACTGCCTACACCAACTTGCGAATTTTTGATCTCCACGAAGTTTCCAACCTTAACCTTATCTGCCAAAACAGTAGCAGGTCTTAAATGAACATAGGGACCAATAATTGCATCATTACCAACTTTGCAGTCGTGGGCATACACAAAATGCAATGTAGTATTATCACCAATGCTACTATTTTGAATACGACTATTTGGCCCTATTTTGCAATTTCTGCCGATCTCAGTAGTTCCCTCAATCCACGTAAACGGGTAAATCACCGTATCAGCAGCAATGGTAACTGCTTGATCAATAAATGTACTATCAATATCCATAATGGTAACGCCGCTATCCATTAGCTCTACCAATTTACGCTTTCGGACGATTTTTTCTGCTTCTGCCAATTGCATGCGGGAATTAATTCCCAATGTATCCTGATAATCATCAACCTGCACAGCCCATACTTTAGAATGAGAACTAGCTAAAATACCAATTACGTCCGTTAAATAGTATTCACCCTGCATATTATCGCAATTGATATTCTGCAAGGCATCAAATAAGGCAGCACGCTCAAAACAATAAATTCCTGTATTAATCTCATTAACAGCCAGTTCCCTGCTGTTGGCATCTTTTTGTTCTACAATTTTTAAAACTTGCCCACTGGCATCGCGAATGACACGGCCATAACCGGTAGGATTTGCCATATGCGCCGTCAACACCGTAGCTGCAGCCGCAGCCGACTTGTGTTCAGCAAAAAGCTTTTTTAAGGTTTCCCCTGTTAACAAGGGCGTATCACCACATAATACCATTACAGTACCGTCAAAGTCCCGCAGATACTCCTCAGCCTGCATAACGGCATGACCTGTACCTAATTGCTCTTCTTGCACAACAAATTCAGCTTGGTTGCCTAAAGCCGTTTCTACACATTCCGCTCCAAAACCGACTACCACCACTTTTTTATTAGCTCCAGCTATATGGGCTGCGTCCAATACATGCTGCACCATTGGCTTGCCACCGATTTCATGTAGCACTTTAGGCAAGGCCGACTTCATACGCGTGCCTTTACCTGCCGCCAAAATTACCGCCAGTAAATCAGACATTAACCTTCCTCCATTCAACTAAAACTTTATCCTTCAAAAAGACGGTTATCCTTTTCAAATCCCAAACTTCTTTAATTTTCGACATTAAAATCCACATTCCTGCCTAGAAAATAAAGTTTGATTATAACGAATTTTCTAGATAATCTTAGCACTATATCCATGATGACGTAAATTAGCTAAGATTTGTTCCGTATGCAGTGCATCTCGTGTCTCTAAACTAATCTCAATAACCGCCTGGCCAATTGGTACATTTTGTTCTACTCTATCATGAAAAACAGAAATGACATTAGCCCGGGTATTGGCAATAACCGTCAATAACTGCTGCAATAAACCAGGCCGATCGGTAATCTGGGTAGAAATCTTAATTCGCCGCCCTGCCTTTACCAGGCCGCGCTCAATAATGCGTGCAATAAAATTCACATCAATATTACCACCGGAAACAACACTTACTACTTTACCATGAGCAGGGATTTTATGATTTAATATTGCCGCCAATGCGATTGCTCCTGCGCCTTCTACCATTAGCTTTGATCGTTCGAGCATCATTAAAATGGTACTGGCAATCGCCTCATCATCAACAACTACAATATCATCCACATAGTGCTCAACGATAGGATATGTTAAATTCCCAGGAATTTTAACAGCAATACCATCTGCCATGGTCATAGCGTCGGGTGTACTTTTCAAAGTGTGAGCATGTTTTGACATATACATAGCCGGTGCTCCCTCAGCCTGCACACCATAAATCTTAACATGAGGTGCCAATTCTTTTACAGCCAGAGCAATGCCCGCAATCAAACCGCCGCCGCCAATTGGAACTACAATCGTTGAAACATCTTCAAGCTCCTGTAATATTTCAAGGCCAATTGTTCCTTGTCCAGCAATAACCTGATAATCATTAAAAGCATGAATGAAAGTCTGTTCTTGTTCTTTTTCTAATTCCCGGGCTTTATTATATGCATCATCATACACCGTGCCACTTAGCACCACTTCCGCACCGTAACCGCGAGTTGCCATGATTTTAGCTAACGGAGCAATTTCAGGCATTACAATCGTGGCCTTCGTCTGCATCATTCTGGCTGCATAAGCTACACCTTGAGCATGATTGCCTGCTGATGCAGCAATGACACCTTTAGCCTTTTCCTCCAAAGAAAGCGAGTGGATCTTATTATAAGCACCACGAAGTTTAAAGGAACCTGTCTTTTGCAAATTTTCCAATTTCAAATATACATCATAACCAGCCATATTGCTAAATGTAACACTTTTGTCGAGAGGTGTTTTGTGAATCACATTATACATCGCTTCATAAGCCTGCTGAACTTCTGCTAAACTAATCTCTGTATGCATAATCATTGCCTCCACTCATTTTAAGAAAAACGCTGTTTTAAAAATAAAACTTTTTGAATCGCGAAGGTACGAAGAGTGTGAAGAACACAACTCAAACATACATCCCAATCTGCTATCTTCGTATTCTTCGTGCCTTCGCGTTTCAATCATCTTTTTCATTGTTTTACTATCATCGGATATTACAAGACTGGTCGAATATCGATCATCTTAGTATGCTGTCCTACGTCATGCAGCATAAGCAATGCTAAATAATCTTCTACCAATTTTTTTTCTGGCTCATTGGTTGCAATCAAAACACCAGTGCCCACTACCTGCGCACCTACTTCTTTTGCCAAATCGATCATCCCTTGGGCTGTCCCTCCTGCTTTCATGAAATCGTCAATCACCAAAACTTTAGAGCCAGATGTTATAGCCCGCCTAGGCAAAGACATGGTTTGAATACGCTTGGTAGATCCAGTAACATAATTAATACTTACAGACGGCCCTTCTGTAACCTTGCTGCCTTGCCGCACAATTACTAAGGGCAGACCAAAAGCCCTAGCTGTGGTAAAGGCCAGGGGAATTCCTTTTGTTTCTACTGTCATAATATAATCGGGTGTTAAATGCGCGAATCTGGCACGAAAAATTTCTCCAGCCTGCATCATTAAATCAGGCATAAATAAAATATCTGACATATATAAAAATCCGCCAGGAATTATCCTTTCTGGATCAGAGAGTCTTTTTGCTAACTGTGTCAACATGCTATTTATACGTTCATCCGAAGGACATGGTACATATCTTACACCCCCAGATGCTCCTGACACCGTTTCCACTGTTCCTAAACCAAATTCTTGCATAGACTGTTTGATTGTCACCATATCTTCGCTTAAGGTAGACTTTGCTGCACCAAATAAATTGCTAAAGTGACCTAAGGAAAATAAATACCCTGGCATATCCATCAGCATTTTGCTAAGAGCTACTATTCTTTCTACTCTCCGTACTTTAGTCATTACTTTCTATCCTCCATCATGAAAAACGCCGAATATTATCCTGTTTTTTAATATTTTCATTCACTTTCTCCGTAAAAGATTAAATCCCTGCAAAAAGATTATATTTATTTTATTCAATAAGCAAGTTGTTCTTAGGATTGGATCTTCAATCAATAAGTAAGATTAGATGGAACTAATACTCCATTTCAATTAAATCTTTTTTATATTATACCACTTTCCTGAAAAACATTTCGCTTTCACAACCAATTCTTATTGTTACTCAATACGTTATAACGTTCCCTGCGGGGACCGCCTAAAACATGTCTTCTCAGCTAATAAAAAAAGACTTGGCTTTTGCCAAGTCATAATTTGCATGATTAAATACGTAAAGAGAACGTAGTGCGTACTAATTCTAAATCACTGGGCTTATCCACATCAATTCCTAATTCAGGATAATGAGATTGTACAACGGCCCCCTTAATCCCTAACAAGACGGCCACTCGTTCCTTGACCCTTGTTAAACTCAAGGTCCCAAGCAAAAACTGCAATATAAAGCCCCACCCTAATAAACAACAAAGTTTAAAAGGATTTTTACGATTCTCAATCAACTTCTCGGCTACCACTAGGCATTGAGGCACAATAGCTGGATTCACCAAGAAAATATTACCGCCAGTATAGGTTCCATCTTTAAAGCGCACATAGGTGCGTTTATTACCTGGATAATGCTTATTATTAATTTCTTTACTGACGATAGGGTAATATAAATCCGCCTCCATCTGAGTACATTGATGCAAAAAATCAGCAACAGCAGCAGGTGTTAAGAGAGGAATATCAGCAGTAACGACCAGCACCTTCTGCTCATGCCCAAGGGCCTTCATCCCCAACTGAATCGTCTCAATCAGACTACGTCCTCCCTCAAGCAATATTGCTTCTTTGGCAAAATTGCATTTCTGCAATTGAGGAATGGGACCCATAATAAAAATCCGATCCACTTGGGGGGAAGCAGCCAATGCATCTGCCACAAAAGTTACCATAGGCTTACCAGCTATTTCAATCATCGCCTCATACGACTGAGATGAAAACCTACTTAGATGTTCACTATTTTCACCGCCAGCCAGTATTATGGCATCATACATATAACCCAAACCTCCCATGTGAACGTTACATACGCAGATTAAAAATCATAAACTCTCTATATACTATCCGAAAAATCGAAAACTATTCTTTATCTGTATTAGAACCGCGCTCTAACATATTTTTTAACAATACTTGCTCGGCGTTGGCCATATGTTCACCGGCAAACTGTTGTGCCAAAGAAACATTGCGTTGCCCCAAAGACTCTACCATGCGAGTATGCTCAGCAAACATTGCCTTAAGCCTTCCGGGATAAGACATAGACAGAGATCGAAAACGAGTCAGCTGCTCCCGTAAATTATTAATAATACCCACAAGACGCTCATTACGGCTGGCCCGATATAAAATATCGTGAAATTGACTATCGGCCTCTACAATTTTGTCCATATCATTTTGCTCAATATAACTGCCGATCTCCACAAGCAATCGCTCCATCTGCTCAAGCTCTTCCTCTGTAATACGTTCTGCAGCCAAACCGGCAGCCAAAACATCCAGCGAAGTACGTACTTCAAATACTTCTGTAATATCTTTTATAGAAAGATCCGATACATAAGTACCACGCCGAGGTATCATCACGACAAATCCTTCTAATTCCAATTTGCGAATCGCTTCCCGTACTGGAGTACGACTTACTCCTAATTCCTCTGCTACTTGAATTTCCATTAAACGTTCGCCGGGCTGTAATATACCTGAAACAATGGCATTGCGCAAGGTTTCACACACGACTTCCCGAAGAGGCTGATAGCTATCTAATTTTATTGGCAATAATCGGCGCTCCATTATATTCCCCCACTTTTTCCTACTGTTTTAGTAATAAATATAGTAGCAGCACTTTGATCCCTTAACTTCTTAGCCATATGCTCTGCTTCAGCTTGATCTTCTACTAAGCCAAAAACAGTAGGGCCACTACCTGACATCAGGCTTGCCATTGCCCCATGCTGCATCATAGAATTCTTCAACTCTTTTATTTGAGGATGAACTGGAATTGTCACACTTTCTAATACATTGCACAAACGATTTGCTACCCCTGGCAGATCTCCCTGCATAAGACAAGACCTGACGCCAGAGGTATCGGGATGGTCCTTGACATCCTGCCCCCGATACTGACGATACACCCAAGCAGTAGACACGCTAATAGGAGGTTTTGCCAGCACTACATAACAAGGCTTCAAATCAGCAAGAGGTTCCAGTATTTCACCTCGGCCAGTCGCTAGCATAGTACCACTGCGTAGGCAAAATGGTACATCAGAACCTAACTTTGCTCCTAGTATCTCCAATTCATGAAGGGATAGTCCTAATTTCCATAAATTATTAAGTCCCAGCAACACACTAGCAGCATCTGCACTACCACCAGCCAAACCAGCAGCCACAGGAATCCTTTTTTCCAAAAAAATATGAACTCCAGTTGTGACTTGACAAGCCTCTTTGATAAGCAATGCTGCGCGATATGCTAAGTTTCTATGATCACAAGGCAATCTGGCAATATTTGATGCAACGCTAATCACACTATTCTTTCGTTCTTCTAAGCTTACTATATCAGCAAGGTCTATCGCTTGCATAATCATTTCTACTTGGTGAAAGCCATCCTCTCTTTTATAGAGAACATCCAAAGTTAAATTAATTTTAGCATTTCCCTTTATCTTTAACATAGTCACCTAATCATTAAATTGCTTTACAGCAATTTCTTCTTGCGCGGTTAACACTTGATCAATATCCAACAGGATAATCAACCGGTCATTAATCTTACCAACCCCATTAATATAACGGGATTCCACCACGGTAGAAGCAGGCGGTGCTTCCACATCTGCCATACTTAATCGCACTACTTCTGTCACTTCATCAACCGTTACACCTACTGTTTGTCCACTAATTTCTACAACAATAATCCGTGTATCATCATTATGATCGGTGATTGGCAGGCGAAATCTTTTTCTTAAATCGATAACAGGGATAATGCGGCCTCGCAGATTAATAATTCCTTCCATAAAAGAAGGGGTTTGAGGCAGCTTAGTAACTGGTAGCAAACGATTAATTTCCTGCACTTTCGTAATAGGAAGCCCATACTCCTCACTTGCCAGCCGAAAAGTAACCAATTGTAATTCATCTTCCGCCTTTATATGTTCCATATGGCAATACACCTCCAAAAAACATCGATATTTATTATATTCGATATTATAGCGGTGTTTGCCTGCAAATACCAGCAATATTTTATACAATATATTTCATCTTTTTTCCTGGCACTCTTTTAAGAATAGAAAAAATCCACTTCTCTTTTAATCTCCCTTTATCTATAGTTATTTTCTTTAAAAAATATTTTACTCTTGCCTTCCCCTTTTTACACAGGGAAGCTTGGTGCAAAATATACAACTTTTGCACCAGCCAAGCTCATCCTACATATAATAACTAAAGATTTTTCAGGAGGTAAGTTTTATGAATCTTCGTACGCTCTTTTTGCCCCATAGGCTAGCAGCTATTGAGTTCAAAGAAGATAGTGAACATCCCCTCATTGGCGAAATACAGAAGCTGCTAATCTGTAAAGATCTGTACCAGGGACCTATTCATAACAAATATGATACGGAAACCATTCGTGGAATCACCTTATTCCAAGAAAGAGAAAATCTGCCAGTGACCGGCATGGTAGATCCTCTCACTTACTGTCGTCTGCACCAAGCAAGGACCACTACCATCATGCCTTTATCACCAGTTAACAAACGAGCGGATCTTACTTTACCCAGAGCCAATATCTTGATTGCAACCTCAACACGCCAGCTTACCGTATTCAGCGGTAATGCCCCTGTACGTCAATATCCTGTGGGTATCGGTAAGCTAACTACCCCCACCCCCCTGGGAGATTACGCTATCGCTCTCAAATTCATGAACCCTGGTGGTGTATTAGGTACACGCTGGCTAGGTTTAAACTATGATTCTTATGGCATTCATGGCACCAACAAACAATGAGTAAAAGTACATGATAAACGCTCTTTTAAAAAATATCATTTTACTTTTTTTATGGTACAGGCTTTTCCTCCACAAGGTCACGCGAGAGCAGTTTACGTCGTGAGAGGCAGATGGTTTTCTGTGGATAAACCTGTTAATAACATGTGAATGGCTGTGCATAACTTAAATAAATTTATAACAGCAGTTTCCTTGGATCATGTTTACCATTCATTGCAACGTTCATTCCTTGTTCCCTCCTGTTATCTCATCTCGTTTTCGACAAGCCCAGATTGCCAGAGGCTTTAATACATCCATACCCATGGCAATGAGATTTTCAATAATACTCATCAATTCAGTAACTGCCAGAAATGAATAAACTAAACTACTAGGTAACGCAGCAATATTACTACCTGCAATCATAATCGATGGAATAATAATCGACACCAAATGCCCGGCAACAATCACTACAAAATAGGCAAATACTTTAGTAGCAAATTTGTGTCGCATTTCATGACTATTTAATGCACCTGTATGCCATGCAAGATAAAAACCATACCAGATGCTGCCCTCCATATTTCTCTCATCCAAAATACTTTTTGATATGGAAGCCCATTTAGTGATGGTATCCACAATCACCAATAACCATAAAGCAATAAAAGGGGCTTCTACTTCACCAACTAAAAAAGTAAAACTAGTAATAATAAAACTGACCAGTACTTTAGCTTGCCAACATTGGGCTACAGCGTCCCATACTTTTGTAAATTCCAATATCCCACCTCCAAATTCTATCTGTTTAATTACATTCAAAAACTGAAATAAATTAAACCCCTTACTTTTATCCGTACAATTACATTCAGATTAGGATAGGCATAAATAAAAACCAGCTGTTATTTTTCATCTTTAGCTGATAATAATATCTTCCGGTAACTAAATTTTAGGAATGACAAAAAACCTCCATTCAATATGGAGGTTTTTAATAATTATATTTCTAATTTTATTTATAATTCATATCAAGCTTCATAACATGGTTTAGAAACCATTCATTAATAAATGGCAACATTGTGGCTGCAACAACCGTTTGTCCTCTTTCAAAATTTCTTTTAAATTCAGCTATTTTATCTAAAAACACTTTATGCTGCTGTATTTGTGTATCAACATCTGGATGTTTTTTTTCTGTTAGATATTTTTCCTCACGCGAGAAATGATTTTGCGCATAATTAGTAAGTTTTGTTACTAGTCTCTCAAGAACGGTTTTACTCTGTCCCGCTTTCATCGCTTCATAAAGAGTGCTAATCATTTGAACTAATTGTTTATGATCATCATCCATAGCGGTATGATTCACGCTAAAACTGTCATCCCAACTTTTTAATGTCATGATTATACCTCCTATAATCCTCATCAACTCTATAAATGGTATTATTATACAAATAACTTCTGATTTCCTGCTTTTTTCGCTATAAAATATAGAAATTTCAGAATAATTAAACACCTGTTTTATTACTATAGTAAACAATATAACTTGTATATGTTCCTCCTAGGCAGTAAAAGAAACAATTCTTCTTCTCCATAACTTACCAATAGACTTTATTATATTTAAAAAGCTATACTAAAAATAGCCATTAAAATAATTTTAACGAGGCGATATTTTTGAGACATTTTAATCGCACTATTGAGTGGGCTGTGGAGTGGGCTAAGCATACATATCCTGACCGTACCCGCGAGTGGAGTCAGCAACAACAAGCATTGAAGAATCTAAAAACAATCGCTGTATTACTACATAAGAAAACCAATCAATAGGTGACGAACGTCACCTATTTTTTTGTCGCTTCTTAACCATCTTACATGTTTATTAATCTCTGTAACAAGTTTATTATAGAAATTAGCCTCCATTATTAAAAATTGTAGATTGGTTACACTATCAGCAGGAGGTGATCATTGTGAAAAAGGAACTTGATGGAGGCATGGATTCAAGTGTTTCTGATGCTGTTACCGAAAAGCAAGATTCTGCCAACCTTGAATATAGCGAAAATAACCAGGTCAAAAATAAAATCCCTGACTTTGTAATCAGTAGTGATCAAATGCCGTGTTAACAGTACCTTTTGCCGCTTCGTTTCCAAGAAGCGGCTTTTTTAATGTAAGTATACGATTGCCGCGCCTTGTACGTTTCTATTGATAGCGATTCAATAAGCTGCAGTTATGAGTAAATTATTCAGACGTATGCTCTTCGTTAACTATTTGGTAGGCTTCTCCGGATTCAATCATTGATATAATGACCTGGGCAACGGCTTTTGCACAATTTTCCTTTGCCTGTTCTGTGACAGGTAATACAGACTTTTCTAAATCAACCATAATCACTCCTCCCATATAAAGTATGAATGACGGCTTTTCCTAAAGTACTATTGAAAATAATATTACTATTCACAAGTACAGTACCAACTTGAAATGCTTCTATAGAGGTCTATGTCCAACATCTATAATAAACCAAAGACACAGCGCTATTTATACCAACCTGAATAGGCTGTGTCTATGTTATGCTTATTGGTATTATTCCGCCGCCTTTGACGTATACATTGCCAATTATTGAGTCTTAAGCAGCCTGTTTTAAAACTTCAAGATCATCCTTTATAAAATAATCAGCATATTTTCTGAGGATTACTTGTATTTATTAATAATTATTGAAAACAAGTAAGCATTCAGAATCATATGAGGTTAAACTTTCTCATCAAATGTTGATACAGATACCTCTCCTTAGGAGGATGATCCCTTATGTATGCTATCTACGTCAGAGTATCAACCGAAGAACAGGCAAAATCAGGCTATTCACTGGCGGACCAAATTAGTTCCTGCCAAATGCATCTTTTCAGACAGGGATACAGCAATGCCATAGAATACATAGATGATGGCTATTCAGGTGAGTTTTCAGACCGGCCTGCATTCTCGAATCTCAGGGATGATATTGCGGCTGGACGTATTAAAATTGTGGTAGTATATGATCCTGACCGTCTTGCAAGAAAATTGGCTGTACAGTTACTATTTGCTGAAGAGGTTGAAAAAGCAGGTGTGCAATTGCAATTTGTTACAGGTAATTATGATGCATCTCCTGAAGGACGCCTCTTTTTTTCAATGCGCGGTGCAATCGCCGAATTTGAGAAAGAAAAGATCCGTGATAGGACAATGAGAGGCAAGCGGAAGAAGTCTGGACAAGGCATGATTATACAGGATTTTGGACTGTATGGGTACGATTATGATCCCATCACCAGCACCTATGTCATTAATGAAAAACAGGCAGCGGTTATTCGGAAAATCTTCCGTCTCGTTATCGAGGAGAAAATGAGCATTGAGAAAGTCCAAAAGGAATTACAAAAAGAAATCATTTATTCACCTAAAGGAAAGAGTCGATGGGCAGTTTCCAGTATATATAACATTATCAAAAATAAGACTTATACAGGTACTTTTATGAGCATGCGCATACGGGAAAAGAAAGATGGTATCCATTCCAAAAAAAGATTCATTCGCCCTGAAAATGAATGGATACCTGTTTCTGTACCAGTTATTATTGATGAGGTTACTTTTCAACAAGCTGAAAGGCAGCTGAGCCAAAATAAAGCTACTCCTAAAAGGAACATGAAACATGACTACCTGGTAGGAGGAATAATCTATTGCGGCGTATGCGGCCGCAGAATGTTACTGCATCATAACGTATTTCATAATGGCAAAAGCAAGCCCTATTATCAATGCTCAGCGCAACGGTATGCTAATATAAGAAACACAGGGGTTGCCTGTTCTAGCAGATCATTGCCAGCAGACGCTTTTGACCGGGATGTTTGGGAAAAATTAATAGAAGTCATTTACGACCAAGATAAAATAGCTAATTACCTACCTAAGCAAAAGCATTCCACGATTAACCCTGCAAGCGAACTTACAAGACTTACAGAAATAGAATCTCATTTAATAAAGCGTCGGCAGACTATTATTAAATGGACTGGTCAACAAATAATCTCTGAAAATGAAGGTGCTGAAGAGTTAAAAAAAATTCACACACAGCTATCTGATATTGAAGAAAGAAAAAAAACGCTCCAAGCCCCTCCTATCCCCGTCGGTCAGATTTCTTTCGAAAAAATGACAACCAAACTTCTTCTATTTATAGAACGGGGACACCTTACACCAGAAAATAAAAAATTCATTATTCAATCGGTAATTGCCAAAATAACGGCTGTTCGAACGGATCAGCGCCCTACAAGCAAACACTTTCATCCAATCTTTTCATTTACCTGGGAATTGGTATGAATGTATCCTGTATTTCCATTCAATGAACCAACAAACCTTGGTTAATTGGCACCATGGTATCCAATGGCTGTATCCGCATGCATAATAGCAATGTAGAAGAATTATTTCCGTTAGTAAAGGTGGGTACGCCTGTTTACATCCGGAATTGATTTACATAACCGCAGAACGATTTCATCCACCATTTCACACCGCTGAACCATATATTCTAGTAACGCCTCGCGCTCCTCTGTTTTAGGCAGCCATTCCTGAGGAATGCTTGCTACGAACCAAGTTAATTCTTCCTTAGTAATCTCTCGGACCTTAGCTGCATAAGGCGAAAAATCGGCAGAAGTAAAAAAATAAGTAAGCAGCCAACCATAAGCCCGTCGACGATTAATCGAGATTTTCGTCGCCATTTTTTTCAAAGTCTTACTATTCCAGCGTCCACGTACAAATAAGTGAGAGTTATCAATGGCATATAATACATAACCAGTATCTTGTAAACTTACTAATAGATTTCTACGATTCTTCGTACGATCTATATTATGAAACATATGATCAAACAACATGACACCAGCCATTGCCCTCTTATTAATTGCCTTATATAAATTATTTCTTGCAACATATTTATTGCTAGGTATATATTGACTTGCAAAATGCATCTTGGAGCTTATTTTCGCAGCTTTTAATGATCTGCTTTTTTGCAGAACCTGCTCGTCAATTTCAAGCAAGTCACTTGGTGGAAAACATAAATTCATACGTTCACCAAACCAGCCTGCTATAAATTCATTGACTAACACCTTTGTTCCCATAGGATTGTTTTGTAATTTAACGACATATATCTTGTCATCATTGGCACGAAAGACGCGCGGCGCTGTTACACCAAATCCTACCGGGCCAAGATATTCAACAGCAGTAAGCACTCTCCTCCCCCCCTCTCCCTTTCTAAATTACCACAAAATATTCTTTTCTTTGCAACTCTCACGGTACACTATATGCGCGTATGGCAAAAACTATTTTAGAAAAAAGCACGTTGAAACACGAAGACACGAAGAGTGCGAAGAAATATATTCTAAACACATCCAAGAAAATACCGCACAATCTACTTAGAAGCAAGCAGATTGTGCGGTATTTTAATGTTCTCATTATCCTTTAGGTGCGGTCGGTACGCCGGTACCTGTATCAGCCAGCCAGCTGGCGACCCATCCAGTAGTACCACCTGAAATAACGATTTTATACCATCCAAAAGCCTGGTCTTTAATAGTTACCGTATCGCCCTTATTCAGCTTCGTGACTACAGGGAAATTCGTACCAGGGCCGGTTCGAATATTAACGGAATTGGCCGTAATGGTCGCATTTCCACTTACCCCCATCTTCGTTCCGGCTGTTTGGGTAATACCAGGACCCGTTACATACATATTTTCATAACCTGCATTTCCTGCTTCTGTTATAAATTGATTTTCAATACCAACACCTTCGATGTCTCCACCGCCAGTCTGGGATGCAGAAACTGTATAGTCATCATCAGACGTCCCTATGTTGCCAGAAGCATAAACACCGTTTTGAGAATTAGCGCTGGTATATTCCATTTGACCATATTCCGTGATTGGCGTTAACCCATATACATCCATTTCTGTAATAGCAATAACACGTGCCCAGAATTTCAAAACAGTGGTAATGTGTACTTTTCGACGATTGTGATGTCGATGAAAATCATAGTCAACATATTCAACAACAACATCGGCAGTAGCGTCCATGTTGGGCTCGGCACCCTCAATCTCAATGTCACGGGTAAAGCGTACATGTCTTTTTTCAAATGCATGAACAGGTTGATTAGGTAGATCTGCAACATACATAACTTTTACTTCTAAATCACCGCGTATTATAACTTTATTACGGATAACATCTACACTATCTATGTCTAAGTCTTTAACATACACATCAATAATTTGCTCAATATCAGGCTTTGGATCAGGAACGAACATGTCAAATTCTACAACTTTTTGCTTCATTTCGGCACCTAGGACCTGTTCTACAGAAATTGTTTCTGGCCCTGGTTCTACGCAACCGCATGAATTCAAATCATCAATGCCTCTTTTATCATCTAAATCAGTATCTTGCTTTACATCATCACTCATTAAACTCCCCCCCTTTTTAGCAAATTAGTAGCGTTTGAACTCATCCTTTAGGCTTATAGGGCATCGTAGCAGTGTTTCCACCGATTTGTACTTGACGGTCGGCCATAACTTTACCAACAATTTTAAGCACTACGGATACATCGAATTCACGAGTGTATCTATGGTGGTGGTGGTGGTGGTCATGATCGGTATCGGTATCATCATCACAATTATCATCGGTGTCGCAATCATCTGTGTCGTAATCATCATCGCAGTCACAATCATCATCGCAATCATCATGTCCATGGCCATGATGGTGATGGTGGTGGTCATGGCAATTATTGCAGTCGCCATTATCGCCATATTTATATTTATAGGCACGACAATGCTCATCTACGTCATAATCTACAAATTCAACAATAACATTTGCATCCGCATCCATTCCTCTACGTGCACCAATAATTTCAATATCCTGAGTCCATTTAAAATGCTTAATTTCAACAGCGTGCACTGGTCGGTCTGGTAAATACGCTACATAGATCGCTTTAATTTCAAATTCACCACGAACAATGATCTTATTATGAATAACATCAACACAATCAATTTCAACATCTTTTACAAAAACATCAATAATCTGCTCAATAGCCGGTTTTGGATCAGGTACAACTACATGAATATCCAACACCTTTTGCTCTTCAGCCGCTCCGATTACCTGACGAACGATTATAGTTTGCGGTCCAGTCTCAGTCCCCATTGTACATTGATTATAACCTGCTTGACGTGTATCTTTCTCATCCACATATATCCCCCCTTTTTATGTTCTATTTATATATATGCCAATGGGGTCTTTTATGTGTCAAAAAGAGTTTTTCTCAGATCGCAAGGCACTAGGAAAAACCAGAATACGCGATATTTTTTCTGTTACTGCAACATAACACTTTTACCTTCATACGCATAGAATATAATAAATCCTTATCAACAAGTATGTATTAAAATTAAAAGGAGGATCTAGGTCATGAATTATCCAAAATATGATTGTCATAAGCATAAACCAGACTATTGCCAAATGCCTGATGATTGCAACTGTGAAATGCCTTACATGAAAGAAAAATGTGAAATGCCATGTACAAAGGAAGATGATTGTTATTCCTCCATGTGTTTAGACATGGAAAAAATGAAATGTAAAATGGAAAAAGAATGTGTAAAAACTTATAAAACCTATTACAAACTTTATAAAGTATGCCAGTACCGGTTATACAAACTATGTCCCTGTTGTGGCCATGAATTTGATTATCATAGACATCGCGGCATGTGTCCCAGATGCGGCATTTCCATGTAAGAACATGAAAAAAGTATACGCAATGCAGTAAATCAAATAAAAAACGATCCTACAGCCTTAAAGCCGCAGGATCGTTTATTTCTATTTATTTACCAATGAACTCTTGTACCACATATGCTGAACCTTTACTATCATAACGAACACCGACACCAACTTCTGTGTAATTCTTATTAAGAATATTTGCCTTATGTCCAGAACTGTTCATAAAAGCTGTTTCTGCATTCGTCACATTATTATTGATGGCAATATTCTCTCCTGCATAGGTATAGCTGATACCAGCATTTTTCATCCGGTCAAACGGAGTTTGTCCTTCTGGATTATTATGAGAGAAATAGTTGCGATTAATCATATCCTGAGCATAATTTCCCCCCAGTGTTGTCAGCTGAGAGTTAAGTTTTAAAGGACTTAGGCCATTTTTTGCCCGGTCTGCATTTAACAAGTCAAACGCAAGTTTCTCATCTGTTGCCACATTCTGACTGGAAGTATTAGTGTTAGTAGTTGTGGTTGTTGCTGGCGCAGAAGATGATGTGCCGCCAGTTGTTGTATTTGTACTTTTACTGGTTGAGGTATCATTATGACCTCCACTATGATGTCCTGCAATTGCCGCTATCGCCCCAACTGCCAAAAGCCCGGTTATCAAGTCTTTGTTACCATTACCATTGTCTTCTTTCACAACAGTTTCAGGATCAGCTGCAAAAGCAGCAGTAGCAAAAATACCGCCAAACGATGTCGTAATTAACGAAACCGCTAAAAACCCAAGGGTAGCCATACTAAACATTTTATGGTGTCTCAATTAAATTACCTCTCTTTCTAATTAACATAAAATTAATATCCATTTTGGATACAGTTATGTTTATTCGCTTTTTTATTGAAATATCCTGTTTTTTTCACGTGGTAATGTTTACATAACTATTTATGTTTTCGTAAAATATATTCCCTAGTGTACATTCCATTTGCTCTACTAATATATTAGGATTGTTTTGTTGTAAAATTGATACGAGACCACAACAAAAAAAGAACAACCGGCCTGCGCCGTTGTTCTTCGTTATGTAGCTTTTACTTTGTGCTTTTTACTTTCCCATAATTCTTTAAAGCCCGCCCAACCATTTATCAGTGCGAACAATGACGCACCACATAGGGCTAAACCATAAAGAACTTCTCCCTGTACCACCACAACGATACCCGCTCCCATTCCTAATACCCCAAGGACAAGATGAATACCAAAATGCAATCCCCAAAAAGGCCAATACCGCCAAAGCTGGATACCCCTCTTTTTCACCATGCTCTCACCCCTTCTGACATGATATGGTGACAACGTAATTTGGATCAGGTAAATTAAATGCTGCTTTTAATTTCTTTATACTATTCAATCCTGCCCAAGAGGGTGCCTGTAAATTTTCAATTTGTTTTTGAGCGATCTTTTCTGCCTGCCTAACAATTTGAGTAAATAGTTGTGCGCTAACGATACGAATACAAGCTTGGCACCTTTCAGTTTTAAAATTTGTTATGCTACTGCTCCTGCCGCTAAGCAATTTTTACAGCATTTTTATGAAGCATGCAGTGAAATAAGTGAATTATTCTGTTGTAGGCTGATATTCCATAGGCAGCATTTCTGAGCAATGCCTGCACCCTGTATCAGAACTTCTCTCGTTTGCTTATCCAGTTCAGGAACTGACCCGCCAATGTCATCAAGCAGAAAAACAACATCAAGGACTATAACTACCCATCTGTTGAGGAGGAAGAATCACAGGTCTGCTCCGGACTCTGCCAACACATGCTACAACATATATGCTAGCAATTCCTAAAGGTGCAAGAGCATGCAATAAAGGCGCTAACCTGCTACGATCCACTTCTCTTTCCAAAAATATAAAAATTTCATCATAATGGTTCGGCGGGATATTATAAAGATAATTGGTAATAAAACCATCCTCAACATTGCTAAATGAAATCAACTGCCTCACTGCATAGTGTTCCTTATCTACTGCATAGATTGGACTTCCGGTGGTGGATTGAACCTTAACACCTTCCCCCATATAACTGGCTATCCTAAATGGGATGTACATAAATTCCCCAGTTCCCAAACATAATGTGCGACAGCCTCGCCTCTTTGCCTTCAGGAACACACCCACTTCTTGATACCATTCTTCTGCTGCGGCCTGTTCTTGGCTCGTGACGCCAAAACGTCCTGTGGCCTGTAAATAAGGTACAGTGTTTTTTTCTCCCTGGGTATTAAAGGAAGAAAAGAATTGCAGACGCCCTGCACTCTCGTCAATAACCAGCATTTCTAACACAGGCTCTACCTTATTATTTGCTGCGCAAGTATCTTGCGGCACCTCATAATCACTTATTGGCTCTCCTGTTATAGCAATCTTCCCTGACAACAATGAAATTGTATGAATAGTAATATCAAGCTCTTTTTCCACCTCCGCATATTTTTGTTTATCCTGCTGCGAACGCCAATCCAAGAGAGAAACTACGGCATATTTCTTACGGGGATGACGGCTTTGAATGGCCCGAATAAAATTTAGCACTGATTTTCCTGTAGTAATCTCATCATCTATGAGCACTACCATGTCCTCATTAGCAAACAATCCTGGTTCTAAGGCATAACAATAATGTTCCATAGCATGGCTGTGTTCTTCGGTAAAATTCAATATATCAGCAATCCCTAAAACATTCTCCCGTGTAGTATGAATATATTTGGCATTTTCAGCAAAACAGCTGAATACCCCATGTCCTAAGGCAGTCGCTGTTTCAGCAAACCCAATAAATAATGTTTTTGCCGGTAAAGGCAGCGGGTGTTGACGAATATACTCCCATGTTCCTGCCATCCCAGTTCCATGGGTCAAAGCCGCAGAAAAATCACAGTGCTCCTCAAAAGTCTTCTCTTGATACATAATACTGGCATAACGTCCTGCTAAAGCCCCGCTGGCAAGGAGCGGAATCAAAGGATGAACAGGAATATGCTTCCCAACCACCTTACTGACAAACAAAAAGCCGCGCTTGGCATTTTTTCTCGCGGCCATTAGAAATAATGCATCTATGGGAATTTGATACACATTGTTCACGATAACTATCTCAATTTTAAAATTTCCTAACATTTCATACGTATAAGAATTAGGTAAGTAAACTGGTAAAATTGTGTTTTTCATGAAACACCCCATAAATTTTAGATTTTTTCATTATTTTTTGCGCCCAGCACATATGAGGGTATTATTTCATTCATTTCATGGCACCTTCCAGACACCAAACGCTAGACATTAAACCTCTTATTTACCTTCCATAATATCTTGAGCAACGGTTTGCGTGTTACTGGTTTAACAAGGTTGCGCCTAAGGCATATTCTAATAAAGCTTGGTTATCTACCGTAATCAACTGGGGCAATAAAAAGAAAATTTCCTGTTCTTATTCGGCTGTAAAAAAATGAAGTAACACATTATGCGCCACGTTTGCGTAAGTGGTGAACCACAAAGGTGCCAAAAAAGAGAACTAACAGCGTGGAAAAAAATACAACCTGACTCACATGATAATTAAAGACAGATGCCATCATTTTTACGCCTATGATCCCAATTATGAGATATGCTGTGGTTTCCAGCTCAGGATAGTGGTCAATCAATGTTAAGAAAATTTGCGCTACCCCTCGCATCATCATAACACCAAAAATCCCGCCCAGATACAATACCCAGATTTGATCACTTACACCAAAAGCAGCTAAGACGCTATCAATACTAAAAGCAATATCCATGACTTCAACTGCCAATACAGTACGCCAGAATCCTTGCGGTGCTTTCGGAATCCCTGCTGCTGCTTCCTCATTTTTTTTCATGAAAAACTGAATTGCCATCCACAATAAATAAAGAGCACCAGCAGCTTTTACCCACCAGATTTTTATTAGATAGGTTCCTAAGCCAATAGCAACAAAGCGGAAGAGATACGCTCCCAAAATCCCATAAAACAATGCTCTTTTCTGCTGCTTCTTCGGCAGATGCTTCACCATGATTGCCAAAACTAAGGCATTATCTGCTGATAAAAGGCCTTCTAATACGATTAAACTACCAATAATCGCCCAATTCATCGGATTATAGATCACACTTAACAATTCCGTCATATTAAAAAAGTGGGAATAGTTCCCCAAAATCCCCGTAATAAATTCATTCATTACTCAATACTCCTCCATTATTGATCTGACATTCTCTCGTTAATCAACCATCTGCAGCTGTAAATATACGAAGGATTAGACTCTCCCTGAGATTACAATCTACTAAAGTAATCAACTATTTATGCCTTACACAGCATAATTGTCAATTCTTTTCTCTGTTTCACATATCTACTATTACTTACTTCCGGGGATCAGTTTTTTTGCCCACTCCCCAAAACCTTTGGGATTTCTTGTCTGAATCAAAACTACCCCTGGCCCTTTAAAGCGGCAAACCAGCATTTCTCCCGATGTAAAACTGGAGAACCAGCCTGACGCTGCCTTTTCAATTTTGTAATCCATATAATCCGGCCAAGCCACAAGATGATTATTATCAATAATCTGCTCTTCCCCAGCCGCCAAATTCATAGCATGAATGGCACCATATGAACTTAAGAAAACAGTACCTTTTCCACTTATTTTCAATGTGAAAAAGCCTTCTCCCGAAAACATACCCTGCATCAAATTTTGCATTTTACTAGAAACTTCAATCCCCATCGTTCCGGCAAGAATTCCATCCTTTTGCACGACCAGATTGTAACTGCCATCCAAATCCACATCTATAATATCCCCAGGAATAGAAGGTGCCAGTGTAATTTCACCAGGACCGCGTTTAGCCGCAAGAGTTTGAAAGAAAAATTTTTCTCCAGCGAGCATTCTGCCAATACCACCTAATAAACCACCTTCCATGTTCCCTTCCACATCCATGCTGGTTGACATAGACACCATCGCATCCGATTCCGCTTTAAGAAATTCTCCTTGGCGTAATTGAACCTTCACTAAGGGAAAAGCACCCGGGTATAAAATTTCGTAATTCACAAATAACCTCCATGTTTATTCTTCCATTATTATTTCCTGCCGGCTGTCCAATTGAACCCAAAACCATAAGCTTTATCCAGCTCTTTATGTCCCCCAAAATATTGTTCTAATTTCGTTACCACTAGTTGATCATTCTTATTTTCAATTTTTATCAGACCACACATAATCTTACCTTTATCCGGATTATCCAGCTTTATGATAATAGTAGAACCATCCTGCTGTTTAACAGTAACGACCCCTTTGGCAGCATCCCAATTAGGCGCTCCCTCGTAAATAAAAGCAAAGACAACAACAACATCCAGTAATTCCATTTTCGTGAATCTAAGATTTTCCCCATCAGTACTTAAACCCGTGCGATCATCTTTATCCAAACTGATATAAGGAGCTGCAGAAAGAGAACCAAACAAATCACCTAAAGCCTGAACGACACCTTGACTGCCATCTTTTAAACGATACATACAGCCTAGATCAAGATCAAGGCTCGATTTACCTAAAAAGGCAAACATCCCTTTTTTCTCTATCGTTGAATTCCACTGTAAATTAACTAACAGCTCTCCACTTTTTTTGGTAAGATCAATAGAATGAAAGTCACCCCTTTTGCTTAGATTTATCGGCACAGGCCTCTTTACTTTTTTTGTCATGTCAACTTTATCAAAAAAACTCATAGCACTATATCCTTTATTATTTTTTTCTCGTTTTAATTACCAATTAATGTAATTCAAACAGTAACATGTAACTACAAAGAAATCAATTAAAAATATGCCCTAAACATCAAGACACAAAGATTTCACAAAGCAGGCACTAATACCCTTTGTGTTCTTTGCGTCCGTGATAGCTCCTTAGCGTCTTCCTGTATCCGCTGACTACGTTACTCTAATTCCCACTTTTCCATTCATTGAAAGCTCTAGGGTAACTCAGTTAAAAGGATAAGCAGACTAAGATTAGCTGGAAGATAAACCCTCCACCTAATCTTAGTCTTCATTTATTTTATTAAAGATTAGTTTTCAAAATATTTGTCAACAAATCCTTGTAAGCCGGAATTATACCCTTGTCCTACCGCTTGAAATCTCCACTGTCCATCCTTTTTATATAGTTTGCCAAATTCAATGGCAGTTTCTTTGGAAAAATCTTCGTCAAGCTCATACTTTGCAACTTCTTTACGGGTATCCTGATCATAGAGACGAATAAATGCATTACGCACCTGACCGAAATTTTGCCTTCTCTTCTCTGCTTCATGAACGGTAACAACAAACACCAACTCATTGATAGCAGTATCGACTTTTGCTAATTCAACATACAGCGTTTCATCATCGCCCTCACCCTCACCCGTAAGATTATCCCCCGTATGTTTAACACCGCCATCTGGAGAAGTTAGATTATTATAAAACACAAAATGCTTTTCACTCGGTATTTTCCCATTTGCTCCTAACAGAAAGACAGAAGCATCCAGATCAAAATCAACCCCTGTATCTGTACTGTTAGTATCCCAGCCTAACCCTACACCTACTTTCTTTAAAGCAGGTGCTTCTTTTGACAAATTGATTCTTTCACCTTTACTTAAGTTAATTCCCATACCTTACCTCCTGTTGCTTTAAATTATTTTTATTCGCTAACCAAGCTTCTTGACTACATAAATATTCCGCAGTCATTACGCTGTGCTTAAGCCAAAATGATTGCACAGTCCTGATAATCCACCTTGAAAACAACTGCCTATCACATTAAATTTCTACGCTGTGCTAGTGATGTACTTTAGTTAATACAAGCGCTGCTTCGATGGAGAAATTTTCATCAAAATCATAACGAATGAGATCTGCCCTGGTTTCTTCACTCATCACACGACCATAGGCATTATCAACTTGTCCAAAATTTTATTTAAGAGAATGAGTTTCTGGAACTTAGAATTACTTTGGTCAAATCCACTTTTTGTCCCTTACTCAAACTTACCGCCATCTCCACTGCCTCTTGCCTTTTATTTAACTATATCGCTTAATGACAGCACTGATAGAAGTATCTTGGGTACTTTCACCAAGAGCAGCAAACTTCCACTCTCCCTGATGACGATACACTTCACCTACAATCAATGCTGTTTTACCGGCATAACTTTCCGTCAGGTTGTAGCGAGTTATCTCTTGCATACTTGATTTATCAACTACCCTGATAAAAGCATTCTGTATCATGCCAAAATCCTGTTTTCTTTTTTGGCAATCATATATATTGACGACAAACACAATTTTATGTATGGCAGCAGGTACTTTCTGTAATGCAATTAACACCTGCTCATCATCACCATCACCGCCCCCAGTGCGGTTATCCCCTAAATGAGTAACACTGCCACAAGGACTTTTCAAGTTGTTAAAAAAGACAACATTCTCCTTGGTAGTAAATTTCCCTTTGGCATCTAACAATAAAACAGAAGCATCACAATCAAATTCAGCTTTTTTACTACCAAACAAGCTGCTTAGAAACCCGCCGCCTGCAGATTGTTCTATTGGGTCCCAGCCCAAACCAATAATTAATTCGGTAAGCCCGGCATTGCCTTTGGTTAAATCAATTTTTTGACCTTTTTCTAAACTGATTGCCATAGTTGGCCCCCTTCACAAATGATATTTTCTCATTTTAAATATGTAGACTCATTATTTTCTTATGTATGTCGAAATTATATCATGTAGTTTTTGAAACTACAACTTTTATTTTTATATATTTTATTACAAAACTTTAATAATTACTTTTTTTAGTTTAAATTATTATATTACGCAGTATTAATTACTATATATTTAACAGACATTTAATACAATAACAATATTTTTGACATCTGGCAGCAAAAAATAATATAATATAGCACGAGGTGTATAATAAGTGGAAATTACAAAATCAATCTTAGAAAGTTTCGCAATAAAATTGCTTGATAATGAACTTAAAGTAGAGGACATCCCTTCCATTAAACAATATGCAGATCAAGTAACCGAACTCTTGAACAGCAAACTGCATCATCGCCGTAAAGGGGATGAAACTAGTGTTGCTATCAGTAAAGCAATGATCAACAACTACACCAAAAATGGCTTACTGAATCCTTCTGACAAAAAAAAATATGATAAAAATCATATGATCTTATTAAGCTTGATCTACCACCTCAAACAAGTCATGTCTCTCGATGACATTAAAACAATTTTTCATCCGATCTTAAAAAGTTTAGATGGTTCAGAAACAGAAAGATCAATTATTGCTCTGGATGATATTTACAAAGCATTTTTAGAGTTTCAAAAAGAAGAATACTTCGATGCTTGTAACGACTATGAGGATCGTTTTAATAGAGTCTGCCAAAAAATAAACAATCCCTTTGAAAATACTGCCAATAAAGATATAGTAGAAAAATTCTTAACTGTATTACTGTTAGTCGCTGAAGCTACTGCCGCTAAGCAGCTTGCTGAAGAAATGATTGATACTTATTTTAAAATTCACGATTAATTTTTCATATTAAAAAAAAGGATTGCCGATGACCAAAATCATCGGCAATCCTTTTTCTAAAGATGAATGTATTCAGTTTTAAATTTGGCAGGACCGGATCATCAGTATTTCATTTTTCTATACTAACATTTCAGGCCTTGAATAGTAACATGTGAAAAGACGCTTCAGTACTTCACGATGTTTTATGGATTCAGGTAACTATTAATAAGGTGTCTTAGGCAGCCCTAATCTGAATTTCCCTCTTGTTTCAACTCCTCCTACACCCTCAATCCCTGTTACCGAAGATGCAATAGCATCATTAATATCTACCGTTCGGTTGATGGGAGTAAAAGCTACTTTTTCAGCAATAAATACTGGATCATAAGCATGGATGAAAATCCTTGTCGGAGCACTGGCAAAATTAGCTCCCGCTGCCAAAATAGCCTCAAAATAAGATTGGCAGGCTCCAGCAAAGATCACCAGATCATCTCTTGCTGGCTCGAAAACTCTCGCTCTTTTTACTGATTCAATAAAATATTTTGAATTACGATAATTATTAATATCACGGAAATCTTTTTTCCCCCCACCCAGCAAAGCATCGTGTCCCGTCAAAACTAAAATATCAGGACGATATTCGTCAACTAAAGCAATCACATGATCTGGTTGCTTCGATTCCTCAATACATCGTCCGACTGCCTCCATATTCATTTGGCTATAAGTTTTCAAACACATCGCAAGATACTCTTCATCTCCATCTAAATGTAAAACCCGGCCAGGGAGCTCAAAAAAATCGAACTTTTTTGAACTATCGGATCGACACATACTTTGACTTTGCCGATCAGTACTGCGGCGCATCATCACTCGTTTTAAACTATCATCATGTATATGTTCGGTACGCAAAATTTCATTGCGCAGATGTTCTGCTGCTACACGTTCCAAATCATCTAAGGGCGCATCTGCTACTAAACGCAAATGCATGCCTTTCAAAACACAATGAAACTGCCCCATATCATCCTCAAAAATATTAGTTACTTTAAATACAATATCGCCGCCATGAGACTTACGAATTACCAAATCCCCTACTGCTACATTAGCCACCCTTATCCTCCCCCCTTACTTATTACATACTATGTATCGTAAAAAAAAATGCCACAAGGGGAAGAATGGTAAATCAACCTATAAAACCACATAAGAATAGAAAACATTTGAAAAAAGCAGTTGAAATACGAAAAACAGATCTACTTATATTTTCTTATTTTTACAGGTAGCAAAAAGCAGCTTTCACCAATATACTGTATTACACCTGTGG
Organism: uncultured Pelosinus sp.; assembly: GCA_963526485.1. GTDB lineage: Bacteria > Bacillota > Negativicutes > DSM-13327 > DSM-13327 > Pelosinus. The sequence goes on from CAURNS010000002.1 coordinate 133,391, forward strand.
CCTTAAAGGTCACATGCACCGCACTCAAAACCTTCGAGGTGATGGCGCATGATAACTGTGGTTGTTCCAGCTAAAAATGAAGCTGGACGTATTGCAACAGTCTTACAAAATCTAAGTACACTACAAATTGATCACATTATTCTAGTAGCTAATGGCTCTAACGATTCCACAATGCATGAAGTATTGCAAATTGGCATCCCGAAATTACAAATACTTTACTTTCATGAACGTCTAGGCATTGACATCCCTCGGGCAATAGGCGCAAAAGTTGCTTTAGCAATGGGCAGTGATGTGGTAGCCTTTGTGGACGGTGATATGGTAGGAACATTTGCCGAAAATCTAACAGAGCTTATTGACGGAGTACTAATAAAGCATTTGGATCTGGCTTTAACCAATTGTTACCCTTCTCCGCCACGACATATTGAACGTTATAACCCTACCTTTCAATGGAGATTAAATCTAAATAAAGAACTCGGTCTTGATAAAAAAATTAATTTGGCAACTCCCTCTCACGGTCCACACGCTGTATCACGACGTTTTTTATCCACTATTCCGATTCGCGAATTAGCCATTCCACCGGTATCTATGGCTTTATCCAGAATGAGCAAACTTAAAATTGATGTAGCTACTACCATTCCTCATTACCAACTAGGCTCGTCGCTAAAAACACATATCCATTGCACAAAAATCATTGAGACTATCGTAGGCGATTGTTTAGAGGCAATCAGCGTATTCCAAAACGCTCCGCGAACCCGCCAATGGCAAAATAAAACCTATACTGGCTATCATAGTGAACGCCGTTTTGATGTGTTAGATCACTTCCTCTTACCCTAATTAAGAACAATCCTACCCTTTCATTAAAGATCCCCTGCTTCTTATCGAAGCAGGGGATCTTGGAATTTCTTAGTTCTTATTGTATCCAGGCATTGGCAATTGCCGCAAATTCCTGCAGTGATAATGTCTCACCACGGCGGGTACCATCAATGCCAGCCTTATCTAATATCACTCGCAATGTATCAGCAGGCACACCTGTTGTTTTAAGCGTATTTGACAATGTTTTACGACGTTGAGCAAAAGCAGCCTTCACCACACGGAAAAAGACCTTTTCATTTACCTCAACGGGTGGCTTCTCTCTTACGGTACAACGAATCACTGCTGAGTCCACAGCCGGAGGTGGAATAAAAGAAGCAGGCGGTACAAGAAACATGATTTCAGGTTGAGTATAATATTGAACTGCAACCGACAAGGAGCCATAATCCTTAGTACCCGGAACAGCCACCATTCGCTCGGCAACTTCCTTTTGTACCATAGTTACTAATACATCAATCGGCATGCGCGCTTCCAGCAGCCCCATAATAATAGGCGTCGTAATATAATATGGTAAATTGGCAACTACTTTATAGCGAGGTGCCATTACTTCTTTGGCAACATCAATACGTAAAATATCGCCATGCACGATCTTAATATTTTCATATCCTTCCAGCGTTTTTCCCAGTACTTCAATCAGTCTCCGATCGATCTCAACAGCTGTAACCTTACCTCCTGCTTCCGCTAAGCCTTGCGTTAAGGTACCAATACCAGGACCAATTTCCAAAACTGCATCGCCGGGCGTAAGATTAGCGGCTTCCACAATATTACGCACCACATGCTCATCAATCAAAAAATTCTGTCCTAATTTTTTACTCATCCGTATGCCAAACCGCTTTAAAATATGTAATGTTACATCTTTATTTGCTATAGTCGGCTGCTTCATACTACTGCCTCCAATCTCATTCTACCGCCTGCTCAAATTCAGCACGGGTTACGCCATAATGATTCAGGCGTTGTAAAAAAGTTTTGGCATTTGCATAACCAATGCCAAGCTTCGCCCCGATTAATGCTCGTTTGGCAGAAGCATCTTGAGTACCACTAAGTCCATTATTCATAATATCAGACCAAACAAATTCCTCGTCTGGGCACCATTCTAAATATCGCACCTTCTCAAGAGCTTTGCGGATGGCTTCACCAGATGCTTGTTCAATACCAATATCATTTTTTGCTGTAGCATCTTCCTTGGGAACGAAGGCATGCTTAGCCTCGGGAAAACGCTTACTTAAAAAATTCCGTATCCGTTCACCAGCGCTGTCAGGATCGGTCAGAATAATGATTCCCCGCTTACTATAAGCTTGCGAAATCTTCTCCAAACTATGAGCTGACAATCCAAAGCCGCCTGTGGCAATACAATCGGCTTCCACAGCCCGTTTTACCGCATGTATATCATTTTTACCTTCCACGACAATAACTTCTTTAATCATTTCTCTACCACTTTCTGTCTTTTTGATACGCGCTCTCTAATAGTATCAAAAAAAGAACAGGGAGTATATCCCCTGTCAGTCAAGAATATAAACTTTTACGGAGCGTCTACCAAATCGCCATGCTTCACTGCTATCTTCCATACACAAATCAATCCGATTGCCAATAATAGCACTGCCAGTATCGGCAGCCGTAGCCAAGCCGTACCCCTGCACAAATACTCTGGTTCCCAGGGGAATAACATCAGGATCAACAGCTACAATACCATGGCGGGCTTGCACACCAGTAGCAGTTATTCCTTCACCGGAACCATCTGTTGGCAGATAAGCACTAGCTTCCATTGTTGCCACACGTCTAAATCGCATGGCGCCCCGGGAAGTATCAATTACATCACGGGTACCTACATGAATAATCTGGGGCTTCGGTGCCTCTTTTATCTTTTCGTTAAGTTGCTCAGCACTTACTTCTACACCATCGGCATAATGGATTTTGACAGTAACAGTCTTAATGCCATCCTGCCCTTCTTCCACTACCTTCTCCACGCCCTTCTCCAAAGTGGAGTCTGGCTGGCGAATCACCGTAAATCTCTCTACTACGTCATGTTCAACTTCTTTTTCCGTTAAAGAAATAGCCTGGACATACATATTCGCTTCCACTTTAGTCTGCCCATCCGGGACTAATTTTATCTTTTCTTTTTCCAATCCTAAACTTTCAGCTAATTCACTTACGGTAGGCTTACTAGTCACTAGTACCTCAGTTTTTCCTTGATAGGTCATAGTAACAGGTACAGCACGATATACAGAAATAGTACTGCCATCTGTTAATTTTTCAGTTGACAGACGATATTCATCCTGCGCTCCTAAATTAATTCCAGCTTGTACCAAAACGTCTTGGGGTTTACTATGTAACGTGTTAACCATTATGGTAGTGCCATCAACGGCAATGTGTACTTTTTTGTTGGCAAACATAAACCCTGTTGCCACCAGTAAAACAGTGAATAGCGAGAGAAATAGGGGTAGCATTTTTTGTCGAAAAAGCACTTTTTTCAACTCAACATAAGTCATAGAATACCTCCTTTTCAAACGTTTGAGTATTATACCACGAGTTTTAATTTTTGTCTATGTATTTTTTTGGTTTTTAATAGATTATTTACCAAGCTGTCCTCCTTTATACATGGAAAAAAATATTTCTGCTTGTTTTAAAACATCGCAGATAAAAATAAGAGAATACCTTTTATCAAGATATTCTCTCATTGGTTAATTTATTCTGTTATCTGAACTATATTTTAAATAAATTTTTTACATTCTCGCGCGTAGCTGCCGCTAAAGCAGCTAGCTCCATACCACGCAAGCCAGCTACCTGCTCTGCCACAAGTCTTACATAAGCAGGTTCATTCCGTTTCCCCCTGTGAGGGTGGGGCGTTAAATAGGGGGAATCAGTTTCCACCAATAATCTGTCCAAGGGTACTTGTGCGACAATTTCAGGAAGTTTTGCCGCATTTTTAAAGGTAACAGGTCCGGCAATAGAAATATACCAGCCCATCTTGATGATTTCCTTTGCCATTTCTAAGCTGCCGGAGAAACAATGCAGCACCCCCATCAACCCTTTCGCCTCTTTCTTCAAAATATCCAATACCTCACCATGAGCATCACGATCATGAATAATAAAAGGCTTACCCGTTTGGCGGGCTACATCCAACTGACGAATAAATACCGAACGCTGCACTTCTCTTGGTGACAAATCATAATAATAATCTAAGCCAATTTCTCCGATAGCTACCACCTTCTCTAAGGCAGTCCATCGAATTAACTGTTCATAATCAGTCTCTAAAGCATCTTTGGCATCATGAGGGTGAATGCCGACAGCAGCATAAATATTCTCATATTTCTCTGCAAGAGCCACCGAACGGGCCGAAGAAGCCATACAGGCTCCCACATTAATAATTCCCGTTACACCCTGTTCTAAAGCACGGGCAATAACTTGCTCACGATCAGCATCAAACTTTTCATCATCAATATGTGCATGAGAATCAAACAACATAATTATCTTTCTCCTTTCCTTTTATAAGACAAAATACTACTCGTTCTTTTAAAATAAAACTTTGAACCGCGAAAAAGCGAAGGCAACGAAGAGTAAGAAATACACATAATATTTCTTCGTGCTCTTTGTATTTCTTCGCGACCTTCGCGGTTCATCTTTTTTACATAACGTTATTTCGTTTAGTAAACTTATTTCACTTTACTGCCGGCAGGCATGCCTGGAACGGTAACTACAGTTAATTGATCATTACAAGAGGCTGCTAATACCATACCTCTGGATTCAATGCCACGAATTTTAGCTGCCTTTAAATTAATAATCATCACCACATTCTTACCCACCAATTCTTCCGGGGTATAATGTTTGGCAATGCCCGATACAATGGTCCGCTGTTCTGTGCCTAAATCAACGGTAAGTTTTAAGAGTTTATCTGCTTTTTCAACCTTTTCTGCTGCCAGTACTGTTACCACTCTAAGATCCATTTTAGCAAACTCATCAATCGTCACTTCTGGCATGCTGTCTGCAGGAAGTGTTTCCTTTTTATCAGCTGCTTTCACTTCAGCAGCTATCTCGACTGCCTTCTCTTCAATACGCGGGAAAATAGGCTCAGGTTTGGCTACCACAACACCTGCAGGGAATTTACCCCAACCCTTGGCATCATCCAAAGATACCGTCCCAAAATCACTGGTTAAGCCCAGTTGTGCCCAGATTTTGGGCCCTGTTACAGGCATAAAAGGAGTAATCAAAATGGCAACAATTCTAAGAGTCTCTGCCAAACTATACAGTACCGTATCAAGACGTGGTTTTTTGTTCTCGTCTTTAGCCAATGCCCAAGGTGCTGTTTCATCAATATATTTATTCGTACGACTAATTAACGCCCACACCACTTTAATTGCAGCATTAATATCCATGCTATCCATAAATTTCTCATACTGAATTACAGTATTTTGTACTAATTGTGACAATTCCTGATCTAATGCTTCCACATCACCCGCTGCTTTGATTACACCACTATTAAAGCGGCCAATCATATTTAATGTTCTATGTAATAAATTACCTAGATCATTGGCTAAATCAGCATTTATACGATTAATAAGCGCTTCTCTGGAGAAATTCCCATCTACTCCCAAAGTAATTTCTCGCAGTAAAAAATAACGAATCGCATCGGGACCAAACTCTTCAATTAACGCCACAGGATCAATGACATTGCCCTTGGATTTAGACATCTTGTCACCTTCCATGATTAACCATCCATGACCATATACCTGCTTCGGCATCTCAAGATCCAGCGCCATTAAAATAATCGGCCAAATAATACTATGAAAACGTACAATTTCCTTGCCAACGAGATGAATATCCGCTGGCCAGAACTTAGCAAATTTCTCACGATCATCCAAGTAACCAGCAGCTGTAATATAATTGGTTAAGGCGTCGAACCATACATAGACTACATGCTTGGTGTCAAAAGGAACAGGAATACCCCAATCAAAAGTTGTACGAGATACACATAGGTCTTCCAAGCCACCCTTGATAAAATTCAGCATTTCATTGCGCCTGGACACTGGCTGAATAAAATCAGGATTTTCCTCAATATGAGCCAGCAGCCGATCTTGATATTTAGACATACGAAAGAAATAACTTTCCTCCTGCACCACTTCCACAGGTCGGCCACAATCAGGACATTTTCCATCTACTACCTGCCGTTCTATCCAAAATGTTTCACAAGGTGTACAATACCAACCTTCATAGGCAGCTTTATAGATGTCCCCTTTGTCATAAATTTTCTGGAAAATAGCTTGTACAACATCATGATGGCGTTGTTCTGTAGTACGAATAAAATCATCATTTGAAATATTAAGTTTCTTCCATAATTGTTTAAAAGAATCCACAATCTTGTCAACATAGGCAATAGGGGTTACATGTTGTTCAGCTGCCTTTCGCTGGATTTTTTGACCATGCTCATCTGATCCCGTAAGAAATAGCACTTCTGATCCTGCTAGCCGTTTATACCTGGCAGCCGCATCTGCAATAGTTGTCGTGTAAGCATGACCGATATGTAAACGATCACTCGGATAATAAATCGGTGTTGTAATGTAAAATGGTTTTTTTTGCATAGTTTTAATAGCCTCCTTATATTGGGTAAATCAAATGATAACTACTAATAAAATCGGTGTCAAAATTCGACAAAAGAGAAATAAATACACATTTTTTTATTCCTGTCCCATTTTACCAAAAATATACACTTATGTCGAACGATTCTCGCTAAATTACATCATTCTTGTTTTTCCGACAGAATACTTCCCGCCTAGCGTACAACATATTTACTGATATGGTAAAAATAGGTTGACACCTTGTACGTTTTTTGGTATTATTTAGTTAGACATATTTTGTCGAATGTTGTTGAAATGAGAGGAGATTCGATTATTATGAAATCAACTGGTATTGTAAGAAAAGTGGACGAGTTAGGCAGGGTTGTTATTCCTATTGAATTACGCCGGACTCTCTCCATTGAAGAAAAAGATGCCTTGGAAATTTACGTAGACAGTGACCGTATCATCTTGCGCAAATACGAACCTGCTTGTTCTTGTGTCTTCTGTGGCAATGCTGATGATGTAACTGTCTTTAAAAATAAAAACATTTGCAAAGAATGTTTGGATGCAATGTCAACAAAAGCTGTTTAAGAGGTTGTAAAACCTCTTTTTTTTTGCCGAAAATTAGAAAGCACGACTTGTCTTAACCGCAGAGAACACAGAGAAAAGATAGCTAGGATTAAAGAACCTACTTTACTCCAATGTGGCCTGATATACCTCCCTTTTTGATAAACCTCGCTGCTTTGCAATTGCTTTAATTGCATCTTTTTTTGCTACACCAGTTTCCATTAATGATATAACAGCATCTTCCAGAGAAAGTTGTGCGCCTTCGGCCCCAACAGTTTCCACCCCTTGCTCTAGCTTTTGACCACTCACAATAAGCGTAAATTCTCCCCTGGGCTCATTTTCGGCAAAATGAGCCGACAAACTTCCTAATGTACCACGCACAAATTCTTCAAATTTCTTCGTCACTTCTCGCGCGGCCACCGCCGGGCGCTCGCCAAAAGCTCCACTAAGCTCACTGAGTGTCTGTTTGATACGATGAGGCGATTCATAGAACACCATAGTATAAGGCGTTGCCGAAAAACTTGCCAGCAGCTCGCGCCGCTTTTTTTTATTTACAGGCAAAAAACCGAGAAAAGTAAACATTGTTGTATCAAGCCCCGAAGCAACAAGCGCAGTTAATGCTGCATTGGCTCCTGGCAGAGGCACCACTTTTATACCAGCTTCGATAGCCAACGCTGCCAAATCAGAACCCGGGTCAGAAATTCCCGGCAGACCGGCATCACTTACTACAGCGATATCCTGTCCTGCCGCTAATTTTTCAATGATTTCAGGTCCCCTTGTTACTTTATTATGTTCATGATAACTAAGCAAGCGAGTATGAATATCAAAATGGCTTAATAATTTTCTGGTATGGCGAGTATCCTCTGCCGCAATCAATTCCACTTCGCTCAGTACCCGTACTGCACGATATGTCATATCCTCCAGATTACCAATCGGTGTGGCACATAAATATAACACTCCAGGTTTGTCCAGCAAATTAATCCACTTCCTTCAATAATGAGAACGAGTAAAGAGTGCACAACGTACTCATTACTCGTTTTCCTGCTATCTATATTCTTTATAATATTGCATAATTTCATTGCTATAACTGCCATCAGGCTTGTATACCACAAGAGGAGGCAATACTTCGAGGCCTGGTTTTGCCCCCCTTATGCCTTCTACCAATAACATCGTAGGCTTTTTAGCAATGCTGCTGTATACCAACTGCAAACGTTTGGGTTCAACATCTGCACGACTCATGGCAGTTAGAATTTCGGCCATACGCTCAGGTAAATGAACCATAGCAAAACGCCCACGACGATATTTTAATAAATAGCGGGCAGCATTGACTACATCGTTAAGCGTGGCTGTCACTTCGTGCTTTGCCTGGGCCACCTTATCATTCGGACTCACATAACCACCCCCAACTGGACGATAAGGCGGATTAGAGACCACCAGATCATAGCTGTCGGATGGTAATATATCTTTCACCTTACACAAGTCACCCTGCATAATGGCTACTTTCTCTTTTAATTTATTTAAGATCACACTGCGCTTAGCCATATCAGCCATAGACGGGCTCAATTCCACACCAGTCACATGCTTTGCACCTCTTGCAGCCAAAAGCAGGGCAATTACACCAGTTCCCGTTCCCAGATCAACAGCCTTTATATCTGGTTTTACTGTTGCAAAGTGAGATAACAAGATCGCATCCAAAGAAAAGCAAAATTCTTCCTCGTGTTGAATCACTTTCAACTGGTCAATAATCAGATCATCTACCCGTTCTTCCGGTCCTATTACTACTTCGTCACACATTATTATCCTTTTCCACTACTTCTTCCCATGGAATAACAATACTATTACCGCTGTTCAGCAATACTGTCGCATTTTTCTTTGCTTGATTTACAGATGTTACTTTACCTTCACCATCCACGGTAATGACTTCGCATCCTACCGCTGGCGCAGGAATTTTCTTGCAGCAAGGCGCATAAGAATCATTTTCATATTTTAAGCAGCACATTAATCTCCCGCATATCCCGGAAATTTTCGTAGGATTGAGAGAAAGTTTTTGATCTTTAGCCATCCTAATGGATACGGGTTCGAAATCGCCTAAGAATGTAGAACAACACAAGGGTCTGCCGCAGCAGCCAATCCCACCCATCATTTTTGCTTCATCGCGAACACCGATTTGCCTAAGCTCAATACGAGTACGAAATACAGCTGCCAAATCTTTTACCAAATCTCGAAAATCAATGCGTCCTTCTGCCGTAAAATAAAAGATAATCTTATTCACATCAAAAGTATATTCCACATCTACTAACTTCATATTTAAGTTATGGGTCTTTATTTTTTGTTCACATGTGGAGAATGCTTCTTTTTCTTTGGCCCGATTTTCTTCCACTTTAGTACCGTCTTCCACCGTAGCTTTACGCTGCACAGTTTTAAGGGGTGCTACAATAGCCTCCTCTGCAACCTCTCGTGGCCCGATAACAACTTCTCCGTATTCTAAACCTCTGGCAGTTTCAACAATTACAAAATCTCCTGCCACCAGTACAATTTCACCAGGTGCAAAATAATAAACCTTACCGGCTTTTTTAAAACGCACTCCTACTACTGTTTCCACTTTCAAACCTCCCTTGCCAAATCATATATTTTTATCAATAACGCTTCACTTGTAAGCCTTGTATTTGCATTAGCCTGAAAGGCGCGCCTAGCAGCTTCTACGGCTTTAATAGCCTTTACTAATTGCCCTTCATTCCATCTGTCAGCCAGCTCACTCAATTCTTGAAACACATCTATGTTAAATAACAATTGCCTGCCCTGCCCTGTGACAAGCAATAGTATATCACGCAATATATAAGTTACATACCTGATAATTTGCAAAACCTCATTTCGCTCCATTTTCTCCAATAAAGCTGCAGTTTTCCATACCTTCTCCATCCTAGCTTCCAGCAAGTCCTCCATAATCTCCAGTGCCTGATTACGCAAAGCAAATCCTTCAGGGGCAAGTACTCCAAGGGCAATCCCCATGCGGCCGCCACTCAGGCGAGCCGCCACCTCTGCTTGTTCTGAAGCGTAGCCTTTCTCTATTAAAGCCTGAGCTAATACCTCATCGCTTAAAGGCTGAAAAGAAATCGCCATACATCGGGATATAATGGTAGTAAGTAACATTTGCCGATTTGCTGCAATTAAAATAAATATAATTTCTCCTGGAGGGTCTTCTAATATTTTTAGTAAACTATTCGCGGCTTGTGTTGTCATTAATTCAGCGCCATCAATAATACAAACACGGCGCTGGCTACTATAAGGAGCCAGTGAAGCCTCCTGCTGCAATATACGAATCTGCTCAATCTTAATCGTTGCTCCCTCCGGAGCTACTGACAAAAAATCGGGATGATTACCATAAGACATCTGCTGACAAGAAGGACAACTGCCACAAGGACGTTCCCCCTCATGACTGCACAATAATGCCGCAGCCAGCACCTTGGCTACCATAACCTTGCCAATACCATTAGGTCCAGTAAATAAAACGGCATGAGGCATACGTTTGCTACTCTCCATATGACGCAGCATCGCCACATGACCTTTATGCCCAATGATATCTGTCCACTTCATGCTTACACACCTCTACATATATAGGTCGACCAACATACCACGAATGGCATCCTGCTTAGCCAAAATATCCAATTGACGCTCTTCTCCCACCCGCACATCTTCTGTCAGGCTATCCAAAGTAGCATCTACTTTTTTAATGATTGTATACACTTTCTGCCTGCCGTGACGATCCCAGCCTTGCTGAGATTGCAGCGTGTACATGCGGCCTACAGCTTCGCCAACAAATTGACGAATTACTTCACGATATTTTTTCAGCTCAGAATAGGTTGGCACCTCACCTAACCGTTTACCCCGCTTATCAATTTCTGCCAATAAAGCATTTAATCTCTCACGGGATTGTCCATCTTGGTTTTTAAGTAAATCTGAGGAAAAATGACTTTGGGATTTCTCCGCCTTACTACCACTGTCTCTTTCTGGGAGAGAAGGTAATTGCGTAGCCCCTAAATTATTTATTTTCATAACAGGTCACTGCCTTTCCAACCATAATAATACCAGCTTTGCCATAATACTCATAAGAAACAGTTGATTGCATCTAAATTATAATTGTTTTCCAGCAAATAATCAATTTATGCTTTGTGTAATCTAAAAATAACCCCAAAGCAGACTTGCTGACGCCTCTTAATAAATATCGTATGCTATATATATTCTATTAAATTATAATACACAGCACCTGCACTTTGGCTGGTCTTATCATCATGATCCATTTATATGTAATTCTTCGCCATCGCAAATCATATTCAGCTCAATTTGTTAAGTTCCCGAAACAAAAACACACCTGTTAATAACGCAGCGGTAAAATCTGAGATTGGACTTGCCAGCCAAGCTCCATCTATCCCTAATAGGGTTGGCAATAGCAGCAATAGCGGAATTAACAATATTAATTGTCTTGACATACTAAGCACAATAGCATAACCTGCTTTGCCTACAGCTTGAAAATAATTAGCACCAATAATTTGAAATCCAATTACTGGCAGCATACATAAATTAATTCTCATGGCCGCAGATCCCATCGCAATCAGTTCTGGATTATCGTTAAACAACATAATAATTTGTTTATCAAAAATCTGAACTAGTAAAAAGCCGATTGTGGAAACAAGCGTAGCAGCATATATACCGATTTTCATAGCTTTTATAACCCGAGAGTAACTCCCCGCCCCATAGTTATAACCAATAATAGGCTGTAAGCCTTGACTTATTCCAAAAATCGGCATTAACATCAACATACCAATACGATTGATAATGCCAATCGAAGCGACTGCCAATTCACCACCATACCGTAATAAGGTGTAATTAAATAAAATAGTAGTCGCACTAGAAGCAATTTGCATTAAAAAAGGCGACATACCGATTTTAAAAATACTGAGAACAATTGCCTTGTCCAAAACCAAATTTGCTTTTCGGAGCTTTATCAGGCTTTTCCCTCTTAAAAAGTAGACCAATATCCAAACCGCGGAGACGCCTTGAGACACGACGGTTGCTAACGCAGAACCACCGACACCTAAATGAAAACTAAAGATAAATAAAGGATTTAGCAAAATATTTAAACCTGCGGAAATCAGTGTCGTTGACATAGCCATCCGGGGGTTGCCTTCTGCTCTCACTATATTATTCAAGCCAAAACCAACATACATAAACACGCTGCCGAGTACAATGATCCTTGTAAAATCCCGGGCATAAGGCAGCACATTTGGTTCAGCACCTAGAATCTTTAAAATAGGATCCAGAAACAGCAATATACAGGCCGAAAATCCTATGGCAAGCATCATGGAAAGGGTAAAGGCGTTTCCCAAAATTTTTTCCGCTTCCTGCTGTTTCTTTTCACCAATCCGTAAAGAAACGACAGCCGCTGCCCCTACCCCCACCAGCATTCCAAGTCCCATTAATACAATCATAATAGGGAAGGCGATTGTCACCGCGGTAAGACCAATCTCACCCACACCACGGCCAACAAATACACTATCAATAACATTATAAAAAGCATTCACTACCATTCCTGTAATCGCGGGCAAAGAAAACCGCCAAAGGAGAGTTGAAATTTTCTCTTCCCCTAAAGATTGCGAACGATTCATAATACCTCCCATTTCTTCAAGTTATTCTGCTGTATTACATTATGAAACAGCAGCTATATTAGGTTTCCCCATGAGTTCATGATTAATTGCACCCTATTGCTTTTATTTAATATTTTTTTATCTTTTTGAGCAATTTCCATGAACATTACGCACCTATATAAAAAATAAAAAGTCAACAGCATATAACAGACATCTTTCATAAATAAAGGTAGAAACTATATTGAAACAATAGTTCCTACCTTTACTGCTTGCCATTGACCTATGATTCATGTTCTTTGGATTCACGAAAAAGCTCTACAATCCTGCTGCAGGCTTCATCTAACTGCCCGTCGTAGTTCCTCACGATATGATCACAGTTCGCAGCACATTTAGAATCTAAGATAATCTGATCCATTATCTTTTGGCGTTTTGCATGATCACTCTCGCTAGGCAAACGTTTTTCTAACTGATAGATGGGACAATCAATATAAACAGTAGCCGCAAAAGGAAATTGATGTTTAATCTGCTGGGCTCCATTCCAATCTAACGTAACCACACAGTCCTTAGTCTCAGCATTTTGTACTTCTTGGCGGCTCAGACCAAAAAAACTATTTTTATATAACACACTTTCAACTAAATCTACTTTTTTAAAGTCTTCCTTTTTCACAAAATAATACGCATCTTCTGATTCACCATTTTGCCTCAGACGAGTAGTATGAGACCGCAGTCTATACACGCCGCCCTGCTCTAACTTTTTTTCAATCGTAGTTTTTCCCGATCCGCTTGGACCAAGTAGAACAATCAACATACTAATGCCCCCTAATGATGATTACATCTATAGTATTACTTGCACATTCCCCATATATAATCCTGCTTATTGTCAAACAATTCATACTTTTATAAATAGATGTTTAATTGTATAAAACCAGCCTTGTTTTACAACAAAGCTGGTTTCTTTTTCTATTTACCATCCGTCACGATTCCCTGTACTGCCTGATAAATTTCTTCATGGATCTCATCCACAGTCTTCAGCCGTTTATCATGAATGCATGGGATTTGCTGCCAATGGTATTTATCAGCAACGGCGCGATAATTAACATAACAATTTTCTAAATATTGTTCATCACGTTCGTGAATATCAGGTATTTGTTCACCTTGTCTCTTAGCCCGTTCTGCTCTCAGCGTACGGCTATAAATTGGCGGCATATCCAGAAATACAACCACGTCCGGGATTGGTAAACCAAATTTTATAAATTCTAAGTCCCAAAGCCAATCCAGAAAAGTCTCTTTTTCCCTTGGTTCCTGAATTTTCACAGCTTGATGTACCATATTGGAAGTGGTGTAACGATCTGCAATGATAATCCCTCCTTGGCGATAAAACTCTTCCCAATTCTGTTTATAGGAAGCATATCGGTCTACTGCATAAAAACTAGATGCAGCGTAAGGATTTACAGACTCAGGCTGTTTGCCAAACTCTCCATTCAAATACATTTTGATTAGAGCAGAGGAGTTACTTTGATAGTCAGGAAAAGTTACTTTACGTACATTTACCCCTTCTGCGAGCAACCGTTTATGCAGCTTTTCTGTTTGCGTCGCTTTTCCACTGCCATCACCAGCTTCAATAATAATTAATTTACCACTCATTTAATCCACCACTTTAATTGTTTTTAGTGTATAGTCTTCTGGTCCGGATACATGCATACCACCTTGCTGAAGCAACTGACAGTAATCCACAATTTCTTGTGTAATCCGCTCTCCAGGGCATAATAGCGGGATGCCTGGCGGATAAAAGGTAACAATCTCAGCACAAATCATCCCTACCGAATGCATAAAAGGCACCATGCATGTATCTCCGAATAAAGCATCACGAGGTGATAATATTCCCTGGGGGGCAATGGGATAAGGAGCATTTATACAACTCTCAATTAGGGAAAAATCATAAACTTTGCTGTACTTTTCTGCCATATCCTTTAGTGCCGCTACCAAGGCATCCACCTCATATTCCCGGTCACCCAAGGTAATTAAAAAGAGTATATTATACAAATCGGACAGTTCAACCTGTATTTTATACTGCTGGCGTAAGATACGTTCTGCCTCGGGACCTGTTAAACCCAATCCTTTTACCGTGACCGTAACCTTCGTAGGATCTAAGGCAAAGATGCCAGGGCAGCCAATCTTTTCCGTTCCAAAACAATACAAGCCAGGAATCTTATTGATTTCCTGCCGCGCCCAATTGGCTAAATCAATCGATCGTTCAATGAGTCTAGGCCCATCTAAAGCCATTTGCATACGTGCTACATCTAAAGATGCCAACAAAATGTAATTAGGACTGGTAGATTGCGTCAGCTGCAGCATCGCCTTTAAATGAGGTACACGAACACGCCCCTCCCGGCAATGCACTAACGAACATTGGGTCAAAGCACCAATAATTTTATGAGTACTCTGGGCACAAATATCCGCTCCTGCATCAAGTGCCTGCACCGGCAGACGATTGCTGAACCTGAGGTGGGGGCCATGGGCTTCGTCAACGAGCACTACCATCTTATGGTCATGAACAATATCTGCAATTTTTTTCAAATCCGTAGCAACCCCATAATAACTTGGGTTTATAATGAGTACTCCTTTGGCATCCGGATGCTGAAGCACTGCTTTTTCTACCATTTCGGGAGTAACGCCCATGGCTAATCCCAGTTCATTGTCTACTTCAGGTTGTATAAATATAGGAACAGCACCACTGAGAATAATGCCGCCAATGATAGAACGATGGGCATTGCGAGGCACAATGATTTTTTCGCCTGGACCTGCAACAGCCAGAACCATCGCATAAATGCCACCAGTCGTACCATTAATCACAAAAAAGCTATGATCTGCACCATATAACTGCGCTGCCAGATCCTGAGCATCTTTAATACAACCATGAGGCTCATGAAAATCGTCTAATTCTTCCATCAGAGCCAAATCTAAAGCCAGAGTATCTCGTCCCATTAGTTTTTCCAATGTATAATGCATGCCTTTACCCTGCTTATGCCCTGGCGTATGAAAAGGAATCACTTCTTCTCTTACGTAATGTTGCATTGCAGCTAGTAAAGGTGTGTCTGTTTGCCTCAAGCGCACCCCTGTCGCCTCCTCTAAATGGTAGAAAGTGCCGTCTGCATATTATACCCCATTTAAAGTTAATAATGACAGCAAACCTTATTTACTTACTTCATTCATCTTATGAAACATTTTATCATCATACATCTTTTTATCGGCTTCTCTTAACAATTCTTTCATATCAAGCCTTGGGCCATGATGAAAAGCCCAACCAACAGATAAACGCACAAATGTCCCGTTGGCCTTTGTGCCGCACCGCTGCATTTTTTCACCAATTCTTTGACAAACTTCCTGGATTTCCTTAATTTCAGCCCCCGGCAATAACACGACAAATTCATCACCGCCAATTCGAGCCACGGTGTCACCCATACGGCAAGCCTGCCGCAAAGCGATTGCTGCCGCAATAATCAAGGCATCGCCAAAGGCATGTCCTAATGTATCATTTACAGCCTTTAGTCCATCAACATCACAAATAATAACACCTACTGATGCGTAGCCAGCTTTCGCAATGCGCTGAAGTTCTTCTTCATAATAAGTACGGTTATAAAGTCCCGTAAGAGAATCATGCATACTCATATAGCGTAGTTTTTCTTCCACAAGTTTACGTTCGGCAATTTCCTCCTGAGCCATTTTATATAAGACCGCATTGTCATAGGCAATAGAAGCTAAGCCAATAAAACGCTCTAATAGAAACTTTTGCTCCTCTGTACATACCCAGCCAGGCTCATCAATGAAAATATAAAGAACACCTACCACATTCTGATCAGAAAACAAAGGCATTCCAATAAATACACCATTATAATCAACATTATGACAGCGTATTCGCTTATTCCTTGTTTGATAATCATTTACAATAATGGTTTTACCCGTAGCAAAGACCTCACCAATAATACCCGTATCTTTACGCTGGGCAGCTCCTATATAGTTTTCCTCCAGCCCAACAGCAAACTTTAGTTCCACTTCTGTATTATCGCCATGCGGTTTTACCAGATATAAGCTGCCACTGGCATTATCAAATAATTTAACAGCATGTGTAACAATCATGGCCAGCACATCGTCCAAATCTAAACGATTCAATAGCTGCAGTGATACCTCATTTAATGTTAACAGATATTGATTTTGTAAACTGATTTGCGCATCCATTACTTTACGATCCGTAATATCAATTAGTATCCCAATAATGCACTTAATTTCATGGTCTTCATCATACACAACCGATGCAGATAGTCGGGCCCAGAAAATAGACTGATCCTTGCGAACATAGCGCCTCTCACTGTGATATTCCTGCCTGTCTTTATTGAGCATTTTTCTTGCTCTTTCCAGCGTAGACAGCCAGTCATCAGGATATACCACTTGCTTTAAATTAATGACCGCTAGTTCTTCTATGGAATACCCGAGCATGTCCGCTATCTTTTGATTGGCATAAATACAATTACCATGATTATCAAGCATACCTATGCCTACCACCGCATTATTTAAAATACCCTGCAGTTTCTCCTCGCTTTTCCCTAAAGCAATTTCAGCCTGTCTGGCTAGTAGAATCCTTTTAAGACGGTATTTCAGAACATTCCAATACACAGGTTTGGTCAAATATTCACCCGCCCCTGCTGCAAAGGCGCGCTCCACCGCCTCTTCATTATCATAGGCAGTAATTAAAATAATCGGAGTTTTACTCCGCTTCCTATTTTCCTGTAAGTACTCGCATACCGCATAGCCATCCATTTCAGGCATAATACCATCCAGAATAACCAAATCAGGTTCAACGGCATCAAACATTTCAATAGCTTCTTTACCATTAACAGCCTGATAGACCTGATATCCCCAAGACACAAGGTTATTGCATAACATTTGACGCTCTAATTTACTATCCTCGGCAATAAGAATTTTAAATCGATGATTCATGGCATCCATCCTTGTGTTAAAATACTACATTAATCGACAGGCCAAGCTTACGCTCCTATAAAAAAACTCTGTGATCCCCCTACTATACTATTAATTGCTATAATATAACAAATCGCTATATAAATCTACTATTATCCAATTAAAATAATAGAGATATACCTAAGAAATTTCCAGTCACATATCTGGAATTTTAGGTATATCCCTATTACTTCAAATTTACTCTAACGATAATTTTTGTGCCCACTGCCACTTCTGATTTGATCGTTAACTCACCATTTAAAAGGTTGACCCGTTCACGCATACCCAGCAAACCAAAACTCTCGTTGCCTAAATTATCGGCCGTATTAAACCCTACACCATTATCAATAATGGTAGCCAATAAAGCATCCCGACGAAATTCCATTACAATCGATAACGTACTGGCCTTTGCATGCTTCTCAACATTGGTAATTGCTTCTTGAAATATCCTGAAAACACCAATTTCCACATAGGAATCCAGCCGTCGTTCTTCACCTAGAATTCTGATCTCCGTAATAATTCCACTACGTTCTTTCACTGCATCTAAAAAGCGTTTCACAGTAGGTACTAAACCTAAATCATCCAAAGTCATCGGCCTTAGGTCAAAAATAATTTTCCTGGTTTCTTTAAGACATTGACGTACCTGCTCCCGAAGATCAGTCATTTCTTTTTTTGCCCGTACTATATCGATATCGATTAGCCGTTCGCAAACCTCTGCCCGAAATACAATATTCGCCATAGCCTGCGCTGGTCCATCATGGATTTCTCGGGACACTCTGCGACGTTCCTCTTCTTGCGCTTTAATAATTTTGGCACCAAATACTTGACTCTGCTGCAATGATTCAATCTTTACCACTACGTCACCCATTTGGTCACCTAAATATCCTAAAACGGCTCCTACCTGAGTTGTTAATCCTTCCGCCTTAGATACCGTGTTTTTCAAGGAGCGCAATCTAAGTTCCAGTTCATCCCGCTGATGGCGTAAATTCTGCTCCTGAGCACGTGCTACAGCCAATTCAACTTGCAGATTTCGAGCATCATCATACACTGCTTTAATATCATCTTCCGTATATACACTAAAATTACGGCTGACTTCCATTAATTTAACTCTAGAACGTCGTTCTTTCTTTTCCAAATCATCCACAACAAAAATTATTGCAACCGTTTCCTGTTTCGTGCGTTCTACATCTTTTTTAATATTTTCAACTTCATTACGGGCAGCCTCATAAATATCAAAAATCTGTGTTTTTCCTTTTTCAACAGCAGCAATGGTAGTTTTAACAATTTTATCAAGAGTACTTACATCAAATTTTTTCATACAGCCACCTAACTATTTCAAATCTTACGGATTAATGTACTTCGCCAGATTAGATTTTTTCACCTGCTAAAATTAGGAATTTATTTTAATTTCAAGATAAAATCAAAACATCAGCTGAAACAAGCTTTTTAAATAAACAGTAAACATCATCAAAACCAAAAGGCAAAAGACTTGACTCCACGCCAAGTCTTTTGCCTAAATATAGCATACAAGTTCTAATGAATCGCCCGTTTCTTCACTTTTCCGCCCATAACATCATGAACCTCATTAATAGTTACAAAGGCACTTTCATCAATTTCTTTAATAATTGTTTTAAGTTTAGCAATCTCCAAGCGTGTAACTACAGAATATAGTACTTGCTTAGACTCACCTGTATAAGCGCCTTGCCCATGCAGAATTGTGACGCCACGGCCAAGCCGCGCCATCAATACTTCGGCAATTTCATGAGGATGATCACTCACAATCATTACGCCTTTCGACTCGTCCAAACCTTCAATGGTAATATCAATTAACTTAAAAGCAACAAAATAAGCCACTAGAGAATACATCGCCTTGTCCCAGCTAAATACCAAGCCAGCACTGCCGATGATAAAGATATTAAAAAACATAATGATTTCACCTACGGAGAAACCAGTACGTTTGTCAAGAATAATCGCAATGATTTCAGTACCATCTAGGGATCCGCCGTAGCGAATAATAAGTCCAACACCAATCCCAAGAACAATACCGCCAAAAATAGATGCGAGAAATACATCATTGGTAAAACCGGGAATTGGCAACAACACACTTACCCATACTGACAAAGAAGCCAACGAAAATAACGTAGAAATAGCAAAACTTTTACCAATCTGCATATACCCTAAATATATAAACGGCAAATTTAAGATGAAAATAAATATCCCCAATGGCCAAGAAGTTAAATAGCTTGCCATAATGGAGATACCAACCACTCCACCATCAATAATCTGATTGGGAACTAAAAAAATCTCCAATCCCACCGCTGCTAAAATAGATCCTAGAAACATAAACACATATCTTCTGATTTGTTCCTTCATTGTCATTTTCTTTCCAGTCATAGAATTCCTCCCTATCTTGTAATAAGTAACTGCTTTGAATAATATTTTACTAACAATATAAAGCTTTGTCAATTTTGTAAAAAAATAGCATTCTTCCAGCTTACCGCTATATCATAACAAATGATTGAGAATAAAAAGACAGAGAATCTAAGGTTCTCTGTCTTTTCTCATTCATTTTTATTCAAATTTTTCGTTGTACTTCTTCCCATACTACAATTGGTGTTTTAGCAAAACCATTAAAGACAGTTGCCGATGCGGATGTATAGGCTCCGCAATTAGGCACTAAAATTAAATCATCTAAGTCTAGTGGTGGCGTCAATTTATCCTGAAACATAATGTCTAAAGAATCACAACTAGGTCCTGCAAAGGTGGCAGGTATCTTTTCAGCCTTTTTAAATGTCTCTAACTCAAAATCCCAATGATCAAAAATGACACCGGAGAACGTACCATATAATCCATCATCGAGGAAATACCACTTTTTCGCATTTCTTTCCTGTGTTCCAATCACACGGGTAATCAGATTCGCTACAGTACCACAAATAAATCGTCCAGGTTCTGCCCATATTTCCGTATCAGGAAAATATTTGCGAACCGCTGCATGAATAGATTGAAGCATGGTAATGATATCCAGGGTTTCATTAATAGCCGGGATAGGGAATCCTCCCCCAATATCAAGAATCCGTAAGGCAAAACCTTCTTCATTTGCTTGATCGAACAAGCCGCGGAATATTTCTAATGCTTCTACATAAGCGTCTGCACTAGAGGATTGACTGCCTACGTGAAAACACAAACCTGCCACATCAAGGCCTTCCCGACGGGCCAGTCTAAGAAGTGGCAATACATCATCGGGATGAGCGCCGAATTTTTTATTTAAATCGACTAAGGCGTTAGGATTGTCCACCCGAACCCGAAGCAGCACAGTACCGCCAGGTATTGCCTTAGCCATTTTACTTATTTCACTCGCACTATCAAAGGTAAATTTATATACACCCGTTTCCTTGGCTACCCTAAGTCCACTTGCCGTTTTTACTGGATTAGCATATACCATACGCTCTGATGGGATGCCCAAACCTGTTAAAAACTGCATTTCACCATCTGATGCTACATCAAAATAGGAACCCAGTTCAGCCAATTTTCGGATAATTGCTTCATGAGGATTGGCTTTTACCGCATAATGTAACTTAGCTCCCGGTAAACAACTCGCCAATAAAGAATAATTACGTTCTACCTGCTCTGTTGATACCACTAATAAAGGAGTATCATATTGCTGTGCTAATTTTTCAACAGCGTCTTGTGTTAATTTGAAATAACTATTCATATCCCTCTCCCATCCTATTTGTTATTTTAATTAAACTTCCCTAGCGAATAACAGCAAGAAAAGTAACTATATGATTGTACCATACACCAGCAAAAGTGCAATAAAAAAAATACTGTAAACTGTAAAAT
Source organism: uncultured Pelosinus sp. (assembly GCA_963526485.1). Taxonomy (GTDB): domain Bacteria; phylum Bacillota; class Negativicutes; order DSM-13327; family DSM-13327; genus Pelosinus. The sequence goes on from CAURNS010000002.1 coordinate 154,872, forward strand.
ACTTATCAAATAATAGGGAGGTTAAAAATTTTCTCTCCGCTTTCATAAAAGCCCCTTATTTATAAGCATCTTCAATACATACAGAAAAAATTCCCCCACAAGAAAAATGCTGACATTTTTTTTTATCACTCATCCTAAATACGAGCAACAAAGCACGATTCATCTTTACGATCCCACCTAATCTGGCACAAAAAAAGGAGACAAGGACCTTTTGCTGAAAGGTCCTTGTCTCCTCCGTGTTCTTACAGTTTTAATAATTTGCTATTTTTTCCATAGAATTTTCGAATCTATTTCCTTGACGCTCTTACAGCCAGTTAAAATCATAGCAGCCTTTAATTCACTAGTATATTTCTCAATTATGGTCTTTACCCCTTCGGTACTTCCACCGTAGGCTCCAATAATCAACGGTCGGCCAAGCAAAACACCATCTGCCCCTAATGCTAATAGTTTTAATACATCAGCACCTGAGCGTATGCCGCCATCTGCCAAAATCGTTATCTTGCCTTTTACAGCCTTAGCAATTTCCGGTAACACGTCTGCCGCACCGGGAGTATGATCTAACACCCTGCCCCCATGATTAGAAACTACAATTGCCTTCGCTCCTACTTCTACACATTTGATTGCCTCATCTACTGTCATAATCCCCTTTACAATAAAGGGTAGTGCTGTAGACTGTATCAATTCTGTAAGCTGTTCTTTTGTTTTCGGTCCAACAGGCTGACCTTTCAAAGCCATTGTAATCAAACCTGCTCCATCCAGATCCGTACCTAATGCTACAGCACCAGCCTTCTCAGCTAATTTAAAAAGTTCAATTATTTCTTTAATGTCTACACGAGGTTTGATAATTGCAATACCCGTACCTGCCCGACGGATTGACTCTAAACCATCTTCATACATACTCGGATTGGCAGGATCACCAATCCATCCAATACTTCCTGCCAAATGACTGCCTTCGACAAGAGCAGAAACCATCTCCAGTTCATTTAATGCATCCCCTGCATTAATAGCGGCACCTGTAATAGGAGCTCCCATGATGGGAGTCTTCAACTGCCGGCCAAACATCTCTACCCCAGTGTCAGGCTGCAAGGCATCATGTATTGTCCGCATATTGAATTTCAAACTGGCAAGAGACCTTATATTTTCAGTAAAGGCCTCTCCTGTACCTGTCCCTCCCATCCCCGGAACTTCTCCTGCACAGGCCCGTCCATTACAAACCGGACAAACTCGGCATTTACCAGCCATTTGTTTCTTTGCAGTTTCTCTTACTACCTTCACATCCACAAAGCTTCCCTCCAACATATAAAGTATTGTTTTACTAGTCCTCTATAAACTATACTACAACAAAATCCTCCTAGAAACAAATCCCAAAAATCATTTATCTAAAGGTATAAAAAAGACTTGGTTTACGCCAAGTCTGACTTATCCTTCAAACTTAATAAGGAGATAATCATCAAAATGAGTAAAGCCTAAAGAAGTATATGCCTTGATTGCAGGAAAATTATCGTTACGCACAATCAGCGTAGGCAGCTTTCCCCTAGCAATGATGCGCTGACACAGTTCGGATAAAATAGCCTTACAATACCCTTTGCCTCTTTCTTCCCCCAAGGTAAATACTCCGCCGATTTGATTAATTTTACTAGTAGCAGCTTGAATATAAGCCTGGGCAACAATTTGGCCTTCAATTATAAGAAACAAAAATTCTTCCTCGGCAGCACGCTGTGACACAAATTGCTGCGTTTCTTCTAAGCTATAGCTATGGCCGAACCCTTGCAAATAAGCATCTTTTACAAAATGTATCACACTATCATGATCCAATTCATCAGCCTTAGCAAAAGTAATATTATCTAAACTAAAAGGTGAAAATTTATCATTTACAAAATAGCTGCTATTCTGATATGCTAAAGTATTTTTCTCACCCGCAATTAAGTCATATAGAGGTTTTACAGTTTTCTCCATACCTATTAAAAATTCAAAAGGATACTGCAGCATGATTTCAGCAAAAGGCTCAATCACAGTCTCATCTGTCCACAAAGGCATACAGCTGCCCATATTATAAAAGGGCAATAGTCCCAGCAATTTACCCTTGGAGAAATAGCCGTAGTAATCGCCGCATCTTCTCTGCTCACTCTGATTATCCAAGCCAAACTGTATCACATTGCCCATAATACAAGCTCCAGCTATACTGTCACGCTCTAAAAATTTTATTACCTTAGTTTTATCAACTTCAGTAAGTAATGAAATCATCTTAAGTCCTCCTCAACCCAATCCCTCTTGCTTCTCCTGCAAAGAAAATTCCGTAAGGCATCCCCATTTTCCTGCCCATTTCAAAGTACCGCAGGATAAAAAACAGAGAATGCTGGCATGTCTTTTTTTGACCACGGTGACACTGAGGACACAGAGAAAAAATCGAAAGGGTTAGCATAACCCCAGAAAATACTGGTGTCCTTACGGTCTCAGTCTAATCGCCAGGTTCCTGTTATTATAAGTGAAGGTTAATGCCAATGGCGAAGCGTTAATAACAAGAATCTGGCGCAACCTTAAGGTAAAAAGTCTCGTCCATAAAAAAAGCTGCCACTTGAAGCGGCAGCTGCTGCATACATTTATTTTACATCCCGATTTCCTTATCGGTTAGATAACAGGCTGGATCAGATTCCCAAAAATCACCTGTGGCTGCTTCCGCGCGGGCGCGGAAATTACCATTGCATACCTGCAACCATTTACAGGCGCCGCAGCGGCCTTTCAACAGTCCTTTACGATCTTTTAAACCCGCAAGAATAGGATTGGATTCATCTGTCCAGATATCACCAATCGCTCTGTCACGAACGTTTCCAAAAGTATAATTCTGGGTAAACTGATCGGAATGAACATTACCCAATGGATCAACATTACCAAAGGCAATGCCAGAACGATTGCCGCCATTGCGCATCATAAGATTCCATATCTTCTCTGCCCGCACAGGATCTTTTTTCAGCGCCTGCAAATACAGATATATAATATCAGCATGATTATCAACCGTCAGAATTTCACAGTTTTTGCCTAATTCCTGAGCCTTAGCCATAATAAGCTCCATTGCTTGCCTTGATTCCTCATGGGTAACATCATGTTCCATCATCTGAGAGGCTCTGCCGGAATATACCAAATGATAAAAACAGACTCGGGGAATTTTTTCTTCTTTTATTAATTGAAAAATATTTTCTAAATCATGAAAATTATAACGATTAATCGTAAAGCGCAGTCCCACACGTTGTCCCACGTCCAGACAATTGCGAATACCTTCCAGCGCCTTATCAAAAGCACCTGTTTTGCCGCGGAACTTGTCATTAGCCTCACCCAGTCCATCCAGGCTAATACCAACATAACCAACCTGTAATGCCTTAATATCTTTCGCCAGTTGTTTATCAATCAATGTCCCATTTGTCGAAAACGTTGTACGAATACCATATTGATTAGCATACTCAACTAACTCAAATACATCTGGCCGAATTAAAGGCTCTCCTCCTGACAATAACAATACTGGTACTTTAAAGGCAGCACAATCATCAATAAACTTTTTAGCTTCCTTTGTAGTTAGTTCACCATCATACTTTTTGCCATCAGAATCAGAATAACAATGCACACATTTCAAATTACAGGTTCTGGTAATATTCCAGGACAACACTGGTCCCATACCTTGAGCAGCACCATGACGCTGTCCATGGACTCCTGGAGCATAACGCAATGAATCACCAAAATTTTCTGTATCACAAAGCAATTTGCTTACGCCAATCATATTTTCACTTCTTTTCACAATAAATTTCGTAAATAAAACCACAAGAACTAAGCAACTATCATGCAGGTTCCTTGCATTATTGTAACAGTCTTCTATAGGTAATGTCTACACCCAGTATAATAATAAATTCACAAACCACTTATTGCCATACTGGTAATACCATTGCTCTGTATTTACCAGTCCTAAGTCCCTTCGCTTTTACTGTAATACTCAATACCAGTTTACCGCTAAAATCCCTACATATTCTTTTAACGCCAGGCTATTATCTAATAAAGCACTGGCTGAAGGCCATAACTGATGAGGTTGAAATTTATGTTCAACATTCGTCTGATAATCAGTTGGATAGGGTACTACTGCTACATGAGCTTTCGTAAACTGCAAGACGGACCTTTCCATATGAAAAGCAGATGTTACCAAAATAGGCTCTTTAAAATAGTATTGTTCCAGCAATGCTTTGGTAAATCTGGCATTTTCGGTTGTATTTAAACTTTTATTCTCAATAATTACTTTTTCTGCAGGCACTCCCAGTCCCATCAAAATCACTTTTGCAATATCAGCCTCAGAGCCTGTAGTTTCCAGAACTTTACCGCCTGATACAATAATAGGTACATGCAGCATTTGATAAAGCTGAGCACACGTCAAAAGCCGATTGGCAGCAAATCCCGATAAATGGCCTAAACCATGAACATTTGGTGTATCCAATGTAGCTCCTCCGCCTAACATGACAATGACATCCCCATGCACAGGATCCGGAACCGTATATTTTCCTTCTAAAGAACCAATTAGTCTATCACTTACTAAAGAAATGGTACATAAATAAAATACCATTGTAAAGAGCGCTATAACGTTAGCTAACGAACGCTGTCTCTTATATAAAACTATGTACAGGAAAAGTAACACGATTATAAAAATTCCTGGGGGAAATAAAAAAGTACTATATAAGAATTTAATAAAATACACCAATCTTTTTCCCTCCATGCTTCACGATAAACTGAATCTTTTACGCATTATTCTCATTATAACTCTCAATCTTTTAATATGCAAAAAGTCCTCCTAAAAGATTGAATACCTTTCCTCGGAAAACATTTTGAGATATTCTATCATTCCATGTATAATATTACTATTAGAGCATGTTTAAAATACAGAAGCAACAACCTAACTAAACACTGTTAAACAGACTCAACAAATGCTTAATGACTGTTACATAACTTTTAATTGCATTTTCTAAAACTATATAGAATAAGGAGTTGTTTTCATATCGCTACTAAAATGATTGCCGTCAAAGATCTAACCCCTGGTCATGTACTCAGTGATGCTGTCATCACTCCGAATGGTAAAACACTGCTGAATCCTGGTGGAATCCTAACCCAGAGAGCTATTTCACTATTAGGCATGTGGGATGTAAACTACGTATACATAAATGTCGAGGATGACCAAGAACCACCAGAAGTAAAGGTACAGCCTAAATCGTCTTTTGATATTTCTGCTGAATGCCTGCAATTCTTTCAGGAATATGATTCTGTCCTAACATCCACAACAACTTCCTTTGATTTCGTGCGCAACCAAAACAAAGTTCCCGTACTTGCTCTTAAAAGCACCTCCTTTGCTGTTTATTCTTCTATATTGACAACAGGTCCTGCTCTGATGGATTACTTATTAATCAGCGATTATAAACTAGCTAAAGAAGTTTCAAAACATACCGTTATGGTAGCATACATCTGCGGATTAATTGGTAAACAGCTGAACTATAATGATGTGGAGCTTAAGGCCCTGACATTGGCAGGCCTGCTGCATGATATTGGGAAAATGGTCATCAGTCATGAAAGTATCCCCTTCACAGAAAAAGCCCATGTTATACATGGAGCTCAGTTGATTAAAGACCTAAAAGGTATTTCTGATGAAGTAACACTAAGCGTTTTACAACACCATGAATATTTAGATGGTTCTGGTTTTCCCATGGGTATATCTACGGGGAAGATTCATCCTTACGCCAAAATCATTGCCATTGCCAATATATTTCATAACCATTCCTACCATGAAGACTACTGCAATCCTTTTATAGCCCTTAATGTTTTGACGAAAGATATGTTTGGTAAACTTGACCCTTCCATCTGTCAAATGTTCACCAAACAAGTTCGCGATTCATTAGTAAACAGCAAAATAATCTTAAGTGACGGGCAGGAAGCGACAATTATTTTCTTCCCACCTAACTCTAATGATCCCATTGTAAGAACGGCAGATCAGCAGCTGATTGATCTTTCGACTGATAGAACTCTTACCGTCAGTCGAATGTTTACTCCCGACTATCCCTTATAATGAAACGTAAAGAACAGATTTTGCAGCATGCAAAATCTGTTCTTTGTTTTTAACCTACTTACACACGATCCGACAAGACATTATGAATCATACTTTTAAGATCATCAGGCAAATTGACTGCTGTTGTAAAATTGACAAACCCCTTTTCCGGCATTGCGTCCTTAATGATTACCGCATCCAGAGGTTTGTAGCCTAATACATCAATGGTACCAAAATTGGAATTATATAAGGCTTGATGGAAATCGATAGTTACTTCATTGCCAATAATCTTTACCGCTAAATCATGGCCAGGATTCACGTTACCCACTAATTTTGTGACCATTGCCAGACTGACCTTGGAAAATATCCACGATACCAGCGGCTTGTCCGGTAATTTTTTATCCACTATCCTGAGCTTCATTACAGAATAGTCTTTATTGTGCTCAAATTGCTCTACACGACACACAAAAACAATATGTCCTGCTTTCTTAGTTAATGCTGTAACTTTCAGCTTATTATCTGCCAAAGATGTAATGGTTAATTCTTTTACTTGTTCACTATCTTCGATAGCTACCGCTAATGTTTGATTAATAACATCATCTGAAATCGCGACTTTCCCCTGTTCCAAATTAGAAAAAGTCTGTAAATCCCAAGTTTCTTTTAATACGCTAATAGCATGGGATACATTTGGTATTTTTAGTTCCGTACTCCATCCTTTCATGCTTTCCATAACATTGCTTGAAATGATGGCTGGCATATCTATCATCTTATGAATTCCTCCTTAGAACTACCATGCCTTCCCAATTCATTATATATAAATCCAAGTCGCTATGCAATCAGGATCAGAACAAAAACTAAGCTCCGACTTATACGGAGCTTAGTTTCTAAGTTCTAAATTATCTTTAGTTGATTACTGTTTTTGGCTTTGTTGCTTCGTCATAATTAGGCGGAACCGTACGTGATAATTCCACCCAACGGCGGATAGAATCAACTAAAACAATGATGACCAGCGCAAACATAATGCAGCTTACACCAGCTAAGAGATAATTTTGGGTCGGCAGATAAATATTGAAAATGTTCATATAATCGGCGGTAAATGTTACCGTTGCCAGAAACGCCATTGGCAAAATAGTAACCCAGGCATAACGGCCTTTCCCCATACGAAAGAGCATGGTAGTACCAATTGCCAATGTTAAGGTGCCTAACAGCTGATTGGAAACGCCAAATAAGGGCCAAATAGTGGAAATATTACCTTGCAGTACCAGGTAGCCCCAAGCAAAACAAATCAAGGCGCTAGTAAAAATAATACCAGGCCACCAATGAGTATTTTTAAGTGGTTTGTACACTACGCCGCCCATTTCCTGCAGGAGGTAACGACCGACACGAGTGCCAGCATCAATCAGTGTCAAAATAAACAGGGCTTCAAACATAATGCAGAAATGATACCAAAAGGACATTAGTGCTTCCATTCCCGGTATTTTCGAGAAAATATGAGCCATACCGACAGCCAAAGATACAGCACCACCGGGACGTCCTGTTATATTCTCACCAACCATCTGCGATAAGTGGGGTAATTCATCAACAACTAATCCTAATTTGGCAAATGCTGCTGGCGTAGCGTTAATCGCAAAATAATCAGCAGGCTGCAAACTGGTAGCAGCAATTAATGCCATTAGGGCGACAAAACTTTCTACCAACATAGCACCAAAACCGATAGGAAGAATTTCTCTTTCGTTAGTAATCATTTTAGGTGTCGTACCAGTACTAATTAAGGAGTGAAAACCGGACAATGCACCACAGGCAATTGTAATAAATACAAACGGCCAAGCCGGACCGCCAATAACAGGACCGCCACCGTTAACAAATTGACTAAATGCCGGCATATGAATATCCGGTCTGACAAAAATAATACCAATCGTTAAAGCAGCAATCGTACCAATTTTCATATAGGTACTGAGATAGTCCCGAGGTGCTAATAATAGCCATACTGGCAATGCAGCCGCAAAAAAACCATAAAACGCCAGCATAATCGACAATTGCTTTACGTCAAAGGTAAAATACGGAGCCAGCGGAGAGGTCTGTATCCAAGGGCCGATAAAGACCGCAGCTAAAACCAGCAATACGCCAATAATAGAAGCTTCCTGGATTTTACCGGGACGCAGCCAGCGCAAATAAATACCAATAAAAATAGCAATAGGAATGGTTGCAGCAACGGTAAACGTACCCCAGGGGCTGTTATACAAAGCATTAGCTACCACCACTGCCATGCCGGCAAGGGTAATTACCAGCAAAAATAAAACCGCAATGGAAGTACAAAAGCCAGAAATATTACTAACTTCTTTTTTAGCAATCTGTGCTACTGATAAACCATCATGACGGACGGAAGCAAACAAGATAACCATATCGTGAACAGCTCCGGCAAACACCGCACCAATTAATATCCACAATGTTCCCGGCAGATAACCAAACTGGGCAGCTATTACCGGTCCTACCAATGGTCCAGCGCCAGCAATGGCGGCAAAATGATGGCCAAAGGTAACCCATTTGTTTGTTGGCACGTAATCCCGGCCATCGTCGAGACGTACTGCCGGCGGAACCTTATTCGCATCCAGTGTAAGCACTTTAGCTGCGATGAAAGAACCATAAATTCGATAAGCCAGCGTTAGCCAAAGTGCAGCAATAATGACAAGATAAATACCGTTCATAATGAACCTCCTTTTATTTTCTGAATTATCTAAAGATCTATTCCATCTATAACATATCGTAACTATTACTCATCGGAAAAGAGAAAGCTGTTCAACGGAATAAATTCAGTGATAATCGGAAAGGAATGGGGGCTAACTGGAAATCAGATGGTATATAAAAAAACAGTAACAAACAGTTTCTATCCTGTCTGTTACTGAAATCAAATGTCATGTAAACCCTATTTTCTTTTTTACTGACGAGTAATAATGCGGACAACTCTCTCATAAACGAGATAATCCCACATCCACTTTACAAAAACAACCGCTCGGTTACGGAAACCAATTAAACGTAAGATATGCACCAAAGACCATATTGCCCAGGCAAAAAAGCCATACGTTTTAAATTTTCCCATATGCACAACAGCAGCATTACGACCAATCGTCGCCATATTGCCCCCATCTTTGTAGACAAATTTTTTGAGTGCTTTGCCACGTATCAAGTTACATATGTTCTTTACCGCAACATTAGCCTGCTGCGTAGCTACCGGTGCTACCATCGGCAAAGGCCGTTCACCTTGCATAAAATGAGCGGCATCACCAATCACAAAAACTTCAGGGCGAGTCGGTAATTGCAAAAACTCATTTACAACCGCCCGCCGCATACTTGCCTGCTCAACACCCAATTTATCAATTAAATTGTTAGCTTTCACGCCTGCTGCCCAAACCACTGTATAAGTAGGTATAACCTCGCCGCCTTTTAGGCTCATCTTGGTCCCGTCATATTCTGTAACCTGGACACACATCCGCACTTCCACATGTTTGCGAATCAAGGTCTCCACAGTAACATCACGCAATTCTTCCGGCATAGACGCTAATACTTTATCAGAAGCCTCAACCAACATAATCCGAACTTCTTTGAAATTTAAGTGATGATATTCCCTAATCATAACATGATAAATAAGTTCAGACAGAGCACCTGCCGATTCCACACCCGTAGGGCCACCACCAACAATAACAAATGTTAACAATGCACGACGCTTATCAGCATCCTTTTCATGAGCCGCCAATTCAAACATCCGAAGCACATGATTACGAATTGTAACCGATTCATCAAGGGTCTTCATACCGAAGCCATTTTTCTCCATGGAATCCATACCAAAATAATTAGTCATACCGCCTGCCGCTATCACCAGATAATCATAACTAATTTTCCCTGTATTCATCGTTACCACTTTGTTGTCAAAATCAACATCAGATACTTCTGCTAAACGAAAATCCACATTTTTTTGTTCTCTAAAAATGGCACGAACCGGATACGCTATATCATCTACGGATAAGCCAGCTGTCGCTACCTGATACAGCAGCGGCTGAAATAGATGATAATTGGCCTTATCAATAAGGGTAATTTTTACCTCATTTTTGGCTAAGGCTTGGGCTGTATGAATGCCGCCAAAACCAGCACCAATAATTACAACATGAGGCGTTTTTACCGCTGTTTCATCTTGCAAAATTTCTGCACCTCCATCTCTCTCCTCTTCTCTCACTATACAATAACATATTCACAAACAACATTCACTAGTACTGGCACCCATTTATGTATTATTTTTCGGCATTTTTCTCATTCAATCATCTTTTTACTCACTTTTTCACTATAACAAAAAGCTATCTATCTTATAGTTTTTTTCAATGAATTCTGTCTATTTTTTCACATAGCGATAAAAAAGCACTCTTTGTCCTGATTGCTTGATTGAGATTTGCAAATAACTTACCGGCTATGTTTTTTAGTCACTTATTAAAGGGGGGGGGATTCTTAGACTTCTAAGAATCCCCCCCTTTTTTACTTTATCATTGTTTCTGCATTCTGCGCTGAATTACTCTGGCTACATGTACACCACTAGCACTGGCCTGGGATAGACCACGAGTAACACCAGCCCCATCCCCAATGCCAAACATATTGGAAATTTCGGTTTCCAATTCTCCTGTCAGCTTCAAGCGGGAACTATAGAATTTCACTTCCACGCCATATAATAAGGTATCATCATTACTCATTCCTGGAGCAATTTTATCCAAGGCATAAATCATCTCTATTAAATTATCTAAATGACGTTTCGGCAAGACCAAACTTAAATCCCCTGGCGTAGCAGCAAGTGTTGGCTTAGTGAAACTTTGCGCCATACGATGCTCATTCGTTCTGCGGCCTTTTATCAAATCGCCAAATCGTTGTACCAAAACCCCACCGCCTAGCATATTGGAAAAGGAAGCTATCCGCTTGCCATATTGCTGAGGTTCATTAAAGGGTTCCGTAAATCGATTACTGACGAGCAATGCGAAATTCGTGTTCTTACTATGAAGCTTTTCGTCACGGTAGCTATGTCCGTTGACCGTAATAATACCATCCGTATTTTCAGCAACAACATATCCTTTGGGATTCATACAAAAAGTACGTACCAAATCGCCATATCTTTTTGTGCGATAGACTAACTTAGCTTCATATACCTCATCCGTAATATGTTGAAATATTTCAGCAGGAATTTCAACTCGCACACCTACATCAACTTGATTGCTGGAAATAGTCAAACCGATCTTTTTACATGCCTCAGAAAACCACTCTGATCCAGCACGACCAGGAGCTGCAATCAAATAGTTACAGATAATATCCTCTTGGTCATCTTTTAGCTTTATTACAAAGCTTTCATTCTGCTTTTTAAATTCTGCTACATGCTTATCAAATAATATGGTAATTTTATCTTTTAAAAATTCATAAATACATTTTAGAATCTGTAAATTATTCTCGGTTCCTAAATGCCGAACTTTCGCCTGCAGGAGATGTAAATCATGGGCAATAGCGCTTTTACGAATGCTGCTATTTTTGGTCGTAAAGAACTCTTTAGGAGCACCGTACTGTATATTGATCGAATCCACATAGTCAATTAACTCTTCAACCTGAGCATCTGTAAGATATTCATTTAACCAACCACCAAATTCGCTGGTAAAATTATATTTACCATCAGAAAAAGCTCCTGCGCCACCAAATCCTCGCATAATATTACAAGGTTTACAATTTATACAGTGGGTCACTTTTTTCTCAGCTATAGGACATTTCCTGCGATAAATGTCATGCCCCTCTTCAATCATAATCACAGAAATAGCAGGATTATTTGAAACAAGTTCATAAGCTGCAAAAATTGCCGAAGGACCGCCACCAATAATGGCTACATCAAAATTGTTGTTCATTGCCTTGCTCCTTATCATTGTTTTTTACATGAGAAAAACGAGTGCATCCTTCTCCGCTCAACCTACGGACCTCATGCTGCAAATTTTCATTTTTTGATTTTAATCAAAAAATGGATTATGAATTATCATTGTTAAAGCTAACAAAATATCCATTTTTCACTAATTTATTAGAAAGCCAAAAATAATTATATACTATTTTTCCCGAATTTTAAAGAGAGAAATGTTCTTTTTGTTCGGTTTTTGTCATTTTAGCCTCTCCCTTACATACAGCCAAGCCCAATGTTTTTTCTCTTGACACAGTCAAAAAATCTTGATATAATTCAATTCATAAATTTTATACTATTATAGGCAGTGATCGCTTCAAGCTTTCCTGCTTATTCGGGACAAAGGCGTCCTAAAGGTGTTATTACCTTTAGGCGTCTTTTCTTTTTTCCCGAAAGTATAAAATAATATGCCCACTATTCTTTTAAAAAACAACAAGGGAGGATTTTAACATGAAAAAGTTACTTACTATTTTGAGTACCTCAGTTCTTATGATGCTACTTAGCGTTGCAACCGTTTTTGCTGAAGAAGCAGGCACAGTTGCTGAAGCTGCTAAAATTGACACTGGCGATACTACATTTGTCTTATTAAGCGCTGCACTTGTTTTAATTATGACGCCAGGCTTAGCCTTATTTTATGGCGGTATGGTCAGGACTAAAAATGTATTAAGCACTCTTATGCAAAGCTTTTTTATCATCGGACTCATTTCTGTACAATGGGTGCTCTGGGGTTATACTCTGGCCTTCGGTCCTGATATTAATCACTTTATCGGTAGTTTTGCCTGGTTCGGGCTAAATGATGTTGGTCAAACAGCAAATGCGGATTATGCCGCGACCATTCCTCATATGGCTTTCATGATCTTCCAAGCGATGTTCGCAGTCATCACACCTGCTTTGATTACAGGCTCTTTCGCTGAACGTATGAGATTCTCAGCTTTCGCAGTATTTATTCTTCTTTGGGCTACTTTTATTTATGATCCTTTAGCTCACTGGGTATGGGGCGTCGGCGGTTGGATGCGCGAATTAGGTATCTTAGATTTCGCAGGCGGTACTGTTGTACACATTTCTTCTGGTATTTCCGGTTTGATTGTTGCTTTATTCATTGGCAAACGTAAAGGATATGGCATAGAAACGATGTTGCCTCATCATCTGCCAATGACATTAATTGGTGCTTCCCTCCTGTGGTTTGGCTGGTTCGGTTTTAATGCGGGCAGTGCTCTTGGCGCTAATGGTCTTGCAGCCAGTGCTTTTGTTGCTACTCACATCGCAGCCGCAGCTGCTACATTATCCTGGGTATTAACCGAATGGGCGATGCAAGGAAAACCTACCATATTAGGTGCAGCCAGTGGTTGTGTGGCTGGTCTTGTCGCCATTACTCCTGCTGCCGGTTTTGTTAGTGTTATACCTGCGATCATTATCGGTTTAGCTGGCGGTATAATCTGCTTCTTAGCCGTAAGTAAATTAAAAACAATCCTTGGTTATGATGATGCTCTTGATGCTTTTGGCGTTCACGGTATTGGCGGTACTTGGGGTGCAATCGCCACTGGCCTATTCGCCTCTACAGCAGTAAATCCAGCTGGCGCCGATGGCTTCTTCTATGGCAACCCCAGCTTAGTTGTTACGCAATTAATCGGCGTTGTTGCTACTTGGGCTTTTGCTGCCATTGGAACCTTAATTATTTTGAAAGTCATGAGTATCTTTATGCAAATACGTTCTGACGAAAGTCACGAAGATATTGGTCTGGATATTTCTGAGCATGGTGAACGCGGTTATACCTATCAAGACTTAACTGCCGGTTCCCCTTTAGCTTTCTCTCACGTCGCTAGTCAATCGGAACCACTCGTAAACCCGGTCTTACAAGCATCCCATTCCAAAACTCATTGAATCAGAAAGGTGGTAATCGCTCATGCAAAAAATAACCAAAATTGATGTAGTGACTCGCCCTGGTAAACTGGAAGAACTTAAAATAGCCTTAGCTGATATCGGTGTGACAGGTATGACAGTTAGCCAGGTTTTTGGCTGCGGCTTGCAAAAAGGTCATACTGAGGTTTACCGCGGCAAAGAATATAATATTAACCTTTTGGCTGGTATAAAAGTGGAAATTGTGGTCTGTGAAGTTCCTGTAACAACAGTTATCGAAACAATTAAGAAAGTCTGCCGCACAGGCAAAATCGGCGATGGAAAAATCTTTGTTTATCCCATCGAAAATGCAGTGCGGATTCGTACGGGTGAAGAAGGCGACATTGCCATTATGGACCGTCAAGAAGACAAAGCCTAATCTCTTATTTGCATTTTGCTAACTTTAGATAATCCTCCTTATAAACCTGACAGTTCATACTGTCAGGCTTTTTCTTTAAATTTATTTTCTTACCATACTGATTACTTTATAAGAAGGAATAAAATATGAAACAGCTAATTATTATTATAGTGACCATTACATAGATTAGGGAATTTTTACTCCGCAAGGTCTTACTATATTGTAAAAGGTGGTAAAACCATATGACAAAAATGACAAAAATCGATATCATCACCCGTCCCAGCAAGCTGGAAGAATTGAAAGAGGCTATGAATGCTATTGGGGTTACTGGTATGACCGTAAGCCAAGTATTCGGCTGCGGACTGCAAAAAGGACATACTGAAATCTATCGGGGTAAAGAATATCAGATTAATCTGTTAGCTAAAATTAAAATTGAAATCGTTGTGTGTGAAGTGCCTGTAGAAAAAGTAGTGGCAGCAGCAAAGAAAGTTTGCAGTACCGGAAAAATCGGCGATGGGAAGATCTTTATCTATCCTATTGAAAATGCAATTCGAATACGGACTGGAGAAGAAGGAGCGATTGCCATTCTCGATCCAAATGACATCACCTATTAAGCACTCTTTAGCCCCGCCTTACCCATTTTGCAACACCATCCATAATAGAACCATCATCATTTTCAAAAAGCAGCTGAACCAGACCTATAACACTTCTTGACGCGGAAGCATCAAAAATGTATAATGAGTGCACCAAAAAGGTTACTTATCATCTTTATAGATGAATTGAATAAAGACAGGGGAATTATATGAACGAAGAAATAGTAAGCAAACTTTTAATTACTATGGAGAATATCAATAAGAGACTTGATAGCCTCGAAGAATTAACTTCGGGAGAATTTCAGAAAATACATGCTACATTAGATCTTTTGTCAGCTGACCAACAGGAGGATGTTATCATTACTCTACAAAGCATCGATGCCAAAATCTCGGCGATGCTGGAAGCACAAAAACTTAATTTTGAGATTCTTAAAGTTTTTTCTGGAAGCACCATCCAGCACTAATGAACACAATGAGAAATAATGAAAAATACACGGTTTAGACCGTGTATTTTTCATTATTTCTCATCCGATAAAATTCCCCAAGCCTGCTGCAATCCTAATTCTAATTCTGCTATCGCACTTTGCAGCTGTTTAAAAACCCCATTGATCTCAACAAGCTGCTGCGTTTTACCCATACTTTCCAACTGAGCAGCAATTTCTACTACTGTCCGGTTTCCAAAATAGGTTGCTGCACCCTTTAACCGATGGGCACTTAACTTTAATTGATTCGCATCTTTTTGCTCTACAGCTAATTCTATATTTCTCATATATTGTGTACCATTTTCTAAGAAACAACTAATGACAGCTTTTACTGTTTCCACATCTCCTTCACACACCCTCAAGAGCTGGTCCAGATACTCACTCGCCAAAACATCATTCGGCTCCTTAACAGCTTGTTCATCATCATCACTGACTGTAACCTCTGTATCAGAAAACAGGTTGGCTAGCAATGAAATCAGCAAACTTGAATCCAATGGCTTACTGATATATTCATCCATCCCATAGGCCATCAAACGTTCACGATCACCTTTCATCGCGTAAGCTGTCATTGCTACTATTGGAACGTGCCGTTTACCGCCAGATTGTCTTTCTAGCTCGCGTATAGCAATTGTGGTTTGTATTCCATCCATTTCAGGCATTTGTATATCCATAAAAATAATATCAAAAGGTTCTGAAGCAAATAATTCTATCGCTTGACGTCCATTACTGGCTAATGTAACCTCATGTCCCTGATTATTCAGCATTTTCATCGCCACTTTTTGATTAATAAATTCATCCTCCACCAAGAGAATGCGCAGCGAGTCAATTGCTTTGTGTTCCATATTATGTACTGACGCTCCGATACGTTCTATAGAACCAGTACTGGAAACGAAGGAAGAAACTTCAAATCCAACGGTAAAATAAAAGGAACTGCCTTTTCCTAAACTACTCTCTACCCATACTATACCGCCCATTATTTCCACTAAATGTTTTACAATACTAAGTCCTAGACCAGTCCCGCCATATTTGCGGGTTGTGGATGAATCAACCTGAGTAAATTTATGAAAAATAATATTAATTTTTTCCTGGGGGATACCGATTCCCGTATCCTGAACGGCAAATAAAAGAGTTACCTTGTTATCCTGGTAGCGTTTCACACTAACTGTAATATCTATTAAGCCATTTTTGGTAAACTTAACGGCATTATCGGCTAAATTCATAAGAATTTGCTGCAGACGCCGAGGATCACCATATAGTCTATCCGGCACATCCTTATCAATGTGCACCATACACTGCAGACCCTTTTTACGAGCTTTAATTCTCATAATGCGGTGAAACTCACTCATCATATCCCGCAAAGCAAAACAAATCACTTCTAATTCTAATTTACCTTCTCTAACTTTGGCAAAATCCAGCAAGTCATTCAAAAGTGCCAATAGCTTTTCCCCTGAGACCTGTACAAGTTCTAAACATTCCCGCTGGTCTGGCTGCAGTTTCGTTCCCAAAACTAACTTTGCCATACCCAAGATGCCGTTCATTGGCGTACGAAGTTCATGACTAATGATCGCTAAAAAGTTATCCTTTGCCTGATTCGCATTTTCTGCTTTCTCCTTGGCCTCAAGCAGTGCCTTCTCTAATTGGAGTTTTTCTGTAATATCTTCCAGAATCAGAAAGGACAAAATCATTTCACCAACTACCTTAGTCGTGAGATGTACCGATAAATCCTTTACCTCACCCGAGCCCAATCTATGCCTAGTTATAAATTGATATTCGCCGACTTTAGCATATTGTCCTATTTCAGTCTCCATAAATTCATTGGGTGACTCATTTAATTCATGGCTCAAACGGCCAATTAAGGGAAACTGATAGAAATTCTCTGCTGCTGTATTCGCCTCCAAAATATGTCCTGTTTTGCTTTCGATAATCATCATCATGGCTTGATGATGATTAAACATCATGTGGGCTAGGGCTTCGGTTTGCAGTAGTTTTTCTTCTGATTGTAATAATTGATAGAGTCGGTGTTCTGCCAGGATACGACTGGTAACATTGCTTAATGCTACTACTCTGCCAAAGGTTTTTCCATCATGCTCTAAAGGAGTTGAGTTTACTTCATAATAGACCTCACCATATTGCAGCATCGTTGAGTATTGCAATGTCCCTTCTCCTTGTACTGCTTGTTTCAGCCATTCAGATGTTACTTTTTCTACGTTCATTCCCACAACATTCATTTTCTTAATATCTAAAATCTTTTCCAATTGCTGATTCATATCTAAAATGCGATTTTTAGTATCAAGTACAACTACCCCTTCCCCCATATTTTCAAATACGAGGCTTTTGGCGGCAGGAACAATGGCAAAAATCCTGAAAGAAAGAAAACTTGCCACCATACACAAAAAAACCACGCTTACACTTACTATCGCACTGCTCCAACCCACATAGAGTAAAAACCCAACAACTTGTAACAGTATCCCAATAAAAGTCATGCTCCAAAAAAGCCATTGACCATATATAAAACGGTATCGCCAAGTATAAAAAGAAATGAAATAGGAGGTACCAGCTAATAGTAATAACAGTATCAATTCCACATTCATATATGCCAAAAAAATCACCTTTCTCAAATACTCCTTAACCCTTACCCATAATATAAATTATTTATCCCAAAGTCACATCCTCCAAAAGATATAGTTTTTATAACAATGCTGCTTTTAGATACTAAAATAGGAATATCTTTTATAGATATTCCCAATGCTCCTATTATTGTCCTCCAAATAGCCCCCTAAATAATGCCAAGATTCTTAGCCCGGGCCACCGCCTTAATTCTGCTATTTACTTCCAGTTTGCCAAAAATATGATGTACATGAGTTTTAACAGTACCGATTGTAATTCCCATCTCTAAGGAAATTTCTCCGCTGGTAAAACCGCCGCCTAATAAGCGGAGAACTTCTCTTTCCCGCTCCGTCAGTTGTTCTGTCAATGCCGGCTGCTCAATTGCCTCTCCTGCATCTTGCCGATATTTAGCAATCCCATCTACTACTGCCAGTACCAAATCTTCTTTACAGCAAGGTTTCACTAAAAAACGAAATACATTTCCCAAATTAACCGCCTGCATGGCAACTCCCAAATCAGCATAACCAGTAATCATAATACGGACCATAGCCGGTGCCATGGTGCGCACAATTTTTAATAGTTCAGCACCATTCATTTCAGGCATATATTGATCCGATACAATCACAGCAAAAGACTTATCTTTTTTTATAATTTCTAAGGCTTCATTGGCATTTGACGCGGTAATAACTTGAGCGTGCTCTTCTAACATCTTATTATGCACCAATAGGGCTATACCATCGTCATCCACTAGTAATATTCTGGCTTTTCTCATTTACATACCTCCCTATATGGCTGCATATTCTAAAAATCTATATCGTAAAAAGAACAGACAACCTTACATTTATGACAGTCAGACTAAAATCAATACTAGAAATTTTAAGACAGTATATCTTTACATTCTTAAAGCTTTTTCTTTAATAAGAAAATAATACCATATTATGTACAATAATGGTAGAGTCCCTTAGCTAGTCTTTCATTCATAAACTTGGCTGTCCATCTTTATCATTACAAGTTCCCCGACACTCCGGATATCTGGAACAGCCCCAGAAAGCACCATTTTTACCATTACGCAATTTTAATACACCTAATTTACATCTTGGACATTTCGTAACAGTACTATCATGATTTTCTATGGGAACTTCCCTAGCTTTTAAACATAAATCAGTAATAAATTTCGTTTGCTGCTCAATAAAACTCGTAAGCTCTGCTGTACCATCTACCATACGATTAAAAATAATCTCCCATATAGCCGTGGAATCCGGATAGGTTAATTCCTCCGGCAGTGCATCAATGAGAAGATAGGCTGAATCAGTGGGATACAAATATTTTTTTTTCTCGGCTAAAAAAGATCGTGCTGTCAGTTCTTTAATAATAGAAGCCCGTGTAGCCTCTGTACCAATTCCCGAGACATCTTTCAGATGCTTCTTTAACTCAGGATTCTTAACATATTTATGAATTTCCTTCATAGCCTGCAGTAAGGTACTGGACGTAAAGCGAGGTGGCGGTTTCGTTGTTTTCTTCTCTGCTATGGCGCCAATAAATTCAGCCTTATCACCTTTTTTCATATCAGGCAAGGTTTTGCTATCTTCATCATCATCTTCTTTTGTATCACTACTATAAATTTCTTTCCAGCCCATTGTCAAAATTACCCTGCCATTTGCAATAAAATCTTCTCCGGCATGTTCAATTTCGGCTCGCGTCTGATTGTAAACATGAATCGGATAAAATTGTGCAATATAAGCTTGTGCAATTAAAAAATATAAATTTCTTTCTACTTCTGGCAGAGTATTCATTTTACAAGGTACTTCTGTAGGAATAATTGCATGATGGGCTGTAATTTTCTTATCATTCCAGGCACGGCTTTTTATACTAGTATCCGCCTTATCTGACCATGCTGCTAACTCACCATGTTGACTGCTGCATAAATTAGCAAGAATGACAGCTGCATCCCCTTGCTGTGATTCAGGTAAAAAATCACAATCGGATCGGGGATAGGAGGTTAGTTTTTTTTCATATAAAGCTTGCGCACCGGTTAAAACAGCCTGAGGATCATATCCATATTTTTTCCCGGCCATAACCTGCAGGGCTGACAAGGAAAAAGGCAAACGCTGCGGTTCTTTCTTTTCATTGGTATCGCACGCAATAATAGAAGCCAGCTCTTTCGTAGTATTGAGTTTCTCAATGAGAGCCTTCGCAATCGCAGGATCTGTCAGACGCCCTTCAGAATCTCGTCCCAACTGTTCTTCTTTGGGTTTCCATAAGGCTCTAAATGGCCCATTTTCATGCAATATATCTGCTTTAATCAAAAAATAATCTGCATTTTTAAAATCTTTGATTTCTCTCTCCCGCCTTACAACAAGTGCAAGAGTAGGAGTCTTAACCCGCCCAATAGGCAAGGTAACTTCATGCCCGGCACTTTGCGCTGCAAGGGTAAAAGCCCGGGAAAGATTCATCCCAACAAGCCAGTCTGCTCTCGAACGAGCCAATGCAGATTGATTTAAATTGTAAAAATCTTTATTATTACGCAGATCAGCAAGCGCCTTCTTGATACTTTTCTCATCCAATGCGTTAACCAAAATACGCATTACAGGTTTTTGATTATTGGTATAACTTAATACTTCATCCACAAGTAATTGCCCTTCACGGTCAGGGTCACCAGCGTGAATAATTTCTGTGGCCTTACTGATAAGTGCTTTAATAATATTAAATTGCTTCATGCAAGAATCAGCCACCAACAGCTTCCATTCTTCAGGA
This sequence comes from uncultured Pelosinus sp., assembly GCA_963526485.1. Taxonomy (GTDB): domain Bacteria; phylum Bacillota; class Negativicutes; order DSM-13327; family DSM-13327; genus Pelosinus. The sequence continues at coordinate 175,588 of CAURNS010000002.1, forward strand.
ATAATCGGCAAATCAGCAGCTCGCCATTTTTTATATTTCTCATCATATTCCCCAGGTTCTGCCAAACGCAGAATATGACCAAAAACCCAAGTTACGACGCCACCACCTGTTTCAATATGCCCATCTTTGCGAATCAGTGGTCCCGGTAGGCATTTTGCAAGTTCTGCCGCCATACTAGGTTTTTCTGCTATAAATAATTTCATGCTACTCTCCCTGCTATCTATTTTAAGCCACCCTTACGGACAAATTTACAATTACCCCCCGGCAACAGGCTCGGGGGGCAACGATAGGGATCCATTTTTTATATGGAGAACTTTCCAATTGTTCTTTGTAATGCTTCTGCCATATTGGCTAATGCATGGCTGGAAGAAGCAATTTCCTGCATAGATGCCGCTTGTTCTTCCGTAGCAGCAGATATACTTTGCGTTTCTCCTGAGGTGGTCTTAGTTATTTCATTAATATTCTGTACCGCAGTTACAATATTTTGACTGCTGCTATTCATTTTTTGTATGGAACTAGCAATTTCATGGACTTGACTGGACACCTGTTCCACTAGTGATTCTATCTGTGTAAAGGATTTTCCTGCTTGATTCACAACTTCGCCGCCAATCGTGACCTCCCGCGTTCCATTGTTCATTGCTATCACAGCATTATCCGTATCCTCTTGAATTTCATTAATCATTTCAGCAATCTGCTTAGCAGCTTGCTGAGATTGTTCAGCGAGTTTGCGTACTTCTTCGGCCACAACTGCAAAGCCACGGCCCTGTTCACCAGCACGGGCTGCCTCAATCGCAGCATTCAATGCCAGCAGGTTGGTTTGTCCGGCAATACCAGAAATAGCATCGACAATTTGACCAATTTCCTTGGATCTTGCCCCCAGCTTAGCCACCACCTTTGAGGAAGCGGAAACAGTCTGTTCAATAATATTCATTTGTTTTACAGCACTTTCAACTGCTGTTACGCCTTCACCTGCAGCACTGGCTGTTTTCTCCGCAGTTAATGCAACCGTTGACGCATTAGTTACAATCTGTTGAATCGTAACCGCCATTTCCTCCACAGATCTAGAAGTCTCACCAACAGCCTGCAACTGCTTTTGTGCCCCTGCAGCAACTGCTGCTATTGAAGCAGCTACCTGATCGGATGCATGTGAGGATTGTTCGGCACTGGCTGTAAGCTCTTCTGAAGACGCAGCAACCTGTTCTGCTGTTTGGGCAACATCTTGAATAAGAGCACGTAAATTTTGAGCCATCACAGAAAATGCCAGGGCCAGCTGCCCTATCTCATCCTTTGATTTTGCTGGAATGTTTTGTACTGCTAGATTACCACCGGCTAATAATTGAGCCTGACCAGTCAATGCAACAACACTGCCTGTTATTTTACTTGCCAATACCCAACTGACGGCAACTGACAGTAAAATGCCCAGCAAAGCAATGAAACCGAATTGATAACGTAATGCAGTAATTTGGCTATACACATCTTTATCATCAACAGTAATACCTAATAACCATCCCGTAGAAGGAATCTTAGTATAGATCATTCTCTTTGCCGTACCATCTACTTCATAGGTCTGCATGCCTTGATCTTGTGCTAACATTTCTTTAGCAAATTTTTTGATAACAGGGTTATCATTAATATTAGTAGAAACTTGCGTAGGATCAGGATGAGCTAAAACAATCCCTTGCTGATCAACAATAAAGCCATAACCTTTTCCCTTAACGTTAACATCGTTAATTTTTTGACTTAAGAAATCCAATCCGATATCTATGGCCACTACCCCTCTTGTATGGCCCGCTGTATCCTTTAAAGGGAGAGCGGCGGAGACAATGTATTTTTTAGTAAGTGCATCAATGTAAGCATCCGTAAAGATCAATTTGTCTTTTTCCTTCGTTTGCTGATACCAGCCGCGTTTACGAGGATCATAGCCTTCTGGTAGTGTCGTTCCTGAGCCATCAATCATTTTACCGTCTTCTAACCCTACATATAAGTCAAGCAACGTAGCATCTGCTTTATAGTGCTGTACAAAAGCAAGAGGAATCTCGTTATCACCTAAAACACTTTTAATCGTCTGACTAGTAACGACTGCCGTCTGGGCCTTTGCTAACAACCAGCCGTCTAATTGTTTGGCATGAGTATTGGTAATGGAAAGCATCTCGTTTGTAATATTTTCTTGCACTTCATTTTTAGCATAAAAATATCCCATAGCTGTCGCTGCTAATAAAACGCTGCTCGTAATCATTACCATAAGTAAAAACTTTACTTTCAGTTTCATATGTATTCACTCCTATTTTATTGTTAGCACCACAGAAAATGCCTCCGCACCAAAAATGCGCAGGCTTCTTTGCCTTATAACTATTAAATCTCCGAAACAAATTTTATCAGCGTTTGTGTATTATGTCAATGAAAAGGACTCCCCTACACAGCCAATTAGCTATACTACATAACTCTAGAAATAAATCCATTTTATTCAGCAAATGAATTTGCTATTTAACAAGAAATAGTATATAATGTATATAGATAATTTCCATTGGGGCGTCGCCAAGCTGGTAAGGCACGGGATTCTGATTCCCGCATCCGCAGGTTCGAGTCCTGCCGCCCTAGCCATTATGATCAAATAAGAAACCAACTGGCAAGACAAACAAATAATTTTATGTAAATAAACCCTTTAAACTAGAGAACTAGTATAAAGGGTTTTGTTGTTTTTCAGACAAGCTTCCTAAAGCCCACATCTCATAACAAACCATGTTTTAAATTGTTCAGAGGACAAGGGTTTAGCAAAATAATATCCTTGCAATTCATCACAGTCAAGCTTACGAAGAACATTCAATTCATCTGTGGTCTCCACTCCTTCTGCAATCGTCTTTATCTTTAGACTCTTGCCAAGAGCAACCACAGATTTAATAATGGCTTCATTAACAGACTCGCTTGTCAAACCGCGTACAAAAGACTGATCAATTTTCAATCGATCTAAAGGAAAATAGCGTAAATAGCTGAGACTGGAAAAACCCGTACCAAAGTCATCTAACGATAAACTGATTCCCATGCTTTTAATACTTTCTAATTGCTTTATTACAAATTCAGGCTGCCGCATAACAACACTTTCGGTCACTTCCAGGTCCAGATAACCAGACTCAATACCGCTATCTTTTACAACCTCTGACAGCATCGGTAAAAAGTCCTTATCATGAAATTGGATAGCTGATATATTAACTGATATAGGAATAGGGGGTAAACCCTCATCCATCCATTGCCGATGCTGCCTGCAAGCCTCAGATAATACCCATTTACCAATGGGAATAATAAGCCCTGTTTCTTCTAAAATTGCAATAAAATCTCCTGGAGACACTAATTGGCGGGTTGGATGCATCCATCGGATTAACGCTTCCACACCAATCACCTGCTCTGTTCCACTAGCTATTTGCGGCTGATAAAATAAAACGAACTCCTTCCTTTCTAAAGCACGCCGCAAATCATTTTCAAGCATAAGACGTTCAGAGGCATATTCATTCATGTTAGCCTCAAAAAAATCATAAAAATTGCGGCCATTATCTTTTACCCTGTGCATCGCCGTATCTGCATTACGAATTAGCACATCGGCAGTATCCCCATCATCAGGAAATATACTAACTCCTATGCTGACAGTAACGCTTAATTCCAAATCATCATATAGCAATGGCTCATCAAGGGCACTCCTAACATCATGAATAACAGCAATCAATTCATCTTTCCGGAAAATATCCGGTACAATAAAAATAAATGAATCGCCACCAAAACGCGCGATAACGCTTGCTTTGTTTGAGATAGCTAGTAACCGTTTTGCCAATTGTTTTAATAATGCATCGCCAACCTGGTGCCCTAAAGAGTCATTAATATTTTTAAACCGGTCCAAATCAAGAGAAATAACGCCTATTCGCTTACCCTTAAGATGAGCCTTCTCAATCTCTGCTAATAATTGTTTTTCCAATTCCTTGCGATTAGGCAAACCAGTTAAAGCATCATGTCTGTCAAGATAGCGCAGACGTTCCTCAGTAGCTTTTTTCTCGCTAATATCGGCAAATCTGGCTAAATAATTGATCAGCTTACCCTCTCCATTCTTTATCTGATCAATTCTTAACCATTTTAGATACATCACGCCATCCTTGCGCTTCTCCCATATTTCTCCTTGCCAGGAACCAGTCAGATTAATGGATGCCCACATATTCTGATAAAATAGCTTATCATGATGACCCGATTTTAAAAGACTTGGTTCTTTGCCAATAATTTCATCAGCCGAATAACCCGTTGCTAAAGAAAATGCCCGATTTACAGCGACAAAGCGATTCTCGGCATCAGTAACCGAAATGGCCTCGCCACTGCTTTCAAAAATTTTGGCCCAGATCGGAATTTGCTGTTCTATCTTTTTACTCTCCGTAATATCAAGCACCAAAACAATAAGACCTGTAACCACACCTTCGGAGTTAGTCTTCGGGATTTTGCTGGTACTAACCCACAGCGTCTCGCCTTTAGCATTATTCATTTGCTCAATAATTCCTATTTTGGGTTTACCTGAATGGATAACAGTTAAATCATCCTCATAATATTTAGCAGAATAAGCAGGAAATAGCTCCTCTGCTGATTTTCCCAAAAAACCTTCTTTAGTCATATCAAAATCTTTTTCTACTTGCTGATTTACGCGGATAATTCTGTTATTCGTATCTTTATGCCATATTTGGACTGGCATCAAATTAAATAAAGTCTCATATTCATCTACTAACTTACATAACTCATAGTGATAACCGCTATCTTGCACCCAGGATGCTATACATTCAGCTGCAAACCTTGCCAACATCCCAGCTGTTCCGGGCGGACCCTCAACGGCAATTTTACCAATAGCCTGTCCTTGTATAAAAATAATTTGCTCGTTGGAACAATCACCTGAATCAAGATGAGAGGCAGTAACGGCAAGCAGAACATCTTTATCATCCCAGATAACACAAGAATATCCGCATATTTTATCAATTAAAGCAACAGCCTTTTGAGCAATTCTCGTGTTCAATGCCCATTTCAAAATCATATACCTCCGCTCTCTTACTTTCCATATCTTATATAAGAAATCTTATTTCAGATGTAGTATCAGTTCATTGTTTCAAAGGCCTCAATATTCTGTCTGATCTAGCAGCTTGATACACAGTAAACAATATAGTATTTAATTCGACAATATACCACATTATTCCTATGGTTCTTATCTTTTGAAGAAAATACTTATATGTATCATTTTATAGATGTACAACCCCCTTTGATTTTTGATACAATACAAGAAGATCCCATTGCCTCTATTACGAATAAATATTTTCTTTATGTTCTTCCAAGAATATATACATATAGTTGCATTGAATTGCAGCGAAGAACATCAGAAACTTCGATCTTAAAATAGTAAGGAGTTTTCACCAATGCCAATACCGCCCACAAAACCAACTCCCCCCACTCCTCCTACCATGAATGCAACCCCATCAGCACCTAGCAGTGAAGATACACATGCAGCTTCACCTGGTACATTAAATTCCAGCAATGCAAAAAAAGTTGCTCCATCAGGCAACGTAAAAACTGCAAATGAGGCACCTGCTAACACAACTAAAATTCCTGCTGAAAAAGCAAATTCCTCAGCCACAGATAAAGAGGCAACAGCCCCTTCCCTGCCTCCTTTGGGAAGCTATAAAGAAACCTCGTCTCAGACGGCTCTTACGCCAATTGCGTCAGCTGCAGTAAAGAAGTCTTCCTCCCCTATCGGCTTTGGTCTTCTATTTTCTGTAATTCTGCTTAGCGCCATAGCTTTTATCTGTTTTCGCTTATGGAAAAATAGCCCTAAACAGCAACGTACTATCCTGGATTATTCCACAGATAGTCCCAAAGAACTTTTAAACCTTATGAATTCCTCAGCAACAATTCCCCCTGTACCTCAAACAACCTTACTGAAGAAAAATAAAACAGCAGCCAAAATGAAAGGCAACTTTGAAGTGAGAATTTGATTCTTACTTTAAGAAGCAAAACCTGCCTTTGAAGCAGTCTGCTAAAAGAAAAATAAGCCAAATAGGCCTGCAAACAATAGTTTGCAGGCCTATTATGCTATGAACCTTTAATGGGCCCAATCAAATCAGCAATATCAAAAAACCCACCAGTGTCATTTTTATTATAACTGCTTTAAACTTTCCAAATCATTACTAATTTCAGCAAAGCTTTTAATCATCTTATCAGCCTGCGACAAATCCTGATTCCCTGAATGAGGATTACAAAAACCAATACATTTCATGCCTGCTTCTTTAGCAGCCATTACACCATTTCTTGAATCCTCAATAACCACACATTCTTCCGGTGAAACCCCTAACATTTCTGCAGCCCGCAGAAAGATGTCAGGAGCCGGCTTTCCCCTTCTAACCTCCTGACCGCTTACCGCTGCCGCAAAAAAAGATTCCAATGTAAACATCTTTATTATAATAGTAATCAGCCTTTTAGATGAAGAGGATGCCAGTGCAAGCTTTATGTTGCTTTGCTTTAAAAGTCTTATTAATGTATCCACACCATCAATGGGTTTCTCACTCTTGTTCGTCATCAAATGGGTAAAGATCTGCTCTTCATATTCTTCAACGATGGCATCCAAGTCACCTCTTATGCCATGCTTCTGCTGAACCATTGAGAAAATACTTTTATTCGTGGTACCAATAAAAGTATTATACTCTTCATTCGAAATAGTAACACCCAGCTTTTCTTGGGTATACCTCATAAAAACTTTATAATGCAGCGGCTCACTATCGATAATGACTCCATCCATATCAAAAATCACAGCTTTTATCACAAAAAATCCTCCTGTTCTAGATTGCTACTTCATCATTACAATTTTTCTTTGATATGAATTGCCACAACAGTAGCATCATCTCTAATTTTTTCAGTATCACATAACCCTTGCAAAAATTCCATTGTCTTCACAAAACCAGCATCCAGCATTGCAAAAGGTCTCTCTAAAAGATCCGCAATACCATCCGAGAAAAAAATTATCGAATCGCCATTACGAAAAGGGCGGGTATACTGCTGGAATTCTATATTCTTAAACAATCCAATTGGACTGCCAGGTATTGTAATGATTTCCCATTTTTCATCAGAGATGTACAAAGAATGATGAATCCCCCCTGATGCATAGGTAACCAACTGAAAGTTAAAATTTATTTCGAAACAAATAACAGTCGCATAAAATTCTTCACAGCAGTAAGGCATAATTGACTGATTCAGCCATTCTATCTTTTCCTGTGGCGAATGCCACTGCTCAAATCCTTGTTCAATTAAGGACTTGAGAGCTGAGGTAATCAAAGCTGTCGCTACTCCATGTCCGCTAACATCTAAAATATAACCGGCTAATACTTGCTTAGCTTCATCCCATTTATAATCATACAAATCGCCGCTTACTACATGCAGCGGCCGATATAAAGTCTTAATACAAAAATTTTCATTATCAATTTCCTGGGGTAAAAACCCTTTCTGCACTAAACTAGCTAACGTTAAATCTTTGTTCAATCGCTCCTGCAAGAAATAGTTAGCCGCCAATTCTCTTTGTATCCGTTTATGCAGGGAATAGCTGTTAATTGCATTTTTAACCTTTAATACCAAAGTGTTCTCCATTAAAGAATCACCTAATGTTTTATGAAAAAAATCATATGCTCCTAATTGCAGAGACTGAGTAATGTACTCCGTCTCCACCAAAGAAGATTGAATGATAACCGGAATATGTTTATATCTTTCATGTTGCTTCATTTCCCGCAAAACAGCAAAGCCATCTTTACGAGGCATAATTAAGTCCAGCATCACTAAATCGACATCATAAAGTTCCAGGAGCTCCATCACCTGGCAACCATCTGCTGCTTCATGAATAACCAGTTCCCTCATATCCCGGAGAAACGTCTTAAAGATTTTACGATTTACTTCAAAATCATCAGCCAGCACGATGTGGCTCATATCAGCATCTCCTACCCCTTCCTACAAGGCATCACCTACATATTGTAGCATGAGCAGACGGCTAAAACCATTAGACAATAACTCTCCACAAGAAACATGCTAAACGTTCTTAAAATCATAGCAAAAAAACATTTTGAAACGCGAAGGTGCGAAGAATACGAAGAACAGGAGAATAAGCCCTAATCGTTTCCCACAAAATTAAATGATACATTCTCTTGTTATCAACAAAATGTGTACGTTGTATCATCGTGAAAAAGACTTGGCACTGCCAAGTCTTTTTTTGCAGGCAAAGAAGCTTTATCCTGACTATTATTATTTACTTAGGAGTAATTACATCGACACCCATATACGATCTTAATACCTCGGGTACAAGAACAGAACCATCATCCTGCTGATAGTTTTCTAAGATAGCAGCCACAGTTCTTCCAATTGCAAGCCCGGATCCATTAAGCGTATGTACAAATTCCGGTTTGGCTTTTGCTTCGCGACGGAATTTAATATCAGCCCGGCGTCCTTGGAAATCCTCAAAATTGGAACAAGATGAAATTTCCCGATAGGTATTAAAACTCGGCAACCAGACTTCAATGTCATAGGTCTTTGCCGATGAAAAACCCATATCGCCGCTGCATAAGGCCATAGTCCGATAAGGTAAGCCTAACAATTCTAAGATGCGTTCCGCATTACGAGTTAGTTTTTCCAGTTCATCATAAGAATTTTCTGGTAAGGAAAGTTTAACCATCTCAACCTTATTAAACTGGTGCTGACGGATCAAACCACGAGTGTCGCGGCCGGCAGCTCCTGCTTCCGCGCGAAAACAGGCACTGTAGGCTGTATAATATAGCGGCAAATCTCTGGCATCCAAAATTTCACCACGATGATAATTTGTAATAGGCACTTCAGCAGTTGGAATTAAATAATAATCCATTCCTTCCAATTTAAACATATCATCACCAAATTTAGGTAATTGTCCCGTACCAGTCATACTTTCTTTATTGGCAATAAACGGTGGAAAGAATTCAGTATAACCATGTTCACCTGTATGTATATCAAGCATAAAATTGATTAGCGATCGTTCCAGCCTGGCTCCAAGACCACGGTAAAACGTAAACCTGGCTCCTGTAACCTTGCTGCCGCGCTCAAAATCAAGAATATTTAATTTCTCGCCAATCTCCCAATGTGCTAGTGGTGCTTGTCCAAAAGTAGGTGGTGTACCCCAATTGCGCACTTCTACGTTATCATGCTCATCCCGGCCTACAGGCACAGAATGGTGAGGAATATTAGGGATATTCAGAATGATGGTTTGGATTTTCTCCTCAACTTCTTTCACTTTTCCATCAAGTTCACCAATCTGATCGCCGACAAGACGCATTTGAGATACCAAATTATCAGCATCTTCCTTCGCCTTTTTCAATCGGCTGATTTCCATAGAAACTGTATTACGCTTATTTTTAAGCGCCTCAACTTGACTTAATAATTCACGGCGCTCTTTTTCCAATCCTAAAAACTCATCTAAACTAAGATTCATTCCACGCTTTATTAAGGCCTGCTGAACTTCTTCGGTATGATCCCTGACAAATTTAATATCGAGCATACTAAACCTCCTATTTATAAAGAAAAACGCTAATGCATTCCTTCAAACTCTTAAAGATGAGAAAGAGAATAATAAAAACTCCCGCCTGCTATAGAGGAACGAGAGTATCTTCCCGCATAAAGAAAGACTTGATTCAAGAGATATTTTAACGATGTGAATCTTAGTCCTACTTATCCGCCAAACCAAGTCACTCTTACTCTCACTTACAAAAGCTGGAGGTCTTAAAGCACTTGGTCATCAAGCAAACATACTATTGGTATCCAACGGAATTAATCTGTTCTTATATAGAAATAGCTATACTACTATATTTTACAATATTCACTATTTATTGTAAAGCATCTCTAATTATATACAATTAGATGCTTTCGCTAGCAGCATGAATGACAATTTCTGAATTACACTCTCTAATAAAATCAATAAAAATAGTACTCAGATCTGGATCAAATTGCAGGCCGGCACATTTTTTTATTTCTGTCAGCGCTTCGTCTACACTATGGGGGGCACAATAACATCGGACGCTGATCATTGCATCATAAGCATCACAAATCGTCAGCATACGACTAATCCATGGGATACTTTCCCCTTGCAAGCCGCTGGGATAGCCTTTCCCATCATACCGTTCATGATGATGACGCACAATTTGGGCAAGAGTTGTAAACTCCTCTAATTCCTGCAGAATATCCGCCCCTTTACTGGGATGGCGTTTAATAATCTCATATTCAGCTTCCGTCAAACGGCTTGGTTTATTTAAGATTTCTTCTGAAATGCCAATTTTACCTACATCATGAACGATACCCGCTAAATAAGCCATTGTTACTTCACTAGCAGATAACTTCATATATTCTGTCAGCCCAACAATAAGTGCCGCAACGTTCTCACTATGCTGCATGGTATACATATCTCTAACACCAATTGCTTTACAAAAGGCCTTAATAATATTCATATTCACAGTATCCAGCTTATTTTCAAACACTTTAAACTTTTCAATTACTATATAATTCCCTACGGCATATTCCGGCTGGCCATTTTCATCACGCAGTAAAAAAGTACTCACTAAAAACCATTTTCGCTCTTCACTGCCGGGTATATTCAAGTATACCTCGCAAGCATTCATTTCTCGTCCAGTATCCATTGTCTCAATTAAGGGCCCGTAATAATCACCATTTGGTTTTTTCTTATTACCATTATAAAAAGTATCAATGATCGACTGATTTAGAATATCCTGCTGATTTATATCCCACATTGCACATAATGCATGATTGAGAAAGACAGAGTTAAACTCACAATCAATAACGAGCACACCATGCAATAAACCTGTCTGAATTATTTCGGCAATACGATAAGATAGATCTTCTTTCATTGCGGCAAACTCCCTTACTGCATTCTCCCAACTCATTTATTCTTTTTACAATGAAACCATACACTCTAAAGTTAAAAATTCAATTTTTTTAATTTATTTCCTGCATATTTTCCCAACTTTTTACATAAAGAACATAGAGCACTGCTAAGTCTAAGGAGTGATGCTATGCCTCCATCCCGTTTTATTAAGATTGCCAGAATTGCTGCTATCTATGCAGGAACCATTATGGGGGCCGGGTTTGCTTCCGGCCAAGAACTCACTCAGTTTTTTGTTATCTATGGCAGCATGGGATTAGTCGGTTTACTACTAACAGCATGCTTATTTGCCTGGTTGGGTATTGCAATTTTGGAAATAGGCTATACCATCAAAGCTACTAGCTATCATCAGATATTATATTATGCATGCGGCAAGAAAATTGGCACTCTGCTAGATTGCTTTATTACCGTCTCTCTATTTGGCGTTCTAACCGTAATGTTAGCAGGAGCAGGCACTTTATTTCGGGATACGATTGATTTACCCTATAGCCTAGGCATTAGTCTCATGGCTATTAGCCTTATACTTACAACACTGTACGGACTTAATGGCATATCCACTGCCAATCTCATCATTACACCAGTATTGGCAATCGTTACAACCTTTATTGGAATCTATTCCCTATCCTATCATGAATGGAATCCGGAAATGATCCACATACCAGCCACAACCATGCCAGCCTCCCAATGGCTGCTTTCCAGCTTACTTTATCTTTCTTATAATCTGGTAATGAGTGCTACCGTACTCGCACCGCTGGGTTCCTATATTCCAGAACGTTCAGTACGTATTGCCGGCAGTATCGCCGGCAGTTTGCTGCTGCTGCTGCTGGCAGGCATAATTACCATCGTGGTCATGGTCCACTATCCTTTATCACCGGAATATGAGATCCCAATGCTCTATATCGCCAGCTCCCAGCATATACTACATCATATAGCTTATATCTTTATCTTTGCAGCTGCTATGTATACCACAGGTCTGGCAAGCTTATATGGATGTATGACAAAACTAACGGCAGCAACGGGACTGTCGACACCTGCCGCCCTTTTTCTTCTCACTGCCCTTAGCCTGGCTCTTAGCTTTGTCGGATTTACTTCCCTTATTTCTATTATCTTTACTTTATTTGGCTATGCCACCTTGTGGTTTACCTTACGATTACTCTATTTATCTTTTTTCCCTAAATAAGTAATGGCACTCAATACAGCCACCAAGCCTTCACCAGTTGCTTTGGCAATCTGCCAGGGTTTCCCCGTACAATCACCTGCGGCAAATACACCTGGGATACTAGTAGACATATCCCGATTCACCTTGATCACTTCACCATCCAGCGCAAGACCTGGCAAAATATTTTCTACTGGATCAGACATACGAATAATGAATACACCATGAACATTTAATTCTTCCTTACTCATCTGCAATTTCTCTACTACTACATCGCCGATAATCGTTTGTGGTTTATCATGTACCAATTTAATCCCTGAACGTACAGCAGGTGCTTCCTTATATTGGGGCAAGTAGTATACAGTACGGCATAATTCACTCAAATAATCTGCTTCATGTTCACCTTCTGCGGTATAAGAAATAACAGCGACATCCTTCCCTTTATACATCATCGCATCACAAGTGGCACAATAACTTACTCCCCGCCCCAGAAATTCCTTTTCCCCACGAAACAGGGTCGTGGCTACAACACCAGTGGCGATAATTACCGCCCGCGCCTGATAGGTCTTGCCGGGTGTAACTAAAGTAAAAATATCTTCTCCGGGGAAAATATTGACAACTTTTTCTTTAATAATATTAGGTTTTTGCGCCAGACAATGAGCTAAAAATTGCTGCATAATACCTTGACCCGTAATTTGAGGCATCCCCAAGTAATTATCGACAATATGGGCTTTTTGTAATTTTTGACTAAAATCCATATGCTCAAAAACTGCAATACTCTTATTACGAATTCGTCCAGTTAGAGCAGCTGATAAGCCAGCAGGACCTCCACCAATAATCGCAATATCAAAAATTTCATCAGACATTCTTGATTCCTCCTACATGTTATATTTTTGCAATACAGAAGGGAACTCAGCATAACCCCAGGGCTAAGTAGATGATTTAAGCCCCAGTCTTTTTTGACTTAGCCATGCTACCTTTAGTTCCTACGAGAACATTACTAATTGAAACTCAGATAGGAAGGCAGTGATATTGTGTATAATTATAAGCTGACACGTCTTGACTATAAGCCCATTTCTTATTTCATGTTCATTGGCGGTATCTGTGCAGGAAGTATTGTTGGCTTACTATTTGCTATCTTAGACCGAAGTTCCCTTGGCATTCTAGGCGGGGCTTTTATCACACTCTTGGCAGGTTTAGCCTCAAGTTTTATCGGTTTCATCTACACCCTAGTCTTTAACACCTTAGCAGCTACCATTGGCGGCATCCCAGTAAAAATCTCACCCATACCAGAGCCCTCAACATCAGCTTCTCCCATATCTTCAGCCAATTCTTCTGCACAGTGACTTGCAAATTATCCATTTTACTAATTGATTCTCATTATTATATTGTACCGTTACTCCTATTAATCCTGCATAAATCAACAGAGAGATCTAAAATTGACGAATAAACAAATACTGGAAAAGCGGGATACAGATTGCCCTGTACTCCCGCTTTCTAATTGTTCTTTCTATATTCTACCCATTATTCTGTTGAAAATGCAACATAAATTGCTGCAATGCCCGGCAGCCCTCCAACGTCATTGCATTATAAGTAGAAGCACGTAAGCCGCCCACAGAACGATGTCCTTTAAGACCTATAAGACCAGCTTTTTCAGCTTGACTGGCAAAAGCCTTTTCCAGTTCCTCACTAGGCAGACGGAAGGTAATATTCATTAAAGAACGACTGTCAACCTCCGCATGACCACGATAAAAACCGTCGCTTTGATCAATCGTATCATAAACAAGCGCTGCTTTTGTCACATTCAGCTTTTCAAGCCCTGCTAATCCACCCTGTGCCTTTACCCAGCGCAACACCAAATTTAACACATACACAGAAAAGGCTGGCGGTGTGTTGTACAGAGAATCATTTTTAGCATGTGTTTCGTAGCGCATCATAGTTGGAATCGTCTTAGGATTATTCTCCAACAATTCTTTGCGAACAATAACTACGGTCACGCCGGAAGGACCTAAATTCTTTTGTGCCCCTGCATAAATTAAAGAAAAATCTTCTGCCTTAAACGACTTACTTAAAATATCCGATGACATATCAGCAATCAATGGCACCTGCCCAAAGGATGGAAGCTTCTTCCACTGCGTTCCAAAAATGGTATTATTAGAAGTAAGATGAACATAAGCAGGATTATTACTTAGCTGGATTTCATCCAGCTGGGGAATGCGTTTGTAATTTCCCTCTGCTGTTGTCGCCGCAATATGCGTATTACCAAATAATGTGGCTTCTTTGAGAGCCTTTTCTGACCAGGATCCTGTCAAAATATAATCCGCTGTACGACCTGCAGGTAAAAAATTCATTGGTATCATAGCAAATTGAGTACTAGCTCCCCCCTGCAGGAATAACACACGATAATTATCACCCAAGCCTAAAAGCTCTTTTAAATTAACCTCGGCCTCATGGTTAATCGCTTCATATGCTTTGGAACGATGACTTGTCTCCAATATAGACATGCCCGTTCCCTGATAATTTAACAATTCCCCTTGTACTTCTTTTAGTACATCTAAAGGCAATACTGCCGGTCCTGCATTAAAATTCAAAACACGTTGGGTCACCCTAATTCCTCCCGTTTATCAAATGTACTGCAATGGCATCCCTAAGTTTTGGCTCAAACCAAGTGGACTTAGGCGGCATAATTTGTCCAGAATCAGCAATTGCCATTAATTCTTTGGTCGAGGTTGGGAACATGGAAAAGGCAACAGCATATTCGCCGCTATCCACTAATCTCTCTAATTCTCCCATACCACGGATACCACCGACAAAATCAATGCGTTTATCGGTACGAAGATTACCGATTCCCAGAACAGGCTCTAGTAAGTTACTTTGCAATATACTAACATCCAGCTTACCTACCGGATCGGTTTCGTCAAAACTCCCAGGCTTGGCCACTAATTTATACCAGGCTTTATTGAGATACATGCCAAAGTAATGAGGATACTCGGCTTTACACGATATACGGGTGCAAGGTTCAATTGTAAACTTTTCTTGAATTTTCTCTAAATACTCCTGTTCCGTCAAACCATTTAAATCTTTTACGATGCGGTTATAATCCATGATTTTCGTCATTGTATGAGGAATAATTACCGCAAGAAATCTAGCATAGTCCTCCTCGCCAGTATGTGCCGGGTTATTCGCTTTGTATGTTTCATAAACCCGGGTTGCTGCTGCAGAACGATGATGTCCATCAGCAATATACAAGTTTTCAATGCGGGCAAAAGCTTGTTCAATTGCTGTTATTTTGGCAGCCTCATCCACAACATACAAGGTATGTCGGTTGCCATCTTCTGTGACGAAATCATACACTGGCTGTTTTGTCATTCCTTGGGCAATAACAGCATTCATATGATCATTGGCTTTATACGTAATGAATACTGCACCCGTTTGTGCACCAGTAGCCATAATATTGTCAGTTCGATCCTGTTCTTTATCAGGCCTGGTCAATTCATGCTTTTTAATAATATTATTTTTATATTCTTCTACCGACACGGTTGCCACTAATCCAACTTGATTGTGAGTTCCCATCTGTTGTTTATAAATATAAAAGCAGGGCTTTTCATCTTGCACTAAAATACCTTTTTTAATAAAATCCTGAAGATTTTCATTTGCTTTTTGATAGACAGCTTCCGAATAGGGGTTCACATCAGGAGCAAGGTCCACTTCTGATTTTGTAACCCGCAAAAAGCTGTACTCATTCTTTTTCGTAATTTCTCGTGCCTCAGTAGAATCCATTACATCATAAGGCAGCGACACAACCTTATCTGCCAACTCCGGTGTAGGTCTTAATCCACGAAACGGTCTTACTGTAGCCATATTTTTTCCTCCTATATTACACAAAAATTAATCACTTTCGCTCCTAAAATTCCATCCACTGCTTTTATTTTTAACATAACAGCAGCCGGAACATCAGAGTCTACACTCATAACCATAATATTCGTACCAGCAACCTCGGTACGGCCAACCTGCATGCTGTTAATATTAATTCCATCGGAACCCAAAGCGGTACCAACGTGACCAATAATGCCGGGCCGATCCAAATGCAGTCCTACGATTAACCAGCCTTGAGGCTCAACATCTACCCGGTATCCATCAATCATTACAATACGGCCTTCTTCATGGCCAAACAGGGTTCCAGCTACCACATGAGTTTTTTTATCAGTATGCACACGCACCGTTATCAAATTAGCAAAATTGGCAGTTTCTTTACTTTTTACCTCGCGTATTTTAATCCCCCGGGCTTTTGCAACACCAGGAGCATTTACATAATTAATATGCTCCGTCAAAATAGAGTTTAACAATCCCTTAATCATAGCAGTCGTCAACATTTTAGTATCGACTTCACTAATATCTCCATTATATTCTACATCGACTGCCGTAATGCGGCCTTCCGCCAAATTAATGGCTAAACAGCCCATTTTTTCTGCCAAGTTAAAGTAAGGACGAATGACCTCCAATACATGAGACTGAATAGGTGCCATATTTACAGCCGTAGCAATAGGTTCTCCCTTCAATGCTGCAATAATACCCTTAGCCACATCTACCGCCACACCAACCTGGGCTTCTGCCGTAGATGCTCCTAAGTGTGGTGTTACAATCACACGATCTAGTTTCAGTAAAGGATTTTCCGGGTCCACTGGTTCTTTTTCAAAGACATCAATCGCTGCCCCTGCTATTATACCTTGTTCAACAGCCTCAGCTAAATCCCCTTCATGAATGACACCACCCCGGGCACAATTTACAATTCTTACACCAGGCTTCATTTTAGCAAAGTTCTCTTTATTTAAGAGATATTTCGTTTCCGGGGTAAAAGGTAAGTGCAATGTTATAAAATCTGCTAAAGGAAAGACTTCTTCCAGTTCTAATAGTTGAATTCCCATGGCAGCAGCCTGTTCCGCGCTGATAAAAGGATCATATGCTACTACATTCATCTCCATTGCCAAGGCCCTTTTCGCCACACCTGTACCAATACGTCCTAGACCAAGAATCCCTAAGGTCTTCCCCCGCATTTCAACGCCCATCATCTTGCTGCGCAGCCACTGTCCAGCTTTTAAGCTAGCATGAGCTTGAGGAACATTACGCGCTAACGCCAGCATCATTGCCATAGTATGCTCTGTCGCTGCAATTGTATTGCCTTCAGGAGCATTGAGCACAACAATACCTTTTTGGGTAGCTGCCTCCACATCAATATTATCGACACCTACACCAGCGCGGCCAATCACCTTTAAATTAGTGGCTGCCTCGATTACAGCTCTTGTAACTTTGGTTTCACTGCGCACAACTAAGGCATCATATTGAGGAATGATCGCGATTAATTCCTCAACTGGCAGTTTTATTTTAACATCCACCTCATATTCCTTTTGTAATATTTCCACACCTTGTTCAGAAACCGGATCGCTCACTAATATTCTCATTTACATATACCCTCCATACTACTATAATTTTAATTTTTAAATTTTTCAAGGTAAAAATGGGGGAACCTTTATCTTAAAAAGATATAAAAAAATCCCTCATCCCACATAGGGACGAGAGATATTCCCGCGTTGCCACCCAAATTGCCATTACAGCCAACTCTAATCGCTATATCGGGCGATACCCGTCAAATTCATCATCAGCCACTCCAGGGCGGAACCAATTGCCAAAATGACTGACTCCCACCATCCGCCAGCTCTCTGTACATTTTGCACACTTAATTTCCCGTTCATCATGTTCAAATATCAATTTAAACATATTATATTTTATCGCCCCATCAAAGTCAAGTGTATTTTTGCAGAAAACAACCTGTCGTCTTCACCTCGTTTTTTCTGCTTTCATCACTATTAACTGTTAAACAACTGCTGTCAGCTTAAATTTTTCCTTTTATTAACAGGATAATTCAATTAGAGCAAGAATAGTAAAGGTTAGAGTTCTAGCTACTAAGTAAAATTATTAGGAGGTTAAAAATGAGTACAGAAATATCATATAACGAATATGCCAACGAAATTACCGAAGTGCTGAGTAAGGGTGCCTTCTTAACTACAGAAATTGACAGCAAAGTAAATACGATGACGATTGCCTGGGGCAGCATTGGCTTCATGTGGGGTAAACCCGTCTTTATGGCAATGATCAGACCCTCCCGTTTTTCCTATGAAGCCATTGAAAAAACTCGTCAATTTACAGTTAGCATCCCATTTAAAGATATGAGTAAAGCCCTCGGAATCTGTGGCTCAAAATCAGGCAGAAATACAGACAAACTGGCAGCAGCCGATTTAACAACCGCTCCTGGGAAGAAAATCTCTACGCCCGTCATCGCAAACTGCGGTTTGCATTATGAATGCAAAGTAATCTACCAGCAAGAAATGATCCCTGCTCTTCTTGATAAAGACCAGCAAGATAAATGGTACAAAACCGGAGACTATCATACCTTATTCTTTGGTGAAATTTTAACTACTTATGTGGACGAAGACTGATTCACAAAGGCAACGATGCACTCTTACATACATGGAGCGAAAACAGTTTGAACCGTGAAGAAGCGAAGGGTACTATTTCATACCCTTCGCTTCTTCGCGGTTCATTGTTGTCACTGTAAACAAGCTCCTACCCCATCTGTGCTGCAGGTTCCTTTTGCCTGGCAGCTGCACGCATGTCCTGCCAAACATCCCGGGCCAAATCTGCAATACGCTTTTCCTGTTTGGCCTGAGGACTGCTGACGACCCGGCTCAGATACAACAGTGCCTTTTCATTAGATCCTGTGCGCCGCAGCAAGTCACCTATCATATATAAGATTTTCAATTCTGTCATGGGACCAATTGGCATACTTTCTTTGGCTAAAGCCTTTTCATAATAATCTACAGCTTTAAGCAAGGCAGCTTTTTCTTCCTCAACTTGTCCAGCTTCCCGATACAGCCAGCCCAATCGCAAATACAGGCCAGCACTCCTGCTGGCAAGACCTGCCGTCAATTCTAGACAAAAAATAGCCAGTTGATAGCTAACAATCGCTTGTTCTCTACTTCTTGTACCGCTCAAATCAATTTGTATATTTCTATCCGCAAAAAATTTTCGAACTTTGTCTGCCGCCGCCGGCAAGATTTTATCAAAATAAGTATCCTGTGCTGCATAACCACAATGGGGGCATATCCAAACTGTATAATAACATGGATTAACATTTTCATAATAAGAGCAAAAATCCGAATCTTGTCTTATCATAACCAGCCGGGAACGCACCCGGGTCACTTGGAACTTTTCTCTGCAAACGGGGCAATCTTTTTCTACAGAAAATAAAGCATCTACCATATTTTCCACTCCATCTCCTATCATGAATCATCTACCATTCTCAATATTATAACACATCATGCTGCAAATGCCATAACTGATAAAATAGCCCTTGTCTCTTCATTAATTCCTCCTGGCTCCCTTGTTCAAAAATATGACCAGCTTCCAATACAATAATATGTCCCATGTTTTTTAAACCCGTCAGACGATGGGTAATTAAAAGAATGGTACGTCCCGCACTTAATTTGGCAATCGTCGCCATAATTGCTTCTTCCGTTAAAGAGTCCAGTCCTACTGTAGGCTCATCCAAAATAAGTACAGGAGCATTCTTAAGCAGTGCCCGGGCAATGGCAATACGCTGGCGCTGCCCTCCTGACAAGGCATAGCCATTTTGTCCCACCATTGTATCGTACCCATCTGGCAGTGCCTCAATTACCTCTTTAAGTTCAGCATTTTGTACAGCCTGCAAAAATTCCGCCTCACTGGCTTTAGGTTTTGCCAGTAATATATTTTCCCGAATACTGGCATTAAATAAATGACTTTGCTGAGAGACCACACTAAATAGGTTCCGCAGATCTTGAGAATCGTATTTTTTCAACTCATGGCCGCCTAAGCGTATGGAACCTTGATGATATTCCCAAAAACGCAGCAGAAGATACAAAAAAGTACTTTTACCAGCTCCGCTTGGTCCGACAATCGCCACGCTCTGTCCCGGAGCAACACGAAAGGAGATATTACGCAATACTTCGGGACCTTGATCGTTATAGCGAAAACTCAAATTTTCAATCTCAATGGTTACATCGTCATTCGTAAGGATTCCACCTGCTTCATTAAGCACTGCAGGCGACCGATCCACAATAGCAAATAACCGCCGGGCAGCCGCCAGACTCTCAGACAAATAATGAACTGCCACCGGCAGCGGCAATGTACCTTCAAAACTACTTTGCACAGTTAAAGCCACCACGGCTACATAGATGCCTTCCAGCTGACCGCTTTGCACCAGAGGGACAGCCAGCCATAAGACTAACCATACTGTAGAATTGACAATAAAGAGACCTAAAGCATCGATGATCCCAGACAGATTGACTGCCCTTCCTTGCAGCTGGGCTAACCTTTCGTCAAGTTCTGCAATACGCTGAACCTGACGCTCAACTTGGCCAAAAGCAGCAAGTTCAACAATACCGGTAATGCTATCCACCAATTGAGCCTTCAGCTGCGTTCTTACCGCAACCAATTCATCAGCTATCGGTTTTTGCATGATGTTGACTGCTATGGGCAGCAATATCCCCAGCAACACAAACCCACCTAGCAGCACATAAACAAAGACTATATTGAATTGGGCAAGAAATAATCCCGTGCCAGCTGCTACCAAAACAGCAATAAAAGGCGGAGCCAATACTCTAAGATAAAATTCTTTTAACGTCTCCACATCACCAACAATTGCATTTAAGAGCTCACCACTCTGCCATTCAAACAATCGTGCTGGTGCCAGCTTTTCCAACTTGGTATAGAGCCATACCCGTACGGTCCCTAATAAGCGAAATGTTGCATCATGAGAAATATACCGTTCTAAATAACGAAAAACCGCCCGGGAAATACCAAAGAACCGGACTCCCACAATAGCTACTGATAACTCCGTAATAGAAGGGTGTAAGGCTGCCAGGGAAATTAGATAAGCCGAAGTCGCCATCAATCCGATATTACTGCCGATAGTTAAGCAGCCAAATATGCCTGCCATCACCATCGTGCGCCAAGAGGATCCCATGATTTGCAGCAAGCGAATAAATGTATTCATGCCTCACCTCTAAAAGCCATCACCAATCTGGAATATAAGCCCTGCCCCTTAATCAATTCATCATGCCGCCCAACTTCAACCTCTCGCCCCTCCTGGAGTACTACAATACGATGAGCGTTATACACCGTAGTCAATCGATGTGCAATAATTAATACGGTACGTCCCTTCATCAAGCGCTTCAAGGCTCTTTCAATAACAGCTTCGCTTTGCGGGTCTAACCCAGCAGTAGCTTCATCTAGCAGCAAAACAGAAGCATCCTGTAAAAAGGCTCGAGCGATAGCCAGCCGCTTAGCCTGTCCGCCACTTAATCCATGTCCGCCTTCTCCCACCAAAGTATCATACCCCTCAGGTAAATCCATAATAAAATCATGAGCACCAGCATTTTTAGCGGCCTCCACAACCTCATTCAAAGTAGCTGTTTCCCTTCCTAAACGGATATTGTCAGCTACAGATGAATAAAATAAATGCGGCGCCTGAGGCACAAAGGCGACCTGTGCCAGCCAATCTTGCAATTTTATATCTGACAAACACATTCCATTGATCAAAATGCTTCCCTTATCCGGAACCATAAAAGCCAATAATAAGCTGGCTATGGTACTCTTCCCGGAACCACTCGCTCCCACTAATGCCACAGTTTCTCCCGGCTGCATTTCGAAAGATAGCCCTTTTAAAGCAGGACGTTTGCCAGCCTCATAGGCATAAGACACATTTTCAAAAACGATTCCCACTCGATCCTGATGCGGTAAGGAAATCTCATTTCGCTTTTTCTCTGTGCTCCTGCTCAAGGGCAAGATGGCAAAAATACGTTCTGCCGCCGCACTGCCAGCCATCCCTGCATGAAAGTGGCTGCCTAACTGGCGTAAAGGCAGATAAAATTCAGGAGCCAGCAGCAGTAAAAAAAAGGCCTGGTAGAAATCCATCTTAAAATACAATAATTTCAGTCCTATAGTAACAGCTACCAAGGCCGTGCTAATCGTTGACACCAACTCTAATACCAAAGCCGATAAAAATGCTATTTTTAGCACCCCCAGAGTCTTATCACGAAACTGAGTACTCATGCGGCTAATGACTTGTATCTGTTCAATACTGCGTCCAAAAATTTTTAATATCGTCAACCCCTGTAAAACATCCAAAAAGTGCGCACTAAGCCGTGACAGCGTCTCCCACTGCCGTTTATTGACCTGCTCCGCAGTACGTCCTATTAATATCATAAAAATAGGGATGAGCGGTGCTGTACCCAATAAAATAAGTGCCGTAGTGATTTCCAGAGGAAAGACAACGGTCAAGATAACTAAGGGAACCACCACAGCCGTAAATAATTGGGGCAGAAATTTCGCAAAATAAGGCTCTAAGTTTTCCACCCCTTCTACCAGCACATTCACTAATTCCCCTGTTTGCTGACCATGAATATAGATTGGTCCTAAAGCTAAAAGAGTCTCCAAAATCTTTTGCCTGATATCTTTTTTGATGTACGCCGCTAAGGAATGGGCCGTTATTTCAATCAACCAGACAAATATACTGCGTAATGTCATGATCACAAACAGAACTCCCATCCAACGAGAAACACCAGTCCAAGCCAACTTGTCTAAAAATATGCCGTTTATAATTTTAGCCAGAAAGTCAGCCTGGAGCACTGCCAATACCCCGCCACCAAGCCCTAGCCCCACCAGCAGAAAGAACTGCTGCTTATGCTGTTTCACCTGCGCTATAAGACGTTTATCAACCATACTCATACTCCTAAGCCCTGCTTATTGCAAAGCATCCTTTCTTAATGAAAAACACTAGTGCTTTTTAACCGCAGAGGCACGGAGAACACAGAGAACCGATAATATAAAAGATCCCCTCAGCGCACTCTGCGCCTCAGCGGTTAAAACATATAAGCTTATAATTTCATGATAAAAAGGCAGCATCTTATTATGCTGCCGCAATTCAATCTCTTACTAATCATCAAAAAACTATTACTTACTAGGTATATATCTTACCTTATAATAATACCTAGGTTCTTATTAACTTGCAATATTTATTCCTGCAGAAAGCCAGAAAACCATCCTTCTTCACTATTTTCCTCCAATCGTAAGGACAGACAACTCCCATGAATTTTCAGCCTGCTGCCAAAGCCACATACCGCCAAATAATATCTGTACATCTTCAGACAGCACATATAGTACTTGATTATGAATGATGCCTGGAACAGCTTGCTGATTCGCATACACTCGCTGCTGCTCTTCATTCCACTCCATATTTGCATGAAGAAAAGCGGCAACTTTCCAAATGGGGATAAAAACATGACCATCCGCAGCAATAACCTGGCCAGATAAAGGTACGCCGTTCACTTTAAGCTTATGGACCTGCAATAATGAAATTTGCTGACCAGCCCGTTTATTGATGATCTGCTGCAAGGTACTCTCTGTAACGAGATTAGGCACTCCGGCTTCTGCCAGCCTATGCTGTACTTCAGAAACCGTCACGGTTTGCTTTTTTAAGCCATATATATCTGGATAAATCCCTAAAGAAACCTGTCCTGCAGCATTTTTTTCTATTCTCACCAAATCATACTGTATATATACTGCCGTACCATAAGGAACAAGCGCAAATAATTCCTCAACATCCTTTTCACGCATACGGATACAGCCATTTGATACCCAGCTGCCAATTTCCCAGGGCGTATTGGTGCCGTGAATGCCATACATTGGAGCAAATCCCATCCAACGATAACCTAAAGGATTATTCGGCCCGGATGGCACTACCTTTTTACTTCTCGGTGGATACCACCATGGATTTATCTCTTTTTCCGTAATCACAAAACTGCCCAAAGGTGTAGGGGTAGAAGGTTTGCCAATGGCTAACGGATATGTTTTAAACAACTTATTTTCATTATAAAAATCAAGCGTACGACTGGGCAGATTGACCACGATGCGGCTGGCTGGCAAGGTTCCCTTCATTGCCAGCGGTACGATTGTCAAAGAATCCAAACTTGGGCTATATCTTTTATTAAAATCAGATTCATCCACCCGATCTTCATTAGGCAGCAGCTTATAAACACGTCTCTCCTTACCATAATCCAAAGGAACCTTACCAGCACTCTGAGCAAAACCGGCAGCGGGTACACTGTCATTATTATATTGCAGCCCAAGCCACAACGCACACAACAATACGCCGATACCTGTTCCAATAGCGAGAATATACTTTATCAAAGCAATTTGTTTCGAGCGGACGATTGCTTTTTTCTGTTTTTTTCTTGTCAGCCGAGAATATCCCTGCTTCATACTATCCATTGCATCAAGCTCCAATACTTTCTGCCTATATTGCTCAATATATGACAGTATTCTCCTTACTGTTCATTCTTCCTGTTCTGCAATGATAAGAAAAACGCTAATTTGTCATTATCAAGAAAAGCCATCCTAAAAAGGGTATAAAAACGCCTGGGGAAAAAATAATGTAACCGCAGAGACGCAGAGAGCACAGAGAAAAGATAGATAAGATTAATCCCTCAGCGTCCTCTGCGTCTCTGCGGTTAAATCGTTCTATATACTCTATTTGTCATATCAAGAAAATCCCAAATAGCATGTCTTTTCTGACTCTCCTGTGATTTTTTTATGACCGTTGCGAGTACAGCGAAGCAATCTCTAATAAGCAGGAGATTGCTTCCACGTACCTCGTCAAAATGACAGCTAGAAACTTATAAATTCTAACACTTAAAAAAGCGGCACTCCCTATTTTTCAACAGGGGGTGCCGCCTTATAAAGCCATATAATCTTACCAGGCAGTCTCTACTTTGCTACCGTGCAGCGATCTACTAAGAATACCATAGACTGATAGCTAAGACCGCTGCGATGAGCAAGCCCCATTTCACAAGTACGGCTATTAGAATATCCAGAGCTGCAATCCGCAGGTAAGCAATCCTTTAATTCTCTTAATGCGGATTCATTTAATTCCGGAACTTCAAAACCCTTGTCTCCAGCAAAACCGCAGCATCTGACTTTGTCTGGCATGACGACTTTCGTAGCGCAAGCCTCAGCCAATTTTTTAAACTTGTCTTTCAGCCCTAATTTAGTCGAACTGCAAGTAACGTGTACAGCAATCGTTTCTGGCTGTTGTTTAAATTCCAGCAAATCAAACAGATAATCATGAATAAACTCTACTGGTTCGAACATTTTAAGCTTTTTATCCATTACTTTTCGCATGCGATAAATACACGGGCTGGTATCACATACAATCGGATATTCCCCGTTATTGCTGACAACAAGTAATTCTTTTTCTAACTCACTGCTCATTTTATCAGCTGATTCAAATAATCCTTTACTTTCAAACGGCATACCACAGCATAATTTGTCCATCTCACGAGGGAAAATGACTTCATAACCAGCCTTCTCCATCAGGTGAATCATAGCTGCGCTAAGTTGTCGTTTGTCCTTATCACCAGGCGCAGCTCCCCCCATCGTCCGACTCACACAACTTGGAAAGTATACAACCTTACGTCCTGCTACTCCCTTTTTCGATTTGGAAGGATCAGGCGTTACTCCTCCCGTTGCCAGCCACGGATTCCACAACGGTACTTTATGACCACTTAGGGAATGAAGACCGCCGGCAATACTGCTCATCAAAGAAGTACCCAATATGGAATGTGCCATACCTGCACTCGATAATCCCAAACGTGCCATAGTTGTTACACCAGCGAAATTCTTGGTAATAAAGCGGCCAATGGATTTACCACGATCTCCCATTAAGTGAGCACGATAATGCTTCGTATGCTCCCCAGTGTTAATTCCTACAGGACAAGTAGTAGAACATAGACCATCTGTAGCACAAGTTTCATCGCCAAAATAATGATAATCTTCTTCCAAACGACGCAACCGTTCCATATTCTCACCAGTTTGCCGTAATCTGGCGATTTCACGCTGTACTACAATACGCTGTCTAGGTGTAGCAGTAAGGTTTTTGGAAGGACAATTAATTTCACAGAAACCGCATTCAATACATTTATCAATAATCTCATGAGCCTGTGCCATTGGCTTCAAATTTTGGATATAAAGCAATTGATTATCTGTAATAATAACATCTGGATTTAACGTATTATCAGCATCAAACACCTTTTTTAACTTGCACATATAATGGTAAGCAGCTTTACCCCATTCCATTTCCACGAAAGGTGCCATATTACGCCCTGTGCCATGTTCTGCTTTTAAAGATCCGCCATACTCATTCACTACCATGTTGACAACATCTTTAATTAAAGCTTGATAGCGTTCCACTTCCTCCTGATTACGGAAAGTTTGGGTCACGACAAAATGCACGTTACCGTCCAGGGCATGTCCATAAATAATACCATCTTCATAATTATACTTATTCATAATATTACGAAGTTCTAATACTGCTTCTGCCAACTTTTCTTTAGGAAAAGCCACATCTTCAATGATAACCGACGTACCAGGGTTTCTCATGCCGCCAACAGCTGGAAAAATACCTTTACGAATATGCCACAACACTTCATACTCTGCTTTTACATCTGTGAAAGCAATCGGTAATACCGTTGGAATATTTGCCAGACGAGTTTTTACACCTTCAATAAGCTTATTTAAGGCATCCTTATTTTCCGCCCGCACTTCAACCAATAAAGAAGCAGCATCTGGTGATAAAGTTTTCAAATATGCTGGCATGCCAGGCTCATCTTCCACGGAGCGAAGAGAGGCACGATCCATCAATTCCGCAGCTGAAACCAAATCCCGGTCCAGTTCCATTACTGCCAGACAAGTAGTCTTCATATCTGGGAAAATCATTAAGGCAGAAGCTTTATATTCATGATCAATAACAGTTTTATAGGTAATCTCAGTGATAAATCCTAACGTCCCCTCAGAGCCAATCATTAAATGATTAATGATCTCAAAAGGATCAGAGTAATCCACAAAAGAGTTTATACCATACCCTGTTGTATTTTTAATTTTAAACTTACGTTTAATGATTTCCGTTAATTCAGCATCCGCATTAATCTCATCCCGTATTTGTTCAATCTCCTGTATCATAGCTGGGTGAGTTTTCTTAAATTGTTCCCGTGATGCTGCATCTCCTGTATCCAGCATCGAGCCGTCCGCAAAAATAAGCTTCATGCTTGCCACAGTCTTATAGCTATTATCAGCCGTACCACAGCACATGCCGCTGGCATTATTCGCTGCAATACCACCAATCATGGCATTATTAATAGTAGCTGGATCGGGTCCAATTTTACGGGAATAAGATTTCAAATAAGCATTTGCATCAGAGCCAATAATACCTGGTTCTAAGGAAATCAAACTACCATCTTCGCTTATGGAATAATCGTGCCAACCCTCTGTTGCAACTAAGAGCACAGAATCAGTAATGGACTGACCAGATAAACTTGTTCCTGCCGCACGGAAAGTTACAGGAATTTTCACTTTATTGGCTTCCTTCAATATGCTTGCCATTTCTTCGGGAGATTTTATCTTGATTACAATTTTAGGAATCATACTATAAAAACTAGCATCAGCGCCATAAGCCAAGGTGCGAATTGGATCAACAAACACCCTTTCCTGGGGAATTAATTTAATAACATCATGATAAAAATTACGATAATTTCCAGGAAGATTTGCAATGTCGCTTTCAACAATTTTCATTACCATATCCATAGCCCTCCTTTTTAAATAAAACACAGAATATTATATTCACTATACCATAAGGCGACAAAATATCACAATAATTTTAACGCATGAGACATATTGCTTTATTTTATAATGAGGGCAGCTTGTTAGCTGCCCTCATTATAATTGAAAACGCCTTAATACTCTAATTGTTTAGGTGAAACCCGTTTACGAAATACCCAGTAAGTCCAGCCTTGATAAGCCAGCACAACGGGTACCAGAGCCAGTGCTGCCCATGACATGATCTTTAGCGTATAGACACTGGATGATGCATTATAGACTGTTAAGCTCCACATGGGATTTAAACTGGACACCATAATGCGGGGAAACAAGCCGCTGAAAAAAGCCACCGTAGTGAACACAATAGCTAAGCTGCTCATGGTAAAGGCCCAGCCAAATTTTTTCATCCATATTAAAGCATAACTGAGAACAAAAACTACAACTGCCGCCACTAAAGCGCTGCTGGCAATTACACTCTTAAATAAATCTGTATTCGTATAGGTTAACCCTACGAGAATCAAGAAGGCGATTGCTGCCAGTATGCCAACTTTTACAGCTGTTTGCCTGGCTCGTTCAATTAATTGCCCTTCTACTCTCAGCGTTAGAAATGAGGCACCATGGAATAAAAATACCAGCAAGAAGGCAATCCCACCAATTAAAGTATACGGACTTAATAAATCAAAGAAGGTTCCGGCATACTGCATCTTGGCATTAATCGGTATGCCCTGAATCAAATTGGTAACGGCTACACCCCAGAGCAAAGCTGGCAGAGTACTGCCGATAAAAATCATCCAATCCCAAGTGCCACGCCACTGCTGACTTTCATCTTTACTGCGAAACTCAATCGCTACTCCTCTAAGGATCAAGGCTAAGAGCATCAAGAACAAGGCCAGGTAGAAGCCACTAAACATGGTAGCATAAACATGAGGAAAAGCCGCAAACAGAGCACCGCCTGCCGTAATCATCCAAACCTCATTGCCATCCCAGAATGGTCCAATGGTATTAATAATGACCCGTCGCTCCACATCATCTTTGCCTAAAAACGGCAAGAGCATTCCCACACCATAATCAAATCCTTCGAGGAAAAAGAAACCGGTAAATAAAACTGCCACTAATATAAACCATAAAACATTTAGTTCCATAATGTCGCCTCCTTCTTCTTCGTCAGCACACTTAGAACAGGTTTATCGTCCACAGGCCCAATTAACACAAACTTACGTACTAAATAAATAGATACGGCCGCCAATACTCCATAAACAACGGTAAAACCAACCATAGAAATCCAGATTTCAGTACTGGTTACATTGGTCGAGGCAGCTTCGCTTACTTTCTGCAGCCCTGACACAATCCAAGGCTGCCGTCCACCTTCTGTCAAAATCCACCCAGTGGAGTTTGCAATATAGGGAACAGGTAAACTCCACAATAATAACTTAAGAATAAGATCATTCTGTTCCAGTTTCTTCTTATATAAGAAAAAGGCTCCCAATAATGCCACTAACATCATCCACAATCCTGCAATTACCATCAGGCGAAAACTCCAAAAAGATTGGGTAATATTAGGGGTATAATTACCTGGTCCATATTTTACTTCTGCCGCGGCTTGCA
The DNA here is from genome assembly GCA_963526485.1 of uncultured Pelosinus sp. GTDB lineage: Bacteria > Bacillota > Negativicutes > DSM-13327 > DSM-13327 > Pelosinus. The sequence continues at coordinate 205,056 of CAURNS010000002.1, forward strand.
ATTCGTTAATTCCTTTTATTTCTCCCGCGGGTTTATCATAAGCCAGCAAAGATAATACCTTGGGAATACCAATCTCAAAAGAATTCTTTTTATTCTTTTCATCCACGACTACAGCTATGGCAAATGGTGCAGGATCTGCGGACTCCCATAATGCCTCCATAGCTGCCATCTTCATAGGCTGTGACTTAGCAAGGTACTGAGCTTGCAGATGTCCTGTCCCCATTACTAATAAGGTGCTTACTAACATGCATGCCAGACCAATTTTCATGGAAGGTCTGAACACAGGCAGATGACGTTGTTTTAATAAATAGTAAGCACTAATAGCTGTCACAAATACACCAGCTGTTACTAAGCCTCCCAAAACAGTGTGGGGAAATTGTCCCCATACATAAGGATTGGTGACAATCGCTGTAAAATCAGTCATTTCTGCCCGCCCATTGCGCAGGGCATAACCTACAGGTGACTGCATAAAAGAATTGGCTACCAGGATCCAAAAGGCAGATAAATTACTGGCAAAAGCTACTAACCAGATACAAGCCAGATGCATCTTCTTAGATAATCGCTCCCAGCCAAAGATCCATAGTCCCAAGAAAGTAGACTCTAGAAAAAAGGCAGTTAACGCTTCAAGCGCTAAGGGTGCGCCAAAAATATCGCCCATAAAACGGGAATATTCAGCCCAGTTCATGCCAAAATGAAACTCTTGAACAATACCAGTTACCACACCCATGATAAAATTCACTAAAAATAACTTACCCCAGAAATGAGTCATTTTTCGGTAACTTTCATCACCTGTTTTAACATACAGGGTTTCCATTACTGCCACTAACACTGACAAGCCCAATGTCAAAGGTACAAATAAAAAGTGATACACTGTTGTTATGGCAAACTGCCATCGTGCTAAAAGCACTGCATCCATACTCTTCCCCTACCTCTCCTCTTTATTTTCTTTCACCAACCTTGCAAAATTAACAGAGTCCAGCGCCTTAGTAAAATCAGATTGAATCACCGCCAGTGAAGCATGTACAGGGCACTTGCCATCACACCCCTTACTGCAAGCAGAATCTGCTTTTAAACATCGCTGTAAATTCAGCGGTCCCTCCATCACCTCAATTATATCTAATAGACTAATCTCTGCCGCTGGTTTTGCTAAGACAAAACCACCATCAACTCCTCGGTAAGATTTCACCAAATTACCTTGGGATAAGGAGCGCATAATTTTTTGCAAAAATCCTGCTGGTATATTTTGCTGATCAGATATTGTCTGACCATTTGCTAACTCCCCTTCAGGCAATGCTGCTAAATGCAGAATGACGCGGAAAGCATAGTCCGTAGCTTGATTAAACTGCATTTCCACTCCTCATCTCATCAATAAATACTATACCAGTTCGGTATTAATTATAATTTTACTCTTACTTCCCATACTTCGTCAATAACTTTTTGAAAAACTTAGTGCCTTTTGAAAGTCCTAAAAACCACTTATCTCCCATGTGTTGTCACCAGAGCTGCCAGCCTGCTGCTTAGCCGATCGGTTAACATTTCTTTACGATACCGCCATGCCCAATTGCTGCCACCTACGGTTCCAGGAAAGTTCATTCTGGCTTGACTCGATAGACCTAATAGATCCTGCAAGGGAACAATTGCGGTATTAGCATGATTGCTATAAAGAAACTCAATAAATCGCCAATAAGGCACCCTTTCCTCATTCTTTTGAATTCCGATCTGCTTTCCCACACACTCTGCTAAAATTGGATCGTCAGCCAGCAGCTTCTCGTACCAGCCCCTTGTCGTATCATTATCATGTGTTCCTGTATAGACAACCGAATTTTTTTCTGAGGAATAAGGCACGCAGCATCCAGTTTCATCATAGCAAAAAGAAAATTGCAGCACCTTAATACCAGGAAGGGAAAGTTCATATTTCAAATCATCTACTTCAGGCGTAATAATGCCTAAATCCTCTACAACAATCGGTAAAGGTCCTAAATGTTTCTGCAGGGTACGAAAAAATGCAGCACCTGGTCCTTTAACCCAGCGCCCCTTTTCTGCCGTTTCCTCCTTGGCTGCAACTTCCCAGAAAGACTCAAAGCCGCGAAAGTGATCGATTCTGACAACATCTACCAAAGTAAATAAAACGTGCAGCCGCTGCCGCCACCAAAGATAGTCATCTTTGGCCATTTCTTCCCAACGATAATGAGGATTGCCCCATAATTGTCCTGTCTTGCTAAAATAATCAGGAGGGACACCAGCCACCGTTAGAGGTCTGCCAGTTTCATCCAGATCGAAAAGCTGTTGATTGGCCCATATATCACTGCTATCGTGGGCTACAAAAATAGGTATATCGCCGATAATACTTACATTCCATTCCCTGGCATACTGCTTTAACTCCTGCCATTGATGAAAGAAAATGAATTGTAAAAATACATGATAGGCAATATCATCTGCCAGCAATGCTTCATATTCCTGTAAAACCACTTGCTCCCTTGACCCCACTGCCTTTGGCCATAAATGCCATGGCATCCCCTGATAATGGCTTTTTAAGGCCATAAATAAAGCATAGTCCTTCAGCCAAAAGATATGCTCTGTAACAAAGCGCTCATAAGGCAACGACCTGCCTTGCTGACAAAATTTCATAAAAGCTTTGCGCAATAAGGCTTCTTTATAGGTTTTAACTTCGGCAAACTCCACTTGTTCTTCATTAAAGACAGGACTTTCTTCCAGTTCATTGGCAGCTAACAACCCCATATCCACCAGCTTTTCCAGAGAGATGAGCAGTGGATTTCCAGCAAAAGCGGAGGGACTTTGATAAGGAGAGTGGCTGTCTCCCACAGGATTCAAAGGTAAAATCTGCCACAGTCTTTGTTTACTGTTATATAAAAAATCAATGAATGTATATGCTTCTTTCCCCAGATCTCCTATACCATGTTTCGAAGGCAAAGAGGTTGGATGTAATAGCACACCTGCCTGCCGGGGGAAGAAACTTTTTTCCACTTGCAGCAAAACCTTACCTTCCAAAGGCTGCAAATGAACTGTTAGCATGCCTTTAACAATGGGGGTTTCCTGATTTTCCTGCAAAGGATCCACCATAGTGCCATGGCACCATTGTCGAATGGGAATCTCTACTGTTATAGACTGGTCAGCACTGGTATTTAATACAATTACAGCTGTATTGTCCTGCCCGTTCTGCCCAAACACATTTTTACCATTGCTAATTTTACGGACGAAGCCATATACCCGCTCATGAACCGGCAAAGAAACCCATTCACCCGTTTTGAAAACATCATAAGTATTACGCAGAGCAATAATTTTTTTGTACCAAGTTAAAAGCTCCTGATTTTCTTGCCCCCAAGGATAGGTTCTGCGATTAAACGGATCTTTATATCCTTCCACACCAACTTCATCACCATAGTAAATACAAGGAACACCTGGAAAAGTCATTTGCCATAAGGCCAGCAGTTTTAATCTAGCAATTGCCAAGTTTCGCTTTTCAATTGGTAAATGATAGGCAGCCTGCTGCGCGATTGTTAAATTTTCTGCAGCTGGCGCCTCACCAAGTAATGTCAATATCCTGGGCACATCATGACTGCCAATTAAATTCATCATGGCATAGAAATTTTGCCGTGGATAGTGTTCTGCTAAACTCATGAGCAGGCGATGAACGGCAAAAGCATCAATTACACCTAAGACGAAATCCAGAACAATTTTACGGAAAGGATAATTCATTACTGAATCCAATTCCTCCCCCTGCAAATACTTCCGAAGTTTTCCATAGCTATATTTAATAGAAGCGTCTTCCCATACTTCACCAATTAGTACGCTTTCTGTATCTACCTCTTTCATCGCCTTATAGATTTTTTTTATGAATTCATCTGGCAATTCATCCGCTACATCCAGCCGCCAACCTTTAGCTCCCAGCCGCAGCCATTGCTTAATAACGCTATCCTTGCCTTCAATAATAAAATCAACATAGGAAGGTTCATTTTCTTCCACATTGGGCATCGTGTCAATTCCCCACCATGCTTCATACGAAGTGGGATGCTGTGAAAATCGGTACCAATTATAATAAGGGGACTTCTTAGACTGATAGGCACCGATTTCAGGATAATTACCTTCCTTATTAAAATAGACACTATCACTGCCGGTATGGCTGAAAACGCCATCTAAAATAATCGAAATACCATATTCTCTGGCTTTTGTACAAAGTTGAGAAAAAATTTGATTATTACCCAGCATAGCATCTACGGTTTTATAATCACCTGTATCATACCGATGATTGCTGGCAGATGCAAAGATCGGATTAAAGTAAATAACACTAATTCCCAATTCTTTTAAATACGGCAGCTTGGCAATAACCCCCTGGAGGTTTCCTCCAAAAAAGTCATAAGATATAATTCGCCCTGTATCAGCATCACGAATATAATAAGGCGTGTTATCCCAATGGGCGTGGATGACACTGCCTTTCGGGGCAGGTAAAACCTGTCCTTCTTCTGCTGCCCGGTAAAAACGATCAGGGAAAATCTGATACATAACGGAAGCTTTAAACCAATCAGGTGTGACGGCCCCCTTCTTGAAAACAGTAATTTGGTAGGCAGGAGGCTCTTGCTCATACAGCTGCCCTACGCCGCCAAGATTATCAGGTCTATTGCCATAATAATATACCTTATCCTGCATCTGAATAATAAAATAGTACCAAACAATGCAGGGAGTTGAGGGTGCATTCAGCTGCACTTGATACAGCATGTTATTGGCTGCTCCTGCCAATAAATTCATCGATAATTTTTCTTCGCCCTTATCCTCCAGCCATAAACGAAGTACAACACTTACAGGAGCAGCCTCACTTTGGACTTTCAAATGCAGGACAAGAGCCTCATTACAACAAACAGCCCCAAAGGGGCTGCGAAAAAATTCCAATTGAGAATCATGAATCATAGCATCTTGCTTCATACTATTCCCTCGCTTTCCCTTCGCAAATCAACTTTATCGGCAAATCCTCATAAGAGATTCTGTAGAAAAACTCTTCACGTCCTTATGAACATAGAGAAAAAACATGTTGAACCGCGAAGATGCGAAGAGTATGAAGAATAATAGGAAAGTAGCATAATCTTCCTTCGCATTTTTCGTGTCTTCCCGGTTCAGTGGTTTTACTTCCCCGCAAAAACTTATAAATTCTGATACTATAAGAAAAAAGCTTCAAGTCCTCTTAAAACATAGACATTTTGAAACACAAAGACACAAAGAGGCACAAAGAACACAAAAAGAGATATAAACACGTCCCAGTGTTCTTTGTGCCTCTTTGTGTCCTCTGTATTGCAACATTCTTCTAAAAAAGCTTATACTTTCTAACATAATAAAAACACTATAATTTCTTACGAACCATTCAGCCAATTAATTTTTGATAAACCTCTTTATATTGACTAGCTGACTGCCGCCAGCTATAATCGCTGTTCATCGCGTTTCTCACGATCTTATGCCAGCAGTCTTTATCCTGAAATGTCCTTAGCGCCTTATTAATGGTATCCAGCATCTCATGAGCATTATAGTTAACAAAGGTAAAACCATTCCCTTCGCAGGTCTGCTCATTATAAGATCGTACCGTATCCCGCAAACCGCCAATTTCCCGTACAATGGGCAGGCATCCATAACGCATAGCAATCAGCTGACCAATACCGCAAGGTTCATATAAGGAAGGCATTAGGAACATATCAGCGCCAGCGTAAATTTGATGAGCCAAATCCTCATTAAACATAATGTTCGCAGATATCTTGCCAGGATATTGCCAAGCCATATATTTAAAGAAATTTTCATATCTGGCTTCTCCGGTTCCTAGAACAACTAATTGAAGATCATAAAATTCCGTTCCCTCTGTTGCTGCCTGCTTCACTAAATCCAGCAGCATACGTTCTACTAAATCCAATCCTTTGGGGCCAACTAAGCGGGAAACTAAGGCGATGATCGGCACCTCTTCCCTAACAGGCAAACCCAAGCGGTTCTGAAGCTCTGTCTTATTTTTAATCTTTTGTTCCAACGTATACACATCATACTGACTATATATACCTTTATCATTAGCAGGATTATATACATCATAATCTATCCCATTTACAATACCCACTAAATCATTCTGACGCTTACGCAAGAAGCCATCCAATTCTTCACCAAAGTAAGGATCCTGAATTTCTTGCGCATAGGTGCGGCTGACGGTTGAAATCATGTCAGAATAAGCCAGACCACCCTTCATAAAGTTAACAGCTTTATGGAATTCTACCCCCTCAGGAGTGAAATACTTCCAATCCAAGCTTAAAATATCATGTAATATTTCCTGCCCAAATATACCTTGGTAACGTAAATTATGAATCGTAAACAAGGTTTTTACATGCTGATACTCTGGATTATGACGATAATGAGCATCCAACAGTACACTAACCATGCCAGTATGCCAATCATGGCAATGAATCACATCAGGCATAAAATCAATTTTATTCAGTGATTCAACTACCGCACGGCAGAAAAAACCAAACCGCTCTGCATCATCCTGATAGCCGTAAAAACCATGACGTTTAAAATAATACTCATTGTCCACAAAATAGAAGGTCACACCCTCATAAACGAACTCTAAAATACCGCAATATTGCTGCCGCCAGCCCACCTGTACAAAAAAGTGATTCTTAAACACCATTTCCTGCTTAAAGCGTTCGGGAATATCCTGATAATTTGGCATAATAACCCTGGCGTCTACACCCTGCTTTTTTAATTCTTTGGGCAGTGAGCCAATCACATCCCCTAATCCACCTGTTTTTGCAAAAGGTACCGCCTCCGCGGCAGCGATTAATACTTTTATCATAATTAAATCACCCGTCCTTTCTTTATTACAAGAGGATAACTATATTCACCTTTTAACTGTTTATTGGCAGTGATATATACGTCTTTATCACAAATAACATTTTCTAATACTACACCTGCAGCAATATTACCTTTCTGCATAATAATACTATTCTTAATATATGCCCCTTTATGCACTTTTACGCCACGAAACAAAATACTATTTTCTACTTTTCCTTCTACATAGCAGCCACTGGCAATCAGAGAATTGCTCACCTCCGATTCATGCATAAATTTAGCCGGCGGTTCATCTTTTACCTTAGTATAGATTAGACCTGATTTAAAAAATAATTCTTTCCAAATGTGAGGATTTAACAATTCCATACTATGGTGGAAATAGCTTTGCAAAGAACTGATCCGTGCTACATAACCTTGATGATGATAACCATATACTTTCAATCTATTGACATTTTTGATAATACAATGCTTAATAAAATCATGTTCACCATAAGAAAATGCACTATTCACTAACTCGATCAGCAAACTTTTTTTCATGATGAACATTTCCATGGACATGTTTTGATAACCGCCCACATCTTTAAATTCTTTTATCGAAGTAATCTTTCCATTCGTATCCAATTCAAATATATTGGATCGTACACAATCATGAGTACCACAATTTGCCTTAGTATACAGGGCTGTAATATCAGCCCCTGAATTTTTATGAAAATCCAGAGCTTCCTTATAGTTTAAATTGCTCACTATATTAGCGCCAGTAATTACAACATACTCCTGGCGACTTTGGTAAATATAATCCAAATTACTATATAGGTTTTCAATGTCACCCCGATGTACCTGCATCGGGGTTTTAGTATAAGCCGGCGGCAGGACAAACAGTCCATCCCGTTTGCGAGCCAAATCCCAATCTTTGCCAGTGCGTAAATGATCTACTAAAGACCGGTATTTGTGCTGGATAAAAACACCAACATTAGAAACCTCAGAATTCACCATACCTGATAATACAAAATCAATTAAACGATAGCGGCCAGCAAAAGGAACAGCAGCCAAAGAGCGATAACGACTCAAATCCCCCAAGTATTCTTCTGCTTCATTTAGGTTAATAATTCCCATTAAATCTAGCATAACTACTATTCCTCCCTCTTGCAAAAGTCATTTTCTGCGGGGCTGCATGAAATACTTTCTTCAATGGTAGTATGAGGAGGAATAATCATATCAGCATCCAATACAATGATTTCCTGCTTTCCCTTCAAACTGTCAGCTGCCACTACCGCGCCCTGTTTCAATACGGTTTTGCGCCCAATGATGGCTTTATCTACTACTGCATTATCCTCGATATGCACACCCGACATGATAATCGAATCCTTCACTTTAGCACCTTGCCCAACATAAGCATCCCGAAAAATGATAGAGTTTTCTACCTCACCAAAAATCAGGCACCCTTCTGCAATAATCGAATTTTTCACGGTGGCAGTATCAGAAGTGTAATGAGGCGGCCGCGGAGGATTGGCAGAATAAATACGCCATTTGGAATCATACATATTCAGTTCAGGTTCCTCGCCTAACAGGTCCATGTTCGCCTGCCAATAGCTTTCTACTGTACCTACATCCTTCCAATATCCTTTAAAAGGATAGGCAGTAAGATTCAGTTGATCATTAAGCATTTTTGGTATAACATCATGACCGAAATCATGAGTAGAAGTCCCATTGACTTCATCTGCCAATAAATATTTCTTTAAAACTGGCCAATTAAAAATATAAATTCCCATGGAAGCTAGATTGCTTTTCGGTTGATCAGGCTTTTCCTCAAATTCGACTACACGATGCTTCTTGTCCGTATTCATAATGCCAAACCGGCTGGCCTCTTTCCAAGGTACTTCAATAACAGCAATGGTGGCATCGGCTGATTGTTTTTGATGAAAATCCAGCATTAAGGAATAATCCATCTTATAAATATGGTCTCCTGACAAGATAAGCACTGTTTCCGGATTAAATCTGTCAATAAAATTGATATTCTGGCAAATTGCATCTGCCGTGCCTTTATACCATTCTCCGCCTTGTTCTTTTACAAATGGGGGCAGTACATACACGCCGCCATTCATTCTATCTAAATCCCACGCACTACCAATACCAATGTAACTATTCAACGCCAAAGGTTTGTACTGAGTGAGTACGCCAACTGTGTCAATCCCTGAGTTATTACAATTACTTAAAGGAAAATCAATAATGCGATACTTACCGCCAAAAGGAACGGCTGGCTTGGCTACTTTCTGTGTTAAAATACCAAGACGACTGCCCTGTCCACCTGCCAATAACATAGCTACACACTGTTTTTTGTGCATAATAACGCCCCTCACTATTAAATATCTTGCCTAATTGCTATTTTGCTGCTTCTTCTTACACTTTCTGCCAGTTAAAGCCGGTTCAAGTACAATTCATAATTTTTTACCACAGGTTTTTAACTGTCCGTATCCACATCATTTCGTCTGATGCATTTTAAATATATAGTAGCCAAGGGCGGCAGAGTAATCACCATAGACTGGGAATGATTATGCCATTTCACAGCCTCTGTCGTTAAGATTTCAGAATTTTTCTGCCCAGAGCCGCCAAACTCTTCCCAATCACTATTAAATACTTCCTGATAGAATCCCATAACCGGTACACCAATCCGATAAGAACGATGCACCTCGGGTGTAAAGTTACACACTACCAGCAAGGCTTCCTCTGGTACAGTCGTTTTGCGCATAAAGCAAATAACACTCTGGGTATAGTCACTGCAGTCAATCCACTCAAAACCATGCCAGCTGCCATCTACTTTCCATAAGGCTGCTTCCTGTTTATAAAAATTATTTAATGCTTTGGAATACTCCAGCATTTTCCCATGCATCGGCAGCTCTACCAAATGCCAATCCAGACTTTCATATTCTTGCCATTCAATAAACTGACCGAACTCACTGCCCATAAATAAGAGCTTTTTGCCAGGATGAGCCATCCAATATCCATAAAAGGCCCGCAAGTTGGCAAATTTCTGCCAATAGTCCCCAGGCATTTTATTCAATAAGGATTTTTTCCCATGGACTACTTCGTCGTGAGACAAAGGCAGGATAAAATTCTCGGAAAAAGCATACATAAAAGAAAAAGTTAGTAGATGGTGATTCCATTTCCGATGAATAGAATCAATAGCCATATAGCGCAGCATATCATTCATCCAACCCATATTCCACTTGAAATTAAAGCCTAAACCACCGATGTAGGTAGGCCAGGATACCATCGGCCAGGAAGTAGATTCTTCTGCCATCATGAGAACATCAGGATGATGAGCAAAAACTACCTCGTTGAGTTTGCGCAAAAAAGCTGCCCCTTCTAAATTTCCATTACCGCCATATTGATTGGGAGTCCAATCCCCATCTTCCCGGCCATAGTTTAAGTATAAAATATTAGAAACAGCATCTACACGAATCCCATCAATATGGTAAATATCCAACCAAAATAAGGCATTGGATATCAGGAAACTTAATACCTCTGTACGGCCTAAATCAAAATTAGCAGTTCCCCAGCCTTTATTCTCGCTACGCTGAACATCGGAATATTCATATAGAGGTGTACCATCAAAACGCCTGAGTCCATGATCATCTTTGCAAAAATGTCCTGGCACCCAATCGACAATCACACCAATACCATACTCATGACATTGATCCACTAAATACATAAAATCATCTGGAGTACCATAGCGGCTGGTAACAGCATAATACCCTGTAGCCTGATAACCCCAGGATCCGTCAAAAGGATGTTCCGCGACTGGCATAATTTCAATATGTGTATACCCCATAGCAGCTGCATATTGAGGTAAGAGTCCGGCTAATTGACGATAGGTCAGCAGCGTATTACCCTCGCCTCGCCGCCAAGAACCTAAATGCACCTCATAAATCAGCACTGGCTGCTCGTAAGCAGGCTTTTTCTTTGTTTGCTGCCATTTTTCATCCTGCCATTGGTAACTTTTGAGATCATATACCATCGAGGCAGTATCAGGTCTGAGTTGAGCATAAAAGGCATAAGGGTCGGCTTTCATCATGCGTTCACCGGCAGCAGTAAGAATTTCATACTTATAAATTGCACCAGCCTTAAGTTCTGAAACAAATAATTCCCAAATGCCCGACTGCCCTATGCGTTTCATACTATGTTGGCAGCCCTGCCAGTCATTAAAATCTCCCACCACCCTGACCTCTTGAGCATTTGGTGCCCATACTGTAAAACGGACACCACTCTTATTCTTCTCTTGTATCACATGAGCCCCAAGCAATTGATAACTACGAAAGTTGCTGCCTTCATGAAACAAATATAGGTCTTCTTCGCTGATTGACGAAACTTGAATTGCCATACAACACCTCCCCTTCCAGCTTTGCCTGTTATTCTATGATTTAAGACTGTCTACAGGTTTGGTAATTTCAATGGGTTTTGTATGCCAAATATCACTAGCATACTCAGAGATTGTACGGTCACTGGAGAACACACCTGCCTGAGCAATGTTATGAATACTCATCTGTATCCATTTCTCTTTTTGTTTATAACATTTGTCCAATGCTGCTTGTGTATCTACATACGCAGCAAAATCCTGCAGGACAAAAAACTCATCATTGTCAGGTAGCAGCGAATTATAAATCGGTCTAAATTCTTGATTTTGATACGGCAAAAATCCATTAACAAGCTGTTCCAAAATCTTTTTTAAGCGAGGATCACTGTTATATACATTCCAGGAATTATAACCACCATGGATATGATAATCAAAAACTTGTTGGCTAGTCAGGCCGAAAATAAAGATATTATCATCGCCAACGGCATCATGAATTTCTACATTCGCGCCATCGAGAGTACCAATCGTAACAGCGCCATTGAGCATAAACTTCATATTGCCTGTGCCTGAGGCCTCCTTGCTGGCTGTGGAAATTTGCTCACTAACATCAGCTGCCGGAAAAAGCAATTCTCCCAACGACACGCTGTAGTTTTCAAGAAAGACAACCTTCAGCTTCCCCTTAATCTGCTTATCCTTATTTATTAAAGAGGCCAGCACACTGATCAACTTTATCGTCTGCTTTGCCAGATAATAGCCAGGTGCCGCCTTGCCAGCAAAAATGAAGGTACGAGGTGTAATTGGCAGGGCAGGATTCTCCCGCAAACGATTATAAAGATCCATAATATGAAAGACGTTTAATATTTGGCGTTTATATGAATGTATGCGTTTTATGTGGACATCAAAGATTGAACGCACATCTACCGTAACTCCCGTTTTCTCTTTTATATACTTGGCAAGGGCCTTCTTATTATTAAGCTTTACTTTGCGAACCTGATCCTGCACCTTTTTATCTGTGGCAAATTTCGCGAATTGCTCTAGATGCTGCGGTTCTTTGATCCAGCTTGGCCCAATACAATTGGTAATCAAGTCCGCCAGTTCAGGATTGGCTTTCAGCAGCCATCGCCGATGAGTAATACCATTCGTTTTATTATTAAACTTGTTAGGATAAAATTCATGAAAATCCCGCATAATATGTTCTTTTAAAATATCCGTATGTATTTGAGCCACGCCATTAACGCTGTGACTGCCCACTACGGCAAGTCTCGCCATATGCACAAGATTATCAGCAATGACTGCCATTCCTCTGATCTTATCCCAATCCCCAGGATACCGTTCCCATAACTGATGACAAAAACGTTCATTGATCTCATTGACAATCATGTAAATCCGCGGCAGCAGTGCTTTGAACATTTCGACTGGCCAAGTCTCCAGTGCTTCCGGCATAATCGTATGATTCGTATAGGAAATCGTGTCTGTTGTAATCTTCCAGGCATCATCCCAAGATAAACCTAAGTCATCCATTAATATACGCATTAGTTCTGGCACCGCTACTGTTGGATGGGTATCATTGATATGAATGGCTACCTTTTTGGGAAATTGTTTCATAGAAGAATATTTCTTTTTAAATCGCCTAATGATACTTTGCAGCCCAGCTGAAACAAAGAAATACTGTTGTTTTAACCGTAGGACACGCCCTTCATAAAAATTATCCTGCGGATATAAAATCTTGGATATGAGGCCGACTGAATTCTTATATTCCATGGCTTCTAAATACTCACCCCGGTTAAATGAGGCAAGATCAAAACCATCATTTAAAGATTCCGCACTCCATAATCTAAGGGTATTTACCGTATTATTTTGATAGCCAGCAAGAGGAACATCATAAGGTACGGCTAAAACGGCCTCATAATTTTCATGAGTAAATACCCACTTATCCTCCTGCTGGCTACTCTTAATCGTACCACCAAATTTAACTTCTACTGCTTTGTCTGGTTTACGCAGTTCCCAAGCATAGCCTTCCTGCAGCCAATTATCAGGAAGTTCTACTTGGTTATGATCCACAAGCTTTTGTTCAAATAAACCATATGTATAACGAATACCGCAGCCATGTCCGGGTATCCCCAAAGCGGCCATAGATTCCATAAAACAGGCTGCTAAACGGCCTAAACCGCCATTACCGAGCCCTGGATCCGATTCTTCCTTTTCCAGCTGATTTAAATCAATCCCCAACTCAGCTAAAGCCTCGCGATAAGTCTCTCTAACTCCATTATTGACTAGATGCATGTCCAGTGATTTTCCTAACAGAAATTCCATGGAAAAATAATAAACTTGCTTTACACCCTTCTCATTATACTGCCGATTCGTCTCCATCCAATTTCGACTAATGCTGTCGCGAATAACGCGGGTAAGGGCTATATATTTGTTATTAAGAGATGCTTCCTCAAGCCCCTTACCAAACATAGTTTGCAGATTGTTTATAAAAAGGACTTTAAATTCATTTTTATCCATTAGCATGCAGCCTGTCCCCCTTACTCAAAATTATAAGTATTTGCAAGACTTTTATTGCGGTTTTCTAGTATTTTATTGTGATAAATTACTTTCATTATATGGTATACTACTTTTTCATTCTTCAAAAAAATCCTGCTTTTATTACATGTAAATTTTTTCATTATTTTGTAACGTTGTATATTGATTTTTAGCACCTTAACCACAACTTCTCAAGAAAAATAGGATATACTTTTACAAATAAGTATATCCCCAATACGCTTTTAGTTCCTTATCGTCGTACTTTGTAAATTCCAAATTTCCCGTGAATATTCTCCAACGGTTCGATCACTAGAAAATATACCAGAGTGAGCAATATTCTGGAGACACATAGACAGCCACCGATCATGCTGACGGAATTTACTATCCAGCAACTGCTGTGCTTCGGCATAGGCGGCAAAATCTTTTAAGACAAAAAACTCATCATTATTACGCAGCAGATAATCATACAGTGTCCTAAATTCTTCTTTCTCATCTGGTAAGAAACCATTCACCAATTGCTCCAGTACCGTTTTTATCCGCATATCTTCATTATATATCTCCCAGGCGTTATATCCGCCCTGACTGTAATAGTCAAGAGCTTGCTGGGCGTTAAGTCCAAAAATAATAATATTTTCTCGTCCAACCGCCTCTTCGATCTCAATATTGGCACCATCTAACGTACCAATGGTGACAGCCCCGTTCATCATAAACTTCATGTTACCAGTACCAGAAGCTTCTTTACTGGCAGTAGAAATCTGTTCACTGACATCGGCCGCCGGAAAGAGCAGTTCGCCTAAGGAAACGCCATAATTCTCAATAAAAACCACCTTCAGTTTATCCTGGATGGTCTTATCATGATTCACCATTGAACCTAAAGTATTAATCAATTTTACGGTTTGCTTTGCAATATAATAGCCCGGAGCTGCCTTGCCTGCAAAAATAAACGTTCGGGGCATCATATCAAGATTAGGATTTTCCTTTAATTCATTATAGATGTGCATAATATGCAGTACATTTAAAATCTGACGTTTATAAGCATGAATCCGCTTAATTTGTACATCAAAGATAGAATGAACATCTAACGATATCCCATAGTTATTATAAATATGCTGCGCCAATCTTTTTTTATTTGCAAGCTTTATGACGGCCAATTGATCCTTAAAGGCATTGTCTGCAGCAAAGTCCTGCAGCAGCATAAGTTCAGCCGGATCTGTAATCCAATGGCTGCCAATGGTTCTAGTGATTAAATCTGACAAATGAGGATTGGCCTTTAATAACCAACGGCGATGAGTAATCCCGTTGGTTTTATTATTAAACTTCTCAGGCGTATCCTTATAAAACTTATGCATCAGATGATTTTGTAAAATCTCTGTATGCAGCTTCGCTACGCCATTTACACTATGGCTCCCCACCACCGCCAAACGAGCCATATGCACTACACCATCGGCAATTACAGCCATTTCTCCGATATAACCCCACTGTCCAGGGTATTTTTCCCACAATTCTCTACAGAATCGTTCGTTAATTTCCTCAACAATCATATAAATACGCGGCAGTAAGGTTCTAAACATTTCAATAGGCCATGTTTCCAGCGCTTCCGGCATAATCGTATGATTGGTGTAAGATATGGTTTTGGTCGTAATCTGCCAGGCTTCGTCCCAGCCCATTTCCTCCACGTCAATCAGTATTCTCATAAGCTCAGGAACAGCTAACGCGGGGTGAGTATCATTAATATGTACTCCGATTTTATCTGAAAAGTTTTGAAAACTCGAATTAGTACGCTTATAATTCCGAATAATGCTTTTTAAACCAGCCGAAACAAAAAAATACTCCTGCTTCAATCGTAATAAACGCCCTGCTACAAGAGTATCATCTGGATAGAGGAACTTAGAAATTTTCTCTACAGAATTCTTATATTCTACGGCTTTTACATAATCATCACGGTTACAGAATGCAAAATAACAATCGGTGTATGCCAGTTCGGCACTCCATAACCTAAGAGTATTTACCGTAGTATTATGATATCCGACCATAGGAATATCATAAGGCACTGCTAATACCACTTCTGTATTTTCGTGAAGATAAACAAGCCTGCCATCTGTATTTTGCAAACTTCTTACATCGCCGCCAAAATGAACTTCCTCTGCTTTATCCGTTTTACGATACTCCCATATATACCCGTCTTTAAGCCAATTATCAGGCAATTCTACCTGATAATTCTTTACGATCTTCTGCTCAAATAAACCATAAGTATAGCGAATACCGCAGCCATGGCCCGGGAGGGACAAGGCTGCCAGAGAATCCAGAAAACAAGCTGCTAATCTCCCCAGTCCGCCATTGCCTAAGCCTGCATCTGGTTCTTCCTGAATCAAAACATTGATATCAATCCCCAATTCACCTAATGCTTCTTGGCAGATCTCTTTTAACCCCAGATTGAGTAAATTCATCTCCAGCAGCTTACCTAATAAAAATTCAATAGAGAAATAATAAAGCTGCTTAGTTCCCAATCCACTATACTGATGATTTGTCTTAATCCAGCTAGGACTAATCATATCGCGAAGTAAGCTCCCTAATGCCGCGTATTGATCATGAATACTGGACTCAGCAAGACCTTTACCATGCAAGGTCTGCAGTTTATTACAATAGGCCGCCTTAAAGCTTTCTTTATCTATCAACAAAAAAGACCTCCCCAAATATATAATTCTGAAGGATAATCTTTTGTTTACCTCAGCCTGCTCCAGTCCTTCACACCACGGTTCCTTTCGTTACCACCAAGGGATAGTTCTTTTCACCCTTTAACCATTTGCCTTGCGTAATGCAAACATTTTTGTCACATATAACATTTTCAATAATCGCATTTTCAGCAATTTCACATTTCTGCATAATAATGCTATCCTTGATATAAGCCCCCTTGTGCACCTTTACACCGCGAAACAAAATACTGTTTTCAACCCGCCCCTCAATAATACAACCATTGGCAACCATAGTATTAATGGCTCTTGCGTTCTCCTTATACTTTACCGGAGCCTCATCTTTGACCTTCGTATAGATCAGCCCGGATTTGAAAAACAGTTCTTCCCATTTCTCCGGCTTTAGCAATTCCATATTATGCTTATAATAGTTTTTTATTGAATTAATCCGCGCAGCATAACCTTTATAAGGATAGCCATAAATCTTTAACCGATCCATATTCCGAATTAAAATGTCTTTAACAAAATCCCATCCGCCCTGTGCCTGGCAGTCTTTAACCAATTTTACCAGCAAGCTTTTTTCTAAAATGTACATCTCCATGGATACTTTATGGGATGCTGTTCTAGATAAATGAGTGCCCATATCTATAACACGGCCTTCAGGCTGGCAATCTAAAATAGCATACTGCTGCATTTCATTATCAATATCATATTCTTTATACAATATTGTGATGTCAGCCCCCATATCCTGATGAAACTTAAAAGCCTTGCGATAATTCAAATTACAAATAATATGACTGCCTGCAATCAGCATATACTCTTGCCTGCTGCTTTCAATATAATCCAGATTATTATAAAAGTTTTCTATATTGCCCCGGCAGCCTCCCCCTGAACATGAATCCTGACTGGGAGGCAGAATAAACAAGCCATCTCTTTTTCTTGCCAGATCCCAATCTTTGCCGGAACGTAAATGATCCATTAACGCCCGATATTTGTCTTGAACCAAAATACCTATATTCTGCATCCCGGAATTTACCATATTGGATAAAATAAAATCAATTAACCGATACCTGCCGCCAAAAGGAAGTGCTGCCAAAGGCCGCCCCATTGTTAACTCCTTTAAGAAATCCTGCCCATCATTCAGATTTATAATCCCCATTACATTTTGCATCTTATCCCACCTGTTTCTGTTTACTTATCATGTTATTTTCTAAAATTTCTACATCGCTAGGAATTATGATATTCTCCTCAATTACGCAAATGCCGCCATGGCTGGCTGAACCAATCACAGCTCCTTCTTCTACTAAACTTTTTCGTCCGATAATGGCCCGGTAAATTTGCGCATGGCTGCCTACGGTTACATAAGGCATAATAATCGAATCTCTGATTCTGGCGCCTTCCCCAATATGCACTCCGGGGAAAATCACGGAATGCTCCACCTCACCTAAAATAGAGCAGCCCTCTCCTACCAAGGAACGTGCTACCATTCCTGTAGGACCAACATAGTGAGGCGGCCTTGTGGCATTCACAGAGTAAACACGCCAATCCGGGTTATGTAAATTCAGTTCGGGATCATCGGCTAACAAATCCATATTAGCCTCCCAGAAACTTTCCACTGTTCCCACGTCTTTCCAGTATCCCTTAAAGTAATAGGCGAATAAACGATGATTATCAGCCAACAGCTTAGGAATCACATCCTTACCAAAATCATGGCTGGAAAGAGCATTCTTACGATCCTCCTCCAAACTCTTTCTCAATATCCGCCAATTAAAAATATAAATGCCCATAGATGCTAAATTACTCTTAGCATCTTTTGGTTTTTCTTTGAATTCTGTAATTCTGCCCGCTTCATTTGTACTCATAATGCCAAAACGAGAAACCTCATGCCATGGAACTTCGATAACAGAAATCGTAACCTCGGCCTTTTGTTTCTTGTGATATTCCAGCATCAGGGAATAATCCATATTGTAAATATGGTCCCCTGACAATACCAAAACATAGTTAGGATTAATCATATCAATAAAATTTAAATTTTGATAAATCGCATCTGCTGTTCCTTTATACCACTCTGCACTGCCTTCCTGGGCATAAGGCGGTAAAACATAAACCCCTCCATCCCTGCGATCCAGATCCCATGAGCTACCGATCCCAATATAACTATGCAACGCTAGAGGACGATATTGCGTTAGGACTCCCACTGTATCAATTCCAGAATTATGGCAGTTGCTTAAAGGAAAATCAATAATGCGATACTTTCCACCAAAAGGCACAGCTGGTTTTGCGATCTTTTGGGTCAAACTTCCCAGTCTACTGCCTTGCCCCCCTGCCAAGATCATGGCAACACATTCCTTTTTACGCATACTATAAATCCCCCATTCTTTTTCTCACCACACTACAAAATCTCATGCAGCCCATTTCCTATTCTATGTTTGGTATTTATAAATATGACTATTATCATTTTATTTTTTGTAAATATTTTCCTTTTATTTTCATTAGACACCACCCTCTAAATTTCCTTTTTTCAATATAACTTTTTCTTAAAATATATTAATCACTGCAGCTAAATAAAACTAAAAATGCTGGAACAGCAACAACTTCATCCAGGCACTAAGAAACTGATATTATGAGAAAATGCTTCCTATACCTGCAAAAGACAGGGGTTCAAATAGAATTTTAATCCCATTTGAACCCCTGTCCAACTTATCCTTCATTATTAATTAATTCGATAAACCTCTCCACTAAAAAAGGATCAAATTGTATACCAGCACCCCCGCGCAGCTCGGTAATGACATCCTGCTTTGCCATGGCTTTGCGGTAAGGACGATCATTCATCATCACATCATAAGAATCAACAATGGCTAACATCCTGCATTCTATGGGAATGTCTTCCCCCTTAATACCAAAAGGATAGCCCTTGCCATTCCACCATTCATGGTGTTTAAGAATCCACTCTGAAATCGATTCCAATTTTGGCGCGGACTGGGCAATACGATAACCAATCTCAGAATGCTGCTTCATAACAGCAAATTCTTCTGCCGTCAAAGGACCAGGCTTAAAAAGAATGGTATCAGAGATTCCAACCTTGCCAATATCATGAAACTGGGCCAATAAGGATAGCTCTGCTGCTTTTTGCTCCGGCAAGCCTACAGAATCTGCGAAAAGAATCAGTAAATTTCTCAGATGTTCACCATGCCCCTCTGCAATAAAATCCCGTCCTTCAAGTGCACTCATCAAGGATTGAATAATCACACTTTTGGTCCTCTGATGTCTGTGCAGTTTCTCTCTGTACATATAGTTATCCGCTTCTTTAAACAGAGCATTTACATCCGTAGGAATTCTTTTACTTACAGCAAAGCCGATGGATAAACTAAGCGGTACAATTGGCCCCTTGGCATTATATGCTTCTATTTTCTCCCGAATTCGAGCATAAGCAGCCTTAAACTCGATAACAGAATTAGAAGGCAGAAGTATGGCAAACTCATCCCCACCGATTCGCGCGATAAGATCCTCCTGCCGAAATGTCGACGTTAAAATATTGGCAATGGCCTTTAAGACCTCATCACCCATGCTATGACCTAAGGTATCATTCACAAGCTTTAAGCCATCCAGATCACAAATAATAATGCCAATCCCTATATCCCGCGTGTGTTCCATACGCTTCATTTCTTCTTCAAAATAGGAACGATTATATAATCCCGTCATGGCATCATGAAGGCTAAGATAAGCAAGTTTTTCTTCTATTTGTTTACGATCTGTTACATCCCGAATAATAACTAATGTTTCCTCATCACCACTTGATAATATCCTTGCTTCATAATAATATTGAACTTCATCCTTCACTACCTGAAACTCATACATTTGCAAGTTGCCACTTATCATAATTTCTTCAATAGCATGCATGGTTTGCTGCGCAAGTCCTGCTTGGAAAACTTCAAAAACATGCTTGCCTAAAATAGTATCCGATAATAAATAATATTTTAATTGGTTATTTAATTTACAATCAATGAATGTTCCATCCCGCTTAATAAGGAACATATTATCAGGAATTGCATTAATCAGCGCCTGATTGCTAATTTGAATCTTATGAAGTTCCAATTCCCGCCTTTTTCGCCTCCGTATATCACGAACGACAGCTAATATACACTGCCGCCCCGCTACCTCAGCATATTTTAGATTCACTTCAACCCATATAGAATCTCCTGCTTTATTGCGAATCATCCATTCGAAGAGCTGAGGTTCTCCCTTTGCAGCACGGTGAAGCCACGCTTTTGCTTCTTGCCTGCCATAAGGAGAATGATTCGTTCCCAATCCCCCTAAACCGCGGGAAATAATTTCATTCGAGGAAAGCCCATATAACTCCTGAGCCTTTTTATTCGTGTCAATAACGTCACCAGTAACAGCATCATGAACAAATATTCCATCATTGGCTGCATCAAAGATAGCCCGGTAATTGGCTTGGGAAACTTGCAATGCTTTTTCAGCCTGCCTGCGCTCGATTAGCTCATTTTTATAAGTCATAAACAGATTGGCATTATCCAGGGCAATGGAAGCCAATTCAGCAAAACGCGTTAATAGATCAATTTCACTGGCAGTAAACTTTCTTTCTGGCTCCACAAAAGACAAACCTAAGGTACCAAATACTTTGTCCTCTGACTTAAAGGGTACCTGAACAGTGCAGCGCATTTCATCAAAATAAGCATCTAAGAAACGGTTCTCCCATGTACTATAATCATCAACAACCTTAATTTTGCCAGTCCGATATACTTCGCCTGCAAGACCATCCGTCAATTTATCTGCCCGCCCCACCTCTTGTTCATAAGATCCTATACCAATAAGTCTGCGGCAAAGACCTTGTTCTGCATCGATTAAACAAATATATCCATGGGTCGTATCAATCAGCGCTGCTGCACTTACCACAATATCCCGCAACAATTCACTGGGTTCCAGTCTATTCATAAGCCCTAAGGCTGTTTCATTCAAAGAAAGCAGCACTTGATTCTGTCTGCGGATCTCCTCTTCACGATTCATCAACTCATCTAGCTGCTGACGCAATTCTTCTTCCGAAGCTAGCCGCTCTTCTCCCAGATTCTCCAGGGCAATATTTTGTTTTACTAATGCAATATGCGACTGCTTAATTAGACCATATAGGAGCCATCCTGTGCAGAGAACAAAAAACCATCCCTTCAAAATAGATAAAAGTCCTAGTATTGTGGGATCAGCAAACATTACAATCAATTGATCTGAAAATAAAATCCACAAACCGCCAATTATGATATAAACTATGGCAATACAAAGCGCACTCTGGCCTAGACCCCTAAACATAGCAATCACTCCTGATTCGTGTTTCGATCTATACTATGAGAACCACATACTAAAAATACTTTATTGTTATCTTTACTATCATACTGTTTCGACATTATACTTCAATTTCCTATACATTTTGTTAAATTCTTCTAATAAAGAGTTATATCTCCAACGCGATTACCAACTGACAATCTCGATAGCCCCTGCAGTATAAATGAAAGCAGCCACTCCGAGAGAGTGGCCGCTTTCATTTATACTGTATTTCTTCCATGAACAAATCAATGAAACGAAGCAGTTATGATGCAAGTGTTATTAAGAATGAACCTGAATCCACTAATTATCAGCTTTTAAAAGCGTCATAAACCTTTTGATACTCTGGTGTAGGGGTAATGGGGGAGTAAATATAAAGATGAATCCCGTTTGGATCGTTAACTACGAAACTTCTCTCACCCCAATGTTTATCCTGCAAATCCTGATAAATGATAACGCCCTCTTCTTTTAATCGATGATATTCCGCATCAACATCATCTACTTCAAAAGAAAGGATCAAACCCTTGCCATTAAAGAATTCGCCCTCTTCCCGTTGCGGCAGCGTAAAACTTATACCACTAGTCGGTAAATCACGGGCAATTAGTTCAATATACCAGTCACTTTCATATACAAGCTGAAAGTCAAAATGCCGCATATAGAATTCTTTTGATTCTTGCAGCTTATTTGTATTAATAGTTGAATCAACGCGTTTTATTTTCATAAAAATCCTCTCCTCTCACTAGCCTTAACACATTTATAAAATAAAAATAATAACCAATAAACAAAAATTACAACAATGCTCTTATTACATTTTTAAATTATATTATATATTCAATATTATATACTAAAGTTCTTCAAAAATAAATAATTTTACCATATTTATCCATATTAAAAAATATTTGCAATATAAAATAAAAACAACCTATCTTAGGATAAACAAGATCCCTTACAATGATGCATGGATTTTGTGCTAGCAGTCTAAACTTATGCTTTCATTAATAAATAAAGTAGCTGCCGTTAGCTGGCAGCTACTTTATTTATTAATTTTTCTACTATTGTTGCAACCCCCTGGCCTTCGCCAATACAAAGCGTTGCTAAACCCAGATTCGCTTTTTTTCTTTCATCGCATGAAGCAATGTCACTAGAATTTTGGCACCGCTAGCACCTACTGACTATCCTGCCAGGAACTAAATTCATCCAATAAGCTTTTTTCTTATGAATGTTCCAATTGTTCTAGTCCCTTCATGCTAACCAAATCATCACTAATCATGAGCTTAGCCTCTGTCTTGGCAATCACTTGTTCAACTGTTGTATAAGGAGAAACCTCTTCCAAGATCAGCCCTTCCGCTGTTACCCTGATAACAGCAAGCTCGGTTACAATCATAGATACAACCCCTTTGCCAGTTAAAGGCAGACTGCAGTTTTCCAGGATTTTCGCTGAACCATCTTTGGCTGTATGCTCCATAGCAACAATCACTTTTTTAGCGCCAGCCACCAAATCCATCGCACCACCCATGCCAGGCACCATTTTCCCCGGAACCATCCAATTTGCTAAATTACCATTTTGATCAACCTGTAAACCACCAAGCACCGTTATATCAACATGACCACCGCGGATCAGCGCAAAGGACATAAAACTATCAAAAATAGCTCCTCCTGGAAAAATCCCTGCCGGTTTACCGCCAGCGTTAACTAAATCGGGATCCGCAGCGCCATTTGCAGGAGCTAAGCCAATAAAGCCATTTTCAGATTGCAATGTTATATTGATTCCCTCTGGCAAATAATTGGAGACCAATGTAGGTAAGCCAATCCCCAGATTTACTACATTTCCATCTTGCATTTCCCCAGCTACTCTACAAGCAATCAGTTCTTTTGCACTATATGTTTTCATGGCCGATTCCCCCTATAGCAAAACACTTTATCAACCAGGATTCCCGGAGTCATTACTTCATCAGGCTCAAGTCCGCCCACTTCAACAATTTCTTCTACTTCAGCAATAACCATATCAGCCGCCAATGCCATGATCGGATTAAAATTACGAGCGGACTGACGGTATACTAGATTACCGGCTTTATCAGCCTTATATGCCTTCAATAGAGCAAAATCCGCTCGTAAGGGCAATTCCAGTAAATATTCCTTACCAGCAACCAGCAGTTTTTCTTTTCCTTCTTCCACCACTGTCCCAATACCTGTTGGCGTCAAGATTCCCCCCAAACCAGCACCACCCGCTCGAATCCTTTCAGCGAGAGTTCCCTGCGGTACAAGTTCAACAGCGGTCTCACCAGCTATCATCTGTCTGCCGGTTTCCGAATTGGTCCCAATATGAGATGCAATGATTTTTTCCACTTGCTTATTCATAATTAAAGGTCCTACCCCAGTGTCAGGAGTGGCTGTATCACTTGTAATCAGGGTAAGCCCCTGGACATTTTTCTTTACTAGTGCACCAATCAAAGACGTAGGTGCTCCTACTCCCATAAATCCGCCTATCATAACGGTCATCTTATTTTTAAAAAGAAACAATATTTCTTCCTGCTGTATAACCTTATTCATGGTTTCCTCCTCCTTTATCTAACAAACAGCTCATACTATCACTTCTTAAACAATATAATTGCAAAAACCATGCCAAGTTCCATAAACCAATAAGTAAAAGGAGCCATGAGATATGGCTCCTTTTACTATTTCTATTTTTTTATAAATTCAGCACTAGGACAATAAGGCCAGACCAGGAACCTTACTAAACACAACCTTAAAGGCCTTTCTAATTATCAAGAAATAAATATTCCTCTTTCTTAAAAATTAGAAATATAGTAGTCCTTTTATTCTTTAGCAGGTATCTCCACGATTTTTATTTTATTATAAAGAGTAGCGACAGATATTCCTAATTCTTTAGCAATTCTTTGCTTTGCCTCTACACTAGATCCATAATGTTTTAAGGCATTTTGAATGGTCCTTCGCTCAAAATCCTGAACCAGTTGTGCTAATGAATTTATGGGAACACTCGGACTCTCTTCATCAAATTTGAACCATTTAGGCAAATGAAGGGTAGTTATAATATTATCATCACACATATTAACTGCATATTCAATTACGTTGCGAAGCTCCCGTACATTACCATTCCAAATATAGCGGAGCAGTGCTGTTAACATCTGCTTGTCCACTTCGTATTTTCTGCCAATTTTCTGAAAATAAAACTGAAAGAACTTATTTGCTAGTAAGATTATATCTTGCCCTCTCTCAGCTAAAGGAGGTAAATGTACATTTAAGACATTTAAGCGATAATAAACATCAGCACGAAACTTCCCCTCCTGCACCATACGGTACAGATCTTTATTAGTAGCTGCCATAACGCGAATATCCACATATACTTCACTGGTTTCACCAACACGCCGTATGGATCTTTCTTGCAGTACCCTTAATAACTTCGCCTGGACCTCCAAACTGAGCTCCGCAATTTCATCCAAAAAAATGGTGCCGCCGCTGGCGATCTCAAATAAGCCTACCCTGCCGCCTTTTTTGGCCCCAGTAAAGGCTCCCTCTTCATAGCCAAACAATTCGCTTTCGATTAAAGACGGAGCTATCGCCGCACAATTTAAGGCTACAAAGGGTCCAGATCCTCGATTACTGGCATTATGGATTGCCTGAGCAAAGAGTTCCTTGCCAGTACCGCTTTCTCCTGTAATTAAAACATCAGCATCTCCCTGAGATGCCCTTTTGGCCACTCGTATAGCTTCCAGAATGGGATCACTATTCCCTACAATATCATCAAAGGTATATTTAGCTTTATAAATACGATCCACCATCGTCTTTAAACGACCCGTCTTTTGGGCAAATATTTTAACTTCTTCAGATAATCGTCTGACTTCTGTAATATCCTTCACGACTGACACGCCACCAATAATAGTTCCTTCCACAATAATAGGAGCCATATCTACAATATATTCCGTATCCCCTTCACGCCTATACACTCCAACAAGAGCCTCTCCTGTTGCAATTACTTGAGGAAGCATGGCACCTGGGCGCACTTTAGTTAGGTACTGCCCTAGTATATCCTGTTCCTTTATACTTGTAATACGCGTATATTGTGCATTAACATAGCGAACAATAAGCTGCTCATCCGTCACTAAAATTCCATTATTAATCGAGTTTAAAATTTGTATATACCATTTTTCGGCATACTCAGGAGAAGCAAACACATATTTAAGATCATTTAAGTTATCGTGCCCTTCGTGAACCATACCATCCTCCTATTGCATTTAATAGTAATGCAGCTACATAACTCTACACTTCTTATTATACCTTATAGAATCTATCAGAACTTAAACTTGTGTACAGTCGCCTGCAATTCTTGGGCTATCATGGCTAAACTTTTACTTGCAGAAGCGAGTTCCTCTGAGGACGCAGACTGCTCTTCTATACTAGCTGAAATCTCTTGAGTTTGCCCTGCTGTACACTTACTGCCTGCATCTATCTTTCGTACTACAGATACAATTTTTTCACTATTTTGTGCCATGCTATGAAATTCTTTTTCTATATCATTTACTTGGTTTGCCACTTCATTCACTAACTGAGTGATCTCTCCAAATTTTTCTTCTGCCCGATTAATCACTTCGGTACCCAACCTTGCTTCCTTCGTCCCTTTGTTCATGGTTACTACTGCCTTATCCATTTCTACCTGAATTTCACTAATTAAAACAGCAATCTGCCTAGCAGCCTGATGTGACTGTTCAGCTAACTTGCGTACTTCGTCCGCAACTACAGCAAATCCTCGTCCTTGTTCTCCAGCTCTAGCTGCTTCAATAGCTGCATTTAAAGCTAAAAGATTGGTTTGTCCTGCAATCTCGGAAATGGCACTAACAATATTGCCGATTTCCTTCGACCGCTCTCCTAATATTTCTACAACAAACGCCGAGTCGGTTACTGCTTCTTCGATACTTCGCATTTGAAGAATTGCTTCCTTGACAACTTTTCCGCCTATTAAAGCTGACGACGTGGTTTTTTCAGTAACCTCTGTCATAAGACTGGTTTTTCCAACTACTTTATGTATTCCGCCATTCATAAATTCCATGGTTTGTAACATTTCACTTGTAGATATTTTTTGTCCTTCGGTGGCAGCAGCTATCTCGACAATCATTGATGCCACCTGACCAGAAGCCAGAGCTGACTGCTCCGAATTAGCCGTCATTTCCTGCGAAGATGCAGCTAACTGTTCTCCTGTCTGAGAAATCTGTCTTAATAGATTGCGTAAATTCTCAACCATTAATTCAAAGGCTGCTGCTAAACATCCAATTTCATCTTTTGAATGAATTTTTAATTCGACCATCGTTAAATCACCTTTGCCAATGCGACTGACAAAAGCACTTAATGCTTGAATGGGTTTGGCCAAGTAGCCGGCAACAAAAAAAACAATGCTAATCGATAGCAGCAATATAATAGCAAAACTAAGCCCTGCTGAAAACATAAATTTTTGCAGCTTCCCCAACACCTCAGCTACAGGAACACTTACACCAATGCTCCAATTCGTGCCGCTGACAGGGGCATACGCAATATAATGATCAATCATTTTATCTGAATAATGAGCAATGCCGCTTTCTCCTCTTACCATCTTTGCAGCGGCAGACTGCAAGCTCACATCTACATTTTCATCCATCAGCAAATTTGCTTTCATTATTTTTTCGGCATCTGGATGAACGATTACCACACCATCATTTTTGATCATAAAAGCGTGTCCCGTCTCTCCTACCTTTACTTTTACCACGCTGCTGGCTGCATTCTCTAATGAGACAGACCCTCCTAAAATCCCCATTATTTTGCCGTCTTTTTTAATCGGAGCAACCACCGTTATAATCGGTTTTCCATCCACGCGTGATATTACCGGATCAGGAGCAAAGGCCTGTCCCGTTTCCATAACCTTCTTAAAATAATCCCGCTGAGCTATATTGGCACTTGATCCATCTGTATAGTAAACATTTCCCGATTGATCCGTAAAAAAGAAACGAATATATTTTTTGTCACGCTGTTCTTCTTTTTGCAAATAGCTAATAATCCCTTGATAATCGCCGCCTATCAAGGTAGGAGAATTGGCCATTAAAGAAATTTCGGCAACACGTGAATCAAAAAAGTCACCAACTTGCTTTCCTGTAGTTACTGCCTGCAAGGTGATATAGTCCTCAGTATCAATAATTAACAGTTGTTTTGTATTCCAATAATTAAAGGTCCATAAGATACCTAATGATATTGAGATCAGTAAGCCAACGCCAAAAATCAACTTTGTTCTAATTGAATTCATTCTTTTATACTCCTCATAACTGCAATAGTCCAAATTATGACAATAATCAACAACATCCTACACGACTCAAGGCTGATTTCCTGCTACTTGCACGACAAAAGACATTTATTTTACAATAAATGTCTTTTGTCTGTTGTGCATTTTCATATCACAACAGTTAGCACTTACTTTTTTGAGTTGTCATGACTCTTCCACAGGAATTTCTAAATTCATTAGAGCAGAGCTTAAGCTTTTTCCATGAGCATCCAATGATAAAGTACGAGTTACACCACCACCAAGAGCACTATAAAGTACAAAATTAAGTGCTCCAATATTGGGAAGAGTATAACGAACAACTTCACCTTTGACAATCTCGGAAAGAAATTCTTTCACTTTTTGCGCCGTGACATATCGCTCTAGGATAGGGTATTGTGCTGGATCATGAGCAATTACTGAAATATTGGAAATATTACCTTTGTCTCCAGTTCGTGAGTGAGCAATTTCTCTTAATTTCACCTTAAATCACCTCATAATGCAGTTTATAATTTACTAATGAACGAGGAACAAGAGCAGATACCATGGCAACAACTTGCTTGGCAGACTTAGTGGCACCGCCGCCCCCAGCTGGACCATTCGTATACAACGTTTCTACTTCATTGCCAATACGAATTGCTTCCTTCATGCTTTGGGTACGGCCAGTAACTCTAACACGAACTTCGTAAGGCTCATATTCAGATGCAGATATAGCAGCACCATGCAGAGAATTAATACCAATCAGATCCAACTTAAGTTCTTGGTACACAACACCCATAATCTTAAGTCTTTCTTCCACAATTTCTAAAGCTAATTTACCCCTATTTACAGCTCCAGGTCCTGCATAACTGATTTGTCCCTCTCCCATATAACTATCCACATAACCAATGGAAGCCTTGAGAAAATCAGTTTTCTCCTGCCCTTTACCACCCGTTACCTGCACCTGATTATCCCCAATTTGGGTAAAAGTAACACCTGTAAAATCTGCCACTACATCAGGAGTAATATAGGCTACCGGATTGTGTATTTCATAGAGCAACTGCTCTTTGCAAGTCGCCAAAGTAACCTTCCCGCCTGATTCTGAAACCTTTGTGATAATAAAAGTCCCGTCTTCTTGCACTTCGGCAATGGGAAAACCTAAACGAGCCAATCCCTGTACATCTTTATAACCAGGATCTGCAAAATAACCCCCTGTGATTTGGCCTGCACACTCTAATAAATGACCAATCACAGTACCTTGTCCCATCATATTCCAATCCTCATCGGACCAATGAAATTCATGCAGCAAAGGTGCCAAAAACAAAGCTGGATCTGCAACCCTGCCAGTAATAATAATATCGGCGTCATTATTAAGAGCTTCCACAATTGGCTTTGTACCAAGATAGGCATTGGCAGAAACGATTTTTTCTTTAATTGTCGCTAAGTTTTCACCTGTCTCTAAAATGGTGTAATCCCCATTTCGTACGATTTCTACAACATCATCACCAGTTACTGCAGCAATCTTCAAACCTGAAAGGCCTAACTGCTGAGCAATTTCTTTGATCTTTTGTGCTCCGGCAATGGGATTGGCTGCTCCCATATTCGTTATAATCTTGATTCCTTGTTCTTTACAGCGTAACAGTACTGCTTCCATACGCTGCACCAAAAGCCCATCATATCCTGAAGTGGGATCTTTCATTTTAGCTTGCTGAGCAATTGCAATGGTTCTTTCTGCCAAACATTCAAAGACTAAATATTGAATGTTTCCCTTTTCCACTAATTCAACTGCTGGTTCGATTCGATCACCTGAATAACCAGCACCTGAACCGATTCTAATTGTTCTCATAAGATCACACCTCTCTATATTTAAGAAACTCTAAAATGGGAAAACTCCAATGATTGCGCAAGTGACAGTCATAATAATCGAAGCCAGCCAAAGATACGGAATTGAAAATTTCTGATGTTCACCTAATTCAATACCAGTTAAACCAATAATAAGGAACGTGGCAGGAGTCAACGGACTGACAGGAAATCCCACCGTCATCTGCCCCATAAGCGCTGCTTGCGCTACGGCAAGAGGATGAACCCCTAGCATTTGTCCAACCTCTGCCACAACTGGTAAAACACCAAAATAGAAGGAGTCTGGATCAAAAATTAAACTAAGAGGCATGGATATAATGCCCATAGCAAACGGAATATGCTGCGCTAAGGCTGGAGGAACGAAGGAAACAGCAACTTGCGCCATGGCGGTAATCATTTTTGTACCACTCATGATCCCGACAAAAGACCCTGCAGCTAATAATATACTTGCCATCATCAAAGCAGCTTTGGCATGGGCATCCACACGCGCTTTTTGCTCGCCAACGGTTGGATAGTTAATCATTAATGCCAAAACGGTACCCAGCATAAACATTGGGGCTGGATCAACGATACCTGCAATCATTACACCCATTACAATCAGAGCAAGGATTGTATTAACCCCAAAGACCTTAGGGCGTCTAAGAGCTTTCTCCTCATCTTTTAGTTCTCTTGTCAAGACAAGATCGGTGGCCTCACCCTCTTTAATCCCTAAGCGGCGAGCTTCCTTCTTGCCTAGTAAATACGCCACAGTAAATACATAAATCAGTCCTACAAGTTGGGGGATAATTAAAGGAGTAAATACATCAGTAACTGGTACTTTAAAGGCGGCAGCCGCTCGTAAAGTAGGACCTGTCCACGGTAGATAATTCACGCCTGCTGCCATTGACACCATTAAACATAAAAGCCTTTTATCCATTTTTAAACGTTCGTAAATCGGCAGCATGGCTGGAATTGTAATCAAAAAGCATACTGCCCCCGAACCATCCAAATGAATGAGTAGGGCTAAAAGAGCTGTACCCATCAATATCTTAGGCGGACTTGCACCAACTGCTTTTAGAACTCTGTTAATAATTGGATCAAATAATCCTGCATCACCCATTACGCCAAAGAATAAAATTGCAAACACAAACATAGTAGCCACGGGTGCAATATTCTGAATGCCGCTGATAATAAACTTACTTGTACCTAATCCAAAACCACCAAGCAATGCCGCGATAACGGGTATAACAATTAAGGCAACTAAAGGTGACATACGCTTTGTAATAATTACCGCCAGTAATATTACTATTGTCAATAAACCTAACAGTGCTAACATTTACTTCCCTCCTTAATTAGAATAGTTGAATAAAAATCTTCATCGCTTTGGTAATAACATCACTCATCTTTCTGTTTCATCCTATTCAAACTATATATAGGAATAGATTTGCAAGAAACGTGCCAAAAGATTAAAACCCAGCATATTAGGGCATGTTATCGTGCTGCTGCTTGCTCTGTTTTCTCAATTTTTAGAATCAACAATAAATGTCATACCAAACCATATATAATGCTTAGGTTAACAGTATTTCTACTTTTTTAGAAATGTTACTAAATTTTTAGAAATGGATAAATAAAATAAGCGCCCTTTATAGGACGCTTATTGCTCAACTCATTGAGTCTATATCTCATTATAACTTAAAGGCCCAGCAATTCAAGGACTTTTTGGTCTGCAACACCGTTTTTCTTCAGGCTGTTATCATGCTGGAACCGCTTTACAGCTTCTTCTGTATCTCTGTTAAAGAAGCCGTCTGCCCGCCCTTCCAGATAGCCTAATTTCTTCAGCTTATCCTGTAATTGAACAACATCCGCCCCAAGGTTTTCATACCTTAATGCGCGGCGCGTTCGAAAAGTCTGCCCAACAATACGTACTGGCGTACCGACTGGTACCCATTCAAAAAGCTCTTCTATATCTTTGTTGCGTAAACGAATACACCCCTGGCTGATAAAATGACCAATACTCCAGGGACGGTTAGTCCCATGAATACCGTACCCGCCCCAAGGAACATCAAGCCCAAGAAAACGTGTGCCAAAAATATCTCCTGACCGATACGACTTCCATATTACAATCCAGTCACCAATGGGGGTTGGTGTATCATTTTTGCCAACCGCTATGCGGTATTTCTTATATAGCTTGCCATCATTATGTAATTCCAAAATACGATCTGAGATTTTTACCACAATTGTGATTTGCCCGGTAGGTGCTGTCAGAACCTGATCGGAAATAGCTGCCAGTTCCAACTCATCCCAAAATTCAAATCCCACTATACCAATAAGCAGACTGAACAGCATCAAGGATGCTATTGCAAAATAGGCACGCCGCCAATTAATTAATAGGGAGTACAACCTAAGCATTTTGTCTCCTCCTATAAAACTTTCACTCTACAATGATATGCACAGAAAAGTATTAATAGAAGCTTTTAAACAAAACATCTAGATTATGCTTTTACTCGTCCATATTTAAATAATTATGCAGCATAAATTAGGACGAAATCTACATTCTAACATGTTATACTAATACTATAACGCTGCGAATAAAAAATCATAAAAATTGGGAGGGAATTATATGCCTCAGTCTCGTTTTCAAAAGATCCTGGTGCCGCTGGATGGTTCAGAAAATTCTTTTAGAGCACTCTCCGCAGCTTGCGACTTAGCTGAAAATTGTCATGCATCCATTGAACTGCTCTATGTTTTTCTTCTTTCCAAGGAAATCCCGGCCTATACACAAATTAATAGCAGCTATATTCCTGACAGCGTGTTCACAGATGCCCAGGAAAATGGCCATAGCATCTTAAAGGAAGGATTGAAGCAGATCCCTCCTACAATTGCGGCTCATGATACCCTGGAAATGGGTTTTCCTGCGGAAAAAATTATAGAAATTTCCCAAAAAATCAACTGTGATTTAATTATAATGGGCAACCGAGGCTTAGGAGCCATTAAAAGTATTGTAGTTGGCAGTGTTAGCAGCCATGTTGTCCATCATGCCAACTGTCCAGTTATGATCGTAAGATAAGACACAAGCTGCTGTAATCTCAACTGAATTAGGACTATCGTCAAAACTGGTTCCGTTAAAGACTCCCTCTTGCAAAAGATGGGGGTCTTTAACTTGCCTTCCTTTCCTCCCCCATTTGTTTTCTCATGATCATCAGGAACTTAAATAATCCGTAACACCTCTAGCAATAGCTGCAGCAAACGCATCCCTTTTTTCTTCATCAGCAAGCAAAGCCTCATCACTTTCATTCGTAATAAATGCTGTTTCAACAAGAACTGCAGGACAATTCATCATACGCAAAACATAAAAATTACCTGTTTTGATTCCACGATCAACAGTTCCTAAGCTGCTGACGATTTGTTGCTGTATGCAAGCAGCCAATTTCTCACTATCACTGCCTATCGTATAGCAAAATGTTTCTGTACCGCTTGCATCCGTATTAACCGAACCATTGCAATGAATCGCTACAAACACATCTGCACCAAATTCATTGGATATTTCTGAAATTCGACGAAGAGCATTTTCTTGTACTTCCAATACATCACAATCTACCGCTCGAAGAAAATCTGCTACTCGTGACATAATATCACGGTTGACATCTGCCTCCTGTAAACCAGAGCGCCCAACAGCCCCGCTATCACGCCCCGGGTAATGTCCGCCATTAATCGTTATTTTCATATCATTAGACACTCCAATCTTCATTATAAAGTTTTTTAAGTATCTCCATGGTACCAGCGTGTTGTGGCTAAGATAAGATCTTCAACTGACTAAAGTGCGCTGGAATTTCTATAGATACTGTATCTTATGCAACAACTCGCAAATTGACTAATAGCATTTGCAACAAAATATACTGATCCAGCCAGCTCCTAATCAATATAAATAAAATATATCCAGGGAAAATCGTACTATTAAACTTCCAGATTCCAGAGCGTTCTTCGATTATTTTTGCCATTGTGCAGGAGTCTATAAATCAATATCGTAATCTATATATAAGTATCATCAAGTAAGGAGGATCATGATTATGGCTTTAACCGTAAAAGTAAAACAGTCAAATGAGAAACATAATAAGAAAAATATAGAAAAAACCTTTAACAATAAATTTATCGGTTTACTGGGAGTTATATCAATTATCTTTATCGCCAGTGCCTTTTGGCTTTTAATTGATCCAACTCCTACTGCGGAAACGCTCAGTTTAAAAACATCTGAAATCAACTTTATTGTGAAAGAAGAGGCCTTGATCGCAACCAGTAAAACTGCTTTTGAAAATTATAATACAGATACCCTGGGAAAAATCATAAATAATAGGGGAAAAATATTTCAAGGACTAAAGATAAGCCTTTAACCATTTAAATAGTATTTCATAGACCTAGTAAAGAACCAGCCGCTTGCGGCTGGTTTTCTTATTATATATTTATGGCGATAGGATTAACACAACACCTTAACAACTTCATGCATAGGATATAACAATCACATAAATTGGAGGATAATAACATGTTTAACTTCAATTATAAGCGTAAAGGCAAACACCATAATAAAACTGCCGGCAAAAGCATCAATACCGCTTTAGAGAAACCGCGCTTAGGTGATGTAAAGATGAACGATATTGTTATGTTTAATGGTGTTGATCCGATAGGTGATGTCATTTTTTATAACAATAAAATATATCGTGGTATTCATAAACAATTTGTACAGGAATATATGACAATTAATCAGATATGCAATCATCACGGATTATTGGGAGATTATATTATTGATACTAAAATTGCTGATGATTTTAGTATCGAGCCGTTTGGCTTAATGTTTGAACATAAGTTAATATTGCCCTATTCATATCCCTTTGAATGGACCTTATCAATGATGATTGATGCTGCCTATACAGTGTTAAATTTGATAAAAAAACTGGATGAGATCGGTCTGGGACTGAAAGATGGTCATCCCTATAATATTGCTTACCATAAAGGGAGATTTTGTTTTATTGATTTTGGCTCTATTATTCGGGGCAAAACCTATGTATGGATGTTTGAAGAGTTCATAAACACTTTTATAAATTGGATTATTTGTAAAACCAAAGGTATAAGGGAAAATAAACTGCTGATTGAGGAAGATATCTCTGTACATCTCACCGACGATGAGTTAGAGCAATATAACCTTTTGGAAACAACGATTGTAACCCTTGCATCTTTCGGGGAGATTACCAAAGCACTAGAATTACTTTATGCCTGGGTGCAGTTTTATGAAGCTAAAATGAAAATTGTAACCTATCAGTCTAAACTTCCTGACCCTGTTTTATCCACACTGGTGAAGTTTATCAAAAAAGTTCAAATCCAGCGTGTCATCGTCGTCTCTGGGGATTTTTCAAATATTTGTTTTACATTACAGCAAAATAATCTCGAAGTAACCGTATTCAATGAAGATCCAAACTATATTGATTTTATTTATTCTCAATGTAAACAAACAACGCCAACGACTATAACCCCTGTACTCATTGACTTTTTAAATCCCAATGGACCAAATGATGGTTCTCGATGGTTTAAGGCAGAAATTCGCTATTCTGCAGAAATGGCAATTGTTTTTCAACATTTTTTGACCAAAACTGATATTAGTGAATTAATTAGGAAGTTAAAATTATTTTCTGTTAAGTATGCTGTTATTGAAATTTTAAATTCACCCAACAAAAGCCTTATGCAAGCAATTACACAACATTTTACGGTTGTTGCTGCCTCCAAAAAATATAATGATAAAATACTCTTACTTCTTAAATGTAAGTAAAAAAGCTCCTGAGGCAAGCCCCAGAAACCTTGATTTTAGGGGAGTCAGTCTGCAGCTTCAAACTGCAGACCTACTCAAATACAAACGCTGCGCTGCATTCAGCACACATCGTCTGCTATTTCTTCATTACAGTAGCTTTACCATCTGTAACTACCTTACCATCCTGATTTGTAACTGTCGTTTTCAAAATCAAGCGATTTTTAGCTTCTAATTTTTCACTCACTTCCACTGTAGCTGTTACCGTATCGCCAATTTTCACCGGTGCTTTGAATGCAAGTTCCTGGCCCAAATAGATTGTATTCGCTCCAGGCAATGAAGTTCCCAGGACAGCTGAGATAAAACCAGCCGATAACATTCCATGAGCAATTCGCTCTTGAAACATAGTCGTTTTAGCAAATTCGAGATTGACATGAACAGGGTTAAAATCGCCAGTTATCCCAGCAAAACCATATACATCATATTCCGTCACTGTCTTCGTCATACTGGCTTTATCACCTACTTGTATGTCAGCAAATTGCACATCTTTAATCATACCTCTACCCCTTCCTGACGTGTTTTATAGAACTACGCTTTCCGTAATTTTTTAAATTCCTCAATCATGATCGGCAGTACTTCCATGACGTCGCCCACAATACCGTAATCAGCAACTTTAAATATGGATGCATCAGCATCTTTATTCACAGCGATCACAATATCAGAAGAAGACATACCGGCCAAATGCTGAATGGCACCAGAAATACCGCAGGCAATATAAATCTTCGGTCCTACCGTCTTGCCTGTTTGTCCGACTTGATGGAGAGCCGATTTCCAGCCTGCATCGACTGCAGCACGGGAAGCACCGACGGTACCGCCAAGAACCTCTGCCAAATCTTCAATCAGTTTGAAGTTTTCCGGTTTGCACATGCCCCGGCCGCCAGAAACGATAATTTCAGCTTCTTCCAAATTGCACGAAGTCGTGCAAACCTGCAGAAGTTCAATAAAACGGGTACGAATCTCCTCTGGCCTCACGCGTCTTGCTACACGGACAATTTCGCCGGTTCGCTCAAAGTCAGGCACAGGCCGTTTAAACACTTTCGGACGAATGGTCCCCATTTGCGGACGGTGGTCAGGGCACAGAATCGTTGCCATAATATTGCCGCCAAAAGCAGGGCGGGTCCAAGCCACTAATCCAGTTTCGGCATCAATATCCAGGTTGGTGCAGTCAGCAGTCAAACCCGTCCCGATACGGCAAGCCACGCGAGGACCAAGATCACGGCCATCATTTGTCGCACCGATGAGAATAACATTTGGTTTATAATTGTTGATCAGATCCGTTAACGCAGCAGCAAAGCCATCTGTAGTATAGTGGCTGTACTCAGCACCTTCCACTACATACACTTTGTCAGCACCGCTGGCAAAAAGATCCTTGCTTAATTTCTCAACCTGATTACCAATTAGAACACCGGCAAGTTCCTGCCCCATGGCATCAGCCAGCTTGCGGCCCTCGCCAAGCAATTCATGAGAAACACCACGAATTTGACCACCGGCTTGCTCAATA
Organism: uncultured Pelosinus sp.; assembly: GCA_963526485.1. Classification (GTDB taxonomy): domain Bacteria; phylum Bacillota; class Negativicutes; order DSM-13327; family DSM-13327; genus Pelosinus. The sequence goes on from CAURNS010000002.1 coordinate 242,253, forward strand.
AAGACCCATACCCCTTTATAATCTGCTTTGTCCATTACAGCCGTTTTCTGTTCTTCTTCACGAACAATAGTACCAACCGGGCAAGTTTCCACACAAGCTCCACAGATAGTACAGGCCTCTGTAATGAAGGCTTTATCATCATCTTGCATCGTAATTGCACCAAAAGGACAAGCAGTGACGCATGCGCCGCAGCCGATACAGTTATCTTGCATTACTTTAATTGCCATCGTCTTTTACCCCCTATTAAACAATCTTTGCTTCCGATAATTTTTGAATGAGCAAGGCAACCGACTCCCGCGCGCTGTCAGCTTGAATGATTTCGCCTTGTGTCCTCTGCTGAGGGGTAAAGATACGGCGTACCTGCGTCGGAGAGCCTTTTAGACCAAGACGGTCAGTGTCAACCTCCACATCAGTAACGGTAATTACCGGAATTTCTTTACGGTTGGCTTTCATCGTTCCTTTTACCGTCGGCAGGCGGGGTTCGTTAATTGATTTTACAACGGTTAAGAGTACCGGCACTGTAGTCTCAATGATTTCGTACCCTTCTTCGTGTTCCCGTTCGACCCTGACGGTGTCACCGTTTACTTCTACTTTCGCCACATAAGTAACTTGCGGAATATCCAGATATTCGGCAATTTCAGGACCTACCTGAGCAGTGTCACCATCAATAGCCTGTTTGCCGCAAAGTATCACATCAAATTTTCCTAATTTGCGAATTCCTGCAGCCAACGTATAGCTGGTAGCCAAAGTGTCCGAGCCACCGAAGGCACGGTCGCTGATCAGGACCGCCTCATCTGCTCCCATAGCCAAACACTCCTTTAAAGCATCTTTGGCTTGGGGTGGTCCCATCGAGAAAACTGTCACCTTACCGCCATATTTTTCTTTTAATTGAATGGCTGCTTCCACAGCATTCTTATCAAAGGGGTTAACAATACTAGGTACACCTTGACGAATCAGCGTATTCGTCTTCGGGTCAATTTTGACCTCAGTGGTGTCAGGTACCTGCTTAACACATACTAAAATTTCCATACTGCATGCCTCCTATCTTGATTTTTAATGCATAAACTGCAACTAGCGCAACATTGAACTGGAGATTACCATCCGTTGAACCTGGTTTGTACCTTCATAAATCTGGGTGATTTTGGCATTTCTCATAAGTCGTTCCACAGGGTATTCACTGGTATATCCATAACCGCCAAAGATCTGGACTGCATCTGTAGTAACTTCCATAGCCACATCAGAAGCATACAGTTTTGCCATCGCAGCTTCTTTGGAATAAGACAGACCTTGTTCTTTATGCCAGGCAGCTTTATAGACCAGCAGACGAGCAGCTTCTACCTTTGTTCCCATATCAGCAATCATGAAAGCAATGGCCTGGTTACTGGCAATTGGCTTGCCAAATTGGACACGCTCCTTGGAATATTTTACAGCGTGATCAACAGCAGCTTGTGCTATCCCAAGAGCCTGGGCAGCAATACCAATCCGTCCGCCATCAAGGGTAGTCATAGCAATTTTAAAGCCTTCCCCTTCTTTGCCTAAGAGGTTTGCTTTCGGTACTGTTACGTCTTGGAAAACAAGTTCCATGGTAATAGAGGAGTGAATGCCCATTTTGTGTTCTTTCTTACCAAAAGTAAAGCCAGGCATGCCCTTTTCCAGGATAAATGCGCTGATACCTTTAAGTCCTTTGGATTTATCAGTCATGGCAAAGACAACATACGTTTCTGCCTCACCAGCATTAGTGATAAAAATCTTGCTGCCATTGAGCACATAGTGTTCATCAGTAAGAACAGCTACCGTCTGCTGAGCGGCAGCATCCGTACCGGCATTAGGCTCAGTAAGGCCAAAGGCCCCCATGTGCGTACCTTCTAGAATGGGACGCAAGTATTTTTCTTTTTGCTCTTCAGTACCATAGGCATAAATAGGCCATGCGCAAAGGGATACCGAGGCGGAAAGAGTAACACCTACACCATCATCTACTTTGGATAATTCCTCAACTGCCAGGACGTAGCTAAGATAGTCACTGCCAGCACCGCCGTATTTTTCGGGAAAACAAATGCCGTTCAGCCCCATCTCTCCCATGGCATCAGCCAAGGAACGGTCAAACAAGCATTCTTCATCCCGCTTCATCACACCGGGAGCCACTTCTTTTTCGGCAAATTCTCGCACCATTTTCTGCATCATCTTTTGTTCTTCGTTTAATTGAAAAAACATAATAAGACCTCCATTCTAATTGAGTAATTGTTCCTTGTAACGGCGTCCCAATTGCAGGACGTGTAATAAATGCATGTTACGTAAGTGCCAACAGTACGATACTATTGGTACTCCTCAGCTACTTGGTATTACAGGCGCTCAACGATCGTAGCAACACCTTGGCCGCCGCCGATGCAAAGAGTAGCCAGGCCAATCTTTGCCTGACGCAGTTCCATGGCATGCAGCAAGGTTACAAAAATACGAGCACCGCTGGCACCAATCGGATGTCCTAAAGCAATGGCGCCGCCGTGAACATTCACTTTTTCACGAACGAACTCCAATTGTTTACCCACAGCCAGGAATTGAGCCGCAAAAGCTTCATTTGCCTCAATTAAATCAAGGTCTTTGACACCGAGTCCGGCTTTAGCCAGAGCTTTTTGTGTAGCTGCAATAGGACCAATGCCCATAACGCTGGGATCAACACCACTTGAAGCATAGCCACGAATGCGGGCCAGTGGTTTTAAACCCAGTTGTTTTGCTTTTTCAGCCGACATAATAACAAGAGCAGCACCGCCATCATTGATACCGGAGGCATTTCCAGCAGTAACAGAGCCATCTTTTCTGAACGCAGGTTTTAATCCACCGAGTTTTTCAGGGGTAGTACCGGCTTTGACATATTCGTCAGTATCAAAAACAACATCACCCTTTTTACCTTTTATAATTACGGGCACGATTTCTTTTTTGAAAGCGCCGCTTTGAATAGCCTTGCTGGCCTTTTCCTGGGATTCAAAGGCCAGCTGATCCTGAGCTTCGCGACTAATTCCATATTGAGACGCAACATTTTCAGCAGTGATGCCCATATGATAATCATTAAAGGCGCACCATAAACCGTCTTGAATCATGGAGTCTACTAATTTGCCATGCCCCATACGGTAGCCTGAACGGGCTTTGTCCAGCAGATAAGGAGCATTCGTCATGCTTTCCATACCACCAGCTACAATAATGTCAGAGTCACCTGCAAGGATTGACTGTGCTGCCAGGTTTACTGCCTTCAAACCAGAACCACAAACTTTATTAATCGTCAAGGCAGGAACCTCAATGGGGAGACCCGCTTTTAACGTTGCCTGACGGGCAGGATTTTGCCCTAAACCAGCTTGCAGCACGTTTCCCATAATCACTTCATCTACACTGGCACCATCAGCACCAGCCCGTCGAAGTGCTTCTTTGATGACCAAACCACCCAATTCAATCGCTGATACAGGGGCCAGGGATCCATTAAAACTACCAATTGCGGTACGAACTGCACTAACAATTACTGCTTCTCGCATAAAAACACCATCCTTATTTGTTGTTAAATCTTTCAGCTATATGATCCAGCTTGGCTGCCGTTGTACTAATTGCTTGTATGGTCTCTGCGACATTATTGACCGCTTCAGCAATCTGAAAAGTCATTTGTCCGATACGGTGCAGCTCTTGCTGATTATGTTCGCTATCAGCTTGAACGCCTTGTATGATTTGTGCGATCTTCCTTACAGATAAAGTGGAGCTGTCCGCCAACTTTCTGATCTCTTCGGCAACAACTGCAAAGCCGCGTCCATACTCACCTACCCGCGCGGCTTCAATGGCCGCATTAAGCCCCAATAAATTTGTCTGACCGTCAACATGCTTGATTAACTCTAACACTTGACCCATTTCCCGGACCCTTGCCTGTGAATCTTCCGACAACTGCCCCAGTTCCCGGCAAATCGCGGCTACTTCCTGGGTTTGCGCTGATACTTCCTCTGTTGTAGATGCGATTGTGCTAATGGCTTCTGACAGTTCAGAAGCCATTTCGTATACAGCGTCTTGTGTGTCTACAGACTCTACAAAAGCGATAGCTCCAATGACTGCCTTTTTATCATCCATTACTGGAACTGCAGTTCCAATATAAGGTACGCCAAATTTTTCGCTGTCGCCACGTATCTGGATGAGTTTTCCTTCCTCCATCGCTCTAACAATAGCAGTACCAGGCTTTACTGGCATACCGACTTTGACCCCGGTATCAATTTTGGGGTTTATTAGGCTGAATATATACTTTTCCCGGTCACATACACCAATTGTAATGTCTCCCCGGATAAGATCTTTAACTAATGGCAAAACCTTTAATAATTGTTCGAGAGCTAGGGAATTTCCCTGATCCTTCAACATACTCATCTCCCTGCTGCGAAGAAAAGATTTCCCGGTAAATACCTAACATCCGGCATCATGCAATCATTAGTTCAACCTGAAAGTCAGCCTCTGTCTTGGCCCTTACTTCGTCTACGGTCACCCCTGGTGCAGTCTCCCGAAGAATTAATCCTGCTGCTGTCACTTCAAACACACATAAATTGGTGATAATTAAGTTCACGACACCTTTTCCCGTTAAAGGAAGAGTACATTTCTTTAAAATTTTTCTGGCTCCGTCTTTCGCAGTATGTTCCATCGCAACAATGACCTTCCTGGCCCCGGATACAAGATCCATTGCCCCGCCCATACCCGGCACCAATTTTCCCGGTACCATCCAATTTGCAAGATTTCCTTCCTGATCCACTTCTAACGCACCAAGAACAGTCACATCAACATGTCCGCCCCGGATAATCGCGAAGGACATCGCACTGTCAAACACGGCCCCACCGGGGATGATCGAGACAGGTTTGCTGCCCGCATTTACAAGATCAGGATTTTCTGGTCCCTCCAAGGGAGCGAGACCTAAGAAACCATTCTCCGACTGAAGGGTAACATTCATGCCAGCAGGCAAAAAATTCGCTGCCAGGGTCGGTATGCCGATTCCCAAATTAACGACATAGCCATCTTGAAACTCCTGGGCAACGCGTTTAGCAATCATTGTTTTTGCATCCATCTTGTAGCCTCCTATTCCTTAACAATCCAATCCACTAATATTCCAGGTGTCATTACTTGATCCGGATCAATCTGACCCGCTTCCACGATGTTTTCTGCCTGAACAATAACAACATCGGCAGCCATCGCCATTAAAGGATTAAAATTACGAGCCGAACGCTGAAATAACAGGTTTCCGGCCGTATCTGCGGTATGAGCCTTAATCAAAGCCACATCGGCTTTTAAAGGCTTCTCCAATAAAAATTCCTTACTGTCAACATGGATAACGGCCTTACCTTCTGCAACAACGGTTCCTAACCCCGTTGGTGTAAGTACACCACCTAACCCTGATCCACCAGCACGGATTTGTTCGGCAAGAGTTCCTTGAGGAACGAGATCAACAGCAAGCTCACCAGCATGCATCTGCCGCCCGGTCTCAGGATTTGTCCCGATATGAGAAACAATTACCTTTTTAAGCCGATGATGAACCACTAACTTTCCAACACCTTTATCAGGAAATGCCGTGTCATTGGCAATGACAGTAAGCTCCTTTATCCCTTTCGCGATTAATGCATCAACCAGCATTTCAGGCGTTCCTACAGCAAGGAATCCTCCAATCATAACAGTCATATCATCTTGCACAGTTTCCAGTGCTTGGTCAATTGTAGTAACTTTGAACATATCTATCCTCCACAATGTTTTTTGGAACGAAAAGCCGGATTGCTCCGGCTTCTGCAATTTTATAGAATCACAGCAACATCTTTGGCATATTGTTCGATTAGCTCGTCAAAGCGATGCAAGGAGTCAAAAACGTTAATACTGCGCTCATGTTGTGCTTCATAAACAAGTTCCACTATTTTGTCATTGAAAGGCGTAAGCACACCGTACTCACGTCCTTTTCTGCAGACCAGCCCATTGATATAATCGATTTCTGAGAGACGGCCTTTTTCAAGATCCTGCAGCATACTGGCCTTCAACCTGACATGCTGTCCCCAAATCTTCTTATATAAGAGCATCTTGCCCGGAATATCAGCGGCGGTTTTCAGTTTGAAAAACTCCATATCCTCGCCTTGCATTTCTACTAACCTGATGTGTTGAGCATGACTCACTTTAATACATTCATCAGCAATAAAAGCTGCACAGATCATCGCTTTGGAATCATAAAGAACAGATCCATACGTGCATCCAAGAGCCGCTGACATTCCACTGAAAGTGGCAGTCATAAGAATTTTTGTCCAGCGGCTCCTCATTAAATTAGTAATAATTTCAGTTTCACCAATACATGCAAGAACTTCTTTTACCTGGCTGAGACGAGGTCGAATGATTCCATCTATTTCACCAATTTGAAAGGCAAAGTTTTTAAGCACTTCGGGGGCCGAAGTCAGCGCCGAAATACCAGGTTTTATACAAGTAGCACCAAAACCAACAATCCCGCCTATCGTGCGCCTTTGGCCAGCATAGGATGCGACTTCCTCCTCAGGGATACCATTCTGCAAGGTACAGACGATGCTCTCTTCATGAAGGTAAGGCAGTATCTGAGGAAGGACAATATGGTTAACGGTTTGCTTGGTAAGCAAAAATACCAAATCATACTGACCTTTCATCTCTTCCATACGAAAGGCGTTGACGGACACGTTCAGATCCAGCCATCCTGTTATGGTTGCCCCATTTTGGTTCAGAACCTCAATAGGCTCCTTAGATGAGTCATAAATATCAACATGCCTGCCATACTTAGTTAAAAGAGCACCGATAAGGATCCCCAGAGAGCCAGCACCGATTAAGGCTACACGCATCATATCTTCCCCACCAAATCGTATTCGTTTATCAAAAGTTACTCATACAATCACAAAAAGCTGTCCTAAACGGGTTCTTAGATTCTTTATAAGATGCCAGTTGACAAATGAATGGCAATAACCAGGAATGCAACGATTGTTTTTATAACGACAAGTGCAAAAATATCCGGATAGGATTGTTTATGAGTTAAACCACAAATTGCCAAAAGAGTAATTACTACACCATTATGAGGCATGCTGTCTAAACCGCCTGAAGCCATAGCTGCGACACGATGAAGAACTTCCGGCGACATTCCAATCGAATTAGCCCAGGTTAACCAGTCTTTAGCCATGAGATCCAGTGCAATCGACATACCACCTGATGCAGAACCGGTAACAGCAGCAAGGGTAGTAACCGTCACACCTTCAGATACCAGCGGCGTTCCACCAATATGAATACTAAGAAGGCCGTTGGCAATCGACTTAAAACCAGGCAGCATAGCAATAACATTCCCATATCCAACCTCGGAGGCGGTGTTCATAATAGCCAGGAGTGAACCGATAGCTCCGGCATTCAAAGCTTTAGCTAATCCGCCAGTCGGCAAATTACGGTGACCAATAGCAACAGCTAGAATAATACCAATCACAACAGAAATAATTAAGGCCCAGATAGCTGCCACATTCTGAACTGCGGACACAGTCAGTGGCAATTTCATTGCAATGAAGGGGGCCAAAATATTCGGATCCCACGCAAATACATTGCTCATTAGATAGTTAACAAATAATACTGCCAGAAGCGGTATCATTGCCAATCTCCAGTCAGGCATATCCTTCACATCAATGTCTGTGGGCTCATTAATGTGATTTTCACCGTAAGCCTCACCACTGGCCTTAGCCGTTTTGTACCGCCTTTCCAGGTAATACATACCTCCAAGGAAAATTAAGATCCCGCCGATAATCCCCAATATTGGAGCCGCGTAAACTGTGGTACCGAAGAAACTTGTCGGGATAATATTTTGGATCTGCGGCGTCCCGGGTAAAGCATCCATGGTATAGGTACATGCTCCCAGGACAATGCAGCCAGGAATTAGGCGTTTTGGTACACCTGCTTCCTTAAACATAGCAGCAGCAAAAGGATAAATAGCAAATACAACTACAAACAGACTTACGCCACCATAGGTCAAAACACCACCGGCAATAACAATTGACAATATACTGCGTTCCTTACCAACAGCCTGTAATATCTTATAAGCAATGGCCTTTGCCAAGCCCGTTTCTTCCATGATTTTACCGAATACGGCACCCAGTATAAATATCGGGAAGAAAGATTTTACATAAACGACTGCCTTAGCCATGAAAAGTTCGGTGTACGCAGGCATGGGAGAAAGCCCCTGGCTTACAGCCGCAAGAAGTGCAAATACCGGGGCAAATAAAATAACGGAATAGCCTCGATAAGCAAAAAACATCAGTAAAAATAGGCTGAGTAATATTCCAAATACTTCCATGAACGATATGCCTCCTATATTTCAGATTTTTAGTAGGATAGCTTATTTCGCACTTTCAATAATATCATTAAATCTTTCAAGATAACTGAAATCATTTACGCCACCTTTTGCCTCTGCTTCTTTAACCAGTTCGACCACTTTGTCATTGAACGGCGTAGGTATACCACACTTTCGTCCGCCTCGGCATACAATCCCATTGATATAGTCAATTTCAGTCTTTTTACCTTTCTCCAAGTCTTGAAGCATACTGGCTTTATTGTTATGACGACCCCACACTTTTTTATAAAAACCCATTTTTCCCGGAATATCAGCTTTACTATTGAGTTCCAGGAATTCAAAATCAGACCCTTGCATCTCAACCATACGATATCCCAAACCGTGACAGACCTTGATAACCTCATCAGCAATATGAGCGACACAAATCATCGCCTTAGGGTTGGCTAACACGTCGCTAAAAGTACCATTAAGAGCAGCTGACATGCCGCTGAATGTGGAATTCATCAATAATTTAGTATAACGAATTCCCATAAGGTTAGTCAGTATCGTCGTCCCACCAGCAGTACTAAGCACTTCTTTTACTTTTTCCAAGCGCGGACGCACAACGCCATCGATTTCACCGATCTCAAAAGCAAATTTTTCTACTGCCTCCATCGTAGACGTAAGCTCAGACACTCCCGGCCTAAGCCAAGTAGCACCGAATCCGACTGCACCGCCAATCGTTCTCCCCTTGCCCACGTACGAAGCCACTGATTCTTCAGGAACACCATTTTGCAAGGTGCAAACCACACTTTCCTTGTGCAAATGAGGTAAAAGCTTGGGTAAGGCTGTTTCATTAGCTGTTTGCTTGGTCAATAAAAGGATGAGATCATACACTCCTGTGAGTTCTTCCGGCGTAAGAGCCTTCACTGGCTGATGCATATCAAGAAAACCTGTAACCAAAGCGCCGTTCGTATTCAGTGCATCCACATTTTCTTTAAATGAATCAATTAGATCAACTTGCTGGCCATGTTGCGCCATTCTTGCTCCAATAATAATACCCAGTGCACCTGCTCCTAAAATAGCTGTTCTCATAGTAAATTCCTCCAGTCTACATTAATAATTAACGTTATCTATGCCCTTGAGATTCAAAATTTGCCGAGCCTCATCAGAATTGGCAATTTCCAAACCAAGACGCTCCGCGATTTCCTTAATTTGAATGGTTTGCTCAGCACTTGATTTTGCCAGCACTCCAGGTTTTAGATAAAGGTTATCCTCAAGTCCAATGCGGGCATTTCCCCCCATCGTCAAGGCAGCAGTCACAAGAGGAAACTGAGCTTTCCCTGCAGCTGCACACGACCAAACAAAATCACCAATTTGTTCACGAGCGGTCTTAACTAAATAAACAAGATGATCAACCGTCGCAGGAATTCCACCCAATATTCCCATGACAAATTGCAGATAAACAGGTTTTTGTACTAAGCCTTTTTTCATAAAATAAGCAATATTGTTGATCATACCTACGTCATACACCTCAAACTCGGGGCGTATTCCGTGTTCATTCATCGTTTCCAGATAATACTCTAACCCTGTAAAAGTGTTCGTAAAAACCAGCTCATTCGTGCGCTTGAGGTAAGGAATTTCCCAGTCGTATTTTGGGTTTTCCAGCTTTGCTGCCAGATCAGCGAACACAAAATTTACCGATCCTGCGTTGCAGGAAGCTAGCTCCGGCTTTAACTCTATCGCAGGAGCAAGACGCTGCTCGGAAGACATCCAAACGGCTCCGCCTGTAGTAATACAAACAACGGCATTACACTGCTGCTTGATAGAAGAAACGATGTCCTTCATAATCGTTAGATCAGGGGTTGGACTGCCATCCTTCGGATCCCTGGCGTGAACATGAACGACTGAGGCTCCTGCTTGATGAGCATCTACCGCATCTTTAATGATTTGTTCTGGCGTAGAAGGAAAGTAAGGACTCAAACTTGGAGTATGCGTTGCTCCTGTAATCGCTGCTGTAATGATAATTTTATTTTGCTTTGCCATGCAAGACCCTCCATTTATTGTAATTTTAATCGTCTCTCTGGAGCGAAGATTAAGGCCTGAGCCTTGCTCCATCCTCTCCTTTCTTCTGATCATTCAGAATATATTGCAAAATCCATGCCAAACCCAACTGCATTAAAGATAGCAGTGTTCAAAAGTAAAATAAAATACCTGGCAGTTCTTCCAGCTTGAATGAGAATGCAGAAATGATCAACCATTTCTCCTAGTAAACAACAAATAGATCAGGAAAAAGTTATCTACAAACCGATATGCAATTGCAAATATAATGCGCTTAATCATAAACCAGAAATGTAAGTTTATACTGACATCATTTTCAGAAGATTAGTAATATACTTCTATTTTGCCACATTTCAAAGTGCAGGAAGACAGTGTATGTAATTACTTACACTGTCTTCCTGCACTTACACTATTTATTAAAACCAAACGGTACGAAGGAAAGGAAATTTTTATTATTACAGCAAGTGAATAAAATAAGCATATGACCAACCTGCGGATTAAGTAAATCCGGAATTGATCATATGCTCTCCAAAAAAGGCTAATCCATAGAAAAATCTCCCATAGAACAATAGATGATATTGGCCTATGGGAGAGTGAAGATAAGAACGAAACCAAAAATGTAAGCTTATCACGACACAATTTTGATATAAACTTGCATTATGTGCTTTTGTACCCCGTTTTGTAAAAGCATAAAGAGACCGTGTAAGTGATTACTTGCACAGTCTCTTATGCTTACAATCTATCTCAGCGAGTGATGCCAAGCCGATGCATTTTTTGGTACAGCAGCGGCCGCGCAATTCCCAGCAATTCCGCAGCCTTCTTTTTATTGCCATTGGTAACCTGCAGAGCATTCAAAATGATCTCCTTTTCACTCGCCGCCTTTGCATCCTGAATACTCCTTCCTGTAGTTGTGCTTCCCTGATTTCGTATCTTCAGCAGCAGCCATTCAAAGTGAACTGGTTCAAGCATCGTACAGCTGCAGAGGTTAATAGCTCTTTCTATTGCATGTTCCAGTTCCCGGATATTCCCCGGCCATTTGTACTCCATAAGCAGGGCCATAGCATTGGGATCGATAGTAACCGTCCCCAAACCCGCCTGCTCACCATATTTCTCCATGAACCTTTTTACCAGCAGGGGTATATCTGAGCTTCTTTCCCGCAATGATGCAACCTTGATAGGAATGACGTTCAGGCGATAGTATAAATCCGCACGAAAAGTAGCTTTTTTCACCATATCTTCCAGGTTATCATTCGTAGCTGCCACAATTCTTACATCAACATGGATCGGTTCTGCTCCCCCAATGCGCTCTATCTCTTTTTCCTGCAGTACACGCAGCAGCTTTGCTTGAGCCGCCATAGACAATTGGCTGATCTCATCCAGAAAAAGTGTTCCTTTATCAGCCAACTCAAATTTTCCTTTTTTTCCTCTTTTACGCGCTCCCGTAAAGGCACCTTCATCATAGCCAAATAATTCTGATTCAATGAGTTCCTGGGGAATCGCAGCACAATTGAGTTTTACAAAAGGATAAAGCGATCGGCGGCTTTCCTGATGTAGAGCATGGGCAACTAATTCCTTGCCTGTGCCTGTTTCACCTTGTATCAAGACAGTTGAGTTCGCGCCTGCTGCCCTCAATATGGCTGTGCGTATTGCAACAGCGGCAGAGCTCGAACCGATCGTATCCGCCAAAGAGTATCTTACGCCTGCATATTTCTTCATTTTTTCTTTATAATAATCAAGTTGATTACTCAATTCCTGTATCGATTCGAAAAGTTTGTCAACCCCTTCAAATACCTGATAAGACATGGCACCAATCAGAATCCCATCTTTTATCAGGGGGTATCGATTGCATATTACGGTTTTTCCTTCATAGTAAAAAATATCACCTAAAATTGGTTTGCCGGATTCAACAACAACCGGAAGCTTACTCGTCGGGATTACATCCTTAACATAGCGTCCTATGGCTTGCTTTGCATCAAATCCGTTCAATTTCGCATAGGTTTCCTCGACAAAAACAATGCGTGATTTATGATCGACTACAACCATACCAGCCATATGAGCAAATACTTGCTTCATTATTTCGCCATGTTTCGCCACTGAAGTCCCTCCTTACAAAGTCAAAGTACGTAAGTAAATAATAATCCCTTAAAGCTTGCCTAATTGATATTTTGTTATATTGCAAAAATTATTATGCTTATTAACCAATACCAGAAAAGCCCCTTGGAGTAAAAAACAATTTACATGAAACTCCCAATCTTAAAGTTTAAAAAGAACATTTCAAATATTTTAACAATTTATCATATGTGTTTAAATAAATCAATATCTATTTAAATTATTTCATTCATATTTGTATCATTATTGTGAATCTCTCTTTCTCGCTCCTCTACCATGCAAAGACTCGCTAGATTGAACAGCATTACTAATTTTTGCTTTAATTTAGTGTTCTCTGCCTCTAAATTGTTTAGCATTTTTTTCATTTCAATCGGTGATCGTTCTTCAAACATATCATTACCTCCCAAATTATTAGCTTACAACTGCATTCATTTTTACAAGAATAACATTTATACTACCTTGCAAAAATCATGCCAATACTATTGCACAAGCGAACCAATTTCAAACAGTAATTTTGATATATAAATGTCATCAAGGCAGATGTGTGCAGCAGCATGAATAATAATTGCATGTAAGGTCACATTAGTCTTGTATTGTCTGCGCCGGTTGAAACAATTTGTGAAAAACAATGCTATATTGGAGGGTGGAACTTGACATGACATGAACTCATAAAAAGTACCTCGCATTCGGTAATGCCATAATATAAACTCCTGCAAAAATTGCAGGAGTTTAGTTATTTCCTAACTGTTCTAAAACAATTACTGCCGACTCTCCACTAGTGCGCATATTTTGCGTGACATAAGGTTAAGGGGAACTTGTGCTTGAACAGCGCCAATCGTAAAAGCGGCTTTTGGCATACCGTAAACAACTGAAGATCCTTCATCCTGTCCCAAGGTTCTTCCTTGGGCTCTACGAATAGCCAGTAAACCGCTGGCACCATCATTACCCATTCCAGTTAGAACCACACCGATAGCCTTACTTCCAGCATGCTCAGCTACGGAATGAAAAAGCACATCTACTGCGGGACAATGACCATTAACTTTCTCGCCCTTAATACATTCCACCATATAGTGATTATGAATAGGCTTAATCCTCATATGATAATCACCAGGGGCGATTAAGACCAGGCCGGGCAAAATCATGTCTCCGTTCTTGGCTTCTCTCACTTCAACAGCACATAAGCTATTAAGCCGTGCAGCATACATAGCCGTAAAGATAGGAGGCATATGCTGAACAATAACTGTCCCTGGCATAGTGGCCGGGAAATCCCTGATTACGGCTGCAATCGCCTCTGTACCACCTGTTGAGGCACCAATAGCTATCAAATTGTTTTGTCTCGCTAATCCAACCCTTGTATTAGCCGATTCCCTGCTAATATCCTTTTTCACCACTGCGACCTTAGCTGTGGATGCAATCTTAATTTTAACAATTAGTTCACTGATAAAGGCCTCTACGCCCTGAGTACCTAGGCTATCTGGTTTGACAACAAAATCAACAGCTCCAGCATTCAAAGCGTCAAAGACGCTTCCACTGACAGCACTTACCACCACAACGGGTATAGGATATTGAGGAATAAGCTTCTTTAGAAACTCTATCCCGCTCATCCTTGGCATCTCCACATCCAGAGTCATAACATCCGGCTCAAACTCTAGAATTTTATCCCTGGCCATATAAGGATCCGCTGCCGTTGCCACCACCTCAATCATAGAGTCCCGTTCAATTTGCCTTACCAACGTTTCGCGAAAAACGATAGAATCATCAACTACTAATACTCTTATCTTCCTTTTATTACGATTCATAATCCCTATACCTTTCTGTAAATAGCAGGTGCCACAAACTGATAGTTACTTTCGTGGCGGTTAATCGATTCAGAATGCCCGATGAATAAATAACCACCTGGCTCCATGTGGTCATAAAAGCGATTAATCAACTTGACCTTGGTCTCTGCATCGAAGTAGATCATTACATTTCGACAGAAAATAAGATGAAACTTCTTCTTGAATGGAAACATCTCGTTCATAAGATTAAATCGTCGAAAAATAACTTCCTGCCGAATTGAATCTTTTACTATGCTAGACTCAGCGTCTATTTTAGTAAAGTATTGTTCTCGCCAGCGTTTAGGCAGCTTTTCTAGCTGCGTACTAGCATATACGGCTTTTTGTGCTTGTTCTAGAACGGCTGTCGAAATATCCGTAGCTAAAATTCTGGTATCCCACCCATACTTTTTAACGCCAAAATAAGAGTTGATCAGTATCGCTAAAGTATAAGCTTCTTCTCCAGTTGAGCAGCCCGCACTCCATACCCTCAGATCTTTTTTGACTGCCTCATTTGCAGCATAATAGGGCAGGATTACTCTTTCCATAAATTCAAAATGCTGGGGTTCCCGTAAAAAATACGTATGATTGGTCGTAAGTTTATTGACTAATATGACTCCCGATTTGCCCGTATGGTCACTTTTCACATGCGAAAAATATTCTGAAAAACTCTGAAAGCCACTTTGCACGATGTAATGATTCAAGCGCCCACACACCAATGTCTTCTTGTGCAATAAGTTGATTCCATAGGTCTGCTTGACGAACTTCACAAGCTCAGTGAACTCCCGTTCCGTTATATCTTTCATCGTTTCCTGCCCTTTCTACTATACCCCGCAATTAATACTTGCCGAATTCTTTGTCATCAAGAAAGATTTTCGTTTTTGAATTTGAGAGAGCTGCCGGTTTGTTTGTTTGGATCATATCCTCAATAGCCTTTAGCATATCTGGGCTTAATGATTCCACTCCATGTACTTGTTGGCTGATTTCTTTCAACTTAAATCGTGATACATTCCCATGCAGGGCAATAGCCTGAGTAGACAATTCCTCACTGGCTGATGCACTTTCCTCTGCAGTCGCCGAGTTAGTCTGCACTACTTGAGACACTTGAGCAATGGCTTGATTAATTTGAGATATTGCCGTCGCTTGTTCATTAGAAGATGCCGCAATATCCTCTATCAAGACAGCTGCTTTGGCTACCTCATCCACAATACCACTTAACGCCTTGGCTGTATCATTAGCAATCTGTGTACCATTTCCCACTTTTTTAATGGCTCCTTCGATCATAGCTGTCGTTTCCTTAGCAGCGCTCGCACTCCTGGCAGCTAAATTTCTGACTTCTTCCGCTACCACAGCGAAGCCTTTACCGTGCTGCCCCGCTCTAGCTGCTTCAACTGCTGCGTTTAGAGCCAAAATATTGGTTTGGAACGCAATTTCATCAATTACTTTAATAATTTTCGATATGCTGACTGATGATTCATTGATTTCTGTCATAGCTGTAACCATATCCTGCATTTTAGTATTACCTTCTACAGCTTGCTCTTTGGCTGAAATGGACAATTGATTGGCTTGGTTGGCGTTGACCGCATTCTGCGTTGTCTGCGTTGCCACCTGAGTCATCGAAGCAGTAATTTCCTCAATAGCACTTGCCTGTTCCGTAGAGCCCTGAGATAACACTTCGCCTGAAGCAGCGATTTGCTCTGCACCAGCAGCCACCTGCTCTGCGGAATGATTAATATTACTTAAGATCTGGTTGTTGCTTGTTACCATCTCCCGTAATTTTTGGCCTAATAAGTCATTGTCTGATCGTACTTTTACTTCAACCGTCATATCACCTGCTGCTATCTTTTCAACAACAAAGGCTTGATCACGTATACTATTTATCATTTTGGCGAATGACTCCATAAGCCTTCCTATCTCATCTTTCGTTTTGGCTGTAATCGTTACATTCACATCTCCCAGAGCAAGTTTATCAGCGGCAATAGCCAATTCATTAATGGGCTGGGAAATCACCCGAGAAATATACATTCCCAGTCCCATGGCGATCACTACAGCAGCTGCCACAATAATAATCATAAAACTAATCGTTCTACTCGCATCCGATTTGTTCGTTACTGCTTTTTGCTTAGCCAAATTTATTTTCATTGTGCTTAATTGATCAAGAGTTTCTTCAATTGACGCTGCTAGACCAACGCCTTCAGTTTGCATTAATTCATTTACTTGGTCAATCTGACCAGCCTGAAACATCGGTAACAACTTTTTCGCATAGGACTCATATTTCTCAAGGGAATTATTAAGATTTTTGTGTAGATTACGCCCCTCATCACTTACTAGTGTTTTCCCAATCTCATTGCTTGCTGCCTTCATTTGGTTTATAGAATCATTAAATTGTTTCATTTTTTCAACTTGGCTCTTTGCGTCTTTGCTATTGATTGCATCTCGAACACTCACGCGGCTTTTCTGATATTCTTCCCGAATATCACCCATTTGCCCCATAGGTACAGCATAATACTCATACAACTCCATATCTTGCTGGGACAAGTTAGATAGATTCAATATCCCGATACAACCCACCAGTCCTGCAATCACTGCTACAGTAAGAAATGCTACGATAAGCTTTTTCGTAATTTTAAGGTTTAGAAACCACTTCATCTATTTTCCTCTCCCCTTTACCTGTGGCGATTCTCAATCTAGTGAGCATCAGACTGCCTATGAATGTTATGTTTACTATAGAACTAATACTTACCAAACTCACTATCGTCAAGAACGATTTTGCCCTTTGGCATCGATACTCGTTGGCGATTCTCCTCTGCACCTATTTGTTTATGCTGCTTTTTCTCTATCATCATTTCAATAGCCCCCATCATTTCTGGGCTTACTACTTCTCCCTTTTGAAAGCTACCATTGCTTTGTTTGAGCTTAAATCTGGCAACATTTTCTTTCATAACTTCAGACTGCCCCGACAATTCCTCACTGGCGGCGGCACTTTCCTCCGCTGTTGCCGAATTGGTCTGCACAACCTGCGACACCTGAGTAATCGCCTGGTTAATTTGCGAAATAGCTGTCGCCTGCTCATTGCAAGCCGTAGCGATATCACCAACCAGCGCTGCCGCTTGCGCTACACCCTCAACGATATTATTTAGCGCTTTTGAAGTATCTGTGGCGATTTGCGTGCCAACATCTACTTTTTTGATGGCTCCCTCAATCATTGCCGTTGTTTCCTTAGCTGCATTGGCACTTCTGGCCGCCAAATTTCGGACTTCTTCTGCTACCACAGCAAACCCTTTGCCATGCTGTCCCGCCCTGGCTGCTTCCACCGCGGCATTCAAAGCAAGAATATTGGTCTGGAAAGCGATTTCGTCAATGACTTTGATGATCTTAGATATGTTAGTTGATGACTCGTTAATTTCAGTCATGGCTGTAACCATCGCCTGCATTTGCGCATTGCCTTCCGCAGCTTGTTGTTGAGAGGATACAGCCAGTTCGTTAGCATGATTGGCATTCACTGCATTCTGCTTGGTCTGAACGGCTACTTGCGTCATGGAAGCCGTAATTTCCTCAATAGAACTAGCCTGCTCAGTAGAGCCCTGAGATAAAACCTCTCCCGACGCAGCAATTTGCTGAGCCCCTGAAGCCACCTGCTCTGCTGCTTGGTTAATACTGCTCATAGTTCGATTGATATTATCAACCATTTGATTGAATGCTTGAGCCAGTACCCCGGTCTCATCCTTCGTTTTAGCAACAACCGTAACGTTCAAATCACCTCCGGCGATTCGCCCTGCAACAGTAACCATTTCTTTAATTGGCCGGGAAATAATCCGTGCTATATAA
This sequence comes from uncultured Pelosinus sp., assembly GCA_963526485.1. Lineage (GTDB taxonomy): Bacteria > Bacillota > Negativicutes > DSM-13327 > DSM-13327 > Pelosinus. Next base: position 260,364 of record CAURNS010000002.1, read on the forward strand.
ACACCGAGTATTATAGCTATCCCCACACCCGCGATAACAATTGTCATCATAATAATAATGGCTTTACTTGCGTCAGCCTTGTTATTTGCCGCTTTTTGTTTTGCTGACTCTATTTTTAGTGCACTTAGCTGATCGAGAGTACCGCCAATGGTATTTGCTAACTGAATACCCTCTGTCTGCATTAATTGATTGACCTGGTCAACCTGACCTGCTTGGAACATGGGAAACAAATTTTTAGAATAAGACTCATATTGCCCAAGAGCATCGTCAAGATTCTTAAGTAACTTACGACCTTCCTCGGTTCCTATTGTTTTTGCAATCTCGCTGCTTGCTGCCTTCATTTGGGTTATGGAGTCGTTAAACTGTTTCATTTTTTCATTTTGGACTCTTGGATCTTTACTGGCAAGGGCATCCCTAAAATTTACCCGTCCTTTTTGATAGGCTTCACTAAGATCTCCCATTTGCCCCACAGGCACAGTATAATTTTCGTATAATTCCATATCTTCCTGAGCTATGTTAGACAGATTGACTATTCCCACCATACCCACCATACCTGCGATCACAGCTACACCAAGAAACGTAATAATAAGCTTGTTAGCAATTTTTAAATTTCGAAACCAATTCATATCTTCTCCACCTTTTTGCAGCTAATTAAATTGTTCAGAACTAAGTTCCTCTAAACTATTTATTTCCTCATCATTCAGCAGCCTATCACAATCAAGGATTAACTTTACAACATTGTCCACTTTACCGATCCCTTTAATGAACCTTTGATAATGACTGCCATTCTTAAACTGAGGCGGTAAAACGATGTTCTGACTTTGGATAGTCAGCACTTCTGCCACAGTATCCACAATAAATCCTACCGCAACTTCCTTTATCTCCACCACAACAATGCAGGTTCGATCATTGTACTCTTGAGACGATTTCTTAAACCGTAATCTAACATCGATTACAGGAATAATTTTGCCCCGAAGATTGATAATACCTTTTACATATTCAGGAATATCTGGTATTGGAGTTATCGACTGCATGCCAATAATCTCGGTAACAAACTTAATTTCGATGCCATAGACTTCATCACCCAAAAAAAACGTTAAAAATTTATCTTTCTGGGTATCTTCTTCAAGTTCTGCCTTATTTTCAATCACTTCAGACATGATGGATCTCCTTTCTTATATACATCAAAATTCATCTAGTACTTACCAAATTCAGTGTCATCAAGGAGTATTTTCCCTTTTGAGACCAATGTCCCTATTTTCTCGTCACTACTATATTTTTTTTGACCGATAATTGTTCCCTCTTGCTGTAAGAATTCTGGCTTCCGCTCTTGACGCTGTGTAAAGTCTCGGCTACTATGCTTTAGTTTAAATTTAGCCACCTCTTTTTTCAGCATTTCTGCTTGTCCCGAAAGTTCTTCGCTGGCAGAAGCACTTTCTTCTGCCGTTGCAGAATTGGTTTGCACCACCTGAGATACTTGAGTAATCGCCTGATTAATTTGAGAAATAGCTGTAGCTTGCTCATTGGAAGCCGCTGCAATATCACCGACGAGTTCCGTTGCACGAGTGATTCCATCCACAATATCTTTTAGGGCCGCTGCCGTATCATTGGCGATTTTCGTGCCAACATCCACTTTCTTGATTGAACCCTCAATCATTGCCGTTATTTCCTTTGCCGCGCTGGCACTTCGTGCTGCTAAATTTCTGACTTCTTCCGCCACCACAGCAAAGCCTTTGCCATGCTGCCCTGCTCTGGCAGCTTCCACAGCGGCATTAAGGGCAAGGATATTCGTTTGAAATGCAATTTCGTCAATGACCTTAATGATCTTGTATATATTAGCTGATGACTCGTTTATTTCAGTCATGGCGTGAACCATTGCCTGCATTTGAGTACTGCCCTCCACTGCATGCTCTTGCGATGAAATGGCCAATTCATTGGCCTGATTAGCACCAACTGCATTTCGTTTGGTCTGAGCGGCCATTTGTGTCATGGAGGCTGTTATTTCCTCAATGGAGCTAGCTTGCTCGGTGGAACCCTGAGATAAAACTTCGCCAGATTCAGCAATTTGCTGCGCCCCTGCAGCTACCTGCTCTGCAATATTTCTCACATCACCAAAGGAATTGCCAAGTGCATCAAGAGTTTCATTCATTGCATTTTTGAGAATGGCATGATCGCCTTTATAATCACCTTGGACCCTTGGCTGCAAATTACCAACAGCCATTTCCTGCAGCACTGCAGAAGCCTCTTTGACAGGTGCAATGACGCTATCCAATGTTTGATTGATCCCTTCTACGATTTTACGATAATCGCCCTCATGTTTTGAAATATCTGCCCGGGTCATTAGCTCACCGTCCACAGCTGCCTGGGATAACCTAGTAACGTCAGTCACCATCTGGTTGATATTCTCAATGCATTTATTTAAATTTGTACCTAACAAATCATGATCGGATCGAATTTTCACTGTAACCGTCAAATCACCTAACGCAATTTTTTCAGCGGCAAAGGCTTGTGCCCGGATACTGCTTACCATCTGCGCAAAAGAATCCATAAGCGCTCCTACTTCATCCTGGGAAGTCGACACAACATTTACATTGATGTCACCTACCGCAAGCTTATCAGCCGCTTGCGCTAATTCTTTAATTGGTTTTACAATCATTCGTGATGTAGCAATACCAATGCTTGCACCAGCCAGGAGGGCCAATATACCAATGACAATCACTAACCACATGGTCCGTTCTTCGTCACTAACCATTCTTTTGAAATCATTATTCATTTGGGTTTCGCGGAATGTTTGGTATTCTTCAAGCTGATCCAGCATAGCTTTATTACGCGGCATAACTTCCACAATATTCACTTGCAGAGCTTCCTGGTCTTTCCCCGCCTTTTTTAATGCAGCGCTTTTCTGTATTGCTTCTTCATAGCTGTCATCTAAATCTTTAGTTTGTTGTATCATTTTCTTTTCAATCTCGGTATGCGAAGCATCTTGCAGATCTTTTTGCAGTGCCCTTGCGCTCATTCCAAGTTTATCGAATGTTTGGAGGAATTTTTCATCCCCTGTAAGCAAATAATCGCGAAAGGCGGCGCCACGGTTGGCCGCATTTGAAGACATATGAGATGACTTTAATAATAGGGGCACCCTTTCCTGATCAACTTGTTTAAATTCCTGAATATTTTCCACCATATTATATACAGTAATTCCGGAAGCAATTAAGCCAATAAAGACCACTATGAAGAATCTGGCTAACATTTTTGCAGTCAACGTTTTCTTAAACATGTCATCACTCCTAATATTTCTGCTTCTTAGTAAGCTAGCCCGGCCACATCTAATATTAAGCTAACACTGCCATCCCCCAGCATCGTACAACCCGCTATCCCTCTTATCTTTTTTATATAGCTAGGTAAAGCCTTTACTACAACCTGCTGCTGACCTAACAGGGAATCAGCAAATAAGCAAAGAATTTTGCCATCCGCCTCAACCATAACCATGATTCCTTCCCGCAAATTCATTGTGGCCTGTTGTACATTGAACCGGTCATGCAAACGCAGAACCGGATAGCACTGCCCACGAATCATAACCATTTCATTTTTTTCAGTATCTGTAATCAAATTCTGCTCTTGCAGGCGAAAGGACTCTTTAATCGCTATAATCGGTATTGTGTAGATGGAATGTCCGACTTTAACCTTCATGCCGTCAATGATCGCTAAGGTTAAGGGAATACGGATTGACATGGTTGTCCCTTCGCCCTGTACACTATCCACACTAATCGTTCCGCCAATCTTTTCGATATTCTGAGACACCACATCCATACCAACGCCTCTACCGGAAAACTCTGTCACCTCATCCTTGGTGGAAAATCCAGGCTGGAGAATAAAAGAATAGACCTGTTTGTCAGTTAACGAGCTGTCTGCCTGTTGAATAAGACCTCGCTCCAAAGCTTTTTTTAGAATTTTCTCTCTATGTAAGCCTCCACCGTCATCTTTTATAATAATCCAAACATCGCCGCCGGCGCTTTTAGCCTCCAGACGAATCTTGCCTACTGCTGCTTTTCCTTGTGCGATTCGCTCTTCAGCAGGCTCAATGCCATGATCCACAGCGTTGCGAATTAAGTGCATCAAAGGATCAGAAATTTGTTCAATGATATTTTTGTCTACTTCTGTGTGTTCTCCTACAATTTGAAGCTCTGCCTGCTTATCAAGCTGTCGCACCATATCTCTTACAATGCGATTCATCTTGTGAAAAGTTGCTGATAAGGGAACCATACGAATTGACATCACTGTATCTTGAAGTTCACCTGTAATTTTCCTTAATTGTCGGACCGACTTATAAAACTTATCTAGAGTCACGCCTTGTAGTTCGGGATTTTGAGTTACCATAGCCTCAGCGATAACAAGTTCCCCAACCAGATCCATGAGCATATCCATTTTCGCTACATTTACACTAATAAAACTCTGCTTGCTTTCTCCCCGTTGGGACATCTCCTGTAAACTTGGCGGCTTAGAATCGTCTGAAACAGCAGAATTGGCAGTCGCCTCCTCCAAATTGATGGTTTTCTTTAGCTGAAAGTTTTTCAAGAACATTGTTTTGGCAAAAAACTCTTCCAGCCTTGCTGATGAATTCACGGTAGTAAACACCACCTTGAAACCAGCGTCTCTAATCATCTCCGATGTGCTGTCATTTTCTAAAATATCTTCAGGAAAAAACGTGATGTCTTCAGCAAGTTCCTCTAGTTCATGAGCCAGCGTAAAAGCCCTTATATTTTCCATCCCACAATCATCATCAAAAAAGATGACCGCTTCCCATTTTGTCTGCCCTTCCCTTACAGGTTTTTCATCTATACCAGACTGAAGTTCATCATGCTCTGGCGCCTTTAGAGAAATATCCTTCGAAGCTGGATCAATTACTTGCAGCGTCAATAAAAAAGCTCCACTCTTTTTTCTAATCTCAGAGCAATCACCTGTAGGAATTCCACCATTCTCTATCTTTCTAACTTCATCCTTGATAAAATCGACAGCCTGTAAGACCAAATCTGTTAATCCTGAATAATCCACCAATAATGGCTTGTTTTCCCGAAGATAATAAAATACATCTTCTATGGAGTGGGCCAAATGTGAAATATCGTTAAACAACATCATCGCTGCAGATCCCTTAATGGTATGCATAATTCTAAACACTTCATTGATCGATGCTTTTAAACCGCCAGATTTTTCTCCATCTAAAATAAGTCTCTCAAGTTGTTCCAGCATCTGATTGGTTTCAAAAACAAAAAGATCACTCATCGGTACTTTGCTATCATCATTGTCCATTTAAATCACCCTCACATAAGTACTCTATCTGCAGCAATGCATCAATTCTTTGCATATTTCACTGTTTCAAAGCACTCAGCCCTCGAAGGACTTGTTCTTGAACAAATGGTTTTACAATAAATCCGTTAGCACCAGATAATATTGTTTCTTTTACTGTAGATTCGTTACCTAACGCTGTTATCATAACAACCTTTGCACTGGGATCCATTTTTTTTATTGCCTTCAAGGCTGTTAAACCATCCATCTGCGGCATTGTTATATCCATTGTAGTCAAGTCAGGCTGAAGTTCTTTATATTTTAGGATTCCTTCTAGACCATTTTCGGCTTCGCCAACGACCTCATAGCCATTTTGTTCTAAAATCGTTTTAAGTGTTCTCCGAATAAAAAGGGCATCATCAACAATAAGTACTCTCATCTTCTCATCCTTTCATTGCTAAGTATTTACTTGCACTTCGGTTTGGCTAGGATTTAATGGCTATCATTTTTAAGTGCACCATCTTGCCCATCTAAACGCAAAAAAAGGTCAGGGGTAGCCTGACCTTGGACATGCCAGTATACACTAGCATGGCGGCCTGGCAATCTTGGTCGTTATTCGACGGTAGACCCATAGCTTTGCGTCCCTAACTTTCGATAGGTTTGCCAACATTGTAAAATTTTGTCTATATCTGTAATATTAAATCATATTATATGCTTCTTCCAGCACTTCGTCAATGTATTTTTAGGACTATAGTTGTAACTATTGGGGACTTACGTCATTATATTATTTTTTATTTAAGATTTGTCTATTATTATTAAGGCTTCATTAATTTTTAATTAATCTTGCGATAGAGTAAAGAGCAGAAAATCGCATCAACCTTCCCAATATAACCTCATATGGTTTACGCTAGTCATTTGACAATAATATAAATGGGCATCTCTCATACAATCATTACAGATATTGCAGACACATATTGTATAACAAATCAATTTATCATCTCATTTTTGCGCAAAAGAAAAGGCTCGCCAGCAAAGCCAACGAGCAGAGAAGGTTACAATCAATTTTTATTAATACCCAATAGCGGTCCAATTCAAATTATTAGGTGAATAAACATAAAAATTTGAATTCGAATTCGCCCATCCTAGATCTAAAACGTTATAAGAAACATCTCCAGGAACAACATTGGTATTGAGTGTTAGAGCTTTTATAGGAAAAGGAATGGGATAAGAAATTTTTATACGACCATACTCATCAGTATGAGGCACTCCATTAATCCGGCCCCATTGGATTATCAGACCAGTTGCTAATTTCTGATATCCGACAGAATTAAAGCTATGGCCAGCATCAAAATCATTAGCTGCAATTGCATCATGGACTTCACTCCAATGATGCCCATCGAGTGTATCTGCATCTCCGCCATTTGCAGGTAAGCTTGTTGGGATCTCATCAATGCTGGCAATCTCCTTTCCATTTACCTGAGTAATAGTAATATCTGCTGTACCATCAAAGGATACTCCATTAATATTACGCGCAGTTTCCAGTTTGACAGTCGTGGCAGCAGCAACTATTTTTTCTTCTTTCAACGCCCTAAAATTCTCTCTGATAGCAACGATATTGTCTGCAGGTAAATCTTGATTATAAGACATTTAATCATCTCCCATTAGTATTATTGTAAAACCAATATAGCCAAGGAACTTTTATTTGTGTATTTCCTGTATATCGGTTTTCACTAATATACATTCTTACAGTAACGATTATTAAACTAAAAAGATGTAATTATTATTGACTAACCTCCTACCTGGCGAATACCGGATATTATTATTTTCTTCATTGCGCATACGATTTCATCGGCCTCTCCCGCTCTCCCTAATATCTTATCTATAATTTTAGAATTAAATTAACTATATCTACACAATCTAAAGGTAAATCTTCTAAGGGATGATATTATGTCTATTGAGTTATCAATACAGTATCTATCTGTATTTATTGCTATAGTTGCAGTAATTGTTTCATATAAAGAATTAAAATATTTTATTCCGGTTGGATTATTTGCCAGTTTCTATGCAAATATTGTTTGCTATATTGCAAATTACTTTGACTGGTGGGAATTTCCTATTAGAGTTTTACCTGGTATACGGGATATTTCTTTTTCCGTGAATGCGATTATTGTACCAGTTTTAGCTATGTTTTGGATAAGATACTCTCCTATGTCCAGAATAAAATGGGCTCTACTATGGACAACAATTTTAACTGGAATTGAATATTTATCCGAAAGATATACTGACATGATTGCTTATTCTAATGGGTATGATTGGTATTATTCTTATATCTTATGGCTAATTAGTTGGTTTATTTGGTATTCATTCCATAGGTGGTTTTATAAGGATGGGGAACCTCAATAATATAACCGCTCTCCAACCCAAACAAATTATCTTGAATGCTGCTTTAGTGACTAGGGCTTTTTCTTTTCGTACTGATCTGCCTATGCCGCACCAGCTAAAATAATCCGCTCAAAAGGACAACTATAAGTATCCTGAACTGAACCAATAAAAAAACGGACATTGCCAAACTACCCCCATTCGTATGAAAATAAAACTACGAATGAGGTATTTTCTTGCCACATCTGTATTTGATACATTTGATGTAGTGTGTTGAATGATTTACCCGCCCTTACTCCTGTAGCATCCATAGATACAGCAGATACTCCATTAGGTAGCGTATCTACTAACATACCTCCACCAATAATTTATTTTTATTAAAAGGTATAATTAATCGCTACGTCGAATAAGCTACCTATTCACTAATTTTTGTAAATAAAGGAGAAATTTTCATGAATGAGACTTGGACGTGTACTAAATGTAGGTTTACTTGGTTTTCCGATGTACCTACCAAGCCCCCAGCTGACAACCAATGTAATTGCAAGGATGACGAAAAACCTAATTGGGTACTTGGTGATCTTAGTGGTGATCTTGAGACTGACTAATTTGTCAGTCTTTTTTTATTGCCTGTAATACTCGCCCACGGCTGTAAAATGGTAATTGCTTTCATGTTGTCTCACACTTCTATTCTATTTAGCATAATTAGATAGCTTAATTCAAAGAATATCTTTGACACATTATCTAAGGAGTAACTTATATGAGTTATTTTTACGGTCGTTTTATAATTGCGTGGGTTTGTTGGTTAATTTGGGCAGATAAATCACGTTGGAAAGAAATAATTCCTGTTTGTCTTCTTGCATCACTCTTAAGCTTAGTTTCCGATGTGATTGTCGAATGGTATATACCTTATTGGAGATATTACGGAAGTGAGCCAACGGTTTCAAGGAAGCTCCTAGATTCTTTTGATGTTTATATTGTTGTTACTTATCTTTTTATTCAATGGCTTCCTAAAAAACAATCATTCTTAAAAATGTTCTCGTATTGGTTCTTATGGACAGGATTTGCTGCTATTATAGAATTTTTTCAAATTAAAACAGGTCATATGGCTCACTTTCAAGGATGGTCATTATTGCATTCATATATATTTGATTGGATATTGTTATGGATTTTTTATCAGTATCATAAAATTTTCTGTTTCAAAAAGTTATCAAGATGATTTATCCCACCCTTCCCAATATAACCTCTTTCCTACTATCCATCTTAATTACATTGAAGATGTTCTAGTCATCGCCATGAGACTTGTCCTCCAGCATTCGATGCTGGTTTTTTCTTATCCCGCCCATTCCCACAGTCTTTGTAAGCCCTTTGCTGCCATGTATACTCAACTGCTATTTCATATGTCCATAAGTTAGTCCAAAATATTTGTTGCTTGCATAGATCAATGTTTTCCGTTCCTTTTCCCGCATGAATCGCAATCTTGCCCCTATACCTAGCTGCCCATGATCTTGTCTCTATCTGCTTTGCACCGCAGGCGATTAGACTCGCCCTCGGCTGTAATACGGTGATGGCCTTCATAATATCAGCTTCCTTTAGATGTATATTTTTAACGAAACAAACCAACACTTAAAAATAAAAAAAGTTGAGGGTTTTTATTATGAGTAATCAGACATTATTATGGGCAAGTTTCGTATTTTCTTGGTTATCAGTCCTTTTCTTAAAGAAAGCAGAGCTCAAACGTTATATGCCCGTTGCCTTGTTTGGCGGTCTTGTAGCAACAATTGTAATAGAGATGGGTATAACTTTGAATTGGTGGGCAACTCAGGAAACTGTTTTTCCATTTGTAAACATGCCGATATTTAATTATGGTTCTTTTCTTGTCGGGATTATTTGGATTTTCAAGTTTACTTATAAACGATTTTGGCTATTTCTTGCTACAAATGCAGTCATTGATTTTATCCTCACGGGACCCTTGGATAGTTGGCTTGTCAATCGAGGTATTTTAGAGTTGTATGATATAACTCATTTCCAATTATTTCTTATGGCTATCGGAAACGCTATTATACTATATTCGTATCAGCTTTGGCAGGAGGGTGAAGCTAGTCCATTCAAAAGTTTTAATTTTTCACCAAATGTACAACCTGCTGCCAGTAAACCTCTTAAGGATAATGAAGATCCAGAATAATTCTTAAAGAGCTATAAAGTATTTATATCCTATTATCCCGTCCTCCCCAATATAACCTCATACGATTTACGTTTGTCCTTTAGCATTAATATACATAATTGAGTATATAAGCCTTGAGGTGATCACTTTGTTTTGGATTCTTGGATTTATACTCTCTTGGATAATTTGGTTTTTATTTGCTAATAAAAAGCGTTGGAAAGAAATTTTGCCAGTTACAATCTTTGCATCATGGCTATCTTTTATAGTGGAAGCATGGATGCATTATGTCCATAACCTCTGGTCCTACTCAGGAACAGCTATATTACCTTTATTCGGTAATGACAGAAAAGGACCATGTTAACATAATAAGTAAAACCCCCGGCTTGGCCGGGGATTTTACTTTAACGGCGTAGCCCTGTATTACTAGCCACGCCTAAAGGACGTTGGTACGGTCTGCCACACACGAAGAGTTGTTACTTGCTACCCGTAAACGGGTCAGGCATGTCTAATGTCAATTGCTCTCCCAACTGATCTTCCTTTAGTTGCTTTTGTATATATTCCTTGATTTCCTGCGTATCCTTACCCGTCGTATCAACATAATATCCTCTATACCAGAATTCCCTATTGCGATATTTATATTTCATGTTTCCCCATTTCCATACCCGAATGACCTCCTTTTGATAAGTTTGTTGCAGTTAGCAGACCGCAACTTCATTCTATCAAAAGGAGTTTTATTTTCATCCTCACCGCTATAAGCTTTTTTGAACCCCACGTCTAACGTGGGGTTTTCATATACAATAAGAGCCTCCACATAACCTGTGGAGGCTTGATTTCACTGGAGCCGATATGCAGATTCGAACTGCAGACCTACTCATTACGAATGAGTTGCTCTACCAACTGAGCTATACCGGCATTCTACCTTATTATTTTATCTTACTACGGCCTCTTAGTCAAGAACCCTTGCCTGTACTTAATATGGTAAAATTCTATATTATTCCTGCAGCAATAAATTCAAGCGCAGCGACTTATCATTACTGGAGCAACTACAGCCAAAATATAGCCGTTCATTCCCTGTTGGCCTCCACTATAAACAATCCATCAGTTTATTATGACGTGCCTTCTCAAGCAAAGCATGTTGAAAATCTACCTCAGAATGAAAAATTATGCTATACATTCCTATTGAATTGCCAGTTGATATGCACATCCTAATAGAATTAATGCCAAAGCCACATTTACTGCTCTGAAGTGCTTGTGATAAAGTGCTTGAAATACTGCTCCAAAGTATATCCATGTTATGGTTGCAATACTTCCTATGGTGGCGATAATCATCTCAAATAACAGAAGCATCTCAAAGGCTGTATAATAGGGAACTACGTACTCTGCCAATGCAGTAATGCCAAATAAAAATATTTTTACATTTACAAACTGTAAGAGGAAACCAATCCAAAAAGAAGGTGCTTTATTCTCAGCTTTATTACCCGGCTTACTACATGCAATATGGACGGCAAGCCATATAATATAAATAGTTCCCGCATATTTCAATACATACATCACAGGATGTAAGAACTGATCCAATCCATATGTAAAAAATGCACATAATGCCTGTACACAGTAATATCCTGCAAAGATTCCGAAAAATAATTTTTTTCCTTTTTTCCATCCATAGTTGCTCATTGTATTGAATGCCAAAATATTTCCTGGCCCCGGAGTAAAGGCATTAATCAGTGCAAATAACAAAAATGAAACGACTGCCTGTATTTCCACATTCTTTCCTCTCCCTTCTATCATAAACCTATGTTTTAAATATATTCCCACGTAATCAGTACTGTAAAAAATCGCTAATCAAATTTCATTATCTAACATCTAAAATTATATAACCCTGCGCAGTTATAATATAATTCTAAATAAATATAGCCTGATATAGTTTAAAACTATATCAGGCTGCTTGTCTGCTATTTGTACCAGACCTTACTTCTCTTCTAAAGTTCCTTGGCAATCTTCTGTAAGGCGTCCAGGTATATTTCTCCTAGCTTTGTCATGGTGACATCTTTATGCTTAATAACACCAACTTTGATATCTTCATCTACATTAAGGGGCACAGCAATAATTTGCTCTCCATGCAGATATTTGGGGAAAACGCCGGAAGATATGGTATATCCATTCAGACCAATCATAAAATTGACAATGGCTGCCCGGTCACTGACTTTGATACTTTTCTTCACAATCCTGGTACTTAAAATCTCCTCAGAAAAATAAAAGGAATTGTATTCTCCCTGTTCAAAAGAAAGGCATGGATAATCTTCCAACTCTTCCAGCTGAATGATTTCCTTATCTGCTAATGGATGGGTCTTACTAATAAATACATGGGGTTTTGCTGTAAACAGTTCTGAGAAACTGATATTACTTTCCTTCAAGAATTTCAAAATAACAGTTTCATTATAATTGCTTAAATAAATAACTCCCAGCTCACTTCGCAAATTCTTTACATCTTCAATAATCTCATACGTTTTTGTCTCCCGGATCGTAAATTCATATTCGGAACCGCCAAATTCTTTTACAAGATCTACAAAAGCATTAGCCGTAAAGGTATAATGCTGACTTGAGATACAAAACCGCTGCTTTGCCGGTTTCGAATTAAGATACTTTTCCTCCAACATATCCGATTGCTGAATAACCTGCCTGGCATATCCAAGAAATTCAGCGCCTGCATTAGAAATAACAATTCCACGATTACATCTGGTAAATATGGTAATCCTGATTTCTTTTTCTAATTCTTTGATGGCATTAGACAGACTGGGTTGAGAAATGAATAGACTTTTTGCTGCTTCACTAATAGATCCTTTTTCTGCAACTTTTAAGACATATTTTAATTGTTGTAGAGTCAACTTGTTCCACCCCATTCTACCTATTCATAAAATATAAATTGGCTGATCGTCACTTTTCCTATGACTATATATTACCCCAATTCAGTTAGCAAGTGTTTTTATCGGAATACAACACCAATCAATAGACTTTTATTGCTGCAGAATAGAACATTCCTAGGCATTCCTCCGATTCCCCCGCGACCAGCAGACAATAGCCCCGATAGCTCCTATGATTGCTGCCACAAAGTAAGTATCATGTAAGGCAAGTGTAAAACTTGCAGAGGTATCAGTAAAAAGAGAATATTTAGCCAGTTGATTACTAAATACAGCGCCACTCACTGCAACACCCATCACTTGGCCGATATTGCGCATCAGAGCTAATGTGCCGGATGCAACGCCAATATTGTTTTTGACTACACTCCCCATGATTGCATTATTATTGGGTGCAAGAAATAGCCCCGTGCCAAGTCCGACTAAGGCCAGACCGAAAACATTCATCATGTAGCGAAAGCTTTCCGTATGTCCGAGAATCAAAATGCCGCTGCAAATTATGATCATCCCGGCAGAGGTGAGTAATCGCGAGCCGAAGCGGTCGGAAAGTATCCCTGCCACTGGTGAAGCCAGCAGCATCGTTATGGGAAAAGCGCTCATTAACAAGCCGGCATTGCCTGTGGACAGCGCTAAAAAATTTACAAGATAAAAAGGCATTAGGAACGTAACGCTATACTGGGTCAGATAATTAATCATAGCAGCAAGGTTACCTGCCAGAAAGGCCTTATTTCGGAAAAGTCCAAGGTTAAACATAGGATGCTTGCATTGAATCTCAATGTAAATAAACATCACGAATGACAGGAATGCAGTGAAAAACAAACTCATAACGATATAAGAATGCCAGCCCCAGATATGTCCATGGCTTGCGGCCAGCAGCAATGTACTAAGACAGATAAAAATAGTAACGGCTCCCCCAATGTCAAATTTTTGAGGCTTTGTACTTTTACTTGGCAGTATTGTCCACGACCAAATTGTACTAATGATGCCTATTGGAATATTAATAAGAAATATGGATTGCCAGCCATAGGTTCCGACTAAAAATCCGCCAAGAGAAGGACCTGTAGCAAGACCAAGGGAAACAAACATAGCGTTGATGCCAATCGCTTTTCCCCTCTCTGATGGCTGGAATGTATCCGTTATAATGGCCTGCACCACAGCCAGAATAGCCCCGGCACCAATCGCCTGCAATGCCCGCGAGGCAATAAGCGTCCAAATGTTTGGTGACAGGCCATTCAGAGCAGATGCTATCGTAAATATGGCAAAACCACCAACAAAGACTGGACGATGACCATACATATCGCCAAGTCTGCCATAAGTTAAAAGCAGGCTGCTAATCAGCAGCAAATATACGATTACTACCCATTCCACATTAGCAATGGTTGTATGAAAATAAGTCGTAATCTGCGGTAAAGCAATATTCACAATGCTGGCATCCAGTGTAGCCATAAAGACGCCAAGTGCTGTAGTCGAATGAATCAGCCACTTGCGAACCTTGGGAATTTTAGTGGCATTAGTAAAAAAATATAACATATGCTTCCCTCCAATCTGTTCACTGATAGCACCATATAATATATTAAATTCCTTCCCGAATGTTACTTTTAGAAAATTACTGCCCAAACAGCCACTTCCAAAGCCAACAAAAAAAGAGCCTGGAAAACGTCCAGACTCATCTCTTTCTATAGTAAAAATAACAGCATAACAATCGCTTGCCTATCACCATTCAAAATTATCTATACCAAGCTAATCTCATATGCATAATTCTCAGCGTTTAAAAGTATCAATTACACTTACAACCAGAGCAACCATACCGCCTGCAATAAGCGGACCTACAGGTAAACCCCGGAAAAAGCAGACACCAATAATGGTACCAATAATCAAAGCAGTGGTTGCTTCAGGTGAACCTTGCATAAAAACTACGCCCTGACCAGCCATCCATGCTACCAAAATACCAACGACAACGGCTACAAGGCCAACTGGTGCTTTAAATAGACCTACAATTTCAGTTATCGATATATGACCTTGCGCCAGCGGGCTTAAAACGGCAATCGTCAGAATGATAATACCAATATTCATACCATAACTCTCTATTAAAGGAAAGAGTGTTACTAAACCTAACATTTGAATCAGCAGCAGCACCAATGTAGCGATTGCTACCGTATGATTATTGCCAATTACAGATAATACCAACACAATCAATATCGGAATGTTATCCCAATTCATATCATCTCATCCTCTCATCGTTGCCCACAGTAACCAAGGACAGGCTTGCTAGTGAATAGTTTGCAGATTTTCCCTGGACGCTGCTTCAACAGCTAGTAGCTACTCTCTTATTATAAACTGTACTGATTGCAACCATACTTAGCAGCTCTCCCTTGCTTTCTCCCTATTGTCAGGAAACTGGCAAAGGATTTAAAGCCTCTAATCCTAAGGTCTGTCTCAATAATTGACTATATGGATCAAAAATTTCAGCCAAACATCAACCCCAGTAAAGCTGCACATACCAGAATCATATTTGCCGATACACGTCTTGATATGGCAAGTACAGCACTGATTGCGGCAATTGCCATCATGCCAATATCCCCCCCGTTATTACGAAACATTCCAGCCAAAACGATTACGCTGAAACTAACAATCACGAGTACAACGCCATCAAGTAAACCCTGCGTTGCAGGATGATGGGCAATTCGTGCATGGCAGCGCTGCACGAACAAGATTAATAATGGCGGTAAAAGAAGTGCAATACAAGCTAAGACCGCTCCCGGCAATCCTGCAACTAAATAACACAGGCTAACAACCCAAAGACCATTTGGTCCGGGAGTAATCTGCCCGATAGATAGTGCTTCGGTGAACTGTTTTTCACTGGCCCAGCCATGGGCAATGAAATCCGTATGTAAACTGGGTAAAGGGCCAAAGCCCCCCGTCGAGAACAAGATCGATTTAAGCACAACCCAAAAAAACAGTATCCAGTCCATCGGCTAATCCTCCTGCTCTTTTCTGGCAGCATACCAATAAATGAGTGCACCACATAGTCCACCCAAAAGATACAGCACAACCACTGGCGGATTTAACAGTACATACATCATGGAACTACCTATCATAATTCCAAGTGCCACCAAGAAAGTGAATGACCCACGTTTACGGTTACTGGCAAGAATGGGTTTGGCATTTCGCCAATTAGTAGCTAAGGCAACCCCAAAAATAGCTGCAAATAGTGACCGCAAAGAAGCTTGAACCCTTGGGGCCTCACTGAGGCTGGTATAGATGGCAGTTATACCGATGGTAACTGCCGCGCTGGGCAGGATAAGCCCCATCAGTGAAACAAATATGCCTGTCCATCCGGCTAATCGCTGGCCGATCAGTATCGTATAGGCAATCGTGTTTATGCCTGGCGTAATTTGACACATCCCTATGATATTTGCATATTCCTCATTGGTTATCCATTTATACTTATAAATAAAATTTTCTTGAATAAGATATTGCGTGATGGCGCCACCGCCAAATGACGTGAAACCGATTCGCAGCCATGTGAGAAACAGCTGTTTCATTGTGAAAGAATTAGGCCGGGCATTGGTAATGAGCTGTGTTGCTTTGCATTCTTCTTGATCCGTCATTCTGAATTACTCCTTGCCGTTGAAATTTATCAATATTGCTATTTGTTACGTTATCCGTCTATATTATTTGAATAAAACACCTAGCAAAAGTATACCACCTCTTTTGCTATTCGGCCCCTTTAAAATCATAAAAAAATAAGATCCACTGTATAATTGTTATGCTTATCATTCAGAACGCAGGTTTTATCAATTATTAGTATACGATAAAGTACTCATGCCTAAATCAAAAAACCGTAGACCTATTAGTCTACGGCTCCTAATCTTTCTATTTGTTTTTCGGAAAATCAGAATCACCGGCCCTTGCTTCTTGCTAGTAATAACAAAGTCAGGATACAACACAAAGCATTCTTCTTAATGTTTGAAAGAATCTATCAGGCTTACAACCATAGCCACCATACCGCCCGCGATGAGCGGACCAACGGGCAAACCGCGAAAAAAGCATACACCAATAATGGTACCAACAATTAAAGCTGTTGTTGTTTCAGGCGACTCTTTCATAAAAACTACACCGTTACCAGCTATCCATGCCACCAAAATACCGATTACAATTGCGATAAGACCAACCGGCGCTTTGAACAGGCCTGCTATATCGTTTACTGCTATACGCCCCTGGGCCAAAGGACTTAAAACAGCCACAGTTAGAATAATGATACCCAGATTCATACCATAGCTTTCTATTAAGGGAAAAACGCTTACCAAACCCAATTTTTGAATCAGCAACAGTACCAATGCAGCAATAGCTACTGTATGATTATTACCGATAACAGATAACACTAAAACCACTAATATAGGAAGGTTGTCCCAATTCATGTATTCACATCCTCACGCATTTATCATAAATTAAGTACTGCCGTCAGCGTGTTGACACCAGAGCAGGCAAAGATTATTTATCGGTTATGACTACGGCGCCGCGTTCTTCAAGGGCCTTATCAATCCAGGTACGATCCCATGCCATATTTTCTATCTCTTCCATCGTTTTGAGTTCTATACGAGACTTGGCTTTGGATTTCTCTAAAATCTCTTTGGCATCACTTGGGCTAATGACAACAATACCATCTTCATCACCGACCAAAATATCTCCAGGGTGAACTACAACCCCGCCGCAAGAAACAGGGACATTGATTTCCCCAGGTCCGTCTTTATATGGCCCTGCAGGAGTCACTCCTGCCGCATAGATTGGTATATCCATTTTCCTAAGTGCACTTACATCACGAATTGCACCATCAATAATGAAACCACCAATACCCCGTTTTTTTGCCCATAAAGTCATCAACTCTCCCATAATGGAGTTAGTTAAATCTCCTTGGGCATCAACCACCACAATATCACCAGGCAAAGCAAGGTCAAGTGCTTTATGCAGCAGAAGATTATCACCGGGCCGTGACTTAACCGTAAAGGCAGGCCCTAATAATGGTACATTGCTAATTGGACGAATTTTGGCATCCATGCAGGACATACGGCTCATCGTATCTGCTATATTGGCTACCGGTAACCCTGAAAAACTATCAATTAACTCTTTAGAAGGCCGATTACAATTTGGAAAAATACGAAATCCTACATTTGACATGATTCATCGCTCCATTCAATTATTGATCATTCGTTTAATCCTTTAAAATTAACTGGCTTTTCATGCTGAAATCTAACTTGTTTAGTTCCTTTTTAAACCACCGATTTTTATTTATATTGATAGAACGACCACTTTCCAACGATTTGAGAGTCTTTTGCCGTCCCATGTAGACTAAATTCTGAACTTTGATACAATGGCCTGCAGATTGCCCGCCATTTGGGAAAGATCAGTGCTGGAGGAAGCAATCTCCTGGATCGATGCCGTTTGTTCTTCGGTGGCAGCAGATACCGTTTGTGTTTGCCCTGTGGCATCCTTACTAATCTTCGCAATGTCCTTTACCGAAGACACAATCTGCTGGCTGCCGCTGGCCATCTGCTCGATAGCAGCAGAAATGTCACGAATTTGATCCGATACTTCTTCAATCAGTGACGCAATTTCACTAAAAGATTGTCCAGCGGCATGAGCCACTTCACTACCTTTCTTTACTTCATTCGTCCCCTCATTCATAGCCAGTACAGCCTGATTCGTATCACCCTGAATTTCGCCAATCAGGGAAGCAATCTCTTTCGCTGCATCCTGAGACTGTTCTGCAAGTTTTCTAACCTCTTCCGCTACCACAGCAAAGCCACGGCCCTGCTCACCAGCCCGTGCAGCCTCAATTGCAGCATTCAGGGCCAATAGATTCGTCTGCCCGGCTATTCCGGCAATGGTGTCGACAATTTGTCCAATTTCCTTAGAACGTTCACCCAGTTTAGCCACTACTTGCGCTGAATTTGTTACAGAAGTCTCAATGTTCGCCATCTGACTGGTAACTTTTTGAACAGCTTTACCACCCTCCTGGGCAGTATTTGATGTTTTTTCGGCTGTAGCAGAAACATTGCCAGTATTAGCAGAGATTTGCTGAAGTCCTGCTGACATCTGTTCAACAATGCTCATGGTATTATCAACAGCCTCCATTTGGTGTGCCGTTCCATTAGCCACTCCTGCTATGGCAGTTGATACCTGATCTGCTGCCTGAGCCAACTGTTCCGTACTTGCAGTAAGTTCTTCTGACGAGGCCGATACTGTCTCGCTTGCTTCCTGAACTTTAACGATCATTTGTCTGAAATTCCCGATGGCCGCTGACACGGCTCTAGCCAAAACCCCGATCTCATCTTTCGATGTAGAAGTAATATTCACGGAAAGATCTCCGTCACCAATTTTTGTAACTTGTTTGGAAATTTCTTCAATTGGCCGTAATAATTTGAGCAGAAAGACCCATGCAGCAAATCCAACTACAATAAGAGCTCCCAACAGGGAAATGACCATAGTCGTAAGACTGGCATAAAAATCGCTCTTAATCTCACTTCTGGGCATACTAACAAGGGCCAGCCACTCCGTGCCCTGTATAGGTACCGTCAAGGCTAAAGAATCTCTCCCGGAAAAATCCGTATAAGAAATCAGTTTTCCGGAATTTGCAACAAAGGAATGTAACATATCTTCAGAGATTTTCTTTTGTTCTTTCACCAGATCTTTGTTTGTATGAGCCAGTAAGGATCCATCCTGAGCGATTAAAGCAACGACTCCGGTTTCGCCAACTTTAACTTGCGCCAAGAAATGCTGCAATGTTTCCAAATCCACAGATTGGGCAACCAATCCTGCCATTTTTCCATCTTGTCCTTTAACGGGCTGTGTAACAATAACAGAAGGCACCCCTGTGGCCCTATTAATCAATACATCACTAATATGCGACTTTTGGTCACTCATTGTATCTTTAAAGAACTTGCGGTCTGCCAAACTGACACCTATCGCTTTTGGCTCATAAGGTGCTGTAGCAGCACGAGCTCCTGATGAATTAATAAAAACTAAATGATCAGCACCCCATGTGGCCGCAAAATATGCATCAATTTTCCCTTGTATGCGGGAACTATCACCAGATTTAAGATCTAAATCTTCACCGTAATACTTTCCGCTCCTAGCGAATGAAGAAAATAATTCACTGGTCTCACTCGCCAGCTGAGAAGCTTGTCCATTCATACTTATTTGAACATTATCCAATGATCTTCCATAGAGTACATACATACCTGAACCGCCGACGATAAGTCCTGTTATGAGAAGGGCGATCAAGAGCAACGTAACGGTTTTGGCTTTGATAGACATGATTCTCACTCTCCTGTTCAAAATGAACCATATGATTTTTACAAATCACACAAAATTTTATAATAACTTCGAAGTTGTATATCATGGGAAATCTTGAGATAAATACTTGCACAAAATAATACGTTTACTGAATCGTAACAAGACTAGACGTAAGTCTCTTACATATGCTTTATTAATGTTATAGCTTTTTACTAAATTTCTAAAATCTCTCCCACAACTTCAAATCTAATTTTAAATATCTTCATAAGAAACAATAAAAACCCAGACAAATGCCCGGGCTTTTAAAACCTTTTTCAAGGGCAACCTGGCAATCATAGACTAATCGTCTTTAGACCCATAGCTTTGCGTCCTTGCTTTTCAACAAGTTTGCCAAATATATATTTTTCATATTGCGAATATCAATAATAATTTACATAACAGACAATACCTTATAATGCATTTTTTATCAATAAATGTCGATAAATATTAACAATTAAATAATAATGAAAATAGCTATTCATTATGGTTTATTTCATGATTTCTCTCAATTGATATTGATAATCATTCTACATTAAATGTAATTATCCTGCTAGTAACACGATTTACTTTGGAAGCTGCCTTCACCTAGAAAATAAGTCGATGCTCTACCTTAGAAGTATGTAAGTCTTAAAAATTTCAATTGTGTAAAACACAAAATTGCAAGGTATAAAAAATTATAGCAAGGCTGTGAAGCATGATTACTTCACAGCCTTTAGTTTTTCTAATCAGCTTATTTGTAAGAATATCGTATTACTATTACTTTGTCAATATTTTCTACGACTACCAATTATTGTTTAAAAATTCTTAAAATAAAGAAACTTTCGGTTTTTTCTCCAAAAAAATACCTCCAGCATTTTCTGGAGGTGTTCTCATATTGCCAGGAAATAAGGTATCACAGAGTTTTTCTTTGCCACTCTTTTAGTTTATCAACATAGATTCCCGCCAAATCCACAGCATCCATATTATGAGCTAGGGTATCATCCGGAGTAATCGTTATAATCTGAATATCATTATAGTTTACTGTGATATTAATGCCGTCAGAATCCAGAATATATCGGTCTGGATTATAGTTTGCTACCTGACTTACGCGATATAAAGCCCCTGCTGTTAAGTAAGCTCTATATAGAGGCTGCTGTCCATCAAATTCCGTATCAATCACCGGTAATTGCCATGAACCGTCCATAACCACTGCGGCTTTGCCATCTGGCGTTGCCTGGGCTGTGGGATGCACATGGTCTTTATCCAAATACGTTTGCACCAATGCAATCCTTTCTTTCCCCTCAGGATGATCGGAAAACAAATCATTTTGATAGTTTTGATTTAGGCTGGAGAGCTTTAATAAGCCCATCATCATACTATAGGGATTGTATCCAGCCTTAGAGGAATGAAGGTACCCAAGATAATCAGCTTCCCGTTCATCCGAACGACTATAACCTGCCATAATCGCACTCATTGCCAAGTTCTGCAGGACAACTCCCCTCTCACCAAATACAGCAATAAAACCAATATTCAATAAAAGATTCTTCTCAATTTGTTTCACCGAATGACGTTTGACCACATGTCCTATTTCATGGCCGATAACACCAGCCAATTCATCATCTGAGGGCATCAAATCGACTAAACCTTTAAATATGTAAATAAAACCGCCAGGCGCTGCCATAGCATTAATGTCTTGTGAATTTAGAACTTTAAATGAATAGGGCAAGTCCTTACGATCACTAACAGCTACCAGCTTCTTACCAATGTTCGTTACCCTTTCCTGCAATACCGGATCATCCACGACACCGTATTGTTTTTCCAGCTGATTTGCGACCTCACGGCCAATACTAATTTCATTCTTAGTACTAATGATCGAGGCTTGAGCGGAAGGCATCCACCCATACATAGTAAGTATGCAAACAAACGCCGTCAAAACAATTCCGACTCGGCCTATTAACCGATATACCATCTCACCCCTCCAATATGATAGAATTCATAATGAAATTACAGAAGCACTGTACATCTCATGAATATTCTATCATATCTGGAACAAAATGACTCGCAAGACCATCCACTTCCCTGTGATTTCCAGACTAATTTAGCAAAAATAGATAGCTGCGTTACTCCTGATACTCGCCCCGGGCTTTTAACAGAGCTTTTGTTTCAAAAAATAATAGAATTTGATTAGAACAATAAGCCAATGCTGAGGACAGAATGGTTCCCCACAGAATTTTGGGGAGGTAATTCATCCGCAGTCCATCAAACAGCAGAACACCCAACCCGCCTGCATGTATGACAGCAGCAATCGTGGCGATACCAATAGTCGACACGGTTGCAATGCGGATACCGCCGATAATAATCGGCATGGCTAACGGCAGTTGTATTTTAAAAAATAACTGCCTGGTACTAAGCCCCATTCCTTTGCCAGCTTCTATAATCGAAGGATCAATGGCAGCAAACCCGGCAAGTGTATTTCTCACCAAAATATATTGATTATAAACTACAAGCACAACGACAGCCGTTATTTTACCCAAACCGAATACGGGAATCAAAAAAGAAAATAAGGCTAAGCTGGGTATCGAATACACAAACCCAAAGAAAGCCAGGACTGCCGTAGACAGCCACTTGCTTCTTGCCAGCAGCATTCCTACTGGTATGGCAATGATGAGGGAAATCACAATACTCAAGAAAACGATATGCAAATGTTCCAATAGCAGGATTGACATTTGCATATAGTCTTTTAACAAATAGGTAATCATAGCACCCTACCTCATTAAGCAGATAATACGTTAGCCTGCTTCGCAGTAATCTTTAATTGTTCCCAGGTAATCCTGCCAACAATGCACCGCCTATCATCTTCTACCAGCACATGATTTTGATCATGTTCCAAGAAATAAGTCAGTACTGTATGCAGTGATTCTTCTTTGCCCACCCTAAAAGCCCTCTCTGTATTAGCTGCATCCACAGGCAGCATGACCGATTTAGCCTTTAAAATCTTTAGCCTCTGCACAATATCCTGCGTCGCAATAAGCTGTGCCACATAATCGTTGGCCGGTTTTACAATCACATTATACGGTGTATCAAACTGCTGGATTTCACCTTCATTCATGATTACTACTTTATCCCCCAGCTTAAAGGCCTCACCAATATCATGAGTCACAAATAAAATGGTTTTGTGCAATTTCTTTTGAATATGGAGTAACTCATCCTGCAAATTTTGCCTGGTAATGGCATCAATGGCACCAAAAGGCTCATCCATCAGCATAATAGCCGGATCTGCGGCCATGGCCCTTGCCAAGCCTACCCTTTGCTGTTGTCCGCCTGACAACTGTCTCGGATACCGTCTTCTAAAATCCCCGGGCAGCAGGCTTACTAACTCTAACAGTTCATCAACCCGCTTAACGATTCTTTCTTTATTCCATTTTAATATTTTAGGAACGGTACCAATATTTTCTTCCACTGTCATATGGGGAAATAAACCAACCTGCTGAATGACATAACCAATCTTGCGCCGATATTCATGTATTGGCAAATTCTTAATACTCTCGCCAAAAAATAAAATCTCACCGGAAGTCGGCTCACAAATGCGATTGATCATCTTTAAAAACGTAGTCTTCCCAGAACCTGAAGTCCCTAAAATAGTAACAAAGCTCCCCTCTTCAATACTAATCGTAACGCCCGCTACAGCATATTGGGATGTATTGGTATATTGCTTACTTACATTACGAAACTCAATTGCAGTTCTAGTCACAAGCTATACCTCCTGCTCCGTTCTCCATTAGTGAAATAATAGGGACTTACTTCGTTTTATCAAAGAATTCTTTTGCTACCTCTGTATACTCCCGTTTCTTGCTATCGACCTCGGCATTGAGGCTGATTACGGTCTTATTATCCAACTTGGCAGTAATTTTATTTAAGATATCCTTTATTTCCGGATTTTTCTCCAATACTTCCTGTCTGATAACAGGAGCAATATTATAAGGCGGCCATACATGTTTATCATCCTCTAACACGACAAACTCATCCCTGCTTAATTCACCTTCCGTCGTATAGGCTACGGCAATATCAGCCTTATCATTATGAAGCACATCATATTTAATGCCGTTATCGTATATCCGGCGTTCTTTAAAATTAAATGCACCATAAGCCTTAACCAGTGCTGGCAGTCCATCCGCCCGCTCATCGAATTGCCCCTGTGAAGCAAAGCGAATTGCACTTGCATTCTTTTGCAGATCGGAAATGGTACGGATCTGATATTGATCGGCAGCTTTTTTCGTGATAACCAGCCCCTGGGAATCATTAGCGGCAGAAGGGTTGAGCCAAATTAATTTAAACCTTTCCTTATATTGACTGGCAACCTCATCATAGACCTCTTTAGCATCGAACTTAGGCGCAGCTTTTAGGATACTTAACAAACCCGTTCCTGTATATTCAGGATAAAAATCAATATCACCATTCATTAAAGAATCATGTACAATCGCACTGCCTAAATTTAATTTTCTTTCCACCTTATAGCCTGCATGTTCTAAAGCCAGAGCATAAAGTTCGCCCAAAATCAAAGATTCCGTAAAATCTTTAGAGCCCACTTTAATGATTGGTTTATTACCAGTCGCTGCTGCAGTTTCAGAACTCGTCTTATTACTGCTGCAGCCAGTTAAAACCGCCGGCAAAACCAGAATGGCTGCTACCAAAAGCATTCCTAATTTAGAAAATCTTTTAACCATTTTACCCTCTCCTTGCTACTTTAATCGCGCTGATACTTAGTGACACTATGCTGTACAAGTGCCAAAGCTATTTCTGTCAAAACGGATAACAACGCTACGGATATCCCTCCAATCAATAATATTCGAAAGTCATTCATTCCAATACCGGTAAATATAAAATCCCCCAATCCACCTGCACCGATATAAGATGCTAGTGTTGCGCTGGCAATAACTTCAATAGCAGCGGTTCTCACCCCTGTAAGAAGCAAAGGAATCGTCAATGGCAATTCTACCCTGAGAAGAATTGTCTTTGCATCCATTCCCATACCTTCAGCACATTCAATTACCGATGGAGCAATATTTTTAAACCCTAAATACGTATTAATTAATATAGGAGGAATTGCCAGCAAAATAAGGGCAAACAAGGCAGGAATAAACCCCGTCCCCAGTATGGGCAGGACAATGACCAATACAGCCAGGCTGGGGATAATACGCAGAGTATTAAAAACAGTAATGGCAGCATAAGATACCTTGCCGTTTTTTGCACATAAAATTCCCAGTGGAACAGCAAGGATCATACTGATTACAATCGCAGCCAAACTAATCTCTATATGCACAATGACAGCCTGATAATATTTATCAAGATTTGCCAATAGATATTCCAAAACTTCAGTCAGCATTCCCTTCCTCCTTTCCCAGCATTGACGTATCACAGTCCAGCAGCTGCAGTCCAAGCACGGAGTCCCTATAATGATAAGCGCAGGTTTCATGATAACCCAGAGCGTAATAATAAAGGCCCCGTGAGGTTTACCTAAATGACTCGATATCATAGAAAAACAGAAAAGACTAAGCCCATTCCTCTGCACCAAAAGAGAAATTTACTTAGCCTCCAGTGGTTCTGGTCAGCCCAATGAAAGGAAAATTTTTCAATAACTTTAAGCCATTATGCCCTATGAACGTGCCCTTGTCAAGATCTCCAGCTCATAAACTTTGCAATCTATGATAAATTCTTGATCTAACAATTCTAAATGACAAAATTCAACATTTTATTATACAGCGTAACGTCATATTGCTATAGGAAATAAACAACGGTCTGTATACTACTACTATTAATTTTTTTTACTTTAATTCCTAATTACCAAACTTAATTGAAAAATAAAGGATACAAACCATAGTATTTTGCCAGAATAATCGCATATAAATAGTAAAGTGGATAAGTTATTTTCCCTTATCCCTGTCGTAGATTGTAAATAAACTGTAATTTTTTCTTTATATAAGCAGGTATTATTGCAGGAATGTAGTATACTATATAACAGTAAACTTGCATATAGTGTTTACTTTATTCTTTGGAAGGTGAATTATTATACAACTTACAGTACGACAAACCAACATTCTAGACATAATACAATCGCTTGGTCCCATTACGGGTAACCAGATTGCTGAAAAACTGAATCTTAGCCGCGCAGCGCTGCGCTCCGATCTGGCGATTTTATCTATGGCGAAATTAATCGGTGCCAAGCCTAAAGTAGGCTACTATTACACAGGTCAAGAACTGCAGAAGTTCAGAACGATGACCTTCGACACCATTCTGGTTGGGGATGCTCATTCCTTACCGATTGTGGTAAAGGACAACAGCTCTGTCTATGATGCCATTGTCACATTATTTATTGAAGATGTCGGCACCATTTTCGTAGTGTCAGAAGGTGATTTCCTCGAAGGAGCCATCTCTCGTAAAGACCTCTTAAAAGCGGCAATGGGGGGCAAAAATAACAATGAACTTCCCGTCAATATCATCATGACCAGAATGCCGAATATCATTTTAGCAACACCAGAAGAATCTGTGTTGTCAGCGGCCCAGAAGCTTCTGTACCATCAAGTAGATGCATTACCTGTAGTTAAGGCCATAAAGGAAGGTGAAAAAACAAAATATCAGGTTGTCGGTCGCTTTACCAAAACCAATATTACACGTCTATTTGTTCAATTAGCAGAAAACTAATCAAAACGATCTGTCCATAACATCACGAAAAGGAGGCTCTCTTTGAATAAATTGCAAAACAGCCAAGCCCCCGTTGTTTATATTATGTCAGATTCTATAGGCGAAACAGGAGAATTGGTTGTAAAGGCAGCCATTAGTCAATTTACTGGTGCAAATATAGAAATTGAACGTAAACCCTATCTGAAATCAGCTGCCCAAATCGAAGCTATTCTCGAAAAAGCAGCAGAAAATCATAGTGCAATTATGTACACCTTAGTACGTCCTGACTTAAAAGATGTTTTAGAAACCAAAGCTCATGCTTTAGGAATTATTCATGTCGATATTATGGGTCCTGTGGTCGACGCCTTACAAACAGTTACTCACCTGTCGCCGCGCAATGAACCAGGACTCATTCGCAAAATAGATGAAGCCTACTTCACCAAAATTGAAGCCATCGAATTTGCTGTAAAATTCGATGATGGCAAGGATCCCCGCGGTCTTTTACAAGCCGATATTGTCATTACAGGCGTATCAAGAGCCTCTAAGACACCATTATGTATGTATCTGGCCCATAAAGGCATAAAAGCCGCCAATGTACCGCTGGTAAAAGAAATTCCGCCGCCAGCTGAACTCTTCCAAGTGGCGCCGCATAAAGTTATCGGGCTTACCATCAAACCGTCCCTATTATTTGAAATACGCCGCGAGCGCCTTAAGGCTATGGGGCTGCAGCCCTCCAGCAGTTATGCCAATTTAGAACGAATTATTGAAGAACTGGATTATGCCCAAGAAGTTATGCGTAAGGTCGGTTGCCCTGTGATTGACATTACAAATAAAGCAACCGAAGAAACTGCGGCAAGAGTTCTCGATTTTTATCGTAAAGGAGTCGTTGAATAATGGAAAAATTCGTATACTTATTTAATCAGGGCAGGGCAGATATGCGTTCACTACTAGGAGGCAAAGGGGCTAATTTAGCAGAAATGACTAACATCGGCCTACCTGTGCCACCGGGCATGACGATTACTACGGCTGCCTGCAAACAATATTATAAAAATGGTCAGAAACTCCCTGGCACAATCATCGATGAGGTGCGTCAGAATCTGGCGCACCTGGAAAAAACGATTGGCAAACAATTAGGCGATCCAGTCAATCCTCTGTTAGTGTCCGTTCGCTCAGGCGCTGTCTTCTCCATGCCTGGTATGATGGATACCATCCTAAACCTTGGCTTAAACGAAAAAACAGTACAAGCTGTCGCCAAAAATACCAATAACTTAGTTTTCGCTTATGATTCCTATCGTCGTTTTATCCAAATGTTTGGCGATGTAGTCTTGGAAATTCACAAGCAAGACTTTGAGCAGCTCTTAACCCAGCACAAAAAGAAACAAGGCGTTACCTACGACCAGGAGATGTCTGCCGAAACCTTACGTGCCGTCATTGACAGTTACAAAGAGCTGGTGTTGGAACGAACTGGAGCCGTCTTCCCGGAAGATCCTATGGAACAATTATTCCTGTCCATTGAAGCCGTATTCCGCTCCTGGAATAATGACCGGGCCTTCATCTACAGGAATCTAAATAAAATTGACCATGAACTAGGCACAGCTGTCAATATTCAATCTATGGTATTTGGAAATATGGGTAATGACTGCGGTACAGGGGTAGCCTTTACCAGAAATCCTTCTACTGGTGAAAACCTGCTATATGGCGAATATTTAACAAACGCCCAGGGTGAAGACGTAGTGGCTGGCATTCGTACCCCCCAGCCTATTGCCAAATTACAAGATGAGATGCCTGCAGTCTATAAGCAATTTGCTCAAACAGCTGCTATTTTGGAAAAACACTATAAAAATGTGCAGGACATTGAATTTACCATCGAAAAGGGAACGTTATATATACTACAAACCAGAAATGGGAAACGTACTGCCCAAGCCGGCGTAAAAATTGCTCACGACCTGGCGGCAGAAGGCTTGATCACCAAACAAGAAGCCTTGCTGTTAATCGAACCAGCTCAACTAGACCAACTACTTCACCGCCAAATCGATCCTGCTGCCAAGCTGGATATTATTGCTACCGGTTTACCCGCTTCACCAGGCGCTGCCTCAGGTACCGTAGTCTTTGATGCCGATCATGCTGAACAATTAGGTAAAAAAGGACAAAAAGTCCTGCTGGTTCGCACCGAAACGACTCCTGATGATATCCATGGCATTATTGCCGCTCAAGGTATTTTAACCAGTCGCGGCGGTATGACAAGCCATGCGGCTGTAGTTGCCCGGGGTATGGGAAAACCATGTGTATGCGGCTGCGAAGCTCTAAACATAAACTACCATGCCAAAACTATCACTGTAGGTCAAACCATTATTAACGAAGGAGATCTCCTCTCCATCGACGGTACTACCGGCCGTGTCATTTTAGGTATTGTTCCCATGAAAGACCCTGAACTATCTGCTGAATATCTGACGCTATTAAGCTGGGCAGATGAATATAAGAGCCTGGAAGTCAGAGCCAATGCGGACACCCCTGACGATGCACAAAAAGCTTTGGAATTCGGTGCGAAAGGCATCGGCCTGACCCGTACAGAACATATGTTTATGGGACAAGACCGCCTGCCCTATGTACAGGATATGATTCTGGCAGAAAATTTTGAAGAACGTCAGGCAGCCCTCTCTCACCTCCTGCCAATGCAGGAAGGCGACTTTTATGGCATACTAAAAGCCATGGCGGGCTATCCGGTCTGCATTCGACTTCTTGATCCTCCACTGCATGAATTCCTCCCTAGTCTGGAAGAGCTGCTCGTTGAAACTACCACCCTCCAGATTACCAAAGAAAATATGCCGCTGTTAGCGCAAAAAGAAAGTCTCCTGCGCAAAGTTCGTGGACTCCATGAATCCAATCCAATGCTGGGACATCGTGGCTGCCGCTTAGGTATTACCTTTCCTGAAATATATGAAATGCAAATGCAAGCCATCTGCAATGCAGCTGCCCGCCTGACATCTGAAGGATACAAAGTCTTGCCGGAAATTGAAATTCCTCTCACGATTGATAAAACAGAAATGACTTTCTTTAAAGAAAAAATTGATTCCATCGCCAAAGCGACTATGGATGCACATAAGGTAACCTTCCATTATACCTCCGGTACGATGATTGAATTGCCCCGGGCTGCCCTCTTGGCTGGTGAACTGGCTGAAGTCGCTGAATTCTTCAGTTTCGGCACCAATGACCTGACTCAATCCTGCCTGGGCTTCAGCCGGGATGACGCGGAAGGTAAATTCCTCAATGATTATTTAGAAATGAAACTCTTAGCCGATAATCCGTTCATCACTCTTGATACCAAAGGGGTCGGTCAGCTAATGAAAATAGCAGTAGAAAATGGCCGAAAAACAAGACCTGGCATGCTAATCGGCATCTGCGGCGAACATGGCGGTGAGGCTCGTTCTATTGACTTCTGCCATCACATCGGTCTTAACTTCGTCAGCTGCTCGCCATATCGTGTTCCCATTGCCCGCCTAGCTGCAGCCCAAGCTGCCATCAGCAAAGGCGAAAACTACGGCACGAAATAAGTTTAATAAAAACATAGACGTTTGAACCACAAAGACGCAAAGCCGCTAACGCGGCCACAAAGAACACAAAAAGGATTGAATCCCTAATAATTAAACCCCAGCGCAAAGCTTGCGCTGGGGTCCTTTTCACTATTTCCACTTCTGTGCGGCACGGCTAAATTTCTTCCAGGACTTATCCAGCTTTTTCTGCAGCAGCAACCTTTCATGCCCCTGCCAGCCAAGCAATATACCAGCTTCTAAATGCAAAGCTCTGCTGGACTTTTCCCGTAACAGTTCCTTCAGCAATAATGCCGTGCTGTGAGTACCAATCAATACCCGTAAAGTACGCTGAAATTTTCCCAGCTGCAGCATCAGGCCGGAAATCTGCCCAAGCACGGGCCGCATCACCTCTACTGTATGCATTAGCTTACTGCTCCATAACTGCAGCTTATCAACTTTATCAGCATCCGTCCACGCTGCATTTTTTTCCTGTTTTTTTGCCACTTTGAGCCAATCAGCGATCGTACCAACAGCATATTCTTCCACAGTACTATCGCAGGATATGAGCTGCTGCCAGTCCCGGTCTAATAGTTCAGCCCATAATCCTAATAATAAAGGCGTTGCCAAACCATCCCGGCATTCAGCCACTATTTTTACGGCTGCCTGGTTACGCTTCTCCAATAAAACTTCTCCCAGCCATACTTTATTATCCAGAGCGGCAATCTGATGGTCAAGCAGCTGCTGCCAGCCAGTATATAGTACATCCAATTCCTGCAGGTCAGCTATTGTTTTTCCCCATTTTCCCAGCTCATCCTGATACACAGAGTAACGCTTAATAACCGCCAAAGGTTCCGAAAAAGTCAAGACAGATTGCAAACGACACAAAGCAACCCAAAGTTCACGAGCGACACCCGGCTGCTGAAAATTTTCCAGAAAAGCCTGCTGCGCCGTGAATACATGCATGACCAGCTCTACCAGCACATTCCTTAATGCCTCACCAATTGGCTTCCCTTTGTCTACCAGAGGCAAATGATTCTTCTTCGGTCGTTCAGCAGACAGCCCTGCCAGCAAAAGACCACGATAAAATTTGCTTTTGGACTCTGGCAGCAACGGAAATTCCTTTGCTAAAGCAGCACCTAATACAAATAAGGCCGAAGCTTCTCCTGTTTTTAATTCCAATTCTATTTCTAAGATGGGAGCAGTCTGCTCACCTGCAATAATAGCCCCTTTATCAGCCGCAACTTCAATGGTACTGCCATCAGACATCACTACGTCTACTTTACGCCGTTCAAAAGAAGTAATCAGAATCGGTTCCAGATTCTCATCACCTATTGTCTCTTGCAAAACTGGACCAATTTCCATTGCAGAAAAAACTTGTATATCCGGTTCATTGTGAGCAACAATCTGATTCCATTCCTGGCGGGCGTGCAGTCCGCCCTTTGACGAGCCGCTATCTTTGACTGTGGCAACCCAATTCTCCCCCTCGCGGCGCACACGATAGGCCAGCTTTGCTTTCTGCAGAGCATGAGATGGTGTATCAAAGTATCGGGCCTCTAATCGCTGAGTAATCTCTGATCCAGGTACCGCTACTGTGGCTAGAGCCACTGCTGCCATAATCTGTTCCCATACCCGTTCATCTGCACAGGAAAGTTTTAATTCTGTTTCTGTATGCTTAGACAATAGTTACCACCATCCTAACATCGTCAAAATCGGCTTTCCACTTCAGGGTATAACATGCATTCTACATTGTCAATATATACCTGCGGCGAGTTCACACGCCTACTAAATACGCCTCAAAATCGGCAGCTTAAACTGCCGACTTTGAGGCGTTTATTAAAATCCTGTAGAATCCTGAGGAATTTCCAAAAATTCCACACCAGGATTGCGTTCACTTACCCAGCGAATGGCCCATTCATTACTTAACAAGAGTACCGGCCGATCTTTGATATCACGAATCATCATACCGCTGTCAATACTCTTCATCGATTGTATCACTTTTTCCTCACCAATCAGCCAGCGCGCTACACTAAAGGGCAGACGGTCCATGAGCAGTTCCACACCATACTCATTTTTCAGGCGATATTCCAACACTTCAAATTGCAGGGAGCCAACCACCCCAATTATAAAGGCCTCGGATGCAAACTCGCTCTGACGGAAGACCTGAACTGCGCCCTCCTGCGTCAATTGAGTCATCCCTTTAACAAACTGTTTCCGTTTCATTGTATCTTTAGGCTGTACCTTGGCAAACTGTTCTGGCGGAAACACAGGAAAATCCTGAAAAGTAAACTTAGCACTTTCCGGGCACAATGTATCGCCAATACCAAAAATACCTGGGTCAAACAATCCAATAATATCACCAGGATAGGCCTCATCAATAATCGTTCGCTCCTGAGCCAAAAACTGCTGCGGCTGCGATAATTTGATGATCTTGCCTGACTGTGCATGAAACACAGACATGCCTCTGGTAAATTTACCGGAACAGATGCGAATAAACGCCAGACGATCCCGGTGAGCAGGATTCATATTTGCCTGGATCTTAAAGACAAAGGCAGAGAACTCCTCACTTGCCGGATTAATTTCGCCAGCACTGGATATTCGTGCTACCGGAGCAGGTGCCAGCTTTAAAAATTCTTCTAAAAAGGGTCGTACCCCGAAATTAGTCATAGCACTGCCAAAAAACATGGGAGTAAGCTCCCCGGCTGCCACTAAATCAAAATCAAAGGCATCACCCGCCATATCCAACAGCTCAATATCTTCACATAGTGCCGCGTGCACACTCTCTCCCAAAAGTTCGCGGAAAGCAGGATCACTTACACTTCCCATCGTAGAAGGCAATACCGATTGCCCATGAGCACCGTCTTTTGCAAACAGCTCAACTTGTGCCTCCTGGCGATTATAAACCCCTACATAATTTCCGTCTATTCCTACAGGCCAGTTCATAGGATACGCCCGTATCCCTAAAACCTGTTCAATTTCTTCCATTAACTCAAAAGGATTCTTACCATAGCGATCTAGTTTATTAACAAAGGTAAATACCGGAATGCCCCGCTGGCGGCATACATGGAATAGCTTCTTGGTTTGATCTTCTACCCCTTTGGCCACGTCAATCAACATAACAGCACTATCGGCTGCCATGAGCGTCCGGTAAGTATCTTCACTGAAATCCTGGTGACCAGGTGTATCCAAAATATTAACCCGATATCCATCATAATCAAACTGCAGTACGCTGGAGGTTACGGAAATACCTCTCTGCTTTTCAATCTCCATCCAGTCAGAAACTGCATGCTTAGCCGCCTTACGAGATTTTACCGAACCTGCCAGGCGAATGGCACCACCATATAACAATAATTTTTCCGTCAACGTCGTTTTCCCGGCATCGGGATGGGAGATAATGGCGAAAGTACGCCGTTTATTAATCGTCAATTGTAAATCTTCCATTGTATCGTAAAAAACCCCCTACACTCATACCTAAACTATACAAATTTATCCTTCTATTACTATATGGTTACCTATCTAAAATGTCAATTATTATCCTGCCCTATACGCGTATTTCTCATGTTTTTTTCAAAAAAACCATTTCCACCGCGAAGACGCGAAAAAAACATATAGAAGACCGAACCGCAGAGGCACAGAGAACGCAGAGAGAGATAGGCTAGCATTTTATACCCCTCAGCGCCCTCTGCGTTCTCTGTGGTTAAAAAATCCCTTCGTGATCTTCGCGGTTCAGGGTTCTTTTCTTATTCATCAACGTAAAACACCAAAACAAAGACTGCCAACAATCTGGCAGCCCTTATGTTTTTCTTGAGTTATACTTCTTTCACTATTTGGTGACGATTTAACGAATTTCCTTTTAATGTATCAGCTGTTTGGCTATAAGTAAATGCAGGGTTTAGAACTTTTACAAAGCCAGCAAACCATTTTTGATAACATTCTTTCATAAAGGCTTTATCCGCACCAGCCTTGGTCCAGTTACGCTCCTGCAGGCAAACATCACCTTCCCAGACTACTTTACCCGCTTCGTTTGCCGTCACCACATCATTTTGATCACAAGGCATACCATTTAATAAGTAATCATTCACAGCTTGATAGATGCCATTGGCAGTACTCACATCATATTTTCCCTGGGCCTTTGCATGCTCACCGCACACCTTACCGTGCTCAGCAAAAGCATCCAGCACGATGTCCTGAGCCGCACCACCGCAAGTGTCGACCAATTCTTTAATGAAAGCAGCTTCCCGGGTTTCGGCAATCGTAATCTGACGCTGCAGCCAGCCATGAATATTACCATGGTCAATTAACTCCCCAAGCTCCGTGTCCGGCAAAGGCTCACCATAAATCTGCCAAACCTGAGACTGCAGTTCTTCTGCCGTAGCGCCGCACATTTCCTCAGCCATTTGAAAAATCAGCTGCTCCCGTTCTGCTACCCGACCGATTTTATGATATAACCAATAATGAATATGACCTAAAAATGCACTCATAGTATAAATGCCTCCTAAATTACCTTATTTAATCCTGCTAAAATTTCATTGATATCCAAACCATGAATCCCTGCCGCCTTGCTTAGTGCTTCACCTGTGGCGGACGGACATCCGAGACATCCCATACCAAAGGAACGGAAAATCGGAACTGTTTGCGGATAGACTCTGATAATATCACTAATTACGCTATCCTCCGTAATTTTGTCGCCAAATACCAGATTTCCTTCTGTAAGACCGCCTGCTACCGGAGCAATTTCCCGTCCCTCCAGGGATTGAGGCACCAAAGGTTCAGTCGTTTCGCTTACACCTTGATAAAAAGCCGCCAGCACATCCGCTCTGAATTTCTTAAAACCAATCCGATCGATGAACTGCCCCACACGCTCAATATCCGCATTTTTTTGATAGTATTCAACAATAATACCAACAATACGTATTACCTCATCATACTCCAAACCTTCAATTAATAGATTTGCCAGTCTTGGATGAGCACCCGCCGTACCACCAACATAAATATCCCAGCCGATATCCGTTCCCATAACGCCAATATCTTTTACATGTACTTCCGAGCAGGAATTGGCACAGCCAGCTACGCCAAATTTCATCCGGGACGGCATTTCTTTCTTATGATATAACCGGTCTAATTCCATCCCTAACTTTATACTATCCTGTTTTCCTCTTTTGCAGAAAACACTGCCAGGGCAGATTTTAATACTCCGCACGCAATTAGCAAAGCCCATCGCAGGCTGCATGCCTAGTTCTTCCCATATTTTATCAATATCCTCAGCCTTAAGACCTGTAATCATCACCCGCTGGGCGGATGTCAGCTTCATGACCCCATGATATTTCTCGGCAATATCAGCATATTTTCTCATTACATCAGGCTTTATAAAACCTCCAGGCAAATGGGGTGTTATTGCATACGTACGATTGCCATTATTTATCTTTTGTAAATTAGCACCTTTAGGTAACATTGTGCCACCTCCTCAAATATTATCTTTATCATACCCGATAATTGCCATCTTATCTGTGATCTATATCAAGTTTTTTAAAATATTAAATCATTTTATTACTATTGTATCACAATACCGCATCCGTGATTTGGATACTATTAGACATTCTCTGTCATTGCGAGCGCCAGCGAAGCAATCCCCGATAAGTTAGGAGATTGCTTCGCTGGCGCTCGCAATGACACACGCTAAAATGACATCTCATAAAAAAGATGCCTGTATGATGATAGATATCCCATATAGGCATCCAATTATCTGCTATATTGAAAACTTAGCGATCTTAGTATGAAGCTGCCCCACCATATCATGCAGCTCTGTGGCACAACTAGTTACTTCGTCCATATCCATAACCTGCTTTTCGGTAACCGTATGAACTTCTTCTGTAATCGCAGAAGTTTCCTCTGATCCTGCCGAAATATTGCTAAACACATTTACAATCTCATCACTTTTGGCACTCATCACAACAAACCGCTGCTGCATTTCCGACATTTTTTCCGTAAGAGCCTCAACAGCAACAGCGATTTCTTCAAAAATCGCCCATGTGGCATTCACGGTTTCTTCCTGGTCACTTACAACCTGTTCAGCCTTTTCTATGGAACCAACAGCAATTTTGGACTGCTGCTGCACATTTTGAATCAGAACCTTGATATCCTTAACAGCACTGCCCGATTGTTCTGCCAGCTTCCTAACCTCATCAGCAACTACGGCAAAGCCTCTGCCCTGCTCACCCGCCCGCGCTGCTTCTATAGAAGCATTTAACGCCAGTAAATTCGTTTGCGCTGCAATCTGATCGATTACCGTAGTAATGGAACCAATCTGCCCGATCATTTCATTCACTTTTCGTACTACACTGTCTACTTCCTGAGAAGCCTGCCTGCCTTCTGTCATCTTCTCCGTTAAAGAACAAATAATGCCTGCCACTTTGTCATTTAAACTGCACATTTCTCCATAACTTTGCCCCATCTCATCCGTATACACTTGTACAGCTTTCACATGATCAGCCAATTCATTCATACGGCCCACACCAGACTCCATCTCCTGGGATTGATTTACGGACACACTGGCAATCTGCTCAATGGACAAGCCGACCTCTTTAATCGAATGACGGTTTTTTTCCGTAACAGTTTTCATTTTATGGGAATTATCGCTGACTCCATAGCTAACCTGCTGCACTTCCCCCAATAAGATAATCAGATTTCTCTGCATGTTCGCTATAGCATTAGACAATTGCCCCAGCTCATCCGTACGGGTACCAAAGGGCAGTACCAAGTTTGCCTTAAAGTTGCCGGCTCCTAATTCACTGATATGATTAGCGGCGGCAATCAGAGGCCGTAAGAAATGATTAGATACAAAAAATGCCACAACGAGTCCCAACAAGATGGATAGCAGTGCCGCTGCCATGACGGAACTGCCAATGCCGTCCACACCCGACGGTCTTAACGCCATCCCAAGAAAAATACTAATCAGCAGTAAAGGAACTAGTATAACACCCATAAAAGCTGCAATTAACCGGTTTCTCATTCCCCAAAAACCTTGCCTGTCCACTTTTGCACTCCTTCTTCCTTTAGAAAAATAAACTGCGTGAATTTTTTCATTATTCAAACTAATTATATCTATTTCCTATTGTTTTTTTTGTCGAAATATGGATGAGAACAACAATTTCTTTATAAAAAACAACAAGAAACTACTATCATTTTTCATCATAATCTGCTATGAAATCCTAGCTTGCCTCTCCCTGATTTATTTCTTCCCGGATAACACAAGAATTCTGCTTTACTGCCTATCCTTAGGCTAATGTTATGTGAAGTATTCTTACTGCGCAAATTTGTATTTTTAATGTTGACATATATTATTTTTCGATTATAATAAATCTAACAATAAGTTTACAACTTTACACTTTTAAAAGTGATGACGGAGAAAGAGAAATACCCCTATGTTTCAGAGAGCCGGGTAAGGTGTGAGCCGGTAACATATGTATATTCTAAGTCACTCCCGAACTGCAAGGCTGAAAATCATAGTAAGCCGCGCCGGAATCAGTTCGCAAGAACGCAGCCGTTAGACTGCTAGGGTTTATTCATAGACCTGATGAGATGTATTTGTATTTTTTGCAAATACAACAAGGGTGGTACCGCGAGAGAAACCTCTTGCCCCTTTTAGGGTGGCAGTGGGTTTATTTTTTTTACCAAAATAAAGAGGAGGCTATTCGTATGCACAGCGACATTGTAAAAAAAGGCTCAACCCGAGCAGCCCATCGTTCCTTATTTTATGCCATGGGGTATGACCAGGACGACCTGAATAAACCCCTGATTGGAATTGTCAATTCCTTTAACGAAATTATCCCCGGTCATGGACATTTAAAAGACATTGTACAGGCTGCTAAACTGGGAGTTGCTGCCGCTGGCGGAACACCGATGGAATTTCCGGCAATCGGTATTTGCGATGGCATTGCCATGGGACATAAAGGCATGAAGTTCCCTCTGCCCAGCCGGGAACTCATTGCCGACTCAATAGAAGCTGTAGCCGGCGGCCACGCCTTTGACGGTTTAATCCTGATTCCTAACTGTGACAAGATTGTACCTGCCATGCTCATGGCAGCGGCGAGAATCAATATTCCTTGCGTCGTCGTGAGCGGCGGTCCTATGCTGGCAGGACGCTATCAGGGTAAAGATGTTAGTGTAAGTACAATGTTTGAAGCTGCCGGAAAATTTGAATCAGGAAAAATCAGTGCTGATGAACTCGACGCCATGGAAAGATCGACCTGTCCCGGCTGTGGTTCCTGTGCCGGCCTGTTTACAGCCAATACCATGAACTGTTTAACAGAAGTTCTGGGCATGGGTCTGCCCGGCAATGGCACCATCCCTGCCGCTTATACCGGAGCAAGGAAGACCATCGCCAAAAAGGCCGGCGCCGTTATTATGAACTTAATCAAAAATGATATTAAACCAAGAGATATCATGACCAGCAAAGCTTTTGAAAATGCCATTGCCGTAGATATGGGGATCGGCGGTTCTTCCAATACGGTATTGCACCTAACTGCGATTGCTCATGAAGCAGGCGTGTCACTGCCCCTTTCCCTGTTTGAAGAAATCAGCGCAAAGACACCTTACATTACTAAGCTCAGTCCCAGCGGTACCCATCATATGCAGGACTTAAATGAAGCTGGCGGTATAAATGCCGTCATGAAGGAACTTTCTAAAGCAGGCGTCATCCATACCGATGCCCTGACAGTAACAGGTGTTTTGGCAGACCGTCTTACGAATGCTGAAATTACCCGTACGGATGTTATCCATACCATTGAGAACCCCTATCGAAAAACTGGCGGTATTGCTGTACTTGGCGGCAATTTGGCTCCCGATAACGCCATCGTCAAAGAAAGCGCTGTAAAAGAAGATATGCTGGTCTTTGAAGGTCCTGCCCATGTATTTGATTCGGAAGAAGCTATCATTGAAGCTCTTTTAGCCAAACAAGTAAAAGATGGCGAAGTTGTGGTTATCCGCTATGAAGGCCCCAAAGGCGGCCCAGGCATGAAGGAAATGCTGAACCCAACTGCTATTATTACCGGTATGGGATTAAAAGTGGCCCTGCTCACGGACGGACGCTTCAGCGGTGCTACCCAAGGAGCCTGTATTGGTCATGTTTCACCGGAAGCCATGGAGGGAGGCCCTATTGCCCTGGTTGAAAACGGTGATGTGATCTCCATCAACATTCCGCAACGTTCATTAATCGTAAAGATCAGCGAGGAAGAAATGACAAAACGCCGTCAAAACTGGGTACAGCCGGAACCAAAAATCAAAACCGGTTATCTTTCCCGCTACGCCCGTCTCGTAACCTCAGCCAATTTGGGAGCGGTATTAAAATAAGGAGGCCAATGGTATGGCATTGATCGAAAGACTCGCAAAAATTATTACACAGTATTTCCCCCTATGGGTTATCATTTTCGCCGCAGCCGCATTTTTTCAACCCGATCCCTTTAAGCCCCTGGGCATCTACATCCCTTATCTCCTGGGAATCATTATGCTGGGCATGGGACTTACCATGTCGCTGCATGATTTCAAACTAGTCCTCACCCGCCCCAAGGATGTCTTATTTGGTATCCTGCTCCGCTATTTGATTATGCCAACCGTTGCCTTCGGTGTCGCCAAATTACTCAACCTGCCGCCGGCCTTGGCGGCAGGGCTGATCCTGGTCGGAGCCTGCCCCAGCGGTACAGCTTCCAATGTTATGACTTTTATCGCCAAAGGAGACACGGCCTTATCCGTCACCGTATCCAGCTTCAATACGATCCTAGCCCCTGTTCTTACCCCTTTTATTTTTTTATACCTGGCAGGAACTATGATTCCCATTCAAGCAGGAGCCCTGCTTGTCGATATCTTGAAAATCGTTCTGCTGCCTGTTTTCGCAGGGATTTTGTTACGCATGCTGGCCTCCACATTCGTTGATGCCTTCAGCAAGGCAATCCCTGCGGTCTCCGTTATTGCTATTATTATGATTATTGCCGCCGTAGTAGCGTTGAACGCTGCAAAGCTGGTAACCGTAGCAGGAATTGCATTCCTAGCCGTTATTCTGCACAATGCCATCGGCCTCTTTCTTGGCTATGGAGCTTCAAGAGGCATAGGCATGAGTGAAGGCAAGGCCAGAGCCATTTCCTTTGAAATCGGCATGGAGAACTCCGGTCTGGCTGTGGCCTTAGCAATGGCTCACCTTGATCCCATGGCAGCCATTCCCGGTGCCATCTTCAGTGTATGGCACAATTTCAGCGGCAGCCTGCTGGCAGGCTTCTGGAGTAACCGCAAGCTGCCGGAAAACACCAAGCGCCAGCTATCCTTTAGAAGTTAACTCTTTTGAAAAAAAGCATCAACGCATCTTCCGTCATTATCAAGAAAAGCCATCCTAAAAAGTGCGTAGGGAAAAGTAATTTAACCGCTGAGACGCAGAGAACACAGAGAAGATAGATAAGATTAAAAATCCCCCTCTCAGCGTCCTCTGCGCCTCTGCGGTTAAATCGTTTTCTGACTGTCCTGTGATTTACTTCATGGCCATTGCGAGCGATAGCGAAGCAATCTCCTAGCAAGAGAAGGATTGCTTCACTAGTCGTTCGCAATGACAGCTAAAAAAAGCCCAAAAGATCCTTGCTCAGCTTATTGCTGCAGGATCTTTTGGGTTTTTTCATGTGAGCAGCAGCAGACACCTGCTTCTTTACTTCACACCATTTATCATATTGTCAGAAACACTGGATAATTCGCCAGCCATAGCTGCCAAATCTTGACTGGCCTTTGCCATTTCCTGAATGGAAGTTGCCTGGCGTTGAACAGTATTATCGATCGTAACAACTTTCTTGTTCATAATCTCTATAGAGTCCTGTGTTTTTTTCAGAGAAGCATTAATATTTTTTACTGATTCAGCACTTACCGTAGCCAATTTACGAATTTCTTCCGCCACCACACTAAACCCTCTGCCAGCCTCTCCAACCCGGGCTGCTTCAATCGCAGCATTTAAGCCCAGCAGGTTCGTCTGATTGGATATATTCTTTATAAAATCCACAATTTCATCTGTTTGCTTAATGGTAGCAGCCAATTCCTGACTCAAGCTACCCAGATCATTACAAATGTTTGATAAGTCATTAGCGCCCGTTGCCAGGGCATCCATACTGGCGGTAAATTCATCAGAAGAGTCCGCCAGCGTTCCGGCAATCGTATGAACCTTTTCCTGATTCATTACGGCTTGCGTTGTGATCAGACAACCAATTGCCGTATTGCCCTCCTTGATCGGCAAGGCGCAGGCAATGTAGGGAATATTAAAAGCAGACTGTTCTTTGGATATCATCCTGACAATACGCTGCCCCGTTTCGATGCATTGTTCGCAAACTTGTCCTTTCATCGGTTCGCCTGCCCTGACGCCTAAGTCAAAACTCTTCCCTGGTACATAGGCTGTATACATGCCATCCTTAATCACTGACACACCGACATCTTCCACAAATATTTCATTGATATAAGGAGCTAATTCTGTGAACATCCTTACGATTTCCTGTCCTGAAAGATTTGACATCTATCTCACCTCATCGTTTACATTTTCATTCGGCCAAGCCGCTCTAAACTTCCATTTAAGAAAAATGGAAGTTTAGAGCGGCTTGGCAATTTAGATAAACTTTGTTCCTGGATTTTGGCGTTACTGACCTGCTTCAAAGTCCTTCTGGTATTGATCCAAAAAACCAGTAGTAAAATCTCCCTTGATAAACATTTCATGATTCAGTAATGTCTGATGAAAAGGAATGGTAGTATGAATTCCCTCGATAACAAACTCTCCTAACACCCGCTTCATCCTCTGCAGAGCATCCTGACGATTTTTCCCCCAAACAATGACTTTCGTCACCATGGAATCATAAAACGGGGAAATCTCATATCCGGGATATACAGCACTATCAATTCGCACCCCAAATCCGCCTGGGGGCAAATAGGTTTCTACCTTGCCGGGCGACGGCATAAACTGCTTTGCCGGGTTTTCCGCATTAATCCGGCATTCAATAGCCCAGCCATGGATAGCCACTTCTTCCTGACTAAAAGAAAGAGGGCGCCCTGAGGCAACGGCAATCTGTTCCCGGATTAAATCAATCCCTGTTATCGCTTCCGTTACCCCATGTTCTACCTGGATGCGAGTATTCATCTCCATAAAATAAAACTGACCATGTTTATCTAACAGAAATTCTACCGTCCCGGCACCATGATAATTTACAGCTCTCGCTGCCAGTACAGCGGCCTTTCCCATCTGCTCCCGCAATGCCTGATTAAGGGCAGGTGAGGGAGCTTCTTCCACCAGCTTCTGATGGCGGCGCTGAATGGAACAATCCCGCTCACCAAGATAGACCACATTGCCATATTGATCAGCCATAAGCTGAATTTCCACATGCCTAGGCTCTTCTAAATATTTTTCCAGATACACACCCGCATTGCCAAAGGTAACCTCAGCTTCCTTCTGTGCCTGGCGAATGGCTTTGACTACCCCATCCTCATCTGCCGCCACTCTCATGCCTTTACCGCCACCGCCTGCCGTTGCTTTCACAATAACAGGATAGCCAATGGTGTCAGCGACCTGAATAGCTGTGTTTACATCTTCAATGATGCCATCGGTACCAGGAACAATAAGCACCCCTGCTTCCTGCATGGTTTTTCTGGCAACAGCTTTCGCCCCCATTTTCCGAATAGCCTCGGCTTCCGGGCCAATAAATGTAATATGATAACGGGCACAACGCTCAGCAAACTCTGCATTTTCCGCCAAAAATCCATAACCAGGATGAATCGCATCCGTCCCCGTAATAGCAGCAACACTTAACAAACGATTCATATTTAAATAACTGTCTTTCGATGACGCAGGCCCAATGCAATAGGCCTCGTCTGCCAGCTTTACATGTAATGCTTGCTTATCTGCTTCAGAATACACAGCAACGGTTGCAATTCCCATTTCACGGCAAGCCCTGATAATTCTTACTGCGATTTCGCCTCGATTGGCAATCATTACTTTTTTAAACATGCTTTTTTCCCCTTTGGTATTACTCTCTATTTTAAATGGAAGGTAACGATATCACTTAGAATACCAGAAAATACATGAGAAACACATTCACTGTGAGCAGCAGTAACGCCGTTGGAATTTGCGCTTTGATAACACCATTCTTATCCGGCAAATCCAGCAGTGCTGCCGGTACAATATTATAATTTGCCGCCATTGGCGTCATCAGCGTTCCGCAATATCCCGAAAACATGCCGATCGCTGACAATACAGCAGGATCGCCGCCATGCAGCTTGACAATGAGAGGCAAACCAACGCCGGCCGTCATAACCGGAAAAGCAGCAAAAGCATTGCCCATAACCATGGTAAACAGCGCCATACCTACCGTATAAGCAAACACTACCAAGAAGCGATTATCCACAGGAATTGCAGCACTTACTAAATTAGAGACAACCTGCCCTACACCA
The DNA here is from genome assembly GCA_963526485.1 of uncultured Pelosinus sp. Classification (GTDB taxonomy): domain Bacteria; phylum Bacillota; class Negativicutes; order DSM-13327; family DSM-13327; genus Pelosinus. The sequence continues at coordinate 304,073 of CAURNS010000002.1, forward strand.
GCCGCAGCAAATAAAGCTCCTAAGGTCGCCAGTAACTGAGGCAGTACAGCGGCCCAGCCAATAGCATCAAGTAAACGTCGTGACTCTTTAATCGGCTGCATACCTTTTTCCTTGGTTAATACCATCGTTGCCAGCAAAGCAATGACGCAGGCAACTCCTAAACTAACGAGGGTAATATTTGCTTTATCAAATAAATCCAGACCGAATATCTTAACATCTTTCAGTCCTATGGTACCAAATACAGTAATAATCGGAATGAGCAGAGCCGGCATAAACAGCTTATTGCCTAATTTCTCTGACTGAGCCATGCGCTGCTGTCCGGAAGCTTCCTCGTGCTTACCCATGCCTACACCGCCAAAACCTGCAATCACAGCCATGATAATCACCATAATACCTACATACATCGGGTCAATAGCAGTACCAAATAAAAAGGAAATTGCATAAAGGCCCCAGAACGTACCAGTCAGAATCCGTTTCGGATTCCCCTTATCCTTCATTGCCAGGAGGGCAATCAAAGCAACAAACAATCCTGCAATATAGTAAATATAAGTAAGGCTAATAATCATAATGCTGCATCCCCCTTTACTTTTCCCTGACTGGCAACACCGTTTTGTACCTCGCGGGCAATCTTACGATCCAGTAAATATAATCTCACACCATGAATGACAAAGGCAGCAATCGCGGTTGGAATACCCCACATAGCAATATGCAAAGGCTCCATGATAATGCCATTTTGTTCAAAAAAGCCTTTCATCAGCAATACAGCACCAAAGGCGATAAAAATATCTTCACCAAAAAATACACCTACATTGTCGGCGGATGCCGCAAACGCTTTAATTTTATTACGGGTATCTTCCGGCAGATTGCCATGCTTATTTTCAGCTGCCGCTTCTGCCATAGGAGCAATCAACGGGCGCACCATTTGAGCATGACCGCCAAGAGCCGTCAAACCGATAGCTGCTGCAAATTCACGGATAAAAAGATATAAGATAAGTACGCGTCCGGTCGTCGCAACCTTTATTTTGCCAATTAATTTCTGAGCTTGTTCTTTTAGGCCATTTCTTTCCAAAAGTCCAATTACAGGCAATGTAAGGATGAATAAAGACAGATAACGATTTTTAATAAACGCATCACCGAAAATGGCGAGAATCTTATCGAATGGCAGATTTCCTGCTAAACCTGTTACAATGCCGGCAACCACTACCACCAGCAGCGGATTGAAGCGTAATACAAAGCCAATTATAACAACCGCAATACCAAGAAGTGTCAACATATTCTTTGCCCCTTTACTTATTTACTATCTATCTAACGTACTAAAGAAACACGGCTGCAAGCATTATCCACCAACACTTCTGCTCTTTAGTACTCTTTCTTTAGACCTGCATTCAATCATTAGAACAAGCTGTATCGGCGAGGATTCCAGCGTATCCATGATTGAATGAGGCTCTTAATCCTGCGTTTTCACCAGAAATAAGGGTTGGCCATATTCAATGAAATCTCCATCTTTAACCAATACCTCCACAACCTGCCCTGTTACACCTGCTTCTACCTCATTAAATAATTTCATCGCTTCCAGCACACAGACGATGGTATTCTCCTGCAGCTGTGCATCCACTTGTACAAATGGGTCTGCCCCTGGCTCGGGAGCTGCATAAAAAGTTCCTACGGTAGGGGATACAATGGTGTGTAAAGCATCTTCCTTACAATCCGCAACCTCAGCTGCCGGTTTTTCCGCTCTCTGGCCCCCAATTGCAGCCTTGGGCAAGACTGCCGGCGGTGCATCAACGGGTAGGGTATAGACTTGATTCTTCGAGATAATAAGCTTACTGCTCTTATGCTCCAACTCAAAATGCTGTATGGAGGACTGCTCCACTTTATGGATAAGCTCTTTTATTTCATCAAACGTAAGCATGATTTCACTCCTTATGATAGGTAATATTGGATTGCCATTTTTAGCTGCTCCATTTCCTCTTCCCTTGCCACGTACAATCTTTCAGCCTCTGCCACAGAAATTTCCTGAAAGAAAATCTTCCCCCCTGGTCTAATCTGAGCAAGATTAGCAATGTCCACGCAAGCTGTTTGAGCTATTTTAGGATATCCGCCTACCGTTTGCCGATCGGCTAATAGGACAATAGGGTTGCCATCAGGCGGAACCTGAATGGTTCCGAGGGCGACAGCTTCAGAAATCATTTCCAGCGGCTCTGTCAACTGTAAATTAGGACCTTTCAACCGATAACCCATCCTGTCTGATTGGGTAGTAATCGTGAACGCCTGCTGGAAAAACTGCTCCCTGCTGGCTAGGGTAAAAAATTCAAACTGACTGCTTGGCATAACCCGTATCGTATACTCTTGGGATCTCTGATGAATATAGAATTTTCCTGCATACCAGGACACGGCGGCAAAGGAGTTTACTCCCAGTTTCTTGTGCAATGACGCCATGAAAGGCAGATCCGGGGTTTTGGGTGCTGCGGCGGTAATCACATCTCCGGCGAGTAAAGCTCTGCCTTGATAGCCGCCAATGCCAGCCCGGAGATAAGTGCTTTTGCTGCCCATCACTTCTGGAATGTCATAACCGCCTCGTACAGCCAGATAAGCCCGGCACCCTGATATACAGGCACCAAATTTTAAAACACTTCCCTGTTTCACCATTACGGGTCTCCCCATGGGAACGGGCACTCCATTAATGGTCGGGGATAAATCTCCGCCGGTAATAGCCAGCAGGTGATCTTCCTCGATGAGCAGGGACGGTCCCATTAAGGTTATTTCCAGAGCAGCCTCACCTTCTTCATTGCCAACCAGAAGATTGGCAAGGCGCAAAGAGTAAGTATCCATGGCACCGCTGACAATGACCCCATGTTTTTGATAGCCGTATCGCCCTAAATCCTGCAGAGTGGTTAGAAGACCTGGTGTAAGAACTTTGATACTCATGATCTTCCTCCCTTAAACGCTTCATATTCCTTACGAGAAATAGGATAAAACCGAATATGATCACCAGACTGCAGCAGACTGGGCGGATTGTCCTGGGGACGAAAAAGTTCTAACGGCGTATTGCCGATTAACTGCCAGCCGCCAGGTGTTGCAATGGGGTAAACTCCCGTCTGCATACCGGCAATCCCCACCGAACCTGCCGGTATGAACATGCGGGGCGATTGGCGCCGGGGAGTCGCAATTGCTTCCGGCATACCGCCTAAATAAGGAAATCCAGGAGCAAATCCAATCATATATACCAAATACTGGCCACTGGCATGTATCCGAATGACTTCGTCTACAGTAAGATGATTATATTCCGCTACATACTCTAAATCCGGACCGAACTCCCCGCCATAACACACCGGGATTTCCACGATACGCGGTGTATCATGCACCCCATTGCCGAGTGCTGCTATAATCTCATTCAGCAGAGGGGCAAGAATCTCAAAAGCAAGAGCGGTTTCTCCTCCTAGCTTTTCAGCGTGCAGCTTCTTAACTATCAGCGGATCATAAAATATCGTAACACTGGAAAATGCCGACACATATTCAATCATTCCCGGTAAGGAATGAGCATCCAAATATTCGGTAAATACATGAACCCTACGGTGTATTTCAGGATGAATCCCTTTGCCAAATTCAATTAAAATGGCAGATTCGCCAAAAGGCAAAATCTTAGGTTCCAGCTCAACATTGGTAACTACGGAATTCAAAATCTCACCTCGCTATCCTAATACGCCATGCCCACAGCTTGTACGGTTATACTGGCCTTCTCCAAAAACTCGCGAATCTTACAGGCAAATTCCAAGGCATGAGCACCGTCACCGTGAATACAGACCGTATCTGCTTTTATGACTATATCCTGCCCCTGCTGGGACAACACCGTTCCTTCCTTCACCATACGCACAACCTGAGCAACAGCTTGCTGATCGTCAGTAATCAGAGCGTTCGGTTCTTTACGGGGCGTTAGTGAGCCATCCTTTTGATAGGTGCGATCCGCAAAGACTTCATGGGCCGTAACAAGACCGATTTTCTCACCGGCAAAAACCAGCTCACTGCCAGACAGGCCGAATAATATGAGCTCTGGATCTACCTGATAGATCGCCTCGGCAATCGCTTCTGCAAGATCTCGCCTTTTTGCTGCCATATTATAGAGGGCACCATGGGGTTTTACATGCTGCATTCTGCCGCCGGCCGCTTTCACGAAGCCATAAAGGGCACCAATCTGGTATACTACCATTTCATAAGCCTCACGCGGCGAAATATCCATATTGCGTCTGCCAAAACCAACAAGATCAGGCAATCCTGGGTGAGCGCCAATCGCCACCTTATTCTTCAGTGCCAGATTCACCGTCTTATACATCACTCCCGGATCTCCGGCATGAAAGCCGCAGGCAATATTGGCTGAGGTCAAAAAGGGCAAAATCCTCTCATCCATTCCCATGGTGTAAGCACCAAAACTTTCTCCTAAATCACAATTCAAATCTACCCGATGCATCCCAGTCCCCCCTATCTGAATAGTAAAAAGGCGCTTCAAACAAAGAAAAAATCTTTGTTTGAAGCGCCTTTGCTTCTATTAAAATATTTGTTTTTTTCAACTCACCTTACTTGTGATTTATCATATCACTCTACTGTAAAGATGTAAAATTGAAAAAAACAATAGGGCACTTCAATTTTATCGAAAGTGGCATGAAAAGCATTCATTGCGAATCTTGTCATACAATTCCCGCTCTTGCTGCAAAGCTTTTATCGCTTCTTTCTCTGTACTCAAGCTAAAGCGAATACTGTCACCAGGTCTTGCCTGTGCCAGCTTGGCTAAATCCACCTGAATCACCGACCCTAATTTGGCAAATCCCCGGGTAGTCTGATGATCTGCAGTCATAATAAACGGCATACCATCAGCAGGGACTTGAATCGCCCCCAGCCATACGGCCTCGGAAATGATATCGGCTTTACCAATATGTTTAATCTTAGGTCCTTTGAGACGATAACCCGTTCGATCAGATTGTTCAGTTACTTTGTAGGATTTATTAAAAAAAGTGTCCAGTGCACCCTGACTGAACATATCATCCTGAGGACCCAGAATCACACGCAACTGAATTGGCTCCTTATATTTAGGAACATAGAGTTCTCCCAGCGATCCCGGCTGTACAGCAAAGTCATAGTCCTGCCCTACATGCAATACATCGCCCTGACGCAGCATCCGTCCTTCATGCCCCCCGACTTTTGCCGGCGTACAAGTCGACCGGCTGGCTAATACCATTGGAACATCAAAGCCGCCGCGCACTGCCAGATACGTTCGGAAACCGCTCACCGCCCCGGAAAATCGCAGTTCGCCTCGCCTGGGGATTGTAAAAGAAGACCAATGCAAGACAGGTGTATTGTTTAACAACCCCTGCATATCGCCACCGCAAACAGCCACCATCTGTTCCTCATCAAATTTAAAGGAAGCTCCCGTCCCAGTCATCTCAATCACCGCAGCGTTCATGGGGTTGCCAACCAGGAGATTGGCAACCTGGCAGGCATATCGATCCATGGCACCGGCAATGGGCATGCCATAAGCCTGATAGCCCCAGCGCCCCTGATCTTGAATGGTTGAAAAAGCACCCGATTGCAGTATTGTAATCACAAGGTTTCACCTCTCCTTACAGATTGCCTATCTGGGGTGTATAGGTACCAGCTTCTACAGCTCTGCGAATTTCAAAATAAGTATCAATTTCGATCTCTTCAAAATGCAAATAATCACCGGCTGCAAACAAAAAGGGATTGGCGCTCTTAGGGTCAAATGCTTTGATGGGTGTACGTCCAATCAGCCACCATTCTCCCGAGCTCTCGATCGGATACAGCCCCGTCTGATTACCGCCAATAGCAACGGACCCTCCGGGAATTCTATCCCGTGGTTTTTCCTGGCGGGGTACAGCAATTTGACTTGGCATCCCTCCGAGATAAGGAAAACCGGGAATAAACCCCAACATATAAATTAAATAAGGCTGCGATGTATGAAAAGCAATCACCTCTTGGGGTGACAACCCCGTATAGCGTGCCACATATTCCAGATCCGGTCCTAACACACCGCCATAACAAACGGGCACATGTACCACTCTGGGAGATAAATCACCCACATCCTGCTGCTCCAGCTCACATAGAATATCCTGAATAAAACAGGCTAACTCCTGTCGTGCAATCACCAATGGATCAAAATAAATGGTTACTGACCGATAAGTAGGCATTACTTCTAAAATCCCACGTCTATTCTTCAAATGGAGCAGCCTAGTCAATTGTTGAACTTGTACGTTGATCTCAGGCGAAATGACGTCACCAAACTCGATGACCAAGCCGTGTTCACCAGCCACCAGCATTCTGACAGCACTTATCTTCTTCATTGCCTTTTTCAACTCGCTTCCATCGTTTTCTACCACCATGCCAGAGGAAAGCAACCTTGAATCATTGAGCTACTAACCAAAAAAGGGCTATAAATGCCCTTGCACCTATAGCCCCATTGCTAAATTATAAATTACTGTAACACATCATGCTATGAAAAACAATGCCCGTCAGCATTATTTTAATAATCGCTCCTGAACCAGCCGGATAAAAGCTTGTATGGCATGAGACAGCCATTTGTCTTTATGATAGAGCAGATAAGCATGAACCTGGAAAGCAGGGCCATGCCACGGCAACAACGCTACTGTACCTGCAGCCAGTTCGTCTTTTACAGCCGCCAGCGGCAGTACCGTGATTCCGAGGTTATTGATGATCATTTGCTTAATGGTGGGAATGTGACAGATTTCCAACACCGTTTGAGGAGCAATCCCTGCCTTTGTCAAATTTTCTTCCAAAGCACTCTGATAAGCAGTCCCCGCTTCCAGAAAAATAAGACGCTGTCCTTTTAAATCCTTAGCATACACCTGAGAGAGGGCGGCCAGCTCATGACTGGGTGAAGAAACCATGACAATCGGCTCGTTCCATAAAAGTGTATTGACTAAATCGGCATCTGATGAATTTTCCTCCAGAACAAAGGCAAGATCCATCATATTTCGGCGCAGTATATTACGGAAATCGCTGCCTATGCCAAATTTGACCTTTAACTGTACATCAGGATAAAGGAGTGTATACTCCTGCAATAAATCGGTCAAATAATAAGTACATAAGGATTCGGGCATGCCAATAATGATTGGGCCACGGGGTATTTCAAAATGATCCAGTTCGTTTTTGGCATCCTCAGCCAGCTTGGTGATTTTTTCTGCATAATCATAGAGACGTTCTCCATCCGTTGTCAGCATAAGCTGATGCCCAAACCGTTCAAACAAAATCGTATTCAATTCTTTTTCCAGCAGTTGAATATGAGTCGTTACACTGGATTGGGTATATCCTAAAAATTGAGCGGCCTGTGAGAAGTTGCCTAATTTCACAATGCTCATAAAAGTTTTTAATTGTCGAAATTCCAATATCTCACTTCCTCTCATACAGCAAAAAGACTTCTCTATGGTAGACTATAACGATTCACTTGGCTTAATCATATTGTAAAACACGAATAAAGTCTACCCGGTATTCCTCTTGTTGATAAAATTTATACTGCGCTGGTTATTTAGCATTTCTTTATGGTATAGTAAATTACAGCCTGGTATCGGCCTATGAAAACCACTGCATATTTCACGACCATGCAAACAAACTAAAGAATATGGATTACGTATATGTTCTCGATAAAATGCAAATAGTGCCGATGATTTGGTTAAAAACTTGGAAAGAAGGTATCATTTAATGGACACCATTATTCAAGTCGATCAAGAAAAATGTATCCGCTGCGGTCTGTGTGCCAACGTCTGTCCCACAGACGTTCTTACACTACAGAGTCATGGGCCGCAGGACACAGGAAATCACTGTATCGCCTGCGGTCATTGTGTGGCCGTTTGCCCGCGGGAAGCTCTCAACAATGTTATGGCCCCTTTATCCAATCAGGTCACCTTACAAACACCAGCACCTGTACTAGATGCCAATACAGCCGCCACTTTTCTTCGCGCCCGGCGTTCCATTCGCAGTTATAAACAAGTAGCAGTACAGCGGGAAAAAATTAAGCAGCTTCTCAATATTGCCCGCTTTGCACCGACTGGCGGTAATACACAGGGGTTAACCTATCACGTCATCGATAATCCTCATACACTCAAAGACATCATTGCCGCTACCATTGACTGGATGGAAGCAGCCATCAAAACAGCTGCCACCATGCCCCCCTATTTTGCAGCCGTTGTTAATAAATATCGTCAGACAGGTCACGACGGTATTCTCCGGGGTGCCCCCTGTCTCATTGTCGCCACTGCACCAAAAAGTATGGCAGCCCGCGGCCGGGATAACACCCATTTTTCCCTGGCATACGCCGAGCTCTATGCACCAAGCATTGATCTCGGAACGTGCTGGGCAGGATTCTTTGAAGCCTGTGCAATATCCGGCTATCAGCCGCTGCTCGATATCTTGAACCTGCCGGCGAACATGAATGTTACCGGTGGATTGATGGTGGGCTATCCAAAATATACCTATAAACGGCTGGTCGACCGAAAACCACTGCAGATCATCTGGCAATAAGCGCTACATAACAAAGGATATACTTTCGGAAACCTTCCATGAAAGTATATCCTGTCCTTTTACTTTTATTCTGCGCCATCCCCATATAACCACGCACAGGGCAATCCACTCTTCTAAAATTGATTATCGATTATGTCTTGACAAGAATTTTTTTTATGAATATAATAAATTATTATAAGTGTATATACACATAAAAGTTACAATATAATAACTCCAGCGATCAGGTTCTGATTGCTTTACTTTCTTTGCATAAAATGAGTTGCATAAGTCAAATGCAATATGTGTATATGCACGCGTTCTGCATTACTTATTATTTCTAAGCAGAAAATAATCAAAATAAATGAAACGAGGAGAAAAAAATCATGTCACTTACAGCCCAAATTAAAGAGTTCGCCCTTGATATTGGTTACAGTAAAGTCGGTATTATTCCTGTCGATGGTTTTCCTGAATATCTTGCCGATATCACCAGTCGCGCCGAAATGTATTCCTTTTTTCTCAAAGGGGCATCCCGGGCTGCGGACCCACGCTCCCAAATGCCAACGGCAAAATCTATCATCACCACCGTCTATGATTATTCCCAAAAGAACTTTCCCCAGGAAATGATGGATAAAATTGCCCGGATTTATCAGGCAAGATGCTACAATGCACCTCCTGACCGTATCAATGGTGCCAGACCCCAATTAATGCGGGATTTTCTGGCAAAACACGGCTGCGAAGTAGGTATCGGAACTATGATACCGGAAAGAGTCGCTGCCGCCAGGGCAGGCATCGTAAACTTCGGCAGAAACAACTTTGCCTATGCCCAGGGCATTGGCTCCTTCATCTACCTGACCTCCTTTCTTGTAGATCAGGAACTGGAATACGATACCCCTACTTTGGAAGTAGGCTGTCCAGAAGGCTGTAGAGCCTGCATGAAAGCGTGCCCTACACAGGCCATTTATGAACCTCAGAAATTAAATCCGGTTCGCTGCATTGCTTATAACAATTTTTTCCGGCAAGACGGCTATCCAGGAGGCAATTTTATTCCTTATGATATTCGCGAAAAAATCGGCATCAAAATACATGGCTGCGAAATCTGCCAGGAAGTATGTCCCCGCAATCGTAAGAATTTATCAGCCCCTAAACCGGATGATGAATATCTAGTACAAATCGCCAAGGATTACACATTGCCAAACTTCCTGAATATGACGGATGACTTTTATCAAACCAGAGTGCAACCGCTAATGCACAATTATCTAAAGCACAAAAAATACTTCCAGCGTAATGCAGCCATAGCACTTGGTAACATCGGCGATCCTGCCGCTGTCCCAGACCTGGCCCAAGCCATGACAGATCCTGAAGAACTGGTCCGGGAGTACGCTGCATGGGCCTTAGGCCAAATTGGCGGACAGCAGGCCCAGCAAGCTCTTGAGACTTCATTAGCAGGTGAAACCTCCCATGCCGTAAAACGGGAAATTGCCACAGCACTGTTAGCGATCTAAACATTTCCATCACAGTCATATTCTTTAATGTATTTCCTGGAAATACATCCCATTATTTTGTCATTGCGAGCAGAGTGAAGCAATCTCCTCGCAGCAGTCATACCTCCTCGCAATGACAAATCACATCCTGATAAACAAAATTGCATTTATGCGAAGACAATCTTTCGCTTGTGATTTGCCGCTTTTGGGGAATCACAACGATAAAGCCCTCCGATTCGTCTGAATCGGAGGGCTTTATTCATTCTATTCAGTCTTAGAATTTGTAGCTTGCGCCCACTTCAAGACGGCTTTCATTTCGATAGTGATCGGGTCTAAAGTTTCGGTAGTTGAGATTAAGATCAACTTCACGAGTTAATTCATATCTTGCCCCTACTTGATATTCGGTGAAATCATCACTGCCAATCACAGAAGCGTAACCTGTTACGCGAGGGACAAGCTCATCGCTAACCGCTAATCCTATGTAGGTTGAACCTGAACCCAGATCCCGATGACCCAGAATGGCTCGAACGCTGCTGAAAGGCAATTTATACTGTGCATAGAAATCATCCATACTGCTGCCATGCTTTCTATCTACATTTTGGTAGCCTATTGTCAGGTCTTTGCCAATCTCGTGTTCTACATAAATAGTGTCTGTCATGGCACCGACTGCCGTCTGACCTCTTGCCAAATCATTGATAGGTGCAGCAAAGCCAGTCCCCACACTCACAGTTAACAGTAAGCCAACCCCCAATAATACTTTTTTCATGATTACAACCTCCTTCATTCTCAAATCTTTATTTTTTAATACAATACTCTCTTTAGTTTCCTTACTACGAATTATCAATAGATCAATCATTGTCATTACTTATTGATAATTGTTATTAATTGAATTATAATATGCTGCCAAAAGCTTGTCAACACCATTTCCCAGTTTTATAATGTTCAACAATCTCAGCTGCTGAAATTTCCTGTTTTTTATATGATATTGATAAAATTCCGTTTTAAATAGCCAAAAATAAAACCTGTTGTAAAACACCAGCCTCTCAGTAATTATAAGAAAAACGCTACGCGTCCTTTAAAAACAGATAAGACAATCGAACCACAAAAACGCAAAGGACACAAAGGGGTGAAAGACTTATACTTTCTGATGCTGAAAAAAGCTCCTGCTGCTATGGTTTGTTTTTCCATAACAGCAGGAGCTACACTTTGCAGCATTTGCAGTTAGCAAATGTCTTTTTATTCCGATTCACCATCAGCCTCATTAAGATGCTCATCAATATGACCTTCCACAAGATGCAGAACATTGAACAGAGAAACCCGCTGCTCCGGAGTCAGATTTTCAAGCTCCTTGGTAACATCGGTGGACAGCTTTTCAAAATGAGCTTCTTTTTCATTATAAATAATACGTCCCATATCTGTTAATGATAAAAGAACTTCCTTCTCATTTTCCTGGGTTCTCGATTTGATCACTAATTCTTTCTGCACTAATTTCTTAACCATTTTCGATATGGCACCCTTCGTTGCACCATATTTTAAGGCTAATTCAGTGACCTTAATATTATCAAAATCACCAATCAGCGTCATAAGACTGAGTTCAGAAAAACTCAGCTTGCCTACTGGTGTGATGTCACTGGCGTGCCTGCCCAGTTCGCCCATTTTAATTGTAAGACGCTTCAAGGTATTCAAAAATTCTTTCATATCATCTTTTTTCATAATCTTATTATTCACCAAATTGTTGATAAAATCAAGCTCTTTAGATACTTGACTTTATTGTTTACTCGTATTATAGTTTACCCATGAAACAAAATGCAAAATAAGGAGTGACTACTATGTTAATCGATTTAACCCTTCCCATAGATCAACAAGACAAAAACAATCCTTTCTTCAACCAGAAGGATGGCATTAACGTAGCCCGCTTAGGGCATCTTGGCACCCATCTGGATATTATGAACGTGTCGGAGCTCGATATTAACCGCTTTATTGGAACCGCTAAGGTGGTTCATGTTGAATCTATCTTCAGTCGTGAAATTGAGCCTGCTGACTTCGAAAATAAGGTGGATATTCAAAAAGGTGATTTTATTATCTTTAAAACCGACTGGCTGCCGACGTATTATGAAACAGATTTTTATGTCACAGGGCATCCTGAGGCAGGTCATCCTGAGCTGTCTGATAAAACCCTGGAATATTTAATCGCAAAAGAAGTCAATTTCATTGGCATAGACGCTGCCGGGGTAAAGCGCAGAGAAGGCCATCCCAAAGCGGATATGTACTGCGCCAAACACAATGTTTTTGTCATTGAGAACATTATCAATCTAAATAAACTAAGCCAAGATACCTTCAAATACTATTGTTTCCCCCTGCCTTTAAAAAATTCCAGCGGCCTGCCTGTTCGTTTAGTCGCGGAAATATAATTATCTTGTCATTGGGAGCAGAGCAAATAGAACGCTGTAACTGCAGAGATCGGAGGACGCTGAGGGGATATTAATCTTATCTATCCTTCCTCTGCGTCCTCTGCATCTCTGCGGTTAAATTTTTAGCCCCCTGACGTTCTCTCTTACTAGATCAATCCAACCTATTTGCCAACCGGCTGCAAACGGCAAAGGAAATGGCGCAGAACCTTGGGTTCATAGGTAAATTCCAAACCTCTGATCTGATCCCGTCTCTTCCAAATAGCTGCCAGGGCATCTACCACTACGTCCATATGATTATCCGTATATACCCTGCGGGGAATCGTCAATCTCATAAATTCCACACCCGCCTTTAGCTGCTCACCCGTTACTGCATCGCGTCCCAGGAGTAATGAACCGACTTCTACCGGACGCACACCCGCTTCCAGATAAAGTTCGTTACACAGGGCTTGCGCCGGGAACTGCTCAGCAGGGATGTGGGGCAGGAATTTGCCTGCATCTACAAATACGGCATGACCGCCAACAGGCCATTGAATCGAAATACCAATCTTGCGAAGTTCTTCGCCCAAATATTCCACTTGGCCAATGCGGCTTTCTAAGAAATTAACATCCAGACCTTCATAAAGACCGACCGCCAAGCATTCCAAATCCCGCCCGGCCAAGCCGCCATAGGTCACAAAACCCTCCATAGGAACACAGGATGCACAAGCAGCAGCATGAAGATCCGCATCCTGTTTAATCGCGATGATCCCGCCCATGTTGACAATCGCATCCTTCTTCGCACTCATGGTGAAAAAATCACCCATGGCATACATTTCGCCGACAATTTCCTTGATGCTCTTATCCGCATAACCAGCTTCGCGACGCTTCACAAAATAAGCATTCTCAGCAAAGCGCGCCGAATCGAAGTTAATTTTAATCCCATACCGGTCCGCTATGCTTCTCACACCACGCACATTTTCCATGGAAACCGGCTGCCCTCCAGCCGAGTTGCAAGTAACCGTAATAATAATAAAAGCAATATTTTCGGCACCCTTCTCCTTGATAAAGCTTTCCAGGCGTTCCAAATCAAAATTCCCTTTGAAAGGGTGAGCTGTATCCGTATCAAAGGCTTCATCGATCACCAGATTCACAGGTACAGCCCCATTCAACTGAATCCAGGCCATGGTGGTATCGAAGTGCATATTGCCGAGAACGTACTGCCCTTTATGCTGAATTAAATGAGGAAACAGGACTTGTTCTGCCCCTCGTCCTTGATGGGTGGGAATGACATAATCATAATTAAAAATATCTTTCACTGCTTTTTTCACTTTATAAAAGGACCTGCTGCCGGCATAAGATTCATCGCCCACCATCAGTGCCGACCACTGCTGGTCACTCATCGCCCCCGTGCCGCTATCCGTTAACAGATCAATATATACATCCTCAGCCTTTAGGGCAAACGGATTATAGCCTGCTTCTTTTAAAGCCGCCATTCGTTCTTCCTTGGAAATCATTTGTAATGCTTCCACCATTTTAATCCGATATGGTTCTGCTTTCCTAGCCATATTGATTCCTCCTATTACGATACGCATTTATACTTAAATCATTGCAAGTAACATGCCATCCCTAATCATCATAGGAATCAGATGGTAGAGTCTCTTCTGAACAATTTTCTTATCAAGATTTCTGATCACTGATAAGAAATCTTATCAGTTTTATATGCCATAGGTTTTGATTTTATTTAAAATGGTTGTATTGGAGACTCCTAATGCCTGGCCGGCCATTCTGGAAGAAGGATGCTTTTCCAATACCCGCATCAGTACTTCCTTTTCAACATGAGCTACCACTTCCTTTAATGGGGGCCATTGACCATCATGAGGAACGGGAACCTGGATGGTATTTTCAACCGATACCACAGAGCCCCCGCCAGTTCTGTAATTTGCCATGTCTCCCCATAAAGCAAGATGATGCACCTCGATCTCGGCAGTGTCAACCAAATTGATCAATCGCTCTAACGTATTCTCTAACTGCCGCACATTGCCAGGCCAATCCTGTTCCATCAAGAAATCAACACTATTCCGGGATAAACGCACCTCTGCTTTTCCCAATTTCCTGCAGATTTTACGAATTAAACTCTGGGCCAGCAGCGGAATATCCTCTCGGCGCTCTCGCAGAGGCTCAATCGTCAGGGGGATGACATTTAAGCGGTAATACAAATCCTCCCGGAACTCCCCTTTGCGCAGCATTTCCTCCAGATTCCGGTGAGTGGCCGCAATAATTCGTACATCCACCTGAATTTCATGATTTCCCCCAACACGCCGAATAACCCCTTCCTGCAGCACACGCAGCAATCGTACCTGCAGCTGCTGAGAAATCTCCCCGATTTCATCCAAAAACAGCGTACCGCCATTCGCCTGTTCAAAAAGTCCTTTCCTGCCGCCTCGCGAAGCTCCCGTGAAAGAACCGTCTTCATAGCCAAACAGCTCACTCACTAGCAGCGTCTCTGATAATGCAGTACAATTGATGCCAATAAAGGGAGCATGGGATCTGGGACTATCCATATGAATCGCCGTGGCGAATAACTCTTTGCCTGTGCCAGTCTCACCCCTGAGCAGGATGGTAGAACTACTTTTGGCGACAGTGCGTGCCGATGTAATCAGTGATCTCATCTTGTGGCTTTGATAGACAATATCATCAAAAGTCGTTAAGCGTCGCCGCTGATCCACCTGAGACATGATCTTCTCCACCTGATGAAAGTCCTGAATCGTATACACCGCACCAATAACCTGACACTGATCATTCGTAACAGGAATACAGCTCATAAGAAAATGAATCTTCTTTCCGGCCCGTTTGCTTCTTTTCTCCTGCAGCTTATAGGTTTTACCAGTCTCTAAGGTATCCATCACCGAAGAATCCATCTCTAACAGTTCATGGACATCGACCCCTATCATTTCCTGGGAATGACAAGTAAAGATCTTACAGGCAACCTCATTCATATGGGTAATGATGCCTCTTTTATTAACTGCGATAATTCCCTCACTCACCGCATTCAGAATCGTCCGCAATTTATGCTCCCGTTCCTCATAAGGCATCTGGTCAGCAAAGTGAACGGCAGTAATACCCGCCACGGCTTTCAAATCCTGCACTAATTGAGGCACCGAACTGGCAGCAGGACAACGAAACTTGATCACCATACCCTGCCCAGGTATTACCTCCATGGCGATTTTGTCAATATGATTACTTTCAGTAATTTTAAAAATTTCATATCCCAGTCCCGGACAATCGATAAAGTCAATCTGAATGACATATTCCTGCACGAATACATCTCCCCCTTTGCCAGCTCTAAGATGAATCAACACCAAAAATCAACTTATCCCATTAACACCTTATTTACTCATAAAAACACAAACTTCCTGCAAGTTCTCTGTAGAGATCCTGCAGGAAGAGATTATTTTTTCGCTATAACTATCGGCTGAATACCTTACCGGATGGCTTGCCAGTCTCCTTCTTTAAATCCAACCAACACATTGTCGTCCCCAATCATCAGAGGACGTTTGACAAGCATTCCATCAGTGGCCAGCAAGGCAAGCTGTGCTTCATGAGACATGGCAGACAGCTTATCCTTTAGTTCCAGGGATTTGTACACCAGGCCGCTGGTATTGAAAAATTTACGCAGAGGAAGCTTGCTCTTCTCCCACCAAATGTTAAGCTCGGCTTCAGTGGGATTCTGCTCTTTAATATTGCGCAGTTCATAGGCAATGCCATTGTCATCCAGCCACTTCTGCGCTTTTTGACAGGTAGTGCATTTGGGATAACAAATAAAAAGATATTTTTGTTTCATGATTGACCCCTCCTATTCTTATATCAAAAAATATCAGCACACCATCCCCATGGATCGTCTGTGCCCTGCTGCTAATGCAGCTATTCCTGATATGCATCACCAGCTGCTTGTGCGATCTGCTCCCAGGTTCTTTTATACGAACTGGATTCACTGGTAAGAGTGAGCTGTTTTTCAGCACGAGTGACAGCAGTATACAGCCACCGGGGATTGCTGCGAAAAGCATCCTGATGGACAAAGACCTTCTCCCATTGACTGCCCTGGCTTTTATGGGCGGTAATAACGTACCCATAAGTAGCGATGGAGACCTCTTTGGACAGCTCATACTTATGATTGATAACGTTTTTATCATACCAGTCCGCAGGAAAGTGCTCATTGACATCCAGGAACTGGGCATGGTAGACAGAGGATTTTTCAATGGCCGGGAGCAGCAGGATCTTTTTGCTATAATTCGTGATCAGATAGGCCCGCAGGGTAATGGGAGTATCTTTGGCAGTTCCTTTGATAGGCAGGTTCTTTAGGGCAATGGTGGTGACATGTTCCAGAGTCATTCGGTCACCATTGACATAGTGGTTACCATTGCCGATAAAGAGAATGCGATCATTATTCCGGGGTTCGTCCGTGGTATCTTCGCCGAATTTGACTTCCCGGGCTTTTTCGTTAAGGATCAGTCTGGCCTTATTGGTACCAACGATAAAGATACTATCTTCGTCCTGAATAACGGACTGGAGAAACGCTCTGGCCGTTGCTTGCTTGCCCAGGATCTGCACTTCACCCCGGGATTCCCCGGGAAGGACGATCTGTCTGAGGTTCCGGAGGCAGGTTGCATATAAAAGAATCTCACTGCCGGCATCTTGACGCTTTACCTCAGTCAGTTCAAAATTTTTGTTATGAAGAATCTCCGGATCATCCCCCACGGGTTCCAGTTGAAAGCTGTCGCCAAAGAAAATCACCTTTGCCCTGGCTGACTGCACTTCCTGGATCAGATCTGTATAAACACTTTGGCTGATCATAGACGCCTCATCCACCAGAATCACATGATAATTTTTAAACGTAACACTGGGGACCCAGGTACCCGTATCAGGATCCGGCGAACCATAGAGAGTGGAATGGAGCGTTTTAAAAGCGACTTTACTATCACCAAATTTGTCTTTCAGCACCTTAACCGCTTGGTTGGTCGGCGCTGTGATAATACACTCTTTTTTAAGAGCCAGACCATATTTGACGATGTTTTCAGCAATCGTGGTTTTGCCGGTGCCCGCATACCCCGAAAGGATATAAACCGACTCTTTACCACTGCATAAAAAAGCAGCAATTTCTTGCAGGGCTGCTTCCTGATGGGCTGTATAGGTGATGGGCTTCTTACGAAGGGCAAGAATGTCAGCGTCAGATACAATGTCAGGAAGAATTTCTTCCAAGACTGGCTCTAGCACTTTTATGCTTCGATCCGTTATCTTTTTCTTAGATTCAGGCTGAGAATCCACAGGCAGTGAAATGAGTTCAAGCTGCTCCATATTTCACTCCTTTCCAATTGTTATTTCAATAAGCCGCATATTTATAGCTGCATTAACTCCTTCAATATAGCGTTATAATGGTTGAAAAAATGTTTATGTATTATAAAATGATCCGTTTGTCATATGCGATCTTAGGAAGGCTGTTTTCATCAACCTTACATCTCCTCTGTCACCTTCTTTGGAATACCTAAGATATAACAGCAACTAAGAACCCAATAAATAACTTCTTCCATAGAAATACCCTGCATTCCTCTTTTAAGAGCTTTCCAATTCCTTACTATTATTATATCATTTTTCTATTTCTACTGATAAACAGATATACGAAAAAAATCCTGCAAAACATCTACTAATGTTGCAGGATTCTACACATAATAAATATTCTTTACGTTCCACCACCTATTAGTACATACCCTGAAATAAGTAAGATACTGGCTGCATAGACCAACCTGGTATGATTCACCTTTCAAATATACTTATATTCTAAACCTTTGAATAGCACTTTGCAGATCCTGAGCCATTTTTGCAAGACTTTGACTGGAAGACCCTATTTCATCCATAGATGCCGACTGTTCTTCAGTAGATGCCGATACAGTATGGGTTTGTCCCGCTGTTTCTTTACTAATCGTATGAATGATTTCCACAGAAGCAACAACCTGCTCACTTCCATTCGCCAATTGCTGAATGGCAGCTGAAATTTCTTTTACTTGGCTCGATACATCATTAACAAGTTTCATTATATTATTAAAGCTGTCTCCTGTAGCGCTTACAACCTCAGTTCCAACCCTAACTTCTTGCGTGCCTTCATTCATTGTAGCAACAGCTTTCTCTGTGTCATTTTGAATTTCGCCAATAAGATTGGCAATTTGCTTCGTTGCATCCTGAGATTGTTCGGCAAGCTTACGTACTTCCTCAGCCACTACAGCAAAACCACGTCCTTGTTCACCTGCACGAGCTGCCTCAATAGCAGCATTTAAGGCAAGAAGATTTGTCTGTCCTGCAATACTGGAGATAACATCTACAATTTGTCCAATCTCCTTAGAGCGGTTGCCTAGCTGCACCACTACATTTGCTGAATTCGTAACCGCCCTTTCAATATTTGCCATCTGGGAGATAGCTGTAGCAATTGACTTTGAACCGTCCTCTGCTGCCACCGATGTTTTCTCAGATATTCCAGATGCGGCGCTAGCGTTTGAAGCCACTTGCTGAATACCTTCTGACATTCTCTCTATCACCACGGTTGCCTCTCTAACAGCAGTCACCTGCTTTTCCGTTCCCTTTGCAACTTCAGTAATGGCACTAACAATCTGACTCGTAACTTGGGAGGATTGCTCTGCACCGGCTGTCAGTTCCTCGGATGAGGCTGCAAGCTGCTCTGCCGATTGAGAGATATTCGATACCAGCTTTCTTAGGTCTTTTACCATTTCATTAAAACTGTTAGCAAGATCCCCCATTTCATCTCGTGTTGTTATGTCAATTTTGTCGACGGTTAAGTTGCCGTATGCAATCTCCCTAGCAGAATTACACACTATTTTTATAGGCCGGACAAATTTATTTGAAATGAAGTATCCTAACGTGCCTATGATAAGGATCAATAAAGTAAGAACGATAGCAAATCGCTGCTGCACAATTTTTACAGGAGCCATTACTACATCCTTTGAAACTTCAGAACAAATAATCCAACCCGTCTTAGCATCATAGGTATAATAGACAAATTTAATATTTCCTTGCTCATCTGTAACAGTTGTAGTACCACTCTTACCAGTGAATCCGTCTTGTATATAGCTTTCCTGACTTACATCTTTATGCTCGGCTGCAATGTCAGAATCAGTATGTGCCAGGATTTTCCCCGAACGATCCACGATAAAAGCTCTAGACTGCCGCCCCGCCCTCTCCCGCAAAAAGTCATCTAAAACAGACAGCGGCAGGGCTCCTTGGATAACACCCGTAATAGCTTCTTGATTTTTAAGTGGCACGGCTAACACCACGATTGGTTTTCCATCGGACATACTAATGATAACATCAGATACCACTTCTTTACCTTTTATTGAATCTTGAAAAAACTGTCGATGAGCCGCATTCCCAAGTTTTTGGTTATCATCACGAAAACGTTGGTTCCCTGCTTTATCATCTACAACTAACTCCAACTTTGGATAAAGTTTCCTAGCATCGACTAAATATGATTTTCCATTAGGATCCAAATTAATAATGCTAGGATTCTGAGCCAGTACTTTTAAGACCACAAAGTGCATATCAAGATAATGGCTAACATCATTGCGCACCGCAGATAATATTTCCATATTTTTTTCATTGTATCCTTGTACTGTTTGATTGTAGATTAGATTGTAGTAGTAAAATGAAGACAATACTAAAGGTAGACAGCTAACAATTAAAAGAATGGTAATAATTCGTTTTTTCATGTTTTACCTCCAACTGAATCTTATTTTGTACTTTGCTGTACAATCAAGTACTTAGCTCTCCTATCATCGCCTCCCTGCCCTCACTAAGTGCGCCGACGCGAACTAAAATTTCTCATCCTCCATTGTCCATCGGAATACGCAAATTATTTTTCTCATATACGAATCAATGTCATATATAAGAAAAACCTCATCCATATATTTCTACATAATACATCCTTTTCCTGCATTTTTTCTATTTTTATCCTATTTTATTATATTAATATACAACTATTGGCAGAGAGGATATGTTCATTTATCACTAATTATCTAAAAGCGATTGACTCTTACCTTACATAAAGTACTATACTAAAAACAAGGTAGCGATCAAAATTAAAAAATTGAGAGGTGCAATGTCGCCAAACTTACGCATGGATAAATGAAAAATAATGAAGCTGCTCATCATCTACTAACAAGGCAGATGACGAGCAGCTTCTTTTTCGTATTCATTTACAGTCGTGACAACTTTAATGTTTGTATTTTATTAATTGAGACACGGAAACAATATGCATAGGTACCTTAAATTAAAACTTTAAATCTTATTTGCTAAACGCATTAAAAAATCTTTTCAACTCCGTTTTTGTTTCGCTTGAAAGCTGGTTCTTCTTAACACCCTGGATAGCCCCTTCCAAGGCATATAGCCGATGGATACAAGCGGAAGGATCTAATGCACGTATTTTTAACCAGGCTTGCTTACTACCGCATTCCTTCAGTTGTTCATAGGTTCTAATCCCCACATCATTGAGTTGTTTTTCAACTACCTGTCCAATATTGGGCAAATCAGCTAAAATTCCCATGATATTCACTCCTAATGATTATATCGACTGGTTAGATTATAGTATTCCAAATATATTCTGTAAATAGTTATCAAGAACATGAAGAGTATCTTGTAAAGCTTGGTTTGGAAACTTATGAGTTACCTTATAGCATATCCTTGGAGGCACCGTTGCCGATAATTTCTGAAGCACAAAATCTCCCATCCCCATCATATGTGCGCCGATAGAGGCAGGAACAATAGTCCATTGTCTTGCGTCCTTCAAAAAAGTAGCGATAAGACCCGCCGTGTCCAGATGAACACGAGAAGGGCAAAGAGGATCAAACCACTGGTCATGCCTAAATTGAAATTCTCTGTTCCAATTTATAAAAACTTCATGCTGGGCCGATAATTCTCCCATTTCAATAATATCTCCAGCTTGCCGCCCCGGCACCGCCAGACGCAGCAGCACCATTTCTTCGGCAAAAAACGGTTTAACTATGACACTAGGCGACGCTATCTCCCGCACCACAAACGCCACATCCATCTCATGCCTTTCAATACTATCAAATGCTTCCTGCGTATGTTGAGTACGAATTTGCAGTCGAATCGGTGGGGTATGCTGATTTAACATACTGTATACAGGAGGCAGCACAAAGTGGCTTATACTTTCGGCAGCGCTAATTGCCAGACTTAACTGAGAACCGCTGGCCTGCAAGATTTGTGTTTCCTTCCAGAGAGCATCCCATCTTTCCGCAATACTAAAAAAGTTCTCCCCTTTTGGTGTGAGACGGATCTTTGCTGCTCCTTTTCTTCGCTCTACCAAAAGCCCGCCCATTTCCTGCTCCAAGGTTTTTAACCGATAACTTACAGTAGCTTGGGACAAATGCAACATTTCCGCCGCTTTGCTTATCGTCTCGGTGCGTACAATAGCTAAAAACGCCTCAATCCCAGGAAAATACATAAAACACCTCTCAATATATAGAAATATTTAATATTACTCACAAAATATTTGAGTTTTACAACATTATTCTTTATGTTTAAAATTATCATTAATAGAGACGATGGTCAAAGGTTTTTTACTGCAGGGAGGGCTCTATATCTTATAACAAAATGGAGCCTATGAACCATTTCGAGATTCCCTCGCAGTATGGCGAGAAGATACCAGTTGTAGTTGCCAGGCATCTAAGGGGCTTTCTTCGAGGAATAGTATCAAACATGAAAGGTGGTTTAGTAATGAAAATTCTCATCGTCGGTTATTTTACCGAGACATCAAAATCAACTATTATAAGGCATTTTGCCCAAGACTGGGAAATTGTAATTGTTCCGCCCGGAAAAGAAATGCTGCATCATATTGACGATTGCCAGGTACTCATACCTGAGCATGTTAGAGTGGACCACAGCCTGCTTTCTATGGCAAAAAAACTAAAATTGGTACAGACGGGTGCAGGATTTGATAATGTAGATATCGATGCTTGTACGCAGCTCGGCATTTGGGCGGCTAATGCTGCAGGAGTGAATGCACAGGCAGTGGCTGAACACGTAATGGCATTGATATTGTCGTATTATAAAAATATACCCTTTCTTGATGCTTTCATGAAAAACAGGATGGATGCAAATCATTTGGACTATGCAGGGAGTGAAGTAAAGGGCAAAACGATTGGAATTATCGGATTGGGTGCCATCGGTAAAAAAGTAGCTGCGTTTTGCAGGGTTTTTGATATGAATGTGCTGGCTTATGCTAGAAATCCCGCTCAACAGTCTGACGGTTTCGTGAAAATGACGGATTTTGATAATCTTGTAAGCGCATCGGACATTATAAGTGTCCATATACCCCTGAATCAGCAAACCAAACAGCTGATCAACAAAGAGGTATTCAAGAAAATGAAGAATACTGCACTATTTATCAATACAGCCCGCGGCGGGATTGTAAATGAAAGAGACTTAATCGATGCATTAATAAACAGGGATATTTCAGGCGCATGCCTGGATGTATTTGAATCGGAACCGCTTCCAACCGACAGTGAGCTCCGGAGTCTGAATAATGTAATTCTTACTCCCCATACGGCAGGCATGCCTGACGGTCTTAAATTTCATAAAAAAAGATATGATTTCTTTGTAAATAATATAAAGCGTGTAGAAAATGGTGAAGAGCCCGAAAGCAAACTTAACCAGCTATTTAACATCGGATATAAAGACGGCATAACAAAATGATTTATACTTTCAGCAGCAATAAGTTAATCGTCAAAGGATTATTTTCATTGGAGGGATTATATGACAGGATCAGCTATTGTTCTTATCCTGATTGCTGCCTTCGGTCACGCTACCTGGAATTATTTAGCTAAAAAAGCATGCGGTGGCACAGCCTTCATTTGGCTATTCGCCGCTCTTTCCGCTTTGCTTTATTTCCCGTTAGCTTTATGGATCATCGTCGTACAAAAGCCGATTATCGGATGGCATCAATTAGGCTTTATACTGGGCAGTGCTATATTGCACTCTTTATATTATATTCTATTAGATAAAGGCTATCGAATTGGTGATCTATCGATCATCTATCCTCTTGCCCGCGGTACGGGTCCTATGCTTTCGACAATTGCAGCCATTGTTTTTTTAGGCGAACATCCTTCCGCAGCAGCCCTTGCCGGAGCAGTATTGATTGGGCTGGGGATTGTTGTAATCACGGGAAATCCTTTTAACCTGGCGGAGCCTACCGCCCGCAAGCCAATGATATTTGCGATTCTCTGCGGCACTATGATTGCGGGATATACGCTCTCAGACAAATTGGCCGTCAGCACCTTCCTGATACCACCTTTACTTCTTGATTGGTCGGCAAACTTAGGCCGGGTATTTCTCTTAACTCCATATGCATTTAAAAATTGGGGTGAAGTAAAACACCAATGGGCCATTCACAAAATCGAAGCTGTTAGTGTGGCTATCCTATGCCCGTTGGCGTATATTCTGGTGTTAACTGCTATGGTATTTAGTCCTGTAAGTTATATCGCACCAGCGAGAGAAATCAGCATTTTAATAGGCACTGTAATGGGAGCCAGACTGCTATCAGAAGGAAATATAAAAATTCGTATCATCGGTGCAAGTGCAATGGTCATTGGGTTGGGAGCATTGTCTATCGGATAAAATAGCGTATTCAAACGTATTTTGGTACATTGGTGGCTCCAACTCAAAGAATCCTGTCACAGCTCTATCTGTCCATAGCAAAAGCGTGTGACAATTTAAGCCTCCTTGCATTCCCCTAGTTTGTAGTAATATTCCTTGCATCATGGTATTATTATGCGAGAGAAATAATTAGGGATGAATGCATTGTCGAGGTGAGCTGGCGTTGTCTTTATTAGATACATATACGGTTTATTTTCTTACCTTTTTAGGAAATATTGTTATGTTTTTGCTGCTGGTTATTTTCGCAAAGACTACCAGCTATGAAGGTTTAATCCAACATTATATATATGGGAAACTACTGCAAACCATTGGTGCTGCTTTAGGTGTTTTTAGGGGTATCGTACCGGTTGATTTCTCCATTATCATGGGCAATAGTGCTGTCTTTATTGGCGTGGCCTTAGAAGTGTACTGCATCGTTCATGTTGATAGAGCACCCCTTAAAAACGTAACCAAACGGTGGATACAGGTAGTAGCCGCAATCACCTTAGTATTTACACTGCTTTATTTGGCAGGAGTAAATATGGGGATTAGAGTCTTTTTCAGTGCTATGGTCTTAGGGCTCTATTCCTTAGCAGCAGCTATCGGACTTTTTTTTCAAAATGATGCTACGAAATTACGAAAAATATTAGCATTCTTTTTTGTAATTTTAGCTATATATCAGATCATTCGTGCATTGGATGGCTTTCTAATCGGTGGCAATTATACATTATTCACGGCTTCATTATTACAGACGATTTCGTTTATAAGTATATATATACATATGCTAATAAGTACCATGGCATATTTGCTAATGACTCGTGAGGTTATTGACATCAAGCTGAAAGAGGCGGCTAATAAAGACTATCTGACAGGTATTTATAACCGCATGTATTTTCTGCAGCTGTCAGAGAAACTATTCTCCCTAATGATCCGTCAGCAGAAACCAGCCACAATATTTATGATTGACTTCGATTATTTCAAGGTTATTAATGACACCTATGGTCATATCGTCGGCGATAAGGTCTTGGTGCATTTTAGCCGTGAGACACAAAGCATCATTGGCAGGGAAAATGTATTTGGCAGATACGGCGGCGAAGAGTTTATTATCTTTGCGCCTAACACTACGGCTGAAGATGCACTCATCCTCGGGCAAAAACTCCAAGCACAGCTAGCCCTGCCTTTTGACAATGATCCAACGATTCCTAACTATACTGTTAGTATTGGCACAGCCACTATGGTTCCAGCAGCACTTACCGAAATGGACAACTTAATTAAGCAGGCAGACGAAGCTTTGTTGCAAGCGAAAAAAAACGGACGGAACCAGATTGTTCAGGCCAAATAAGTCTGGAAATAAATAGAACAACAACGATTATGATGCTAAGAAAAACAAGAAAAAGAAATAACAACAATAAAAATGCAGCCTATACTCCACAGAGTTGGGCTGCTGAATTCTTTAAACCGCTGTTCTTACAATAGGACAGCGGTTTTATACATCTGTCAGTTAGGTTATCGTTCTCATGTTTTTTGTATAGAGTAATTCATTATAGCAGCTTCCCGATAAAAGAAAACAAGCATATTGTTCAAATTAAACAATACGCTTTATACATTTGATTTACTTAAAATTAACATTACCGAACTGTCTGCGGGCATTTAGCAGCAATTCGGTTATTAAATTTAATTTTTCTGGAGTCGCCCGAAAATTAGGAACGCTAACGCTCAGGGCGGCAATTATAGTACCCTTAGACTCTAACGGTACAGCATAGCAGCATAGCCCATTGGTAACTTCTTCGTATTCTTTAGCAATATGCTCTTGTCTAATGGTTAACAGCTGACTATTTAAAACATCAAAATCCGTAATTGTATTCTCGGTGTAAGGAATTAAGCCCTTTGGATATAATTTTTTCAGCTCTTCAATATCATAGTTGCTCAATAAGGCTTTTCCTAATGCGGTGCAATATGCGGGAAGCCTTTTTCCTACACGAGAGATAATGCGGATATCCAAGCCTACTTCCGGTTCCTCTTTTAATACGTATAAAACATTGTTTCCTTCTAAAACTCCCATTTGACAGATTTCCTTAATCTCGGCAACGACATTTTTCATTATCGACTTTGTAAAATCAAGCATATATTCATCTTGAGAATAAGAAGAACCAATACAAAAGGTGGAAATACCCAGTTTATAACGAAAAGAAGATTTACTGAGTTGGATGTAATTCATATCGGTCATGCTTTGTAAAATGGGGTAAAGCGTGCTCTTTGGAACCAAGATCGCTTTAGATATTTCCGTAAGAGTTAATCCATCTGCATTGACAGATAAAAGATTTAATATATTTAATACTCGCTCTGTAGGTTTATGAGGCATAAATACTCCTTATTATAGATAGTTTTTGTATACTACCATTTTATTGATTTCTAAAAAAAATGTCCACTTAAATATGAATTATAATTCATTTGCCAGGCATAATTGCAAAAAATTAAAATTTAAAATACTATTGCGAATAATTACATAAATATGATATTATCTAGCTAATAGTTCTTATAAACAAATTAAGTTTGTATATAAGAACAAAGATGTGATCATGATTACTGTTTCAATTTAAATTGTATAAAGGGAGTGGTTGACAGAAAATACTCTCATTATGTAGGTTGTGGTCTTTGCATTCAATGAATTATAAGGAGGGAACTGATTTGTCAATGGAATCAATTTATGATGAAAAAGATGTATCTTTATATAACATCTACACTCATGCTGAAGGGCCAAAGGGAAAGCTGCCATTTAGTGAAACGTTTTTGAGGGAATCCCCAAGTGGACATATTTTTGGAATGACTTTAAACGCTGGTATGGGCTGGAATCCAGAAAAACTGAATGATGATGATGTACTCATTTTAAGTACGCAAGGGGGTATACGTGGTGAAGACGGCAGCACTATAGCTGTAGGTCTTCATACAGGACACTTCGAATTAGGTTTGCAGATGCGTGCAGCTGCAGAAGAGTTGGCACACCTTGGATCTGTACCCTATGCGGCCTATGTTACAGATCCATGTGACGGGAGAAGCCAAGGAACGACTGGAATGTTTGACTCATTGCCTTATCGTAATGATGCTGCCATCGTGTTTAGACGGCTGGCCCGGTCTCTTCCCACAAGAAAAGCGGTAATGGGTATTGCCACTTGTGATAAGGGATTGCCGGCGATGATGATGGCGTTAGCATCCATGCACGATTTGCCTGCTGTACTTGTTCCAGGAGGTGCAACCCTACAACCCATAAAAGGTGAAGATGCTGGAACCGTTCAGACAATCGGGGTTCGCTTTGCTAGTGATGAGATTTCTTTTGAAGAAGCGGCAGAAGTTGGCTGCAGAGCTTGTGCTTCAGCTGGTGGCGGGTGCCAATTTTTTGGCACGGCAGGTACCTCTCAAATGATAGCGGAATCATTGGGACTTGCAATTACACATTCTGCCCTGGCCCCTTCCGGGCAGCCTATTTGGGAAGAAGTTGCAAGGCAGTCTGCCAGAGCTTTACTAAAATTAAAGGAAAAAGGCATTACAATAAGCGATATTATTACTGATAAGGCGATCGAAAATGCAATGGTTCTACATGCGGCATTTGGCGGCTCAACCAATTTACTTCTTCATCTGCCGGCGATTGCTTTTGCAGCAAATTGTAAAGTGCCTACCGTAAATGATTGGGCCGCAATTAATAAAAAGGTTCCTCGTTTAGTCAGTGTGATGCCGGTTGGCCCCGTTAATTATCCAACGGTAAGCGTCTTTTTAGCCGGTGGAGTTCCGGAGGTTATGCTTCATTTAAGAAAACTTGGTTTGCTGCATGAAGATGTTATGACAGTTACCGGTGAGACATTAGGAGCTAACTTGGATTGGTGGGAAAAATCAGAAAGACGTAAAAAATGCAGAGAGCGCTTAGAAGCATTAGATGGGGTAAATCCTGACGATGTAATTATGACCCCTGCCAAAGCCAAAGAGAAGGGATTACGTTCTACCGTAACATTTCCAGTCGGAAACATTGCGCCGGAAGGGTCTGTTGTTAAATCTGCAGCCATTGATCCAACGGTAATTGATGAAGATGGAGTATTCAGACACACGGGTAAGGCAAAGGTATTTACATCCGAAAAGGCCGCTATTAAAGCCATAAAAGATAAAAAAATACAAGCTGGCGATATTATGATTGTTATGGGCGGCGGTCCGAAAGGAACGGGTATGGAGGAAACGTACCAGTTGACTTCAGCATTGAAAAAACTGCCTTTTGGCAAACATGTTTCTCTGATTACAGATGCCAGATTTTCTGGTGTTTCTACAGGAGCCTGCTTTGGACATGTAGGCCCCGAAGCATTGGTTGGCGGTCCATTGGGTAAGCTGCGGGATGGAGATTTGATAGAAATTATTGTTGATGGAAATCGGTTTGAAGGCTCACTGAATTTCATCGGAACAGAAGAAAAGCAGCTCCCCTATGATGAGGCCGCTGAAGTATTGAAAGACCGGGAGATATATCCGGGATTGCAGCCAGATAAGGACTTGCCTGATGATACTAGATTGTGGGCAGAACTACAGTCCATTAGCGGTGGAATCTGGAATGGCTGTGTATATGATACGGATAAAATCATCGAGGTTATTGAAGCGGGAAAAAAAGCGTTAGCAGATAAAAAAACACCCGGTTTCTGATCAATACTCAGACGTCATAGAAGCCTAGTTATTATTACTTGGAATCAGAAAATGCGATATTTTCTGATTCCAATAAATAATGGTTCCAGTAAAATTTAGGAGGTAAATGTATGCCATTATTAATTGTAGCAATCGGCGTTATTTTATTAATTATTTTGATTTCTAAATTTAAACTCAATACTTTTATTGCACTCTTGATCGTATCATTTGGTGTAGCGTTAACACTGGGTATTCCTATGGATAAGGTTGTTTCCTCAATAGAATCTGGTATTGGCGGAACATTAGGGCATATTGCACTCATATTTGGATTGGGTGCCATGTTGGGCCGACTAGTGGCTGATGCCGGTGGCGCACAACGAATCGCGATGACCTTAATTCATAAATTTGGCGAGACTAGGATCGAATGGGCCGTTGTTGTTGCCTCATTCATTGTTGGAATCGCAATGTTCTTTGAAGTTGGATTAGTATTATTAATTCCAATTGTTTTCTCAATTGCAAGAGAAATGAAGGTATCACTATTATCGCTGGGGATTCCAATGCTGGCAGCATTATTAGCCACACATAGCTTTCTGCCGCCCCATCCAGGTCCTACTGTAATTGCCGGGGAGTATGGAGCTGATATTGGAACAGTTTTGTTATATGGTATTATTGTTGCGATTCCCACTGTTCTGATCGCCGGTCCAATTTATACTCGCTTCGCGAAAAAAATAGTTCCTGCGGCATTTGAAAAAAGAGGAAGTATCGATTCGCTGGGCGAACAGAAAGTATTTAACCTCGCTGACACGCCAGGTTTTAATATCAGTTTGTTAACAGCCATGTTTCCAGTGATTCTAATGCTGATCGCTACCGGTGTAAAGATGGTAGTCGGCAGTGCTGGCACAAGTTTTGTGTTTAAGTTGATTGCATTCATTGGCGACCCTTCCGTAGCCATGCTAATTTCTTTAGTGATTGCAGTGTATACGATGGGAATTAACAGAAATATACCCATTAAAGATATTACCAAATCCTGTTCATCAGCAGCAGCTTCTATTGGTATGATGTTATTGATTATTGGCGGCGGCGGAGCGTTTAAACAGGTGCTGATTAATGGCGGCGTCGGCAAGTATATAGCAGTTATCTTTGCCGGAACATCCATGTCTCCCATTCTTTTAGCATGGATTGTTGCTGCGATATTGCGTGTTTCATTAGGATCAGCAACTGTCGCAGCGATTTCTACGGCTGGTTTAGTTATTCCGATGTTAGCCCAATATGATGCAAATTTGGCATTGGTCACTCTTGCAACAGGCTGCGGCAGTGCGATTGCATCTCATGTCAATGACGCTGGATTTTGGATGGTTAAAGAATACTTCGGCTTAACCTTGAAAGAAACGTTTGCTACCTGGACAATGCTGTCAACGATTACCTCTGTTGCAGGTCTGATATTTATTTTAGTATTAGATGCAATCATTAAATAGTTATTCAAATCGATATTTGATTTTGGTAACCAACAAAGTAAATACTAAATGGTAGGATATAGGAGGATTTAAAATGAATTGTAAATATATTAGTCCGATTTTGACATCGATCAATGACGATGGCACGGTAGATTATGAAACAATGCATAAGCTTTACGACAACTTGATCGATGCAGGCATTGATGGGATTTTAGTTGGAGGCAGTTCGGGAGAATTCTATGCTTTTACGTATGAAGAAATTAAGGAATTTATCTTGGATGCGATATCTTATATTGGCAAGCGAGCCATTGTGATGGCAGGAACGGGACGGATGGTCTACAAGGAAACTGTGGATTTATCAAATTTGGCCTTAAAAGCAGGTGCAGCATCAGTACTAGTAGTAGGACCCTATTATAGTGCCTGCAGCCAGGAAGATGTATTTAACTATTATGATCATCTCTTAACAGATGTAAAAGGACCATTTTATATCTATAATTATGAAGACCGTACTGGTTATGATGTAACGGTAGAAACCTTCTTGCGCTTATTAGCCAAGCATGATCATCTGGAGGGCATTAAAGATACGCATGCAGTGCTTCGACATACGCAAAAGTATATTCAACTCGTAAAATCTAAATATCCTAATTTTATTGTTTATACTGGATATGATAATAATTGCATTCCAACAGTTCTTTCCGGAGGCGACGGTTGTATCGGTGCATTATCTAATGTATATCCGTCTCTATGTGCTGAGGCTATCAAATCGCTTCGCGAGGAAGAGTTGAGCCGAATTACAAAAGCACAACGATTGATTGATGAAAGAATGCGTTTTTACGAAGTCTATACACCATTTAATCCTGTGATGAAATGGGCTATGGCAGAATTAGGCACAGGTATGCAGGAAAACTGCAAGGCACCTTTGACGGCACTGACTGAAGATACAAAAGCTTCTTTGTCTGCTTTTGCTGCTCAGCTATGGCGTAATAAATAAGAAGAGCATAACAAATGGGACAAGGACATGTTCCTTGTCCCATCTTAAAAGCAATACCTTCTAAATAGCAGTCCTCGCTTCCATATTTTAATAGATACAAAAAAAAAACCTGCAACACATCTACTGATGTTGCAGGTTTTTAATTAACAACCAGAGTGTTTTCTCGACAGAGAATCGAGATTGTCAATGTTCCATAGAGGATTGTTTACGATTTCTTTCAATTTTTTGACAAGAGTAGAGTAATAGTAAACACACCATGGATAAGGTGAGGTAACTTACGGACAGTGGGATTTGCGTACTTGTTTTTAAGGTACTAGACAACATTGAAACGAGTGAAACAATAATACCCGTTAACGTACCGAAGATTGAACTAGCAGTTCCTGCTGCATTAGGAAAGATAGACATACTCTTCGCAAGGGTACAAGGAACGATGAAGCCGCTGAGGAAAAGGATCAAAACAACAGGACCTAAAAGGTTGAGTAATGTGGTACCAATAGAAATACTGATAAAAATCATTCCTATACTGATCAGCAGTACCCCGACCAGAGCCCAACGTAAAATTGACATGATGTTGAAATAACTAACCGAAATTCGATTCGATGTGGAACCGAGAAAATAGATTAC
Organism: uncultured Pelosinus sp.; assembly: GCA_963526485.1. Lineage (GTDB taxonomy): Bacteria > Bacillota > Negativicutes > DSM-13327 > DSM-13327 > Pelosinus. The sequence continues at coordinate 335,901 of CAURNS010000002.1, forward strand.
GCCCAAAAACAATGCCATATATCCATACTCTACAACAGAATAACCTAAGACTGTCTGTATTAAGAATGGCCCAGCTATATTAAAGATGATGATAATTCCATAGCCGAGACCTCCTATCACGGTAGAACATAGGTAGAGAGGATGAGTAATGATATCATGTATATTCTTACAAACTTGGTGAAAATGTAAGGGAACTAAGTGTAAATTCGTTTCCGGTATTTTCATATAGACAATTATAAAAACGATCAATCCATATATGCCAAAAAGATAAAAGCTGGATTGCCAGCCAAAAAAATGTTCTAAATATCCGCCGATAAAAGGGCCAAGAATGGGTCCTAATGACCAACTAAGACCGAAGGTGCTAGTTGCCTCCGCCAACTCTTTTCCTGTAAAGCAGTCTGCTGTTATCGCTCGAGCGACGACAGCCATTCCCCCAATGCATATTCCCTGGAAAAAGCGTAATGCATTAAGTACATAGATGTTTGGAGCAAATGCGGTCATAAAGCTTACCACCGAATATGCCAATCCGCTCCACACTAAAATCTTCCTTCTACCCAGGGAATCTGACAATACCCCGAACATAATTTGACTTATCCCATAGCCTAACAAGTAAAGGCCAATCGTCAATTGAACCATACTTGGCTGCGTTTGAAAATACGCAGTTATGGCTGGTAACGATGGGACGTATAAGTCAACGCCTAATCCCATTAGAAAGCCAACAAGAAAAAGTACCAATATAATTCTACTTTGCGCTGATGATGAAGAATCCATTTCTATGCCTCCACAGATAAATTTTTTTCCAGACAAATCCTCTTAGTGAAAATAATGTCTTTTTTATGGTTTAATAATAGGCAGTAATGGAATAAATAACAAGTAGGTACTTCTAAGTAGTATAATACCTATTTATATACAACTCTGTTTAATTGTTCTGAACGAGATGCGATAAAGCCCCTAGCTTTCAGCTAGGGGCTAAAAGATACAGCCCAGATAATAATACGTACGGAAAAACCTGCATCACATAACGTAATGCAGGTTTTTCCCTCGAAACGGATACAGCAAGAAAGAATTACAATGTAACAGTTCTGGAAGATCCCTTTGTATCGTTAAAAGTTGCTTCACCATCTCACCTGTTTTTGAAATTATGCAGAATTCAAAGTTATATCAAATCCCGGATTAAACATAGTAATCCTTCTTTTTGCAAATTTCCTGTCCTTAATACTGCAGGTATGCATTGATTTCTTTTTGCAATTTTATCAGGGAATTATTTAAAGGAACGGTATTTTCAATAATTTTTCTTAGTTCATTGTCGGCCATCAGCATGGTAGACGTATATTTCCGGAATTTCGGCGCAATAACAGCCTCATTCATGGCATCGCTAATAATCGAAATGTCCATTTTGGCATCGCCCGGCGCATCTTTGAGCAAAATTTGACGCGTATCACTGGATTCCACAACAGCCTTCAGTACAGGCAATCCCTGAGACTTACTCAAAATCAATTTCTGGATTTTCGGATCTACGCAAAGTTTTTTCAAAAAAGCCCAGGCAAGTTCTTTGTTATCTGTCCGTGCGCTCATACCAATCAGCAGCGTGTCCAGTTGCGAGAGATTCTTACCGGAAGGTCCGGCTGGCATTTTGATGCAGTCCCATTCAAAGGTAGCATATTTTTTAATGCGCCAAGGATACGGATTATATGTGCGGTATTCCGCGAAGGTAAACGGACGGAACGCGACCTTTCCCATATCAAAATCCCGGGCTGTTACGTTGTAGCCATGATTGACTGCCCGCAAATCCATCAGGAAGCGAACGACTTCCTCCATCTTGGCATTGGCAAAATACGATACATTCCCATCACTGCGAAAGATCTGCAGCCCATTGGTAACGGCCGCCTGCTGCCAGGTATAATCATAGCAGCCAAACTGGTCTAATATTCCGTCTCCATTCTTATCTTTTGTTACCTTGCGGCAAATATTGATGAAATCCTGCCAGGTCCAATTATTATCCGGCACGGTAATTCCTTCTTGACGCAGCAGTGTCTTATTGACAAACATCAAGGTTGGAACACTTTCAAACGGTAATGCATAAGATTCCCCTTGGTATTGTCCATAGGCTATCGCCGGCGGATAATAGGCCCAGCTGTCAAATGACGGATCTTCTGTCTCCAATAAAGCAAGATTCTGCAACACACCCATAGAAGCATACAAGTTGAAATCATCGGGCAAAACAAAAAAAACATCCGGTTCCTCGCCCTGCAAAATTTGCTTTGCCAGCCATTCGGCATAGTCTTCCTTTTTTATGCCACTCACATAGCGCACCGAGACGCCTGGATGTTCCGCCTCAAAACTTTGTATCGCTGCATCAATCACTGCATAAGAGTCTCCCGCCGGAACATTCCAATTGCTGCCCGCAAAAATCCCTACGCGCAGAACATGCGTTGCATGATAGTGCAATGCATACACGAAGCAACTTCCTGCTATAAGCAGTAAAATAAACAACGCTCCCATGCCTCTCCATTTATTTTCGCAAAGCCAACGCATATTCTCCCGCCTTTACGCTTCTTCTTCGCCCGCCTGCATCATCCCTGTCTGTACTGCCCAAATAGCAAGCTGCGTCCGGTCCCGCAAATTCAATTTGCTGAGCACAGCACTCAGGTTATTGCGCACAGTTCCTTCGGAAAGGCGCAAACGTTCGGCAATTTCTTTATTAGAAAGGCCCCGGCCAACCTGCATCACGACTTTGCGCTCGGTGCGGGTCAGTTCTTCCGCCGCTCCGGCCTCCACTTGAATTGCAAAATTATGCTGTGCCATTTTCGAAAACAACTTGACCACTTTGGTTATAATATTGGCGTTGATCATAGCGCCGCCGCCCACAACACTGCGTATGGCAGCAGATAGTTCGGGCACTGACACCCCTTTGAGCAAATATCCGCTGGCACCATATCTGAGAGCATTGTACACATATTCATCATCGTCAAAGGTTGTCAAAATGATAATTTTAATATTCGGATACTTATCTTTGATGAGCTTGGTGCATTGTACGCCATCCAGCTCCGGCATGCGGACATCCATAAGTATCACATCAATCTGCTGGCTTTTTAAAAGACGTATGACCTCATTTCCGTTTTCCGCCACAGCGATTACTTTCATATCCACGTTCATATTCAAAACAATCTTCAAACTTTCACGGATGAGTTCCTGATCATCGGCAATCATCACTCTTATCACTATATCGTCCTCCTATGGGAAGTATCGCTTGGATAGTAAAACCGTTCTTGCTTTCACAATGTAAACTGCCCTTAAGCAATGAAACCCGCTCTTGCATATGACGCAGCCCAAATCCCTGCGTAATATTCCTACAGCCGATACCATTGTCCTGCAAAACAATTTCCAGCCCTTCCGCGGTTTGGCCTATACAGATTTCGACTTTTGTCGCTTGCCCATGACGGTTGGCATTGGTAAGCCCTTCCTGTACAATACGATACACGACTTCCTCTTCATCCTTGCGCAAAACCGCAGGCCAGTTTTCCTTGCTCCACACTATATGCATGCCGGTGGAAGCAGAAAATTCAGCGGCCATCTGCTTAAGTGCCTCATGGAGCAACAGCTTTTCCAAGGCATCAGGCCGCAGCTTGTTCACGGAACGCCGGATATCGGTAATGCCGTGTCTTGCTGTTTCTCTGATTTTTTGCAGCTGCCCTTTGGTAAAATCCGGTGCTGCATCAATGGTGGCCAGACAAGCATCAATGCCGGCTGCTATCCCCGTAAGGGCATGGCCAAGTGTATCGTGAATTTCCCGGGCCAGACGATTACGCTCCCGGGTCTCTGCCATGCATTCCGCTTCCAGCGCATACTCCCTAAGCTGTTCGTTGGCGGCATTGAGTTGTGCATTCAACGATTTTATGTGCTCCTTTTCTTGCTGCTGGCTTTGCACAAGCATCGTCATATACAGCACAAAAATCACCAAATTAAGGGAAGTAAACACATTAGAGACGGCTTTCAATCCCCCTTGTACCGCCGGCGTATAATAGGTAAGATACGCCTCGATAGGAACGATTTTCATCTGCAGCGCCGCCAGATTATAGTTGGCTATTAGATAAAGCGCCAGCATGGCGGCAACTAAAAACAGCCGCCGCTTTTTCCCCTCATAGCCATGCACCAAATCGGCCACAACCAGCAGCACAACACCATCATAAGCCATGTTGATGCTGCGCATAACCAGTACACAGCAACAAATTTCAAATGCGATTAAACTATACTTCAACGCAAAATTTTGTATCCTGCCTTCCCGGTAGACATAGCTCAGTCCCAACAAAAGCAAGAAAGACAAAATCGCCAGAAAAAATATCCGCTGTGCCGGCCAAGGTACAGTAGAAAGAGGCTCCAAAAAGGAACGGGCCGTCATGGACTGGGCAATTTTTTTTTGCGTTACATACATAAAACCGGCAAACAGGAAAATGACCAGACCGTTGAAACCGTACAATAAATTATGCAAACCTGAGGCAGCTTGTTCACGGCCACTATCTGTCATTTGTCCCATCCCTCCATATTTTCACCTGCCATATTCTCCTGCGTCAAAAGACGCGTTGGCAGCTTTATCAGCTTCTCCTGGTTTGTCCCTGCCAGAATTTCATACGCCTTGCCTGCCGCCAAGCGACCGCTGAGGCGCGGAGATTGCGCTGCCGTTGCCGTCATATGACCATGTATGATCATATCCTTTGTTTCCGGTGCGCCATCAACCCCATAAACCATGACCTGCTCCAATGTCCCGGCATTTTTCAAGGCGGCTATGGCGCCCAGCGCCGCCGGATCGTTAAGGGCCATGACAATATCTATTTTTTTATGCCGCTGCAGCAAGGCTTCCATGGCCGGCATGGCAAGCTCTAATTGCCCTTTGCATTCCGCAGCATCAATAATATGAAAGGAAGGATACTGCGCGATGGTATCCTGAAAACCCTGGATACGGTCGACCGCGGATTTAGCCTGAGAATGTTTAAGCAATACGATATTTCCGCCCGGGGCGTGTGCCACCAGGTGTTTTGCACATTCTACGCCGGCCATATAATTATCAGAAACAATGGTACAAGCCACCAGACTATCATCCTCAACGTTTGTATCAATGGCCACCACAGGAACATGGGCCTGCTTTGCCAGCTCAAGAGCCGGTCCGATCTTCTGCCAATCCACGGCATTCAAAAATAAGACCTTAATGCCACTGTCAAGCAGTTCCTTAATTTCATCCATCTGCCGGTCCATACTCAACGCCGAATCCCTTGTCAGCAAAATATCCCCGTGACCTTCTACGGCAGCGCGGATTTCCTCATCCACAACCTCATAAAACGGATTGTTGAGCGTCATATATACAGCGCCAAATTTACGCCGATGCTCATTCTGGCGGATTGAATAATCGGTTTCGATTATCTGGTGCATTTTCCAGACAAAAAAAATGCCGCACCACAGCACTGCCACCCAACAAAGAAGGCGCTGCTTTCTTTTCATATGCCCTCCATATACAAACAAAAGTTTATCCAAATTATACTACATTTCCGGCACTACGGCATTATTAAAAGCACAAAAAGGGACGGACATGACGCGATTGCCATAGCCCCTCCCTTGCAGTCAAGGATAATCCTTTTTCGCCAAGCGCAATATTTTTTCTATGTTTTCCTTGCCATTGCTGATTCCCTTTTTCACAATAAGCGCAGCAACAAAGCTTGCCACGGCTAAAAAACCTCCACTAACCTGCATCAAACGCTGGAAATTCTCGTGATTAGAGCTCCACCATAGGAAAACGATACCAATTCCCGACAAGGTCAATAAGAGAGAAAACCATCTTTCCAAATTCCGTACCATTTTGGTCTGCATGGCTGCCTCTGTAATAAGCCCGCTCTTATCCATCGCTTTCATGGCCGGTTCCTCCGTATAAAATTTGCGTAGGGTTAATACGTCAAACCCGGATTAAAGAATCCGATGAGTACGCCGACGAACGCAATGATAACAAGCAACAGCATAACCATGGTAGGCGATATATTTTTCTTGGTCATAAGCCACCAGCAGAACACAACAGTCAATGCCGAAAGCATTTTAGGATAGATTCCATTCAGGGTCTTTTGCAGATCCGCGCCGCCCGGTAACACAAGCGAAGTATTGATATTGATCCAAGAAGCCGCTACTGCACCGATAACAATGGTACCAATCATGATAATGGAGTCGCGAATCGCCTGCGCCTGTTCGCCGACCAGCACTTCAACCGCTTTCCCGCCAAGATCATAGCCTTTAAAATATGCAAAACGCATCCCGAACCACATCAAAAGATTCCAAACCACGATATAGAAAATGGCACCCAGCGGACTTCCTCCCCCTGACAATCCCAAGCCAATCCCGAGGAGAATAGGAATGAGCGTGCCAACAATCATTGAATCGCCGATACCGGCCAGCGGGCCCATGAGGCCGGCCCGAATCCCGTTGATGGCCTCGCCGTCAATCGGCTGTCCATTGGCCTTGGCTTCTTCCAGTCCGGCAGTCATGCCGACAACCAAAGCCCCGATTTGCGGTTCTGTATTGAAAAAAGCCGTATACGTCTGCATAGCTTCTTTTTTCTGTTCCTGAGTCTCATACAGTTCTTCGACAACGGGGAGCATGGCGCACAAATAGCCAAAGGTCTGCATATGCTCCTGGGAAAAACATGTCAAGTTCCCATAGAACCAAGATAAAAACGATTTATTCAGCGTTTTTTCCGATAGTTTCTTCATAATTAGATATCCTCCTCATCATCGCCAGCATTGGCCCCTGCCGTCACACGTATGTTCTGAGCCATAATGACTTTATAATTGATAATAGCAAAAAACGACCCAATAATTGCCGATGCGATAAGGTTCAATCCCAGGCAAGCGGCCAAGGTAAAACCAAATAAGAACGTAATAAAATCGACAGCTTTCTTGGCAACCTGTTTTAAAAGAATAGCAACACCGACTGCCGGGAGAAGACTGCCTACGGTAAACAGTGTCTTCATAGCAATTCCGTCCATCGGCAGGTAGGCTTTCATGACATCAACCATACCTGCCCCTGACATAGTAATGATAAAGGTGGGAAGAAACGAAAAGAGAAGGTGGGATATCCAAGGCAGTCCCATATCAACAAGATATAATTTACCAAAATCGCCCTTTTCTACAGCCTTCCAGCCAATATGCTGCCAAGCAAGATTCATGGTTGCCGTCCCGTAGAATAATACCGTTCCCAGAGTACCAACCGCTGCACCAAGCGCTGCTGCCATAGCCTGGGCTTGCGTGGTTGCAGGATCAAGGCCTATCCCCTTAACCGCACAAATAGCCAGAGGAATCCCGATATAACTGACCGCACGCACATCAGCCGACACCGTTCCGCCTGGTGTAACCAGAGCAATATAAATGACCTGAATAGCCGCACCAATAATAATACCAGATTTCACATCGCCTAAAATAAGACCAACCACGAGACCGGCTACCAGCGGACGTCCGAGTGTGTAATTGCCAAAGGTCGTACCGCCTAAGCCCGGCATGCTTGACAAGCATGCAAAAAGACCCAGTAAAGCCGCTTGTAATGCATTAATTTCCATACATGATCACTCTCTTTTCTTTTTATTTAAAGCCGAATTGACCGCGGAACTTTCGCCAATTGCCAATGGCTTTTTCCTTAATTAACGCAAATTCAATTTCATATCCCGCCTGCATAATGGCTTCTAAAGCTTCTGCCTCCTCCTGCGTAATCGACTGATTATTGCCAAGCTGCACCGCTCCCGGACGGTCGTTGCAGGGCCCGATGACGACGGTCTTAATTCCCGGATCGAATTTTTGATCTACCAGAATTTTTTTCATATCTACCGGATTCTTGGTAATCAAAAAATAACGTGTATCACTCTCAATGACCTTTTGGCACTTTTTCTGCCAGTCCTCCAGCGTCCAAACAAACGTCTTTTTCCCCGAGGCATTGGTATAGGCTGCCTTCAATACCGAATTAGTCGCAGCAGCATCATTGACAGCGACAAGTCCGTCACAAGGATATTCCAATGCCCATCGGGTGCAAGTCTGCCCATGGATCATGCGATCATCCACACGCATAAATGTAATTGACATATCAGCTTCCTCCTCAAATTTCCTGATCTTCTTCGGGTTCCAATGCGAATAGCTGCAGGGCATTCCTCGATTCCGCCAGCAGCAGGTCCGGCAGCGTGGATGGATCGCAGAATTCCCCCGTCAATACCGCAGTCAGCGCCATTGGAAGATTCACCCCGCCAAAGGCTTGTGTCTGCGCCAGCAGGCCTTTGTCCGCCAGAACCTTCATCGCTGTTGTAAGCGGCGATCCTCCTATAAGATCAGCCAACAGCACAATGCGATCTTCTGCAGTAATGGGTGCAACTAGCTTTTCAACAGCAGTGGCATACGCATCCGCCCCCAGCCCATCCTTCAGGCCTATTGACAAGACCGTTTCCCTGTCACCTGCAATCATTTTCATAGCGCTGTGCAGCCCTGAAGCCAACTCTCCATGACTTACCAACATTACATAAAACACATGATTCCTCCCCTGTCTCAGTGAACAATTTAAATAGTTAAACGATTTGTAAATTACTGATTATTTCGATTTTAGCAAAAAGGCCAAAAGAAAACAGCTGTAGATCGTCACCTCTTTTATCCTTATCCACATGATATTTGTCACCTTTCCCCAGCATAATGTCATGCTGCAATCAGGGCGTATCTCCAAGCTGCCAAACACCTTCCCTGAAAGCGTTTTTTGCGCCATATTTGATTAAAATTTTTTTAAATATGGGACACATTATTTCTGCAAAATTCTGTAAACGTCAAACAAGCAGGCGGGTAAAAAAATAAAACCCAGTGTATACTTTCACACAAAGGTTTTGTTATCAGCACATTGCTCTTATATGGCAGCCGTCTAATCGATCTGCCACTATATTCTCACATATGCTTTTATCGTGGCAATTTTCTTACCTTTAGATTTTCCATAGGGTGCTATCACTCCATGATAATAATCAATAACAATGACGATCTTCTGTTTGTTAGACTTTCTAATTGTTTTATGTAAGGTTTGTAAAATCTTATCATACCCTCGCACTGCATTGTCTTTGAACCCATCAATTGTGATCATCGGTGATTTGTCATAATTAGCCTTTCTGCCTTCAAAATACATACTATCGTTCCTTTACTTTTTCAAGATTATTGCCTCTTCCATCTCTCGGGCAAACAACCTGTCTCCGTGTCCCCTTTCATTATAACCCTCTCATTTAATTCAAAGAAATATAGATATGTATTTCAGCATGATCCATAGCAAAACCACTTTGATATTCCTCAAAATCACAGCTGTATTTTCTATCCAATTCCATAGACCAAAGTTTCATCCAAAATTCTGTCACGGCTTTTTGCACCTGGCCTTGAATAATGAATTTTGCATATTTTCCTGCAGGTACAGTTTCTGCTTGCACTAGTTCCGGCAGACTTGATGAATTCTGAATTTCACAGCAAACCATCACATCATATGCTCCTTTAACGTCACTTTCATAATTCATATACAAGCCAATACTTTTATCATTCTTCTTGCTGGGTATGGATTGATAGATCCCCTCTCCAAAGAATTTTTGCCAAATCGCCCCAATGCTGCTGCTCATAGCAGGGTCACTATTGCTAGTCCTGATTTTGAGTCCTGCCACCATCTTTTCTTCTAATTCCACTACTTCATACTGCATACTCATATACCTCTTTTCATTTTATATACTTTTTAATGAGCAGGTCCCTTTAAGTTAAGCAGTACTACGCCAATGACGATGAACGCGATCCCTATGCCGCTATAGACATTGATCGACTCTTTCCATATCAAAATAGACACCAATGCTGTCAGAACCGTTCCTAATCCAGCCCAAATCGCATAGGCGATGTTGAGCGGAATCACAGTCATGGCTTGCGCAACTGCATAAAAGGAAGCACTCATTCCTAGGATAAAAGCAAGACTAGGGTAGAGCTTCGTAAAGCCTTCTGAATATTTAAGCATCGATGTAGAAAAAACCTCTAAGGCAATGGCTATGCCTAAAAAAACATATCCGTTCATGTTCATCCTCCTGCGTCAAAGAGATTATATCGTTATATAGCTGTTGAAAGTACATACCGTCAACCGCAAGTCAGATAATAATCGCAAGATATTTTTGATTTCTTAGCATTCTCCAAAAAAAGTATGCCATTCTTAACCTCTGCATACTGATGGGCACCCTAAGTATCCCCAAACACAGTGTCCTTAATACCTCCACAACAAGAAGAATCAAGGATACTGTTGTTTATGCAGAGTGGACTTCTGTTTTCTTTTTCTTCCAGCTTAGTTTAGCCACAGTCCATTCCACAACCACAAATAATACGGGAATGAGGAAAATGCCAAAAGCCGTAGCGATCGTCATGCCGCCAACAACCGCAGTTCCCATTGCCTTCCTTGCGCCAGCACCGGCACCACTGGCCATCGCCAAGGGCAGGCAGCCAATAATAAAGGCAAAAGAAGTCATCAGAATCGGGCGAAGTCTCAGTGCTGCCGCTTCCATCGCAGCTGTAACCGGGTCCATCCCCTTATCCACCCGAACTTTTGCAAATTCCACGATCAAAATGGCATTTTTGGCGGCTAAACCAATCAGCATAATCACCCCAATTTGCATATATACACTGTTCTGCAGATTCATAGCATATTGAGACAATAATGCCCCGAAAATTCCCGTTGGCACAGAAAGCATGACCGCGTAGGGAACGCTCCAGCTTTCATACAGCGCCGCCAAGCATAAAAAGACAAATACTAAGGCCAGCGCCAAAATCTGCATGGTTGTGCTGCCCGCCTTCTTTTCCTCCCGGCTTTGCCCTGACCATTCCACATTAAAACCGGAAGGCAGCACCTCTTTCGCCAGTTTCTCCATGGCAGCGAGAGCTTGCCCTGAGCTGTAGCCTTCTCCTACGGAGCCATTGATCTGAATGCTGCGCGCAGCATTGAAACGCGAAATTACGGACGGCCCTGTCGTCAGCTTCGGTTTTAGCAAGGTATCTAATGGAATCATGGAGCCATTGGAAGAACGTACATAAATAAAGCGCGTCATGTCAGCTTCATTGCGAAACATAGTATCTGCCTGCATCACCACTTTATACGTACGATTAAACAAGTTGAAATCATTCACCTGAGTGCCGCCGAAATTGACTTGCAAAGCCGTGAATACATCACTGAGCGCAATTCCCAAACTTTTCACCTTTTGCCGGTCTACTTCGAATTCATAGCCTGGTGAATCACTTTTGTACGTAGAATATACCGCCGTCACTTCCGGGAGCTGGTTCGCAGCAAGGACAAATTTCTTCGTAATCTCATCCAGCTCTTCCTTACTATGTCCGGACATATCCTGCAGTACCATAGTGAAGCCGCCGACCATGCCAAGACCTGGCAAGGAAGGCATATTAAAGGCCATAATAGAGGCTTCCGGAAACAGATCGCCCTTGCTCTGAACTTGACCGATGATGGAATCAATCTGGGTCGCAGGATCTGTTCGCTTACTCCACGGTTCAAGTCCCACAAATAGAGTGGCAGTGTTGGCCTTCGCACCACTTGACAGCATATCAAAACCGACAACCGAAATAACCTGATCGACACCAGATAATCCGCTGATTTCATTGGTCAGCCGGTCGGTTACGATCTGTGTCCTGTTCATACTGGCACCTTCCGGCAGATTGACCACCATCAGAAAGACTCCCTGATCTTCATCCGGCACAAACGTCGTCGGAACCATTTTGTATAAATACACGGTTCCCACAAGAACAATCAGCAAAAAAATACAACAATATTTTGCTTTGGAGAGTAAGAATTTCACCCTTTCGCTGTAAGCACTGGTCGTTCGGTCAAACCAATGATTAAATTTGCCAAAGAATCGTCCTAAAGCACTACTCGCTGCCTGTTCTTTATGCGGTTCTAATAACAGGGCACACAGTGCCGGGGTTAATGACAAAGCAACAAAGGCGGATAACGCCATCGACACCGCAATCGTCAAGGCAAACTGCCGATAGAGAACACCCACCATACCGCCGATGAAAGCAACCGGAACAAATACGGCAGCCAATACAAACGCAATGGCAATCACCGGCCCGGATACTTCGGCCATGGCTCGTTTCGTGGCCTCTACAGGCGTCAGTCTGGTATAGCGAATATGATGCTCAGCCGCTTCAATAACGACGATGGCATCATCAACAACCAATCCGATCGCCAACACCGCAGCAAACAACGTCAGCGTGTTGATCGAAAAGCCCATAATCATGAAAGCACCCAATGTACCAATTAACGACACGGGAACGGCCAGCATCGGAATCAGAGTAGCCCGCCAGCTTTGCAGAAAAATAAATACAATAAACATTACTAGAATCATCGCTTCAACGAAGGTTTTAACCACCTCTGTTATCGATTCTGAGATATAGTTCGTATTATCAAACACAGATTTATATTTCATATCCGGCGGAAAATCCGCTGCTGCCGCTGCTACGGCCTGATTGACAGCTTGGATCGTATTCATTGCATTGGCATCGCTGGTCAATTGAATGCCAATCGCAATCGCATTGGCTCCATCCTGTTTCGAGGAATAATTCAAGTCTTTCCCCGCATTCTCAATTCTCGCTATATCTTTTAGATACACAAAGGAGCCATTCGGCTGGGCCTTCACGATAATATTTTCAAAATCAGCAATACTTGCTAAACGTCCCCGTACTTTAGCAGTATATTGAAACTCCTGTTTTCTCGGTACCGGCATGGCACCAATAGTACCAGCCGGGGCCTGTACATTCTGCTCCTTGATGGCCTCAATCACATCGGCAACCGTTAGCCCCAGCTCCGCCATGCGATCCGGATTAATCCAAATACGCCGGGAAAGTTCCGTCCCCAGGACCATGACATCACCGACACCATTGACGCGCTTAATAACGTCCTTCAAGTATACATTAAAATAATTAGTTAAAAACATGCTGTCATAAGTCCCTTTGGGTGAAGAGAAGCCCAGCATGGCAACCATATCAGCAGATGCCTTTCTGGTGGTAATGCCAGACGCAGTTACTTCTGCCGGCAAAGTGGCATTGGCCTGGGCAACGCTGTTCTGTACCTTAACGGCAGCGATATCACCATCGACTCCTAGATCAAAGGCGACTTCCAGACTATAGGCACCTGAATCATCAGAATTTGAGCTCATATAGTTCATACCTTGCACACCATTAATCTGCTCTTCCAAAACCTGTGCGACGGTCTGATTGACTACCTCAGCATTCGCGCCAATATAGGCCGCTGACACCGATACGGTTGGCGGCTGGATTTGCGGGTACTGGGCAATAGGAAGATGCAGCCCGGCAATCGTTCCTGCCACCACAATCATAATAGAAATAACAATTGCAAAAATAGGCCGCTCTATAAAAAATCTTGCCACGATTGTTCACACCTCCTACGAGTGAATCGTTAACTCCAGCTCTTCGGGAGTAACGACAGTCACATCAAGCGTCACTCCCTCCAGAACCTTTGTCAGTCCTTCTACAACCACGGTGTCATTCACAGTCAAACCTTCTTTCACCAGGTAATAACTGCCCACCTTATCCCCTAGAACCACCGACCGAGGCTCTGCTTTTTTGTCTGCATTGACAACCACGACAAGGGATTTATCCAAGACTTGCTGTACAGCCCGCTGGGGGACCAGTACCGCATTTTTTATCGGTATGCCAGCGATTTTAACGCGAGCAAACATACCTGGAATTAACACCCCGTCCGGATTGGCAAAAGAAGCCTTTAACGTCAGAGTTCCACTATTGTTAGCCAAGCTTCGATCCGTCTGAGTGACTTTTCCCCTCAGCGGGTACACTGCACCGTTGCTTAGTGTAATCATCACGTTTTCGCCCCAGCCGCTATTGGTAATATTGTTTTGTGAAACCTGCCTCAGGCTGAGGTATTCATTTTCGCTCATATTAAATTGCACAAAAACCTCATCCGTAGCCCCCATTGTGACTAACGTGGTACTCCCGGCCTGCACATAGGTTCCCACACTGGCATCATTTACATCGATACGTCCGTCGATTGGCGACACAACCAAGGTACTGTTTACATCATCCTGCGCCTTTCGTACTAATGCTCGGTAAGAAGATACTAAGGCTTCATTCTGGCGTTCGGCCGCTTTCTGAGTCGTCAGCCGCTGTTCCGGGATAGCCGCAGCGTTTAACAGGCTTTGATACCGTTCTGTATCAATCCGTGAATTCTCTAGGTTAACCTCGGCCTGCACCAATTGAGCCTGTGCGGATAGTAATGTACTTTCATATTGTGTACTGTCAATGCGAAACAAGGGCTGGCCTTGCTTAACAAGATCACCGCCAGAAACCATTTTTTCGATAATACTGCCTGACACACGCGCCTGAATCTTCACTTCATTTTTTCCCTGTACTTGACCCGCATATTCATTGGCTCTCGTTACATCCTGCTGAATAACCTGTATGGCTTTAACCGGCACTGCTTTTTCCTTCACCATCGTCTCCGTGCCGCCGCATCCTGTTATGATCCAGCCAATCATCATGGTACCCAATCCTACATAGACGCTTTTTCTGATTTTTGTTGAAAATACCATCTTCCAACCTCCCTATCTGTTAACGATATTGCAGCATATCCTTGCTGCTCCACCAGTATATATCCGGCCCAGCTGCTTTATCGGCTCCTAAAATTGACCAATTTGGAGCTATGCGTTATGATAAACTATACAGCAACTGTATAGTCAAGGAGAGGATGTTACGCATGCAGGATTTTTTACAAAAAAGATTTACTACCGGCCAATTTGCCGCCCTATACGGTATTAACAAGCGCACCTTGATGTATTATGACAGCATTGATTTATTCAAGCCGGCGATTGTGAAAGCTAACGGATACCGTTATTATACGATTGGGCAAAGCGCTATCTTTGACGCAATTCAACTGCTGCGCAAGCTCCGTGTCCCGCTGGAAGACATCAAACAGCATTTGGTACACTGCACTCCGCAAAAGACAAGAACGGTACTGCATAATCAAAGTCAAATACTGGAGCAAGAAATTGCCGAACTAATGTGGCTGCAGCGCGTGGTACAGAATAAAATCCAAAGTATAGAAGCAAACCTAGAAATGGATTGCTCTAAAATCGAAATCATTGAATCGAAAGAGGAAGCAATCATCGTCAGCCATTCGACTGCCGAAATGTCTATGGAACAAACAATGAAAGCGATGCTGAAATTTATGCGTGACTGCTACCATACTCGAAAGTATTGCGGCTATCCCCTTGGCTACATGATGGATACTGACAAAATACAGCAAGGGGATTTCAGCCAATTGACCAATTGCTTTTATCGTATGGATGAGAGCAGCAAGGAAACCATGAATAGGGTTTATAAGCCTGCCGGCCGCTACCTCGTGAGCTATTACAAAGGGCCTTGGACAGAGATAGATCCCGCCCTTGAGCGCCTTATGGACTATGCAAACAATCACGGGCTCACATTCACTGGACACGCCTATATAGAAAGCATCTTGGATGATACTACGGCAGCCGTTGAAGATCCCTACTACTGCGAATCCAAAATCTCCATTCTATTGCAATAACTCAGCTTTTCGCCAACAGCAATTTTTATTATCCAACTATACAAATAAATAATCGTCAACCGAAGTTGAGGGAATATAAACAATAAAGAACAAAAAGTCCTGTAAAGCATCTGCTTTACAGGACTTTCCCTGTTTTACTACACGTATCACTGCTCGTTTTCGCTCTAGATTACACACCCGAATAGATAGAAAACCCGCCATTTATGGGAATCACCGTACCATTGACGAAGTCGGAGGCTGGTTTACTCAGCAGCCATAATAAAATTCCGACCAGCTCTTGGGGAAACCGCATCTTTCTAGAAATAAAATTATAAGGTAACGGTCCTGGCAGATCCCTTCGTATCGTTAAAAGTTGCTTCACCATCTTCGATATAAAAGAGTTCAAAAATAGCATCGTCAATACTGTACATCTTGCTAAAAGCAGGCACAGCATCCAAGGCTGCCTGCCTGGTTTCCCGAGTGGTATTAAATACAGCTTTCCCTTGTAAGCGTAACCAGTCACCTGTTTTTGAAATGATGCAGAATTCAAAGTTAGGATTTGCTGTGAGCTGTTTGTATACATTTTTCTGATTGCTGGTACTAAAATAGAGCTTGCCTTCAAACTCCATAACAAAGCCAACCGGCCGCACCCTGGGAATATCACCATCAACGGTAGCAAGATAAACGATTCTGTTTTCCAATAGAAATGCAATAACCTCATCCATAGCTTAAAAACCCCTTTATTCTTTTTTTACTATAGTCCCAGATTGCAACAAGTCGATTTCAAATCGCTTACAGTTCTGAACATCCTAGAAACGTCTTTCTATATCCTCAAATTTTACTACTACTCGTATCCATTTTTTTCTATAGTGATCATTATACCAGGTACTTCATTCTCATAAATCCATGGTTACTATCTCCTCTTAAACATATATTTACTCAAGTAAACGTACTTGGTATAATTAGTATACTTAATTGATTTTATACTGACAAGTACGTAGAAATTTATGATCAGGTAGCATTTTTCGTACCTAAGGAGGAGTAGATATGGCGAGCAAACAAGAATTAGACCAATATTTAAATTTAATCAGACAATTAGATGATACCCAAGAATGTCCTGTAAAATGCACCTTAGAAGTAATTGGGGGCAAGTGGAAACTTCGTATATTAGGACGATTATTAAAAAAAGAAGTGGTGCGGTTTAATGAATTAAAAAGGGAGATAGCAGGAATAACAAATACAATGCTATCAAATTCATTGCGTGAACTTGAGAATGATGAATTAATTACTAGAAAGCAATATAATGAAATGCCTTTAAGAGTAGAATATACTTTAACTGATCGGGGAAAAAGTCTGTTACCATTACTTTATGAAATAACTACTTGGTGGGATAATTATAGAAAGTAGGTTCCTCTAATAACTTAAAAATAACAGTTTTCAGCGGTTTCGGACAAGTCCATTGACATATGTATGAAATAAGCATAGCGAGTAAAAACTAGCTGTAGCCGCAGTTAACCATGCAGGAGGAATTGCAATGAGTAACCAAGTGATATTATGGTCTATGTTTATTTTGCCATGGTTTAGCCTCTTCTTTATGAAAAGGGTTGATATCAAGCGTTATATGCCTGTTGCTCTATTTGCTACTACCACAAGCATACTCATTGCTGAGATAGGCGACACATTAAAATGGTGGTCTTTTATGGAAACGGCTTATCCTCTCCATAACATGTCTTATATTTACGGACTGAATCCAGTATCACTACTCTGGATTATGAAATTCACCTATAGAAAATTTGGGGTTTTTATAATTGCTGACGCAATATTAAATTTAGGATTTGCTTATCTGCTTCTGGGCTATTTCTTACATTCCAGAGGTATCTTCTCTTATCTGACTCTCACACCTTTCCATGTATTATTAATTACTACCGTACATGGTATCATATCCTATGGATATCAACTATGGCAGGAGAGTGTGCTTGCATGGTCTGAAAGAACGAGATTTTCAGCTGGCTTACAACCAGCAGCCGCAAAGCCACTGCAAAATGATCTGGATCAAAAAGAAGATTATGAACTGTACAGGAAATAAGAACTACTGCTTGAAAATGTGCCCTCTCTGGAACGGTTCCTGACTGGAATGCTGGAGACCGTTTCACCAAAAACCAAAACTTTCTGCTAAATCCTTTATAACGCGATTCAAGTCAAGAATCGTCCCCAGATGCCCCCCATTCCATCTTATTTATTGCATATAAGATTATGAAGTTTGAAATGTACATCATAGCGTTTTTACAAAAGAAGCAGTTCATCGAATAATACGTACGGGAAAAAATCCTGCCAAGCATCTACTTCGCAGGATTTTTTCCCGTACAATAAACCAATTTCTATTCTTCGTCTATTTATGATTATACTCCTGAATAAGCGGAAAATCCGCCATCCACGGGAATCACGGCACCATTGACGAAACCGGAGGCTGGCTCACTGAGCAGCCATAATAAGGTTCCGATCAGCTCCTGGGGTTCACCGAAGCGTCCCATAGGCGTTTGGGAGATTACCTTCTGCGCCCGTTCTGTCAGGGAACCATCCTCCCGCTGCAGCAGTCCTTTCGTCTGTTCTGTCAGAAAGAATCCCGGAGCAATGGCATTGACGCGAATGCCTACCTTTGACATATGTACCGCCAGCCATTGGGTGAAATTACTCACGGCTGCTTTAGCTCCGCTATACGCAGGAATCTTGGTCAAGGGCGTATAGGCGTTCATAGAAGAAATGTTAATGACAATCCCCTGCCGGCGTATCACCATATCCCGGGTAAAGATCTGCGTGGGCAGCAAGGTTCCCAGAAAATTCAGGTTCAAGACGAATTCCACGCCATCCCGCTCCAGATCAAAGAAGGTTTTCATGCCTTCCTGCTGCTCCATATCCTCGGGGTATAGATATTCTTTTGTTGTCGTACCCGTGGGATGGTTGCCCCCTGCTCCGTTAATCAGAATATCACAAGGCCCCAATTCCTTTTGAATCTTGTGGAGGGCGGTTGTCAGACTATCCCGAACCAGAACATTGGCCTCTACCCCAATCGCTACACCGCCCTCCTTGCCGATTTCTGCCGCTACTCTTTCGGCACTGATGCGATTCAAATCCACAATGGCGACTTTCCCACCGCATCCGGCAATGGCCTTGGCAAAAGCACTGCCCAGCACACCGCCGCCTCCTGTCACCACCGCTACTTTATCCCTAAGATCAATCTTCAATGGTAAATCCATGGCTCCTCCATCCTTTCTTCTACAATATGTTTCTCTGCTGCTACCAACACTGACTAAAACGTTATGAGATAACAGCGTTGATTAAAAGTACACCGATCAAACCCATAAAGGAAATGGCCGTTTCCATCACGCACCAGGATCGTATGGTTTCCTTCACAGACAGATTGAAGAATTCTTTAAACATCCAAAAGCCCGGATCATTGGGCGGTCCCGCCATGACACTGCCCGCTCCTGTGGCCAAAACCATAAGTTCGGGACTGACACCTGTGGCCGCGATTAAAGGCAGTACCATACCTCCCGTCGTTAAGGCTGCCACTGTAGCCGACCCCACCGCCAGCCGCAGCACGGCAGCAATGATCCAGGCCAAGACTAAGGGCGACAACTGGGAACCTGCCATCAAAGCAGCAATGAACTTGCCGACACCACTGTCAATCAATACCTGTTTAAAGGCACCGCCACCGCCCACGACTAACAGAATCATGGCAATGGTCATAGCCGACTGCTGTACGGATTCCATGATCTCTCCCACGGTTTTCCCCCGCTTCAGACCAAAAGTGTAGAAGGCAACAAAGACCGCTAATAATAAGGCCATATCCGCATTGCCGATAAAGGCAAAGAACTGAGTAATCGGTGACTCCTTGGGCAGGGTTAATTTCGTCAGGGACGCCGCCGCCATTAAGAATACAGGAATCAAGGTGGTAAACAAACTGCTCCCAAAACTGGGCATTTCCTCTTCGGTAAAGGTTTTATGACTATGTAATCCTTCCGGTACCGCAGGATTGAGATCCTTCATGGTTTCATAGAAGAATGGTCCTGCTACAATGATTGTCGGTATGGCAATCAGAAAACCATAGATCAGGGTAAGGCCAAGATCCGCGTTAAAGATCACCGCTATCGCCGTAGGCCCTGGATGGGGCGGCAAAAAGCAATGGGTAACGGATAAGGCCGCTGCCATGGGTACGCCCACTTCCAGTAATGGCACCCCCGCCGATACGGCAATGGTAAAGACTAAGGGAATCAAGAGGACAAAGCCCACTTCATAGAATAAGGCAATGCCAACAATAAAGCCTGTCAGACATACCGCCCATTTCACATATTTCCTGCCAAACTGGTCAATGAGGTGCATGGCAATCCGCTGAGCCCCGCCGCTATCCACCATGAGTTTGCCCAGCATAGAACCCAGACTAATGACTAGAGCCAAATGCCCCAAGGTTCCTCCCACACCACTTTCAATGGAATCGAAGACTTTTAAGAGGGGCAGTCCTTCTGCCAAACCAACTGCCAAGGAAACGAGAATTAAAGAGAGAAAGCTATTGAGCTTGACACCGATAATGAGGATAAATAAGACCACAATGCCTAAGGCTAAGATAACTAACGGCATGATCTCCCTCCTCCGATGGACTGATTCCAGGGGATTTCTTTAGCAACCGTTCCTGCCTCCTGGCTGTTGGCAATAAAACTTGCAATTTCCTCCGCCGTGGACATGGCATCCGAACAGCTATGACTGGATACCACCCTTGCTGCCGAGGCTGCGGCAAATTCCAATGTAAGAGCCAACTGCCAGCCTTCTAAGATCCCATAGAGAAAGGCCGAAGCATAGGCATCCCCACCGCCAAAGGACTTTAACAGTTTTACGGAAAAAGAACCGACTTTATACGCTTTCCGATCACTGCCATAGGCCAGAGAACCTTGCTTGCCATGTTTGATAATGACAATCTGATTCCCATGGAAAAGATATTGATCCGCTAGGCAAAAGTCGGGAATGTCATTGTCCTTGTCCAGCTTTTCCATAAGCTCAAATTCTTCCCGGGAACCCATCAATATATCACTGCGCTGCCCTGCCAAGGAGTAATACACGGCTACTTCGTCTTTCGACTTCCAGGTATAGCTGCGGTAATCAATATCAAAGATCACCTTGGTATCATGCTTCTTAGCATAGGTTATGGCTAAAAAGCAGGCTTCTCTAGAAGGACTAGCCGCCAAGGCTGTTCCTGAGATCAGGAGGAATTTAGCCCTTTTAATATAGTCTTCGGAAATATCCTCCGGGGCTAACTGCAAATCCGCAACCCCCTCCCGGTACATGAGAATCTGACTTTCCGCGGGACTGGAAATCTCCGTAAAGGTCAGACCTAAAACTTCTCCATGCTGCGTCCGTGAAACATGGGATACATCAATCCCCTTCTCCATAAAGTAATCCGTCACATACTTGCCAAAGGCATCATCGGACACCTTGCCGATAAAGCCGACCTTCTTGCCAAGACGGGCCAACCCCACAGCAATATTGGCAGGAGACCCGCCTACATATTTGGTAAAGGTATTGACCTTGTCCAAGGTACGATGAATCTCATTGGGATTTAAATCAATGGCAATGCGCCCTACGGCAATGACATCAATATCTTTTTCAGGAGCAAAGGTAAAGGATTTCATGATTACAACCTCCTGTTTTTCTGTTTTTTATTTTATTATTTTTCTTTCGTTACAGTACCGCTACCACTTTGACAAATTGATCGGGAAAGCCAGCTATATTCATGACGGCATCGGGAATCTCGTCAAAGGTCACTACGCGAGTGATGATCTGATCTACCTGTATCTGCTTGTTTTGCAGTAAGGCAATGGCCTCGGGAAATTCATTGGCACTGGTGCGGGAACCGACGATATCCAGTTCTTTCTTGGTAATCACCGCCGTAGTCAAGGGCGTTTCCCCATTGGGCCAGCCCACCAAGGCAATGCGTCCGGCGGCTGATACATAGTCCAACATGCCATAAATGGCCCCTTTGGCTCCCGAAGCTTCAATCACTACTTCTGCCATACGTCCCTTTGTAATCGCGGAGAGATCTTGGATCACATTTCCCTGTGCGGGATGCAGAGTATGGGGCATGCCAATCTCTTTTGCCAGTTCTAACCGTTTCTCTTCCACATCGACTAGAATGGGAACCGCTCCATAGACCATGGCGACCTGGGCCGCTAACAATCCAATGGCTCCCGCCCCGATGATGAGAACATGCTCCCCTTCCTTGACTCTGGATCGATGATTGGCATGGAGAGCGATAGTCAAAGGCTCAATCATGGCGACCTCTTGCCATGACATTTCACGAGGCACCAGATGTACTAAGTTCAAAGGATGGGTCACATACTCCGCCATGCCTCCGTCCGTTTGCACTCCTAAGACTTTTAACTCTTCGCAGCAATTGGTTCTGCCAATACTGCAAGGGTAGCACTGATAGCAAGGTAGATAAGGTTCTAGGACGACTCGATCCCCTACGATAATGCCCTTGCTGTTTGCTCCAATGGACACCACTTCCCCACCGATCTCATGACCGATGATTCGGGGATAGCTCACCGTGGGATTGACACCTCGATAGGCACCAATATCTGAGCCGCAGATGCCGAGGGCACGGACTTTGATGAGAACTTCGCTGTCATTCTTGCGTTCTGCCATGGGAATATTTTTGATACCGATTTTGAGAGGGGAATCTAGGGTTATGACTTTCATGTGTTTTTGTCTCCTTTTGCTGTAAGATTTCGATGATATGTAACGGGAGTGAAATACGAAACTTCTTTTTGAGAATCAGATGCAGAATTTTACAAATATTACTGGTATAATCTAGGTAGTGAGGTTTTAAGGACTATCTACTTTGCTATTTGTTGGCGGAAGGGCTTCTGATTGTTACTTTTCTTTCTTGACGTAATTGATTGGTAGAGAACAAATTATCACCTCCCTTGCGGATTCTTTTTTGAGAGAATCACAAATTAGACATTTTGTCTAATTTAATTGTAAAAAAAAGTTCCTCAACAGACCCTCCTAGAAGATCGACTATCTTCTGAGCATTTTTCAATGAAGGATCACGTGTACCCGCCTCCCACTTATACCAAGTCGACGGCGATACTTTAACCATTTCAGCTATTTGTTCAACAGAAAACTTTTTTATTATTCTTGCTTTCTCCAATGCTTTTCTCATTTAATCACCTCATATAAATTAGCCATAACGTCTAATTTATATTCATTATAGTAGACGATATGGCTAATGTCAATCTTTAATTATCCATTTCGTATAATATTATATATATTTTTTGGACATATAGTATAATTTATATTGGTGGTGATATTATGGCTGTTAACAAAATCGCCTTTGGCAGCAAAATCATTGAACTTAGAGAAGCAAAGGGATTAACACGTTATGAATTAGCTGATATATTAAAAATAGAATATCCATCATTATCAAAGTACGAAACAGATACCAGGACGCCAAGTCCCGAACTCATAAAAAAAATGGCTGAGTACTTCAAAGTCTCTATAGATTTCTTCTATGACCATTTAACGCCTAAAGCTGAAGGAAATTCAAAGGACTTACAAAAAATTCTTGCACAACATGGACTAACGTTTGAGGGCTCTCCCCTTACGGATGAAGATAAACAAGCTATACTTGATATAGTCGAACTTAAAACATATAAACGTGCTAAAGAACTTAATAAGCGAAAAACTAAGGGAATCTAGGAAAGAGGATCTCAAAAACCCTGAATCATTTAGTGAGATCGCAAAAATAAGCAGGAGGAATCGTAAAACGATTTCTCCTGCTTATTTTACTTTAATGATTTGAACAATGTATTTTACCACTATGACCTACTGATTAAGAGTCTGGTTAAGTCAATTGGTTAACGTTTTATTATGCTTGTAAATCATTGTTATTAGTGGATTTACAAGTATTCACTTTGCATACAGAATGACTAATGCTATCGCTAACGACTAGATGGCTCAAAGTTTCATGAGCGAGTGGCTCACTTTTTCATTGACGTTTATACACTACCATGGCTTTTGACCACAGCAGCTTTCGGTGGTTTGAGACCTCCACCTGAATGGCGGTTCGGAGGGCCTTCCTCCATCTTTAGTTAAGCATAGCTCATGCTTGCTCTTCGGCAATCATTACTTTCGTGGCGCACGACAGGTTCCTTGTCCCAATTAAAACTGATAAGTTTTTAATTGTCTTCTTATCGCTCACACCAACTAAAAGAGAAGCTGCCCATAAATTTACTAATTAATTTATTATTGGTAGCTTCTCTTTTATGTGAAATCCTGCTATATTTTTACATTGTAAGCATTATTTTACCAAAGCAAGGCTCTACTTCAGCTTTCTTATGAATTGTAAATCAGTGACTACCTATGGATGGGTAGTTACACAGAGACCTTTTGTCCACCCCTTCCAGCATGTTAGGCTTCACTAATACTCTATATCCAGGCTGAATAAACTGTGCCATGCCACCAAATTCAGCCAACAAATCTGCCATCGCCTGCTCTACGACTTGCGTATCGTAGGAATCGGCTTTTACTACTGCTACTTTGGTCATGAATATAGCTCTCCTTTCTCAAATCATACCGAACAAAAGATGTTTGAAAATATAAATTGACAAAAAACAATTAAACCAACCTCATCATGAAAAGGTGTCAAATGATCTCTCACTAACGTTAAATGATTAATTATTTTTCGACATTACCTAAGGCAATCTTTGTCACTCGTGCAAATACTAAACCACCATAAATTCCAAATGAAACTTGCATTAGATGATAGATACTTTTTCCCTTATAGGTTGCAAGGGATTCTTGTGAAAACTGTTTCCAGCCGTAATGTATTGCCGCTGATGCATATTCTATAAAATTATCAGATATATGTTGATCAATCACTCCATCCACTTTTAAGTCATATGTGCCAAATATCATCAAAGTATATGCCCCTACTACCATAATAAATAGGGTAGCTACTAATATTCTTACCAAGGTATTTTTTATTATATTTAACATTATCATAGTCAGGTTGTAAGATGGCAGGAAGCAGAATAATGCTGCAATAACAACCAGTCCAAAATCTATATTTCTTAACACTGCATAAAACAAAATGGACCACGTTGGAAAAACAAGGATTAAACTAATTAATATAATTAAAGTAGTTACCCATATCTTTTTACTTAAATACCCTATGACACGAGCCCCATCCGCAAAAAAATATAAAAGGATACACATAACTATATA
This sequence comes from uncultured Pelosinus sp., assembly GCA_963526485.1. Taxonomy (GTDB): domain Bacteria; phylum Bacillota; class Negativicutes; order DSM-13327; family DSM-13327; genus Pelosinus. The sequence continues at coordinate 360,783 of CAURNS010000002.1, forward strand.
TTTGAAGTATCCACTCATAATCTCTTCAACCCATTTTAAAGGAATGTATGGTATAACCATCACAAATATTGCTAAAAACATCCTAATCCAATCAATTTTCTCTAGTGCTAATAGCTTTTTGTCAATTCTCACAATTGACTTGGCATATTCTTCTCTTATATTAACTTCACTACTAAACTTATTCAAGTTAGACTTAAAATTACGTAATTTCATTACTAATGTATATATCTTTATATAGCTACTACACATAATATTTTTACTATTCAGCGCAATCATCCTAGTAATTCGCCAAGCAACTAAAAATATAGGGGCTAAAAAATATAATATAAGAAAAGCAAAAAACTTGAAGTTTTTTTTATTAAACACAATGTACTACTCCTTTCCCAGATTGGCAATTTTAAAAGTATAGATGATAGACGCCTTGTGTCAACTTTTTGCCACAACACTCGCGAATATCGGTCAAATTTCAATCCAGCACTTAATACTTACATGCCTAACAATTAAATTTCTTATAAAACATAAAACTCCTGCCATATTTTGAACAAATAGCAGAAGTTTAAATTAGTACTCATCGTTCTCAAAATAACTTTCTAATTATACTGTATCCCCAAGTACACATTATTCGCTTCCCGATTATACGTTATCTTTCCTACAATTCGCTTCAACAGCCGATTTCGTTCCTGTACGCTCTCTAAATGTCTCCAACTATCCTTAAACGTTTTAATCCGCTGTTTCAGCTTTTCCATTGAAGGTATATCACTTTGCTCCTGTAGCACTAGCCCCCGTATCAACGCTTCAAATACTTAGTGTCTATAGGTCATTCCGAATAAAATACAAAATTTGCCCCTTCTCCAATCAGAAAAATTAGGAAAGAGGGCAAATTTTGTTCGCTTGGTGCATCCAACTATAAAAGATGCTAATTTGTAATGTTTTATAAAAATATCGGAAGACTGTGAATGTACTGGAGCAGTGACGAGACTAGAACTCGCGACCCACGGATTAGGGAGGCGATTTTGACATTACGTTTATAAAAATATGAGATGTCGCAACAGTGCGCAAAATTGACATCATAAAGCTTTGTTTGTTCTACTGTCTACTTGACAGGGGGCATTTCACTTTATGCTGTGTCTTCATTATTATTTTTTCTGTAATTGTAGAGGTGTTAAAACAAAAATATAAAAATTATAGAATTATGGGGAAGTTTCACAAACAAACCTGAAACTCACTTTAATTATAGACCCAACTTCAATAATAATTTATAGCTTGGGAGATTCGGAATACAAACTTAATAAATCTTGAGTTTGTAGTTTATGCATAGTTAAGTAATCTTGTAGTTTTTGATTCGGTAGATCTTTCAAATCAAGATTTTTAAATTCCATAAAAAAATTACATACATTTGTAGTAAGTTTTCTTAGATTATTTTCTCTCATAATCCCTACTTCAAGATTAAAACCAGCAGCATGACTCACTTTTCTTGTTGGAATTATCATTATTCTTTTCACGGGTAGATCCCCATACGTCTTCATAAACCAAGCACAAGCATTATTCATTTGTCCTGTCTCATCTTTATTAATTTCTTTCCTACTAATTTGCACCTTATTTTTACACTCAACTAGTAAATATTCATTATCTTTTACTTTCCATAAGTTATCCGGCCCTTCATTCCATTCTTTATCTGGTCTTTGACTTACAAAACCCAAGACTTTTGCTAAATCATCAAAAGCCTTTTCAAAGCGCTCTGCTTCTACACCAAATCTAAGATGGTCTAAAATACTATCTATATGTATCTTCAATTCATCAAATGATTCAAACGATTGAATCCAAGATATAATATTCTCAATTCTTTTAAGACTCATTGAAGATATTTTAGTTATAGCCATACCATCTTTCGGTTTAAATAAATAAATATTTTTTTTATGAGCGGCAATTTGATACTCGTTCGCTCTACTTATAGAGGATGGATAAGTATATCTGGCCATTTCCTGGAGATACCATCCCTTTTCTTCTTCATTTTCAACATGTTGATCTATTAATTCTTGAATAATCTTACAAGCTGCAACAAAATCGCCTTCCATATATTTTTTTTCAGCCTGTTTTTCTTTGTCAAATATCTGTAATACCTTCTTATTCTTTGTGATACTAGCTATCTCATCCATTTTTTCTGTATAGAAATCTTTCCATCCATCGTCTCTTTTAAGAGATTGATTTATAAGAGTAGCTAAAGCTTTAAATGGATTTTCACCATTCTTTATATCTTCTTTCGCAAAATTTGCTATTTGTAATCCAATCTCTACTTGCGTGTTAGTCTGTTCTGAGAAATACACTCTTGTATCTTTACTTCGAATTATTTTAACTAAATCAATACCTATTAAGATAATGGCACAATAATCTTTTTCTCCTCGAACTCCCCTACCTAAACCTTGTTCAATAATTTGGGCTTGCTTGATTGCAACGACGTCACTAGAACTTCGACAATTTTCCATAAGCCTATCCTCAAGAGACTGCGAAAATGGCTTGGAATCTATAACTAGTATTCTGCAAGCGTGATCTGGAAGGTCTATGCCATCGTACCTATTAACAATAACGAGTGGTTTATTACACTCTTTATTTTTAAGCCTTTCAATTTCTTGGTAAATAGTTTCTTTCGTTGCAATTGTGCTACCATATTGTTTCCAATCTTGACATCCGTTAAAACTTGGCGCTAATACAACTGTTCCAAATTTTTTATCAGCTGTTTCCTTACCTAAGCGATTTGCAATCTCAGTTCGAGTTAATGCACTATCAATCAAAGAAGGAATTAATATCATTTTTTCGCCCGACCATTTTTCTTCCTTTATGTAAAGAGGGTTCTCAACTGTTTTTACATCTAATCCAAAGCCCTTAATAAAGAAAGAATCGTCATTTATAGTAGCTGACATAAATATTCTATGTTCTGCATTACTATATGACCCAAATATCGACAACGGAGATGCATAGTGAGTAATTTCTAAACTATCACCAGAAATTATACATCTACAATCCTTTAGAATGTCTTTCAAAAGTGGCCAAGCAAATCGTATTTCATTTATATCCCGATTATCTGATAATATTCTTGCAACCTCAGTAACTTTATCTTGCCAATCCCAGTATGGTACAGCCAAAAACGAATCATATTCGCCGTTTTTAATGTCTGCATAAGTTCCTAAACCTTGTTTTTCTAACTCTGGTCCAAAAAGTGTTAATAGATCAATATATGATTGCTTGTCCTTCTTAAGGACAATCTTATAAGAATCTTTAATATAACCAATACAAGCATGGGCGTCATCCATTAAAACTGTTGATACTTTTATCGATTTGGCTCCAAGCTTAAATTTAGTTTCACCATTAAACATCTTTTTAATATTAGTAATAAGAATAGATTTTCCATCGATAAAATCATCTGGTATTTCATTCTCCGTTATAGTTGTATAGTTAATACCAAAGCTATCAGCTTGTTTACATGTTTGCTCAACAAGATAATTATCAGGACATAAATAAACCGCAGGGCCAGTATCTTGATTTAAGCGGGATTGAAGAATTAGAAGTCCTATTAATGTTTTTCCTTGCCCTGTATGCAATTTGAGTATTACATCTTTTTTTTCTTTAAAATTAGCATACCAATTTTTCAGTATTTCTTCCTGAACTGGTCTTAAAGGCCCTTTATCACTGGCCCTATCCAATGTTTCATATATATCATATGGATCAATAGCCTTTTCAGCTTGTTTTTTACCTAACTTTGTTTTAAAGTCCACCATTACTATTCCCTCCCCATCCATCTAATTAACTTAGTTGTGAATTTTTTAAAGCATGACATCATTTGATGTCATTATTAATATTTACCTTCTATTAATGTATATCTTTTCCTGCCACTTTTGTAATAATATAGAAATTTATGATGATTTCCTGCTTAAGAATATACTTATAAATCTTGCTTCAATGACGGAGGGCTTATGGGTTAACATAAGAAAAATAAAAGCACTTCTTCATCGCTAAAATCCTGACAAAACCATTATACGTTAATATAAACTATTGCAATAAGAGGTAGTATAATGCCAAAAAAACGTAATTATGATGGAAGTATCTATGAAGAAAGAGGCAGCTACCGTATACAGATCCGGCTACCAGTAGAGAAGCAAATAGCATACCCTTCTTTAACTCTTTTCTGCTACTACTGGCGTGCGCCTATAGGTATTAAAAGTATTTCTAATACCTTATAAAATCTTTATTTCATTTCTTACTCTTCCTAAAAAGTGACATAACATACAAATAGCATACAAAGTTTTACCTAGTTGTTTAAGCTCTTTAAGTATGTCCAGATTATTAATATTTTGAGTCTTTGGTAGGGAGAATTACCTCAATAATTTATCTTCTTCACTAAAAATTGCTTTCTTAACTAATGAAAGTAAAGCTCTATGACTTTAACTTCTTCCTCTGAGTAGCAATCATTTTGACGCTATGACATATGTTATATTGCTATCTTTTTCAATATGATCTCCTAAGCAATGCTTAGCCGATTACGAAATATTCCTTATATATCCTGATGAACTCATCTGAAAATATCAGCTAAAGCACCTCCTAAAGTGCCCTTAAATGAATGGGGATTTACTGCTTTTTGTTTTAATTTCTTATTAAGCTTATTTATCCTATTATTAAACATTTCTTTCTTAACTGCATAGTCGAAAAATAAGGGGATATACTGCGTAATAGACGCATAGAATTCATCAAGGAATTCATTATTATTTATTGATAAACTGTGCGGAAATAATTGAAAACTATACTTATATCCATCTTTGTAACACGAAAACTTTATAGATAAATTATTACTTTGTTCTTGTTCTATAAATATTTTTCTTATATAGTTTCTATCATAAAAATATCTATAATCATATTCTCGGAAAGAACACCCTATTGTATTACGAGTAGACGATAAGAAAAATTTTTCTTCGCCTTTATCATGGCTTTCAAATTTGCCACCATCAACACAATACTTTTTTAACCCCATTAAGCACTTGTGAATTTCGCCAATAGAATTATATGCATTTTGTCCAAATGATACTAGCTCTGTTTCTAATGTCAATGCACTTTTAAAAAAATCTGTTCTAACATATAACCCTTCGCCATTATATTTCATTTCCCGTACTACTGGTGTAGATTGGCTACTATTACTGCTAATCTTTATTGATTTAAATTGCTCCCATCGTTTCGGTTCATTAGCCTCTAAAGCTTCGCGCAGGTTATCAAAATGAAGATAGAGCCGCTTATATATATCTTGCAACTTTGCTCTATCAGCCTGATTTTTACCAGATTTCAATCCCAAGGTAAAAGTAAATAAACTAACTACCAAGCTTGTAAGAAGACTTATTAGTACAGTTATAAATGTTCCACTCATTTCCACACCTCTAATTTAAAAGATAATTTATACTTCCACCGACAGAAGTCAAAATAGTCATAACTTTCCTTTGTCATTTGTAACCTCTATTTCCATTTTTACTACTATAATAATCCAATAAACCCGCATATTTGAATGACCTTTCTATAGTCGAATGTAAATGATTTGTAAACACGCCTTCAACGTCTTATATTTAAAATAGATCATCTTTTTAAGAACTATAATTCCCACGAAAAGACCAAACTCCTGCCAATTTAATACAAAATTCAACAGGAGTTTTTCTTATTTATTTTACAAATACAACGTCTGAACCTCTGTCAATCGCCTGACAAAAGTTCTACTGGTATACAGCTAAAATTTCTATGTTTCTATAGTCATCCTCAGCAAAAATTTCTGTTAACCCTTCTGTTCTATCATTTGCCATTGAACGCCTATTTGTGCGATTTAATCTAATAAAATCTTTAAGTGGGTCAAAAATGGGTTTATTTTTATTTATAGTTGAATTAGAAGTAATCCTAGATATTATTGTTACATCTGCCGATTCATATTCTTCTAGCTGATTATACTCAACCTTTAAATATTTTGAATTAATTTTCGCACTCAATAAGTTATTATCGCACTCAGTTATTATCGGTATACTAAAATCAGAAGTTTTCATAAACGCCTTAAATGCTTCTTGTTCATTAGTATCCATATCTTTAGTAATCGAATTCATTAACATTGGCTGAAATTGTACTATAGTCTGCGTTAAATCAAATTCTTCAGGAATAAGAATATGCCCATCAAATTTTATAATAAATCCTCGTTGCATTGTTTTTATATCAAAATCTGCTGACTTAGTAAAATCAAAATAATCATCGCGACCATCTAATAATTTTTCAAACTCATTACATTCAAATAGCATACTCTCCTCCACTGATGCTTCATAGGTCTGAGATGCTTTAAGTTTGCCACTAACAATAGGTATTTTAGCATCTATCCCTTTATCATTTAAAATACGCACCTTTTCAATCTTTAATTTCTTGTTTCTTTTAAAATGGCTTTATACTCATTGACTTTTGGGGCATCAAAAAATACAACATTTCCAAACATATATTTTCCTCCTTCTTATTTATAGCAACATGGAAATAATCACCGCCACTAAGCTCCTTTTTTATTCCACCAATTTAAATGCCACCGCCATTTCATTGACATTTTTAAAGCGTTTAAACTTGTCAACATTCAATCCTTTATTTACGAATGCTCTCATTTTTTGTTCAGATATTAAATCCACATTGGTCTTACCAGTCATCACATAATACACGATCCGTGTCAAAGCAAAGATTTCATGTAAAATACCGTATGTGTTAAAACCATCGACAATAAGAGATGGGTCATTAAAGTATCCTTTAAATTCAGTGTTAACAGTTGTTAATGCGCTATCTGGAATTTTCACTAGACCAAAATCAGCAATCTTGACAACCAAAGTATCTTCATATTTTTTAATTAATATGTTTTTAGGACTTATGTCTCTATGTAATCTTCCTTTTGAGTGAATGTATTCAAAAGCTCTTAAAATCTGGAACACGATATTCTTTCGTTGCATCGTAGATAATGAAGAATTATATTTTTCAATGTAACTATTGAGTGTATAATCCATATATTCCATAATGTATTCGGTTTTCTCCTCATTATAGTAATAGACTTCAAGAATATATGGAGAAGAAAATTCTTGCATTTCTTTAAATTCTCGTTTAAAACGTTCAATTTCTTTGGTAGATAGCTCCTTTTTAGCGCGCTTGAGAATAAAATATTTATCATAGAAGGTATCCTTGTATTTAAATACATTAGCATATGATCCACCACCGATTAGCTTTAAGGAAGCAGAAATATTGCTCTGCGGATTCGTTATAGTCACAATATTACTGGGAATAAATATTGGAATCGTATAGTATAATTGAATTTTTTCCATATTAGCAGGTATCGGACTTCCACCACTAGAATTCAAAAATCCTCGACACTTGTGTATGATTTCAGCGTAATAATCATCGATTTGAAAGGCATTTTTTGAAGCTTTTAAAGCATTATACAACCCTAAAGTTATTTCAATTGTTTTTATTAAGTCTCGACTTGATTCTGCCCAAAAATGATTTCCATAATCATTAGTAGGAAGCCTCTCATTCATCAATTTAAACGAGGATATAAATTTATAATGAAGTGTAGTCAGAATTTCTCGCAGTTTTATATGTTCTATGGCTAAATATAAATCTGCAAATTCCACGTTTATTGTTTCAGGTGATACTACCTCTCTATATTGGGATTCAATGTAATTTTCAATATTCATTGTTATACACCTCTGGTATTACATTATCTTTCATAGGGGCACAGTTTCTTTATATCTTTATTCATAGAAAAAAGAAAAACTCCTGCCAAATAATACAATACTCGTCAGGAGTTTCTTTATTGTTAATGGACGTCATTAAGGGACGCTTCTTTTTCGTCATTAAGGGACGCTTCTTTTTTGTCAACTTTTTGCTATGATTCCTCTTGATATCCCCGTCGCTCTTTCTAGCTCTCTTATTGATAATCCTACGTTTTTCAACTGGTTCAGGATTGTATTTCGCTCGTCTTTTTCCATTGTTCCTATTGTTTGCGGAGCGATATTATTTGTGCGTGACAGTGGGGACGTTTCTTAGAATAACGACATCTACTATCGAGTACTACCTTATGAATTTATCATTGTAATGAACGATCTTATAAATTACCATTCCAATGATAGATTAGTTGCACAACGCCGGAAGAGAACGTTCTTGTATTAACCATTTTTAAATTCAACCTCTGTTTTATATCAATAAACATCGGTTTTCCTTCTCCCAAAATAACTGGGTGAATCGATAATCTAAATTCATCAACAAGCCCTAAATTTATAAAAGTTGTAATGAGACTTGCTCCGCCATATAGCCAGATATCTTTACCAGGCTTATTCTTCAATTTATTTACTTCTTCAAGAATATTTTCATTTATAAATATTGCTTGATTATCAGTCTTTATATGTGTTCTGGAAAACACATATTTCTCTTTACTATGAACCAATTCCCAAATTTCTTTTTCGGTATCAGAGTCTTTATTTTGGGGAATATATTGTCCCCATAAATCGTAGCTTTTTCTACCATATAAAATAGTATCAATTTGATCCAAGAAATTAGTGAATCCCATATCAGGGTCCATAATGCACCAATCAACTTCTCCATTTTTCCCTTCGATAAAACCATCTAAAGTAACTGCTAAATCTAAAATTATTCTTCTCTGTTTTACGTTATTTGACATAACTCATCCTCCTTTAAGGGCGACAGAAAGGACTATAACTACCTCCCAAATTGACTCTTGTATTAACTCAAGACTAAATATCATCTTTTCATATATATCTACTTGCCTCTTTGGATCAGCTAGCAGGATTAATATCTTTTAAGAATTGATGAATATAGGGAAACCATACGCTCCTATTGCCTACAAAAGAACGATGACCGTCATCTCCATAAGGTGGTAAGTTAATAAATTTAGCTAAACCCCCGTTATTTGTATAAGCCTTATACATAGACTGAGCTAGTGCAGGTTGGAAATAATGATCGTTATCAGCATATAGCCATAGAGTAGGAACTCTCGATGTTTTCCCATAGTACGACATGGATGCAATTAGGTTTCCCTCATCTCTAACTTGATCTGGTGCATAAGAACCCCGTCCACCTGCAAAATTGATGATGCCAATTACTCCTTCAATTCCTAATGAACCAGTTGCTATTACCGAGTGCCCCCCTGTAGATTGTCCGAGTAAGATAATACGTTTGGCATCGACATAAGGCATGGTTTTCATTAGCGCAATAGTAGCCTTTAAGTCTTTTGCTGCTTCCAAACCTGCTTTAGTATAATCCCGTGTTCCGTTAGGTAATAACGAATTCTCAGCATAGGGAGCATTGGAGTTTCCAAAGCCACGCCTTACCACAAAAACAACAGCGTACCCCATATTGGCAAAGAACTCACTTTGGTTTTTGAAATAAGTATCGACATTGGTTTTCAAGCGATCATTAGCAGTTCTAGGAGTTCCATGGGTCAAAACTATTAGCGGGAATGGTCCATCTCCCTGAGGTTTGTATACTTTTGCATCTAGTTGGAAAACAGAGTTACCTATCTGAACCGGAATTTTAATAACTTCAGTATCTGGAACTGCGGCGAAGGCAACGATAGGAACTATTATTAGCTGTAGGAAAATGAAGAAGACTGTAAAATTAGAAAACGTCTTTCGGCTGTCTGACCAAATCTTAAGCACTTTAAAATCCCCCTCGATAAGATTCTGATAATTTGAATAATTTCTAAGAAGTCATTAAGCGACGCTTCTTTTTCCCAAATTTTCATTTAGTCACCATTAAAATAAGTAAACAAAGCTACTCATATTCCCCCTGCACCAACACACCTTTTAAGCAAACCGCTTGCACTGCCCCGGTCATCTTTTAAGCAGTTGATATCTCCAAATACAAAAAAGTGATCTTTGGCGCGGGAAACCGCCACATTCATGAGACTCTTATTGGCATCAATAAAAAAGCATCCGTCCTGGTTCCCGTATACTGTTGATAAAATGACGATTCTCCGATCCGCTCCCTGGAAGGTATGTATCGTTCCTACACTAATCAAAGAAGCATATTGGGGTATTTGTTTTTTCAGTTCTGCTTTTATACAACTTACCTGGGCTTTAAAAGGAGTGATAATACCGATCAGGTTTTCCTTTTTATCTTCTTTTCCCTGATAGGCTGCTTCAAAAGGACGCACGAAAAGGACGCACGGGACGCTTCTTTTTCGTCAACTTTTCGCTATGATCCTCACATCCACTTATAAGTTATTGCCTTTGACTATTAATAAAATTAATAGTTTTCCTACTTGTTTCTTCACTTACCTCTGAGCAATATCTACTGGACCATGGATCAGCAAAGCCATGTAATGCATTAACTTGTACTATTCTAATATCTTCTTTAATTGATAGCTCTTCTGTTAAGCTATTAATATCAAAAGTTTTTTCCTCACTCGGAAAGAAAAGTAGAGTAGGACACTTAGGGACGATATCCTTATAGTCCCTTATTCGCGAACCATAGAAACCAACTATTCCATTATACAGACCTTCTCGCTGACTACATAGCCAAGCTAATGTAGCTCCAATACTATAACCAATAATGAAGCGGTACTTATAATCATTTCGAATTTCCAATGACAAATTTTCAACCTTTTGTTGCGCAAAGCTAACCCCTATGTTTTGTATGAAATTATTATAAGCAATAACCTCCTCCTCGGGGCTAAACGATTGACCTGGCAATAGCAGACTTGGACAGATCACGTCATTTTTCTCTTTCGCTAGCGTTTCGCAAATGACTCTAATATGATTATTAATCCCATAGATTTCATGCAATACAATAATAACCGTATCCGAATTACATTTGAAAACTAAAGTTTCATCCATTTAAATAACCTCTTGGCTTCACGAGCTGTGTTCCTTTCTATGAGACACGAGGACAGGTTCCTTGAAGACGCGGGGACGGTAGTTTTTGTCTTGTAACTTCTTACAACAACTCTCTTTTTATAAAACATCACCTCTGTCCCTCGCCGCCCTTCCCCGTGTTCCTTTTATTCGTTATAAATTTTCCATTTAACTGTTAATACAAGTTCCCACAATTCTGCTTACAAATAAGATTTTATACGCTTCATATCTGTAATCAAGTACGGGTTATCTTTTTTCATATTTTCATAAAATACACTTGCTTGTGTATGGTCCTCTTTCAGTACTTCTAGCTCCCTTTGGGTAATTCCAACTAATTGCATAAATTCCACTCTGCCGTGAACAGTATCAATTCCATTGCATTCAGTATCATTTACAACGAAAAGTGCTGTAATTGCAAATTCAAATCCTATATGAAGAGAAGTACCATTACCAGCAATGTATTGCATTGGTTCAAAGAAGTTTTTCTTTGTGTATGTATATCGAGCAAGATTACATATAACTCAAGCCTGACCCTAATGACCCCAATAGTTCCTGCTAAAGATAAAATCCCATTAGTAAAAACACCATACCTTCATAGTATCATAAATTAAGATTTACACTCTTGTATGTGTTATAATATAAGGAATATCCTATTTTAAAGAAGGTTTTTTTATGTCTATAACAAAGCGTTATTTATTATTTATTTGCGGCCTTTTCTTTGTGTCTCTTGGTATTTCCTGCGTTATTAAAAGCATGCTTGGTACCGCACCGATTTCCAGCACACCTTATATTTTAAGTTTACGTTATCCCGTTTCTCTCGGGGGCTTTACCTTCATTGTCAATATGGTATTTCTGTTTGGACAAATTATGATCTTGCGGCGACAGTTTCAATATATTCAGTTGTTGCAGATTCCCATGACTGGCGTCTTTGGATGTTTTATTGATTTTACGATGTTCCTGCTTAGTACAGTGATACCAGAAATGTATATCGTTAGAGTTGTTATCTTATTGTTGGGAATTAGCAGTATGGCCGTAGGCATTGCTTTAGAGATCATTGGAAATGTTGTTATTCTGCCAGGCGAAGGCATTGTCAATACCATTGCCACTCATTGGCATTTTGATTTTGGTAATACAAAGACCTGTTTTGATACAAGCGTTGTCCTTTTTGCGGTCTTCTTATCCTGGATTTATTTCGGTGAAATCCGTGGCATTCGCGAAGGCACCTTGATTTCTGCTCTCATCACTGGTTCTATCGCTAGATTTTTCATCAAACATCTAAGTTACGTAGGTCAAAGCAGTACCCGTATCTTCCATTTGCCTTTTACATCTTTTCAGGATAATACTGAAAAAAGGCCAAACCATCAGTACCATTGAAGGGATAGTGGGACAGGTTGTTTGTCCCACTAGAGATGCTAACTTTAAATCGCCTTGAGTTGGCAGAAGGGAAGCTTCTTTTTGTCAACTTTTTGCTATGATTCCTCTTGATATCCCCGTCGCTCTTTCTAGCTCTCTTATTGATAATCCTACGTTTTTCAACTGGTTCAGGATTGTATTTCGCTCGTCTTTTTTCATTGTTCCTATTGTTATTGATATCAGCAATTTTTCCTATTCCTATATATTTACAGCAACTACTACTAGTGTCATGGGGACGGGGTTATTGGCACTAACCATCAACCGTTACTTTGTCGACAACTCCGTCCCTGTTACATAAATTTGTCTTTCTGTTGCTATGTCAAATTAAAAGAGACGCTCCCCATATAAGATGTAACCACCATTCCATCATCTTATACGGAGTTCTGTAGATGCTTTTATTCTCTTTAAAAAGTAGAATCATCAAAAATTTCTTTCCACGTCCTAATAATGAACTGGAAGGGCATTTTAACAACAACTGTCATCATGTCGAATCCTGCCGCCGTGTTATTCGGATCAGGATTCGTCGGAGTGGTTGTCAACAACAACAATGAAAACAATAACGCAAACACCACAATAAACATATAAATCGGCAATAAACTAATTATAGCAAAGATAAGCAGAATTGCTTTTACTATTCTCATCCCTACCCTCTTTCTTTTTAATAATTAACTTTTGGGGACGGTTATTGACTTGAATTTTTTAGAATTATTTCATCAAAAGCAAAAACTTTCTATTAGAGCCTTTATAAACATGATTCAAATCAAGAAACATCTTGTCCTTCTTTCCCAAATTTTCATTTAGTCACCATTAAAATAAGTACAACAAAGCTACTCATATTCCCCCTGCACCAACACACCTTTTAAGCAAACCGCTTGCACTGCCCCGGTCATCTTTTAAGCAGTTGATATCTCCAAATACAAAAAAGTGATCTTTGGCGCGGGAAACCGCCACATTCATGAGACTCTTATTGGCATCAATAAAAAAGCATCCGTCCTGGTTCCCGTATACTGTTGATAAAATGACGATTCTCCGATCCGCTCCCTGGAAGGTATGTATCGTTCCTACACTAATCAAAGAAGCATATTGGGGCATTTGCTTTTTCAGTTCTGCTTTTATACAACTTACCTGGGCTTTAAAAGGAGTGATAATGCCGATCAGATTTTCCTTTTTTTCTTCTTTTCCCTGATAGGCTGCCTCAATAAAGGTAAAGTTGCTTTTCACCCATGCCGCGATCTGCTCCGCTTCCAGCCGGTTCAGCCGGCTGCTGCCTTTTTTCGTTGAGTGCTCTGATTGAATTTGCTTGCATCCCATATGCGGCCATTGCTTTATTGCAAGTTTCTTGTCCTGTTTACCCGGTCCCCGCAGTGGCTGAAGATTTCCACCATAGATTAATACATTGCAATACTCTATGATTTCATCATAACAACGGCGATGTTCGCTTAGAAACAACCCTTTACTGCCAAACTTCTCATATTTGCAAGATTTAGCTGCCACTCTCATGACACTGGAGCGCGAACTATTTAATCCATTTTGCTCTAGCTGCGCAAAATCATCCAACGACTCTATTACGCCATTTGACAGTGCCAGTGCTTTGTCCAGTGCCTGATTTACACTCCAGACCGGTTCAATCTGATACATATCCCCAACGACAATCGCCTTTTTCGCTAGTGAAAATGCCCCGGCAGCAATTTCCGGCGAAACTTGTCCCGCTTCATCAACAATGAGCAGGTCAATATAATTGTAAAGGAAAAACTGCTTATTATCTCCAAAGGCTAAAAACTGTTTGGGCAACATGAAAAAGGTCATAACCAGACAGGGTGTCAACATGCTCAGACGGTTATAGAACATGTCCAGCACATTTTTGAAATTTGTGCCTTTCTGCTTCTCTGATACTGTGTCTTCACCATTTGCCCACCGGCATTCGAAATAATGAACGGCTAGCCAAAATTCCACATACCTGACCTTTTTATCAAGCAAATCGTTGATAAAATCTAAGTCCAGTTTATACTTCTCATCATCGTCTTTATGCAGAATAATATGGTGCTGCTTCCATTCGTCCACCAAGCCATCATATTGCTTTTTGATTTCTTGCAGTGCATCTCTTTTCTTTTTGAGTTGGGAAAGCGTGGTTTTCTGTTCTGTAAAGCGATGGCTGTATTTATCTTTAATTTCAGTTAGACTCATGTATTCATTAATAAAATCTTGTTCTTCCTCATTGATAAACAAACGAAACTCGGTTTGTATTCTGCGGGAAAAACTACCAATGAATCTCAGCAGTCTATAGATCAAAGGAATCCTCTGATAACAAACTTCCCATTCATGTACCCGCTGGTGAAGCCTAGAAATCATTGCCTCTTTATCTGCAATTTGTCCGTCTAATGTATGAATGTGTGCTTCCAGGGATTGCCCATTCAAATCATATCCGTTAAGTTCCTGAACAAGTGACAGCAAGGTATTCTTACTCTTTTCCACATATAGCAGTTCTTCATGCAGCTTGTTCTGACACGTTGCAATATCTTGATACTCGGTTTCAAAATACACATTGCAGCTTTGCATTAATTTACTCTTGGACTTTTCCAGGTTTTCTTCTGTATCCACATTGGATACAAAAAAATCCCCTTTTTGATTTGTATACTGATAACCTTTTTCCCGTGCTTCTTTCTCTTTTGACCCTGACGGGAAATAAACAGCGAAACTGTTGACGCCCTCAATCCATCTTTCTTCTAAATTAGCGATCCCTGCTGTCTCTATCTTGCCGAAAGAATCAATAATATTGGTGACTGCCTGATTATTCGTTGAAGAAGCCACGATCAATGGTGCCTTTTCTTGGTTTATAGCCCGTTTGACATACATATCGGCAACGATTGACTGAAGCAGAGTCGTTTTCCCCGTTCCTGGCGGGCCGTTTACAGCCAGAATTTCTCCATCCTTCATCCCATTGAAATGGTTCATCACTTCCCGCTGTGATGGCGACAAGGGGTATCCACCGCCCATTTGACCACAATGTACTTGCATTGTGTTTACATCATTTTGGACTAGCGGTACGGTTGTTTCTGGATTCATCGACACAAAATTTTCATACAGTGCTGCTGTTTGGTCGTTATTCTGTAGATGGTTGTATAAATTGAGGATATGGTAAGTGGACATTACGGTATTATCCCGGAAAACATACATATGATCCTCTAACTCGAACTGAGCCTCCTGCTTATCCATGTTGCGAATGATCGTTTGCTCAAACTTTGATTCGCTTACGGCTTCATAATATGCTTGGAAAAAAGCAGCATAATCAGACCACGAAGCTATTTTTTCTACCTGGTCTACGTGATCGCTCATAAACGTATCTACCGTATCCGCACAACCAATAGCCAGTTTAGGCTCGACCATAGGCTGCAGATATTCTCTGGGAAACCAGGGAAGTTTCTTGTCTCCCTCATTAAAAGCCAACTTGCCTGTTCTATTAAGGATGGCAGGAATATAAAAGAATCCTGTTAATTCTTCGATTTCATCTTGTATCTTTGTGTTTGCGCTATATATGGTTTTTATTGCCTTGGCACAAATAATGACAGGAAGGTCAGTTTTTTTACTCGTTTTACTTTCATTGTCGTCAGCGTCTTTATTCGAATCGGCAAAAATGGCTTCACAAGCCACCGGATTCAATTCTCCCCGCAGAACTTCTTGCGGAGTAACAATCTGGTAATCATCTTTCTTAAAATCAATACCCATATTTGACTGAGCGGCCACAGCACTTCGGAAATACTTTGTGATTTCTTTTGTTTTACTCATCTCATTCTCCTTACCTAATGACAATGAAAGCTTATAACCTGCCAAGATTTTTATAACATCAATAACAATTTCTTTAATCTTCCTATGAATATATTACCAGTTCTCTAATAAAGGACCAGAGTCCTGCATATTTCGCCCTAGATTAACCAAAACTTACAAAAAATTCATCATAAGCCCAAATATATAAAAAGAGAAATAACCTAACATAAAAAACCAAGCAATCAAACCAGGATATGATTTGATTGCTTGGTTTTTTATTGATTGAGACACTGGGATAGGGACTATGTTTCATGATTGAAAACAACATCCCTGTCCCAGTGTTTGAATTCCGAGTGATCGCTTCAGGAAAAAACTGCCTTAGATTATGAATGTAGCATCTAGTGAATTTCTCTCTACTAATCTCTTATATTGATACGTAGGATAACCAACCATAACTGCACCAACTACCGCTTTCTCTTCTGAAATATTGAATAAATCAGATAGGGGTGAATTTTCGATAGCTGCAAAATGTTCAAAAATACCAGCCCAACAGGTTCCAAGTCCTAATGAGGGGGCAAATAACTCCAGATAGGTTAAGCATGAAATAGCATTATTTTTAGCATATGGAAAATTCTTGTCTGCAATAGCTATAATTAAATTTGGTGCGCCGCGGAAAACTGAATCAAGTCCTTTTTCCCTGTAACCTATAATTGCTGCTTCTATTAAATGCCTTACAGAGGATTCTTCTGCCATCTGAATCGTTATTTTAACAGCTTTTTCAAGTAGTTGTCTATTTTCTACGATAACATAGGATATACCCTGACTATTAGCCGCAGTAGGAGCTAGTCTGGCGATATTCACTAATTTCGATAACATTTCTCTTGCTACAGGCTTGTCATGATAATTTCTTATAGAACGACGAGATCTTAAAAAATGCTCTGCCTGGTGCGGATTTAACTTAGGAAAATTATTAGCATCAACTTGTAGCGCCAGTGGTGCTTTCTCGTTATCGATTGCAGAATTAGGACATATTGCAACACAATGTCCACAGGCATTGCAATCGGTACCTGCCCCTTCTTCCGGCCCTTTTTCTCCCATCTGCAAAACATCTACTGGGCATTCCTTAATGCAAAGTCCACATTTAATACATCTTTCGTTGACCGTTATTAAGCTCATTGTTGTCATCTCCTCAATAAAAATAACCAACAAATGTTGAGTTTCGAACATTTGTCTAATATAATAGTAGCAACGCTGTTAACTGAAATCAATGAGTAAAACAGCCACATATGTTGCTTAATAAACAAAATAGATAAAATTGTTCATTTATACAATCGTAAGGAGAAATTCTATTATGGATAGGCGTATTCAAAAATCCAAGCAAGCTATTATGGATGCTTTTACTAAGCTGATGTTGGAAAAAGATTTTGAAAAAATTACGATTAACGAAATTGCAGAATTGGCAAATGTTAATCGGGGAACTGTATATTCCCACTATGTAGATATATTTGATTTATTAAATCAATGCATCGAGAATCACTTAAATAAATTATTTGAGAATTGTCAGCCAAGAGGCAATGATAACAGTATTTCCGGTAAAGATTCGCTTTGTAAAACATTTAACTATCTAGAGCAAAATGCATTTTTTTATTCAAAAATGCTAATGAGTAAGAGTATTACTGCCTTTAGAAACCGATTACATGCTTTAATGGTAAAAAGTATTGAAGAACAATTTGATGTCAATGACATCCATACAGATGTGAATAGGGAAATCATGGTACAATATTTTGCTTCGGCAACCATCGGTGTAATTGAATGGTGGATTACAAATTCAATGCCCTATTCATCAGAATATATGGCAGAACAGTTATTGTCGCTGATGGAGAGATATCAAAATGTCACTACACCTCTTACAATACAAACACGGAGACAGTGATATTGTTTTCGATAACGAAATGAAGTGTGTCATGGGGACGGGGTTATTGACACTAACCTTTAATGATTGCATGGTCGCCATCCCCGTCTCCCTATGACATCCTTGTATCCGGGCTTTGCAACGTGAAAAGGGGGCAGAAAAAGCAGACGGTGATTAAACCGTCCGCTTTTTTTGCCATTCTGCCGCTTCTGAACAGAATGTCCAGAGGTCAGTCAGTGTGGCCGCCATTCAAATGGCTTTAGCAATCAACTGAACAAGATTAAAATACTTTCCGCCCTCAACGGATGTTTAGGCATAATGCTAATTCCTCGCTACTCGCATGGCGTTAGGCCCCATCATGGCGGTTTTCAAAAATTCCTTGCTCCTCCTTGAAGCTTTAGCTTATAGTAATATGTCTTGCATCATGATATTATTATGCGGAGAGAACATTTAACAAAAAAACGTATTACCGAGGTGAGCTGGGATTGCCATTATTGGATACATATACGGTTTATTTTCTAACCCTTTTGGGAAATCTTGTTATGCTTCTGATGCTGGTTATTTTCGTGAAGACTACCAGCTTTGAAGGTCTAATGCAACATTATATATATGGGAAACTACTGCAAACCACCGGTGCTGCTTTAGGTCTTTTTAGAGGAATAGTACCGATTGATTTCTCCATTATCATGGGGAATAGTGTGATTTTCGCTGGTGTCGCCTTGGAAGTCTACAGTATCGTTCATCTTGACAGAGTACCTCTTAAAAGCGTAACGAAACGATGGATACAGGCAGCAGCCGCAATCATCTTAGTATTTACGCTGCTTTATTTGGCAGGATTAAACATGGGGCTTAGAGTTTTTTTCTGTGCTATGATTTTAGCGATCTATTCGTTAACAGCAGCGCGCGGGCTTTTTTTTCTCAGTAATGCCACCAAATTACGAAAAACATTGGCATTATTCTTCGTAATTTTAGCCGTTCATCACGTTGTTCGTGCTTCGGACGGATTGCTAATAGGTGAGAGTTACACATTATTCACGACTTCATCGTTACAGATGATTTCGTTTATAAGTATATATATACATACGCTAGTAAGCACAATGGCATATTTGCTAATGACTCGCGAGCTTATTGACATAAAGCTGAAAGAAACGGCAACCAAAGACTATCTGACAGGTATTTATAACCGTATGTATTTTCTGCAGCTGTCAGAGAAACGATTCTCACTAATGATCCGTCAGCAAAAACCAGCCACAATATTTATGATTGATTTTGATTATTTCAAGGTTATTAATGATACATATGGCCATATCGTCGGCGATAAGGTATTGGCTCATTTTAGCCAAGAGACGCAAGGTATTATTGGTACCGACAACTTATTGGGCAGATATGGTGGTGAAGAGTTTATTATCTTTGCCCCCAACACTACAACTAGAGATGCACTCATCCTCGGACAAAAAATCCAAGCAAAGCTAGCACTATTTTTTGCCAATGATGTAACGATTCCTAAATATACTATTAGCATTGGCTCCGCAACTATGGTTCCAGCGATACTTGCGGACATGAACCATTTAATTAAGCAAGCAGACGAAGCCTTGTTACAAGCGAAAAAAAATGGACGCAATCAGATTGTTCAAGCCAATATCGAGCAGGGATAGGTAAAATCAATATAAAAAAATTACCCACGTTTTTTAAAACATGCGTAATCATTATCTATATATATTAAGTTTTAATTATGAAGGTTATTGCCAATAACCCCGTCTCCGCGACACCTTTCTGAAGAATTATCCTTTCCATCGTCAAAGATTACATCCTTGCACGTGAAGCGGGAATATACTCCCAACCAGCTAAAACGTAAATACTTTGGGAATGGATGAACTGTCTTTGTCATGGGTATAGAAAAAATCTTCCCTGGGACAGGAGCATTCATATCCTTCATCCCTATTATACATAAAACTGATTGTTCGGAGTTTTTCTGTCCCAAATTGGATAACCCTTCCTGGGGGTGGGGTTATTGACACTAACCTTTAACGATTGCATGGTCGACAACCTCGTCCCTATGACATCCTTATATCCGGGCTTTGCAACGTGAAAAGGGGGCAAAAAAGCAGACGGTGATTAAACCGTCCGCTTTTTTGCCGTTCTGCCGCTTTTGGACAAATGTCCAGAGGATAGTCAGTGTGGTCGCCATTCAAATGACTTTAGCAATCAACTGAACAAGATTAAAATACTTTCCGCCCTCAGCCTCCATCATTTTGATGTCCTCAGCGACAACGGGATGATAACCGGTCAGCCATTCTTCCCACGCCTGTCTGCAGCAGGCCATTTCGCGGCTGTCCACCATTTCAATGCCCTCGGCCTTCTTCCACAGATCTTTCCACCAAGCAAGAGAGTGCAGGGTTCTTTCCATCTCACTATTCCAAAACCGCTGCATATCATCAGGTACATGTTTTCCGAATTCGTATTGTAAGCCGGGAATAGCCACGGCAATATAGCCGCCCTTTTTCACTAAAGGAATGAGCGATGGGAGCATTTCTGCTGTATCACCGAAATAATGATAAGCGTCCACAGTAAACAGCAAATCAAAATATCCGTTTGCGAAAGGCAATCCTTTGGTCGCGTCTACTGAAAGCGGAACGGCTTTATCGTCAATCCCGATGGATTTGAAACGCTCATAGTTCTCCGTCGGTGAAATCCACAAGTCGGCGGCAAAAACTGTTGCACCGTATTTTTGTGTCAGCAAGAGCGTGGAAAGACCACACCCACAGCCGAGGTCAAGTATACGCATATTCTCATTGATGTTTAGATATGACGCTAATTCCTCTGCTACTCGCATGGCATTCGGCCCCATCATGTTAGTCTTCAAAAATTCCAAGTTATTCTGACTGGAAATAAATTGATTAGTAAATGTAAACATACTATTCTTCCTCCGTCCATCCTTTATCTTGTTGCTATAGATCAATTATAGTAGTTATAGTATTACAATGCCCCCTACAAGATCATTCAGAAACAAAAAAGCGACACGTCAAATCAACATGTCGCTTTCACTTTAGCATTGAATTTTCATAGCAGCCAATATTTTGTAACTATTTTTTGTAGAAACAGCCCTTGACAAATAGTTCACCTAGTGTACAATATGTTCATAGAACATCATGATATTTTGTTAACAACATGAGGTAAAAAGTGATGGAACCAAGAAAAGAAATGCTGAAATCTTTTTTCAGATTGTCAAGGAAATTTTTAGAGGCAATGAAACAACCAAATAAATTTGGCACAGATACACTTCTATACTCATCAGAGATTCATACCCTCGAAATGATTGGCAAGCATCCAGGCATAACCGTGACCGAACTGGCAGAACGACAGGGTATTTCCAAAAGCGCCCTGCCAAAGCTTATCCATAAACTCATTCAAAAAGACCTGGTCTACCGTTATCAGGAAACTGGCAATAAAAAAAATATTCTTTTGGAATTGACGGACAACGGCCGGACTGCCGTTCAACATCATTTCAAATTTCACGAAACCTTTGACAGCGGCATTATGAAAAAGATTAATTCATTAACGCCGCAGGAATATTTGTTTCTCAGCGACATCCTGCAAGACTTGGAACAATATATTGACCACACGGAGCAGCAGGAATAGGCATATTGAAATGTAAATCATGAGGTATTTAGCAAATGTCGGCAAAATAGCCCTTCTCCACCGGTATTCATATGTTTTTCCTTATCGTTCACCTGGTGTACATTTTTATCACAAACAAACTATCCCTGACATATTTAGTAAGAATGCGAAACTATTTCACCTAGTTAACTACCCTATCATCAAGTTTATCCGATTGAGCTAAACATGTTATTTCAGCAATAAGGATATCCTTTGCAAAAGCATGCGAGTGGCATCCTTATTTTTTTAAATTATCGTTCACCTGGTTAACCTTTTGTAAAAAATACCTGATGTTTCTTCACCCAGGCTTCTCTCCCATTGATTTATCTTATTTTTGTCCAGATCAATTAAAGACGTTTCGTAGATTTTTGCTATTCTTGGCCTGCAATCAATCTTATTCTACTTATTTATGAAAGGAGGAATCTTCCTGTGCCACATCATGCACCCAAACATCAGCCAATCTTACCAATATCTCTGACTGCCTTTCATCAGATTCCCCCTGCTCTGTCATTGGACATGCTATTGTTTGGCATCGCCCGGTGCGCACCGTAAATTCAATTCCGGGAAAAACAGATACTATACGATAAGGAGTGTTTCTATGTTCAACATGCGACTGAATCTCAGCCGAAAACAATACTATTATGCCCTGGGCGCTTTAACGGCAGGCTGCTTACTGCTCGGAGTCATGGCAAAAACACATTTCGCAAAAGCACCAATGAAACCGGAAAGCCTCCCCGTGGTCCGCACCCAACTCATTCAGGCAGCGACTGCCGGACAGGGGTACACCTATGCGGGGGAAGTGCGCGGCCGCTATGAAAGCCAGTTGGCTTTCCAGGTCACCGGCAAAATCATCAAACGCAATGTACAGCTAGGCAGCAGAGTCAATGCCGGTGATGTGCTGATGCGGATGGATGGGAAAGACATTCAGCAGACGGTAAGCAGTAATTCTGCCCAGGTATATTCCGCCCAATCCCAGCTTAAGCTTGCCGAAAGCAATTTGAGCCGTTATCGGCAATTACTGGACATCGGCGCGATCAGCCATGCGCAGTATGACCAGTACGTCAATGCCTATGATGCCGCGGCGGCATCGGTGCAGCAGGCAGCAGCACAGTATACGCAGGGTGCTAATCAGCTGGATTACACCTTATTGAAGGCGGATCAAGCGGGAGTTGTCTCCGCGATTACCGCTGAGGCCGGTCAGGTTGTCAGTGCCGGTCAGACGGTTGTCACCGTTGTCCAGGACGGGGAACAAGAAATCGAAATTAACGTACCCGAAAACCGCCTGGAAGAACTAAAAACCGCCGGTCAGCTCCAGGTTACCTTCTGGGCTTTGCCAAATGTAACACTGAACGGCAACGTGCGGGAAATCGCTCCCATGGCAGATCCGACGACTCGCACCTTCAAAGTGCGCGTGAGCCTGCTCAATCCACCGCCATCTGTCAAGCTTGGAATGACGGCTACCGTTGCCTTATCCGGCGGCACCGCCCAATCTGCATTTTTCATTCCACTTTCAGCACTCTATCAGACCGGTGATACGCCCGCCGTCTGGGTTGTGAACGACAATATCCTGACACTGCGCCCCATCCAAACCGGACTCTTTGGTAATGGCACGATCCAGGTGCTGGCCGGACTGCAGCCAGGTGACCGGATTGTCAGTGCCGGTGTTCATAAATTGACAGAAGGACAGAGGGTAAAAACAACCGGTGATGCCCTGTGAGCCATTTTAACCTTACCGCCTGGTCATTAAACCACAAACAATTCATTTATTTTTTTGTCGTCCTCTTTTTTGTGGCTGGCCTTTTCTCCTACAAGAACGTGGGACGCATGGAAGATCCGGATTTCGCCATTAAACAAATGATTGTCAGCGTTGCCTGGTCAGGAGCCACCGCCAGCCAGATGGAAGAGCAGGTTACGGACAAAATTGAAAAGAAACTGCAGGACCTGCCCGGGCTTGACTATCTGAAAAGTTACTCCACACCGGGACGTACGGTAATTTACATCAATCTCAAAGATCAGGTACCCGCCAAGGAGCTTCGGGCCAGATGGCTGGAAGCCCGCAATATGGTGAATGATATCAAAGGAACCTTCCCGGAAGGCGTTTCACAACCCAGCTTCAATGACCGGTTCGATGAAGTATATGGCGTAATCTATACGCTGACCGGTGATGGGTTTACCTACGAGGAAATGCGGGAAAGAGCTGAAAAAATCCGGCGCATTCTTTTAAGCGTTCCCAGCGTGAGCAAAGTTCAGCTTCTGGGGGTGCAAACCGAAAAAATCTACATTGAAATCGAAAATAGCAAACTGGCCCGTTTAGGTCTAGATCCATCCGTAATTACAGCCGCCTTAAAGGAGCAAAATGCCATGGCCGCCGCTGGCATGCTGGAAACGGTATCGGACAATGCATACTTACGAATTACCGGGATGTTTGAAACGCTAGAAGACATCCGTACTACGCCCATTCAGGCGGGTGGCCGCACCTTCCGTCTGGGAGACATCGCCAAAGTGACTCGCGCCTATGCCGAACCATCTGACCCAAAAATGTTCTATAACGGTCAGCCGGCCATCGGCATTTCGCTGGCGATGGAACCCGGCGGCAACATTCTGACACTGGGCAAAAATCTTGATAGTACTCTCTCCCAAATAAAACAAGAACTGCCGGCCGGGCTGGAGATCAATCAAACTGTCAACCAGCCGAAAGTTGTGGAATCCTCTATCGGCGAATTTGTGGAATCTCTGGTCGAAGCGATCGTCATCGTCTTAATCGTAAGCTTTGCCAGTCTGGGTATGCGGTCCGGCGTGGTCGTGGCCCTAACCATTCCTTTGGTCATTGCCATTACCTTCACCTTAATGTACCTGACAGGCATCGCCCTGCAGAGCATCTCCCTGGGGGCTCTCATCATTGCCCTAGGTTTGTTGGTCGATGATGCCATCATCGCCACGGAAATGACAA
The DNA here is from genome assembly GCA_963526485.1 of uncultured Pelosinus sp. Classification (GTDB taxonomy): domain Bacteria; phylum Bacillota; class Negativicutes; order DSM-13327; family DSM-13327; genus Pelosinus. Next base: position 385,384 of record CAURNS010000002.1, read on the forward strand.
TCGTCAAGCTGGAGCAAGGCTGGAGCCGCTTCGACGCTGCTTGTTTTTCCTATACCTCTACCGCCTATCCCCGTTTGACCGGCGCATTAATAACCTGCGCGGGCTTTATTCCCATCGGGTTTTCCAAAGGGCTTGCCGCCGAGTTTTGCGTCGATCTCTTTTGGGTTATATTCTTCGCTCTCCTTGCTTCCTGGCTGGTTGCCGGAGCAGTCACGCCGTTGCTCGGTTACCAATTTATTAAAATAAAACCGGCTCAGCAAACCACCAGTGAAAGCAATACGCACCATGACCTTTATGACACCCCCTTTTATCGACGATTTAAGCGCTTGTTACTGTGGTGCATGGGGCACCGCAAAACCGTACTAACAGCTACTGCCGCCGCATTTATCGGCTCTATCTTTCTCCTGGGATTCGTCAAACAGGAATTCTTTCCTGCTTCCAGCCGTCCGGAGCTCATCATCCAGCTCAAATCACAGGAAGGGTCTTCCTTAACCAACACCGCGGAAGTGGCCCGCGAGTTTGCTAAAGAATTGGACGGTGACCCGAATATTTCTTATTACACCTATCATGTAGGGGAAGGAGCTCCCCGCTTTGTGCTCAGTTTTGAACCAACCTTCAATAAATCGAATTTCGCTGAATTCATTGTAGTGGCCAAGGATGTTCAGGCCCGTAATACGCTGGCCCAAAAAGCCGAGCAATTATTAAACACCAAATATACAGGTGTACGGGGACATATAAAGTTACTATTCACTGGAACGGGCCCGGATTATCCGGTGATGCTGCGGATAAAAGGCCCTGACCATGAAAAAGTGCGTGAAATCGCTGAACAGGTTCTCGCCGTTATGGCCGCCCATCCGGCCACACAAAACGTAAATCTCAACTGGAATGAGAAAAGCAAGGTAATGCACCTAGAGATTGATCAGGCAAAAGCTAAAGCCCTCGGACTCAGTTCCCATGAATTGGCCGCATCGCTCCAAACCCAGTTGTCTGGAACACCGATTACCGAATTTCGTGAGCATGATAAAACCGTCAGCATGGTTCTCCGGTTTGCGGAAGCGGATCGTAATAACCCGGAACGGCTCAAAGACCTCAACATCCATATCGGCAACGGCAAATATGTCCCCCTTGACCAAATTGCCACCATCCGTTATGACGCCGAAGAAGGCTTAATTTACCGGCGGGATCTGCTGCCCATGATTATGGTACAGGCGGAACTGAAGCCCACGTCTAAACTTACCGGCTCGGACGTGACCAAGCAAGTTTATGGCAGCCTCCAGGAACTCAGAAGTGATCTGCCAGCCGGCTATTTCATTGAATTTGACGGTGCAACGGAACGCAGCATCAAAAGCAGCAAGTTCTTGGCGGAACCTATCCCGGCCATGATGCTTGTCATTATGATTCTCCTCATGATGCAGCTGCAAAATATACCGAAAATGCTGCTAACCCTCTTAACTGCGCCGCTGGGTATTATCGGTGTATCCATCAGTCTCCTGCTCACCGGAAGTCCTATGGGATTTGTGGTCCAATTGGGGATTCTGGCCTTGTTCGGTATTATTATGCGCAATACCGTTATATTGATGGACCAGATTGAACAGCATCTGGTGGCTGGCGACTCCCTATGGGACGCTATTGTGTCAGCGACAATCAGCCGCTTCCGCCCTATCATGCTAACAGCCGCAGCCGCTATCCTAGGCATGATTCCGCTGATACCCAGTACTTTGTGGGGCTCCATGGCGATTGCTATCGCCGGCGGTTTATTGGGAGCAACCATCTTGACTTTGCTGGTACTGCCGGTTATGTATGCTGCCTGGTATAAAGCACAACCAGCTGACGGCGCCAAAAACAATTCTTTAAATGATGCCGGAAAATCATTGTCTCAGTAGCATGCAATAAATTGCGCAATTGCTGGAAGCCAGTGACGTCATCATTATTGGCAGACAGCAGCAGGAAAGTTTTCCATAAATAATATAAATGCAAAATGGCCCAATCGAAAGGAGAAACAGTGAAATCACCATTTATTCTCGTTAATACAGCCGTTGTGGCGGCTGCCGCTTTCGTTATATTTTGTCAAACTGCCCTGGCAGCGCCGCTGGGGCTCTCGCTGGATGCGAGTATTGCTCTGACGTATAAGAATAATCCGGCATTGCAAATTGTAGAAGCACGCCAAGAACAGTCAGTTTGGGCGCTGAAAGAGGCTCAGACCAATAAAAACGCATCCCTGGATTATACCCATACGGATATGCGTTCCAATTCCCCGCCCACATGGTCGCCCTCCCCGAAAGCCGTCTCTCCCTATAACTATTTTAGCAACCAGATTATCGCCAGCCTTCCACTCTATACCGGTGGTAACGTAGAAAATACGATTGAACAAGCGAAACTCAGTCACAAGGTGTCTCAGCTTGAAATTGTCGCCACCAAACAACAGCTCAAACTAGAGGCTAGCAACGGCTATTATAAAGTGCTGCAAAACCAGACACTATTAGAAATCGCTAAGCAAACGGTAAATGATTTTAGCGCTCATCTTAATCGTGTCCGGCAAATGTACGATACCGGCGTGGCACCCTGGCATGACGTACTGCAAACCAAAGTTCGGCTGGCAAATGCGGAAAATGATTTAGTACAAGCGCAAAACGATTATGATTTAGCCGTCTACAGTCTAAATAAAACAATGGGTTTACCCCTGCGCAGCGAAATTACGCTGACAGAACCGCTCATCTATCAAGAATATGCTTTGGCTCTTGACGATGTTACCGCCTATGGATTGACGCATCGTCCGGAGATGGCAGAGCAGCAGGCGAATATTAAAATAGAAGAAGCACAAATCAAAATTGCTCAAAGCGGGCAACATCCCAAGGTTATGCTGACCGGAACCATGGCCTGGAATAATGACGACTTTGCAGGCACGGCGAACAGAGATTGGACCGCTATGTTGGTAACCCAATTTAACCTATTTGACTCCGGAAATACCAAAGCCAAAGTCAGGCAGGCACAATCAGGCCAGTTAGCCGCACGCAAACAAGCGCAGCAAACACAGGATACTATTTCCTTGGAAATCAGCAATGCTTATTTGAATATGAAGGAAGCAGAAAAACGAATAAGTACTAACAAGATAGCTGTTGAAGAAGCCAGTATGAATTTTGCTATTGCCCAAAGAGCTTATAGCGCCGGTGTCGGTACCAATTTAGATGTTATGGATGCCGAACTGGCACTCAACCAGGCAAAAACCAACTATACTAACTCATTATTTGACTATAACATTAGCAAGGCCCGGCTCGACAAGGCGATAGGCAGCGAATAAATCACCGGAAAATATGCTGCCATTACATGAATGTGCTAATGGATTAAGAACATTGAGAACTGAAAGGACACGTTACACCCATGCTAAAACACAAGAATGTATTCCTTGTTTTCGGGATTATCTTTATTGCTTCTAATTTAAGAACTCCGCTGACAGCAGTAGGACCGCTCGTTAGCGATATACGGTCTGATCTTGGTATTTCAAATGGTATGACTGGCTTCCTTACGACCCTGCCATTGCTTACCTTTGCCGTACTTTCGCTGCCCTCTTCCAAATTAGGCACCAAAATAGGCAATGAACTTGCCATCTTTCTTAGCCTTACTGTGTTAACTGCCGGCATATTAATGCGCTCTGCCGGAGGAAGTGCCGCGTTGTTCGTGGGAACATTTTTGATTGGTACAGGAATTGTCGTCGGTAATGTTCTAATCCCCAGTGTTATAAAACAAAAATTCCCCGAGAAAGTAGGATTCATAACCAGTATTTTTTCCGTTGCCATGTCTCTCTCGGCGGGAATTTCATCTGGCATGAGCGTGCCGCTTGCCAATGATCTCCACTTAGGATGGCGTCAGTCCCTGCTGGTGTGGATCTTGGTTGCTGTAGCAGCCATCCTCTTTTGGCTGCCTCAACTTTATCATCGCGAAAGAGCAGTAAAAGCCTCAAAACCAGTTTCCACCGCTAACTCAGTTTGGCGTTCTTCACTGGCCTGGCAAGTGGCCTTCTTTATGGGGCTGCAGTCATTTCTTTTTTATTGCTTCATTGCCTGGCTTCCTGCAATTCTCCAAAGCCATGGTTTAAGTATGGCAACTGCCGGCTGGCTATTGTCGTTTTCCCAGATCATTGCCATTCCTGCCTCGTTTATCGTACCAATATTAGCGGATCGCCTCAACGACCAACGTGGTATTACGGCAATTTTCTGCCTGATCTATTCTGTGGGACTGCTTGGACTGCTGCTGAGTAAAAATATGATACTGCTCACTACATCAGTTGCCTTGATTGGGGTTAGCGGAGGTGCCTGCTTCAGTTTGGCATTTACTTTTATTGGACTCCGCAGCAGCAATGGCGCCCAAGCTGCGGAGTTATCAGGAGCGGCTCAGTCTATGGGCTATTTATTAGCGGCCGCAGGTCCGATTCTAATTGGTTATCTATTTGATTACACCCAAACCTGGAATTCTTCTATTATCGTATGGCTAATTATCACATTACTTCTTCTATATGCCGGTCTTGGTGCCGGACGAAACCAATACATTTTCCCAATGGACGAGTCCAATCAAAGTCCTAATTAAGACAAGCAGAGCTCCAAATGCTCCCGTCGCTCATTCCTTTTCGAACCGCTCTTTAAGACCCAGCTTCAACGCCTCGTATTGCCATGCAACATTAGGGTATTGTCGCAGATAGACTCTAAAATAAAGTTTGTTCTAATCTCCCAATGGTTTCAATACAAGATCAATGCGAAAGTGAGAGCGACACGGCAAAATCACCGTGTCGCTCTCACTTTCGCATTAACTTTTCATAGCAGCCAATATTTTGTAAATTGTTTTGGGTGATAAGTAATTACAGCTTGCAATATCCTCAACGGAAATACCGTCTTGATACTGGGAAAAAATGATCTCGTTGCGTTCCTGAATATATTGCCTGCTGTTTTTTACTTCCCCCCACCGTTTTTTATTCTCTGCCTTTCGTGGGATATAAATAGATTCACCGTCAATATACTGTTGTATTGCTTCTAACAAATCGGCAGGAAATACACGAACTGCGTTCTTGTAGCCCATTATGCTCCTCCTAAAATTGTAGTTTTAGGATTGAGCAAAGGCTATCTCACAGCATGTTTGTTATGCGATAGCCTCTGCTCCGCATAATACCGACTCCAAAATATATAGGTTCATAAGACAACTTCCTTTCTTAAAGATTTTACTTAGGGAAATTAGGGACGGTTCTTGACTTGAATTATTTAGGACTGGTTTCTTGACCATTTAAAATCGCTAAGTTCTAAATGGTCTTTCCATCGGTATGCTAATTAAAGAAAACTACCCATGATTCAGGTGACGTTTCCTCGACTCGCAATCTATTGTCCAAACACCATTATTATTTTGTATAGATATTTAATCCAATCTTTATATCATCATTATTAGGTATAGATTGATTCCCCTCTGTACTGGCAATAATAATTGATTTACCGCTACTTGACTTACCAAAACGCTTTGATAAATCTACCTTTATTGTTAAAATATCTCCCTCAACCACCATATTAATATTTTTCATGCTATACCTCCATTTTCCCTTGTGACTTATGCCTTTTTAGAAGAGACAGGTCATTAAAAATCTAAGAGAAACTACCTATCATCTACTAACAAGGTAGATGATAGGTAGCTTCTATTTCATAAATACTAAATCCTTTTAAATTTTACATTATATGCATTATTTCACCAGAAAGTCTCTGTTTCAGGTTTCTTATCTTCATTAATCCACTAGAGGAACGTAGTTTGTGATTGCCTTAATTGTTATATTATCATTCCATGTAATAAAGTCCTTCTACTCCAGAACGCATCAGTACCAAAATTCCACATAGCCATCATATATGCTATAGATAGCTCCGATGATTTTAATACGCTCCGTTAACATGGCTGACCGGATAAGGGGGGATGCTTTTATCCTATATATATTCAAATCAACATTCTCTTTGATGGCATTATCCAGTAAATCTCCGTGTTGCGATTTCGCTTTTTCCACGGCAGGTTTTATTGCCTCCATAATCAATGCAATATAACCGGGCTCATCGGAGTCTTCCACGGCTGCTCTAACCGCTCCGCAGTCCTCATGTCCCAACACCACGATCAGCTTTACACCAAGATGTTCAATGGCGTACTCTACACTCCCGAGTGCAATAGCATCGACCACTTCGCCTGCCGTCCTCACAACAAACAAATCACCAAGCCCTTGATCAAACACGATTTCCGGCGGTACGCGTGAGTCGGAGCAGCTAACGACCACGGCAATGGGGAACTGTCCTTCTTCAGCCAGTTCCTCTCTTCTCTCTGCTCCCACATTAAATACCGCGAAATTCTCTTTTACATACCGTTCATTCCCGTAAATGAGCCTTCTCAGCGCGCGTTCTGCGTTCATCCCTCATATACCCCATGGAGCTGCAAAACAGCTGCCTTACAAAAAGACAAACCGGACATTACATACTCCTCCTCTCCACATTAGACGCCAGATACCAGCATCTTACAGTGTTTACATATATCATTTACTACATGATATGACACTGTCCTAAGGCAGGTTCCTCGAAGTCAAAAAAACAATCTGCTATTTAAGCTAAATCGTAAGGCATTTTCCTTTCCATAAAATCGAATTGAAGTAGATACAGGAAGAAACAAGCATACAACGAAGGACGATTAGGAGAGTTGCGTCGACAACAAAACAAAAGAAGAAGCTGCTCCTCATCTACTAGCAAGGTAGATGAGGAGCAGCTTCTCTTTCCTATTCATTTATAATCGAGACAACTCCATTGTTGGGGTTATTGATACTAACCTTCGACTGATTGCATTGCCGAAAAACCCGCTTTTATCCCTCTTGTACATTCCCTCTAATTCGATTACCATAAACTTAAATAAGAAATTATGAAAATCGGAGGATATTGATCATGCTGCAAAATGAAAAAGCCTATCTAGCGGCTTTTGTCTATACCTTAATCATTGGTTTTTCTTTTATGTTTACAAAATTAGCCTTAGCCATAGCCAGTCCTATGGATACTTTGGCTCACCGTTTTACCGTTTCTTTTTTGATTGCCTCTATTCCCTTTCTTGCTAAACAAGCGCAATTCAATATGAACTACAAGGATTTAATCGCTATACTCCCGCTGGCGATGCTATATCCAACCTTATTTTTTACGTTTCAAGCCTTTGGTTTGGTATATATCTCTTCATCGGAAGCCGGGATTATACAAGCTGTCGTGCCGTTATTCACAGTATTTCTCGCAGGACATTTTTTAAATGAATATCCCACCACCCAGCAAAAAATATCGATTTTATTATCCGTCATAGGAGTCATTTATATTTTTGTTATGAAAAGCTCTGGTCTGGAAATAGCGAATGTGCAAGGAGCCCTTCTGATTCTCTTATCCGCCTTATCTGCAGCTTGTTATAATGTTCTAGCCAGGAATTTAACGAAACGATATGCACTTTATAAATTAACCTATATCATGACAATGATCGGTTTTATTACTTTTAATGTGATCGCCATCATCCAGCATAGCATGGACCATACTCTTAGTTCCTTTTTTGCCCCTTTTGCTAACGAAGAATTCTTAATCTCCATTTTCTATTTGGGCATACTCTCCTCCCTTGGTACTTCTTTTTTATCCAATTATGCCTTGTCCAAACTGGAAGCTTCCAAAATGAGCGTATTTAGTAATTTAGCTACGCTGATTACCATTATTGCCGGCGTTCTTGTTTTGGATGAACAATTGCAATACTTTCACCTCATTGGCGGCTCCCTTATCCTCATCGGTGTGATTGGCACAAATTATTATAGCACCAAAAAAGTTGTGAATAAGTAACAGGCAGCTTCATTTTTGCTTACTAAGTGATGAAAAGAAAACATCCCCTTTTGTCCTCAAGGTGACATTGGGGATGTTCTTTTTTGTCATTTTCGCATTAGCTATTTTCCGCCTTGCGATTCCCCTATTTTAACATACATCGGGTCTCATTTCTTCCACAAGATGCATATCATAAAATAGTATGTATCAACGGAGGGCGTTCTTTATGATATCCGATCTGCGGAACTGTTTTTTGGGAACCGACACACCGATCAATACTCACTTTGGCTTTACAAACAGGGTGTATTTAAATAATGCCGCGACTCCTTTGGTGGCTAAGCCAGCCATTCTGGAGTTATACAACACTCTTCCTATTTATTCATATGGCAATGAACCCAATGCTTTATCAGCCCAGCTCACAGCCAAATATAACGTGGTCAGAGATATCGTAATGGACTTTATCGGGGCCGATGCCTCGCGGGATACTGTGATCTACACCTCTAACACGACCTCAGCCATCAACGTTCTCAGTCAAGTTTATTATGAGCTCGACCCGGATCAGATTATCTTGACGACGAGGCTGGAGCACATGGCCAACTATCTGCCCTTCCGGGAAAGAATGAAGACACTGCTTATCACCCTAACGCCAGAAGGTAATGTGGATATGAAAGACTATGCCGCCAAGCTGGAACAATACAGTGGGAAAATTAAGCTGGTGGCTGTAACCGGGGCGTCCAACATTACAGGTTTAATTCCCCCCTTTTATGACATGGCTGCCATGGCCCATAGTCATGGAGCCAAGATATTCGTGGATGCAGTGCAGCTTGTACAGCACAGGAACTTTATCATGAAGCCTCACGACGATAATTCCCACATTGATTTTGTCTCTTTTGACGGTCATAAGTTCTACACCGGGCAATCCGGTGGCGTTTTAGTGGGAGACAAAGTATTTTTAGATCAATATAAACCGCTAATCTACGGAGCCGGTATTACTGAATTTGTAAGCAATTCGAAGATCGTATATAAGGGTTCTCCGGAAAGGTATGAGGCCGGATATCCCGACTTCCTTGGCATTATCTCGCTGGGTGCGGCAATCCGTTTTCTAAACGAGATTGGCATGAAAAATGTTGAAGAATGGGAACGAGGGCTATACCAGCACCTTATTAGATGCCTAAGTGAAATCCCAAATCTGATTTTGTATAGTGACGTATATAACAATGCACGAACCCCGTTTGCAGCATTCAATCTTAAGAATATGGCCTACCAGACGCTTGCGAACAAGCTTGGCTTTGAGTACGGCATTGATATAGCGCCGGGTACAAATGGGGCTAATTTATATGTTCAAGATCTGCTTGGACTCACGGATAAGCAGGCGTATTCTCTCTATCGAAGCGGTGAAGGATATGGTATTGTCAGAGCCTCTATCGGATTGTTTAACAACTACGACGATATCGACCGTCTGGCTGATGCATTGTTCTGTATATCGTCATCACCCCATTGACAATCACATCTTTTTATTGGCTGCTGCAGCCATAGTTCATGGCAATCACAAACCATGATACTTGGTCATATATTAAAAAGAACTGAAAATTCAACAGGAACATTTTCTTTCAGCGTAAAATGTTATGGTGCGAGGTGTAATGCATGAATTCAACTGATATGAAATACAAAGATGAAATGCCCATCAACACGATTAACAAAATAAGAGATATTCTTGGTAATATGGGCCTTCTAACAGTAGAAAGCTCATGGAAAAATTCGGTGAATGGTTTTTACTCCGTGAGTGTAACAATTGAAAATACCGAGCTGATGACCAATGGAAAAGGAACTTCTGTCGAATTCGCCCTGGCCAGCGCCTACGGTGAGATGATGGAACGCGTGCAAAATCTCTGTCACTACCGACTAAGCTTGGATCTAAAACCCCAGATCATGGAATACCTGGGCTTTAATTACGCCCCTGATGAGAAACCGATGAGTATTGATGAGTTCCTTGCCAGTGAAGAAGATTGGATCAAAACCCAATTGTCCAAAGTCAAACCTTCCCTGGATAAACGGGAACTTCTGAAAAGTTGGCAGACAATGTCTTATGAAAAGATATCTGCCGATTTTATCGCTCTACCTTATTGCAATCTTAACAGCAAGCGTATTTCCCATATCCCGATAAAAATGGCCTCGATGATGTATATGTCCAATGGCATGTGCGCCGGCAATTCGCCTGAAGAGGCTTTGGTGCAGGGAATATCTGAAATCATGGAGCGCTACGCCAACAAGAGAATCCTTAGGGAGAGAATCGTACCACCTACCGTTCCGCGATATTATATCAGGAAATTTCCCAAGATTGCGGCCATGGTTGCCGAACTTGAAAACAGCGGCAATTTTGAAGTTATACTCAAAGACTGTTCATTGGGACAAAAGCTGCCGATTGTCGGGGTTATCCTGGTAAATAAAAGTGATCAGAGTTATTTTGTGAAATTCGGTGCTCATCCCAAATTTGATATTGCCGCAGAAAGGACATTGACTGAACTTCTTCAGGGACAGGATATAAAATGGATGACGGGGGTCAGGGAGTTTTGCCTCTACAGCCCGACGGACGATCCGGAAAACTACATGGGCATACTGGTGACTGGCTCAGGGCTTTATCCTACAGAATTTTTCAGCCGTAACTTCAGTTATCCATTCAACGAATTCGAAGAAACCAGGATAACCACAAACAAAGAAATGCTGGCTTATATGGTCGACCGGCTATCTCAGCTAGGCTGCGAGACCTATGTACGTGATGTTTCCTTCCTGGGCTTTCCGAGTTTTCATATCATCGTTCCCGGCATGAGTGAAATCGAGGAATTTGATGATCTAAGGCCCATTACCAATTATGCTGCTTTCAACACCTTCAAAAGGCTTGTCAGGAACATCGACAGCCTTGACGACGCCGGTGCCGCCACGCTCATCGACTTTTTGCAAAGCACGAACTACTCATCTGGGGCTTCGATTATGGATATCATCAATCTGCCAGTGCGCGATAAAGCATTTCCGTGGTATTACAGCAATGCCGACTTGTTTGTCACTGCCCTAAACTACTGGAAAGGCGACACCAATAAAGCCTACGAGAGCTTCACAAAATTCTTGAATTACATCCAACATACGAATCCGCAACGCCAAGTGATAACGTATTATAAGTGCGTACGGGATTTTCTGGCGTCTAAGATTAAAGGGCTTTCCGAAAAGGACGCCGTGAACACACTAAGCGTGTTTTATCCGAAAGAGGTAATCCAGGGGGTTGTGGCTGAATTCAACTCACCAGCGAAAGTCATTCGTTACCAAGGACAATTAAACTGCTGGAATTGCGAGAACTGCCAATTTTCCGGTCAGTGTCTCTATCCGTCAATGGAGCGGGTCTACAAAATACTCAAAGAGCAGTACGCTGCCAGCGGAATCGATCAAAACGATCTCAAGAAGCTGCTGTAAACACACAAAAGCCAAAGCTGTAAAGCTTTGGCTTTTGCTTTTCCTTATAAAGGACCGACATTACGCCTTGTCGGCGCAACATATTATCGGATAGAATTACTTCTTCCGATTCGTGGAATGGCAGCTGTGACAAGAATGACACGACTGGCAGGAATGGCAAGAATGGCAGCTGTGACAAGAATGACACGACTGGCAGGAATGGCAAGACTGGCAGCTATGACAAGTTTGACACGACTGGCAGGACTGACAAGACTGGCAGCTGTGACAAGTTTGACAGGTCTGGCAAGACTGGCAGCAGTGGCAAGTATGACAGGTCTGGCAGGTCTGGCAAGACTGGCAGCAGTGGCAAGTATGACAGGTCTGGCATGACTGGCAAGACTGACAGCAGTGGCAAGTATGACAGGTCTGGCATGACTGGCAAGACTGACAGCAGTGGCAAGTATGACAGGTCTGACAGGACTGACAAGACTGACAGCAGTGGCAAGTATGACAGGACTGACAGCACTTCATCGAGTAACAAGACTGACAACTCTTCATCGAGTAACAGGTCTGACAACTCTTCATCGGATGACAGGACTGGCAACTATTCATCGAATGGCAGGACTGGCAACTCTTCATTGAATAGCAGGATTGACAGCTCTTCATCGAATAGCAAGACTGACAACTCTTCATCGAATAGCAGGACTGACAACTGCTCATTGAGCAACCAAGCATTAAATCATCATCATCATCATCGTCATAATCATAATACATTAATCAAATCACCTCCATAAAATTCAAGGTAACCTATTAACATAGTATGATAACGCTATATCAGATGTTACATTGTTTAGTGGTGTATTTCGGAGAAGTCAATTGTTGTAAACAAATATTGTTAAATATTCCTATACTGCTATTTCAATAACTTCCTGCAAGATTTTAGTCTCAAGAAGTTCGTTCACAATATATTGGATGATCCTTCCTATGTTTCGCCATCCCCTTTGCAGCGTTTGAAATAAAAATTCACTGGGATGACTTTGGGCTCTTGCCCAACTTTATATTAATTATATCAGGCATATATGACATACTGTTGTCATATATGCCTGATATAATTAAGTTATTGAGGGACAATAATACCAACCAAAAAGTTACCTATAGGTACCTGGCTAGCAAAAACTATAACGAAAGGATTTTTGCACCAAGAAAGGAGAAATATAGACATGAAACTTACAGGCCCTATCTTGATTTATATGGATTCAATCAATTCCAATGACAGCAGCGTTTTGGAAAAGTGTATCGCAAAAGATGCACATATTCACGATGTAGGAGAAAACAAACATATTTATGGACTGGAAGCGATAAAGAAATGGCACAGCGGCAGCAATGATGAATTTAAGCTAAAATCCGAAGTCATAGCAGTTGAAGAAAAATATGGGGTAACCATTGTTACTTCCATAGCCAGTGGAAACTTTCCGAGCAGCCCACATATTTTCTATTACTTCTTCACTGTTACGGATGATTTGATAACCAATATCGAAATCATCCCAGGTGAAGAAAACATCAAGTTTTAGTGCTGCCCCCTTTGGTTAGGCTCACAGAATGAATTGCAATTGAAGCATCCGATACATGCCTATGAAAAGGGCCTGCTGTTTATCACAGCAGGCCCTTTTCCCTATTTTACGAACCATGTTTGCTCTCCATTATAAATCACAGCCGTGTTCCTATTTATAGCAAGTTCTTTTCGGCAATAGTGATTTTTTAAGTTTGGAATTGTTACGGGAGATAATCAGCATTTGGACGATCCCGCCAAATGCTGCCCCAACGGCCAGGCCGAGGAGACCAAGTAAAATTGGTCCCAACAGGATGCCGAAAATTGTAAAAACCGTTGAATATACGACACCGAGCGTTGAGAAATAGGCACTGAATACACTGGGCAGATATGCATAGGCAGCTTTGCCGCCTCCTGCATCCCGGAACGCATCCCAGATAGCAAAGGAATAAATACAAGGATAAAACATAATCCATTGATAATTTGTAATATGAATGGATTGATCGATATCGCCAATAAAGCTCATGACAATGGCTTGATTCAGATTAGCTTTTACATTGATCATAAATTCCAACCCTAAAAATATTATTCCTTTAACCAGCTTGCCATTTAGAATTTGACCAAACCCTGGAAAGGCGATACTCCACAATACTTTCTCAATTTGATTCGTCATATGCAATGTCTCCCAACGAAGGCCGCTCTGTCTTCTGCCATTGATGGATGCTCTAACCAGCTATTCTCTATCTTATGGTTTGACATGCTTGTCTCTCCTTTTGTTAATATACAGGTATTATGATCGATCAGAGGCAGAATTATCCTTTCCTTAGTAATTCGTTCTTAATTCTCTTTCTCTCGCTATTTCAACAAAAAGAGAAGCTGCCATAATAAAGTAATAACTAATTTATCATGGCAGCTTCTCTTTTTGTAAATGCTAAGGCCTTCTACATTCTTACATAATAAGCATTATTCTACCAAAGCAAGGCACTGGTTCAGGTTTCTTATTAGTTGTAAATCAGTGACTACCTATGGATGGGTAATTACTGATCGGCTTAAAGTGTGAAGAATCAAACTAAATAATCTAAATAATTAAATAATTAAATGAACTAAATGAACAAAACAATTGTGCTTTGATTAAAAAGCTATTATTCTATATTAAAAGAAAAGGGGGTATGTTTTACCTGGAAGAAGTATTCTTTATTCGTTATAAAAATTTATCACCCTATGCCTTTTTGCCATTAACTTTCGGTAAACTAAATTAAAGGAGGAACAAATATGATAGACCCTAATGTTTTAGCAGCGATCGGTTTTGGAATGATTGCTGTAATCGTTTATATGTTGTTACAATCAAAGGTCACTCCATCCCCTATTTTTGTTGCTACTCCGCTGCTAGCTGCCGCGATAGCCGGTTTTGGATTTAATAATATTGCTGAGTATGCTCAAAAAGGCATAATGACTACCGCGAGTGTTGCTATTTTATTTATATTTTCAATTACTTTTTTTGGTGTTTTGATGGATGCAGGTTTATTTGACCCATTTGTCAATTATTTAGTCAAAAAAGCAGGCAATAATGTTGTTGCTGTAACGGTAGCCACTTCTTTTATCGCTACCATTGCCCATCTTGATGGATCGCTGGCAGTAACTCTGTTAATCACGGTACCAGCCTTGATAAATGTCTATAAGAAACTAAATATACGGCCAGTAATACTGCTTTTGATTTGCGGTATGGCCATGAGTATTATGAACTTAGTACCATGGGGGGGGCCAACCGCTAGGGTTGCCGCTGTAACCCACTCAGACCCTAACGTTTTATGGCACACCTTAATCCCTCTTCAAATTGCAGGTATCATTGTGAATACCATTTTTGCCGCCATTTTAGGTATCCTGGAAAAAAGACGCGGCGCTGGGCAAAATATCAATCATGATATTACTGCTGAAGAAGCTAAACTCGATGCTAAGAAAGAAGCTCTTAAACGTCCAAAACTGATTTGGGTCAATGCTCTCATTGCGATAGGCACTATTGCGTTATTAGTTTTAACTACTTGGCAAGCATATTTCGTCTTTATGATAGGATTGGCTTTTGCCCTTGTTATCAATTATCCAAATGTCAAAGACCAAGGTGCTAGAATTAAGGCTCATGCTGGAGATTCTATTTCTATGGCAGCCATTTTGCTATCATCGGGTATCTTTTTGGGTGTACTGTCAGGAACTAAAATGATTGATGCCATGGCTAAAGTTATGATTTCGATCATTCCTGCTGCTTTAGGGCCTCACATTCATATGATTTTGGGAGTATTTGCCGTACCGATTGGCATGCTTCTTGGTACAGACTCCTACTTCTTTGGACTTTTGCCTTTGGCTATCGGCGTCGGCAAAGAATACGGCATAGATCCTGTCAATTTGTCTAAAGCACTTTTAATCGGGAAAAACTATGGCGTTCTTGTAACTCCACACGCAGCCACTACTTATTTAGCCATTGGTCTAGCTGGTATTGAGATTAAAGAACTCTTTAAAGTTGCTGCCCCCTGGCTTTGGTTTTTAGGTATAGTATCCTTATTCTTAGCTGTAATTATGGGTATTGTAGTGTTTTAACATGTTAAGTCTTATCGCAAAAAACCTCAGTTATTACGAATAAAGACCTTGCTAGGGTATTTTTAGTCTGAGCCCTAATATGGGGCTCAAAAAACACCTATGCTAAATAAACTGCTCTCAATATTAATCGGGGGCAGTTTATTTAGTTTTAAAAATTCAAAAGAATTCCTTGTTTTTGAAAACAAGGGTAATCATTATCTTAAAAACTACCTACTTTTATAATGGTTTGCGGATTACATCGAGGAGCGTACCGTCGCGGTACTCAACAATCGCAACAATGTCCTTGTCTGCTTCACTCAAGACAATTTCCTGCGGTTTGCCAACAAGCTTATGCGCTACCTCTTGCAGTTCTTCAATCGTCATGATCTTGATACCACTCTTGCGCAGATTCTCGATGATATCCTGTCGTCTAGGATTGACGGCAATACCACGATCCGTAACCACTACGTCGATGCTTTCCCCCGGCGTAACGATGTTTTGTACCCGGTCCCGCACCATAGGTAACCGCCCCCGGATAAGCGGCATGACAATAATTGCCAACTTGGAAGCAGCAGCAATATCGGAGTGACCGCCAGAGGCCCCCATCAATAGACCATTAGAGTTAGTAATCACATTAACATTAAAGTCGAGATCGACTTCTGTTGCCCCCAAAATAACAATGTCCAGGTCATTAATGATCGGGCCAGGGCTCCAGGGGTTAGCATAGAATGAAGATGAGATTTCCACATGACGGGGATTTTCCCGCAAGGACTGAATCGCCGTTGTATCAAAGGTCTGCGTGTCGTAGCAAATTTCAAACAACCCTTCTTCCAGCATTTGAGCGAATAGGCCCGTTACGCCGCCGACACCAAAGCTCCCTTTGATCTCTTGTTTGAGCATCTTCTCGCGAATAAAGCGCCCCACCGCTAAGGCCGAGCCGCCACCACCCATTTGGATCGAATAGCCATTTTTAAAGTAACCTGAGAATTCGATGACTTTCGCTGCCGCTTCGGCCAATAGCAGTTGAATCGGATTTTTGGTGATTTTTAGGATGCCGGAGGCAATACCTTCTGGATCACCGATTGCTTCCACTGCAACAATGTAGTTGACATCGGTCTGAGGAATACTATAGGGAAAAACATAGCCATCGATTAGGTTATCCGTCACCAATACAACCTGTTCAGCAAAACGGGAATCGAGCATGGCATAACCGAGGGAGCCACAAGCTGATTTACCGAAGCGGCCTGTAGCATTGCCAAAGCGATCACATGTCGGTACACCCATAAAGGCTACATCGATTTTCACGTCACCTGCTTCAATGGCTCTTGCCCGTCCACCGTGAGAACGAACGATAACCGGTCGCTTCAGTTTGCCGGGATTTTTCGTTAGATAAGCACCGAGTTTGCCTCGCAGACCGCTCGTCTCTAAAGCGGTAACCGTTCCATCTTCAATGTACTCAATGAGAAAATCGTGACAATCATTAAGGGAGCTGGTTGCAATCGTAATGTCTTTAATGCCTTTGGTGGCAATAGCCGACATCACTAATTTGTTAACGTAGTCGCCATTGCGAAAATGGTGATGAAAGGATATGGTCATGCCATCTCTAAGACCGGTAGCTTCTACCGCCTCAATCAATGAAGATAATACTTTATTGCTGCCAGGCCGTCCAACGCGCAGCGTTCTGCCCGCCATGGGCACCGGCCCTGGCGGAATGATAAACAGCCCTTCGTATGGCCGATATGCTTTTAGCCCATAAATGTGATCTGGTAGTTCACGTCCCGCTTTATTTTTCATCTTTGCATCCCTCCTCGGTAAGAATACCCGCCGCTTTTGCTTGCGCTACAATACGTTCCGCCCGAACAACAATTGGTCCATCGATCATTTTTCCGTCAACTGCTATGACTCCTTTGTTGTTCTCTACAGCGTCTTTATAGCAGGCTAGTACTTTCACGGCATGAGCAACTTGTTTTTCCGTCGGCGTATAGATTTCATGTACAATGCCGATTTGGGTGGGATGAACCACGGATTTTCCATCGAACCCCATATCCTTGATATCCGTTACTTCTTGTCGGAAGCCTTCTACATTCGCCACATCAGCATATACGGTATCCATTGCCTGGATACCAGCATCACGAGCTGCCATAAGGATCTCGGAACGGGCATGGTAAAATTCAATTCCTCGTTGGGTCCGCTGCGTCCTCAGGTCGGCAATGAAGTCCTCTCCACCCAAGGCAATCGCGATGACACGTGGCTCCTTGGCAATGGCACGCACTTCATAGAGACCTCTGACACTCTCAATGGCGCAAATGATATTAATCGAACCCTCCGGAAACCCTTCGCGCTGTTCCACTTCCTTAATCATCCTGGTTACCAAGCGCACTTCATCGACAGATTCGGTTTTCGGCAAACGAATCAAGTCGGGCTTAGATGGCAAAATTTCTTTCAAATCATCGATGCCAAAAGGAGTCTGTGTGACATGATTGACGCGTACTGCCGTTTCAGAGCTAAAGGGTATTGCTTCAAGGGCATATTTGACCATGAGGCGAGCTGCGTCTTTTTGCGATACGGATATGGAATCCTCCACGTCAAACATAATTGTATCGGCACCATAAAGGTCCGCATTGTTAATCATTTTTGGACTATTGCCAGGCACAAACATCATTGTACGTCTGAGCCTTGATCTTACATCCGAATTCATGCGGCGTCCCCCCTATTTAGGGCGGCTACGATACGCGCCTTTAACGCATAATCCCAAGCCCCTTTATCTAGTACTTTTACATGCAGATCAGTATACCCCAATTCATTGACTGTCGCCACAATCAAATCCTCTAGGTGCTGACCGTACTGGCGCTTTACGGAAGAAACAAGTTCCACTGTAATTCCTTGTCCTACTGCCAAAGGTCTTACAGTCACTAATGCATCGTTTGTTTCTTCAAAACCGACAGTCGCTTCTTTTTGAATGGTTTTCAAAGAAATTCCTCCTAACAATTTTACGTATATTCGCTCTATTTCACTAACAAGCAAATTATAATATAGGCAAAGCCATAAGTCTAATATTATAATAAGTATAATATCTATATGTTTTTATGTATAAAGGAGGCTTTCCCATGGAATTACGTCAATTGCGCTATATGCTGATGGTTGCGGAAGAAAAAAGCTTTTCCCGTGCAGCAGAAAAGCTCTATATTGCTCAACCTCATCTAAGCCAGTATATTCAAAAACTTGAAAATCAGATTGGCATCCAGCTATTTGACCGCAAATCCACACCAATCACACTCACTTACGCAGGTGAACAGTTCGCACAAGTAGCCCGGCAAATGTTGCAACTAGACAGTAACCTGCTGCAGCAAATGAAAGATTTCTCTGAAGAAAACAGCGGGCGCCTCGCCCTAGGAATTTCCCCCGTACGCAGCGCCTATATCCTCCCGATTATACTGCCTGCATTCCGCGCACTTTTCCCTCAAGTCGACTTGTCTTTGCATGAAGGCACCTCGGCCAACCTCGAAGAGTGGATGAACCAAGGCGTAACAGACCTCACCATTCTTTCGTTGCCAATTAGGAGTGAAGGCTTCTCTTATGAAATTTTAATGGAGGAAAAACTCTTAATCGTCGCGCCACCCGCCCACCCACTAACGAATGGTTTAGGAGACAATGAGGCTCTAGTTTCTTTAAATTTGTCCGCTTTGGAACACGAACCCTTTGTTTTACTTCAGCAAGGGCAAGCTTTGCGCCGTATTGCCGACAGCCTATTTTTACAGGCCGGCTATCAACCGCGCATCGTTTTGCAAACAAGAAGCTCCCAAACAGCACATAATCTTGCTTCCATCGGCACGGGTTTTACTTTCTCCACCCTGTCCATAAGCCAGCTAAACAGCAATGTCAACAGGCCAGTGCGTCTCTTTACCGCCGAGCCATCCTTTACGCGCACCCTGGCTGTAGTCTATCGGAAGGGCAAGTATTTGACTAAATACGAGCAGGCCTTTATCCACATTACAAAAGAAACCGTTCAATCATTCATAGACCGGGCCTTGCCTAAAACATAATAAAAAAAGCTGCCACATAACGAAAACAATTCTCAGTGGCAGTCGTGGATTCCAGACCAGCTAACTAAAGTCAACCAAATTTTAATAAAATACTAGTTGCTACATGTAAACATAAGAAACAACCCTTTTAAAAAACCGAATATTAAAAAGGGCAATTATGAAAAGATTCGCTTATGCAACCATTTTGTTATGCAGCTTTTTTAATATGGGAACGATATTTTTCGATGTATTCCTGAGGCGTAATCAACGTAAATGGTTGTTTGTTTTTAACACATCCCCGTTGTTCTTTCCATATGGTTCAGCAATTTTAGCTTAAGAATCAACATGTTTCTCTTCTTCAATAATTGTCAATTAAAATAAACCCCTTCGCCAAAGCCCCAGCGTTACCATACCCGATACAATGATACATAAAACAAGGATATACCAGAATCCATTCTCACTCTGGAAAGGAAGCTGCAGATTCATACCAAATATCCCTGAAATCATGGTGGGTATTGTCAAAATAATGGATACTGCGGTGAAAAGTTTCATGATTTGATTAATATTATTTGAAATAATAGAGGTGAAGGTTGACATCATACCTGTAAGGATGTGGCTATACATTTCCACCATTTCCATAGCTTGTTTATTTTCGATTATTACATCTTCCAGTAATTCTTCGTCATCTTCGTACATCTTAATTAGATGATTTAGCCGATTGTTATTACGCAAACGGAGGAGTTTTGTTAAGACCATCCCATTGGATTTTAGTGATGCTCCAAAGAAAGTAAGACTTTTTTCTAGTTCCAGTAATTGATAAATTTCTTCGTTGCGCATAGAACGAAGTAGATCCTTTTCAATTTTTTCAGTCACGTTATTGATTTCTATTACAAATTTTAAATACAACGTTGCCGATTTATATAAGATTTGTAATAGGAACCGAGTTTTTTTATAGGTACTGAACAACCTTGCATTTTCTGGGGTGAAATCTGATAAGATATCATTGTTGCGTAAACAGACTGTAATGATATAGTTTGCTGTCAATAGAATTCCCAGTGGCAGTGTATCGTAGCTGTTTGGGCTGTGCATAAAAGGAATGTTGGTGATGATTAATATATGACTTTCTTCTATTTCTAAACGGGGACGTTCTTTATCGTCCAGCGCTGCCTTTAATAAGTCATGGGGTACATTGGCGGAAGCAGCAACTGCCTCAAGTTCTTCTTCTGTTGGATTGATTAGGCTGAGCCAAGCCCCTTTTTCTAAACTCAGTAATGACAAACCATTAAGCTGGATGTCATCGCTTTTGTAAATTTTAAGCATAAAATGTATGCGCCCTCCTAAAATGCCTGGCATAGTCGTGATTGACATTATTATGATTTGCAAAGTTAGGTATTTTATTATAAAATTTCCAGATGGAATAAAGACAACAGAAGTAGTAGCCGCTACGATGTAATAAAAAACTTAAAGAACCAGCTACGGAAAAGATTCCATAGCTGGTTCTTTATACTTTAGTAAGTAAGCTGACGACCTTGTAAATTGCATCCCTAGTCTCTATTGGCGTTTTCAATGTATTCGGTTCATAGGATGGACCAAATGGATTGGTAGGCGTCCAGGCGGTAGCTAACACCATGATTGTCGTCAGCAGAAAACCGGGAGTAAAAGTCTTTCCGATCAGTCCGGAACTTTGCGCATTCATTACCTCTGTTATTTTGTTTTGTTGGACTCGTGCACGCTCGGTTAAGTTAACCATATTCTGTTCCAAATTGTACCAAGTCATTAATCGGAATAATTCGGGGTTTTTCATAGCAAAATCAAATACCTTTACCGCGTAGCCCGGAAGATCATCCGGTGTGAAGGTGATTTCTTCATAGACACGATTCAAGCTATTCTGTAGAACCGTTATAAAAAGTGTCTCTTTATTTTCAAAGTAAATATAGATCATGTTTTTATTGCAATTCGCTTTTTTAGCAATACGATCTACGCGTGCTCCAGCGATGCCATAGGACGAGAATTCCTCCGTAGCTGCCTCTAATATCCTCTCTTTTGTTGCTTCCGCGTTTCCCAACTAGGAACTCCTCCTTGTGCTTGCATATATTATCCACAATATATCATATAGTTATATAATTGACAAACCAGTTAGTTTGTTCTAATATGTAACTAACCGGTTAGTTCTTGAATAATTGAAATGAGAGGTGGAAGTAATATGAAGCTTTCGGGAAATACAATACTCATTACTGGTGGGGGTTCGGGAATCGGGCTGGCTTTTGCGGAACGCTTTATAAAAGGCGGAAATCAAGTAATTATCTGCGGGCGACGTGAAGCTGTACTGCAAAAAGCCAAAGAAGATTTCCCCGGTATTATTACCCATGCATGCGATTTGACAATGAAATCGGAGCGTATCGCATTATTTGATTGGGTAACCGCAAATTATCCAAAAGTAAATACATTAGTCAACAATGCAGGAATTCAACAGCGTTTCAATGTCTTAAAAGCTGATGCGAAGGACAATTGGAGCTACTTTAGTAAAGAAATTACCGCAAATCTGGAAGCACCGGTCCATCTTTCCATGCTGTTCGCACCATTCTTTGCTGAAAAAGAAACGGCAGCCATTATTAACGTGACATCCGGGCTAGCATTTACACCGCTTGCGATCGCCCCCATCTATTCGGCCTCAAAATCCGCACTTCATTCTTTTACGATGAGCCTACGGCATCAGCTTTCCGCTACATCCATAGAAGTGATCGAAGTCGCTCCACCGGCAGTAAATACAGATTTGGCTGGAAAAGGGCTGCATACACATGGAGAACCATTAGCTGCCTTCGCAGACGGCATTTTCAAAGGATTAGAAGAAGGTAAAACGGAAATTGGCTACGGCACGTCCGTAGACCGCTTACGTATGTCACGAGAGGAAATTGACGAGTACGCAGAGAAAATGTACAACGCAATGAAAGCTTCCATTGAATAGCAACAAGAAAAATCGCACAGCAGCTAACAGATAAGAGCCAGGCTCCCTAATACCGCACATCAAAGGCACCGTAATTCGGTGCCTTTGTCTTGCTATATACCTTCCGTTTAGATAAATTTTTCTACCTTGATAAGGCTAGTTCCTTACGGTCTACTGCCTGAGGCGGCTTTTCCATCCATTTCTTCTCAATGAACAATTGTGCGGCGTCTTCGATGTACTGGCCAACTTCCAGCATAAGCCGCGAATACATTGTGATGATGTCCGCTCGCATACTCATTGACATCGAAATACCATAGTTGCCTAGTCCTACTGCTTGCAGCATCATCGAGTGGTAAAGCATCAGCCTGTCGGAAAAAGGCGAGGCTGTAGAACCTGTTACGTCTGACACCGTGTTCATCGGAGCCGGAAGGTCTTCTTTGACAAGCATCGCACCGAGAACTTCCATGTGTTTGTGAGCGATCTCTTTACCGCGCAGCAGCGAATCACGGATATCAGGGTCTCCCGCGACTTGACTAAATCCCATGAGCAGTGCTTTTCCCAACATATTTGATTGGACATTAACAAAAATATGGTCTATTTCCATTGCGAGCAGTGGGCGCTGCTTGCCGAACATACTCCCCATAAAATCGCTGCCGCGAACAATTTCTTGTCCTGCAGGGGTTGGGATATATGGCGACCTGACGTAAAGCCCTTTCGACAGCTGCACGCTGGTTGCTTTCTCATCCAATTCAGCCGAGGTGCGGATGCATTCGTGAAGAAAATTCCTTACGTCTTTTCGCGCTGAACTGGTTAGAGCCAGCCCATATCTTTGCAACCCGATTCGCCCCATGTTTCGAATGTAGGAAAGAAAAAACGGGTCTGAAAATAACCTTGGTATTGCTAGATCAACGTCAGAAGACGTGAAACCCGTGGGGACTGGGACATCTTCCCCGTCCAGGATTTCTGTAATTTTCGCCAGATGGTCTTGAGAAAGCTCCCTGGCATATTCCACGACTGGACTGATTTCCCGGTCCTCCACCTGCTGGGAAAAGAATGTCAGCACCTGTAGTGCCATACTGTCGCTCATATATTGGAACCACAGTGTTCCTATTTCGGCCGCTGTCAACTTGATATCGTGCTCCTGATTCATCAATCTTCCTCCCGAACAATATTTTTTCTCTACCTAGTATTACCGTCAAGCAAAAAACTTACCCGTTAAGGGCATGGAAACTTGGGGCTTTGATAATTGTCAATGAGGAACCGGCTCTGTTCCTGATCAAACAGTATATTGTACTGAACTGTATTAACATACGCATCATAGGCGGAATACGGATAAATGGCCACCAGATACAAGAACCATTCCGGCCTGATAGCGGCAATGGCTTGGGAAAAATTGCCCAACAGAGTCTGATGGATGGCCGGAAGAAGATGGGCCATGTATGACATACCAATCCACCATATCAGCAAATAAAAACTGGTAGGGATTCGGTGGCTATAAAGATGGCCCAGGCCGGGCATGAGAAGGGACCAAGCTACCGCCACCCAGGGATTTCGTTTATCGATGAATCCTATGTCCCATGTACCGATTTTAAAGGGAATAATTGCTGAATCCTCCCGGGCGGCAAGGAGTGAATATTTGTTTAAATCAACAGTAAGCTGATAGCTGCTCCATATGGCAAAAAGCTGCAAAGGAGTATAAAAAAGCAGCCAACTGGTATCGAGGACCTGCTTAACCAGTTCGGCTTGACCGGTAAATCCATAGATAATCGCCTGGTTAATATGTCCCATGGAGTTTGCGATGGTCGCCCCGATAATCAACAGAAATCCTTTTATATAACTTCCCATGATGAGGAAGCCCAGACCAGGAAACATTGCCGACCAGAAGGCTGTTATCCAGGGGTTTTTTATGTGAAGCAGATTAATTGTAAGTTCACTCACAATCCCTTTAGGACGGCGTTGATTCCTTATGGACTCAGCTTGCTTCTTTTCCATCACTTGCCGCTCCATTTCCTGTCGTATTGCACAGCCGGTCCAATTTGCCCACCCCAAAGGCCATATTGTCCCAAAGCACTTTCTTTACCATTTCATATTGACTGTTGTCGCAGTAAACTGTCAGTACTACTTCTGTATTGTTATTCTCTCCGGCTTTGACCTGATTACGAGGTGATCTCGTCTTCTTGTGCCCGAATATCCTTCCATAAAAGTAATCAAACAGGAAGCCAATAATGGCTCCACTTAGTAGCCCTATCAATCCCCAGACAATCGGCCCCCAAGCTAAGATAAAGCCATATATAACGCCTAACTCCATACATATTGCTCCCATAACCATGGCTCCGTCAAATAAGCTCATTCCATCGGCCCGATGAATGGTGTCCAGGATCATTCTTTCTTCAACCCTTTTGTCTAAAGGAACTGCCAAAATATGCTCTCTGTTGATCCCGCGCTTTTCCAGATCGGTTATGGCCAATTCAAGAAAAGCTGAATAGTCAAAGGACGCGTAAACGTACAATTAGAACCCACCTTATAGTTATTCTGGTACTGGAAAATTTGCACTTTGATAGTTGTCAATCAAGAATCGCTTCTGTTCCTGTTCAAACAATCTGTTATGCTCGACTGTGTTTACATAGGCATCATAAATTGAGAATACGTAAATAGAGGGCAGAAAGATCAGCCATAAAGGATCCGCTGCTGTGGCAGCCCCAGCAAAGTCACTCATTGCAGTAAGGTGAATGCATGGCAGAAGTTTTCCCTTGTAAGCCAAGAAACTCCACCACGCCATCGTATAGAAACTGGTAGGAATTCTATGAGTGTATAAATGACCCAGGCCGGGAAGCAAAAGGGATAATATTATCGCCATCCAGGGCTTCCGTTTATCTAAAGAAATGATTTCCCAGTTACTGATCTTAAAAGGTATCATGCTGGAGTCTTCCCTATCAGCCAAAATGGAATATTTGTTTAGGTCTACGGTAAGCCCGTACGCGCTCCAAATGCAATAGAGATATACCGGTACATAAAAAAGCAGCCAATTGATATCTACCACTTGCTTAGCCATCTCAAAACGCCCTGTGAAGCTATATAATATCCCCAGATTTAATTTGGCATTGAAATTTATAAAAACTTCCAGGAATATTAAAATAAAGCCTTTTACATAACTTCCCAGGCTCAGGTAAGCATAGCCAATATAAGAAGCTGCCCACCAGGTTATTATCCACGGCGTTCTAAGATGAATAAAATTCGCGGAAATGGGATTTACGATTCCCTTCGGACGGCGTTGGTTTCTTATTGATTCGTGCTGTTTTTTTTCAGTCATTCTACACACTTTCCTATTCGACAGGAATGCTGCCAGGCGATCGCAGTCCGGGAGTTATGACAAAACGGATTCAGGATAGGCTTAGAATCACCAGGTCAGTACCATCGAATTATATTGCTGGTTTCTTACGAGTTAACGGTTCACATGTTGTTTTATCAATATAGCCTTTATTCTTCCATCAAAGGAAGATTCTATGCACATCAGCCGACTAGCGTAAGTGACACAATTCTCTCAATCCCAGCTAATAAGCTAATCAAAATCAGAGGTATGATTCCAGCGCTTTAGTCTAACTTCGTAATATCGTGAAAAAACTTTCTACGGGATTTTAGTCTGTAAAAAGTTTTTTCACGATATTTATTACATTTACTTTTTCACATTAGAGCAGACTCAGAGTAACCGTCTCTTAGATTCTTGGAGTGGCAAGATTCGCATAATGACTCTCAATGCTAGAAATACTAGTTTAAGAACAGCATCCTTCTGATGACAATGGGTCTTCTCTCAAACCTTGTCCTTTCCAGAAAGATTGCATCGTTTCTGAGGGAAAGGAGTATGTAGTTATGGAAACTGCATCTGATTTATTACAAATAGCAGTACGGGTCTTCACTATTTTGCCACTGATGCTATTCGTAACCTTATTTATGGGAAGACGATCCGTCGGAGAACTGCCTGTATTCGACTATTTGATCATTATCACTCTAGGTTCTGTAGTGGGTGCAGACATTGCTGAACCGAAAATCAACCATATCTATGTTGCATTTGCCGTTATCGTAATTGGAATCCTGCAAAAGCTTTTCGCCGAACTAACAATCCGCAATCAAAAATTCAAAGAGTTAACAACTTTTGATCCGGTAGTTGTGATAAAAGACGGAATTTTAATTGTGAAGAACATCAAAAAGATTAAATACTCGCTGGAAAATATCTTAGAGTTGTTAAGAGAATATGGAATTTTTAATCTAACAGAAGTTAGCATCGCACTGATCGAAGCAAACGGCCGATTATCCGTTTACAAAAAACCGGAACTGGCACCGGTAAGCCTGCAGGATTTAAACATCACAAAATCAGGCGGTGGAATTGCCTATCCGATAATTAAGGAAGGCAGGATATTACAGAAAGTATTAAACGACCTCCACCTATCGGAGGATTGGCTTTATGCTCAACTAAAAAACCAAGGAATTGATACCCCTAAAGCCGTCTTTTTCGCTACTGTGGACGACAATCGCCAAGTTTATATATCGCCGCTCCATGTCAAAAGCGAATAAAAGAACTTTTTCACGACTCACTGCCGACTTTCATCGTCATGCCCTTTAGACACAAAAAATATTGCTGTGCTTCCCGTACCCCATTCAACATCAGTATAGGACTTTAATCTGGTCGCTCACAGTGAAATAATCCCGTCCTTGTGGTTCCACACAAGTAGAAAAATAAGCAGAAGAAATCAAAAAATGATTTTTTCTGCTTATTTTATCTGTTATATTCAAACACTATTTTCATAAAACGATCAACTACATGATTCAAACCTTTCGGCTCACGGCTTGGAAAACTGTTCAAGTATCATGATAATCATAACCTAAAGTTATCGTACCATGAGTATTCAATATTTCAATTATTTTCATAGCAGTAATATAATAAAGATAAAAATATAATCGGTATTCAGTATATTGTATTTTTAATACATAACTGAGTAATACAATCGTTTTATAAGTTATGCATATTTAGGAGGGTATATTATGTCATTAGTCAAGGTAGAATTCTCAGAAAAAGTGGGTATTATTACCCTAAATAATATCCAGAAATTAAATGCATTAAGTGCTGAACTCGTCGATGATATTATTGAAGCACTTGATAATTTTCAAAAACAGAAGATCCATATCATTATTTTGCGTGCTCCGGAGGGCTCTAAGGTATGGTCGGCAGGTCATGATGTTAAAGAATTACCGTCCAAAATGAGAGATCCTTTAAGTTATTACGATTCACTTGAAGTACTTTTACGAGCTGTGGAAGAATATCCGGGCCCGGTTATTGCAATGGTACATGGCACTGTCTGGGGCGGTGCTTGCGACTTAATCATGACTTGCGACATGGTGATCGCCGATAAGACGGCTAATTTTGCCATGACTCCTGCTAAGCTTGGAGTTCCCTATAATTCTACAGGTATTTTACATTTTATGAATCGTTTACCGATTAATATTGCTAAGGAGATGTTTTTTACTGCTGATTTAGTACCTGCGGAACGGGCTTTACATGTAGGCATTATTAATCATTTAGTTCCAGAAGAAGAACTTCTTTCTTTTACATTAAATTTAGCGGCAACAATCAGCACCCGGTCGATGTTATCCATTGAGGTAATTAAAGAACAGTTCCGTGTTTTATCAAAAGCATATTCCATCACTCCATCCGCTTTTGAACGAGTCCAGGGGATGCGGCGCAAGGTTTATGACAGTCATGATTATGAAGAAGCGATTACTGCCTTTTTAGAAAAACGTCCGGCAAATTTTAAAGGCGAATAAGCTTTATTCCATAGAGACGATATTTTATCCAAAGGGACACGGGGCAGGTTCCAATAAAATTTGTCCTTTTTACCCAAATCAGGCTCAGAGAAACTATCCTCTAGACTCGCTCCGGCAAGCAGACCGTATTTTTTTCTGATCGGTTGCATAAATTACAATCTATGGGTATAATATAAAAAAAGGACTGACGCGCTCTAACACGTCAGCCCACAGGCTGTCTAACCGAAACGGTTAGCCTAAGTTATGGGTATTAAGAAATAACCGCAAACTTTAGCGAGAGGCGGTTATTTCTTTTTTATGATTAATACGATTAACGTAGCAAATGCGACTGCAAAAGACAACGTCTCATATGTAGTCATAAGCACCACCCCCTTTCTGAAAGGGCGTGGCTAACCGTCCCCCGACAACCTGCTACGCTTATTATAGCATATTCTTCCAGGCTGAAAAGAGTAAATTTTCTAACAGTTCTCACAGTAGTCCCACCGGACTGCAGACTTTTCTCTGTTTGTTTATCGAAAGGGGGGGCAAGTTCCTTGCCCAATTTAACAATCTTTCCTGCATGCTCCTATTAAAATATTCAAAATCAACGGTACTTCCGTTGTCTAAGACTCATCATGCCTATTTATTTCTGTGCAGCTACTCGCCTTTCATTGCCGGTTTTCCCGCTTGCCGAGACAATTGAACAGATTCTGTATTTTTAATTTAATCATAACAAATAAGCAAAAATGCATTGTTATATTATTATTAAATACATGCTAATTCTCTCTCGAAAAACCGGCAGATTCTATAAAGGCGGCATTGACTGCAACTGTTAATAAATTACGTCTTTATTTTGGTGTACCTTTCAATATAAGGGAGGCATTACTTTTTGGTTCTAAACGCTCTGTAGAATGCACGAATGTCATCCGCTAAAGGCTCAGGTTCTTCCATAGCAGTAAAATGTCCGCCGCGGGGCATTAAAGTCCAGCGAGTTATATTCAGATTCCGTTCAGCCCACTCTTTAGGTGGTAACAATATATCAGCTGGAAAGAGTGCAATGCCTGTCGGAACCTCTATAGGCCCCATTGGGGGCAGAGATTGCATGTTTTCATAATACATGTGTGCTGCCGACCCAATAGTATTCGTAACCCAGTAAATCATTATATTCGTGAGCAGCTCATCCTCGCTGAATCTCTGCCGAAGATCACCATTACAATCGCTCCATGCACAGAATTTTTCAATAATCCAACCAGCCAAACCTACTGGTGAATCTGAAAGTCCATATGCCAATGTCTGGGGTTTCGTCGATTGGATTGACATATAGGCTCCCTCATGGGAAATCCATTTCTGAGCACTTATCTTGTAGTTTCGTTCTTCTTTTGATAGACCTTCCTGATCGTTAGAAGTCATGAGATCTCTGATGATGCCGATGTCAGTGAGGTGGATTCCAACTAGAAGTTCTGGATGGTTTAATGCCAGATATCGCGTGACACCAGAGCCCATATCTCCACCTGCAGCAGCAAATCTTCCATAGCCGAGTTCTTCTGTCATTAGCTTTGCCCAGAGCTCAGACACACGAAAATTGTTGATGCCACTATGTTCAGGACGACCCGAGAAACCAAATCCAGGAATCGAAGGAACAATCACATCGAAAGAGTCCTCTGGGTCACCGCCATAACGAGCCGGATCTGTCAGAAGAGGGATGATCTTCTTGTAGCGTATAAAACTGTCCGGCCATCCGTGGGTAAGAATAATTGGTAAAGGATTTGGCCCTTTACCACGTTCGTGCACGAAGTGCACATCAATCCCATCGACATTACAGTGAAACTGAGAATAACGGTTTAATTCCTGCTCTTGTGCGCGCCAATCGAAATGATCCCGCCAATACGACACGAGGGATTGCAAATAGCCTTTTTCGGTACCTCGTTCCCAATTTGAGTCTCTTAATTGATCTGGCCAGCGGACATGATCCAGTCTATATTTTAGATCGTCGAGTACCTCCTTAGCGATTTGGATACGAAAACATTCAACAGCCATAATAATCCTCCTTCAGTTAAAATGTGACGTTTAACCTTGTTAACCATACTATTTGCAAATTCTTTTATCTTCATTAGTCTAACTATTTCTTCATTTTTGTTTACTTCCTATTTAACTACTATTATTTGTAATTTAACCTTGAAAAATAAATTCCTGCAAAATTTAGTCTGCAGGAATTTTGTTTTTTACAATATATTTTTGACTTTCTCTCTTTAAATTTTAATACATGAATTTTTCTTAATCTGGACATCTTATTAAAGTAGCATCCAACTTTATACCTACTACACTTGATTCGATTGCAGATAAAAAAATAAATTTTTTCAGAAATTTATGCTTCTTATTGAGAAAAGTTATCTTTTATAAGAAAATTTGAACTTTTAATGATTGACATATTCATGGTTCTTGATATACTTCTTTTATAACGAAGTCCTGTCAATTTTTATGAGAATATACGAGGTGGAATGAATATGCAATATTATTACATTAATAATAACTCTCATCCGCAAGCGATTAACACTGGTTTAATCTGGCTGACAAAGCAATGTATTTATCATATCCCGCATTATGGCATCTTAGCTGGCGTTCAAAGAAGTATGCTGGAAGCCGCCTTGCAAGATACGGAACTAAGTCAATTTCAAATTCGGGAATCCCTTATTGCCGGTGAATTTAAAATCGGCACCGTAACACTTAAAATCATGACCACCAAGAATAATTTCCCGCTCAATCATACCGGCAGTGTGCTGGCCATACATCCCAATCATGCTCTTCTCAATCAAATCGATCAAATGCCTAATCTTGACAACATCCTAATCATCCCTGCCACACCTGCCGAATGCCAAAGCTGGATTACGGCCCGCCAGGCTCAGGAAATTCCCGTAAAATAAAAAAATTCTGGCACCAATCAATTATTATGGTTGGTGTCATTTTTTATGCTGCTAGCTTTCTCTTCAAACCTCCATTCATCTTTTTGTCTTCATGTACCCGCCATGACAAGGTTTATGTGTGTATAAAGTTCATCTTGTGAAATGAGACAATCGCTATCAGGAAATTATTCCACTAGGGAAAATGAACCGTCATTCTTATTTAAAATTTAAATCCTTTTTATAAAATCTTTAAAGTTGCTTTACAGAAAATTTATATTCCATGTGTATAATCATCTCAGAACACAACCAAGGAGGTTATGGTATGAAGAAAATTTTATCTGGATACCACAGGTCAGTTCATGGTGATATAAAATTCGAGACTGAATTATCCTTAGTAACGAGAGGTGTAACCTATGCATCTTAAACGCTATTATATCCACTCAGATCGCTGCACGGCCTGCCAGCATTGTCTTGCAGTCTGCCCGGCAAGAGCTATAATGATAACGGCAACAGGTATACCGGAAATTGAAAATATAAAGTGCAGACGTTGTGGCGCTTGCAAAAGAATCTGCAAGCAACATGCTATCTCTTATCGTGTGCGACTGCAATTTTAATCTGAATTTTTTAAAGTAAAGTGTAAACTAAATTATTCCTTGACAAATCCCTACTTTTTTTTCATACTTATAGTTAGCTGGGCTAATCATATTATGGAAGGAATTTTTTAAATCTATGAAAGACAACTCTTTGCTCATTGTTCCCCCTAATGCCAGAGCAAAATCAGGACAATTACTGCTGATGCTGGCAGATGATATTTTAGACGCTGTCAATAAGGCTTTAGAACCCTATCATACTTCTGAAAGTAAACTAAGTCTACTTTTGCTGTTTGTAGTCTCGAGCAATCAAAACCGCTCCTTGCAGCCTTCAGAAATTGCAGAAAAACTCGGAATCAGACGCGCTTCCGTAACCAAGCAATTGATTTGGCTGGAAAAACATCACTTCATTGCCAGAGAAATAAGCTCAGAGGATCAACGCATGGTTAACGTCACCATTACTGCAGAAGGCTATCAACTATTGGATCAGGTCATGCCACACTATTGGCAAGCTTGTGCAGAGCTGACGAATGGGCTGACAGAAAAGGAAACAATACTCTTATTTTCATTACTGGAAAAAATTCACTGCCACCACTAAGCTTGTTTATTGCTATTTTTTAATTTACCCAATTAATTAGCCTGGCTAATTTAATAAATGATACCAACCCTACCTGAAGCTAAATTTATTGTCAGGAAACATTTCTAATTTTAATGTTAAAGATTATTTTTCCGCATATAGTTAGCTCAGCTAATCATTATCATTAAAAATCAGCGGAGGACTTACCACCACTGTTTCCACACCATCCAGCATTGATTCTTCGGTGGCTCAGGTGGCTTCTGCGCAAGCGACCTGGGAAAAATCACCCGCAGACAGCGCATGAGCTTGATCATCAAGTGTGAATAAATAATCTATTTTTTAAAGGAGGTGCATAATTGTGATTTTATGGTTTAACTGAAATTCAGTAGACAGATGACACCGCTAACGATTTGAAAACCTGATGAGGAGGAACAGAAAAATGAATTTTGAAAAGGCTGGCACCTATATTGAAAGCTTATATGAAAAAAGCAAGTTAACTCAGAAACAGTATACCGAAGCTACAGAGTTAAAAGATTTTGCACCGGTTATCGATGACGATGTGGCTAGAATGCTGCAAGTGCTAATCACCTTGGTCAAACCGCAAAAAATCCTGGAAATTGGAACAAGCGTGGGTTTTTCAACTGTTTCGATGGCTAATGCGGTTAAAGCTTATGGTGGTAAAATAACTACCATTGAAATTGACCCGGAAGTGGCTAGACAAGCGGTTAAAAATTTTGAACGTGAGGGGGTAACAGAACAGATTGAGGTTAGAATTGGCGAAGCCCGCACAATAGTCTCGGGTATGAACGAAGAGTTTGATCTTATTTTCCAGGATGTCGGTGATAAAAAGTTGTATGGCGAAATGCTTGAGGACTATCTTAGGGTGCTTAAGCCAGGAGGATTGCTCCTGGCCGAAGATACGCTCTTTCCTGTATTTGATTTTGACTCTGCCTTGGGCGATTTGACTCCAATGTGTGAGTCATTAGATACATTCAATAAAAAAATTGCGGCTTGTCCGCAATTTGAGAGTACGTTGCTGCCAATAGGGGATGGTTTAACGGTAGCAATAAAAAGAACAAGCTGAAGGTACAACAGCAGGAATGAGAATGTAATTGCAGGGAAGTCAAGAAGAGATGAAATAATATGAATTAAAAATTTTCGTGAATTCTGAGTTAGTATTTTAGTAGTTCAAATAAAAGGTGGCATTTATATGAAAATTTCAGGAAACACAATACTTATTACTGGTGGAGGTTCTGGAATCGGGCTGGCTTTTGCGGAACGCTTTATAAAAAGGCGAAATCAAGTAATTATTTGCGGACGACGTGAAAATGTACTGCAAGAAGCCAAAGAGAAATTCCCAGGTATTGTGACTCGTACATGCGATTTGACGATAGAATCCGAGCGTATAGGATTATTGGATTGGGTAACCGCGAATTACCCAGAGGTAAATGTATTAGTCAATAATGCAGGTATTCTACAGCGTTTTAATGTGTTAAACGCAGATGTGAGGAACAATTGGAGCTACTTCAGTAAAGAAATTACAGCAAATCTTGAAGCACCTATCCATCTTTCCATGCTGTTCACACCATTCTTTGCTGAAAAAAAGGAAGCGGCCATTATTAATGTGACGTCTGGGCTAGCGTTTACACCGCTTGCGATTACTCCGATTTATTCGGCCTCAAAAGCGGCACTTCATTCTTTTACTATGAGCCTAAGACACCAGCTTTCAGCTACATCCATAGAAGTGATCGAAGTAGCCCCGCCGGCAGTAGATACTGATTTAAATGGAACATGGCTGCATACGCAAAAAGAACCGTTAGGTGCCTTCGCAAACAGCATCTTCGAAGGATTGGAAGAAGGTAAAGCGGAAATTGGCTACGGCAATTCTGTAGACCGCCTGCGTATGTCACGAGATGAAATTGACGAGTACGCAGCAAAGATGTACAACGCAATGAAAGCTTCCATTGAATCCACTCCTGTTTGACAACTAACCATTCAAATCTTGAAAGCATCATATTCACTACACTAAGTTATGTAAAAGAAACGAAGCATGCCAATCCGCACGCTTCGTTTCTATGTCCTCAGCCTTATTAACATACAACAAAAAGTCGCTGTTACTAAATTCAAGATTTACTTATACATACTAACCTTATGTTGCTGTGAGAAGGGATATTTGTTTGTTACAAAATTCCAATGGCTGCCAATTTGTGATATTATATAGGTAGTACTTTTTAATCAAAGTTCTGTATTTTAATGGAGTTGTGCATGATAATATAAATATATAATTGAAACTAGGAAGGGATTAGGATGAGGATTGGCTTTTTTGACTCTGGTATTGGCGGCTTAACTGTTCTTGGCCAAGCTTTAAAAATACTACCGTTTGCTAATTACATTTATTATGCTGATATTGAGCATATGCCTTATGGGGAAAAGACAAAAAGCGAAGTAAGGCAATACGTCCAAAACGCTATGGATTATATGGCTGAAATTAAAGTAGATGCCTTGGTGATCGCTTGTAATACGGCAACAAGTGTTGCTGACGTGAAATTGCGAAAGAAATATAGTTTCCCGATCATCGGCATGGAACCTGCTGTAAAGCCAGCAGTTGCTTATTGTAAAGAAAGAGGTAAGAAGGTATTGGTTTTAGCGACCAGTCTTACTTTACAGGAGGAAAAATTTCATCAATTAGTTCATAAACTTGATGCGACAGAAATAGTTGATACGATAGCTTTAGGCGGCTTGGTAAAGTATGCAGAACAGTTTGAGTTTGACACTTTAGATGTGATTCAGTATTTGCGAAATCAATTTGCACCATTAGAGCTGCTTGATTATGGTGCTGTTGTGCTTGGCTGTACACATTTCCCATTATTTCATAAGATTTTGCAGCAATCGTTTACAAAGGAAACTGCTTTTTTCGATGGAAGTGTTGGAACAATAAATCATCTGGCAGATATATTAAAGCAAAAAGGAACAACCCCTAGTATAGATGATAAAATTAAATTTGTAATTACAAATGGTAAACTCCCGCCAAGTGATGTTGATTATAAAAAGTTATTACAAACTTATTTTCAATAACAGATGAAAACACTGGCATAATGTTGTATGCAGTGAGTTGGGGTTACTTTCCATAGTATATTTATTCCATAGCAGAAAAAAGTCAGTAACGTATAGCAGTGCGTTACTGACTTTTCCCTTCTTTAGTACTTACATTTATTATGTCTAAGAAAAATATATGAAAAGTCTTCAAAAACTTTCTTCATAACAGGCCATGGAGCCAGATTATTTATCCTGCTTAGGATGCCGGCTTTCTATTGTCCACATTTCATCGTTATGGCAAGGCCAGGCTTATGAGGACAAATGGCCAAACCGCCAGGGCCGGAAACATCGGCTACTGTTCCTAAAAGGGTGCCAAAAGTAGTAAATACAGCCACTTGCCCTGCAGCGGAAATAAACAGCCTGGTTTCACTGAGGTCAAGGGCTATTTGGTCAACACCAAAAAAGGAAGTGATCTGAAGGCCATGGGCAAAGGAACGCGCCAAGGTCAGACTTCCGAAAACCGGGTCGAAGGTAAAAAGGTCAACGTTGCTCGATCCCAGCACGAATAAATGTCTGCCATCTCTGGAAATAGCCATGCTTTGCAGCTGACTGGATGCCGGTATAGTACTGATCAAGCTGATTTGGTCCGGAATAACGGTACTAAGCACACTGACAGCGCCTGCGAAATCGACTACAAAGGCAAAATTTCCGTTGGGGCTAAAGTTAATGTTAATAGGGTTTATCCCAGCAGGAAATTGCTGTCCGGTGTCCACAAGGTCACCACAGTGGTTAATCATAAACCGCCTGACGCTGTTATCACTTGTTACAGCCGTTAATACCAATCCGTCACACGTAGGAGATATGGCAACAGCTTGAGCACTAGTTGCCAATGTGGAAACAAAAGCATTTTTTTTCAGGGAATAAGACACGATGTTTTGATTTTCAGCAGAACCATCCACGCTCAACGCAAACATGTCATCGGGGGTGATCTGAACGTCTTCAAGAAAAGTATCGGTAGTTGCACTACCAATCACTTTGGCCGGTCTCTCACTCAAGTCGATTTGAAATATAGTTTTGCTATTGAAAGAAGTTACAACCGCCCGTCGACAATCGCTGGTCAACGCTACATCTATAACGTCAGCTTCTAAAGGGATGTGCTGCAGGAGGGTCAAAGTGTCGGTGTCAAAAATACTGACTCTTCCGGCCGAAAAATCTGCAATGACGCCAAAATGATTTTTAAAATGTGACATTGTCAATTCCTCCATTTATAAAAATAGACGCGGGATTATCAATATATATTATGTGAATTAAATCCAATATGTTCTTGTTCACTGCAAAAGGAAAAGACGCGAAGGCCTTTTAACCTACCTTCGCGTCTTTAAAATCAATTCCGTATTAAA
This sequence comes from uncultured Pelosinus sp., assembly GCA_963526485.1. GTDB lineage: Bacteria > Bacillota > Negativicutes > DSM-13327 > DSM-13327 > Pelosinus. The sequence continues at coordinate 422,039 of CAURNS010000002.1, forward strand.
TAGTCGAATGCGCCCAGTGCCGCATTGGCACCAGATCCCATAGCAATAATAATCTGCTTGTAAGGACTGTCTGTGCAGTCTCCTGCGGCAAATACTCCAGGTACATTCGTTGCTCCATGGCTGTCTACAATAATCTCACCACAGCGGTTGCGCTCTACTGTACCATCCAGCCAATCGGTATTAGGAACAAGACCGACCAGAATAAATACACCCTGAAGTTTCAGATGATTTATTGCCCCTGTACTGCGGTCAATATAAGAAAGACCATCGACCTTATCCTTGCCGGTAATTTCTTTTGTCTGAACATTTTTTAAAACCGTTACATTCGGCAGACTAGACAGCCGTCGCTGCAACACTATATCCGCCTTCAGTTCCGGCATAAATTCCAGCACAGTCACATGCTCTACAATGCCAGCCAGATCAATCGCTGCCTCAATACCAGAGTTGCCTCCGCCAATAACGGCCACACGTTTCCCTTTAAATAAAGGGCCATCACAATGGGGGCAGTAGGCCACACCTTTATTCTTAAATTCGACTTCTCCCGGTACGCCAATATTGCGCCAGCGAGCCCCAGTAGAAAGAATCACCGCTTTACTCTTTAAGACAGCACCATTTTCCAGTTCAATTTCAATCAGATCTTTCTTCTCCAGGCGTCTGCCGCGCTGCAGCTTCATCACATCAATCTGATATTCTTTTACATGTTCCTCAAGGTTTGCAGTCAGTTTAGGACCTTCGGTATATTTCACACTGATAAAGTTCTCAATCCCAAGAGTATCCTTAACCTGGCCGCCAAGCCGTTCGGCAACAATCCCTGTACGAATTCCTTTTCTTGCCGCATAAATGGCTGCGCTGGCTCCAGCCGGGCCACCTCCTACAACAAGAATATCAAACGGCTCTTTCTCTTCAAATTCTGTTATATCAGAAGTCTCACTGATTTTAGCGAGTATTTCTTCGATACTCATACGACCACTGCTGAAAAATTCACCATTCAGATGAATTGCAGGCACTGCCATAATGTCTTTGGCTTTTACTTCCTCTTGAAAAGCAGCACCATCGACCATGGTATGCGTAATGTCCGGATTAAGAACACTCATAAGATTCAAGGCCTGGACAACCTCCGGACAATTATGGCAGGTCAAGCTGACATAGGATTCGAAATGGTATTTACCTTTGATCGCTTTAATCTGATCGATTATTTTTGGTTCAACCTTCGGCGCTCTGCCGCTGACCTGCAGCAAAGCCAACACCAAAGAGTTAAATTCATGTCCCAAAGGAATACCGGCAAATGTTATTCCACTAACCTCTCCCACGCGATGGATGCTGAAGCTAGGGGTTCTTGGCAACGCTACCTTCTCGATTGAGATCCTGGGAGACATTGTGGTGATTTCTTCTACTAGAGCAATCATGTCACTAGATATAACATCGCTGCCTGCACTAATTTTAATCAGCACATCATTTTCCATCAGCTGAAGATATTGTGATAATTGTTCTTTTATATCCTGATCTAGTAACATTGGGTTCACCTCTTAAATTTTTCCTACAAGATCCAGGCTTGGTTTAAGTGTGGCAGAACCTTCCTGCCATCTAGCAGGGCAAACCTCGTTTGGATTTTTCCTGATATATTGTGCCGCTTTAATTTTGTTAATCAGTGTGCTTGCATCACGACCAATGCCGCCGGCATTAATTTCAACTGCCTGCACGATGCCATCCGGATCGATGATGAACGTTCCGCGATCAGCAAGGCCCTTCTCTTCAATCAGCACTTCAAAGTTTCTAGACAATGTATGCGAAGGATCACCAATCATTATGTAAGTAATTCTTTTAATCGTCTCCGAACTGTCATGCCAGGCTTTATGAGTAAAATGAGTATCAGTGGAAACGGAATATACTTCCACACCCAATTCCTTTAACGTAGCATATTGATTTTGCAAATCCTCAAGTTCTGTCGGGCACACGAAGGTAAAATCTGCTGGATAAAATAAGACAACGCTCCATTTGCCTTTCAATGCCTCTTCTGTAACTTCAATAAACTTCCCATTGTGATAAGCCTGCGCTGTAAACGGTTTAACCTCAGTTCCAATTAATGACATAACAAATTACCTCCAAATATAAATTTAAAATTAATAATTATTCATTAGCTAAGTTCATTAACTATTCAATAATTATTATCTGTTGATTCTTATTATCATATATATTTTATTAAACGTCAAGACCTATAAGAAAATTTTTATAACTAAATTTTGAAAAACAAAACAATGACTTTCAAAATTCTTCCTCTTTCGAAATAAACAGCCTATTCTTATGTTTCATTCCTGATAAAAAGCTGGAGGCAGCATATACTAACACAAACATTACAAGTTTATTAAAGGAGGATTTACTACCTTGAGCAACCAAGGGATCCTATTAGCCGTATTTGTTCTTTCTTGGCTCACTCTGCTTTTCATGAAAAAAGCGGATATTAAGCGCTTCATGCCTGTTGGCCTATTTGCCACGGTCACGAGTGCAATCATTCTGGAAACGGGTATCACATTCGGATGGTGGATATACCCAGTAAAGCTTTATCCTCTCCAAAATGTCCCATATCTATATGGTCCTATACCAGTTGCTACAATGTGGTTGTTTAAATATACGTATGGGCGCTTTTGGCTGTATATCGTTGCTGATTTTTTATTAAATTTGTTTTATACGCTAGGGTTTGAAAGCTATTTTTTGGGTAATAGAGGTGTCATACAATTTCAAAATGTTAGCCCTATGCTAGATGTTTTTATGACCTCCGCACTAGGGGTGATAATATACGCCTATCATATTTGGCAGGAAAGTATTTTTGTCCGGCCTGAGACAACATCCCCCTCCAAATCATTCCATCTACAACCCGCTTTGAAACCATTAGAAAACAATGAAGATGAGGAGGAGAAATAAATAAACTTCGTTAGTCGGCAAAAAATCAGGCTGAACTTTTAAAAGTAAGAGAAGCTGCCCATAAATCTACGTTGTTAGAGATTTATGGGCAGCTTCTCTTACTTTAGTTCCCTGATTCCAATAATCAGGCATGTTTTAGGGATACTACTGACTTTAAAAGATAAACGAACATACATAAAGGATCTCTATCCTTTAGCATCCATTTTAGTAATCTCATAATGGAAGCTTGTATCATACTTTTCCATGGCTTGTACTCTTTCCTGTAAATTATTAGTAGGAAGTGCCGCCGCTGCTGTCAGTTGATGCCCCATCAATGTTTGATCATTATTCATAAGTGCATGAGCATTCTTGTTATCCACAGCTTCCGTTTTTGACGCATCCTTATCTTCGTCCTTATTTTTAGGAAGTCTGCTGATTAAAACCTTGAAGTTTTCTCCAATAACCACATAAGTGCATTCATAGTCTCCTTCCTGTTCTGTAACGTATTGTCTTTTATCCTGATTGCTTTTCACATCATTCTTATCACTCTTATCAAGACTAGACTTACTAGGTAAGGATAAGGAAGTCCCGGATATGGCCAAATTCATACTTAACCACCATTCCTTCATCAAAATTTTTACAAAACAAAATAAGCAATATTTCACTATTTTTTCGACATCGTTAATCAATCATTTCACGAAGAATGATTGATTACCTCACATTGTTACTATCGTATAAAATGCACACAATCTTTATATCTTTACAAATAACAAATGAATCCATCTTTCCAGCTGCTGTACTAATCAGATTTTCATTTGTTAATTAATCTGCAGGCCAAAAATAGCATTTTTCATATCTAAAGTCTTCATCATGCTGATTCTTCATCACATTCATTTTCATTCATATTCTGTTGCTTAGTCGTTATGAGGTGATATCCATAGATTACTGCAAACACTACCAAGAACAAAATTGATATGCGATACATGGCAGCATAGTTTGTATGGGTGGCAATAAAGCCTAACACCACGGCACCAATTGCATATCCTAAATCTAAAGAAGATAAAAATGTTCCATTGGCTGCTCCTTTGCGTCCCTCGGGAGATCTTTGAATCGCCCATGCTTGTAAAGAAGGATGGGCTGCTCCATATCCTAATCCATAGATTAAAGAGGCTGCAACTAATGAGTACATAGAAGTTGCATAGGATAATATAAACAAACCGACTATCATAAGCAGTACACCTGGTATGATTACAAAAGAATGCCCTTTGCGGTCAAATAGCTTTCCAGCAAAGGGACGGCTAATTAAAATCATCAAAACGTGACCGACAAAATATATCCCTACACTTTCGATTCCGGTTTCTTGACCAAATAATACAAGAAAACTCATAATCCCACCAAAGGTAATTGAATGTAAGAAGCATAAAGAAGCAGGCAATAATGCGCTTTTCTCAAATAAATCATTCCTATTAAATCTTCGTGTAACAGGTTTCGATTTCTGTACTTTTTCACTAGTCGCAATTGATATGCCCTGTGTTAATACCATACCAACACCAATTAGAGTTGTAGAAATCGTTAAAATAACATCAAAGTTATAGCGCATCATAACTTCAATCCCTAAAACCGTGGCAAAGGAGGTTCCAAGAATGATGGATAGTGCAAAATACCCTGTACCCTCTCCCCGTTGCTTAGGGGATACAATATCGGACATAATCGTTGCCAGCACTGTTGATGTCATTCCCCAGCCGATTCCCTGGCAAAATCGCAATACGAGAATGATAGCAATTCCTGAAACTAAAAAATAGAAACAGTTAAAAATCAGAAGGAGGCTCATGCCGATTATCAATAATGGCCTTCTTCCATATGTGTCTGCTGCATTACCGCTGATGGAGCGAACAAGAAGAGCAGAAATCGAAACAACAGCAAAGGGAAGACTAGCCTCTAAATCATTGCCGCCAATTTGTTTAATATATAATGGAAAGGTTGGAATCAGCATTAAAACCCCTTGGTACACAAAAAAGTTCCCTAATACTAGTAATGAAAAGTTTTTTGACCACAATACTGCAATACTGCTGCTTTTATCTTTTTTAAATTCCATTGTAGATCCTCCATTTAAATCATCTTCTAAAGTCCCTCATACTGCTGGGCGTTTTGAAAAATTGTTTTTAACAATGTTGTCACTTCCTTTTGTTTCTCTTCAGATAAATTAGCTAAAATCGCCTTTCTATGATGCCCTACTATTTGGTTCCAAGTCAGATATTGATCCTCAGCCTTCTCGGTTAATATTACTTTTTTTTCTCGTTTATCATCACCTGGGATCCGCATGATTAGTCCCTTTTGTTCTAATTTAGCTAAACTTTTAGATACAGCTGGAGGCTCAATATTTAGATAACTCGCTAACGCTCCCTGGGTCATTGATTCATTTTTCTTTAATGTTGTTATGATTGACCATTCGGAGCTGTAGATTTCATGAGGCTCTAGGTTTTTATTTAAACCTTTAGTAATAATACGAACGGTTTGAAACAGTTGATGTAATAGCAATTCTGCCGACTCCAAATTCTTCACCCTCTTTTCGTTATATAGTTAACTAGTTAACTATTGTGTAATAATAAATCTTTATGATCAATTTGTCAAGCGAATGGGCCTAAGTCCATCTAATTGGCAAACTCCAGCATTTATAATTTATATAATAAATAATTCTAGTCAGCCTGTTGATTCTGCTACAGAAAAAAGCCAGTAACGTTTTGACAGTGCGTTACTGGCTCATAGCTATTCTATATTTTGCTTTGCAATCTATCAATGCATTTCGAATATTTAACCGGAGTTATCAAGCTGCTTTTTATATCGTCAGAACAACATGATGAAGCTGGCCATCATCCTGCAGGATTATGTAAGGAGCCTCTTTCAGGTCTCGCTGTGCAGCTTCCTGTCCATCAATTTGTAAAGCGGTCGCTCCAACGGACTTATGGGAGGGATTTTCAACGGTAATTTGGTAGGAGCTGTTACCAAAACGGTAGCTGACAGAAAAACCTGGCCATTCACAAGGAATGCACGGGCAAATGTACAGCCGGTCACCACGGCGGCGAAGGCCGAGAATCGACTCAACTCCCGCCTGATACATCCATCCGGCCGCACCAGTGTACCAGGTCCAGCCGGCATGTCCCCGGTGCGGCTCCGCTGTATAAACATCTGCCGCAATGACGTAGGGTTCCCCTGCATACTGTCGTACTTCATTAGGCGTGCGTGTATGATTGAGAGGATTCAACAGTTGAAACAATTCCAAAGCCTTATCTCCGTTGCCAAGCCCGCACCAGGCGATAATACTCCAGATAACGCCATGGGTATACTGGGCTCCGTTCTCCCGGATACCGGGAGGATATCCCTGAATATACCCGGGACTGGGATCTGTACGATCAAAAGCCGGTGTTAAAAGACGCGCAACTGAAAGATCCCGATCCACCAACTCACGGTCAAATGACTGCATGGCCTGCAGTGCTTTTTCTTGTGGCGCTGCCCCTGAAATGACTGACCATGACTGAGCAATCGCATCAATACGGCACTCCTCGTTATAGATAGAACCCAGCCATTGTCCGGCGTCGGTGAAAGCCCGCCGGTACCACTGCCCGTCCCAGGCATGCTTATCAAGAGAGTCCGCCAGTTGTCTGCCTATATCAAGGCAGCCTTCTGCCCGCTCAACAGCACCCTGCTGCCGGCATAAATCCGCAAAGCGGTTCAGCACGTCACAGAGAAACCAACCAAGCCATACGCTCTCACCGCGGCCTTCAGCGCCGACATTGCTCATACCGTCATTCCAGTCGCCGATCCCAATCAACGGCAGGCCGTGCTCGCCAAAATGCTGCACCGCCCTGTCAATCGCCCGTAGACAATGTTCAAAGATGGTGCCCTGTTGGGCAGAGATTTGGGTGGGCTCATAGCGTTCATGCTCATCCTCCGGTAAAGGTTCACTGTACAGAAAGGATACCACCTCTTCCAGTATACCGTCGTCCCCCGTATGCTCAACATACCGTCCAACGACATAGGGCAGCCATAGTAAATCATCGGAGAAACGGGTGCGAATACCGCGCTGGGTTTCTTCATGCCACCAGTGCTGCACGTCGCCCTCCTCATACTGATGCGCAGCGTGCAGTAAAATCTGCGCCCGGGTTAAATCAGGACGAGAATGCAGAAGCGACAGAGAATCCTGCAATTGATCGCGAAAGCCATATGCGCCTCCCGCTTGGTAAAAGGCGGAACGTGCCCACATTCTGCAGGCAAGGGACTGGTACAAAAGCCAACCATTTACTAGTACATTCATCTCCGAACAGGGCGTGGAAACCGAGATTTGCTCCAAAACACCACCCCAAAATTCACGTACATGCTCCAAGGCATGATCGCAGACTTGGGATTGCTGGTACTTTTTAGCCAGTTCCACAGCGGCGTCCCGTGACTGTTCGGCACCGAGCAGGATATAGACAATCTGCTCAGCCCCAGGCTCCAGTATGAACTTGGTCTGTACCGCACCGCACGTGTCATACAGCGGTCCTGTTTGGCCGGAAAGACGTTCTCTGCTCATAGCTGCCGGATTTTCCCAGGTCCCATTGCGACCAAAAAATTCACTGCGGTCTGCTGTCCAGGATACATCTCCAAAACTGATATGCTGCTGCGCTTCAAATCCCGTCAAGTCCGCTGGCTGGGCAGAAGCTTCTCCTTGGGAATATACACCCAAAAAGGCATACGTTCCATGGAACTCCTTCTGATACGCATTACGTGCCAACAGCAGCCGGGCAGAATCATCCCACTCTGTGATGATAAAAGGAGCATTGGCGGGGCGCTGTACCCCCAATACCCATTCCGCATAATAGGTAATGGAAAGCTGCCGCTGCTCGGCGCTTTTATTCTGCAGCCTTAGCTGAATAACCTTGACAGGGTCATCGAGAGGAACAGAGACAGTCATTTCGGACCGGATACCGCGTTCCTCATGGCGAATAGAGGTGAACCCCCTGCCATGAATCACGGTATAGCCGAAGACAGAAGATCCATCAGCCTGCCCGTCGTCCCCCCGTTGTGGTGCAGCAGACCATACTTCGCCGCTCTCTTCGTCCCGCAGATAACAGATTTCTCCTGGCGGATCAAGCACAGGATCGTTAGACCACGGAGTCAGCTTGCATTCACGACTACTCTGCCACCAAGTGTAACCCGTGCCGAGTTCGGAGACAAGGCAGCCAAAACGGGGATTGGCAAGCACATTAATCCATGGCGCCGGCAGATAATTACCGTTTTTAAGCATAATCCGATACTCCCGGCCATCGGGTGAAAATCCTCCCCAACTATTGAAGAATAATAAATCTTCCCCATTGTCCAGCACAGGTTCAGCATACCTTTTCACTGGCGCCGTTGGCCTGAGAGGCGCGGGAAGGACCACAGCCCTTCGCAGCAAACTGGACTGCGCCTGGAAGCTGGGACCGTCTGCCCTGAATACAACACGGGCAGTAGCCAGGAGCAGCGCCTTGTCTTCTTCAGACAGTTGGTTAGAACTTATAATAAAAATCCCGCCCGGGCCCGGGCTGTGCCAGCCAACGACTTGTTCAACGCCTCGCCGCAGTGCCTCCTGCAAATCCTGCTGGTAGCCTCCCGCCGATTCATTCAGAATAACTAGATCGAAAAGTAACCCCAGGCGACGCAAATACTCGTGCCCAGTAAGCAGATTAATCACAAACTGTAGGTTGTCGCGATCCTCGATCCGTACTAGAATCATTGGCATATCACCGGAAACTCCGTATGCCCAGAGATCGGACTGGCCTTTTACATTCGACAAGATACTTTGCGCTCGCTCCTGCCGCAGCATGGGAGTATACACAATCCGGCCAGCTAAAGTTTGAAAAGCCATAGCCTGGGCTGCAGTTAAATACAGATGCTGGAATTCGATTTGACTGCGATTCCAGGCCAGTTGAAACGTTCGTTCCACTACCAGATCTCCTGCGAAGCGGTTGGTAATGTCCAATGCCTCTTCTTTCGAGCCAGCCACAGCTGTAACCGCGAACAATTGCACCTGTTCGCCAGGCTTGATGCTTATCCGCCTCCGCATGATAAATGCAGGATCGGCCACAGAACCTACGGTTCCCTTTAAGCGGGAACGGATTCCCTGGGGCAAGGCAAGGGTATGTCCCCGGCCCACGAAGCTAGACCTATCAGTCTCATATTCCACTGACCCAAGGGTTTGACCTGGAGTCAGCAGAGAATGGGCCGCCCATAAGGATTTTTCACCGTTCCGGCGGGGCCTGCGCCGGGCCAGTAAGCACTGAGCATCCTCAACATATGCAGTTTTGATGAACAGTTTACTAAAAGCCGGGTGTGCATCATCGGCCATGGGAGGTGCCAGGGCCAGTTCAAGAAAGGTTGTTACCTCCATGATCCGTTCTTCATTTCCCGTATTTGTAAGCGTCAGCCGCCTGACTTCAGCATTCCATTCTGGCGATACACAAATTTCCAGGCTTGTCTGCACGTCCTTGTCCTTTCTCATGAAAGTGACTCGATCAAGAGCAAACTGCACACGCTGTTCGTCAGACTGGACACGACAGGGCTGAAACGCCGGCGACCATATCACATCCCGGGTTACATCACGAATATATAAATAGCTTCCCCAATTGTCCAATACCGGATCCTCCCGCCAGCGGGAAACGGCCAGCCCTTCATAGCGGCTGAACCCACTGCCGCTGTTGGTCACGACAGTCGTAAATGTCCCGTTTGACAGGACGCACACTTCGGGTGCAAGCGTGTCTATACTGCGGTATTCCCGCAGAGTCACCACCTTTGTCGACTTCTTATAAGACACATATTCACGTGCCATAGCAGGATGTTTAATAATATTAGGTTGTGCTGGAATGCGCTCTTGCAGAAGAAGTTCCGCTGCCCGTACCCGCTTATCATGGTGAAAGCGCTCGGTTATTGTTCGCGGTGCCAGCAAGTTTGCAAGGGCTAACAGGCTCATTCCCTGGTGATGAGCCATAAAACTGCGAATTACTCTATTGGCCCGCTTCTTCGGCAGTCGACCAGAGGTAAAATCAATCGCTTCAAAGTAACCGTATTTTCCCCGGGCGCCAAGCTCATCCATCCTGCGTAAAGCCAGCAGTCCCTGCTCCTTGGCAAAAGGTAAGGCAAGGATTGTTGCGTAGGGTGCCACAACCAAATCCTGCTCGAGACCGCGTTTGAACCCCAGACCGGGAACACCAAATGCTCGGTATTGATAGTTCATCTGATAATCAAAGGCATAGTAACCGGATTCAGATATGCCAAAAGGAACTCCACGCTGGTGGGCGTACTCCATTTGTCGCTGAACCACCCCACGATAGGTGCTGTCCCAGATGGTTTTTGGGTAGGTACGCATAAACAGCCACGGCATTAAGTATTCAAACATTGTCCCGGACCAAGAAAGCAGCGTAACTCGTCTCCCCACCCGCGTCATGGTCCGTCCAAGGGCATGCCAGTGAGACACGGATATCTGGCCGAGAGCAATGGCAATAAAGCTTGACAGCCTAGCTTCTGACGCCATCAGGTCATATAGGATTGGATCGGGTTTATCCGCTCCTTTGTTGTAGCCCAGATGGAACAATTTTGCCTTATGGTCATAAAGCGGACGAAAGTCTGTCTCATTGACCAGCACTTCCAGGCGGGCAAGCAATTTTTCTCCGCGAAACAGCCATTCCTCCCGGGCACTCTGAGATGATGTTCTATATTGGTCCAGAGCTTCCCCTTTTCGTACAGGGGTTAACTCTTCAGCAAAGGCAACATCTAATGCTTCTTCCGTCTTACCCTGGACTTCACCTGACCATCCATCCCCTTCCAGGTCGGACTTAAGCCATTCCGCTAACCCTTCCTTGACAGCTACTAAACCGACAACGAGATTGCCGGAATCAACCGTTGACACGTACAGTGGCGGCAGCGGTTCCAATGTGACAGTATCGTACCAGTTATAAAGATGACCTTGCCATTTATCCAGATGCTCCACGGTGCCAATTGTACGTTCCAATCGCTCAATCAAACCGGGTGTATCGATAAACCCAAAATCCCGCGCAGTCAATGTGCAGGTAAGGTAAAGTCCGATGTTAGTCGGCGAAGTGCGGTGGGCAATTCCGTTAGGCGGCTCCAATTGAACATTATCAGGAGGCAGCCAATTCTCTTTTTCCGTAACGTAATCCTCGAAAAACGTCCAAATCTGCCCTGACAGTGTTTGCAGTTCTTCTTGCTCAGTTGTGGTAAGCAAGTCCTCTGACTGCTGCACAGGCCGATTCAGCCAGCGGACGGTCATAGGAGCACTGGCCCATAAAATGCAAAATGCCAGGCCTGTCCACCGCAGAGCCGGAACGGTACTAGCTACTACTGCCAGCACAAAAAGAAACACTATGGCATACCCTCCGTACATTCCGAGCAGCACGGGGTAACTTCCGCCCTGCTGCCTGCGTTCAACCTCCGCCGCACTTACCCATTCCAGTAAATGACGTTTTGTTACAACCAAACGGTACAAAGTTCTGGAGATTGCGTCCAGCAAAAGCACACTCTGAAATGGCATCGTCATAATGTTTACCAAAACCTGAGCAGCTGTACCAAAAAAACTCCGTGGATGACCAATCATCCATTCCACCGCTACTAGCTGACGAAGTAACGGCAGCAGCATGGTAGCGACTATAAAGAAGATCCAGCGGCCGGAAGAACCCGGTAATACGTTCATCCCAAGCAGCAGTACTGCAAGCTGTACAGGAGGCAGTATACTGCGCCGTAAATTGTCAATAATCTGCCAGCGGGTGAGAAAAGATAAATCAACGGGCAGAACGCTTCCCCTACGGTCGGGAACACTGTGCGACAGCCATGGAATGAGCTGCCAGTCCCCCCGCACCCAGCGGTGCATTCTCTTTTGATACGCACTGAACACAGCTGGATGATCATCGATTAATTCGATATCTGACAGCAGGCCTGCACGTAGAAATCCACCTTCGAGCAAATCGTGACTAAGCACCCGGTTTTCCGGGATGCGCTCGCATAAAACCTGGGCAAATGCCTCAACATCGAATATACCCTTTCCCGTAAATATGCCCTGTCCCAGCCCATCCTGGTAAGGGTCAGAGGCAGCAAAGACATAGGGATCGATTCCCGGATTCACCGACCACAGATAAGCGAAGCGTGACCGTAATGCCGCGTCGTGACTGATGCCGATACGCGGCTGTAAGACGCCATATCCCTCGACAACTCTTGTCCGGGTAAGGTTTAGCCGCGGCCGATTATAAGGCAGATGCATGGTGCCGATAATCCGCTGCACACTTTCCAGCGGCAGCTCTGTATCTGCGTCAAGGGTGATGATATAACGGATACGGGGCAAGGCTCCCACATCCCCAACTACAAAATTATAGGTCGTATCCGTCTTCCCTTTAAGCAGTTCAACAAATTCCACCAATTTACCCCGCTTGCGTTCCCATCCCATCCATACTCCCTCAGACGGGTTCCACATTCTGCGGCGCTGAAAAAGGTGAAAAATGCTCTCGCCAGAGGCGGAGTATGTGCGGTTTAACGCCTCAATGCTTGCCTGGGCGGCAGCATGAATAGAGGCATCTTCCGGCATCTCTTCCTCTTGGGCATCAGTAAAATCTCCCAATAGAGCAAAATGAATATTCGAATAGCGGTTTGCCAGGTAGTGCAGTTCCAAACGATCCGCTAATTCTTCCACCTCTTTAACCGTGGACCAAATAACGGGTATGACCACCATTGTGGCTGCTTCCGGCGGAACGCCCCGGGAGAAATCGTATCGAAGCAGCGGCCGTGGCTGTCTGACGCATTCTATAAGCCAGTGTGCTGCCGTGATTGTCCACTCACTCACAGGTAAGGCCAACGCCAGCATAACAACTATCCACTGGCCAACGGTAAGACTTGCTTCTCTGGATACCCACCAGGCAAATCCAAGAAGGAAAACCACGAATAATCCTGTCAGGGCAGTAAAATATGTACCAGTGGAACGGCGCAGCATTTCCAATTCCGGTAAATGTGCGGGAGTGCCGCACATCTTTAGTGCCTGCCGCAGCTGCTTGATGCCATCGGCTTCAAGCAGATAGTATGCAGCAAATACCTGACGAGGCAGTTTTTCCAGCATAACAGGGCCGCGTGTTATTTCATCGTTTTTTTCCTGTTCTGTATACGCCTGCTCATATTCCTTCGCAGCAAGCCCCACGGCCTGCTGGGCCACTAGATTTTCCGGCAAATGCAGGCGGGAGGCTAACTTCTCAACCCGCTTACGCAGCACATTGCGGCTTGAAAAATCAAGTAGCCGGTATGTACCTGTACTTTCTCCACGCAGCGTATGTTCAACCATACAAATCTGTTCAAACCGCTCTTGCCAGTCCAAGCGTGATATTTTACGCAGGCTTCCCATAAGGTTGCCTGCTGATACCTGATGAGCTGCCTGAAGCTGATACTCGTAAGAGACAATTCGATCAAGGCTGTCAGGGCCATTTTCTAATTTGCACATTAGCCAGTCCCGCAGGGTTGTCGAATCGTCTGCCCACTCGCGCAGACGCCTGACCAAATAGGCGATCTGGCAACCAGAGAGCAGCATATCCTGACCAGCTTCTTCAAGAGCCTCCTTCAGCACCTCAGGGTTTAACTTCGCCGAATGCAAGCGTGCCAGCAGCCGATCGACTACGGTACACACCTCTCGCCGTTCGCGAACCAGTTCCATGAGTGCAGCCAGGCGCTGGATTAAGGCAATACGCAAAATAAGCGGCGCTGCCCACACTTCTGCGATCGTCAGAACGGATACTTCCTGGTAAAAATTAATATAGGAAATGAGCGAACCTTCATCCAGATTCCCGTCCACATGTTCAAGATAATCAGCACAAATAGACAATATCCTTATTTTGTCGGTCTTGCGTAAATTGGGCAGATTTCGCAAGAAGTCACCATGAAGCTGATGACGGACGACCATCACCTGTTCGTCAATGAATTCAGCATGATCTAAAAGCCATTCTTCTGCGGGCTGCAAGCAACTTGCATCACTTTCCTGCAGAGAGCGGATAAACGTGCGTAATTCTTCGATGTCGGCATAAAACTCCTGCCACAGGCGCCTTGATGGCCAGCGTCTCACATATGGATCATGGGTCAATGCAAGTTCATGAGCTTTTTGTCGGAGTTGTTCTGTATTTAAAAGCATAGGCCTCCCAATGACAATCAAAGATTAAAAGTAATTATTTTTTATTCCATACGATACTGTTGATAATAAATTGGAATCATTAAAAATATACCCCTATGGAGCACTAATTATGAATTGTAAATTCCGGTAATTTCTATCGTAAAACGCATTTCATCAGACAGTAATGGAGTATGCAGTACTTGAGGACGGGGCAGGTCTTTATCGCAGTGAATGATGCTCATTCTAAATTGTCTTATTTTTGATGTGACAAATAAAAGAAAAGCTGCCCATAATGTACTCCTAACTACATTATTATGGACAGCTTCTCTTCATTACATTCTTCTATATTTTGTTTTTTATGCGAATGAAATACAGGGATGGATATTTAACCTTGTGCTTAGTGAATTATGAGGCTAATTAGTATAAGATTCCTAGTAAGCATATGAATTTGGCAGAAACCCTACTCTTAAATACGATCTTCTTTTTCCCTATAAGATTCGACTGCAGTTATCGCTACTTTAGTAAATTTTATCGTTGATTTCCTGCTCGTTTCGATTATCAAATCTGACAAATCGCTTATTGACAGCTCATCTTTCTGAAACATCACTTCTATTATGGAACCAACATTGACGCCAGCTACTACTTCCATGGTGTCATTGCTGTTCGCCATTTCGGCTGCGACTTTAAAGGGAGTTCCACCTAAAATATCACAGACAAACAACACTTGCTTCTCCACATTTTTATGTAATACTGTGTGGATTTTGCCTCGTAGTGTTGCATCTGTATCGGTGACGAGGAAATCAATAAAGTACATATCTGGATTGGACCCAGCTACCAATTCGATCGTACTCTTCAATGCTGTTGCATATGTCCCATGCCCACTGATGATCACGATGCTTTCCATATTATAGAACCCCCAAGAAGGATAAGGCGATAGCTGCAATAAATGTTCCCAATATTAATATAGATGGGCTTATTCGCTTCTTCTTTAAAAGGTATAGCATAAACAGTGCATAACTCATTGGCAATATATTCGGAAATATTTTATTAAAAAAGTCTTTTTGTATGGATACACTATGCTCAGCATTGATTGCAATTTCTGATAAAACTTCAATGTGAATGTACGAGGCTACTAATCCTCCAATAACCGTTACCCCTAAAATTGTAGCGGCTTTGGATATGATACGCGAATTATCTTTTAAACGTTCTAACGCTTTCGTTCCTAAATTGTATCCCAAATGTGTCCATACAATGCGCAAACAAAACACAATTAAATATACTGAAAAGAATAGAATCGGTCCTATTATACTTCCCTGCAAAGCGAAGGATGCGCTAATACCAGCGACGATTGGTAATAAAGTAAACCAGAATATGGCATCCCCAATACCTGCCAATGGGCCAAATAAAGCTACTTTTATTCCTTTGATTAAGCTTCGATCTTCATTATTTTCTTCCAGCGACAACAATAGTCCCATTAAAAATCCGACTAAATTGGGATGTGTATTGATAAACTCCATATTATCTTTCATCGCTTCTGCTATCTTTTGTTTATTGCCATGAAATATTTTATGTAATGCTGGTAACATGGCTAGTGTGAAACCACCTGCCTGCATTCTTTCATAGTTGAAACTTGCTTGTAAAAACGATGAATACAATCCTAATTTTGTAAGATCTTTTGAACTTAACGCATTAGATTCCTTCATTGCTGCCACCCCCTCCAATTGCTGCTTGGCTTGCTATTTGAGCCTTATCTCTAAAATATTCATAAATAGCTAGAGCCGTTCCTACTAACGCTACGGGCAGTAAATTTGAGAAAGGAATAAAAGATGCAAATAAAAAACCAAGAATCAGATAGGGGATATATTGCATTTTAAGCATAACTCTTAATAACATCCCAAAACCAACTCCTGGCAGGATACCACCCGCAATCTCAAAACCATGAATTAGCCAGGTCGGCATTGACTGCACCAGTTCCTGCATTGCATTCTGAGCCACATAGGTACTGAAAAATACGACGATCCCGTAGGTTAACGCTACAATAGCAGTGGTCAGGATATTCAACCTTATAAATGCATTAATATTAGCTTCCTCGGCATAGGTGTCGGCTTTGGCCATGAAAAATGAGAAACTGGAATAGTAAAACAATATGATATATTGCATTAGAAAACTGAAAGGTAACGCTAACCCAATGGCTGTGGTGGCTTCGATCCCTGTTGTAAATGCAATGACCGTTGTCATAACTCCCGCTAATATGGGATTGGGTGGCTGTGTTCCTCCTGCTGGCGTTAACCCTGCAAAAGCAAGTTCCGTTAATCCCCCGGCAATTAAACCGATGTTAACATCACCTAAGATGATCCCCGTTACTGTGCAAACGATAATCGGTCTAAACAGAAATAGACCTTCTAACCAAAAATCAACTCCCACAATAATTGCCATAACTGCCAGCTCTAAACCTTGTATAAGCGTAATTTCATGCATAAACTCTCCTCCTTATTTAATATTCTCTTTTGTATCTCCTGGAACATCCTGAATAAATACATTCACTCCTTTTTCTTGAATATACCGCAAATTTTCTAAATCTTTATCATCTAAATATACTTTTTTGCTAAACTGGCGCTTTCCTGGTGTAAAGTGCATATTCCCAACATTCAGTTCTTTAAGGGGAACACCGCCATCGATTAATTGTCTAACCACTTCGGGAGTTCTACAAATAATAAATATCTTTTGGGCAGAAGAAGCTTTGTGGATGATAGCAATCGTACGTTCAACAGTAAAAAATCTAATTTCAGCCCCTGCAGCTTCCGCGGTGACTGCCATCAGTTGCTGTTGAATGGGTTCTTGAGCAACTAGGTCATCTACAACTACAATTAAATTTGCTCCCAAAGCGGTAGTCCAAGTCACACCTACTTGCCCATGTACAAGACGGTTATCGATTCTGGTTAATAGAATATTAGGTTCTTTCATCTTATCGCCCCTTTCTATGGTATATTGAATCTACCAGCTAACACTCTACGTGTTAGCTGGGTGATTTTCAATCCTTGCCAGATCGTGCCAGGGATTCCAAGGTTTCCTTGATCCTGTACTGGTAACGGACACTTTCCCTGTGTGGACGATCTACGATTTATGTATGGATACACCCTGTACAATCTTGTTCACCTCACCACTAGGAAATGGATTATCAGGTGTGCAGTCTAACTGAAGGGAAGCAAACAATGCATACAGTTGGGCAGTTACAAGTGGAATATAGGGTGTAAAAGCGTCCTCTAACGTTTCCCTAATAGAATTATATAGATAAACATCAGCATGTTTTTCAATATCAGCATCATATTTATCTGAAACAACTATTAGCTTGTATCTGACAGCCTGTGACAGTTCTTTAAGCATATCTAAATCATATTTCTGTGTATACCCGTTGTTTGATACAAAATATAAAATAGTCGTTTTCGGTGTTAGCATCGCTTTCGGTCCATGACGAAATCCCATCGGCGTATCATAGCGGGATATGATTTTGCCGGCGGTCAATTCCAGCAATTTTAATGCTGCTTCTTTAGCCGCACCAAGCAAATTGCCAGACCCCAAAACAACCAGTCTATCCACATCCTTTCTATAGGAATCAAATAGGATAGTATATTTGGTATTGATCAGTTCTTCGGCATAAGCTGCAATTCTTGCAACATCATCACGCACATCTTTGGTAATATTCAGGATGCAATATGCCGCCAGCATCATTCCCGTAACACTGCTAGTCATTGCAAATCCTTTATCTCCTGCTTCATCAAAAACAAAATTTATGGTTCGCTCATTATGAAAGCCCGCTAATTTTCCTTGAGAGCTGCAAGTTATAATAATGTGGAATACATTCTCAATATCTTTTTCAGCCATCTCAATCGCTGCAATACTTTCAGGGCTATCTCCTGACCTACCAAAGGAAATCAATAATGTTTTAGCATTCTTTATTAAATATTGCGCTGGATTTGCAACAATATCTGTCGTATGTATGGATTCAATGTGATGATAACCCAATTCTTTTCTAATAACTGGCGCTAATGAATCTCCTACAAAACCAGAACTGCCGGCACCTGTAAAAATGATTCTAGTGCTTTGATCTATCTTTGCCATAAAGTTCTTAATTTCATTTTTTCTCATTAACACTTTATCATAGATTGCTTTCCATACATTTGGTTGACGTGCAATTTCATGAATTGTATTTTCCATTTTTTTATTCACTATATCGTCTTCAGTAAAACCTAACAACTTACTCACTATATTCGCCTCTCTTTTTTATTACGTATTGTACAAGATTTCTTTAGTTGGTTGTTGACCTATGGTTTCATAGCATAGATATAATCGTCTATGCAGTTTATAATGCGATCTTTCAGCAGACTTTCCGGGTCTTTTTTCAATAATCCGCTGCGGATTTTATTATATTGAATGGGCATAAACTGATTGATCAACGTTAATGGAATATCAACTGCATTTAAATTCATGATCAGCCTGTTAATTGAGGACTTGACCTCAGGCACTGGTACATAATATCTGCATCGGTCAGAAAAGCTGTATTTTCGGGCGTAGCGAATTTTAGCTGAATTCCCATGGTAATGCATGAGCCAGTTTTCAGGATTGCGAGCCATCGTTGCATCCAATACTTCGATGAACTGAGACTGTTCGACTTCCGGCTGATACCGAAATAATTCCGCTTCCATGTGGCTTAAGGCAAATAGCCCCTCTCTCATGGCAAAAGTTAGTGCAGGACCTACTTTTAAAATAGCAATGCCATCTTCCACCATTTCTTTTAGCGCCCCGGGTGTTTGATAATCTGTCGAATGCCCTTCCAATATAATTCCCGGATATTTCTGCAAAGCTTGCGTAAGTTCCTGAGCAGCAGCACGGTTATATTCATGGATGGTCTCATCACCAAATTCTACCCCCGGCTGTACCACTACTCCAATAACATTCTCCCAAGCATTAACAAGGCCATGGAGTTGAAAAGCCTGCTGAAAAGCAGCTACTGTATTCTCGAAATCCAAAGCTTTGGTAATGTGAAGACCTTCTTCCGCTTCTTGGCTGCCCCCTGGTATCGGTACCTCGCTGCCCACAATATACACTGGATGCACGGCTTTAGGATTAGCTGCTTGCAGCATTGTAAAGGCTGTTTCGGCTTCCTTACACAATATAGCTCCTCTTTGGGCAATCACAGCTGTATCCACTTGACAATTTTGAGGATCATCAGCCAAATTCATGCTAGTATCTATATGGATCTTAGTAAAGCCAGCCAAAACATACTGCTTTATCAATTCTTGAGATTTTTGCATCGCCGAGGCTGCCGACTCATTTTTCCACGTTAAAGGTCCTAAATGATCACCGCCAAGAATTATTTTATCCAAGGGAAAATTCACCTTGCTGGCTAAGAAATATACCAAATCACGAAAATCGGCTGGTTTCATACCTGTATATCCACCAAACTGGTTGACTTGGTTAGCGGTTGCTTCAATTAAAATATATTCATTATCTCTTAATGCACGTTCCATCACTGCCTCAATTACATATTCATTGGCACTGCAAGCCGAATAAATACCACAAGGAATTCCGTTTTTTTGCTGTTCTACCAATACTTTTAAATAATGCTTGCTATACACATACAACCATCCCTTTATATTTTTTTACCCACTATCTTCACCTTAGTTGCAGCCACTAAGCCGGCATCAACTCCTTTCTCTCCTTGGAGCGTTTGAAGCAACTGCTAATCAGGCTTTACCAGCACTTCCGCACATGATAATTTTATCGATAACCACCTGTCTCATTGCTACTTTGCCTGGCATCATATATTGACGTGGATCATTCGTTTCCGGATTATGCTGGAAATAGTCTTTAACGGCAGTGGCAAAAGGTATCTTTAAATCTGTGGCAATATTGACTTTTGTGATACCAAACTCAATACATCTGCGCACCATGTCATAGGGTACATCAGATGCACCATGAAGCACCAGCGGTACAGAAACTTTGTTTCTAATTTCGGCTAACCGTCCAAAATCTAATTTAGGTTTTCCCTTATATAAGCCATGTGCGGTACCAATGGCAACCGCCAAGGAGTCTATCTTTGTCCGCTCAACAAATTCCACCGCAGCTAAGGGATCGGTATAGGCAGAATCTTTGATCTGTACAACCAAATCATCCTCCTGACCACCCAACCTGCCCAGTTCAGCTTCTACAGCAACGCCATGGGCATGGGCATATTCCACTACTTCTTTTACTATCCCAATATTTTTTTCCAAAGGATGATGTGAGGCATCAATCATTGCTGATGTGAACCCCATATCAATGTATTGCTTGATTTCTGTCACATCTTCGAAGTGATCTAAATGCAGTGCTAAGGGAATATCATATTTCAAGGCCGCTGCTTTAGCCATTGCCACTAAATACTCCCCGCCAGCATACTTGATCGTACCAGGCGTACCAGCCAAAATAAGCGGCGTGTCCAAATTAGCTGCCTCTTCCACCACTACCTGCAGTGTCTCTAGATTGTGTATATTAAAGGCTGGAACAGCATACTTACCTTGCTGTGCACTAAGTAACATGTCTTTGGTGGATATAATCTCTCTCATGCAATAACCTCCTGCAAATAAAATAGAACTTCCGGAGCCTTCGTCAAAATTTCGTATTTTTATTTTTTCTGCTGTCCTTGTCTAAATCGTCAAACTCATTAGGACGTCCGTACCACTATTGATAAAAATAAAATAATAGAGTCAATCTGCGTCTCTATTATTTTTCTAACGTAATACAATACTCAAATTTATCGCCTCTAGCAATACTTACTGTATATTCAATAATATGGTCATTCTCATAGGTAAAGCGTTGAATCTTCAAGCTGGGAATTCCCTTAGAAATCTGTAAGTACTTGGCTTCCTCCGCATTCGTCGTAACAGGCTGAAATTTTTCTTTAGCTGAAGTTATCTTGACCGCGAACCGTTGTGTAAAAACATCATACATAGCGGTTTTTTCCAATTCATCCCGCGTAATATCAGGAAACCTATCGTAAGGCAAATAAGTCGTCTCAAGCATCATCGGTTTATTATCAGCCAGTCGCAATCGAACAATTTTATATACCTTCTTATTTTCCTCGATGGCTAAATTTTTACCGATTTTTTTATCGCAATCGATCAGCTCAAAACTTAGTACGATGGAAGAAGGTATTTTACCCATTTTTTTCATTTCCTCAGTAAAGCTATAAAATTTTAAGAGCTCCTGATTTACTTTTTGAGGCGCAACAAATGTTCCTTTCCCATGTGATCGATAGATATAACCTTCCTGTTCCATTTCCTGCATAGCTTGCCTAACTGTTGCCCTGCTGACATTAAATTTTTCACAAATTTCCCGTTCAGAGGGTAATTGATCTTCTTCGCGCATATTTGTCTGGATTTCATTTATTAAAATATCCATAAGCTGACAATATAGCGGAATCCTGCTCGTTTTGTCTATGTACACCGTCTACCATCCTAAACCCATTTTTTATATCGCCCTAAGTGGTACGTACCACTTGTTTTTAAGTATATCGATCATTATCTTTTCTGTCAATAGGCTTTAATGATTTATATTCAAAAATCCTCCAGCACAGCCGGAGGATTTTTTACTTATACTTTATCACTTGTAGAAATAGGACAGACTGCCTGTAAACAGCAAAGTCATTCCCGTAGCAGCGGCAACGCAATATAGAAAATACTGCCTCGTCCTACCTCACTCTCCACCCAGATGCGCCCCCCGTGCATATCCACAATTTCTTTGGCTATGGCTAACCCCAGACCGGTACTGCTGCCAACACTATGAACAATTGCGCCTCTTCCAGCATAAAAACGATCAAATATTTTTTCCAGTTCCTCCACAGAAATGCCAATTCCGGTATCCAGAACTGAAAACACCACTTCATCCCTGACTATGTCAGCCTCTGCGGCCACAGTGATGCTTCCTCCGGCAGGAGTATATTTCACTGCATTATAGATCAAATTGGCGAATACCTGCTCCAGCCTAAATCGATCGATCTTTATCATTTTGTCCTGCACCTCAGGCGGTACCTTCAAAAGTAACTTTACATTCATGTTAGCCGCATCCGCCTGGTAGGAGTCCAATATTGACTTTAGAAAATTCCCTACAAAAGCTTTTTGCCAATCCACGGATAACATCCGCGATTCCAATTTGCATAACGTAAAAAAATCCTCAATCAGATTATTCAGCAGCAATGTTTTGCTATGTATAATCTGCAGTGCCTTGTCCCTCTGCTTCGGTTCCTGGGCGACTCCATCCAAAATGGCTTCCACATAACCGCGGATCATCATGACTGGTGTGCGAAGATCGTGAGCAATGTTGCTAACCAAATGCTGGCGGGCTTTCTCCATACAAGCAAGCTTCTCATTCTGCTGCTGCAGCAGCAATGTTGTTTCCTGAAGTTGACTGGTCCGTTCCATGATCTGTAGCTCCAGGTTGTCATTGATGTTATTAATTTGGGCATTCAGCAGGTTCAGTTCTTCATTATTACGTAAAATCTGCAAGGCAGCCTCTTCTTTTTGCTGGTACAGTCTCCGTACCCGCTGGAGTAGGATGAAAGCCTGACAGCTCAAATCCACTAGCTGACCGGATACTCCAATAGCCACCGGCAAAGCCAATATGCCCAGAGATCGCAGCGCATCCGCCCCTAATGCGACTGCCCATGCACAAATTCCTGCCGCATATATACGGGCTTCTTCATTAGAACGCAGCTGCCCCCAAAATACATAAAACAGCAGGATAAAATTTAAAACTAACATAACTAAAGCCATTTGTACTAAACGTACGCTTTTTCCTGTATCAAAGTACAAGAGCAGCATTCCGCCTGCAGCCACCAGAAAAAGCAGATAACGGATTCTGCGAACTGTTTTTACATGCCGCTCCTGAACAATCGATTCTAAAAACCATATTAAAAATCCCTGCCCAAATAAAGCACCCGCCATAGTCCCAAACATTAAAACCTGCGAGGATTTAATCAGTGTCTGGATATTAAAAATGCCACTCATACCTACCAGACTGTTACAAACAGCCCCACCAGCAAAAGCATAATAGCTTTTCAGTCCTCTATTGCGCAAGGCCATGACAAAGGCAATACCACTGGCAAATAAACCAAGAAAAACTGATCCTGTTCTAAAGAAATCCAGCTTCGTTCGAATCTCAATCATTTCCGTACGACCACCGACCCGTGGCATGGCCCCCAAGCCAATGATTGGGCCATTGGAATGAATTCGCAGATACACATTCTTTCCGGCTGCATCATCAGGCAATTCAATCAAGTGCATAGGAAACCAGGGATTGTATGGGATACCTGCCGGCACAGGAATTTCACCGCTCTGGTAAATTTTCTTCCCGTCCACCCAGCACTCAATGTGATGATTCACTGTTGCCAAAAATAAAATTGGCTTAGCATATACTGTATCAGGCAGTATGCCATGCAGCCACAATACGCTCTTGCCATCCCATCCGGGCGGTTGTCCGGGAAACCTCGTATTATGCCATGCTCCCGGCTCACTAGCTTTCTCTACCCATTCCGGCCGGCCATCATCCGCTACCGGTGAATCACCCCAACGGTATTGCCAGCCGTCACGGATATAAAATTCCGAGTTGTTGCCATTTATCCAGACTACTCCCACAATGGTAACCATAATGATAATAAGCACAATAAAAATAAAAAGACT
Organism: uncultured Pelosinus sp.; assembly: GCA_963526485.1. Taxonomy (GTDB): domain Bacteria; phylum Bacillota; class Negativicutes; order DSM-13327; family DSM-13327; genus Pelosinus. The sequence goes on from CAURNS010000002.1 coordinate 445,817, forward strand.
GTAAGAGCCCTTCAGATTATCTTGCCGCAAGTTGTTCTCTCTTTCCTGTCATTGATCTCCCCGATCCCCGCTGTGCCCATACACTGTTAAACTGGTAGCCTGTTCCCCAGGCTGTCAGAATGTAGACAGGCTGAGTCGGACTGCTTTCAATTTTCTTGCGCAAATTGCTAACGTGCACAATAACCGTTCGCACATCTTCGTTTACGTGTGCAGACCAAACTTTGCGAAAGATGTCCTCTGCACTGAAAACAACTCCAGGATTTAGCGCCAGCAATAGAAGAATATCAAACTCGGTCCCGGACAATTTGATCTGTACCCTGTTACGCCAGACAGAACGGCTGGCAATATCAATACATAAGCTGCCAAATTGAAGTAGTTCATTGGTCATTTCCATTTTTTCTTTTCGTCTTAAATGAGCTTTAACGCGGGCGACCAACTCACGCAGACCAAATGGTTTGACGATATAATCGTCACCGCCAATCCCTAAAGCGATGACTTTATCACTTTCTTCCCCTTTGCAGCTCATAAAAAGAATCGGAATATCCAAAAGCCGGCGCAGCTGTGTACAAACCTCCACACCGCTTAGATCTGGCAGTAAGTTATCCAGCAGTATCAAATCAGGCTGATAGTGTATCGCAGCCTGTATGGCACTGATCCCGTCCTGCACATAAGCCGTGCGATATCCTTCCTTTTCCAGGTACATGCTGACTAGTTCACATATTTCAAGTTCATCATCCACAATCAAAATAACGGTATCGGACATACTGGCACTTCCTTAAAATTCAAATAAAGTTCAAATATATTTTTTCACATAATTCGACAAATACGCCATGAACTCCTCCTGTTTAGCAGAATGAAAACAAAGCCACTTCCCCTACGCAACAGCATTATATCAAAAGTCAAAAGCATTTATTAGATTTATAAAGAATTATAAAGTTTTATAAACTATCTCTTTATAATTCATTATTAATCTTTACTTGTAACAAATAATTAGTCGTATTACGATAATGAAGTATAAATACATGGAGCAGTCTGCATATCGGACAAAAGAATGAATTTCCCATGCACTTATTTTTAACTAATTAACCGCCGAAAGGAAGAGCGACAATGGAAGAACAGCAGCTGGAAACCCAAGGCTCAGCACCGGCTCACCCAATATCAACCCAAAAATCGTATATGGTCTTTAATCCCGGCGAACTAACCTGCAAAACCGATATCGAAGGATTAGCCTTTGACTTTAACTATGGAGCCAGGGTCAAAGTGCCAGCCGGCAACTGGCGCGTTAAAATTATCGACAAAGACGCCTGTCTCACGCTGTACGATGCCCAGGCTTCCGACGCCTTAATTTCCAGCACCAAAAAATATTACATCAACTTTCGCCTGGAGGTCTATCTCGACAACAAACTTATCCTTTCTCACGACTATGATGCTTCCCGCAAAAATATCCTGATTAAGTTTCCCGTCGGCACACTGGGAGATATTATTGCGTGGTTTCCCTATGCCCAGGAATTTAAATACAAACACGACTGCGAAGTTTATTGTGCCATGGCTCCTGAACTGGCTGAGCTTTTTAAGTCAGGTTATCCGGATCTTCGTTTTATTGGACCCGAAGAACGTCCTGAAGAAATATATGCTTCCTACTATATGGGTATTTTCTTCCCCTGTGATGATCGAATTCACCAGCCCGTTGACTGGCGTACCGTCGGCCTGCAGCATACCATTTCCTATCTGCTGGGTCTTAAACCCGCCGAAGTACGTCCGCAGATTATTCCGCAGCAGACAGATCGGATCATTAAAGAGCCGTATGTCTGTATTGCTGCCCAAGCTACAACACAGGCAAAATACTGGAACAACCCGACAGGCTGGCTCACTACCATCAAACACCTCAAAGAAAAAGGCTACCGGGTGCTGTGTATTGATAAAGACATCTGCCATGGCAGCGGCAGCCGCTGGAACACTATACCTTATGGTGCAGAGGACTTTACCGGCCCGCTGCCGCTGACTCAGCGGGCCAGCCTCTTATACCATGCCGATTTTTTTGTAGGATTGTCAAGCGGTCTATCCTGGCTGTCCTGGGGGGTAGGTACACCAGTTGTTCTAATTAGCGGCTTCAGTTTGCCCAACATGGAGTTTTACACTCCCTACCGCGTCATTAATTATCATGCTTGTAACGGCTGTTTCAGCGACAGCAGTCTGGAATTCGTTCACCACGATTTTTCCTGGTGTCCGCATCACAAAAATACTGACAGGCAGTTTGAATGCACGCGTTTAATTACCGCTGGACAAGTCAATGCAGTTATTGATCGCCTGATGACAGAGCACCAGTTACACCCACAATTGAGGAGGAGTTAATTTATGTTAAAAAAGAAGAAAAAAACTAAGTTCACTGCCCAACAGACACTTTCTATTCTGCTGGCGGCCGCAAACGGATTTTACAGCATCGCCCCTTTAACGCTGCCACTGGCTGCCATCACAGCGGAGGACACTCCGTTTAAGCACCATATTATTCAGGACGCTCTGTACTCCCGCTTGAACAATAGCGGCCAGATTTTGAATAAGTTATTGTTCAGTACGGCCTACGCCTCCATTACTTATGATGTTAACGATGGTGTGAGTGTAACCGGGGAAACCCTAGCTGATAGCGAAGATTACCAGACAATACATAATGGCGGTACGGCAACAGCTACTACAGTTTCTAATTTGGGGCAGCAGACAATCCTTAGCGGCGGCACTGCCATTTCCACAATAATTAATAGGGACGGTTATCAAAGTATATTTAATAATGGCTTAGCGACATCCACAACAATTAATGAAGATGGCGTGCAATACGTTGGCACCGATGCAATCGCTAATTCAACTACTATTAATAACGGCGGGCTACAGATGATAAGCGGTGGATCAGCCATCTCTACAAACATTCTCAGCGGCGGTATACAGGAGGTAGACGGCTTTGGCTCTGCAACTTTAACTATCGTTACTGATGGCGGAACACAAAATGTGAATGGAGGCGGCAGCGCCACTTCAACCACCATCTTCAAGGGAGGTACACAAAATGTGAATTTCGGAGGCAGCGCAACCTCGACAATCATTAACAGCGGTGGTATTCAAACGGTTAATGACTTCGGCAACGCAGATATAACAACCATTAACAGCGGTGGTCAGCAAACCATCAATTCCGGAGGCGTTGCAAATATAACAAGGATAAACAGTGGTGGCCTTCAAAATGTGAACGATCAGGGAAAGGCAGTCTCAGCGACGATTAATAATGGCGGCATCCAGAATGTAAATTCCGGCGGCAAGGCGGTTTCAACAACGATTAATAACGGAGGTAATCAAAACGTAGCTAGCGGCGCTTTGGCTCTTGATACGAAGATTAGCAGCGGTGGTACTCAGACTGTGACCACTGGCGGCGATGCAAATCGGACGAGCATTGACAACGGTGGTACTCAAATTGTAAGAAATGGAAGCGCAAACTCGACAACCGTTAACGCCGGAGGCATTCAGTATGTATCTAAAGACAGCTATGTAGCCTCAACAATTATTAACAGCGGAGGTACCCAATGTTTGGAAAGCGATGCTACTTCCTCACACGTAACAGTCGAAGCTGGAGGCACTGTCTCGTTGCTCAATAACGGTTCTGCCTACTTCTCCGACGTAATCACTAACGGTGGAACATTCATTGTAGCTACACACCAATCCATCGGTAACAGTTTTATTTTGAACAATGCTCAGGGATCGGCTAACTTTGTCATTAATACAGATCTGGCAAATCATGACTCAGATCATATTATAATTGACGGAGGCTCCACCACCAATACAGTACGGGTTAATTACGATCCCGGCTTCGGCAAAGGGCCTTCAGTCTCTGGTTCCGCTCACTTTGCTACCGCAACAAATGATACTACCACTTTTACAGGCATTGCCACTGATTATGGAGCCTACCGTTATACCCCTATCATTTCTTCTGCTCTGATCAGCAGCACCGATAATGAAGAAGAAGCTCTCGCACGTTCTGTACGTGAAGATCACGTCGAGTGGTACATTACCGGTTTGTCCGGCGGTGGCACTAAAGCCAGCGAAACCATGTACACCGCCCATGATGCAGTTGCCAATACCCTCACTCTCTGGCGCGATGAGAACAATCATCTCGTCCGGCGCATGGGCGACCTCCGCACCAGTACCGGCGGCCATACTGGCGACTGGGCACGCGTATATAGTGGCGAACAAGAGCTAAACAGTGTTGACGGCAGACGCACAACACAGAAATATACTGCTTTCCAAGGCGGTCACGATACCAAGTATGTATCCGACAGTGGCGCACGCTTTATCGGTTATACCCTGGGCTACTTAAACGCTGATGCTACGATGGAGCGCGGCACCGGCGAGGCCAGCAGTTTGTCAGTAGGGGCCTATAGCAGCTGGATTGGCAATAAAGGTCATTTCTTTGACCTCATTTTGAAGCAGGGCCGCCTACGAAACAGCTTTACCAGCTACTTGCAAAATGCTGAAAATACCCCCGTAGACGCCAGCTATCACAATTGGGGTACCAGCCTGTCTGCCGAGTATGGCTACCGAAAATCACTTACTAATCAATGGTATTGGGAACCGCAGGCGGAAGTTACCTTCAACCGAATTACCGGTGCAGACTACACTGCCACTGACGGTACTTCAATACGCAATGACGGCTTAAATAGCGCCATTGGACGCCTGGGACTTGCGATTGGCAAAACGGTTAAACAAAATAGCTTTTACCTCCAGGCCTCCTTGCTTCGTGAGTTCAGTGCTCACTCGAATGTGACTATGTCCAGTGGCGGCATGACACCGGTAACCATGCAAGAGAATCTTAAAGAAACCTATATGGAATTCGCGCTGGGCATAACTACGGCATTTAACGACAGAACCAGCGGCTATTTCGAGGCAAGCAAAACGACCGGTGACAAAGTTAGAACCCCTTGGCTCCTGAACGCCGGTATTCGCAGAAGCTTTTAGATCGCACAAAAGATTGTCATGTTTCTCTGCCCATAAGCTAGCTTGTTAGCAGCTTATGGGCAGTATCTCTTTTATTAAGAGTAACCTCTGCTGTATTTTTATATGATACTCATTATGTCAACCCGTGATTTTTAGTTTCAGATTTCTTGTCAATCGGCGTTTTTAATCTCAATCAAAATTCCAGAACAAACAAGATGTTTAAATTATGAGACTAATTGGTATAATGATATCAAGTTCCAGAAGAAGTTGCTTTGAGTAACCAGCTGAATTGAAAGCAAGAAAGAATATTTTAAACTATAAATAGTATTCGGTTCATAGACCAATTGCTATGATTCATGAAGGAGGCCATCATGCAAAAAATTGTTCCACATTTATGGTATGACAAAGAAGCGAAAGAAGCTGCTGCGTTCTATATCAGTTTATTTGACCAATCGAAACTATTAAATGTGACCGTTCTTGAAAACACACCTTCCGGTAATGCAGAAGCTATAAGTTTTGAATTGGCGGGGCAGCCATTCAAGGCAATCAGTGCAGGTCCATATTTTAGATTTAACCCTTCTATGTCCTTGATGGTCGCGTGCTACTCTATAGACGAAGTGAATAACAGATGGACAGCGTTAACAGACGGTGGGACTGAATTAATGCGCCTTGGCGAATATCCCTTTAGTAAGCGGTATGCCTGGATTCAGGACCGTTATGGGCTGTCTTGGCAGTTGATGCTTATAGATAGTGAAAAACCGGTCCCCAAAATTACTCCAACTCTGCTTTTCTCAAATGATTCCTGTGGAAAAGCGGAAGAAGCAGTAAAGTACTACACTAACATTTTCGCAGCATCAGAAATAGGAATCATCAGTCGATATGGAGCGGGAGAAGCGATGTCATCAAAAGCAAAAGTGAATTATGCTGCTTTCAAACTTTGCGGTGTTGGTTTTTCTGCAATGGATAACGGATTTGACGTAGATTTCGGTTTTAATGAAGCATTTTCGCTTATTGTAAATTGTAAAGATCAGCAGGAGATTGATTATTTTTGGGACAGACTTTCTGCCATACCTGAGGCAGAGCAATGCGGCTGGCTAAAGGACAAATTTGGGCTTTCATGGCAGATTGTTCCCGAAAAAATGGATGAAATCCTGTTTAATAGCTCACCGGATGAAATTCAAAGAGTTACAGAAGCTTTCTTGAAAATGAAGAAATTGGATATAGCGGCCTTAGAGCAGGCGCGTCTAGGAAATCGATAATCGTAGAAATACCCGTCACAGTAGGTCAGTTCTATTTTTATTGCACCTCTATGTCCAATTTGAGAGAAGCTCTTCATAAATCTACTAACATTCACAATAAACGCCCCTCTTATCTAATTTATATCAGACAAACCTCCGAAAGGTAATTGTCGTTCTAATTGGAAACGAGATAAATTGAGACAGGTCTTTTTTACATATAAAAAAGCAGCCGATCCAGCAGCTGCTTTAACTATATAAATATTATTGTGATCTGGAAGATTAATCAAAATCCGTTGTTCTGACCTAATTGGGGAGCTGGTATAATACATCATTATATTCCTGGCTTTTTGTTATTTCCTTCTTGGCAAACGGACACACAGCAACGATCTTTTTATTTTCCGCCCTTGCCCAGGCGATCAGCTTTTGCAGCAGCTGCCTGCCGGCACCTTGGCCTCTAAGTTCATCAGATACAAAAGTATGCTCAATAGTAACTATATTCTTGTCTGTAGAAAATATCATCTCTGCCAGCGAGGCTGATTCCGAATCTCCCACATAAAAACTTTTGTTGCCTTTTTTTACAGTTAACAAAATCTACACCTCTATTTTACAAAATTTGTTACATTCATACCTCTTGGACAATTAGAAAGCGTAATCACTCGGCCCCAACATTGATATGGAAAAAGGAAGTTCCAGGTAACCCTCCGCTCCCTATCCATTGTTCTCCACCTCTGATATGAACATACCATAAAGATGAAAAAAAGAAATATGAGTCAAGTGACGGTTCTTTTAAGTCACTCTCATCTTCTATCTAATGTACGCCATACATAATTAGAAGATTTCTTTGTATCTCCGTTGAATTTATTCGTTGATAATCAAGCCAAATAGTTTTGAAAAGCCAACTGCTTGTTGTGGAGAAATGATACACCCTTGCACATCTTCAATGCTAACACCAATCTGTCTAAACTCACAACTACTTAAATCAATGCCTGCCAGTTTAGTGCCCGATAGCTGAACCTGTTCTAAACTTGAATTAGAAAAATACACCTTGAGCAATGTCGATGTATAAAAATCGGCATTGGCTAATGAACTGTTATGAAACTTGACCTGTTTGCAATTTACATTACGAAAATTAGCATAATCTCCACAGCAGTTATCAAATAACACATTGCGCAATGTTGCTCCCATTAAATTTATTCCTACAATTTTGCAATTTCTCATTTCGACTTGATGCATAGTGGCTTCATTAAAGTCTACATTTGATAAATCACACTTTTCAAAAATAACATCTGTCAATTCTAATCCACTAAAATCAACTTTTTGGAAGACAACATTTTTAAATATGACCTTATCAAAAAACACATGCGTTGCCACTTCATTCTCAATTATACAATTACTGATTATTCCCATTTCGAAATAGTCCTCATCACAAATCTTTCTATCTGGAAATGTAACTTCGGATAATTCTCTTGGAATATCTGGTGATAAAATCTTCAAGTGTGTTTCTAACTTCTTAATCCGACTAACCTCCTCAATATAAATTAAAGAGAAGCTCCCCTCATAAATCCATCAGGTAGATTATGAATAGCTTCTCTTTCGTAATTGCTCAATCCTTCTATATTTTTACATCATGAGCATTATTTTACCAGCAAGTCTCTGTTTCAGGTTTCATGTTGTCTCTTAGCCACTGTCTATAATAGTACAGTTGTTCATCAGTATGAAAATAATGCTCCCCATGTTCCAACACATGCAACTTGCAATGGTAACGTTTTACAAATTCAGAAACCACATTAAATTCGGAAAAATTGTCATCTGAACCATAGAGAATCGCAGTAGGTTTGTTCCAAGTATCAATAGGATGGGATTTTACATAGCAGTAATAATCCCAATAGAGTGTTTGTCCGATTGGCGTTTCTATTTCCTTTTCGTTTTTTAATCTGTCCTCACTTACATTGAACCATACCATCATATTCTTTATGATGCGCTCCATGTTTAACACAGGGGAAAGGAACAGACATTGTTCGAGTGGTAAATCTCTGTATGCAAGTAAACTGAAATATGAACCCATACTGCAAGCAAATACACTTATATTACTTGAAATAGTTTGCGCATACCCTACAATAGCAGTAAGGTCACTAACACAATTTTGAACTTTGCAAGCATAGTCTTCACCTTTACGGTCTCCATGTTCAGGTAAATCAAAGCTGAGTACCTGATACCCCTTGCCTATTGCTTCTTCTGCGAAAATTACAATTGCATCATCATCCTTGCTGGACATGTTTCCGTGAACAGCTATAAATAGTTTATTCGATGGCTTTCCCCACAGAATTGCAGGAATGCCTTCAATCGTCAAATTAATTTTCATCATTATTCTTTCCTTTTCTCCAAATATAAATAATCTTTACTTCGTCTCCAAAAAGAAAGGGACAGGTTCCTTGTCCCAATTAAAGACAATAGCTCTAAAATGTCTTTATTAATAAAAGAAAAGCTACCTATAAATCTACTAACAAGGTAGATTATGGGCCGATTCTCTTCTAGGGCGTCACTTTGTCAAACCTAAAAAGAAGCTACCCATAATCTATTGATAAGCTAAATTGTTGAAAGATTCTCTTTCATAATTGCTAAATCCTGCTATATTAGAAACATTATTTACCAGAACAAGGCTCTAATTCATGTCCTAGTGCAATAGAGCCTAACCAATGAAGGGACAGATTAGTTGAACCATTAAAGTCTATCAATCATACTTCTAAAAAGGACAGCTAGACGCAGGCACAGATTTCCACCGCTGTCCCTTAAAATGTAGCCTTATTAATCACAAACTATTCAAGGTTACGTAAAAAAGTGTCTAGCCTTATTCGCGCCGCCTTTATTAAAAGTGAATAGTATCATAAACGTGCTCTTTAGTAAAAAGAGCCATCTACCTAATCAAAGGCAGACGGCTCTCTAGCATATTTAAAATTTAAATGGGACACGGGAACAGGTTATTTAAGTCGAGCACACACCCAAGTTGCCGTTACAACAATTTTTCCATCACAAAATGCAGTTCCAGATTGTTTAATCCCTCTGTTAGAAATTTTTAGATTTTTTATTACCATTTTAACTGTTTTTCCAAAATCAACAATACTGAGAAATTGTGCTTCTTCTAGAGATGCCAATCCCCACAGTGCATCGCCCACTATACCTATTTTATTTATACCTGCACCGCCACATTGCGCCATTGATTCAATAAGTATTACTCCAGGAACTATTTTTCGTTCAGGAAAATGTCCTTGCATAAAGAACGGATCATCATAGGTTTTAACACCTACAATTTCATCCTCCTCTGCTGAAAGAATTTCATCAACAAATCGAAAGGGATCTCTATGAGGAAGCAATGTATCAATATCATTCATATATTAGTTCTCCTTACATCATTAAGAATCACTGATTAGTATAGAACATTATAACTTTTATGAAGATAATTGTAAACTTTTGCAAAGAACTCGCAGTCGAGTAGAGGCAGACCTTACGGTCAGCGCCCGGTGAGCTACCAACCAGATGGTGAACAGCAATTGTCCGCTGCTAAGGAATACATGCATTATACCAACAAGTAAAGCCAGCATCTACAAAAGATAGCTGGCTTTTGGTTTTTATTTTTCAATACATTTCACAATCCCGTTTTGTGGGTTTTTACTTGTTTAATCAGATAGACATTCATTAAGCTAAAATATGTTTGATATAATCTGCAATTTTGTCATCCTGGCAATTTGCAAAGAAGTATTCTTGGAATCGTTCTCCACTTACTGCACCTTTTAATAATTCTTGATCAAGATTTCTTAAAATTGTTAGCATATCTTGATGAGTTACTTTTTTGACTTCATCTAATATTTTCTTATTGCGTTGTTCTGGGATTACTCTATCTTTGGGATAGCCTTGCCCGCTTTCGCCTAGGAATAATTTCTCGAAAATATATTGAAGGTTTAACTCAGCACCCCAGCCAAATCCTTTGGCAAATGGCAGGGAAATTGCATTTCCGTCATTGATTTGCGCAAACATATAGGCATCAGATGGGTCAACAATGTGTCCGCACAGCACTCCGGGAAAGACGTTGCAGGCTAGCATAGCACCTTCTCCAGTACCGCACCCTGTTATGATATAATCTGCCGCTTTTGCGTTTAACAATATAGCTGCAAGAATTCCATTCTGTACATATGTCAATTGCTGCTTATCATCTGTACTATACATACCATAATTGAATACTTCATGTCCCATTGGTTCTACTACTTTTTTCAATGAGGCACAAATCATTTCATTTTTAGCGGCTTGGCTATTTTCATTGATTAATGCAATTTTCATTATTTTCACCCCTCCTGTAATATGACTCTAAATTAAGGCTGTTTTCCAATATAAGCTAAGATACCTCCATCTACATAGAGGATATGTCCATTTACAAAATCAGAAGCAGCTGATGCCAAGAATACTGCAGGACTTTGCAGATCTTCAGGTGTTCCCCAGCGGGCAGCCGGTGTTTTTGCAATAATAAAATTATTAAATGGATGTCCTTCTTCTCTCAAAGGTGCTGTTTGGGGCGTTGCAATGTAACCAGGTCCAAGACCATTACATTGGATATTAAACTGTCCATATTCGGATGCAATATTTCTTGTCAGCATCTTCAAACCGCCTTTAGCAGCTGCGTAAGCAGATACTGTTTCTCGTCCAAGTTCACTCATCATCGAACAGATGTTAATAATTTTTCCCTGTCCTTTTTTAATCATTGATGGAATTACTGCTTTTGCTACGATAAATGGTCCATTTAAATCGATATCGATAACCTGACGAAACTCTGCGGCTGTCATTTCATGCATCGGAATGCGTTTAATAATACCAGCATTGTTTACAAGAATATCAATGACACCAACTTCTTGTTCCACTTTTGCTACCATGGCTTGTACTTGCTCTTCCTTTGTCACGTCAGATACATAGCCAAAAGCATTGATTCCAGCTTCTTTATAAGCTTTGATACCCTTATCCACCAACTCTTGACTTATGTCATTAAACACAACCGTGGCACCAGCCTCAGCATAAGCGCTGCCAATAGCAAAACCAATTCCATAAGATCCGCCAGTTACTAATGCAACTTTTCCTTCCAGAGAAAATTTTTCCTTGATACCCATTACGTTTGCCTCCTTTTATCGTAAATCCCCTATAACTGCATATTTCTGTTACTTTACCTTATGCAAGCAGTATAACATACTAATATTTCATAATCTTGTCATTCTTTCTTATAAATATTGCATATCCTGAATAGGACAATTATAATTAGCGTAGGAAAGGGTGGTGTACTTATGAAAAAATTTACATCATGTAAGGCAGCAATCTCAGAATGTTTGAAAACCAAATATTATGCAATCGCTCATTTGCACAAAGAGGAGCAAACCATGGATATGCATATCCATGATTGTTATGAAATATATTATTCCATTTCAGGTGGAAAACAGTTTCTTATCGATAATCGTTTTTATGATATTAACCCCGGCGATTTATTTATTATCAATCAATTTGAAAGCCATTATTTAGCACAAATCAATAATATGGTTCATGAACGCATTATTATTTCTATCCATCCTGATTTTTTAAAGGAAATTTCGACGATTAAAACAGACCTTAACTATTGTTTTACCGAGCGTAATCAGGTATTTAATCATCGTATTTCATTAAATAAAGAACAGCAATATCGCTTTCTTTATTTTATTGGCAAAATCACTACATTAAATGAGTTTGGCAGTGATATCCTCGAACGGGTAGCTTTTATGGAAATGATGGTTATGATTAATAGTTTATTTATCAATAACCATCGTACGGAGATAGCAGATACCAACTTTCAGTACAATCAACAGGTGCAGGAAATCCTCACCTACATCAATCAGCATATTACCGATGCGATTACGGTAGAACAGCTGGCAGAGCAGTTCTACATCAGTACCTCTTATATCTGCAGAATTTTCAAGGCAGCCACGGGCACTACGATTAACAAGTATATTAATGCCCGCCGTATTACCATTTCAAAATCTTTATTAACAATGGGACTGGGAGTCAGCGAAGTTTGTGAAAAAAGCGGCTTTAATGATTATAGCAACTTCTTAAAAGCTTTTACAAAAGCAGTTGGCATATCTCCGAAGAAATATGGCCAATACAGTGCAAGCTAACATCAGGGTCACTGGACAATAACCAGAGTAGACCAGCTATGGAACAAATAATCCAGCTCTATTCTGTGGATAAACCTGTTGATAACATGTGGACTCGTGTGGATAACATTTTCCCTCTGATTAAAGCACCATCCAAAGATTAGATGATGCTGACGGGAACGGGTAATTGACATCCCAACATCAAATTCAAAGAAAGCTCCCTCATAATCTTCCTTAAAGGTAGATTATGAGGGAGCTTTTCTTTAGAAAATTGCTGACTCTTATGATACTTTACATTATTTTTAACAGGCTTGTTTCAGTCGTTATACAATCAATGGATTTTAGTAATACCGACAATAATCCAAATTAATTCGCTTTTTCGAGGGAATTGGCAAGAATCTCTGCAATATCCAGTGTACGAACCTGCTCTGCAGCATGGGCCTTAGTGCCATCCAAAATCATCGTCAGGCAATATGGACAGGCCGTAGCGATGACCTCAGACCCCGTTTCCAATGCTTCTTTCGCCCGGACCTCATTGATACGCCGCTGACCATGTCCAGTTTCTTCTTCCATCCAGTTACGACCGCCACCGGCGCCGCAGCAGAAGGCATTCTTTCTGTTCTGCCCCATCTCTGTCAGGCTTATCCCAGGCACTGCCTGGAGGACCGTACGGGGTGCCTCAAACACCTCATTGTGACGCCCGAGGTAGCAGGCGTCATGATAGACGACCTTTGCATTGAATGAACCGTTAGCCTTGATTTTCCCTGAACTGATAAGTTCTGCAAGAAGCTCGGAGTGATGGATGACTTCAAATTCACCACCAAAATCGGGATAATCGTTTTTAAACGAGTTAAAACAGTGGGGGCAGAGGGTAATGATTTTTTTAACGCCCTGCTCCTTGAACATTTCCACATTCTCTTCGGCTAGCGCCTGAAACTCATATTCATTGCCCATCCGGCGGATGGTCTCACCACAGCAGGGTTCATCGCTGCCGAGAACGCCGAAGTTTACGCCTGCCGCTTTCAGTACCTTTACTAATGCAGTGGTGACCTGTTTAGCCCGGTCATCATAAGCACCGACACACCCTACATACAGTAGATATTCCTTCTCTTCTGACCAGGCGGGAACATCCAGATCTTTCATCCAGTCGCCACGGCTGCCACGGGGAAGCTTCCACGGGTTGCCACTCTTGAAACAGTTCAAGGCATTCTGCACATCTTTCGGCATTTTAGCTTCGGTCATTACCATGTAGCGGCGCAGATCAATGAGTTTCTGTACATGTTCATTGGAAACAGGACAAGCCTGTTCGCAAGCACGGCATGTCGTACAGGACCAGATAAATTCTTCGGAAAATAAGTCGTCAACAATCATTTTGTCAAGAACCGCCTGTTCAGCCTCCGTAAATTCCGGTTTCTGGTCACCGGCAGCTTTCAGTTTTTCCAGCAGCGGTATTTTCTCTTCCATATGGGTCCGCAGATCAACATGCAGCGCGCGGGGATCCAGCGGTTTGCCAGTCTGGAAGGCCGGACATTTTTCCGTGCACCGGCCGCACCGTACACAGGTATAGGTATCAAAAAGCTGCTTCCAGGTGAATTCCTCCAATTTGTTCACACCAAAGGTCTCTGCTGTCTCATCCTCAAAATCAACCTTTGTCAGAGAGCCTTTAGGGCGTAATGTATGCCAGATGGCATTGGCTGGTGCAAACGCCAGATGCAGATGTTTGGAGCGTGGAATCAGCACGCCCATCAAGCCCATTGCCAGAAAATGCATCCACCAGGCGCCAATTGCCAGTTGTTGAAGGGTTTCAGGAGAAGTTCCGGTAAACAGTCCTGATATAGAATTGGAAAAAAAGGCAGCACTGCGAATACCAGCGTTCTCCCCAAGTGCAAAATTAGCACTGTTATACAAAAGATCCCCTGTGACAATAAGACTGATCAAGCCAAGAATGACAAAAGCTTCAGTAGAAGGTTCTATACGCTCCGGCTTCAGCACCGTTCGCCGCAGTACCGCTACGATAACACCGATATAAACCAATACGAGAAAAAGTTCCTTCAAGCCAATAAAAAATGAATTATCGCCAATGAATGGCACCGGAACGCCGAATAAGCCCTCCACTGCCAAATTAAGCGCACCAAAACCGAGCACGATAAATCCCCACATGATCATAACGTGGGCCACACCAGAAATCGGATCCTGCATCACCTTGTCCTGTCCCACAACATTCGTCATGAAATATTTCAGGCGATCACCCATTCGATCGTACCTGTTCTCCGGTTTTCCATACAGCGTATTCTTATACTTGCGAAAGATCATGTACGCCATATAACCAAAAGTACCACACATCCAGGCTAAAAAAATCAGTATTTTTATCATATTAGTCCCCTCCCCTTTTCTCTTTTTCTTTCATACACAATATCAATATCTTTATATTTATTCCTAATAAAGGAAGTAAAGTACTTGCAATAATATTAAAATATAGATTTTATGTTTTAAAGAATCAAAGAAACGCTACCGATCATTACACTTCATGTCGATAGTCTTCTTTTAGGAAAAAGCTCGGGGTTATTTCAAATCTAAGAGAAGCTGTCCATAAATTATCGCTTAGTAGGTTATGGGTAGCTTCTCTTTAACAAATCGGAAATCCTTCTAAATCTTTACATTATCAAACATTTTTTTCTCCATGGGGCCGGTTCTTGACTTGAATTGTTTCAAATTATTCCACCAGAAAAAATCTAGAATATAGATTGATTCTTCAAAATCGTAATATTTTTGTCACATTCATCAAGTATAATCAAATTTATTTTCTCCATGGGGACGGTTCTTGACTTGAATTGTTTCAGATTATTTCACCAGAAAAATCTAGAATATAGATTGATTCTTCAAAATCGTAATATTTTTGTCACATTCATCAAGTATAATCAAATTTAGAATATGGGAGAATCAATTCCCTATGAAAACTGGATCAAAGAATGAGAACAAAACGATCATTCCAGCCACAAAGCTGGCCATTAGGCGATTCAATTATTTATATGGAGGTTTTATTGTGAAAAAGCCGTTGGAAAATTTTCAAGTAAGTGAAATTCAAATCTCACGAAGCAGTATGATTCCTTTGGAAAGACGACCAAATCATAAACCGAGAAATTTTATATTGCAAAAAATACATACCTTTTTTGCAAAAATAGATGCTTTAAATATTGAGTATATTTCACGTCGGTGGTAACTATTCTTATGACAAGGGATGATAGGTAAGACGCTCTTATTTTACATTATTTTTTTTGTTCTTTAATTCGCTCCAACAAGTAACAAAGACATCAACAAAATCAATATTTTTCTTCGCATATCATCGTTCTCCATTCATACTATAATAGCTTGTTACTAACAGTGATTGAGTAGCAGCACGTATCACGAAGCGTAATCCTTGTGCTGCATTAAACAATCTTATCCACATACGATAATTAACGATATGCCGCCAGTATATTAAACAAAGAGAAGATACCATAATCTACCTTGTTAGTAGAATTATGGGTATCTTCTCTTTCATAATTGCTAAATCCTGCTAATTTTTTATAGAAATCTGTTGATGTCCTTGCTGCTAACAATTCTTAGACAGCTTTCTATTATTTTTGTGCTTGGCCTTTTAGAGCCTTCCACAAATCGCCTTCTGTATTGATGATATCCATTAGATCATCATAGGGTACACTATAACCGCTATAATAGCCCGTTGCGTAATTAAGGCTGTCATATACTCTAACCGCTTTATCCGACAGCAGAAAATTTTCTCCTGTCCATGATTCGGCGAAAGTGGTATACGTCCATTCATCCCACTGACCATTAATCGTCAGCCTGTAATTTTTCTCGTTGCGAAAACAAAGTTCTCTGATACGCGCCATGTAATCAACATTTGGCTGGAAAAGATCTGCCAACTTATAGATTTTGCCAGTGTTTACATCAAGATGAATACCTGTATCAATTTTATTAGGATGAGCTGATCCTCGTGTGTTGCTCAGACCAACCCACTGAATTCCTAAGAGCTGACCATTGAAAAAAGAAACGGAAAAATCGCCTTGCAAAGAACTGTCTGCCGTTGGATTTCTGAAAGATAAAATTTGGTTTTTCAACGTTTCATTTATCTTGTCTTGCCAATTCCCATCCTTAATGCCACTGACTTGAGGTACAGCAAAGTAATCATCATCCATTGCAGACAGGTTTCTCACGATAGTAACCGCTTTGGACGGTTGTCCCAAGCGTGCATAACAAACAGAGGAAATCAACAGCAATATAATACTGAAACATACGAATACCGAGCCCAGTACCCTTTTCATTCCCATTATTACCTCCACATATTCTGCTAAAATTCTCCTCGTATACAAGTCTAACGATCCCCAAAGGCACTTGCCGCAGAACTTTTTCTCACTGCTTTTATATCTTTAAGAGGCGGCAAGCCAAAAAGCCGGCGGTATTCACGGCTAAACTGCGATGGACTTTCATAACCTACTTCCAAAGCAACAGTTGTAGCATCCATCGAACCACCTAACATAAGGCGCCTTGCTTCCTGAAGACGAAGCTGCTTTTGATACTGTAAGGGACCCATGGTTGTTATGGCTTTGAATTTATGATGCAATCCCGAAACGCTCATGTTGTTTGATTTTGCCAGTTCCTCAACGGTAAATGAACAAGAGTAATTTTCTTTGATCCATTTGATGATTTTGCCAACTCCATCGGCTTGCTGGTCAAAGAGACCTTGTTGGAAAAATAAGTGTCCATAATCTCCTGACAATAAATTAAAAATCATTTCACGCTTAATGGGTGTAGACAGAAAACGAGCTTCCTTGGGTTTGTCGATAAGTTTTAATAATCTGATAAATAGGTCTAAGAGACCAGTATCGGATTTTCCAATAAAAGCTCCGGTGCTTAGCTTTTTATCCCTTGGCTTCACATTAATTTCGGCCTCCATCACTACTGAAGCGACTTCCTGGATTGTAAAATCAACGCGCAGACCGATATAAGGTGACGCCTTTGTAGCGCCGATGATTTGGGCGGATGCAGGTATATCAACTATAGATGCCAAATAATTGCCTGCTTGATAATGAATTATTTCTTGTCCAAGATGAAGTTTCTTTGTTCCTTGAAGTATCAGGCAAAAGGCAGGCGTCAAGACCACCGGAATCAGAGCTGTCTGTTGACTGCGCCGGATGATAGAAAGAAACGGGAGTATGGTTTGGGTGCTTCCTTCCACCTTGGTAATCCCATCGGCCATTGCAATCAATTGGTCCAATACCTTCTGATGAATCGAAACATTCTCTTCAAATAAGGTTACGGATTTCAATTTTGGTTCTACCATTTATTTTTACCCAGCCTTTATTTTAAGATCCTCCCGACAGCGGAACTACCTCATATCTCTTTGTATACTAAATTCCATCGTCATTTTTTAATTATATCCAATTTCACAGTATATGCAATACCGTCAGGAGACGTAACATCACCTTGTTTTGCAGTTTTAGGCAATTTCTAAGCAGTAACAGTCTATTTCATTTCACCTTCTCAGGTAATAATATCCTTAAGAATATTTTTCAAGGAGGTTTCTTAAGTTGACTCAACAAACGTCCAGCTACTCTGCCTTTATCCTATCAGTAGGAGGTGCCACATGTTGAATACGCGCGCACTTGGTAAACAAGGTCTCGTGGTTTCCGCTCTTGGACTCGGCTGCATGGGTATGAGCCAATCTTACGGTCCGGCGGATGAAAGTGAATCCATTGCCACACTGCATCGAGCCATTGAGCTGGGATGCACCTTCTTCGATACGGCTGAGGGTTATGGTCCTTTTACCAACGAGGAATTGCTCGGCCGGGCATTCAAGGGCCGTCGCGATCAGGTGATAATCGCCACCAAGTTTGGCTTTCGTTTCCAGAACGGAAAGCAGATCGGCGCCGAAAGAGACAGTCGGCCTGAGCATATCCGTAAGGCAGTGGAGGGCTCCCTATGCCGCCTTGGTACCGACTATATCGACCTGCTCTACCAGCATCGCGTCGACCCGGCAGTACCAATTGAGGAGGTAGCCGGCGCAGTAGGTGATCTGGTCAGGCAGGGGAAGGTACGCTTTTTCGGTCTTTCTGAGGCTGGCCCTGCCAACATCCGCCGCGCTCATGCTGTTCATCCGGTTTCTGCACTGCAAAGCGAATATTCGCTATGGGAACGGAATCTGGAGCAGGACGTTATACCAGTGCTGCATGAGCTTGGCATCGGGCTCGTAACATTTTGTCCCCTGGGCCGGGGCTTTTTGACTGGTGAGGTCAATCGTGCCGAAGAGTATCCGGAAGATGATACCCGGCGTACCGATCCACGCTATCAGGGCAAGAATTATGACGCCAATGTTAAAGCCGCACAGACAGTACGGGATATTGCCGCGGCTAAGAACGTGAAACCCGGGCAGATTGCACTGGCCTGGCTATTACACAAAGGGCAAGACATCGTGCCGATCCCCGGTACTAAGCGCCGGAAATATCTTGAAGAAAATCTGGCCGCTGAGACCATCCAGCTTGATCGCTCACAAATCAAGGCACTCGATGACGCTCTGGCACCGGGGAAAGTCTCGGGGCAGCGTTACGCCGATTGGATTATGGCGACAATCGACCGCTGATGCGAGTCTTTGCCGGGGCTTAGCCTCGAGTATATTATTTGTAAGAATTTTTCAAGGAGGTTTCTTATGCTGACTCAACAAATCCCTATCGGATCCGGTTTTGGAGCTTCCACAACAACCAAAGAGATCATCTATGGCTGCGACCTGAATGGTAAAATAGCCATGGTTACCGGCGGCTATTCCGGCCTCGGATTAGAAACCGTGCGAGCGCTGCGTTCTGCAGGTGCTTGGGTTATCGTTCCGACCCGTGATCATGCCAAGGCTCAGGCCGCACTCAAGGGCCTCGATGGTATCGAAATTGCAGCAATGGACCTGCTGGATCCAGCCTCAATCGACACCTTTGCCGAGAGGTTTCTCGCCTCTGGTCGCCCACTGCACATCCTGGTAAACAGCGCAGGCATTATGGCATGCCCCCTGGCGCGGGATGTGCGGGGGTATGAGTTGCAATTCGCAACAAACCACTTGGGCCATTTTCAGCTGACGGTCAGGCTTTGGGATGCCCTGTGTCAGGCAGACGGTGCACGTGTGGTCTCCGTATCGTCCTGGGGCCATCGCCGGTCCCCCGTCATATTCGAGGATCCTAACTTTGAACGTCGCGACTATGACCGCTGGTCAGCCTATGGCCAGTCGAAGACGGCCAACATCCTTTTTGCCCTTGCATTGGACAAACGCGGCAAGGCTGAAGGAATACGCGCCTTCTCTCTCCATCCGGGCAGCATCGTCGGCACTGGCCTCGAAAAGTATCTTTCACGCAAGGAATTACAAGCTGCCGGCGTCATTGACGAGAACGGCAAGGCGATCCTCAATCCGGCAAAGAACCTGAAAACCGTCGAGCAAGGGGCAGCAACCAGTGTATGGTGCGCAACAAGCCCCCAGCTCAACGGAATGGGCGGTGTTTATTGCGAGAACTGCGACATCGCCCCGCTGGTGGAAGATGAGACTAAAAGGAACAATGATTCGGTTCGCCAGGCTGGCTCCATGGCCCTTGGCGTGATGCCTTATGCCGTTGATCCCGCAGCCGCCGATCGACTCTGGAGCCTGAGCAAACAACTTACAGGACTGACGCTATGCTAACCGGACATGAAGGAAAGCCACACTGGATCAAACAGGATCTTTGTACATTTAAAGGGAAAAGAAATTATATCCATGTCTAAAAAAGCTCCCCATAATCTATTAAGTAGATTATGGGGAGCTTCTCTTAAAAACCAAATACAGCAAAGGCAGTGTTCTTTACTATTGCATGCCGTCTTTTCGTTTATTTTATTGAATCGGAATATTTCCCTGCCTTGCCTGGGATTTATCTGCTTTTAGTAAGGTAACGGTAAGAACGCCATGATTAAATTTAGCATCAATAGCATCCTCTTGAATATTATCTATATAGAAATTCCGCTGAAAGTGACCAAACCGCCTTTCCTGTCGGACGTAATTTCTTTCATTTTTTATTTCCTGCGTTTCATTTCTTTCTGCGCTAATTGTTAAATAATTGTTTTCATAATGCAGACTTATATCCTCTTTGTTAATACCAGGGAGATCAGCTTCCAGTACATATTGATTATCATTTTCTCGCAGATCTACTCGAAAAGAATTAGAAAAGTTATTTACATTTTCAAAAAGCGCTTCAAAGTCATCTCCTAAAAAGTTCCGTGCAAACTTACTCAATGCATTGTTACGATGTTCATGCTTTTGCCGATAAGGTGTTAAATCAAACATAATTATTCTCTCCTTTCTTCTGCTTGTCTCATCATTTAGTATACTGATACTAGCATTTTTTATGCAAAATCCAGCTGTCTGAATCTAAAAAACACTGCCTCCTCCTGTACAATTTCACTACTGAAACGAACAGGAGGAGGCAGTGTTTTGAAACTTCTCTTAGATTATTATTTTTCCTGTAATATCTCCACAACTTCCCTAAGCGTATTTTGCTCACCAACATTCCCCGGGAAAATAACATAGGGAATATGGGGAAATTTACTTTCTTCTCCTGTTTGCCATACAGGTATGCCAGGCTTTATCTGGCCCAGTACATTTGCCCGTTTTACCTGTAACGCTTTAGTACCAATATCACTGGAAGTAATACCGCCCTTGGCGACAACAAAGGCTGGAGTTACTTTCAGCCTGCCAACGAGGGATTGTACTGCATCTGATATTTTCACAGAACGCTCCAAAGCATCTTCCTTCGAATCTTCTTCTAAAGTCAATAATGTCCTTTTAGTGTAAACGACAACCGTAATACCCTGGGTTAACAGCTCTTCTTCCAGCTTTACCACTGAGGCGATTTCTTCTTTGAAGCGATGTTCTTCAAGGACCAAATCGGAATTGAACTCGATAAATCGTATTCCCTCAAGACTTTTCAATTGTTCAACCTGGCTGGTGGTCTTCTGGGTGTGAGAGCCGACAACAACGATCCCGCCAGTACTGCTACTGCTTGTTATCATCTCTTTTTTTGTCAACAGCGGTTTATCCGTAATTGCACCTAATTCTTTTACAAAGCCGGCAGCGGTACGAAACAGGAAGTACTTTCCCTGAGCCATTGCACGGTAAAGTGCTATACAGAATACTTTTACATCACAGGCATCAATTGCATTGACTATAATTTTCCCAAAATCCGTTACATGAATGAGTTTGCCAGCGATCTCATCAATCTTGAGTGCCCGTAAATCTTGCAGTGAAATAGTTACAATCTTTTCTTTTTTATAGGAACCTTTTGATTTTTCTTCTATGTATTCGGTCAAATCTGATGACTCATAGCCAAATGTTTTATCTTTAGCAAATTCAGTTTCGCCGGCAGGGATAAGCAAATCCCCGTACTGTACATAATGAATGTTGTCTAAGGTGAAACGTCCACCTTCCTTAAAATACGGACAAATAATTTCACCATCAACCTTTTGTCCTGAATGACACTCCCATTGCTCTTTTAAAATCTCTGTTTCTAAAGGGTAATGACCTCTGAGAGTCGAATCGCCACGACTAACGATCAAATATTTCCGCTGCTGCTCCTTAGCTACCTGGGCAATCACGTTACCGATTTCCTGATGGGCTTTTATAGTCTGTTCTTCCGTAAAACCACGAGAATTCGTTAAAATATAAAAAACTTTATTTGTTTCATTAAAACCACAGCTAACACTTTCATAAGACCAATCTGTATATACCGAAATATCATGAACAGTCTGAATACCAGTCGGATCGTCATCCAACACAATAATTTTATGCGGATCATCTTGAACAGCCTGCTCTAAAAGCAACTGTACATATTTTTCATTTACGGCTGGATATGCTTTTAACATATCAGCACTAAGCTTTTGTAATGATTTCATGTTTTCAACACCCTATTCATTACCGAATATATGGAATTGTTGTCTTGCCTCAGCAGGACTCATCGGTTCTTTGTCCATGGCTCTTAATAACCGTACTGTCTTTTCTACTAATGGAACATTGGAATCGACTACTGTAGCAGCGTCCAAATAATTACTATCTTCAAAGCCAATTCTAACGGTACTGGCCCCCATTCCAAGAGCTGCCGCAATAATGGAAAAATCCCGTCGGTTTGCATGCGTGATACCCCAGAGAGTTCCAGTTGGAATCATCTGAATCATCGCAGCCAAGGCTGAGGGGGTGGCAGGAGCTTCTCCCTTATGCCCCAAAACAATACTGAACAGTACGGGAGTAACAAAATCATATTGTTCCATAAGTTCTTGCATTGCAAAAATATGACCAATTTCAAACACTTCTACTTCTGGTGTCTTTTTCATTCTTAATAATTCACGAATACAATATTCCACATCATCAATGGGATTGCAATATACAGCCTTCCCCAAATTTGTGGAACCAACATTCAAGGAACAAGCTTCTACCAGATTTGAATATACGGGAACACAGCGTTCCTTTATGGAAAGGTTGGAAACACCGCCTGTTGACACCTCAATAATGATATCGGAATCCTTGCGAATCAGCCGCAGGGTTTCTTCCAAGAGACTTATATCTGTTGTCAGGTTGCCCAGAGCATCGCGCACATGCAAATGCACCATAGCGGCCCCAGCCCGCCAGCACTTCAAAACATCTTCAGCAATTTTGTCCGGAACTATTTTTTTATCAGCAGCAGCTACGGGAGCAACTGAAATCATTACTTTATCCATTTTTACCTCCTATAACAGAGCCTGCCTAGCACTGGCCTCCATTTTAACGCTGGCCAAAGAATGATATATATTTTTTAACAATGTCTTTTACAAAACTGACCTGGTTTAAGGACAGCTCCGAAAAATGTGGTTGTTCGCTGGTTAAAAGCTCCATTGTCTTATCAACAGCACAAACGGAAATTTCCGTATTGACATTGATTTTAGCAATACCTTTGGCTATACAGCATAAAATATCTTTTTTTGCCAGCCCCGATCCGCCATGCAGTACCAGTGGTATTGCTAGCAGCTTATTAATAGCCTCCAAGATATCAATGCGTATAATAGGTTCTGCCTTATACAGTCCATGCACGGTTCCAATAGAAACAGCCAATGCATCAACCTGCGTTTCTTCAGCAAACTGTTTTGCAAGTACGGGTTCGGTATAAGCTTCCACATCAGACTCCAATCCTTCATGTGAACGTTCCCCCGCCGCAAGGCATCCCAGCTCACCTTCCACGGATACATCACAAGCATGTGCTATATCACAGACCAGTTTTGTATTCTTTACATTTTCCTCAAAGGGTAGGGCTGAACCATCATACATGACTGAGCCAAAACCGCTGCGAATGGCACGAAACACCACATCCAGATCACTGCAATGATCCAGATGCAGGCAAACTGGTATTGCTGCCTCCTCTCCCAGACTTTTAGCAATAGCATATGCCGTTTCTAATGACATATTTTTCAGATACTTAGCACCAAAAGCCAGGATTACCGGTGTTTTTGCCTCATTTCCTGCATCGATGATTCCTTTGAATGTTTCATAATTATATCCATTAAATGAACCTACAGCATAATGATTGACATAGGCTTCATTGAGGATATTTTTAAAATTTACCAGCATTGTGAATACCCCTTACTTTGTTATTTACACAATACCGAAGCAAACAAATCAACGGAATTTTGCTTTAACGATCTGCCGTATGATTAAGAGTTTACTTTTTCCCAATATTGATAATGATTTTCTACTACTTGATTAATCTTAGCTTTATTATTTTCCGTTAATATACGCAACATTTCCCTGTGCATCAGCAGAAACTGCTCGGTTGCATTTTCTTTTAAGAACTTTTCTATCGCTTTCATTCTGGATGCTCTGGTAATCTGATCTACATAGAAACAGATCCCTTCCAATAGTGCATTTTGAGTAATATCAACCAGCACCATGTGAAACGCTATATCCGCTTCAAAAACATCTTTAGCCTCAACATTGGAAGCCGTAATTTTTGTTTCAAGGTCCTGCATGGCCTGTTCCACTTTATGTAAGGATTCTGCATCCAACTTTTCCAGTACCAATTGGAGTATCCCTACATCAATTATTTTGCGCAGTTCCACGATTTGATTCGCTGAGTCTTTTTGTAGAATAATTCCATACAAAACAGGAAATAGCATTTTGCTATCATAATTTTGCGTTACAAAAGTCCCTTCTGCACGTTTGATATTAATAACACCGTATGCTCCTAATATCTTAATTGCTTCACGAACAGAATTCCTGCCAACCCCCATTGATGCACAGAGTTCGTTCTCCGTAGGAATCTTATCGCCTGGTTTCAACTCCCCGTTAATAATAGCATTTGTAATATTATCAACAATCTGCTCTACAACAGATTTACCGCCTATTTCTTTTAAGAAAGTTTCATTTGCCATACTGAACCTCCTGATGTATTTTTGCTTTTTCAGTATACATCATACGTAGGTTCAAGACAATCATATGATATGACTTGAGTACTTTCTTAAAAACAAACAACTGCCATTCGGCGATGAGCGATAAGAAAGACGGAAGTATTAAATCAATTTAATCCTCGAATAAAGTAGTTGCAGCAGCAGCCACTTTAACGGCCACTTCTCCATCTTCTTTCAGTCCACCAATGCCAACTGCACCGATAATCTGCTGTCGGTCATTATATATCGGTA
The DNA here is from genome assembly GCA_963526485.1 of uncultured Pelosinus sp. Classification (GTDB taxonomy): domain Bacteria; phylum Bacillota; class Negativicutes; order DSM-13327; family DSM-13327; genus Pelosinus. Next base: position 470,904 of record CAURNS010000002.1, read on the forward strand.
CACCACCAGGCATCGCCACAAATTTATCATCAGCAAAATATGCTATATTTAGATTTTCCTGCTGCAGCCGCTTTAGGAAATCAGCTGTATTTACTCCCATTCTCGCAGCTGTATAAGCTTTATTCGCCGTAAGGTTTATCGTCAGTAATTTGGCACCATCCTGCTTACTGAACAAGACTAAAAACCCATCTTTATCACAAACAGCTACACTAAATGGTTTCATCCCATATTCTTTTGCAACAATAGCTTCAGCATAATTGCCTAGCTTTTTTGCTAATACCAATGTAATATTCTCCAACATCTCAACTCCTGTCTATCTTGCAGCTTATATATGCACCACGGTGATTTACACTGTCACCTAAGTTTATGATTGTGCAGTGTTTTCCCCATTTTGAGCAGCCGCTTCTCTTTTTTCTTCTTTTTCCCGCCAATAACTTGCTAATATTGGACCAGTAAGATTATGCATCAAATTAAATATAGCCGCTGGTATGAATGCTAATGGGGCAAGATGGGCTAATGCCAATGCCATCGCCAAGCCGCCGTTTTCCATACCTATTTCAAAAGAAAGAGCTTTGGCTTTGAAATGGGGCATTCCTACACCGCGGGCAGCCCAATATCCTGTTGTAAGACCCAGTAAATTATGTATAGCTACGGCTACAAAAGCAATCAAAGCAACATTAGCCAGCGAACCGGCACTAAGAGCGAACCCTGAGCTAGTTGTAATAAAAATTGCAATTACAGAAACGATTGGAATAATCGGCATAATCTTATCAACAAAATCGGATGCAAACCCTCGAATCGTTGCTCCCAGAAATACTGGTATCAAGACAATCTTCAAGATATCTACCAGAATAGCACCAGCATCAACTGGAACTATCGTTCCAACCAAGAAAACAAACATAAAGGGCGTAATAAAGGGCGCTATAATTGTATTAATGGAAGAAACAGTTATCGAGAGTGCGGTATCCCCTTTAGCCAGAAAGGTCATAACATTGCTGGCCACACCGCTCGGGCAGCATCCTACGAGTATAAGTCCTGCAGCCAAAACTGGCGGCAAATCGAGCACCTTGGTTAATGCCAAGGCAATAAACGGCATAATCATATAACGTAAAACGATACCCCAAAATACATCTTTAGGACGCGTAAAAACCAGTTTAAAGTCGCCCACCGATACAGTAAGACCCATACTCAACATAACAGCCATAATACAATAGGGGACATATTTTGATAGTGGCTTGAATGGTTCAGGGTTCAGATATGCGGCAACAACCCCCAGAATAATCCATAAAGAAAAATATTTCGTAATAAATTTTACGATTGTACCCAATCTTTCTAACATCTTCTTGTCTCCTTTTCGATTATATACAAGCTTACCATCAGACAGAGATGCAAACCGCCCTGCCGATCCATTATGGACGGAACCTCTTATTTTATTTGTGATAATCATTGTAAGAAACTGGCTCAGGAGTGCTAAAATTATTGTATCAAACCTTGTTTCACCAAAGCTTCTCTAAGTGCCAAAGCACCGAATCTCGGACTGGACAGAACCGGTTTGCCAGATTTGTGATGAATGTATTCTTCACAATAAGCCATAGAACCTTGCGCAAACAAAATCACATCAACCTTGTCACAAATTTCTCCGGCATATTTTGACATCAGTTCTTTGAATTGTTCTTGGTCAAGTCCAAAACCACCGTCAACTAGAACATCAACTAATTCTACACGCTTATTCATTTCCCGCGCTACCCGCATTATAGTATTTTTGGTTGGAATCAGAGTCGTCGGCAGCGTCGCCATCACACCGATACGTACACCTTGTCTTACAGCCTCCCGGCACATTTCTTCATCGATTCGTACGATTGGAATGCCAGTAAACTTACCAACATCCTGGGCTGCATCAGCTACCTCCCCTACGGATGAACAAATATTGAGAATCGCACATGCACCATCGCCTACAGCTTTCATATACATACCAATAAGTCTGGCTGCAGGTGGAGCCGTAACATACCCGGCATCTCTTACTTCCGCAAGAATAGACGGATCCTGATAACTGATTATCTCAGCACTTTTCGGCAGTAACTGCCGAACCTCTTTTTCTACTAGCTCAATCAATTCCGGTGTCGTACTTGTATAAACCAAAGCTACTTTCATAAAAAGTCCTCCTCTTACGTGTAGTACGTACTACATACTACATCCTATGTTTAACACAATCACATTATCACACATTTTAATTTAAATGTAAATATGAATTATTTAAAATTTTATAACTATTTGACAATTTAAATGAGGTGACTATATAAAATTCCCCCAACCGTAGTTTCTTTTATTCTACGATTGGGGGAATTTTTATTTGCTCTTTATTGTTTATTCACTTGATTGATTACTTAGACGCGCGAGCCTGGGCAATTTCCGCTATAATGATCTCCACCACCTAATATATTTTTGAAATTCCACCACAGGTAAAAAAACAGAGGGATAGCCGCCAAAAATGTCAGTGACATCAGTCAATAATCGATTCTATTAAATTCCCCTTATCGTCAAACCTCATTGCTGCAGGCTGGCTCAAAATTTCAATATTCGGGTTATTTTTTGCCTCCGATAATAGTTCTTCTGAGATCCATATTTCCCCTAAATGCAAGGTATCTTTGATTCTAACTATTTTTGCCTTTTTTAAGTCCAATGCATTGCATGTTTTAACCCCAGCTTTGATTGCATCACAGTCAGTATCCAGTATGGTCGGCATATGAGTTGGACCTACCACTGTGGAAGTCAATCCATTCGCATAGGTCATTTTAAAATCAACCTTGTTAGCTAATTTACGAGTGGCAAAATCAGCGGTCCCCATTCCGTTTGCATTACCATGCGTTTCATCAGTTAAATCCAATACTACCATTTTAGCAACCTCCGGACCACCACTGGCATAGGGAGTCGGATAACGTCCGGTAATATTAGGGTCCATGCCATCACCGGAAATATTCTTTCCGATCCTATCAATAATAAGAACATCAATCTGATCAAAATAAATGCGTGGCATATTGGCTTTAGCCTCAGCTAGAAGTTGCTTATCATTCTCAATAATATCCTTTGCAGGAATCACTTTAATTTTAGCGACCTTATCGTAGGCATTTTCCACAGAAGCTACTGCAAATAAGACGGGCATTTTATCCAAAACCATCTGGGTCATTGCTAAAATATTTTCCCCCATATATTTAAAGCTGTAAGCATGGCAAGATTCTGCACCTTTTTGCTTACCTAAACCGATTGTGATCATCTTACAAATACCGCTTTCAACACTGCCGTGAAAAGCGGTGTGCGGCTTTACCCGATTAATGACCACAATGCCGTCAGCCTGTGATGCTTCCTTATCAATATAAACTGGCAATCCATTATCCAGGCGGCCAATCTGCACAACCTCCATTGAAGAGCGTATTGGGCAACCCGCCGTTTCCTCGGTAATATTAAGGTTTGCCAAAACTTCAATTTGCCCCGCTGCAGTTGCCCCTCCGTGGCTGCCCATTGACGGTACAATAAAAGGTTTGCCGCCTTGGCACTTAATTGCCTCAACAACTACCCTGGTGATTGTACTTATTTCGGCAACTCCACGGCTGCCAACAGCAATCGCTATATTCATTCCCGGCTTAATCAATTCAAGCTTCTGTACCTTAATCAGTTCGGATTTAACTGCATCCACTACGTCCGACAATTCTTCAGCGGAAAAAGACTGCCGGATTTTTACCATTCGGGGTAAAGGTATGTCTTTTAATAATTCCTTAATAATATCCATTTCGCGCCTGCCTTTCTCAATATTTCGAATAATTAAGATATACTTACTAAATTGAAAAAAATTCCTAAACAATTTAACGAAATATTCTTTAAATAGATAATATAATATCATTTTATCGCTTCAGCAATACTGTTACAATGGTAAAATGAATTATATTAAATTCAATGATGATGAAACGCTATGTCTGAAACAAGCCCGCCAACATTATGTCTGGCTCTATTGCATAGCAGTTCGCCAAGTGTCAAAGGGTTGCCTTGAAATGAACTACACCCAATCAAGTAGACAGTGAAAATTTAAAAATGACACCAAGCAAGTCATTATGGTTAGTGTCATTTTTTATGCTGCTGATCTTTAATTATTACTACATTAAATCCTTGACCAACGATCTCTTGCTGGTCAATGTGTTGATCAAGATGCATGCAGTAAACCTTATTCCGCAAGTCTGGATGGATTATCTCTTCCAATTTTCTTAATGACATATGGTTGTTACCTTCATAATCCAGTCCACAGGTATCCTGATATAGCCGATCAAGGTCTCCGCTTTTAAGTCTGATGATAATGTCATTATCAATATTACTTGAATCCCCGCTATAGTAAAATCTCCCTTCTGCTTGTCTCATTACAAAACCATAGGTCGGAATGGTTTTAACATGTGAAACTGGTAAAAATTCAATACTGATCTCTCCCAAGCTCTCATCAATAATCTTTGCTTTATTGCTGCTTTCCAGCAAATACATTTCCTGGCTAACCCCTATACTGGTCAGAAAGATCTTCATTTGTTCGTGATTGGGAAAAAATATAGTTGGCTTATACCCCAAAATGTAGTAAGCATAAAAGATTACTTCACCAAGACTTCCGACATGATCAGGATGGGTATGCGTAATAACAATGTAGAGCTTTTTCAGTTCTTGTAAAAGATTTAACTCCTGAAGCCTGTGAAAAACAGTCCCACCACTATCAATGAGCAAGAGACTAGCACCTTTTTTCATAAAAGCGCTTGTGTTGCCTAATTGCGTATTAAAAGCACTGCCAATACCAATAAAGTTAAGCATATGCAAAGTACCCTCCATGAAATTTTTACCCATTTCCATATCCCGAAGAATGATTAGGAATTCTTTTTATCAATCCAGGCAATTAGTAGATAAGTTTTATGGTCGTAATCGCTCACTTTTGTACGGCCATTTCCCAAAGTATTTTACTATTTGTATATCGATTCATTTCATATTCTTTATTATATTTGATTTTCCAGTCTATAAAAAGTTTTTCCAATTGCTCTCTATCAAAAAATCGTTTCAGATGCCCGTCTATATTATAGTAATTTTTCTCTATTATAATGCCTTTGCCAGCTCCATAGTTTGTATCTTTAACTGAGTTAACTCTTAGTAATAAAAAACCGTTTTCTTTTAAAACTCTTTTAATTTCATTCACTATTTTTTTAGTTTCAGACCAGGAAAAATAGTGCAACGACAGATCTGCAATCACTACTTTCGCACTTTCACTTTCAAAAGGCAATCCGTCTTTCATATTAAAAAGTTTTGTAATCGGATTCTCTATAAAAAGTTCTAATTTTTTTAAAGCTTCCTCTGAATAGTCGCAGGAAATAACTTTGTAATGGCGTTCATACAAGTACAAGGTATCATTTCCGAGGCCACAGCCGAGATCAATGATGGGGGTATCTTTTGAAGCGTGTAAGATAGGTTCATACTTATCCAGCCATAAATCGTATATAACGCTCTTATTACCACTTGCCATGTACTGTTCATTCCAATATATCCTTGCGTCCTTCATCCTTTACCTCCAAGAATTATTTACTGATTATATATCTTGCTTAGTAAAAATCGAGACTATCTCTACTATTAAATGATTACGTTTTTTAATCAATTATGGCGCACTGCTACAAAGAGTTATACTGTTTACTCTCAAGTTTTTCCTTCTTCACCCAATCCTTTTTGTAGTAACCCTGTACGAATAAAAAGCGAGGAGATACTCGTAAAGTAAGTTTACGTATTATTATAATGGAGGTAAAAGATATGTCTAAAAGAATAGAATCTTTCTACTACAAGAAGAACCATGACCTCTGACAAACATCTCTGTCAGAGGTCATGGTTTCATGATGATATTTACTTAAAAAGTCTTTTTTTATTATATTAGTGCCAAATCAATTCGGATTTGATACCATCCAAATTAGCACTTCCTGTCAGATTCATGACCCGGCGCAATTCTTCATTTGTCCCCGTAATAAGTTTTTTTACGCCTTCAGCGCCGCTGACGGCCAATCCCGTCATTACTGATCTTCCAATCAGGACTCCATTTGCCCCAAGTGCCAGGGCCTTAAAAACATCTGTACCCCTTATTATTCCACCATCAACAAAGATTGGAATCTTCCCGTCAATCACTTTGGCAATACGCGGTAATATTTTTAATGGTGGTACGGCATAATCAATCGAATTACCACCATGATTGGAAACTACAATGGCGGCTACTCCTGCTTCCAGTGCCTTTTGGGCATCCTGTTCACTCAGTATTCCTTTGAGGATAAAAGGCAGCTTCGTTGCCTTTACAAAACTTTGAATATCTGTCAGCGTTTTGGGACCCATGAGGTCGGGATAAACGAGGCTCTCATTGACCTTGCCGCCAAAAGAAGAGATTGTATCCATTCCTACGGCAAAAGCTCCATATTTTTCGGCTTCGGCAATCTTAGCAAATACTAAATCTTTATCTCGATATGGTTTTACTATTTTTATTGTCTTAGCACCTGTTTCAATAATCGCCTTAAGTTCTTCGCCGTCCCCTATCCCTACCCACATTGCCGCACCTGCTGCTTTAGCTCCTTTCGCTACTTCCACCATTGGATTGGGGCAGATTGCTGACAAATGTGAAAGGGCTGCAGTCATCACTGGAGTAGTAAACACGTCACCGAAAAGTGTCATTTCAGTGGAAGCCTCTACTGCATCAATTGCTCGTACTTCGATTGTCAGTGAATCTATGTATTGACGAGACATCTTGATCGTACTTCCGGTTTCCGCCCCATTTTCAGTGAAATTACCCAAGCCCAGTTCTTTCAATTTGTTTGTTCCTTCAGTTAACAATTTACCAATCATAATAAATCCTCCTTGTAATTATAAGTAATTCAGACTGGAAAAAGAAATATATCCATTATACCTACCGGTTGGTACATTTTAATGCGAAAACTCCACAGTAAAATGACAGCAACCACTTCTTTTCTATACTCGCCTCACCTATTTCCATCTTGATTTTCATTGTAACACAGGATAATTGATTATAAAAACTGATAATTTCGATAACCTCAATAGCCAAATCCGATTTGAAAAAAATAAAGCCTACTCAGACTTAATTGCAGCCTGAGTAGGCTCGCTGATCCATGTAAGATTGCTAAAACTTTTCGTTTCAAAACCAATCTATAATTCCACTTCCTTACACATTGTCAAAAAAGCCTGCAATGGCGATGAAATCCATTTATCTTTATGATGAATAACCTGAGTTGAAAGCTGCAGATCCACACCCTCCCAATTCAATTTTACCAATTGATCTTTTGTCAGTTCATCTATAACTGCATATAACGGAAGCAGAGTGACGCCGAGCCCCGACATGGCAAGCTGCTTGAGCGTTTGAATGCTTCCGGAATCCAGCATTAAAGTAGGTTCAACATTTGCATCTTTCGAGATCTCCTGGAACAGAATTCGCCAGCTACAGCTTTGAGTGGGCAGGAGAAACGGATACCCAGCCAGATCTGCAAAGCGAACAGATTTAGAGGAAGCTAAAGGATGTTCGGGAGAAACCAGGAATGCTAACGACTCAAGCTGATGCATCTTAATCACAAATTCAGGATTTATCAGTTTACGCTCTAGAATAATAGCCACATCAATTTCGTTTTCTTTGGCTAAATTGACCAAATCGCAGGAAGCACCGATTTTAAGACTTACTTCCACTTTTGGATACCGCCGGTTAAATTCTTTTAGGAATGGAGGCAGCCTGACTGCACATACTGACTCATCCGAACCAATAATAAGCTTTCCTCTAGGTTCGTCCGAAATAGTAATAGATCCTTTGGCCGTCTCCCACAAATCAACCATCTGCCGGGAATAAATCAAAAAATTTTTCCCTTCTGCAGTAAGAGATACTCTTTTATTCAATCGTTCAAAAAGACGAACCCCCATCTCCTTTTCTAGTAACTGAATTTGAGCTGTAATTGATGATTGTGCATAACCAAGCTGCTCAGCAGCTTGTGTAAAGCTATTTAAACAGGCTACTGCTAAGAATGTTTTTATTTGCTTTATATCCATAATAGCGATTCCTTTCATTCAAATTATCGATTACTTTTATCGAAATTATTTGTTTTACCAATCTGGCAATTCATAATAACATATTTTTCAATAAAAATCACTCATCTTTCATGATGACAACAACAGAACACAAGTAAATCGCTTACACTTGTAAGCGATTTATTGTGACTATCTCTTATATTGATAATATCTCTTTATTTTATTTTCTAAAGCTCTGCTTATTTTTATTGCCTCAGTGGATACCGCTCCCTTGTTGGCAACAATATAGATTAGATTTAGACGCATCCTTTCTATTTCTTCCTGTAACTCTTTTATATTGCTATCGGAAATAACTAGCACCTCCTATATCGATATATCACTATCATCGAAAAGAAGGATTTAATTTTCATTTGATTATGAAAAAATAATTTAAAATAAGAAAAGCGCCCTATTGGACGCTATCATTTATCTTCATAAATCTGGAAAATCATCTTTCCTATCCATATCCTTTAAATGTTGTATGGCCTCGGCTCTTGTTCTTGATAGATTGTAAAATGTAACTCCTGTAAATCAATCTATTCTTGCAGGATGTAGAGCATGACACCTATATTCCCTTATAATCTCTATCTCCATGCCCTCCGGCATCCTCTTCTTTCCTTGCTATAGCTGAACATTTTTCCTGAAAATCTATCATACCTTTGCCTATTATCTCAATAGCAACATCAATCATTTCATCAAGGCTTACGTCACACCGCTGTAAAATATTCATCCGGCTGGAAAGAAAGATGCCTTCCGCCACAGAGTATAGGTATAGAGCAAGTTTACATGGATCAACCGGGCGCAGCTCCTGGCGCATGATTCCCTCCTGAATGACTTCCTCCATAATGGTAACCAAATGCCGGGATTTATTATTTAAGGTTTCTTGCAAGTCCTGCGGCAGATCAATGCCCAGCATCGGATTGGTCGATAAATGCATAATCTCAAAGAGCTGAGGTTCTTGATAATAAAATGCTCTATATGCATTGTAAATATTTCGCAGCCTTAGTCCCGCATGGTTATCCTCTGAGGCAACCCGGCGAAAATCCACAATAAGATAATCAAACGCTTCATTGCAAATGTGGAAAAACACTTCTGCTTTATTGCGAAAGTAAAAATATAAGGGGCCAGTAGAAATTCCTGCCACATCGGCAATTGTGCGCATAGTAGTCTTATGATAGCCCTGGGACAGAAAAAGTTCCCGTGCTCGTTCTAATATCACAGCACGCGTGTTCATTTGCTTCGTATTATCCGTCACAATACCTCCATTTGAGCTGATTTCCTCATAGCTTGTTCAATAGCTTCTGGAAGGGCTCAACCATTTTCCTGATCATCATCTCATTATATATTCTTTTACGAACTGCTGGAATCTTAACCATCCATCCAAGGATTACATTACGCATTCTTGCTGCATAATCCTTCTGGGGAAAGTCATAAAAGCCCTTATCTTTATAAAATTGGTGATCTGCTGCAAATGGAAACCGCAGATCTCCCCATATTTCATCACGGAAAATCTTACGCCCTCCCAGTCCCAAAAAGGTAGTCGGTTTTATATATTGGACTTTAGCGTATTCTACGCTCCGGACTGCCAGCTCTCGAAGTAGACCATCAAGGATCTGGGAATTCCCTTCTTCATCTGATACAATCCCTACGAGATTAGCTTGTTGCAGTTCTGCATATGCTTCCATGATTTGTCTAAGATTTGATAATTGCCCTAGAGGTCCGCTGACCAGAAAGGCGATTTGCTTGCCCATGAACGATGGAATATGAGTATTAAAAAAGCCTCTGTCAAAAAAAGTCTTCCACAACGAAGACAAATATCTGTCACGAATCCCTCCTGCAAAAATTAGGATATCGGCAGTTTTCAACTTATTGTTGTAAAAGTCGATAAACCCATCTTTCCCACGATAAACACAAGTATTATCATAGCCGCAGCGAATGCAGCCGAGACAGCCTCCTTTTATGTCAACATTGTGCAAATTGATTACTTCCGCCTGACCTGTAAAATGTGCGGCAACTCTCTGCACCATCTGTTTAAGATTGCGCTGTCCTTCCTCCTCATCTGTAACAATCACAATCTTTTTGTCATACGTATCCACAGGTTCCAGGGAAGTTCCAGGAGTATATTCCGTAGTCTGTATGTGTAATGGTGAATAGATCTTTATCGCAGGAGCTTTTCTAACTATCGCTTCGAAAAAACCTTGAAAAAAGTGACATAGCTTCTCTCTCTCAATTTCTTTAAATAAATCCTGCATTTCAGCTGAGTAAGAAGCATAAAAGTTCATATCAAGATCATTACAGATACCATGTATATAATTGTGAGCAGTATGATCATAAAAGTGAATCGATGTGCTAAGGATAGCAGCAGGTTTACCTTTAAATGCAGCTTCTGCTGACCGCTCACCGATCAGTTCAATGAATCGCTTATACTGGGAATGGACTAAAAATACATATAAAGGAAAAGCCCACAGTATGCCGTCCGCTTCTTTTATATCTTCAATAATTGCCTGAAATATTTCTGCTTTACTTTCAATTTGCTTGCTGCGCTGGGCTATATTGAGTATTTTGAATTCATGCTGTGGAAATTTCTTCTTGATAAAGCCAACATATTGCATCGTAACGCTGATCTCCCCCTTGGGACTTCCATTCAGTACAACAATCTTCATACTGATCACTCCTTCCTAATTCATAACGCTGAATATAACAATGTTATAATTTTAATTATTCTATAATATAACACCGTTATATTATTTTGTAAATAGCTTTTTGTTAATATTTACTGCCTCTGATTATTAAAACAAAGCTGCCTGAAAAGCTTAAGTTTGAGCTTCTCGGGCAGCCTTGCTTGTCGCTTTATGTTCTTAATTCATCCTGATTGATGAGACCGTATGATTACGCCACTCCAATATATTCCTATGTCTTATTTCTGTTTTTGCTTTGGCAGTGGGCTGATCATATCTTGTAATAAATCAAGGAAGTGTTTGCTACTGGCAGATAATTTATGGTTTCGAGACCAGACAATTACCGTTTGCGTTGATAGGCTGGGTTCCACAATCTTTTTGTAAGTCAATTCTGAATCAGAAATGAGCCCTTCAGTGGACTTGGGCACTAATGCCATACCGATTCCTAGCTTCGTCCATATTATATTGAGTAAAATCCCATCACTGATACATACAATGTTCGGCTTGAAGCCAACCTTTTCGCAGCTTTCGACAAACACGGCTTTCCACCTAAGTGGAACAATCAACGGTTGGTTCGCAAGCTCAATTAACCGAACGTTTTCAGGATCTGCGCCACAAGGGCAGCCCTCTTTTTTCATCGCTATAACCAACGGTTCATCGGGCAGTGTAATGGCTTCATAAATTTCGGGATCAAACGGGGCGCGTATAATCCCAATCTCAACGACCCGATTGTTCAATAACTCTAAAATGTGACTGCCGTCACCTTCCCATAGTTGGAAAGTAACATTGGGGTATATAGTATGAAACTTATGAAGCAAATTGGGCAGCATTGTAGCTCCTGACGTTGTCACTGTCCCGATAGAAAGGTTACCGACAAAACCCGAATTCAATTCTGTAATTTCTTTAATCGTACCATCGACCAGCCCTAATATTTGCTCTACCCGCGCCCGCAATAATTGCCCTGCTTCTGTCAGCCTAATTCTACGGCTGCCGCGTTCAAACAATTGAACTCCAAGATTATCTTCCAGTTGTTTCATTTGCTTGCTGAGAGGCGGCTGCGCTATATTTAGCCGTTTAGCCGCATTACTGATATTTCCCTCCTCAACAATGGCATAAAAGTTCTTCATATCCCGGATATCCATCTGCCCACACCTCATACTATACTTTTTAAATATAGGATATATATATTATTGATAATTTTATTATAGCTTTCAGCGTGCTATAATGGCAACAGCTAATGAAAAGAAAGATTTACGATGAAAGGAGAAAACAATGCGTGCTTGCAGCTTTGTATGTATTATCGGTGTAATATTTCTATTCATTGATCAGTTTTATAGCGGACTTAACTGGGGGCGGCTTTTTATTGGCGGTTTTGTCATCACCGCGATCTGGACAGATTGCGAACGCTGGCTGCGCTGCAAAGTAAAAAGAGCAGCTATTCACTGCAGATTGCCTCATGTTTGAGCTTATTGGCCCCTGTCTCAATTGCTGCCAAATAGAATGAAGAAAATGCCGCTTTATTTAGTTATAAATAAAATACCTGCAAATTTGGCAGGTATGATTCTATAGATGTGCTTTGAATTGTTACAATATTTTATTTCTCTTTCGCTATACTGTCTATTGTTATTTGCCCAAGATCGTTCCAAATTCGAGACAGGTCTATGATCAATTCTTCCAGCTCTTCTTTGCTCAGTTCTATTTCCAATTCCATTTGACAGTAAATACCTCGACTTCCCAAAACTTTTGTCTTTGAATAAGGATATGTATATTCGAAAATTATATACTCTGTGCCTTTAACTATTTTGAGATATAGCAATTGCCGTTAGTTATATCGCCTATGATACAGCATTTTAAGTTCATTCCAAAGATAAGATTAAACGAATACATTCCCTGAAGTTCACCCAAATGTTAAATACCAAACTCCCACAACGCCAGAAAAGCATCTCATTAAGAGATGCTTTTCTGGCGTTAATCCATATTCTTGCTGATTTTAAGCCAATAGCTGCAGCCGTTTATTACCTCCGGCTTTTCAGGGGGTCTGTAGAAGCTTGGATACCGCTAATGTCAGGACTGTCACAGCTTTTTCCTATTTCTTAATAAACGTTCCATTGTCAAGCTCCCGAAATGCCTGTTGCAATTCTTCCCGCGTATTCATGACAATGGGTCCGCCCCATGCGATAGGCTCCTGAAGGGGAGATCCGGAAAATAGCAGGAATCTGATACCCTGGTCTGCCGCTTGAATAGCAAAGCTATCACCCTCACTAAAGAGCACGGCTTTGTGGCTTTCCACCACAGTTTGTGCATCAGCGTCAACAGATCCGGCTCCTTCGATAATATAGATAAACAGCGTTGCGGCTTCATCTATTGGTATACTCCACATTCTTTTCGGTTCCAACTGGACATCCAAAACTAATGCTTTTACATAATCCCCTTGGGTTGCTCCCGAAGTGTTGTTATAATGGCCTGCAATGACACCAACAGTACAGCCCTCTTCTTGTACCTTGGGGATCATGTTTTCCGTAATATCGCGATATTGAGGATGTGTCATTTTGTCTTTACCAGGAAGATTCAGCCAGAGCTGCACTCCCAGCATCCGTTCAGAAGACTGGGGCATTTCTTGATGAAGGATACCGCTGCCCGCCGTCATCCATTGGCAGCAGCCATCCTGGATACTCCCCTTATTTCCCAGACTATCACTATGCTCAATTTCACCGGCAATCAAATAGGTTACGGTTTCAATGCCCCGGTGAGGATGCCAGGGAAATCCTTTAATATAATCAGCAGAGTCCCGGGAATCAAAAGCATCCAGCATAAGAAAAGGGTCAAACTCCTTCGTATTATCATGACCGATAACCCGCACCAGCTTTACGCCTGCGCCGTCAAACTGAGTTGTACCCTCTACAATGCTGCGTATTTTTCTTATTGTACTCATATTGTCATCCTTTCATTTATAGAAGTTCAATATCTTCCGTAATATTCTTTATATGTACCATATAGAGTGAAAAACTTCCTGCAATAGACTACAACTATTTGACGAATATCTGTCCTCTTATTTTATAAGAAACAGTTCCGAATCAGTGAATCGTCACCCGCCTCCTATGTCTGCATATTATGTAGTGAGATCAAGTTGTTAAGCAACTAGACAAAAGGAGATGTGTTCATGGATGACGATACTTCCCGATTAAATTTTGGCTGCCTGGATCCACAGGTGAGACGAATCATTGACTGTCTGCAAAGGCTAAACCGATTAACCGATGGAGTTATTAAGTGTTTAGACAATTGCAGTGATAGCACAAAAAAAGATATTTTGTTTTGTTTATTATTAGATACGCTTGAAGACCGGACACTGTCTTGTGCGACTGATAGTGTCCTCGCCTGCGGCCAGGGCATCGACGGTGTCACCCGCGCTATTCGAACGGATGTCAACAATGTACTCGCCACGCTGCCCAGTGCCAGCATCCAATCACAAATCGGACGTTTGTTCGCAGCTAACGGTGCATTGCTCCTTAATTCATTAACGCCAGGTGGGTCTATCATTATTAGTAACCCGTTAACCTCTGGCAGAATTATGTATATCGACTCGATCTTGGGCGGCAGTAACATTAGTCCATTGTTTACTCAAAATTTAAGTTCTGCACAGCCCATAGAAATAATCATGCGTCGCGACTCTGCGACTGGCACTGCCGAGGCGAGTGTGCGAAATCTCAACTACGGTTTCCCTGACAGCAGCGTTATGAATGGTACTCTTAGCACTGCTCTTGGTAATGGAGATACCATAGCTTCTGCAACGCAGGCGTTTGGTTCGCTTATTTCCCTTGACTTTTCCGGTAAAATAATTGTTCCCCCCGGTCATAGCTTCTCTGTAGACGCTCTTCTTACAGGAGTATTAGAACCAGATATGACCTTGGTTCAAGTTCTTCTAACAGTAAACTGGTACGAACTTGATATTCCTGTTTAATGAAAGTATAGAACCGTAAATCAAATCATGGTTTGGCAGCTTGTTCGTGAGTACAGAGCAGATAATGGTTCTTTCACGAAATAGGAAACAGATATTAAAACCTGCAATAGTGCAGGTTTTAATGTCATTTCCATGGGTAAGCATAAAGTTATTAAAAGTAATCTGAAAAATAAAGATTCTGCTGATCAATCGTATCTTCCAGCATAGCAACGGTTTCCAAACTGCACGAAAGGCGACCTATCTTATGAAGATATTTGGGACTCTTATAACTGAGCAGCATGGTTGTCATGGTCTGGATATCAATCCGTGATTTGCTGCGCTCTGTTACACGCACGACCTCACCTTTCCCATCAGGATGAATACGTATGGTAAAAGTACCTTGATTCCACGGCAGCAGCGGGTCATCAAGTGTAAATGTCCATTCTCGCTTCTCACTATTGGGCTTAAAAGGATATTGGGCAACAAACTGCTCCAAATCCACAATTCGCGCCATGTAGTAAGGGGAAATTGTTTCTTTAATATCCGCATCTTCTAACAAAAAAGCTAACGGTTCATCGGTATAAATATTGCCCACAACCTTCGAAATCATGGAAAAGTGGGCACTGATAAAATTCCAAAGCCCGCTGCGAGCTTCTTCATTAATGAATATCATATCTTTAATGTGAAACACTTCATCTGATATCCAATACAGTACATACCCATCAGGCTGGCGATCTTCGTTATAGTAAATAGCAGCCGTCAGATCATCAAAATCCCACCGCCAATATTCGTTCCAGGCTAACTCATTGCGCAGCATGGCTCCATGGTTTTGATAGGCAAAACGTTCATACACTGCCCTTAAATCACTATGTTCAATACTAATGCGCTCAACTTCTCCGGATACTTGTTTCGTTTTTGGCAGCTGATAATCCATTACCTCGAATGTTATCTTATCTGAAATAATTTCCCACCCTTTGCGGCGGTAATACGGGATAGAATAAGGATACAGGAAAGAGATCGACTGCTGCTTCTCCCGCATGTTCTCAAGTGCCTGGCGCAGCAGCTTATGCATCAAACCCTGATTGGAATATTCGGGAAAGGTTCCGACTCCGGTGAGCCCTCCCATATCATAAGTCGCATTGAATATTCTCACCTGGAACGGATAGACGGCCACCTGAGATACCAGTTTGTCTCCATCAAACCATCCAAGAACATCCGCCTGTTCCAACATTGGAGATTTGGCAAGAATCATATCTCTTTCTTCCCAGCCTATCTTATGTAAATCATTATCGGTTACCTGGAAAACATACCGCAGCAATTGGTTGTATTGCTCTAAATGTTTTACGCTGACTTTCTTTATTTTCAGTCTTTTTTCTCGACTCATAAGAACCCGCCCTCATCACATTAAACTTTTGTTTTCCTTATTTTACAACCACAGCGAAAGAAAGTTTGGTTACATTCCTTCATCCCGTTATTAACAATGGATTACTTATAGAATATCCCTAAACTTGCTTCGCCATTCTCTCCGATTCTTATCATACACATTTTACTGCCAGCCCTCTGAATCGTTATAATGACATATACCAGCCCCAGTACTAATAACGCCCCAGGCAATTAAGCCCAGGGCGTTACGATTTGCATGCTTTACTATTGCGCCAGAAAGCTGGTTGGATCAACAGGAGTACCATTTACTCTGACTTCATAATGCAGATGGGGACCTGTACTTCGCCCTGTGCTGCCCACATAAGATATGACTTCGCCTTTTTTCACACTTTGACCAACACTTACAGCAAAACGGGAATTGTGCCCATAAATCGTCGTAATGCCATTACCATGATCAATTTGCACGATATTACCATAGCCCCCGGATGCTTCACTCTTCACAACCTCACCATCAGCAGTTGCAACAACAGGTGTCCCCATGCTATTAGCAATATCAATCCCCGGATGCAATTCACTGCCATCGCCCCAAGGCGAGGTACGCCAGCCAAAACCAGAGGTAATTTCTCCATTAGTCGGCCAGATGGAAGGTTTTGTCGCTAGCCGATCTGTACTCCTTGCCGTTTTTTCTATATTTTGCATTTGTCCACTATCATTACGCGGGATAGGTTCCAACGCCATTGCCGGAACACTGCTCTCACTTATTCTCTGATGGTAGTTTGCCGAAATTGTTACGATTCCTGCCAAAAATATAATAAGTAAGCACAGTAAAGAAATAATCCATTTTTTAGAAATATTTCTCATCCACCGACCGCCTACTTTCTGCTTGTTATGTGCTTCATGTGGAATATCCATTACTGTTCTCCTCCTTTACTAAAATATAACAGCTTGCTGTGACAAAATCATGGCAGCTGACGAATTTCCATGCTCAACATTAAACTATAATTTACATTATAGCGGAAATTCGCTATTATTACTTCCTTTACTATAATGAATTTCACTTTTTCTGTCAAACTTGACGTGAAAAGCGAAAAGTGAGAACATAGTAACTACTACCTTATCATAATTGGAGGGAACCTCTTTGAAAAAATTTATTCAACAATATCGCATTGTTACCATAATTGTACCTTTCGTCTTAGTGGCATTACTGTTGGCCGCTAGTTATCATCTAATTCCTTTTGGCTGGACACAGCACACTAAGCCGCAAGCACCTATTACTCTCACCGCTGTACCAATAAGTACCATAGACAAACCTATGCAGATCGCCCGGGCCGGTTCCATAGAAAATGCAGTATCTGTCCCCGTTACTGCCGATTTCTCTGGTGTCCTTAGTGAAATATATGTAACCGAAGGCCAAGCAGTCAAAACAGGCCAGCCGCTCTTTACGCTGCAGGCGTCTTCGGAAACCCCAGAAGTACAGGAAAATACAAGTTCTGCTCCACAGTCTCAAGCCAATTACGAAAATGCCCTAAAGGAATTTGATCGTCTGCAGAAATTGTTTGAACTGGGAGCTATTCCACGGCGCCAATTGGATATTGCCACAGCTCATCTACAGGATGCAAAGGAAAATCTGGCAAATGCCCAAAACACAAGCGGCTCTCCTACGGCTGTCGTAAATGGCACCGCGACTATTAATGCACCAACCAATGGCATCGTAACAGGTTTATCCGCCTCTTCAGGAAAAAACGTGCAGGCTGGTCAGCAGCTGCTGTCTTTAGGTAGTGGCCAGGAAGTAGAGGCGGTGGTTTCTCTTACTCAAAATGATCTGTATCTGGTTCATTTGGGGACTCCTGCAGCCATAACAGCATCACAACAAACGATAGCAGGCCAGGTTACCAGAATCTATCCTAAAGTAGAAGCAGACCAAATTGCTTCCTTTCTGGCCCATGTCAAACTCACCAATAATCCAGAAGGCCTGCTGAAATCCGGTATGTCCGTTATGATCGATATAGACACCGGTAAATCATCCACCGTGCCGGCAGTTCCCACAACGTCCATATTTCAAGATGATCAGGGCCGAAATTTCATCTACCTGGCAGACAATGGAAAAGCTATCCTCCAGCAAATAACAATTGGAAAAAGTGTTGGTGATTTCACAGAGATCACCTCTGAGCTGCCTGAACAAAGCATGGTTATAACAAGCAACATCAATGAGCTAAAAAATGGTGACGCTATCACCGTGGCACAGTAAGAAAAGAATAAGTCCGGACTTTCTTTATTCGCAAAAAAGCTACCCTCTATTTCAAGGGTAGCTTACAATTACATTCTATTTTCAAATATCCTTAACCTTCCCAATTCATTGATAATGTTCCTGGGTAATGGGTTCTCACTGTCGCAGTGTGCTTCATAGACCCGAACGTTATCAATTTTTACGTCCATTCTCTTCTTCATACACTGGACTCACCCCTTCCACTAACTACAAAAGTAGTTTATTCCCCTTCACAACTTTCTTCTTCACATTCGCAGCAGCAATCACATTCACAACAACATTCACAACAATCCTCGAATTCTTTATACAAAGTTTTCATAACCTCAACTCCTAAAGATCAGTTGTTTTTACTAATTGATATTTATTATCATTTAGTAATTAAAATATACACCTATTACCAGTAAAGGTCAATACCTTTTTTTAAAAAAATAAAATTCCTGCAAGTTCTTGTTAGAATCGCAGAAATCCAAGTAATCCTTTATATCGCTGAGCTGGTGTGCACTTTTATAAACAGTAATTTGATTTGCTCTTAATTTTTTGTCTCATCTTTTATTTCGATGATACTGGAATAATCCTGGGTTTTGGATTGCATTTTGTCCACCCCTTTTTGGGTGATATCAATTGCTTTCAATGAGACATTCGAAAGCATCGCTTTTAGCAATTGACCATCATCGGTTTTAAAGTCTTTCATTTCTTGTAAATTATCAAAATCAAAATAAGGTGCTTCTTCAAAACCTAGTACTTTAGAAAATAAGACAGTGGGTATTTGCAACCTCTCAGAGTTATAGTCCTGGGTAACTTTATTATAGGACTCTCTCTTATTTTGCAATTCATCTTCCACAGAACTAATTTGATTCATGAGTTGTTGATAAGCAGTATTCGCTTTTAAGTCAGGGTAATGTTGTGCCATTACATTTACATTTGATATGGCATCTGTAGATGCTTTAAATGTGTCTATCAAATTATTGGATAAGGTGATCTGCACAAATTTTTCATGAACACCATAATCCTTCGCTATATCCATCAGTTTGTTAACTAAATCCGCTCGTTTCTGGATTACAGTCAAAACCGTTGCATTTGCAGATTTAATCCCCTGTCCTAACCGTTGCAGTTTATTATAAGAACGAGCAGCAATAATACTGACTATAATTGCAATATAAAATGTCATTTTAATCACTGTTACAAGCCCGTCGATTAAACTATCCAACTATATCACCACTTTTTTATTTGATCTTACCACGATTCTCAAAACCAGACAAGTATCGACATCCGAATATGTTCCTATTACCTGCAATGTTTGAGACTATCTGAAGGAAGCGTGGTTTCCCCTTTCATCCTCCAATTTAAAGAATAAATCTCTGACGGCAACTACCCATAAATGCAAGAACCCGATGAAGCATGCTCTCCATCAGGTTCTTGTATGCACGATCTGCACCTTCATTATTCTTGGCTTTCTTTTAGCTTTGCTGGTTTTGAGAGAAACCAACCGCCGAGACAGATCAGGAGGAACCCTATCCAGAAAATAAGCTTCCACTCCAGGGAACTGGAGAATCCAATTTCCAGCCATGCAACGCCGGGATGAGACAGAGTATAAACGGCAAGTTTGACACCTACCCAGCCAACTAAAAGATATGCCGCCGTTTCCAGTCCTGGCCTTTGCAGCAGAAGATCAACAAACCATTGGGCAGCAAAGCGCATAAATACCAGACCAACAAAACCACCTGCAAAAACCACCATAAAGTGTCCGCCATCCAGTCCTCCAATGTCCGGTAATGAAGTTTCCGGCAGGCTGACCGCCAATGCAACCGCCGCCAGAATGGAATCGGCGGCAAAAGCAATATCAGCAATTTCTACCTTTATCACTGTACTCCAGAAATCCATCCCCTCCACAGCAACCGGCCTATCATTTGTTCCATTGCTGCATACAATCTTTTTATATACATGATTAAGGCTTAGGAAAATCAGATAGAAGGCTCCTACCGCTTGCAGCTGCCACCATCCGATTAACATTGATATTGCGAACAAGGATACTCCCCTGAAAATAAATGCTCCTGCCAATCCGTACAAAAGAGCCCGTTTGCGTTCCAGTTCCGGCAGATGCTTTACCATAACTCCCAGAACACAAGCATTATCAGCAGCCAAAATCCCTTCTAAAAAGATGAGAATCACAAACATCCACGCATATTCTGCCAGCATTGTAATATCCATTTCTGCCCCTCCTTTTTTGCACCAAAAAAGACCTCGCCCAAAGGAAGAAACGATTCTATCGTCTATCCTTAGGCAAAGGTCTTACTAACAACTTGTATTGCCAGAAAGCCGAGGTCTGCACCCGTATTGACGGCTTATCTGTATATAGCTACTCCCCTTTGCAGGAGGCTTTATTGATTTGTCTTTCATTATAGAGGTAATAAGGTTGTCTTGTCAACCTTTACAAGCAATAGAATTTTATCTATCCTATAGACATTGATTAAACATGCTATAATATAGGTATTCAAACCCGTCTTGTATCAGATTAGCAGGAGGAGGACCATTTTGTTTTTTGAAAATAAGGAGCTAAACAGGAATATACCTGTACCACTCTATTATCAGCTCAAACAGTTACTTTTACATGAAATAAATGTTGGCAATTTAAAGGAACACGACTGCCTGCCGACTGAAATTGAACTTTCCAGCCGCTTTAACATCAGCAGACCCACAGTAAGGCAGGCTATTTATGAACTAGTTAATGAAGGGTATTTATCTCGCCTAAAAGGAAAAGGGACGTTTGTCACCAAGCCGAAAATTAATCAGGAAATCGTTCATGTTATTGAAAATTTCAATGAGGGAATGATACGTAAAGGCATCCAGCCAAAAACTACGGTCCTTGACTTAAAGGTAATCGAAGCGGATGATGAACTCACACAAGCTCTGGAACTGGAGCCTGGAGATAAGGTCATCGAACTTTCACGGTTACGTTACGCAAACGACGAACCCATTGTACTGGTAACCACTTATATTCCTTATGCTTTATGTCCCGAAATCCTCCAGGTTAACCTCAAAGAAGAGTCCATGTACCAAACATTTGAAAAATATAATCTTTATATAAAAAAAGTTAGGCGAGTTTTTGAAGCTCAAAAGGTAACAAAGCCGGATGCTCAGCTTTTAGAAATTGAAGAAGCTGATCCTCTTATGTATTTTGAGACGAAAGCCTATTTAGAAAACGGGCGGATTATTGAGTATTCAAAGTGTCGATATCGTGGAGATAGAAATACTTTTGTTGTTGAACTGAACAAATAAAGAAACAGGATCAATACTTGATCCTGTTTCTTTATTTACCAACTTATATAACCTTGTAATGCAGCAGAACAGGAAGCATAAACACTCTTTAACAGACAGTATTTCGATCCATTCCATGATTGACAGATCATAGAAGCTGCTGATACAATATATTCATGTAAGTATATGTAATGTTGTAATTACATGTATTGTTTTTATCACTACAAATCAGAAATGAGGGACTCCGTAATGATTAAAATAGCTGCTTCTATTATGTGCGCCAGCCAATTGCATCTGGCCAATGAGCTTGACCGGCTGGCAGCAGCAAATGTAGATTTACTGCACTGTGATGTTATGGATGGTTCTTATGTGACCAATCTGGCTATGGGCCCTTATGTTTTAGAGGAAATTAAAGGCTATACCAAAATACCATTAGATATTCATCTTGCCGTTCTAGAACCTGAAAAATACATTAAACTATTTGCCGATAGCAAGCCAGAATTTATATCAGTTCATGCAGAAGCGACCCATCATCTTCAACGCACCATCGACATAATCAAAGAACAGGGCATAAAAGTGTCCGTTGCCTTGAATCCTTCGACTCCGTTATCGGCCCTTAAGCATGTGCTGTCCGAAATTGATATGGTACTGGTTATGACGGTAGATCCGGGATTTGCAGGACAGAAATTTGTATATAGTACCTTGAAGAAAATAAGTGAACTAAAACAAATGTGCATGGAGCAAGGGATCAATCCATTGATTGAGGTCGATGGCAACATTAATAGCACAACCATTCCTCTGGCCGTTCAGGAAGGGGCTAATGTACTGGTGGGAGGCACATCTGCTATTTTCCGGGGAAAAGATGCCGATTATACAGCGCTCGTACAGCAAATGCGAGCTTCAGCATTAGTGTAGCATCAGGGAAGTATTTTACCTGGTTAAAATCTATATAAGTTTCATTTTCATAAAAAAAGGAGGAATAAGCAATGAAAATACTGTTAGACACAGCCAATATTCATTACATTCGAAAAATGAATGATCTATTTCCGATTGATGGTGTAACAACCAATCCTAGCATTTTGGCTAAAACAAAAAAACCTTTTATGGAAGTCTTATTGGAAATCCGCTCTGTTATCGGCCAGGAGAAAAGTCTGCATGCTCAGGTGCTCAGTCTGAAAGCGGAAGATATCCTTAGGGAAGCTGAGTTCTTACTCAGCAAATTAGGACAGCATACGTATATTAAAATCCCTGTCATCCCTGAAGGTTTTAAAGCCATGAGACTCCTAGCGGATCGAGGAGTGAAAACTACAGCTACAGCAATTTTTACAGCCCAGCAAGCTCTCATGGCGGCTAAGGCCGGAGCTTGTTTTGTCGCTCCCTATGTGAATCGCATTGATAATATTTCTGGCGATGGTGTTCAAGTAGTTGCTAACATTGTTCAGCTATTTGAAACCTACGATTTTAAAACCGAAGTTCTGGCAGCCAGCTTCAAGAATGTGGAACAAGTGCACAAGGTTAGTCTGGCACAAACTCATGCGGTAACCATTGGTGAGGATGTTTTTGATAGTTTGACCAAACATCCTTTGACAGAATGGAGTGTTGCTAAGTTTGTAGAAGATTGGGAAACTGTTTATGGCAAGGGAACCATTGTAAGTAATTCCTAGAGAGAAGCTTCAAACATCAGTGATCTGCAGTGCTAACCCATACTCTGATAGTTTCTTCGAACCGAATTGATTTCGATATGAAAAAGCTGCCGTTACGCCTAGTTTCTTAGAACTAGGAGTAACGGCAGCTTTTTCATCTTCTGCAGAAATATCTGTTTTGCAAGTATAATTTGTCAGCTTCTTATTACAACTCTATTTTGTGTTCCAGCAGATAGGACGTAGCCACGAATAAGATAACAAAGGTGATGATATCAAAGATAATATTCCCAATATTAATGGTCATAGCCGTGACTGACTGTAATTGCACAATCTGTGGAAAAGAATCAGCAATGATGAGTGTTACCCCAGCCTTTGCGATACTTAATAAAAAGAATATAATAAACGAACCTATTTTTCCTAATTTTTTTCCTTTCAAGGCCACTCTACCGACTACCATACAAAAATATATAAATGTTAAAGCAGAGACAATCGTCCATACATGCATCAGGACAGAATATAGTAATTCAGATACTGGAACATGGTGCAAAATGATATTGAAGATTCTCCCCTGATCCAATAAACAAAACATGAAGGCAGATACAAGAGTAACTATGCCGATTTGAATGACAGCAGCGATTAGTCTTGAGGCCATAATTGCCACACCTGACTGGGGAAGTGTAAACAGTAAATATCCTTGGTCATCATACAAGTAATCACTCATTAACGTTAATGAAGATATACATATAACAACCAGGGCACTACTTCCTAGAAAACCTGACAGTACAGGTACGCCAATTTCCCAGGAACCAACCTTGGTCAACAAAAAAAGATTTCCTATGATCACAGTTAGGCAAATACCAAGTATCGTCAAAAACTTTCCTCTCAGCTCATATTTTATAAGATTAAGCATTATTGAAATACCTCCCTGTACAATTCATCTATGGATTTGTTCCTGTTCAATCTTAATTCTTCTGCATTCCCTTGCAGGACAATCTCTCCATCTGCGATAAATGCGACATCATCAAAAACCCGTTCAATATCATGAACCAGATGAGTTGTAATGATCATAGAGCTATTTTCACTAAAATTATTGATGATTGCATCCAGTATTTTTTCTCGAGCCGTAGGATCTACCCCACCAAGTGGTTCATCCAATATATACAATTTGGCTTTGCGCGAAAGTACTAATGTCAGCTTTAATTTTTCCTTCATGCCCTTTGATAGACTTTTGACACTATGATTGCTATCCAGTTTCATAAATTCCAGAAGCTCAGCGGCTTTCTTCTCATCAAAATCAGAATAAAAGTCCTTGAAATATTGAACGGCATCTTTTATTTTCATCCATTTAAAAAAATACTCCGTATCAGGCAGATAAGAAACGATGGATTTTGTATAGACACCAGGTTTTTGCCCATCAATGAGCAGTGTCCCTGAAGAAGGATGCAATATGCCGGCTGCTATTTTTAGAAAAGTCGTTTTACCACTGCCATTAGGACCTAGAAGTCCTACAATTTTGCCTTGTTGTATGGTTAGATTTACACCTTGCAGTGCTTTTTTATTAAAATAGGACTTACATAGATTTTCAGCTTTCAATATATTGGTCATGTCATTTCACCTCTATTATATTTTTAGATATGCTTTCCATAATTTCTTGCTCTGTAAAGCCTAAGCGTTTCATTCGCAGGATAAAAGAATCCACAACTTCTTTAGCCATTTCCCGTTTCAAATTATCGATCATGTTTTCTTTCTCACCGACAAAAGTTCCCATCCCTCTTTGGGTATAAACAATTCCAAGTCTTTCAAGTTCTTGGTAGGCTCTCTGCAAAGTATTGGGATTGACCTTTAAATTAGTTGCCATTTCACGTACGGATGGCAATTTATCATTTGCTTTTAGCTTTTGCGTAGCAATATCCATTTTTATACGGTCCATAATTTGTAGATATATGGGCATTTTATCATCAAACTCTAAGTCCATCCCCTCATCTCCTTTGCCTGCCAGATCCGCGCCACGAGTGTACTAGTCACATAATACACTAGAACATCCTATTTGTCAAAGCTGATTTCGTTTAATCTCATGGGTACAAAGTCCTAGTTATCTTTGAACGGAAAGACTGTACCTGATTTATTTTCAGTCATAATCTCATTCACCTACTATACTTTCCTTTTGTATAGTATCTACCACAAAAGTACATACTTTTATTTTATATAAAATAGTGTATAATTTGAGAAAAGCAGTCTATAAGTTCAGCCAGATCAAAAAAGGAAGTGTCACTAATGCTGGAAATGACAGTTATTCAGGGAGCTAATAAAGGGAATATAGTACTGTATGCTTTAAGTACCTGTGGCTGGTGCGCCAAGACGAAAAGGTATCTCGACAAGTTGGGAGTACGTTATGCCTACGTCGATGTAGATATGCTCACCGGTGCGGATAGTGAAGAAGCCCGGGCGGCAATGCAGCGCTGGAATCCTCAGGTCTCTTTCCCCTTGATTGTGATCAATGATGAAATATCCATTGTAGGGTATAAACCCGAAAGAATATTGGAGGCAATTGAATGATGGAGGAGCAGGTAGAGAAACTATACGCACAATTGAAGAAAGAAGCAGAGCAGGGCGGCTATTACCTTAACCCCGATATTTTGTTTACCAAACAACTCCTGTCCGGACTTATAAAAAATCAGGAACGGTATGGGTATCTATCCTGTCCATGCCGATTGGCCAATGGTAAAAAGCAAGATGATCTCGACATTATTTGTCCATGCGATTATCGTGATGCTGATGTAAATGAGTTTAATGCATGCTATTGTGCTCTATATGTAAGCGATCGTGTTATGCGTGGTGAAGTGGAGGCCGGCTCTATCCCTGAACGCAGATCTTCAGTAAGTCATACACACACTGAACCTAACCAGGAGCTTCGTGGTGCTTTATCGTTACCTGTTTATCGCTGTAAGGTATGCGGCTACTTGTGCGCTAGGGAACATCCTCCTGAACACTGTCCTATTTGCAAGGTACCTAAGGAACGTTTTGAAAGATTTATGTAAAAGCAGGCCGCCTCTTTGAAAAATTTCCAAAGAGGCGGCCTGCTTTTATTTTGTAATTACTTCAGAAGCACAGGTACGATTTGCTGCCTTGTTGCAGTATATTATTGAAGTACCAACTTATATTTTTTAAGAATATTAACCGTAAGCTCTTTCGCTTTCAGTCCAGCAAACTCTACTGAAGTATCAATGTTTGTGGCAAATATGTACGGATGGCCTTTTACAATAACGAAGCCTACATACCATCCTACAGAATTATTATTCTGCAACCCGCTGCTGCCTGTTTTACCATAAAGGATATAATCGTCTCCCTCTTGCTGAATCATAATCCGTTTGACCGTTTTCATGACACTCTTATCAAATGGCAAGGTTTCTTTATAAAGCTTTTCCAGAAAATCAACTTGCTCTCTAGGAGAAATTTGGAGAGAACTCGTCAGCCAGAACCGGTCAATTCCACCACTAATATCTCGGTTGCCGTAGGAACACTTATCAATCCATTCCTGCATTCGCTGTTCACCAATATCACGAGCCATAGCTTGATAATACCAGACCACAGAATTTCTCATAGCTGATCCAAGGGTATGATCTTGGTTCCAGACACTCAGTGAACGGTCAATACCATCCCATCGTTTAATCTCATATTCATCTTTTACAGCCTGTACTTGCAGTCCAATCAAAGAGTTCATAATTTTAAATGTGGAGTTTGGCGATCTTCGCTCTTCAGCCCGTTTATCATTGTAAATAAACATCTTTCCCGATTCTACGTCTTTTAGAATAAATGTGCCTTCTACATCTTGGAAAAATTCATCTACATTGACACTGGACACTTCCAAAATCTTATTGGACTGGGCCGATTGACCCGTAACCCCTCCTATAACACCAACTATCACCAAAAAAACCATCAGTAACGGAAAAATCCTAATGTGTCTTATATCCATAATTTCCACCTCTTACTGTACTTATTTTATCTTTATTTAAAATATATATATGACAAACTTCTTACCAACAATAACAACAAAATCACCATTTTAATTCTATTGTGCTGCTTTGCCCTCCAGAAATTTAGCAGCAACATCAGCCATGACTTTATAACCCGCTGCACTTGGGTGAATACCGTCACAATGCAGTCCTTCCCTGATCATTAACCCCCTGTCATCGACTAGAGCTTTATGAAAATCAATGACTTCAATCTTGTGTTCTGCTGCATATTCACGCATTGCTTTACGATATTTTTCCAGCAGCTTTTCTGCCGCCAAGTCATTGCAAGGTATCGGCAGGCCAATAAATGGTATACTATTATTTTTTAATGTCAGCTCCACCATATCGCGGATATGATGGATCACTTGTTCCGTATTCACTTCGTCATAAGCATCATTTGTGCCCCCCATGATGATGACATACGCTGGCTTTAACCGTAATACCTCATGGTCAAAACGGCTCAGCATCCCCTCCGTCGTATCACCGTTTATACCCCGGTTCCTATATTTGAAATTATTCTTCTCAGCGACCATGTTAAACCAAGACATCCCTGGTCCATAGGGAAAGCCGTAGGTTATAGAGTCGCCAATAGCAGCTATATGAATAGTATTCGTTTTCATACTATTTTTCCTCCTAAACAATCTGAGCAATGCAACTATGCAAACTATTATTTCCTTTTCTACTGTATTTACCATTAAAATACAGATTCCTGCAAAACTAGATGCTTTGCAGGAATTTAACGCAATTATATATATTTAGTAACTAAAAAAGGAGTCTCGTAATGAAAATTTGGTTTTTATTACTGTTATATATCATGTGGCGATGCTTTTATTGGGGACAGATATTACCAGCGAGTGGAGAATACTTTTGGCAGCGCAAATATACCCAAATTCCAAAAAGAAGTTTGAGCAATACCTTTCGTGTGATAAAATAATTTTTCTCATCATTTCTTTTCTTTAATGGAAAGAGGCTTGGCAAAAATGCCAAGCCTCTTTGTTATGCTTTATAATTCTCCACAACTATGACATCACAGCCTGATCCCAAAACCATTGCTGCTGCGTAATATCCGTCACTTTCCCTTCACTCTTGTTCTGTTCGTTCTTTTCATCATGATCAAATGTCTTGTCTTCAGAAGATTCTGATTCATTATCAAATGTTTTGTGATCTAAAACATTAGTATATCCACTCATGAGTTACCCCTCCTACTTTTATATTGTCAACTTTCGGATACTTATATCCTTACTTTGCTTTCATTGTATCTCTCCTAATTCATTAAGTGAAATATCAATTCGGCATATATTATATTTAGATTATGAATAAGTATCTGCCCAGTGACATACAAAAATCTGAGTGTAGCCCATATGGTATATGCATTCTATCATACTTCCGATTCTTCGTTATAAATTATGTCATAATATAAATTCTATTTTTAAGATGGTGTTGCATTATCCCAAAACCATTGGTGCTGTGTAATATCGATATCGTTTTCCTTGGAGGACATCTTATTTCTCACAAATTGCAGCCATTCTTTAGTAACATGGGAAATATACCTATCTTTTTTCCATGCCATGGCTAATTGCAGATATGCTTGTGGATCAGCCATAGGAAGGGAAACTAAGGCATTACGATCCAAGTGTTGGCAAACTGTACTTGGCAAAAGAGCTATACCAAAATGATCTGCTACAAGTTGAGTCATAAGCTCAAGCTGCAACGTCTCAAAAATTACTTTGGGGCGAAAACCGGCCTGCATGCATCGATCTACAATCAAATCATTTAGGCTGAAATCATTGCTGTAAAGTACAAAGGATTCATGGATAAGACTAGCATAGTCAATTACTTCACCACATTTGGCTAAGGGATGTTCAGGATGTACGACCAGTCGCAGCGGGTCTTGAATACTACAGATCATTTCATAAAGCTCTTTATCCCTGGGAGGTGTACATATTATACCTACATCCAGCGTCCCATCGAGAATCCCTACTTCAATTTTTTTAGATCCAAACTCGAATAATTGTATATTAATATTTGGATACGCCTTTCTAAAAGGTCCAAATAGACAGGCGAATGTTGTTAAACCGGTAATTGGTGGAATACCAATCCTGATTTTCCCTGATTGTAATTTAGACCGTCCTTCTAAATGGGCATTAATATTTTGAAAAGATGAAACAATATTTTCAGCTTGCTCTAAAATAATTTCACCTGCATCAGTCAATTCAACATACTTTGTAGTACGGTAAAATAGTGTCACACCAAATTGGCTTTCAATATCTTTGATTACTTTACTGATTGATGGCTGAGAAATATGCATCTCATCAGCCGCCTTGCTAAAATTCTTTTGTCGTGCTACTTCTATAAAATATTCTAAATGCCGTATTTCCATTTTGACCTCCATTTAGAAAAAACTAAGAATCTTTCTCTTAGCTCTTTTCTGATTCATTACACATTGGTCACCTTTGAAAAACAATATTCCTGCTCCTTCGCTCACTTATAAAGATTATGAACAATATCAATCAATAATCAAAGAAAGATATACGAAATTACATTAGAAAAGAACGCAAAAATCGATCTATTTCTAGTCATAATAAAAGGTGGGGTAAGCGGATGTTGAAAAAAGTATGCGGTAATTGTGCTTATTGGAATACAATGAGATTAGAGCATGTGATATGTAAAAAATGCAGTAAAGATAAGAGGTCCCTTGAAAGAACACACTTTATGCCTCGCAATAGGAACTGCCCAATTTGTGAATGTAAGATGATGTATAACAAAGGAGAAGCTTTTTTGCAGTGTGAAGATTGCAATACGGAGATATGGCCATTTGCAAAGGGTAAGACAATAAAAGACGCAGCAAAAGAACAACCTGCAAAAATGTATCGTACCAGGAATATATCAGACATAATACTGTCTGCAGTAGTAACATCGGCGGCAGAGTAAAGTTATGAATCCCCGTCTGGAACCAGCTTGAATCTTAGTATACTGGATAGGATTAAGATTTTTTTGTAAATCTATATGTTTTATTATGGAATGAACTTACTAAAGGAGGCGATCGTCATTACAGCTCTAAATTTAAAAGAATTAGAGGAACAACTAGAAGAAATGCGTTTAGCCTGGATTGATATTGTAATCAAAAAGGGAATTTTTTCTACAGACGCACTACAGCTAAGTCAGACCTTAGATAAAAAAATCCATGAATATTATTGTTTACAAAAAAATCTCTTAACTGACAAAAGCGATAGCTAAAGATCAGAGATACAAGTCTTTCTATCTCTTCACAGATAATTAGTATTTCTACTTATTTTACCATTAAAATCCAAACTCCTGCATAACCAAATTGCTTTGCCTGAGTTTCATTAAATATTTGCGTTCCAATTAACATCCTTTAAGTCATTTATGTATTATACATTTCCTAACAAGCAAAACTCCGATAGTGGTCTTGTCTACTATCGGAGTTTTGCTTTGCTATTTACAGCTTTATTGCCTCTTTTTCGCTTCAAGATATAGTACTTTAATGAATTTCTTAATATTAATGTGGGCGTTAGAGATAGATGGCTTTGTATTATGCTGTAAATGAATCATAATTTTGCGAACTTCGCTAAAATCAAAGAATTTTGGCGCAAATTCTTCAAATTTGGGATTTGTGTAGTCAGTAACACCAATGGACGATAAATGATGCATTCCTTGAAAGATTGCCCTGCGCACGCGCTGTTCTAATGCTTTGGTTTCCTTTTTTATATCATTTAGGTCCGTGCCAGCTTTTAGCCTTGCGACATTCATAAAAATATCTTTTAACGAAGGGAATTCCTGCTCTAAGGGTCTATCTTTTTCATAACTGTTCAGAAAATTTAACATACCCAGTAAATCCCTACAGCCGCTTTCACCTATCATCCCCAACTCTGCCAGCAGATATTGCCCTGCTGTTGTAATGGCACCTTTACTCAGTGGGACTGACGAAGATGTACTATAGCTTTTTTCTGTACTTAATACATGCAGGTTCTTCTCGATATTATAGATTACATTTTGCAGGCGCAAATGCTCAGAAAGGTTTTGAATCACGCTAATCACTTCAAGTCGATTAATTGGTTTCGTTATGTAGTAATTCACACCTAATAAATAAGCATTGCCAACCATTTCTTTACTCTCTACTTGTGAAAGCATTATAATTTTGCCGTTAAAGCCAGGTTTCACTTCACGGACCGTTTCAATTCCATCTTGTATTGGCATTAATAAGTCAATAATTAAGATATCGACATTCTTTATATTTAGCAGTTGATCATCAATGGCTGCGCCATTTTCTGCTTCACCAACCACTTCACCCAGGTCATAATCTTCAATAATTTCTGATAACATCAAACGAATGGCTTCATCATCATCAACAATAAAAAAACGCACTCTATCATCCTTCTCTCACTAAACGCTGCAGCGGCAATTGTATGATAAACACCGTTTCATTACTATGGGCATTATCTAGTAATGTAATACTGCCATTAAGACGGTTAGCCAACTCTTTGATATAAGGCAGCCCCATACCAGTGGAAGGCTTACCGGCTTCATCGAACTTAGTAGTATAACCAGGTTTAAAAATCATGCTTGTTTTTTTCTGGGGAACGCCACTCCCAGTGTCTGCTACGCGAAAGGCTATAAATCCCTGAATAGTATAAAAAGAAATTTTAATATCTCCGGAAGTCTCAATGGCTTCTACGGCATTAGATACTAAATTATTGACAAGAGACAAAACCGTATATACATGTAATGATGGTAATGTTTTTTCAATTTCCAGCTCAAAATGAATGGTTTTGTTTAAGAAGCGTGCATACTTTTGATGGGATTGTACAATAATTTCCCCTAATTCAAAAGCAGGCATATAGTCGTGCAGCTTTCCGTTGGAAACCAATTGTGTAAGGCTGGCAAAAATTCGCTGATTATCTTTTTTTATATCATGTACTTGTCCGGCTATCTCCAAAATATGCTGTGCCAATTGGTCTTTATTTAGCACTAGCTGTTTATTGTGTAAATCTTTATACAATGTATAGCAGTCCCGTGTAATATTTTCAGCATCTTGCAGAGATTTCGTAAGATGAATCGTTTCTTTATATAGACTGGAAATTAACAATACCATATGCTTGTTTTGTTCTTTTTGCTGCTCAGCGGCAAGTTCTGCCTGGTGTAAGTTTGAGATGAAAAAGAAACTTAAAACAAAAAAGCTGCGTATAACAGCTGCCACTAGTATTTTACCAAGAATAGAAAAAGTCAGTATTATAGCTGCACCAGAATAGGTCAGAGGAAGCAATAGTTCTATGATGCTAGAAACGATTTCCGCTATAATGGCTAGCAAACCAATTCGCAAGGGACTGCTATATAAATCATTGGCTTTTGCCAAATAAAAAATACTTCCATATAACATGTAATAAAAAAAGGCCGGCAGATGAACCAGAATACTCAAATTCCACGCTGCACCGTTCGTATACCAGTCTAACACCATACGGAATGCTAAAACGGCTATACCTGCTATGAAACCAGACCAAACAAAGGAAGATTTGCGCAGCCATAACAAAAAAAATAAAAATGCTGGAGAGCCAAAACTAACGCGAAAGGTGTGAAATTCACCTTCAAAAGGATAGAATTTCAATTCACCAGCTAATGGAACGATGAGAATCAGAAGTAGAATGGCAACATAATTTTTTTTCATTTTTGGATACACTTCCTTGGATAAATCGCAGCTCTTTCAGCAGTGTATTTGACGGCAGAAAAAGGCAGCAGCAAAAAACGCTGCTGCTTCTCTATACAGAATAACAGAAAATGCAATGCTGTTCCAGGCATAGTTTTTAAAGTTTTTAGTAGCTTACTGGCAGCTTTCTAGTATTATGTTGGATTTTATAGGGCACATGATAAATTGAAACCAAAGAAGTCTTGAAAACTAGATTTCATCATACCAGAGAAAATAGAAAGGAAGATGAAGAGAATGAAGAAAATAAATCTTGGACTTGGCACACAGATTCTTATCGGACTGCTTGTGGGTGTTGCTGTCGGTGCATTTTATTATGGAGATCCAACAATTGAAGGCTATCTAAAACCCTTAGGAGATATGTTCATCCGGTTAATTAAAATGATTGTTGTCCCCATAGTCGTATCTTCCCTAATTGTTGGAATTGCAGGTGTTGGTGATGCCAAAAAGCTTGGGAAAATAGGCGGCAAAACAATTCTTTTTTTTGAAATTGTAACGACCATTGCCATTATTATGGGACTTATCATTGCCAACGCTGTCAAACCAGGGATTGGTATTGAAAACAGTGGTACTCTTGCTAAAACGAATATTGCCAATTATGTGAATACTGCAGAAACGATGAGTCACCATAGTTTTGCTGATACATTTGTGAATATTGTTCCCACCAATGTCTTTGATGTACTAGCCAAAGGAGACTTGCTTGCCATCATTTTCTTTTCCGTTATGTTCGGGTTAGGAGTTGCTGCCATTGGTGAAAAGGGAAAACCCGTTCTCAGATTCTGTGAAGGCGTAGCAGAAACCATGTTTTGGGTAACAAATCAAGTTATGAAATTTGCCCCTTTTGGCGTATTTGCCTTAATTGGCTCAACCGTCGCAAAATTCGGCCTCCAATCCTTGATTCCTTTAGGTAAATTAGTAATTACAGTATATGGTGCTATGATCGTATTTGTCTTCTTAGTACTTGGATTCATTGCCAAGTTCTATGGTATCAATATTATCAATCTCATCAGAGTCTTAAAAGATGAATTGATTTTGGCTTATACCACGGCAAGTTCAGAGGCTGTTTTACCTAATATTATGGCGAAAATGGAGAAAATGGGCTGTCCTAAGTTCATAACATCTTTTGTGATTCCTACTGGCTATTCCTTTAACCTGACGGGCTCTACTCTCTACCAGGCGGTTGCGGCTATCTTCCTGGCGCAGCTCTATGGTATTGACTTACCAATCCGCAGTCAGATCGACTTAATGGTTGTACTCATGCTTACTTCTAAGGGAATTGCCGGTGTACCTGGCGCCTCTTTCGTTGTATTACTGGCAACTCTCGGGACTGTGGGCATTCCAGCTGAGGGACTGGCCTTTATTGCAGGCGTAGACCGTTTCATGGATATGGCCAGGACCGTTGTCAATGTTATTGGAAATGCCCTGGCGGCTGTCGTCATTTCTAAATGGGAAAAACAATATGATATTAAAAAAGAAGAAGAGGTTCTGCGTAAGATCGCCTAATATTCCAGCACTCCGTTTAAAGATAATGAATTGTAACACGTTTACTGAAAAGAGTCTAAAACTTCTAGATTAAAAGAAGCTTTAGACTCTTTTTTTCGTTACCTTTACCCAAGATAAGGAAATTTAAATTGAATTTTCCTGCAACGACTAAAAGAAAACTCCCAGGAATATTGGTATTATTTCTAAATAATTATGCTGTTAAGCTTCAAAAAGTGCTATACCAGCATTCTAAACTCCCATCATCTTCAACAACAATTTTGTCATTCCCCGATGGATATTTAAAAAAAAGTAATTTTAATCCTGCTTTTGACTTTTGTGCATAAGTAATTCCAGGATGAATTAGATAAAAGTCTCCTTGCCTGACAAACGTTTCTTCTCTGGTATTTACATTAATGTACTTACTTTCCCCTGCTAATACATAAATATATTCCGTTGTTTTCGTATGATAGTGCGGCTTCTCAATTGTATACTCTTTATATTCTGTAATACCAGCTTCTACATGAGGATCTCGTAAATATTCCAGTTCTTGGGGCAGGGCTAATTCGCCCACTATGTATTGTCTTTTAGAACTACACAGCGCAGATTCGATACTTTGACCGCTTACTATTTCAATTCGCTTCATCATTTTCACCTCATCCTGTCTTTTCTTTCTCATCATAATTTATAATAACAAAATCTCAGCTAGTTAACATACAGGTAGCTAACTTTAAATTGACAATATTTGCGATAAATGATACATTTCTTGATCAAAAACCTTTCTTTTCGCAAGGGCTTCCATTATATCAATGTCAATCAAGTGATTATCTTTTATGCCAATGGCCCGATGGGATTTTCCTTCAAGTAATAAATCAACAGCTTTAGCTCCCATTTTACTTGCTAAGATTCGATCAACAGCTGTCGGAATGCCGCCTCTTTGCAGATATCCAAGAACGGTAACCCTTGATTCAATCCCCGTCATCGTAAATATTTCTTTTTGCAGCCCTGCGGCAGATTCCCTGCCTTCCGCTAAAATAATAATATTGTGAGCTTTACCCCGTTTCTTGCCCTGTAGCATTTTCTCACAGATTTGTTTCACTTCATACTTTTCTTCTGGAACCAGGATACTTTCCGCTCCCCCGGCAAGACCTGCATAAAGCGCAATATCCCCGCAGCACCTTCCCATGACTTCAATAATAGTTACTTTCTCATGAGACATCGATGTATCTCTTATTTTGCTGATCGAATCAAGCACCGTATTGACTGCTGTATCGAAGCCAATTGTATAATCCGTGTACGCTAGGTCATTATCAATTGTACCTGGAATTCCCATGACCTTTATATTGGCGCGGCCAAGTTTATTGGCTCCCTGAAAGGAACCATCACCGCCGATTACAATGAGTCCATTTACTTCATTTTTCTCTAATACGTGAATTGCCTCATTGATACCAGCCTCAGTTTTAAGTTTCTCACATCTTGAGGTTTTAAGAATGGTTCCACCCCGATGAATAATATCGCCCACTGAAGATACTTGCATTTCCCTTATTTCACCATCAAGCAGCCCTGTATACCCTCTTTCAATTCCTACGACTTTAAGATCATGATATATGGCTGTTCTTACTATGGCGCGAATGGCTGCATTCATCCCTGGAGCATCTCCGCCACTAGTTAACACTCCTATCTTTTTCACCAATCAGCCCTCCTTCCCATACTACATATTCTACTATTGTTGTGACTGACAGCCACCTGCCACTAGTTGCCTTTTAACAGGTTCCTTGTTGCCGCTATGACATTTTCGGTGGTAAAACCAAATTTATTAAATAATGTTTTTGCTGGTGCTGACGCCCCAAATCCTTTCATGGTTACATAGGCACCATCAAGTCCTACATATTTCCCCCAACCAAAATCGGCTGCTGCTTCTACCGCTACTCTCGCCCTTACATTTTTCGGTAATACACTTTCTCTATAATCTATAGACTGTTCTTCAAAAACATCCAGTGATGGCATACTGACTACTCTTACATCAATACCTTCTTTCATCAATTCCGCTTTCGCATTTACAGCTAGTTCCACTTCCGATCCACTTGCCATAATGATTCCGTCTGGTACTGCTTTATTGGAATCAGCCAGAATATAGCCACCTTTTAATGCCTCTTTACTTGACCCTTTTAATCGGGGCAGATTTTGTCTTGATAATACTAAAGCGGTTGGTGTTTTTGCCGACGTAATTGCATAGTACCATGCAGCACAGGTTTCTGTTGCATCTGCGGGTCTAAAAACGGTGAAGTTTGGCATTGCTCTTAACATTGCTAGTTGTTCAATTGGTTCATGTGTTGGACCATCCTCACCAACACCGATGCTATCATGCGTCAAAACATAAGTCACAGGCAATTCCATCAGCGATGCTAATCTTGCCATTGGTTTTAAATAATCGCTGAATACAAAGAAGGTTGCCACAAAAGCTCTTAATCCTCCATGTAAAGCAAGTCCATTACCGATGGCAGCCATAGCAAGTTCTCTTACACCGAAGTGAATATTTCTGCCCTTATAATTCGCTAGTGAAAAGTCTCCAGCATCCTTCATATTCGTTTTATTGGAAGGGGCGAGATCCGCACTGCCGCCAATAAAATTGGGTAATATATCTTTAATGCGATTGATCATAATTCCGGATAGGTTTCTTGTCGCATCTGCTTTGTCATTGTATGCCCAAAACTCATCCTTGTTCATAAGCTCGGTTAATGCATTGCTAGCAAAATATTGATTCCAAAGGGTTTTCATTTCGGGATATGTATCGCTATAGGCTGAAAACAGCTTATTCCAATTCGCTTCATCCTCTGCTTTTGTTTCTGCAATGGCTTTGTAATGACAGTAAACAGCATCAGGCACATAAAATGCATCTTGTTTTTCCCAGCCAAGGCATTCTTTTAGGGCGATAACATTTTCTGCTCCCAAGGGCTCACCATGCGCACTTGCTTGGCTTTGTTTGGCCGGGCAGCCATAACCGATCTGGGTTTTTACGATGATAAATGAGGGCTTATTCGCTTCGGTTTTAGCTGCTTCAATTGCCTTGCCGATTAGCGCAAGATCATTTCCATCCTCTACTACTATGGTCTGGAAGCCAAATGCCTGCATTCTTTTTTCTACATCTTCTGTAAAAGCGATGTCTGTACTGCCTTCTATGGTAATTTTGTTGCTATCGTAAAATACAATCAGCTTGCTTAAACCCAACGTCCCTGCCAGCGAGAGCGCTTCCGAGGTAATTCCTTCCATCATGCACCCATCACCACCTAGTACATAGGTATAATGATCCACTATTGGAAATCCCTGTTTATTAAAGACTGTGGAAAGATGCGCTTCGGCCATTGCCATACCAACGGACATGCCTATACCAGCACCAAGTGGCCCCGTTGTAGCTTCTACCCCTACCGTATGCCCATATTCTGGATGACCTGGAGTCAGTGAACCATCCTGCCTGAATTGTGCTAAATCTTCAATTGATAAATTCCCATAGCCAAATAAATGCAGTAATGAGTATAATAGGGCGGACCCATGCCCTGCGGACAGCACAAAACGATCTCGGTTGATCCATTGCGGATTTTTAGGATTGTGTTTCATATGGTTTGCCCATAATTCATAAGCCATAGCAGCGCAGCCAAGGGGCAGCCCAGGATGACCGGAATTAGCTTTTTGTACGGAGTCTGCCGCTAAGATTCGAATTGCATTTACTGACATTTCATCGATTTTACTCATTTGTTTCTCTCCTTTAATATAAATAAATTAAAATAGTTGTTCAGTTACAATAAAAGCTGATATGATAATTCATATCAGCTTTTATTGTAACTCTGACTGATCTATTATTTATTATACATTGCATCTTGTTCTTTGCGTAACTTATAAATCAATGTTGTTTGTTCTAATTCCACCATATCGAGGGTTAAAAGCTGACCTTTTTTCGCATCTTTTAACATCCGAGCTTTTTTCGTTACTAAGCCATAAGGAACATAGCCCTTCGTATCAGATTCTGCAGCTGTTGCAATAGAA
Source organism: uncultured Pelosinus sp. (assembly GCA_963526485.1). Taxonomy (GTDB): domain Bacteria; phylum Bacillota; class Negativicutes; order DSM-13327; family DSM-13327; genus Pelosinus. Next base: position 509,424 of record CAURNS010000002.1, read on the forward strand.
CCATATGTGGTATACCCACCGATACCATCAATGTATTGACCTGCTTGCAAATCTGTCTTAGCAACTGTAATACATTCACTGACAAGCCCATCCATTGGCACGATAGTATGCTCACCATCAATAACTGCCTTAGCAACCGTTAATGGCGTTTCTAAATTACATAAATGATAAGGCCGGTATAAAATCCATAATGGACCATCGCCCATGCTATGATAGCGCATTTGATAAGCAATCTCTTCATTTTCAGTCGATACAGCAACAAAGACCCCCGGAGCAATACCATTTACATATTCAACAACACCATGTTTATTTAGGATGCCGCCATCTTGTTTAAGTTTATATAAATCTGGCAATTCTTTCACGGTCGCTGCAATACCATGCCCGCCAATTACATCGGGAATGAGACCTGTAGCATTTGACATAGCTGTCATTTCTACCATTGTTTTTGTTCCATCTTTAAATGAGCAGAGCATTTTAGGGCTCATTTTACGACGAGTCGCTTCTTCCATTACACTGTCTGGATTGCAACCATAGTCCAGCTTGTTATTTTTACCTTTACCCATTACTTTGACATCCATACCCATTGCTTTGGCAAAACAATATAATTCCATAACAGCACCTGGCTCATCCCCAGCCGATCCAGTATAAATGACACCCTGCTCTGCTGCTAATCTCTTTAAATAAGGTCCAATAACAACATCTGTTTCTACATTCAGCATGACCACATGTTTACCATTTCTCATGGCATCTGTTGCAACCTTTGCGCCAACATCAGGCACCCCGGTAGCATCGATTGCACATTCTACCAAATTCACTTGTGAAATCAAGTCTGCATTGACAGTTGCAACATACTTCCCAGCTTCTATCCATTTATTTGCATCTGCAAGATTATCAACAATGGCAATTTGATCGTCTTTTATACCAGCATAATGAAAAGCATGCACCGCATTTTCAACATTAATATCTGATACGATAGACGGCATGATCCCCTGCATCAGCACCATCTGTGTCACCATGCCCCTGCCCATTTGCCCTGCACCGACAATACCTGTCCGGATAATTTTTCCTTCTTGCTGCCGCTTAATCAATTTTTGATTCATATTTAACATAGTACAAACCCCTTTTACGTCTTATATTTTAAACTTCACAACAAGTTAAACACCCAGCTTCCTGTAAAATTTAATCGTTAAAAAATCTCAATCATACCACCCAGGGTAATATCTGCTGGCGTTAGTTCCTCTCCTTCCAGCATAATGCAGCCTGGTCGTTCTGGTTCTGACCCGCCCTTAAAGCTAAAGGTACAATGGCCTAACTCTTTCAAGGTGTGTGGTGCCTCAGAACCAATTGCTGTTATCGTAAATACTTTTTCACAAATGATGACCGTATCACCAACCGCCAAATCCGCAAGGACTGGCGAAGGCTTATGCAAAACTGCTATTTCTTGCAGTTCGGGCGGCGCTCCTTCATTAAAGACAATTATAAAATTCAAGTCTTTATCACTAAGAAACTCTAAAGCACCTATTCCCCAGCCAGTAATCGCAGAATTATATTTCATCTGTTATCCCCCTTTTGTCTTTTCTCTTGATTTGATTAGTACATACCAAAACTAAATAAATATGCAATAATGACTGACAATGGTCCGGTAATGATGCGTGAATATAACACCGCTGGAACACCTAGTTCAATTGTTTCAGGCTCAGCTTCTCCAAGACTTAATCCCACGGGAACAAAGTCTCCGCCGACTTGTGCATTAATTGCAAATAAAGCAGGCAATGCATATTGCACTGGGATATGGCCTAAACCAATTTCAACTCCCAGTAAGGTTCCCACAACTTGCGCAATAACTGCACCTGGACCGATAACAGGTGATATAAAGGGCAAAGAGCAAACGACAGAAATGACCAGCATACCTGGCAATGTACTTGCCAATGGAGAAATAGTATTTGCAATAAGAGAACCAATGCCAGATACTTTAATAATCCCAATGATCATACTCACAAAGGCCATGAATGGTAAGATACTCTTTATAACCATATCAATGGTATCTCGGCCAGCCTGATAGAATTTATTTACTACCCCGCCAACACCAATTCCAAGGCGAGTAATAATATTTTTCTTTTTCCCAGAATTCATTGCTGCCAGTTCTGCTCTTGCCTGAGCCTTTGTTTTTGGCTCAGAGTTAGTTGGTTTTTGCAGCATTTCAGGGGCAGCAGTTCCTTCTTTACTTGTTAAGACAGCACCTTCAGCAGCATACGCTAGTGTCTTTTCACTGACTGCTGATACATATAAATTTTCGGTAATAAACTGAGCCAGTGGTCCAACTTTGCCGACGGGTGTTAAATTCACCGTAAATACTTTCTTTTTCGGGTAAACGCCACAACGTGCCGTACCGCCACAATCCACAACAGCAACTAACATTTCATGATCCGGTACGGATGTTGTAAACCCATCAATTGCTTCACATCCAGTCATTTCTGCTATTTTAGCCGCCACCGGATGAATACCGCCGCCAGTAACACTGACAATTTTATTGCAGGTATCCGTTGGCATTATCGTTAAAGGTCCACCCCAGCCGCCGCTTCCTTTTGAAATGGTAATGGATTTATACATAAAATCATTCCTCTCTACAATTATTAATCGGAACAGTAATTGTTATTTTTCTTTTGCTTTCATTGAGGCATAAATTTTTTCTGTAACAAAGCCACGTATAAAAATAATAATAATCCCAACAAGAAAATATCTAACAGCTAAAGAACCTAACGGCAAACCTAATGTGGTAACACCTGCGGCAATCCCCATATAAACAAATAACTCACCGCCATTAGCATGAGGAAACAATCCTGTGACTGGATGAAGAAAACTGACTGTTGCATCATAAAAAGCAGGTTTATGCTTTTCTTCTACGAAACGTCCAAAACTATAACACATGGGATTTCCTAAAAATAAAACGGATAATATGGGTAATATCGTATAACGGGTAATGATATTTTTGGTCGCTTTCTGTGCCAAATTCTGAACACGCTCTTCGCCAATTAATTTGATGACAGCACTCACGGCAGTCATCAGAACTACGATAAGCGGAATAATCCCAATTACCCATCCTGCAAAGGTGTCTGCACCTGCTTTAAAAAGCTCCATAAAACCATTGGCCAATTCAGCTATTAATTCCATATTCTGCCCCTCCATTTTGTATTTTTTGAATTTTACAACATTTTACATGTATAGTAAAAGTAATAAATCCTGTATTTCTTCTTGTCCGGGCCCTGAACAAGAACGTTTTTAGATACTATTACTCCATTAAATAGAAACTATTTATTTTATGCTTCGGCAGGATTCAGTCTAAAGCTCAAAGCATCCAATGCCTGAATATGCGCTTTATATGCTTTCCGTTTTTTTTCTGGCAATTTCCCATATTCTGCTCGTAATTCATAAATGCTTTTGCCAATAATCCCGCGAACTTCCTTAAAACCATTAAAAACAGTATATCCCTCCATAACTTCACCAGCTGTAATGATCCCCTCACCATTGCAAGCAATAACGACTATATTCCCAGGCCTGAATCTGCCTTTTTTACTGCCGATGCCAACATTCCCCATTTTGTGTACTCTACGAACTGCTTTTTTATATTGCTGCACCTGTATATAAGTACCAATTGCTTGGACTACCATAAGAAGGATCAACCCTAAAAATAAGTTGCTTGTGTCCATTGCGAACTACCTCCTATTCTTTTTATAAATTACATCGCAATTAAAGCCTTTGCACAATCAAGATCGGTAATGAGTATATTTAAGAACTCTCCTTTGATCGCACCCATTACAGCCTGTGCTTTATGACTGCCGCCTGCAATGCCAATCCGTTTCTGCACTTTTTTTAACTGCTCAATTGGCATGCCTGCCACTCTTTCGTTAAATTCTCTGAAATTTTCCGTACTGCCAAATTGATCAAAAAATTGCAGTGAAATATCACCAACAGCACCCGCTGCAACAAAACTATCTAATACTTCCCCATCAATATATCCAGTGGCCATCAATGTTGAACCACCTCGTTCCGGTATGCCGATTCCCATAATGACAGTACCAACATTTCGGTACTGAGTAAAAATACTTTTCACCGATTTTTCTTTAAGGAATCCTTCCAATACAGTTACATTCGAAAAAATTGCCGGAGAAAAAAACTGTACACAATTACCGCCAAATAACTTTGCAAATTCACCAGCAATATAATTAGAATGAATATCTAACCTACTTTCTCCGATACCACCAACAATAGGTACAAACGTACACCGAATGGGTTCTTCAATAATTCGTTTTGCTCGAATTACATTTTGTAACGTCATTCCCATTGAAACGCCTACAACATCACCATCATCTAAGGTCCTGGATAAGAAGTTTAATGTTTCTTCTCCTAAACTACTGCTTATTCGTTCAGTACCGGTTTCAATCGGACTTGATTCAACTACAATAACTTCTTTAAGACCAAATTTTTTTTCTAACTCTCGTTCTAATTTGCCAAATGTTAAATTATAGGGATTATTAACCTCAATTTTAACAATGTTCAATTCTCGCCCTAATTTAAGCATTCTTGAAACGGATGGCCTAGAGATACAAAGCTGTTCACAGATTTGCTGCTGGCTCATTTCATCATCATAGTAAAGGCTGCAGCACTTAAAGATGAGCCTTGTATCGTCAATAATTTTTTTAATAGTAAACCCCCCCGTTTCATATTTTTAAATTTATTGTTTGTTAAGTTTACTATTTATCTTTACAGTTCATAATTATACATTGAGATCATCATTTTATCAATCTTATCAATAAAGAACAAACGTAAAAGTATTTCATGTATTTTTTTATTTTTACATATGTTCTATAATTTCGAAATTATAGACATGACAAAATTCAGACTTTTTACTTCAAAAAAAGATATAGTATGAACAAGCCACCATAAGCAAGTCAGCAATATCTTTATTACCCTGTAACAAGCAGCAATCAGAATAAAACGTCTGGAAACTAGAAAAACCTGCAAGAATTCGTTCTACATTCTTACAGGTTCTCTAGTTTCCAGTTAGAGTAGGGTATTGATATATTACCAACAATTTTTTAATTACTTATTTTTGTTTGCCCCTTCTTGTATTTGCTCCCATAAGTCGGCTGAAAATACCCCTTTACCAACTCCCGTGACAGATCCGCTCATAAAGACGTGTCCATTCTCATGTATATTTACATCAATCGTCCCTCCTGGCATGTGCACCTTTACTATGTTATCAACTAAACCAAGCCTATAAGCTGCACTTGCAGCGGCACAGCTGCTGCTTCCCGACGCCAAGGTATAACCTGCGCCCCGTTCCCATATCTCGATTTTAATGTTGCTGCGGTCGCACACCTGTAAAAACTGAACATTAATGCGATTAGGAAACATTTCGTGCTTTTCTATTTTAGGACCAAGCTGTTGTGCCAATTCCTTTGCTATTGTATCCATGGGGATAATACAATGGGGATTTCCGATAGATAAACATGTCATCTTCATTTTGTAATCATCAATAAACAATTCCTCATCCACAACTTCTCGGGGAAGTCCACGTAAAGGTATCAAGGAACTAAGAAATGTAACCGAACCCATATCTACACAAATAATTTTACCATGACCATCTAATAGCTCCACATAAACCTCACCGCCCTTGGTCTCCAGGTAAAATTGGTTGCTTTTGAGATAGCCGGCATCTAATAAATAGCGAGAAAAAATTCGTATACCATTACCGCTTTTTTCTGCCTCACTGCCATCAGGATTAAAGATTCTTAACTGCATTCTTTGGTCTTGGTATAAGGGACCGTACAGAATTCCATCAGAACCTACACCAAAATTGCGATGGCAGATGAGCTCTATATTCTTAGTATTTAGAGGTATATCTCTCCTTTGAGGATCAATAACAATATAGTCATTACCCAGGGCATGGTACTTATAAAAATCAAAACACATATCCTAACACTCCTTGTTTGCTCAAGATCATTTTTATCTCTCTTTTGATTATAATAGAAGTCTTAGCTATAAACTTTGCTTAAGATGCCATAAATTATGCAAAAGATGCTATTGTAACTTAGGATTTATTATTGTAATTATCTTTTAATTTTTTCCTATTTATAAGATCTTTCAAATCCAACAGCTTGGAAAAATTTAAGCTAATGCTGCTGCAGTTTTATTTAGCTCTCTATCTCTTTACTTCTTATTCGTAAAGAAAGTCCCTGAATGCTGGAAAATATCATTATACTAAATTTCCAATATATGAATAATTGTATTAGACTTGATTTTTTTCTAAAGATATTCAAAAGAAAATCCAGTATATTTTGTTTGTACCCAATACAACATAGCTCAACCCTATAAAATCTGTTTCGAATCCAAAATTTTTTAGGAGGAATTAATGTGAAAAAAATGATTCTGCCAGCGCTTGTTACCTTAGCTTTTGCTAGTACTGCTTTTGCAGCAACCCCCCCAATCGATTTAGGCGCCGGTCAAGCACAGATTGGTTATTCATACAACAATTTGAAAACCCATGTCGATGGTATGGGGGATCTTGGAACATATCATGGCAATGGTTATCAATTGGCCTATGGCCTTAGTGACAAATTAGCGCTTACTGGCGATTACCTCAACACAGCTTCCAAAGACTTCAATCTCTATAACAATGGCGTTTACCAAGGATCTATTACGGGTCTAAAATTTGATTCAACCGCCATTGGCCTGCAATACAAACTTAATAATAATCTTGCAGTTTCAGCAGGTGATGTAAAATCAAAGGTTGACTCTGACTACGGCTCAAGTTCTTCTTCTGAAATCTATGGTGGTCTTGCTTATCAACAAAACATTACTAAAAATATGAATGGTTATGCATCCTATCTAAAATCATCTAACATCCAGGATTGGAAAGCTGGAGTAGCCTATAATCTTGGCAGTAATACCGCTTTGGATGTAGGATATCGTGATTACCAAGATAATCAATCTAATATTTCCGCCAAAGGCGTAAGTTATGGTGTAAGCCATAAATTTTAATAGCATGTGATATCTGCGCAACAATCTAATATAAATAACGGGATTTTAAAGTATTGAAAGCTTTGAAATCCCGTTTTCCTATAGAGTAAAGTGACCATTTTCCTTCCTCTCACATGATGATAATTAATTAAATATTTACATAGCAGCAACAATACCAAGACGGAAAAATATTAAAATTATGATAGATAATAATGGGAGGTGCTAACCATGAAACTACCATGCTATGCTAAGGATGGTCTCACAAGGCGCAAGTTTTTACAAGTTTCAGCAGGTACTGCAACGGCGATGATGGTGACTACACTGCCAAACTTTTCCTGGGCCGAAACATTAAAAACAGGGAAAACCAGTCTTGATCAATGTTTAAAACTGTCGCCATTGGAAATGGCTAAGAAGTCGAATCTGGTTCAGTCAGCTTATTGTTATATTACTGAAACCTGCGGTGAAATTAAAAACCAGGTGTTACGTGATCAAGTGTTACAGGTGATTCATAATCCTGCACCCACATTTATGGAAAGATATACGACAAACGATGCCCGAAGATTACTTTGGGAAAGATTAGTTGCTGCCAAATATGTAAGTGAAACGATTACAGCAGCAGAATTTTTACCACCCAGTGAAGATATCCAAATGGCTCCTCAACCTTTTTACTCGGCTCCAGGCAGCGGATACCTGAGCCATCATGCCTATCCAGGGGGGTTAGCAACACACACTGCATTCAACATACGATCATCCCTTAATGTGTATCAAGCATATTTTGAAACTTTTGACTATAAACTTGACAGAGATATTATCATTGCAGCCCAAGCATTACATGATTTGCATAAACCATGGGTCTTTCAATGGCAGGAGAATGGGACCTGTCTAAAGGAGATTACCATCGCTGGGCAGGGTGCTCACCACGTATTAGGTATTGCGGAGTCCATTTATCGCAATTTTCCACCAGAAATAGTTGTCGCCCAGGCTTGTGCCCACAATCATCCTGGTTCCGATAAAGACGAGGCCGAAGTGGTTGCCTGGATCAAAGCAGCCTGTATAATTGCCGATAAAGATCCAATACAGGAAGACCTCTTGTCAGACTACGGCAGTACCCTTCCCCTTCCTCGTCGTCAAGAAAATTTTGTTACCCACCTAGGTGATCATGACTGGGTGTTAAGTGGACCTGCCGTTACATGGACACTGCCAGCTTTAAAGACCATTGCAAAACGGGAGTATAACATGAGCGACCAGGAGTTAAATGGCAAAGAATTTAACGCTCTTCGCAATTATGTTTTTTCTCAATTCTCCGCTCTGCGATCTTACCAAGTTCTTGTCACCCAAGGTGAAGATGGGTTGAGAGCTAAAGTAAGAGAAATGATTGGATGAAGGATACTATATATATATATCTTATAGATTACTAAAATTGAATTAATGATTAATATGAAAACACCCAAGAGTCAATTAAAGGCATGACTTTTGGGTGTTTTTTTAGTATCAACAAACTCATGGGCAATTGCCTTGCCTTATAACATTTCCGTGCGAAAACAATTACCCTAACATTTTTTACTGTAATATCCACTTTACACCTTCTAAGATATCGTCTGCTATATAATCAATCTCTGCTTCCAAGCATTTATCCTGATATTTTTCTAAAGACTCTTTTCCAGCACCAGTCATAACTAATATTTTCTTTGTGCCAGCCTTTTTAGCTGCAAGCATATCACTCCATCTATCTCCAATTACTATACAGCGAGATAGATCCAGCTCAAAATCCCTTGCCGCTTTTTTTAGCATTCCAGTTTTAGGTTTTCTGCACTCACAATTTTGCTCTTCGGAATGAGGACAAATATAAGCTTTATCCATTCCAAATTTTGATAGTTCTTCTATAAAATCATTTTCAGTTGCTTCCCCATTGGAAATGCCAGGCTGATTCGTAAATGCAAAAATCTTTATATCTGCTTTTTTTAACATTTGAATCGCTTCTTCTGCAAAATCATACAGAATAAATTTTCCTGGATACGTTATTGATATGTCTCCACCCAAAGTCCCATCTCTATCTATAAATAGTGCCTGGATATTATTTTTCATTTGTGCTTCTCCTTATCAATATATCCTTTTAAAATTTGGTCTTATGTTAAGCAAAATTAATGATAACTTTCCTTTATAGCCTTATTTACCATTGTAATATGAAATCCTGCAAGACCTCATCCAGCCTTATACAATTTATTCCTCAATAAATTCAACCAATTCCTTGTTGAACTTGTCACGCTGGTCATAAAACAGTCCATGACCACTCTGTTTAAACGGCACAAGTTTAGAGTTTCTGATTTCCTTATCTTGAGCGATGGCTAATGGAAACAAACAAACTCTGTCATGAATGCCATGTAAAATTAGTGTAGGCACACGGATTGTTGTAAGATCGGAAAATAATTTTTCTTCATCCAGCCAGGTCATGGCAATTGCAGCTGTGGACCAACCTGCCGCTTGCAGCCCTAATTGAAAAAACCAATCGGCAAAGGGCTGGGATACAGGCTGGTAGAAAAACATCTCGCCAAATCCCTGCAGCATTTTAGGCCGATCTGTATAAGTTCCCTTAATAATTTGAATTACGTCCTCTCTTCTTAAGCCGTAGGGAAAATAGGGACGTTGGATAACACTTGGAGCTGCAGCGGCAAACAAAGCCAGCTTTGACACACCATATTCATTGTGACGGGCCATATATCGAATCGCAATCGCTCCTCCGGTGGAATGGCCCCCCAGTACAAAATCCTGTAACTCCAGTGTATCAACTATACATCGGACATCATCAGCTAATCTATCATAGTCATAACCTCGCCAAGGCCTATCAGAATTACCGAAGCCTCTGGTGTCAATTCCAATACAGCGATATCCCATGCGGGGCAGCTGATCAAACTGATATTCAAACATCTTATTGTTTGCAGGCCAGCCATGGATAAATAAAATAGTCTTACAGCTGCCCGGGTTAACATCTTCTACGTAAATATTCACATTTTTTTCTACTTCAATAAAATATCCCATCTGAATCACTCCAATTAAATTCTCTATATTGGTACTATATTCATTTGAGAATGAAATGGCGCTGAATCGCTTGCGCTGAAAAAGAGTTCCGAAAGTTTTTTTTAATTATAATATAATAAATATTTTACAGGATATTTTTTTCTTATATAGAATTAAACTACCTTAGTTATAGATTGAGAGATGGTCCTTTCAGTCGCTTAGGAATTAGCTACTAGATGAAGATTTATTAAAAGAAAGGGAGACTACTCATGAAACGGAAAAAAGCACTTTATGTTACTACGATTACCCTTGTTCTCATCATGAGCTTCATTGGCTTTCGGATTTACTCCAACATGAGCAATGCAAAAGAGAAAGCAGCAGCCATGACCCGCGGCAGAATTTTAACCGTTGAGGTAATGCCGGCCTTTAATAAGGATATTACACCAATACTTACTTTTTCGGCTTCATTGGAACCTGTGTGGCGTTCCGATATCAGTTCAAAGGTGGATGGCCGCATCGAATCATTATATACTGATGAAGCGCAAAAAGTAACGGCAGGCCAAATAATCGCCAAGTTAGAAAACATGGACTTCTCAGCACAAGTGTCTCAGGCCGAAGGCACACTGTATTCGGTGAGTGCCGACTTAGCTCAAGCCAAGGCCGATCTTGCGAGGAATAAAATTTTAGTAGATCAGGGCGCCTTATCTCAGCAGCAATATGATGCGTCTATCGCAAAGGTTGCAAGTTTAGAAGGACAACTGCGGGCAAGTCAAGGCAATCTGGGCTATCAGCAATCCCGTTTAGGCTTTACTGATGTTGTTACACCACATGCTGGTACGGTTCTGACTCGCTACTTACAACCCGGAGATTATGCCAAAACTGGCTCACCTATTTTTACGATAGCAGATACCAGTGTAATGTTAGCCAAAGCAACGGTTGGAGAGGGTCAAATTACCCAGGTTAAATTAGGTGATCCTGCTCAAATTCTGGTTGACGCCCTATCCGATCAGCCTTTTACCGGAAAAATTACCAAAATTGTACCGGCAGCAGCGGTACCTGCCCGTACCTTTACCTTAGAAGTCAGTATTGATAACAGCCAAGATACCTTACTCTCGGGACTTACCGCTAAAGTAATGGCCAAAGGTAAGGAGCGTATGAATGCCCTAGTCGTTCCCGAATCAGCTTTAGTCTTATTTGAAGACCAACAGACTGTATTTGTTTTGAGTAATGATCAAGTCGTACAACGCAAACTCCGAATCGGTTATATCGGCAATGGCTGGGCCGAAGTACTTTCTGGTTTAAATCCTGGGGAATTAATCGTTGTAAAGGGCCAGAATACAATCCGTGATGGCTCGAAAGTACAGGTTACAGCCACCCGGGAGGCAGGCCAGCTATGAATTTTTTAAGGGTCTTTATTAAACGACCAGTTTTTACGACCATGTTAGTTTTCGTGCTAGTAGTCTTTGGTTTATCATCACTTCCCCGTTTAGGTATTGATCTAATGCCAGACGTAGACTTTCCCTTAGTCTCTGTGCAAGTAACCTGGACTGGAGCCTCACCGGAGGAAATGGAAAGTCTCGTTACCAAACCCATTGAGGATGCGGCCAGTGCTGTTGCCGGCATTAAAACCATTACTTCCATTTCACGGGCGGGTATGTCACAGGTCACCATTGAATTTGTGCTCGGAACCGATCCCCGTATGGCAGCGGCTGACGTTCGGGAAAAAGTAGGCGGTATCCGCAAGAAACTCCCTGATGAGATCGATGAACCGATTACCCAACGTTTTGACATAACTGCTTCACCAGTTGTCTATTATAGTCTCTCATCCAATCAACGGCCCCGCGGTGAAATCCGTAAAATGGCTGATGACATTGTAAAACAGCGCATACAGCAGATAGATGGTGTCGGTGAAGTAGCCATTGCCGGTGGAAGCGACCGAGAAATTCAAGTGAAAATAGATCCCCGAAAACTAGATGCCTATCATCTGACAATGGATCAGGTTATTGCCACAGTCAACAGTGCCAATGCAAATACGCCAGGTGGTTATTTAAAAGAAAAAGGTTATGAAATCGTTGTTCGAACCCTGGGACAATTTCAAACTGTTGATGAAATCGGCAGCATTGCTGTTTCCAATCAAAATAATCAAGCTGTCTTATTACGCGATGTAGCTGATGTTCGCGATTCTTTTGAGGAAGAACGCACCTATGCACGAACAGACAGCGTTCCTTCAGTCGTCGTGTCTGTGCAGAAACAGTCAGGAACAAATACGGTTGCTGTATCGGATGCAGTCAAAGCTGAGATGGAAAAAATCGAGAAGGAATTACCCAACGATGTTAAAATGGTAATCGTTCGTGACGGTTCCTTATATATTAAAAGTAATGTAGAAGATGTAGAAAACTCTTTAATCATCGGTGGGCTTTTAGCCGTTCTCATTGTTTTCCTGTTCTTGCGTGACACCAGAGCAACTCTGATTGGAGCACTGGCCATTCCCTGTTCCGTTATTGCCACCTTCTCTCTTATGAAGGTTTGCGGCTTTACATTAAACAATATGTCATTAATGGGTCTCAGTTTAGCTGTTGGTATTCTTATTGACGATGCGATCGTGGTTGTGGAAAACATCCATCGTCATATAGAAACCGGAGTCACTCCGGCAGAAGGAGCGCTTTCCGGGACAGCCGAGATTTCCTTAGCGGTTTTAGCTACCACACTATCAATTTTGGCAGTATTTGTTCCCGTGGGGTCCATGGGCGAAGTAATTGGTATGTTCTTTCGGCAATTTGGTCTAACTGTGGCTTTTGCCGTAGCTTTTTCCCTCTTTGTGGCCTTTTCACTAACTCCTATGTTATCAGCCCGCTGGCTACGCGCCGCAGGGGAATCGGCTCCTCTTAGAACCGGGCTTTGGGGAAAAATAAATAATGCTGTGGAAAAATTTCTAGATAAATGGGAAGATGGCTTTAGTTTTATCCGTGACAATTACCGGGATTTCTTGCACTGGTCATTAAAGCATCCTCTGTTAATTGTCGGTATTGCCGTGGTATCGTTGGTTATCAATTTTATGTTTATTCCTTTCTTAGGCTTCGAATTTCAACCAACCTATGATTCAGGTGAATTTAATATCTATCTAGCGGCCCCACCGGGCACATCCATTGAGACAATGGAAGATATGGCTCAGCCAATTGAACAGGAAGTATTGTCCTTGCCAGAAACGAGAACGGCCTTCCTGAATATCGGCTATGGCCGCAATCCCGTCAATAAAGCATTGATTGGCGTTAAACTCAAGGACTCCGGCGAGCGGGACCGGAATATGATGCAGATTATGGATGATCTGCGCATGAAATTCCGCAATTATACTGGCATGAAAATTTCGGTTATACCGTCCTCAACCAGTGGCAGTCGGGGAGACAACCGTCCTGTACAAGTTGGTATCCAAGGGGACGATATGCATATATTACTGCAACTATCCCAGGAATTAGCGGAGCGATTGCGCCATGTAGAAGGAGCCACTGATGTAGATACCTCCGCCAGTGACTATGAACCTGAAGTACAAGTCATTTTAGACCGGGCTAAAGCCGGTCAGGCTGGTGTTAGTGCCGATACTGTGGGCTATGTTGTACAAACGGCTTTCGCTGGAAATACCACCGCCAACCGTTATCGGGTAGGCGACAAGGATTATAATATAAGTATCCGCATCAAAGATGAGCTGCGTCTGCGTCCTGAAGATGTCGGTAATATGCGGGTAACTACAAAATTTGGGAATCAGGTGAGAATCGGCGATATTGCCCAAATTAAATTTTCTTCCGGCCCTACCGAAATTGACCGTGAAGATCGTCAGCGTGAAGTAATTGTCTATGCTAATAATGTGGGTGTTTCGGCCGGTGACATTATTACGGCAACGCAGAACGAATTAAACCAGATGACTATTCCTTTTGGCTATCACTATAAATTCGTTGGCTCAACCCGTACAATGAATGACTCATTTAAAGAAATATCCCGGGCATTGATCATTGCTGTTGTCTTGATTTATATGGTACTGGCAGCACAATTCGAGAGCTTCATCCATCCCTTAACCATCATGTTATCCCTGCCATTTGCGATGATCGGAGCGATTTTAGGGTTGCTGATAACTGGCAAAACCATTAATATTATGAGTGCCATCGGGATTATCATGTTAATGGGTTTAGTGGCCAAGAATGCCATATTGTTAGTTGACTATACCAACACGTTAAGAGAACGGGATGGCCTCTCCCGCGAAAATGCATTACTAGAAGCAGGCACGGTACGTCTGCGTCCTATCCTTATGACAACTGCTGCAATGATTCTCGGTATGCTGCCCGTAGCATTCGGCTGGGGAACCGGTGCAGAGCTGCGTTCTTCCATGGGTGTTGTCGTTGTAGGCGGCCTAATCACTTCAACGATTCTTACCCTGGTAGTCGTACCGCAAATGTATATCTTCATGGATAAACTGCAAATATTTTATCATAAGTTTCAGAATCCGACACCAAAACAACCTACTAATAAGATGATGTAACGCTTCTTCCAACCTAACATTATATGAAAAGCCCTTGTTCTTTCCAAATTGAAAGCAACAAGGGCTTTTTGTATTCTATAACGAATCATGAAGTTGAGTTATTTAATATAATTTGCGAGATTTTCCTTCCTGGCTGGAGCATTAACGGCTTCTATATTTTTGTAGCCAAGAATAGTGGAACAATATGGTTTATATCCATCTGGTATACCCAGTTCTTTACAATAGTCTTTGCCATTCGGTGACTGAAAGGCAAATAAGACCAGATTGATCCAGCATGCTCCCAAACCAATCGCTTCTGCGGCCAGCAGCATGTTCTGGTTAGCAGCGGCACAATCCGACTCAATGGCCATTGCCTGCTCATTACCCGAAACAAGGATACATGTTGGTGCGCCATGAAAAATATTAAATTTTTCATTTTCTGCTATTTTGCGTATATGTTCATTATCAAGTTGTTTTGCCTTTTCTTTAGCAGTATGGTTTAACCAATCAAGCAGTTCTTTGTTCTGGATAACCGTAAAATGCCATGCCTGTTGATTTCCCGCGCTTGGAGCACACATTCCCGCTTCTAATACAGTTTGCAATTCATCGTCTTTTATCTGTTCATCTTTAAAGCTTCTTATACTTCTTCTGGTTTTAATTGTTTTTAAAGTATCATTAACAGTCATAATGTATTCCTCCCTTTTTTCTTGCTTATAGATTGTTGCTTTTCTATCCGACTATTTTAATAACCGCTCAATATCTTTCCGCATACCCAAAGGTGTAGCAGTTGGCTCATACCGCCCCTTAACATTTCCCTGGCGGTCAACTAGGAATTTAGTAAAATTCCACTTGATATCATTTCCTTTTAAAAATTCAGGAAATTTTTCCTCTAATACACCCTGCAATTTTTCACCAATGGGATGATTTAGATCCAACCCCTGGAATGGTGCCTCCTTCGTCAAATATTGGAATAAAGGATGGGCTTCACTTCCCCGAACATCTATTTTGGCAAACAGGGGAAATGTTACACCATAATTAATTTGGCAGAAATTTTGTACTTCTGCATTACTCCCTGGTTCCTGTTCGGCAAATTGGTTACTGGGAAAGCCTAATATCTCCAGACCTTGATCTCGGTATATCTTATATAGTTCTTGTAGTTCCCCATATTGTGGGGTAAATCCACATTTGCTCGCAGTATTCACGATGAGAAGGACTTTTCCCTTGTAGTTAGTTAGCGATATTTCTTTGCCGTCAATGGACGTTAGCCTGAACTCATAAATACTCATTGCTCTTTACTCCTTTTTTCAGCCAAATTAAACTCACCTTTAGTATAAATCTAAAACTATTTTGCTATTCTTATATTTTCCACTAAAATACAAATTTCTGCCAAGGTTTTTTCCGGCAGAAATTTTATTATGATTGAGACTATTATAAATCCACTATTATGCCAATGCTCTTAAAAGAATAATTCACAACGAGCATAGGTGATTCTATATAATAGTATGCAGCCTGACAATCTATTTAAAACCTTTTTAAAAGCAAATTTTTCTATGGCTGATATACTGATTTAACACCATATATGGTACTGTAATAGGTGCCGCTTTTTATGCCATCAGCTTGTACTGTAATGATACCATTTCCATAGGAAATAGGCATTGCAAATTGATATACCCATCCCGTATGAGGGTTACCAATACCTTCTCTGCTAAAAGCCTCTTTTACTTGATCGACAGGTATTAAGCTGCCATTTTGATAAAAGAAAATACGTTGGGGGTTAGGATAGCCAATAAATTGCACAGCAATATAAAATTTTTGTCCATACAGTGTAGTGGTGGGAATCTGGCTAACGGGTATCCAGCTCGTATTATCAGAACCAACATATGTAATTTGAACGCTTGTTAGATTCGGTGCTGGTTTCGCGCTTACTATGGAAGCAGTTAGGGATACCAGACAAAGTAATATCAATATAACAACTATTTTTCGCATACCGTCAGCGCTCCTTTATTATTATAATTATTTTTTATTCAAACTATTATAATACTCACATATTACTTGCCTGTATGTCTTCTACCAAAAGTTTATTTTTCCTTTGATTTACGTAAGACATTCTTTTATGGCAACAATCTCCTATATCTTTTTTGGGTATTATGTCTTTAGTTTTTGTACAAATTAAACTTTATAATACTTGTTTATTGGAGCTGGTTTGTGCAATGCCTTTATTTTTGGCTCTAGTCTTTATCGGCACATTCTTTTCCATACTGAATTCCAGTATGGTCAATGTAGCCTTACCTACACTAATGAAAGAATTTGGAATCGATATCCAGAGTTCCACTTGGTTATACACCGGTTATATGCTGCCCTATGCAATTTCAATGTCTATCTTTGGCAGCCTTGGGGACATCTATAGTGCCAAGCGAATATTTTTGCTGGGCGTATTTATTTTTGCCATGGGATCTCTTTCCTGCTCCATAGCAGGCAGCTTCTGGATTTTATTAGCTTCCAGAGCCATACAAGCCTTAGGGGCAGCTGCTATTATGACAAATTCTATGGTGCTTGCCATCACTCCTTTTGAACCAAATCGACGCAGTGCGGTTCTTGGCTGGTGGGGTATGATTTCATCAACAGGAAGTCTCATCGGCCCAACTCTGGGGGGATTCTTAACTGACCATATTGGCTGGCATAGTATCTTTTACATCAATCTGCCTTTTGCCGCCGCCATATTACTGTTAGGCGGCAACTATATACCTCAGACAAAGAAAACGAATCCTACCAAAACTTTTGACTACCAAGGAGCCCTTTATTTAATTATAGCTCTGGTTGCTCTATTGCTGGCAATTATCATTGGGTCCACTGGTGAGTGGCTCACTATGGCAACCTTATCATTGATTGGAATTTTTGTTCTTTTTGCTTATATGCTATTTAGACGCGAGAGTAGGATAAGCCAGCCATTAATTTCTCTAGCATTATTCAAAAACGCTTCCTTTGCAGCGACTGTAGCAGTTGGTTTTTTCCAGGGTGCTGCATTGTTTGGCTGTATGTTATTAATACCTATGTATTTGCAGCAGGTACATGAATTTTCGCCTACCTATGCAGGTATTTTAGTCTTGCCTTTATCAATATCCATGATGATTATGTCACCCATCATGGGTAATTTAGCAACACCAACGAGAATTAAACCGCTCATTGTCTCTGGTATGGTAATTCTTATTCTCGGCATATGGCTCTTTTCCAAATTGACTCTGCAAAGTCCTTACTGGCTGTTAGCAGCTGCACTGGTCGCTACCGGTATTGGCCTTGGAGCTTCCAGCACACCCTTAACCACAAATTTAATTACTGTGGTTCCTCAATCTCAGATGGGTATGGCATCCGGCTTATTTAATATGATCCGTTATTTGGGCGGAGTTTTGGGCTCCACTATTTTTGGTGCTTTCCTTCAGCAGAGAATTGGGGCTTATCTCATACCATTGACGTTAAGCGGCTATACGGCTGACATTGCTGAGAAAATGGCTTTAGGACAAGCATTTCCTGAGGTTTTCCTGCTGGGTGCAGCCACTGCAGCAATTGGTATGATCGCAGCCTTTTTTACCGGTATACCTAAAAAGAATTAATGTTATCATACAGAAAAAAGAAAGGTCGTTGAAAACTCTTATATGAGTTTAACGACCTTTCGAAATACCGGAACTTTAATAGCTAATCAATCATTCCAGTTCAACCGTAAGCTGAACGGTCGCTCCTACAGTTACTTTGCCAGCTGGAATATTCGGCGCAGCCGCATCCGCTTTTAACATTCTGCTTTCCATCATAACCGGACGATAGAATACACCTGATTCATTCACAAGTGTTACGTTAGCAACCCGTTTATTCAGGGAAGCAGCAATGACTTCTGCTTTTTTCAAAGCATCCTGGACAGCATCTTTTAATGCCTCATTTTTGCTGTCTGTTTCATTCGCCGTTGCAAACTGAATCGAGTTGATCTCATTAGCACCCGCTTTGGTAACTTCATTCACTAAAATTCCCACTTGCTCAATAGAAGTACGGATTTCCAGGCTGTTAGTAACACGATATCCTTCTAACTTAGGCAATTTATTGTTTTCATAGTTATAAACCGGATCAATCTGGTATGTATTCGTTTTGATTTGTTCATCGGTTACGCCCTGGGCTTTCAAATTTGCAAAGACCTGATTTACAATATCGGTATTGTCATTTTTGGCCTTCTCCAGACTGGCATTCACCGTGTTAATTGAGAGATTGATCCGAGCCACATCGGGAATGACTTCCTTTTGACTATTGCCAGTTACTTGTACCACTGTTTTGGGAGCCTCATTTGCAAAAGCCGGGACGGCTAGCAGCAAACCCATTGCCAATAATAGAACAATTTTTTTCAACATATTAAAACCCTCCAATTATTTTGAACTCAACATAAGAAAAGTTATATTTAGTCTTTCATAGTTATAAACGTAATACAATCCGAAAAGTAACGGATTGTATTACTATTTTTTAATTACTGCTCTAACTTCTTTGCCGTCAGAGATTTTGCTATTTTTTGCAACTCTGCTGTTGTTTTTTCACCTTCAATTGTGATATTGAAATTATCAACTTTCACCGTTATGCTATTGTGATTATTTTCTTTACTATCTTCAGTAAAAGGCTGTATTGGAACACTCTTCTCCATGGCCTGCATTTGATTCTGCTGAGCATCAGCCTTTGTCCCGCTTTCATCAAGCATTTTCTGAGTAATAGTGATCTCATCATGATGACCTAGATCATAGACCTGCTGTATAACCCCATTGACATCATCAATCTTTGTAGACTGTGCTGTCTGATTTGCCAGGACCATCATCATGGTCATCTTACGTCCGGACTGCATGATTTTATTTTTCCGTAAGGATTTGCTCTCCGTATCCTTCATGGCTGCACTCTTTTGCATTTTACTATCGTTAGGCACTTCTTGCTGCAGTATTGCCACTTGATTGGACGATTGTTCTATGTCAGGCACTTCTGACCCATGTAAAATGTCTGTAAGTACTTTAGAAACAGAATCAGCAGATTTCTCATTTGGCAATGGAGGTGCCGGTGCTTCTGCACTTTTATCGATTTGATTCTGCTGTGGAATCACCGCATCAGGTGATGCTGCATTCCTAGGATCACCTGATTGATCAGCCGCCGCTATCATTGGTTGCTGCTCTCTTGTCTCGTTTATTCCCTGGGCAATCCTATTGTCAGCTGCCTGTGGCAGCAGAAGCTGCCCAAATGCAGCAATGACTACCGCAGCAGCTGCTCCGGCAAGACTGCCATACAGCCAATGTCTATGCGGTTTTTGCTTTTTTGCTTTAAGTTCAGCCGATAATGTAGTAGCCATTTCAGCGATTAGTGCTTTTGGCAACTCGTCCCGGCTAAAAGACTGCTTAACTAAATCAGCCATTTCAACCCATTCTTTTATTTCTCCATCCTGGATCCTAGGATGCTCACCTTCATTCAAACCATCTAAACATCGTGAAAGTTCATCCGCCTGATTGTATTGCTGCTCCTTTGCCATCTGCTCCACCTCCTCATCTCAGTATGTCTGCCTCCAGGCACATCTTACGCAAACTCTGCAAAGCTCGCTGTTGAAGCATCTTAATGGCTGGTTCCGTCTTATGGAGCTGCTGGGCAGCATCACGAATCGAAATTCCCAGAATAACTCTTAACTTTACTACCTGCCGCTGCTCCTCCGGTAAACGTTCTATCAAATTGGCAATTTGTTCTTGCCCCTCAAGACGCAGAGTATATTCCTCCGGATTTTCTCTTCTATCAAGAATCGCTCCATGATAGTCATCAATATTGACACTCTGCGTTGTGCGTCCGTTCTTGCGCCAAAAATCAGTTACCGAGTTTATGGCAATGCGCCCCAAATAGCTTTTAAAGGGAACATCTAGAATCTTATATTGTGGCAGTGAACGAAACGCCTTCATAAAAGTATCCTGTGTTAGTTCCTTGGCGTCATCTTCATTACCAAGCTTGCTATAAATAAGCCGGTAAATTGGCTGCCAATAGCATGAAATTAATGTATTAAGTGCCTCACGATCTCCGTCTTTCGCTTTCGTAATTAATATAGTTTCCTCTGTCGCCGTCGCGCTCACCACCTTCTCATCAGAAAAAGATCTGACTTGTATATAATAACGCTGCAAATTTAAAAAAGTAACGCAGCTATTTCATTAATCATAAAGTACCCCAGTGAGAATTACTATATAAAATAATAAAAAAATCTACCCCAGACAAAAACCACCGAGCCATTCCTTACAGTAAGAAGCAGTTCGCCTCACATGAAAGTGGCACGAACTGCTTCTTTTATAATCAGCTATTTTGAATTGCCTCATCCAATATCTGAAAGGCAAAGGTGATTTGTTCTTTAGTAACAATGAGAGGAGGATGCCAGGTAATACAATTTCCCGCTGATAACTTAAAAGATAATCCATGTTCCAGGCAATAGTAGAGCACCTTTTCAGCAAGTTTTTCATTTTTCCGTTTTGATGCTCTATCAGAAACAAGTTCAAAAGACAACAATAGACCCATTATACGAAAATCACCAATACATTCATATTTGTTATAAAGAGTTGTTGAGCACTCTGCAGCAAAGACGGATTGCATTCGGCAATTCTCAAGAAGTTTGAACTCATCAATATACTTTATCGCAGCACAAATAGCTGCACAGCCCGCTGCTGGCTTTTCATGAGTATAATGCCCCAGGGAGATATCCTGAGCGCAGTCATATTTAGATTTAGTCAGGACAGCTGCCTGAGGTATGACGCCGCCGCCAAGTCCTTTACCAAGGACAAGGATATCTGGTTCGATGCCGAAGGTTTGATGTACATAAAACTCGCCGCTTCTGCCAAGAGCCGTGGGAATTTCATCGAAAATCAACAAGATACCCTGTTGATCACAAATTTCCCGCAACCGTTGAAAATAAATTTTGGGCGGAATATGAGTATCGGTAGCTCGTATGGGTTCTAATACTATAGCCCCAATATCTCCTTCGTTCAGAAGGATATATTCTATATAATCCAAACAAAACTTCGCAATCTCTTGTTCAGAGGTGCTATTTATCAGATTGCGATATCCATTATAAGGTATTGCTTTTATACTGCCGGGCATAAGCGGGCCCATATCCTTGCCAAAAACATATTCGCCGCCCACGGAAATTGCATCCAACCCTGCTCCGTGGAACGATTCCCATAGGGATATTACCTTATGCCTGCCTGTAACTTTACGAGCAATCTTAAGAGCAATTCCTATAGCTGCACTGCCTGATGGCGTGAACAAAACCTTAAAGTCTTTTGATGTGGTTTTATCAATTAATGCTCTTGCTGCTTTGATGACGATATCCGCTGTGTATCTGCGTGGTATGAACGGTAATTCTTCCAGCTGCTGTTTGATCGCTGCGATTACATAGGGATTCTTGTAACCGATCTGATGGACACTATTCCCATGAAAATCAAGGTAGGTCTTGCCGCTTTTATCAGTGATATAACACCCCTCAGCATCCACAATCACATTCATACATGGGGTTGACATCGATTGCTTCATAAAGACATCTTCGTCTGCTGTTAATACATTTATACTTGGTACATCAAGGGTCTTCATCCATGCTGTTCTTTGCTCGCTACAGTTTATATCTCCTTCACGATTTAATTTAGCTTCATCTTGCATTAGGTCTTTTTCCTTGTGCTAAAAGCGTATTGATTCTACTAATTAACTGAGGAAGTTCTTTCATCGTCTTTATCGTAAAATCCGCACCATGTGCTAAAAAGGCTTGTTCTGTACGTTGAATAGCCTGCAACTTTTCCGTCTCTGAGCATTTCGCAAATTCGTCATAACTCATTCCCATCTCTGAACTGCCAACCACCACACCAACCGACCAAACTCCAGCGTGTAATCCCTCATTTATATCCGAGGCTGTATCGCCTACCTTCACCACTTTCCAGGGTGCCGTAAGCTTCAATGCCTCCATATTTCTAAAGATCATATAGGGATATGGTCTTCCGCAGGAATTCGTAGCATCCGGTGTGATCCAATAATCCGGTTCATACCCCTTTGCCTTAGCGCCTTCAGTAACAATTTTCATCATGGCGTCGGTATATCCTGTTGTTGATCCAATTTTTAGTCCTGCTGCTCTTAATTCTTGAACGGTTTCAATGACTTCAGGCAATAGCTGGGTATACTCTGTAAGTGAGCTCAAAAGCAAAGGTTCAAAGCTTGCATATAAAGCCTCTACATCCTTTTCATTCCATTGTCTATTATATTTTTCTGACCAGATGTCTTTAATTCTTGGCATGTGGAGCATAGTCCGAATATGGTCTTTTTTGAGCATGCCCATAGGAGCTCTTGCTTCTTCTATAGTTACCGCTACACCCGCATCCTTAAAGATCTGCAGAAAAACATGTACAGGGGCGAAGCAGCCAAAGTCAACGGTAGTTCCCGCCCAGTCCAATATTACACCTTCCACTATGTTCATTTTTTCTGTCCTTTCATATATTCTTCAATAATATGACTTAATTGCAGAATATCTTCTTCATATATCTCACCGATATTACCAATGCGGAAGGTATTTATATCGGTTAGTTTACCAGGGTATATCACAAAGCCTCTTTGTCTGACGTAATGATAAAAGTGATTAAAATCAAAATTTTCCAGGGGGAACAGAAATGTAGTGATGATGGGAGCTTGAAATTCTTTTATTATATAGGCATTAATACCTAAATCACTAAGTTTTTTCCGCAGCAGGCTATTATTTGTCCGGTAACGTTTATACCTGGCAGGAACCCCCCCCTCAAGGCTGAGTTCATCAAGAGCCTTAGAAAATGCTGCAACCGCATGAGTCGGTGATGTATATCGCCACTTGCCATCCTGATCCATATACTGCCATTGGTCGTACAAATCAAAGGATAAGCTGCGGGCATTCCCCTGACAAGCCGCTAATTTCTCAATTTTCGCCAAGACAAAACAAAAGCCAGGTACTCCTTGAATGCATTTATTCGCACTGCTGATCAGATAATCAATACCCATTTCCTGCATGGGGATCTCCAGCCCCCCGAAGCTGCTCATGGCATCCACGATCAAGATTTTTCCATATTCTTTAGAAATAGCAGCAATGTCTGCCAAGGGATTTAAAATACCCGTTGTCGTTTCACAATGCACCATTGCGATATGGGTAATGGACTGATCTCTGGTCAGTATGGTTTTTATTGCCTGGACATCTGGAATGTTATGATAAGGAACACGGTGCACAACATAATCAATGCCAATGTAGTCTGCCATTGTGACAATACGCTCACCATATGCTCCGTTTGTAATGATGAGGCATTTATCGGTTTGTTTGATAGTCGTAGTAAGTACAGCTTCCACACCAAAGCTGCCGCTGCCCTGCAGCAGCACGGCGGTGTATATATTTGGAGATGCAGCTGCTATTGCCAGCAGCTGCCCTCGTATCTTTTGTGTTATCTGTTTATATTCATCATCCCAAGTGCAGCGATCCCAGAGCATTTCCTCTTTCACCCCACGGGTCGTCGTCAACGGTCCTGGGGTTAAAAGTTTATATTGATTCATATTACTGGTCCCTTCCATTTCATTGAATTATTTTGCTGCTTTGAAAAATTCCTGAT
Source organism: uncultured Pelosinus sp. (assembly GCA_963526485.1). Lineage (GTDB taxonomy): Bacteria > Bacillota > Negativicutes > DSM-13327 > DSM-13327 > Pelosinus. The sequence goes on from CAURNS010000002.1 coordinate 533,604, forward strand.
GTTTTTCAAGAAGTTCTACGGTCAAGGGTTGTGCAAATACTTTAGGGTTGCCAGGTTTGTTTAAATCCGTTACCGTTTCACCTTGATATAGAGCTACAGGATAATCCTTAATCAACGCTGCCCTTGCCTGTGTAATGATGACTTTTGCCATTTCCATCGCAAGCTGCGTAGTCGCTGTATCTGCTTTATTAACCACGGCAATGGATTCTGTCAGAGAGTAATTCCCTTCCACGGGGTCAATATAATCGATTGCTTTGCCAGCAGCCTTATCTGCTACCGCTTGATGACGCAGTCCAAACCCTGCAGCCACTTCTCCCACTCTGACTTTCTTAATGGGACCTGAGCCAGAAGTTTCAATATGCGGGCCACAATTCTCAATCAGCTTATGCAGTACCACTTTGCCTTCTGTTTCTCCATACTCACTAATAATGGACTGCAGCAACAGCCACGCCGTTGAGGAATTCATAATATTAGGAATCGAAACTAAGCCTTTATATTCATCCTTCGTTAAATCCTTAACCGATTTTGGCATCGGTAAATTCTTCTCTTTAATAACCTGTGTATTCACAAATATAGCACCGGTATTCGCTAGGATAGGAGTATAATAGGCTGGATACTTTGCCAATGCGTTAGTGGTAAAATTTAAATCTGCAAACATATGATTTTTTTGCTGGGCACTATCGATAAAATAAGAACTCATAGTTACTAAGTTGGCCTCAATTTTGTCGCCTTCAGCTAAGAGCTTGCCGCCAAGTTCAGAAGTTCCCAGGGTTTGCAGCACGTATTTCCCTTCATAGCCAGCCGCATTCAGACTATTTTGCATAGCATCCACTGCTTCCTTATCCGCATTGGTATAAATCACAACTTTTTGTGCGCTTTTACCAGCGGTATCAGTACTGCTGGCACATCCTGCCACACCAATGATCAGAGAAAATAACAAACAACAAAGTACTAGGTTTTTTACCGTTTTTTTCATAATAGTATCTCTCCCTTAATTTTATAATTTTCATCCCATGGAGGCGTCTCTTTACACTTTGCATCTTCTATCGTCTCTATCTTTTCAGCCACGCTTAGCGAGTGGATGATAATCTTTTATTTACAAGCTCACAACAAATTTTGATACTGATGTTGGTAACAAAGATCAATATGGATAAGACAAAAATCTCGTTAAAATTGGCAAAATGCTGAAGTTCTTTTAATTTGCTGGTTACTACAGAAGTTCTTGCCGTTACCAGGAAAATAATCGCGCTAATAGTAACCATTGCATTGATAAAATAGTAGCCGAACATTTCCACTATGGTGTGTATAGAGTTAGGAATAATGACTCTGACAATTGTCTTAAGCCAAGTATCTCCCATTAGCTCCCCTGTTGTCTCCCATGCCGGATTCAATTTAGCAAGAGAGTTTTTGGCCATAAGATAAGGGGTTGTAAAGAAATGTACCACATTGCAAATCATAATAATGCTAAATGTTCCTTTTAAGTCGCTGCCATTAAAAAGTAGTAAATAGGCTAGTCCTAAAACCATTCCTGGCACAGTATTCGTTATCATCGAGAAAACATCAATACCTATTTTCAACCTTTTCCCCAGGATTGCCCGAACATTTATAATAGCTGCACTATAGGAAATCAGTGTTCCCAGCAGGGCAGAAATAATCGCCACAAAAATCGAATTCTCATAGACATCTACTATCGCTCTTGAGAAAAGAGCCTTCTGAAAGAATTTTGTGGTAAAGCTCATGTCATAGGGAAAATCCGCAGTAAATGGTGTTATAAACATGACTAAAAATATGGATACGATACCTGCTACGGTAATAATGGATAGAACGGCAAAACATATATCGCGCCATTTGTTTTTAGGTAACTCAGTTACGGTAAAAGTATCATAATGGAAATTAAATTTCTCGAGATAATTCAAAAATAGAACACCAAAGATAGCAGGAATCAGCATCAGTATAGCGATTACAGAACCACTATTAAAGTTTGGTATCGACCCTAGCATTACTTGATATAACTGCGTTGCCACGACGTTATATGTCCCACCAACCGACGCAGGGATACCGAAATCTGTGAAACTCAAAATAAAAGCTAGGACAAAAGCGCCTCCTAAGGTGCCAATCAATGGGCGGAGAATGGTATTCTTAAAATTCCTGAAAAAACCGTCACCCATCAAGGTGGAAACAATCATGAATTTCTTGTCAATATAGCCAAAAGAGTTGTTTAGAAGCAGAAAAGCGGAAGGTAAGGTATAAATCACATAGCCGACTAAAAGACCATTAAAGCCATAGATTTCAAATAACTCCTTGCCAAAAAACTTGGTCAATAGTCCTTGCTTGCCAAAAGAATATATAATGGCAAAACCATAGGTAATGGTAGGTAACAGCATGGGTATGTAAATGCCAACTTTCACTATCACTTTTAGCGGTCTATAGGTTTCTGTGCAATTGACTGCATAAGCTAGAATAAAAGCCAAAACGGTTGTTATGATCCCAGCAAGAAAGGAAACGTACAGACTATTTCTTATGGCTATTAAAATATCTTTATCAGAAATTACAGCAATATAATTAGTAAAGCCTAAACCCTGTCCCGTTTTAAATGAATTGGCCAGCAGCAACAATAAAGGAGTAATAAGAAAAACCGTAAAAAATAGCGCAACTGCAAGGAAAATTATTTGTGTTTCTGGTTTTCTTTTACGCATGGCACTCTTTAAATAAATTATAAATATTATCCCTTTTGATTTTAAGCTGACGCAAGATGAATTCCTCCACAAAATGATTGTTAGGTTCATGGATCACTTGTTGGGGTGTACCATATTGTGAAACAATACCCTTATCAATAATTAATACTTTATCAGACATCGTTAAGGCTTCTTCGGGATCATGAGTTACGATAATTGTAGTTAGCTTGTACTCCTTTGTAATTGCTTTAATTCTAGATTTGATTGTTTCCTTGATGACGCCGTCAAGAGCACTTAAAGGCTCATCTAAGAGAAGTATTTTAGGTTTGGTAGCCAAAGTCCTAGCTAGGGCAACTCTCTGCTTTTGTCCCCCTGAAAGCTGATCAATTCGTTTTAATAAGTGAGGCCTTAACTCTAAAAAATCAATAAGTCCCTCAAGTTCTTCTTTACTTACTAAATCAGGTTTATTTTGGAGGCCATATATGATATTTTTATAAGCATTCAGATTGGGGAACAGTGCATAATCCTGAAAAACAATATTGAAGCCGCGATCCTTCATTGATACGTTACTGATATCTACGCCCTTGAAAAGAATGGTTCCACTATCCATGGGCGTTAAACCTAATATGATATTCAGCAGTGTCGTTTTACCGCTGCCACTAGGTCCTAACATGGAAACAATCTCACCATTTTGTATTTCGAGGTTAATCCCATCTAACACCATTTTTTTATCAAATTGTTTTCTTATATTTTTTAATTCCAGCAACCGATTCACCCCCTCTACGATCTTTTACAATATCGTTATTACTCTTTTAGTATACATACCTTTAGGCAAACTAATGTTACGACACCGTTAAGATTTGGTTAATCCATCGTCACATTCGACCATATTATTACTATTTTATTATCATATCAAGACATAACTATGACAATGTTTTCATTTGAAAAGCCACATTTATTAATTTATTCCTTAATATTCCTTGAATATTGTCATTTTTTACGATAAACTCTTTCTATGGTGTAATAAAAATATGTATTTTGATAGGATGATTGTATGTTACCGAGTGAAAGGCACAAAAAAATATTAGACATGTTAGCCGCAAAGGATGTTATTACCATTGCTGAATTTATGACGGCATTTAACATCTCAATCGAAACAGTACGAAGAGATTTAGCTATTTTAGAGAAGCAAGGCAGTATTCAAAAGGTGTATGGCGGTGCCAAAATTAAAGATATATCCTTTAGTGAGCCTACGATGGAAAACAGAATGGTTCATAGACTCTTACAAAAAGAAGCCATCGGGAGAAAATGCAGTGAATTCATTCATGACGGTGATTGTATTTTTATTGACAGCGGCTCCACAACGTATCATATTGCAAAGTACCTAACGAATAAAAAAAATCTCACGATCATCACTAACTCCATTCCTGTTGTAAATGAGCTAATGAATACTGATTTTGAGATTATTATCATTGGCGGCAAGATCAGACATAATGAACGTTCTGTCGTTACCTATGATTATATTTTTAATTTTTCTGAACTAAACATCCAAAAGAGTTTTATTTGTGCCGGGGGCATCACGCTGGAAAATGGTATCTCCGACTTTCATATGCAAGAAGCAGTTACGAGAAAAATAATTATCGGACGATCCAAAGAACTGTTTGTGGCAGCAGACAGCAGTAAGTTCCATAGAGATGTTACCATAAGCATCGCACCCTTAAGCAAAATCGACTATATAATAACCGATGCAAACTTAGATAGAAATACGGTAAACAACTTTAAGAAAACAACAACCACGCTCCTCTTAGCAGCAGACTGACTATCACCGAATTATAAATAGGAAAAGCGCCTTCCAGGGCGCTTTTCCTATTTATAAAAGATCTTACACCAGCCTTGCAGCTCCAATCCCCAGCCATGTGGCAAAAAATCCGAGGGCAAGATTTAGTGCAATGTTATAGAACGCCATCATCATATCGGCATCTTCCAGCAAACGAAATGTTTCATAACTAAACGACGAGAAAGTTGTCAGTCCACCGACGAAACCCACAGTAATCAGCAGTCGCCAGTATGGATTTATAATAAAACGTTCCGTTGTCATCGTCATAAATATACCAATAATGAAGCACCCTACCACATTGACAATGAGTGTTCCATGGGGGAAACTAGCCCCAAATCGTTCAGCAGCCCAAGTGGAAACAAGATACCGGGACACTGCTCCAATACTGCCGCCAGCCGCTACCACCAATATGTTCAGCATCTTTCATTCACCTCAATATCATTTATCCTATTTATTTAGGCGGCTTGCTTCCGTATTTAATGACTTCAATATCATCTATAGTAATCATACCTCCCCCTAGCATCTCATCCAGGTAGGGTAATAGTTTTTTAATATATTCTTCACTATCAATGATTTCAACAAGAATAGGTAAATCGCTGGATAGATCTACGATTGTCGCCGTATGAATACGATTGTTGGCTCCGTAGCCCATAAGGCCGCGAAAGACCGTAGCTCCTGCCATATCTAATTCCTTAGCTTTTTGAACAATCGCCTGATACAACGAGCGCTGTTTCCAGTGATCGGATTCCCCAATGTATATTCGCAATCGTTTTGCTCTACTCGTAATTTTAGGTACTGGCTTTTCCATGTTCTTCACTCCTCTTTCTATCCATAATATCCACTTTTCGTTACTTAATATTCTTCCACCATCATCCTGCCATAAAAAATTCCACTTTAAAAAAACAGACTCCTACCAGTATGCTGGTAGGAGTCATTACTGCGTAAGCAGATTTCATGGCGAACCCCATCGCCCCAATTTATAAACTTAATATACTATATTATAACAAGTACCTTGATCAGACGTCAATTCCTTTTCATAGCTACCTTACTGGCTCCAGTGCTGCCAGAGTCTTTTCAAAAACATCAAATGTCAAAGCACCTTCTAATACTTTTTCCTCGCCAACATAAATAGTAGGAACCCATTCCACCTGTTTTTCCATGCACTCCTGATCATGCATTTTTAGCCTTTCAAGATAGCGGTCACTTGCTAACGCTTGCTGAAACGCTGCTGTATCCAAGCCAAGCTGTCCCGCAATCTCTACTAAAACATTCATATCACCAATATTCTTATCCAGTACAAAGCTTGCCTGATAAACGGCAGCCACCCATTCCTGCATCCTATCGTGATCACGAGAAAATTCTAGTCCCTGCAAAGCCAGGCGTGTATTGGGGACAAATAATTTATTGCCAGGAAAAAGCCCTACAGGTGCACCAAGAGCATTCAGTTCCTGACGATGTTCATCTATCTGGATATCCGGTACGATCTCCTGAATGGCTCCTCCATCCCGCGGAAGATCAGGATGGATTTCCCAGCCCACCCATTCAACGGTAAGAGGCATCTTTGCCTTTAATTTTTGTACAAAGCCCCAGGCAATATAACAATAGGGACACGAAAAATCAAAAATTATACGCAGTGATAAAGACATACTTATATCCTCCTTATTATCATGTGAAATCACGCATATTGCTATTCTTGCTAAAAATAAATTTACTATTCATTCTCTATTTACCACTGAAATGCAAATTCCTGCAATTCTGGTTTCTTCATGTAGATAAATGACAATAGCAAAATGCCACTATGGTCTTATGCCATACTAAAACCATATTGGGAGCAAATAAAAAGTCACTCAAAAGAGTGACTAAAAAGGTCTTATATAATTTAACTTCCTACAATCCAATATTTAAGTAGAAATCTTATTCATGAAGGAGGCACATTCTAGGAGGCGATACCTTAGTTATTTGTTAAGATATACAGTAATGCTAATCCCCCAATAGTTCTCATTACTTCTTCATGATGAGCTCTTTCGCGGTCTTGGCGTTCTTTCCATTCCCGTTCTTCTTCGTGCTCACGGCGCTGCATTTCTCTTTCATGGCGATCTCTTTCTTCCTGTATACGATGATCTCGGTCTCGATCATTCCTGTGATTTTCATATCTTTGATCATTATGCCTTGGTGAAGCTTCTATCACAGATGCACCGATTCCTAATTGCATGATACCTAACATGGAGAAAATGATTCCCTTTTTAACTAATTTATTCATAATTGAATACCTCCTTTATTTACTATCTTAATTATATTCTGTAAATGTGACAAAATTATGACTAGTCAGTCATTTTTTACATTTAAATAAAATATAAAAAACGAGAGTAAATAAACCTCTCGTTTTTTATGAAGTACCTTGCTTAATCTACAGTAATGATCACTTAGAGACCGCGTCGTACATCAGCTGCTATTTAATTTCCTTCTGCCTGCAGAGCACCTGCAGGCTGTTCGGTTGTGATTGGATCCGGCAGCGTAAAAGCTATGGCCAGGGCTAATAGAGGCAAAATCGCAAGGGAATTAAAGGCTAACTGTAAGCCATAATGATCGGCAAACCAGCCCAATAAGGGCGTGGTTATACCACCAACGCTTATCGCTAGACCCAGCGTAACTCCTGATGCTAATCCCATACGGTTCGGCAAATACTTTTGTCCCAACACAACCATAGGACTAGTAGAAGCAAACAGGGCGAACCCTATTGGTATCAGTAAAAAAGTGGCTACAGTAATATTCTTAGTAAATATGAACAGTAAGAGTAATGGCAACAGAGCAATAAAGCCCATCATTTTTGCCGCTCCTTCAAGAAAATCACCGGCAAGCCCCCTAATGAATATATAAATCATCTGCGAATTACGCAGGCAATTATTCTACTGAAGGAAAGCAATTTTAATATTAGTGAAATTGCTATGGCTGTGGGTTTTAACGATAGTAATTACTTTTGTCGTCTCTTTAAAAAATACAAGCAAATTTCACCTTCTGAAATACGAAAAAAAGATCTTTTATTACAGAGAGGCTTTTCAACATGAAAATACCTCTCTGAATAGAAGATCTAAAAGTTACGCTTTGAAACTTAATTCATATTCTTTATTTAATTCTCTAATTACTTATTTATCGAATCATAAACAAAAGCCCAGCTTACGGCAAAGACTTTTCGCTATTCATCTAGCAATTTGTTAACGCGATATGAATATAACAGAAATCCCGCGATCAATATGAAATAAAATAGATTGGATAGCCAATGTCCAAACATTATAGTATCATCTCCTTACTAACAAACAATAATCGGCGAGATCTATATAAAAGACCGATATAGCTTTAGCGTTGCGTAGAAGAGGATTTACCAAACGCTATATCGATCTGTTGTTCTTATTATAGCGAAAATATATGACAGAATTATGACGATAATAAAAAAATCCCCCTTTGCCGCATGACCAGCTGCAGCAAAGGGGACTTTTCTATTTATGACGCTATTGTAACCTTTTTCATTTTATCGCCTTGACGGATTTGATCCACAACATCCATGCCTTCAATCACTTTGCCGAAAACAGTGTGGACACCATCCAGATGAGGCTGATCTTCATAGACGATAAAAAACTGGCTGCCTCCCGTATTGGGGCCGGCATGAGCCATGGATAATGCACCACGCTCATTCTTATGCGGGTTGCCCTTTGTTTCACAGTCAATTTGATAACCAGGACCGCCGGTACCGGTGCCATATGGGCAGCCGCCTTGTGCCACAAACCCTTTAATAACCCTGTGGAATGAAAGTCCATCGTAAAAACCTTTGGTAATCAATTTTTCAAAATTTGCTACCGTATTTGGTGCTTCCTTGTCAAACAATTCAATTACGATGTTACCCTTATCCATTTCAATGATTGCCTTTTTCACTACTAATCCCTCACTTTTGTGTTATCCTTGCTATTATACCATAATTAACAAATACTATTTATACCAAAGAAACATACTTGTAATAATTAATACTGAAAAATTTAATCAAAAATTGCTGCCTTATCCTTATCATCTAAAAATGCAAACAGCATCCTAACCTGTTCATTTGTATTACGCTCACGGGAAAGCGTAGGCAGTTTATCCCGTTCAAAGAACGCCACATCACTCGTTTCCATACCTGGCGCTGCCCCTCCACCGATAATATTGCATAATATAAATATCTTATAAGTATATTCCAGTGCTGGTGGATGATCATGACACCTTTTATCAAGAACTGCTAATAATTTGACTGGTTCTACTACAAAGCCAGACTCTTCTCTTACTTCTTTAACAGCAATTTCGCCTGGCGTAAAGCCTATATCAGCCCAGCCGCCTGGCAAAGACCAGCAATCATCAATTTTTTCCCGTACCATAAGAATTCCGTTATCTTTAAAAATTACACCTCGCACATCCACTTTGGGAGTGGCGTACCCCTTTTCATCTTTAAAAATATCCGCAATGCGTTCTACACTAATTCCGGTCAAATCGGCAAGCATTGCCTCACTAAGCTGCTGCAGTTCCTCATAGCGATCAATATCATATTTATTAGGTGAATAGGCTAAACCATTCTGCGCCAGCGCCCGGATCCTTTGAATATAGGAAAGCCATTGTTCCATTTTGGCATCACTCCCTCGTCTCTGCTAAGTAATGGTCATACCTATTTCACATTTAACATGAAATCGAAAATTCCTGCCATACTAATCGCAAATAATGCCAAACAAAGCTCTCAATTATAACTCAACTTATTAAAGCTAAGCTTGCTAAAGCCACTCACACCACCAGCTTCTAGCTATAAACTTATTTCATTAGTACTTGATCTACATGATTTTGAATATAATCGTTCATACTTATCATTGTTTTTTCTTCCATTGAATCAACAGGAATCGTAAGCCAATAAGGCTGGCCTAAATTATTGGCCAGCAGTTGTCCTTTGGCATCGTAGGAGTATACCTCCAGAACTTTGTATTTGAAATTGATCGGATCAAATTGCTCATGCAGTAATTGGTAAGAGGTTTTTTTCAATAGCTCCGCTTTTTCTTTTTCGGCTTTAGATGCTTTACGTTTCTTTTGTAATTTTTTAGCTTGCTCTATCATGTTTTTTTTATCTTGTTCCGTCATAATTTTCTTCACCCAGCCATCAATCAGCCTGCTAGTAACGTATTTTGTTATTCTTGTATTATCGAGATAGAGTACCGCAGACTGGCTGGAAGTGATTGGTATAAAGCTGCTTTGAGCATACACAGGTACCACGAATGCAATGAACAAACATTGGATGACAACAACAATAGACATCTTTGTTTTCATTAATACTTTCTTCTCCTCCCCATAGTTAAATCAGCACTTGTAATGTCTTGCCCCATATATTATTTGACCATTATAAACAATCTTTTTTTTAATTCCCTTTAAATATTGCTATGTTTTATATTTAAATAAAACATAAGATTTCCTTATCATTCCCCTTCGTTAAAAATCAAGGAGAGACAGGCGCATTGCCAATCTCTCCTTGATTTTTAATTTCTCTTTATATAAGTTTTTCTTTAACTTTTTCCCGCATTAACCACCATTTGAGCACTGGCGGTACAATGAGTAAAATAAACAGCAAACGAAATAATTGATAAGCAACAATAATTGATAAGTCAGCATGCACTTGTATTGCTGTCAGGCTCATTTCCGCAATTCCTCCGGGTGCTGTACTTAGGAAGGCCGTAATGAGGGGTATGTCAGAATAATGGTTAAGCAGCCAGCCAATTCCTAAAGATAGCAATAACAATCCCGTTAGGCTGGTGATGGTAAACGGCACCAATTGCTTACAGCTTTTCAGTTCTTCTGTGTTCATCCGTGCTCCGGTATAAGTACCGATACATAGTTGAGCAACATTCGTCCAGGTTCTTGGCAGCAGTGGAATGGCAACCCCCGTCAGACCAAGGCAGGCAGCGCCAATCACGGGTCCTAAAAGATAAGGCGTAGGTAAATGGAACCGTTTTGCCAGATAACCGCAGAGCGGAATGACCAGCAATAACAAACCATTGGTCAAGGAAATATCCGGCATAGGAATCACGGTATTAGGGGGCAAGCTCATCCCACCGCCCAGGCCGTTAATAGCTAAAAAAGGAACGACAAAAACAACGGAGAGGGCTCTTGCAGTCTGCATAAAGGTTACGACTGTCAAATCAGCATCTTCAATTTCTGTGCATAATGCAACAATTTGTGACAAGCCACCCGGTATGCTGCCCATGAGCCCACTTGCCAAGCTAATATCTGTTTTGCAATAGGTTAGATACCCCATCAGTAAATTAAAAAAGATGGTAACCATCGTGACTAACGCCATAATGGGCAATTGCAGCAAAATCATTCTCGCTGTATCCTGAGTAAAAGTACTGCCAATGGTGTATCCAACTACAATCAAACCTGCGTACCAAATGCTTTTTGGCCAGATTATTTTGCGTTTTGTATACCCGTTCCACAACAAAACAGCAGACAAAGAGCCTAACATCCAAGGAAGGGGAATCTTAATAAAATAAAAAATAGTACTTCCAATTAGAGCTACAATAAATGTTTCTAGTATTCGCAATTGATCCTCTCCTTCTGGCAACTGACACGTCCAGAATAAAATAAGCAGCACGGCAGTGAAATACCGAGATCATTCATACTATGAGAGCACACCGATAGTCATAGAAGATTCTTGACGTTACCAGGATGTACCAATAGCTTGTACATCATTATAACAAAGCAAGGTACAGAAGTAAAATTGGCTTCGTATTTCGCTATTGAGAAACCTGTGAGCAAAGCTAAACCGAAGGGAGGTGATTCCCTTCGGTCTAAAGCTCTTATTTACTTGCCTCATTAAGTATCCTGATATCACTTTTCGAAAGCGTTACATCTGCAGCTTTTACAAGCTCCGAAAGCTGTTTGACACTAGTAGCACTGGCAATTGGCGCCGTAATACTCTTACGATGCATCAGCCAAGCTAATGAAATAACAGCAGGAACAGTACGATGCTCCGCAGCCACTTCATCCAATGCCGCTAAAATACGAAAACCTCGTTCATTAAGATACTTACTAATTCCGGCACCACGCACACTTTTGGCAAGATCATCTTTAGAGCGATATTTACCAGTTAGAAAACCGCTGGCCAAAGAATAATAGCTAATCACGCCTAAGTTCTGTTCAAGGCATAATGTTTCCAGCTCCTCTTCAAAACCGGCACGGTCATACAGATTATATTGAGGCTGCAGTGAAATATAAGCAGGATAGCTCTTACTGCCGCTAACGGCTAGGGCTTCAGCCAATCTTTTAGCGCCATAATTGGATGCACCAATAGCCCGTACTTTTCCCTGTTTTATCAACAGATCATAAGCATACAAGGTTTCTTCCAATGGCACATTGGTATCATCATCGTGGGACTGGTAAAGATCAATATAATCAGTGTGGAGTCGTTTTAAAGAATCTTCGACGGATTTAAGGATATAATCCCGCTTCAATCCCTTGGAACCATCTCCCATTGTTTTACCTACTTTAGTAGCAATTACGATCTTGTTACGCTTTCCCGTGGCTTTCAGCCAGTTCCCTATAATAGTTTCAGACTCCCCACCCTTATTGCCTGGTACCCAAGTCGAATATACATTGGCAGTATCAACTAAATTAAAGCCAAAATTAACAAATGCATCTAAAAGCGCAAAGGATGTTTTCTCATCAATCGTCCAGCCAAACACATTTCCACCAAAAGCTAATGGTGCTACCGAAATTTCCGAGCTTCCAAGTTGTCTTTTTTGCATTATTTTCACTCCTTGTATTGATCTCCGGCATAGAATGCAGGGATGTCCCAACTCCCATGTATCATTGTATTTACCATTAAAATGCAAACTCCTGCAAAGGTTTCATCCTGCAGGAGTTATGATAGATTATTTTTTATACTCAGCGAATAGCAAGTAATGTTTGGCCGCTTTGTACAGGATCGTTGACTTTAACAAACAACTGCGCAACAATACCTTCTTTTGCAGCAAGAATAGGATTGTGCATTTTCATCGCCTCCATGATAAGTAAGGCTTGCCCTTGCTTCACACGATCACCAACGTGCACCTTCATCTCAATTATTTTACCCGGCATTGGCGCTACTACTTTTTCACCTTCACCACCTGTTGATACAGTCGGTTTAGCTGTAGAGGGCACTGTGGTTGAAACCGAATGCAAAGGAACTGCCGTTTGCCCACAGGTGCTTCCATTTTCCAGTGCAGGCGAAGTCATTTTCTTTTGAACCAGGACGTCATAGGATTTCCCATTGACCGTAATCGTATAGCTTGTCATGCTAGTTCCTCCCTTTAATCTGTGGACTTTTTTCCATACTATATTATCGATTCACCATTAAATTCTGACGCCCTATGAGTGTCCAATTTTTGGCACTAGGCTTAATCCTAACAACTTCAAAGTTTTCCATACCTGTAAACTCATGAATGGCAGCAGTAATAACGGCAATTAAATACTCATCTTCAGCTTCTTCAGCACTGAGAGCAGCTGGCAAAGGAATTTCCTGCAGTCCATTGCTGTTGTCTATAGTCTTCTCTTTAGGTGACCTGTTCCCTATGATCAGAATCAGACAGATTACAACAAGGCTTACGATTAGCCATATCATAACGCTCACCTCTTTTTGGATTTTCCCGCCACACTTTCATTGACTATTTTATCCTTAACACTCCATTTTCGTCTGGAAAAGAAATAATAACCAAGGGTTACCACCAATGCCACGATAAAAGCTGTTGTATTGATGACTTTCACCTGCCTTCAGCAGTTACTTCACACCAATTAGTGCTAACATAATACCACCAGATATGGCAGTGCCAAAAACCCCTGCCAGATTAGGCCCCATCGCATGCATGATTAAAAAATTGTAGGGATTTTCCTGCAAACCTACCACATGGGAAACACGAGCTGCAATAGGTACGGACGCAATGCCGGCTGAACCGATCAAGGGATTAATTTTTCCGCCGCTTAACCAATTCATAACTTTAGCACCAATTACACCTGAGGCAGTCCCACCCATGAAAGCGATTAAACCCAGAATAATGATTTGCAATGTTTTTATATTCAAGAATTGGTCCGCTCCCATGGTCGACCCCACAGCCACAGTCAGAGTAATGGTGATCACGTTCATCAAATCATTCGCCGCTGTACTTGCCAAACGGTCAACCAGCAATACTTCTCTTAGCATATTACCAAGCATCAACATGGTAATCAGCGGTGCAACCGGCGGCAGCAATAGATTTACGATAATAGCAATCACAAAGGGGAAACAAATCTTTTCCAGGCGGCTAACTGAACGCCCCTGAACCATAACAATTCTTCGTTCCGCCGGGGAAGTTAAGAGCTTCATAATGGGCGGCTGTATTAGAGGCATTAAAGCCATATAAGAATAGGCCGCCACAGCAATCTGCGGCAAAAGATGAGGCGCCAGTTTCATGGTAACAAAAATGGCCATCGGCCCGTCAGCCCCGCCAATAATGCCGATTGCCCCGGCCTCAGCCAATGTGAAACCAAGTGCTTTTGCCCCTATCAGTGCAATAAAAATGCCTAAATGAGCGGCCGCGCCAAGAATCATCAGACTTGGATTTGCAATCATCGGTCCAAAGTCAGTCATAGCACCTACACCTAAGAAAATTAAGGGTGGTATAATAACCAGTTCTACTCCTTTGTAGGCATAGAAGAATAAACCGCCAGGCTGGGTAAGATCCGATCCAGGTACGTTGGCAACAATACAGGAAAAGCCAATGCCAAGTAACAAAAATGGTTCATATTTTCGGTACAGTGCAAGATAAACAAGCACGGCACCTACAAAAATCATAACGATGTTTCCCCACCAAAGTTGAGCCAGTCCCGTCTGTTCAGCAAGATTCATCATTAGAGATACAATTTGCTCAAACATTTATTTTCCTCCTAGCATACTTTTAAACCATTAATGCCCGCCCCTTAATTTACTATCATCAAGATGTCCAAGCTTATTTAAATAAGGAAATATATATAATACAAGACTAATACCCCAAATGATTACAAAACTCAAAAAAAAGTCAATTACACTCAGCAGATAGGCCCCTTCCATTGTATCCGGTACTGTCATGAATATTCACCCCTTCCTTTTTTCGCCCTCTCATTTAGCAGTCAATCTATTACCACATCAATCGGATCTTGAGATCCAGCAATTTGTAGGAGCATTACAATCTAATCACAACGGACCTTTTCTTCACTAATAATAGTACTACCATTTATAGGAAAATATGATTGTTAAATAAACCACAACGATTTATCCTCATAAAAAAAGGTAGAAAACCGTTCTATGCAGCGGCTTTCTACTTTCATCCATTTATCTTGCGTGTCTTATTATTTATTAATGCAATGCCAGCAATAAGGGAATCAAAAAAGGTACCAGCGTTGTTAACAACAGACCACTTACAAAAGCAATCATCGCCGTAGGGGTATCTGTCATTTTGGCAATAATCGGCAAGGTAGAATCCATTGTCGTCGCACCACCGGGAGCAATAGCGACAATCTTGCCAATGTGTATCGCTAAAAAAGGAATTAAAACAAAAGCCATCAATTCACGAAAAACATTTGCTAAAAATGCAATGGCGCCTAATTCAGCACTATGAAGCTGCGTAATTAAGACACTCGACAAACTATACCACCCAAAGCCTGCTCCTACTACTAACACTTCTTTTAACGGCATTTTGAAAAATAAACTGGCGAGAGAAGCTCCCAGAAGGCTCCCTCCAGCAATTGCAAGAGGCACAAAAACGATCCGCCAGCCAACTGCTTTTATTTTTACCAGTTCACGGCGATTATGTCCTATACTAATTCCTACACCGAATAACATAGCAGCCAGTACATAGGTAACTACTTGATCCAGCACTTCAGAGATCATAACTGATGGTGCCATCCATCCAATAGCAATGCCACCAATGACAGCTGCTATAATGCAGCTAATCATCTTCACAGCTGTCTTTCCTGGTCAGATGATAAAAAATCAAATCTGGATACTGTCAACCATAATGCCAGAACACTGCCACCTGTACTCAGTGCTGCAATCACTAATGCTTTCCAGCCTAACACCGTTAAGTTCGCAATCAGTTCCTGATTACTGCCAATTCCTAGTCCAACTGCAATTAATAATATAAAAACAATTCCCATAACGATCTTATCCAAATATACAATCCATTTCTCCGCAATCAAATTGCTGGCTCCCAGAAAGCAACCTGCCAGCAAACTTATTATTACAAGCTCCATTAAAATTCCCTCCGTCCCCCATATTAGATCTGCCTTTCTATCATATCATAAGATTCCGCCTCTATTTCTATGACGTACAAGAAAAAGTATTAGATAAGGCCCACCAAGTTTACTGCTTGATGAGCCTTTTTATCATACTTCACATCCCATTAAATCCTATAGAAGCCTCTTGTCTCATGGACCAAATAGTAATAAGATCCCGCCAAAGATAGGTATACCAACCATAGAAACCTTCAAAATCGAAGGATCCAGGCGTTTGGTGAATTTTGCACCAACATAGGCACCGGCCATCAGCCCTATCGTCACCTTGAGAAGCAATGTTACATCTAAAAATCCGGCTGTTAAATATCCGAAGCCGCCCAATAAAGCAATCGGTAAAATTACCAGCATGGTTGTACCTGCAGACTGGTGAATTGACATATTAAAAAATACTAATAATCCAATTTGGATGAATGGAGTGGCGCCAATGCCAAAGGTCCCCGATAAAATTCCTGTAACAATTCCAAGACCACAGGCCGTAATCCAGAATTGCAGTCCAACCGGCGCCGATTTACTTTCGATGCGCGAGAAAATCTCTTTCGAGGCTAAAAATATTCGCAGCCAAAGCAGAAATGCCGATAAAAACAACATACAGGCTGTCAGCCACTTAAGATCCCTAGCAGGCAGACCAGATGCAATTTGAGAACCAATAAAAGCACCTAGGGCACCAAAAATCCCCACAGCCATTCCATTTCTCATCACCACATTGCCTTCACGAAAATGACTATACGCACCAGACAGCGTTGTAAATATCATCGCGCTTAACGATGTTCCCAGAGCAGTATGTATGGGAATACCAAATACTACTGTTAAAACAGCAATCACAACACCAGCGCCTCCAGCTCCTACAAAACCAAGTAATAATCCTATAACAAACATGACAAGAGCAATCAGCATAAAACGACTTCCTTTCTTCATGAGTCGACAGTTCGAATCCGCTGAAAAGAAGTGTCCAACCATTCTAGCGCATCATAATTCCTATCAACATGAATTCAATTTATATATTGGCTCGTTATAAAGAAGACTTATTAGTCCTTTATTTATCACTAAAATATAAAATTCCTGCAAGATTGATATAAATTGACAGGTAAGTTGTTTTATTTAGTGTATTCTCTTGGTATTATCTTTGTGATCTCAAGTATTGATTAGCGATAAGAGAAGATTCCCATTTATCAGATAAATACAATCACTATTTGCCTGTAATAACAAACAGTGATTATATTTACTATTTTTATCAAGAGATAATCTCATGCTCATCTAATGAACAACACGTATTGTTAGTATCATTGCAATACTTCTACAATGGATCATCAACAGGTTCAATAATTGTTGACACAATCAACAGGCAGATTATCGAACCAACAGCCATAGAGGCAAATACTGCGTCCCAGCTAAAATGATCCAAAATCATCCCCACAATAATAGGAAAACACGCCCCACCGAGCTGACCACCAGTATTGACAATCCCCCAGGCGATGGGGTAGGTTTCTTTATCGACCCGCCCCATAGGATAGCAGGCAAAAGCTGAATAACCTAAACTAAAGAATACGCCGGAGACAAATAATAATATTGCCAGTAAAATGGGATCATTAGGGGCATATACTAATGCATACATCATAATACTTGCCGAAAAAGCGGTAACCATCATTAATGGCTTACGGCGTTTATTTAAATATTTATCAGATAACCAGCCGCCAAGAAAATTACCGACTACCGTACCGGCAAAAGGTGATGCCGCAACAAAGGCTGTATTCATAATCGCGAATTTTTTTATTGTAACCAAATAAGTTGGCAGCCAAGACATCATAATACTGGAAATACCAATAATAAAGAAATACCCTATAGCGGCACCGTATATATCCCAGGAACGAAACACCTGTTGAGAGTTGCTAAGCAGTACCACTTTTTTCGCACGAACAATTTTATCTAACCATCGCAGCTTATATTCTTGTTTTTGCTCTATCTTAGCTGTTGCAATTTCTTCGGTATGAATATATTCCAGTTCTGACGGAGAAACAAATTTGCTTTCCCCCGGCTGGCTTGTGACCATTACATACCAGAAGACCGCCAATAGTAATCCTGGCACCATGAAGAAAATAAAAATTTCTCGCCAGCCGAATGTCAGAATAATCCAAGCGCATAATGGCGGAACAATTAAAGGCCCGACCTTCGATCCTGCTAAAAATATTCCTGTAGCTGTTCCCTTTTCCTTGGCAGGAAACCAATTGTTAATGGTGGCCGTACATCCTATCACAACGGGTGATTCTGCCAATCCGATAAGTGTGCGAAGAATTTTTAGATGAAATGCCGAGTCTACGACTCCCATGACGCCTGTAAAGGCAGAGGTTAAAAACATCCCCGCAGCGAACATTTTGCGAATACCAAATCGGCTGGTTAAGAACCCTGAAGGGATCTGTCCGGCAGCATAGCCAATAAAAAACAAACTAATCAGAGCTCCTGCTTCGGTATTACTCATCGCAAACTCTTTGCGGATATAGGGCAGGGCAAAACCGATATTGGCCCGATCCGCATTGGCTACAGTATAAATGATAAAGATAAATGCCATAACCCACCAGCGATAATTCGTCATCTTTCCCAATGCCGTTTTTGCTTTTGTAGAAATTTTTTCAGTTGGGGACATCATGATTCCTCCTTTTATAGTTCATCATACTTACGGGCATATGCCATATGTCCTGTCAGGACAGGCTGTATCTGATCACGTACGATTTGGACCACAGCTAAATACTGATCCAGATCGATGCCAGTAGGGATTCCCATCCCATGAAACATATTCACTAAGTCTTCTGTAGCCGTATTACCAGCTGCTCCTGGCGCAAAGGGACAGCCGCCTAAACCGCCAATGGAGGATTCAAAAGTAGTAATACCGGCTTCCAGCCCTGCCAACGTATTAGCGAGTCCCATACCCCGCGTATCATGGAGATGCAAACCAAAAGGTACATCAGTAAACAGGGTTGTAGCGGTCTTTGCCAGTTCAAATACCTGCCTGGGATTGGCAACGCCAATCGTATCACATAAAATCACTGACTTCACACCAATTTTGAGCGCTGACTCAATCAGGCTAAGCACCATTTTTTCGTCAACCCTTCCCCCCAGAGGACAGCCAAAAGCCGTCGCAACATCGAGCCTGACTGCCATCTCTGGTACTTGGGCAACAATATTTTGAAGATCTGCTAATGATTGTTCCCGTGTTCTATTTATGTTCGCAAGATTATGCTGCTCGCTTGCTGATATTACATAGGTAACCTCCCGAATGCCACACTCATATGCCGTCTTGGCTCCAGTTAAGTTAGGTACAAGGGCAAGTCCGTTAAAATGTCTGTCACCCGCTTTTGCTACAATAGTTTTTGCAATTTCAACAGCATCGACCATCTGGGGAATTGCCTTGGGATGGACAAAAGATGTCACTTCCATGACCTGCACCCCTGCGGCTATCATATCCTCAATAACACGCAATTTTACTTCTGTTTCGATAAAAGTTTTAATATTCTGAAAACCATCTCGTGGCCCGACTTCAACAATTTGAACTTCCCTGGGAAAAACTAACATATCTCCGCCTCCCTATTATAATAAGCCTTCTTGTTTCATGGCAGCGATTTCATCTGCACTAAGACCAAGAAAGTCCTTGTATACCTCGTCGTTATGCTGACCAAGCAAGGGTGCTGGCGTCTTAATGCAAGGTTTCGTTTCCGAAAGCTTAATATGACTACCCGTAATTTTCATCTTGCCGGCCTTGGGATGATCCACCTCGACAAACATTTCCCGCGCACCAGCAATATGTGGGTCGCTTACAACTTGCTCAATGTTATTAATCGGTGCTGCCGGAATGCCAGCTGCAAGTAATGCATCGACAATTTCCTTTACTGGTTTCGTTACCGTCCAAGCTTCTACCAATCCCTTTACTTCCTCATGCCTTTGCACACGTTTCCAGTTGGTATCAAATTCTGCTTCCTCTCCTAAATCCGGCTGCCTCATAATAGCGCATAGCGTCTGCCATAGTTTATCATTGGCAGCGCCAATAACCAGACTCCCATCCTTGGCTTTAAAAGAATCGTAGGGATACGTTGATTCATATCGATTGCCAATCCGCTGGGGCAGACGTCCTTCCACTAAATAAATCTGATTAATAATTTCCATGCTTGCCACAGTAGAATCCACTAACGAAACATCCACTTTCTGCCCGTATCCCGTAACATCCCGATGGCGCAAAGCTGCTAAAAGTCCGATGGCAACGGAAAGTCCTGCCAGAATGTCTGACATTGCGGTTCCTGTCCGTGTTGGTTCACCACCAGGCCAGCCTGTCGTACTCATAAGTCCACTCATCGCCTGGCCAATGATGTCATATCCGGCCCGATCCTTATAGGGTCCATAATGACCAAACCCCGACACCGCCCCATAGACAATCCTTGGATTGATCTGTTTTAGTTCTTCATAACCCAGCCCAAGCTTTTCCATCGTTCCTGGCCGATAATTTTCTACTACAATATCTGCTTTTTTTACCATTTCCAAAAAAATTTCTTTACCGCGGCCTTTTAAGTTGAGAGTGATACCCTTCTTATTGCGATTCAAATTCATATAATAAGAACTCTCTCCATTTAAAAATGGGCCAAATTGTCTGCTATCATCTCCAATCTTGGGAACCTCTATTTTTATTACCTCTGCTCCCATATCTGCCAGCATCATGGTAGCAAAAGGGCCGGCAAGAACCCTCGTCAAATCTAAAACCTTTACTCCTTCTAATGCGCCTTTGTACTGCATCTCTAACTCCTCCTACATTTAAATTTCCTGTGCAATAGTTTCCCGATCGTCTTATTTCTCAGCACAGCCTGCTGGATTTATCGTTCATCGGGCTACCTATCCCCTTATAGTGCAAAAAGCATGCCAATACTAAAACCCTTTAGTATTGGCATGCTTATCAAAACATTATTCTATTATTGAAACGTTCTTAAATCCTATATCAAAAATATTTAATATAATATTAGTTTTATCGCGGTTTCAATATTAAAGCATTATATTCCATTATTGAAACTTTTTTAATTATCGCTAAACTTGCCCTTCCGCCATAAAGTAGTACGGCCAATTCCCAATTTTTTTGCCGCTAACTCCTGTTTTTGATTACATCTGGCTAGCGTGGTATCAATGATTACTTTTTCTACTTGTTCTATTGCCGATTTCAAACCTTGCTCTACATTCACCTTGATTGCAATAGAATCAGGATTTGCCGTAGAACCCGAGTCATACATCACCTTTTGCAGCATTTTTTCCAGGCTCCATTTATTTTCTGAAATACTAATCATCAATGACAATCGTTCCATAATATTGTACAGTTCACGAATATTACCCGGCCAATCATACACAACCAGCATTGGCTTTAGTTCCTGCGCCATCCTACTCAAGTCAAGTTCGGCCGTAAATCGCTTGAGAAAAGCCATCGCCAGTACAATAATATCTTCTTTCCGTTCTCTCAAGGGAGGTATTTTCAAATTAAATACATTCAGGCGATAATATAAATCCTCGCGAAATTCACCTTGTTCCATTTTTTTCTCAAGATTTTTATTAGTAGCACTAATGATCCGAATATCAATGGGTATGATTTTATCGCCGCCAACCCGCATAATTTCTTTCTCCTGCAGCACCCTAAGCAGTCTTGCCTGCAACGCTTTAGGAATTTCTCCGATCTCATCCAAAAAAATAGTTCCTTTATGTGCCAATTCAAATAATCCTTGCTTACCTTCTTTTTTAGCTCCCGTAAAGGCTCCGCCTTCATAGCCGAATAACTCACTTTCCAGCAAGTGTTCCGGTATCGCAGCACAATTAACGGCTACAAAAGGGCCGCCGCTGCGCTTACTGTTACAATGAATACTTTGGGAAAATAATTCTTTGCCAGTGCCAGACTCCCCTTGGATAAGTACCGATGAATCGGTACTGGCATATAAGGCAGCCATTTCTTTCAGCTCGATCATGATCGGACTGACTGTCAAGATATCCTGAAATGTATATTTTGCGATGAAGCCCTTGGCATGCATTTGTTTACGGATTTGCTGCTCCAGGTACTGAATTTTGGTCACATCTTCAAAGGTACTAACAACGCCAACCCGTTTACTGCCAATCATGATAGGGATTCGGCTGGTTGCAATAATACCGCCATTTACATCCTGCAGTTCAGCCATCTGCACCTCGCCGCTCTCCAGCACTTTATGCATTTTGGTATTCGGAATAACATCCTGGACTCGTCTCCCAAGTACCTGTTCACCAGGAATATTAAAAATTCGCTCTGCTGCTGGATTATAAATTGTCACACACCCTAATTCATCGGTAGCAATTACCCCTTGGACAACAGAATCCAATACCACCTTAATCCTGGCAGCCCTACTGCGTTCTACGCGCCTCAGCGCAGCTAAATTTATTGCTTCATTCATGGAACGATAGACGGCTTCCTCGCCACACTCAATCAAAATACCTTCTAGTCCATAGGTATGGGCTAATTGCATTGCTAAAATTCCACCCATAACAATCAATATTCCGTGCTGCTTTGCATCTTGAATACCAGATTCTATCTCCTCCTGCAAACGGAAGGTGTACTCATGAATCTTGAGTCCAAGCATGATTTCAATATCTCGAATACCAGGCATTTTTTCCTTATATGAAAAAAGTGCAATTTTTTTATGTTGTGCCATATATCGCTTATTCTCATATATGGAACGCATCACATCAAAGGGCGTGACTGGAACCGCTACTACTGGAATCTCAACTGCTTCTTTTATATATTCAGCAGTGCCGCCTCGACTCAGAATAACATCTACCTGAGGCTCAATTTTTTTGGCAATAGCTGCTGCCTCACTAAGTGTCGCAACCGTAATATACGGATTAAAGCCTTCCTGTTTTGCTAACTGTTTAAAAATCACTGTCATACCTGGATACGTTGAAATTAAAGCCAGCCTTACTTTTCCATTATCTTGAACGTCCTTCACAGCCCTCTGCCCTCCCCATGTTATAACCCATTATATCTTTCGTCGGTATTGTAAAAAAACCTTTATCTCCCCGCTATTGCTGCCCTAAGTCTCAGAAGACCATCTCGCAGCTGCTTGTCATCTTCTCTACTAAATTATTATACGATAAAAAAGTCCGTACTACCCAAAGAGTAGTACGAACTTGGAGAAATCTTTTGCTTTTACATAATCAAACGCTCTACAAATGTTCTTCTGCCTACTCGGCAAGGAGTTGACTTCGGATATCCTGCAATTCTGCAAGACGTGTTTGATCCACTTCTGGATAAGACAAATCAAGATCTTTTAACTCATTAACAATAATTTGAGAAACTATTAGACGGGCATTTTCCTTGTCATCAGCGGGAATAACACACCAGGGTGCCTGCTTAGTACTTGTTTCACTTAAGCATTCTTCAAAAGCCTTCTGATAATCGTCCCAAAATTTTCGTTCTTTGATATCTGCGGGACTAAATTTCCAGTTTTTCTCCGGATCGTCAATCCGTTTAAGGAATCGCTTACGCTGCTCTTCTTTCGACAGATGAAGATAAATTTTAATAATTTTTGTTCCATTGCGATAAAGATGCTTTTCCAAATCCACAATAGAACGATAACGTTCTTCCCAAAAATCCTTTTTATCTACTAATTTCTGAGGAATACTCTGATTTTTAATGATTTCAGGATGAACCCGGGCAACCAGTACTTCCTCATAATAAGATCGATTAAAGATGCCAATGTTACCCCGTTCTGGCAAAGCACAAGTCGTACGCCATAAAAAATCATGACTAAGTTCCGTAGAACTCGGATTTTTAAAAGAAACGACTTGGCACCCCTGTGGATTGACACCAGACATGATGTGTTTGATGGCACCATCTTTGCCAGCGGCATCCATACCTTGAAAAATCAGCAATAGAGAATATGTATTGTCGGCATAAAGAACCTGCTGCAGGGAGCTCAGCTCATGAACATGTTGTTCCAAAATCTCATGGTATTCCTCATTTGATTGATAATAAGGCTTTACATTCGTGGGCCTCTTCTCAAGCTTAACTTTTTTACCCTCTTCCACATAAAAATCCTTACTATTGATTTTCATATTTTGCCTCCACTGTTATTATTCTAGATCGAAGCAAGGTCTTTCTTCCTGATATTTATGTATATTACCGATAAAATAATAAACTCCTGCAAATTCTCTATAGTATCTTGCAAGAGCTTCTCATTTTATTCTAAACGATTGATCCTCTTTTCTAGCTAGTAAAAAGTCATACCCATAAGATTATTCCTTACTGAATTGGAATATATTCCATGTCTATAATAGATTGACTAACTAACAACCTATATGATAACATGAAGTTGCAAGAGCCAAATCTTTCTAGGAGGGATTGCTTTGAAAATAGCTTTGATAGGACTGGGTACTACAGGTAAAATAGTGGCCGAATACCTACTGAAAGAACAGATACTTGCGATGGTGCTTTGCCGTAAAGGCAGTTCCACGGCGGGTAAAGATCTTGGTGAGATTTTACATAGACCGACTACCGGAATTACAATTGAAACAACAGAAGATTTAGAAGAAAAACTATTGCAGTATCAGCCCAACGTATTGATCGACTTTTCTCATTCTGACTTCCTTAGCAAAAATGTAATATCACTGGCGAGACGTAAAGTAAATGTGGTTACCGCTGTAACCTCTTATAGTGAAATGGATATGAGACGGATTAAAAGGGTTGCGCAAAAGGGCAAAATTGGTATCGTCATGGCTCCGAACATTACCTACGGTGTTAATGTACTGTTGTTAATGGCGCGAATGGCTGCCGAGCTACAAATGGATTATGATTTTGAAATCGTGGAAGAAAACCATAAACATAAAACAGACAGCCCATCAGGCACAGCGAAAAAAATTGCGACAGCAATATCATCCACAATTAATGAAGCTAGGGGTGAAAGTAATAACATTCCTATCCACTCCATTCGTTCGGGCGATATTATTGGACGCCATAAGATATTAGTAACGGGGAAGTATGACCAACTGGAAATTTCGCATACCGCTTTCTCCCGGGATGCCTACGCCGAAGGAGCCCACATGGCAGCAAAATTTGTTTGCGGCAGAGTAGGCTTGTACGAAATGAAAGATGTCTACCAGTTAGAAAAAAATAACTATAAGACAAATCGGTCACTATCATGCTAGACAACCTTATGAAATATCATAGGAAAGGCAAGACTCTCTAACGATCAGAGAGTCTTGCCTTTCTTATGTTTACGCTACTCATTTCGTAATAGTCGTGCAGAATTCAGTACAACTAGAATGGCTCCTACATTATGCACAATAGCAGCAGCAACAGGTCCTAATAAACCAAATGCAGCAAGAAGTATTGCAGCGAAGTTAATACTATTGGCAGCTATAATATTTTGCCAAATTGTACGAATTGCTTTGCGACTCTTTCGTATGGTCTCAGGTATCTTTTGTAAGTCATCAGATAATAAAACAACATCTGCTGCTTCCATCGCGATATCGGTTCCTGAGAATCCCATGGCAATGCCGATATCAGCTTTTGCTAAGGCAGGAGCATCGTTGATCCCATCGCCGATCATTGCGACATTCAAGCCTAATCCTTGATAATGTTCAACATATTGAACCTTACCATCCGGTAATAAATCGCCATGTACAATGGGAATATTCACTTCTAAAGCAACAGCGCTTCCCACTGCTGCTGCATCACCAGTCAGCATAATTTGCTTAATGTTTTCATTATTTAAGGCTTCAATGCTGGCCTTGGCTCCTTCACGTATAGCATCCTGAATCGTGATAATCCCTGCTATCCTATCATTTGCTGCAACTAAGACAACGGTTGCGCCTTCCATTTGGCTTTCTACACAGAATTCTTGTTGTTCTGAGGTAAGTTGGATCTTTTTATTTGTCATCAGCGCTTGGTTACCCAACAAGAAACGATCACTATCTTTTTCTGCTACGATACCTTGCCCAATGACAGGCTCCCAGTAACTAGGTTCACTGAAGGGGATATTTGCTGTTTCAGCCGCTTGTATTATCGCTTTGGCCAAATGATGCTCAGAACGTTTTTCTATGCCAGCCGCAATGGCCAACAGTGTATGATCCTGCCATCCGTCATAACAGCGAATCTCTTTTAGCGAAGGCTTGCCTAAGGTGATCGTACCTGTCTTATCCAATAAAACAGTATCTAATGCTCCTATCTTTTCTAATATCTCGCCGCCCTTTATTAAGATGCCCCGGCGGGCAGCAGCACCAATTGCAGCCGCCACAGCTGTCGGTGTACTGAGCAGCATGGCACAAGGACAGAAAACAATTAAAATGGTTACGCCCCTGACGATCTCTCCTGTAATTAGGTAAACCAGCACAGCAATCCCTAAGCTTAACGGTACAAACCAATTTGCCCAGGTATCGATAATTCGCGCACTAGGTGCTTTGCTTGCTTGTGCTTCTTTAACCATTTTAATGATATGACCTAATGCTGTATCTTGTCCAACCTTCGTTGCTACCATTTCGATACTTCCCATGGTAAGTATGGTTCCACCAAAAATGCTAACCCCCTCATGACATTCTACGGGAATGGATTCACCCGTTATCGTCGCCTGATCAACGGCTCCATGACCGGCGGTAACAATACCGTCCACAGGAATTTTTTCTCCGGGTTTTACTACTATTTTATTGCCCACTTTTACTAATTCAGCAGCAATTTCCCGCTCCGTTCCATCTTCTACAATACGAGCTTTCAGTGGTGCTAGATCAGCAAGTTTCTTTAAGGCAGTGTTTGATTTTTCTAAGGTAATATGCTCCAGCATCTCTCCTATGGTCATAATAAGTGCGACTTCAGCTGCGGCAAAATATTCACCAATAGAAATAGAAGCAATAATTGCAATACTTACTAATAGCCCAACTTTAGTATCTCCATGCTGATAAATGGCAACTGCTGCTTCTTTAATAATCGGCAATCCGCCAATTAGCGCTGCAATAAGAGCCGTATTCACGCCAAAAATTGTTGGCAGCCATGCAAACCAATAAGCAATTAACAAAACTGCTGTAGCGGCAATTATGATATAATCCTGCAGATGACTTTTTGCTCCATGCTCGATACAGTCATCTTTTTCCATTTGTTGTTTATCGCCCAGCTCATTCTTTGTCAGCAACTTTTCGGCACCTTTCATATCTAAAAAGCCTCCGCATTTATTTTCTTCAATATCTTTATTAATTGTTCATTTTCTTCATTGGAAAGAACCGACAAAATCTGCTCAGTCAAATTGGAATGATATTGATGATGTTCGGCAAAAGCCTGCTGACCTTTTTCCGTTAACGTAATGAGATGAACACGCCGGTCTTCCTTGACAGATTCTCGTCTGGCATAATCCTTTTTTTCTAATCGATCAACGGTAACCGTAGTAGTGCCGGTAGTTACTCCCAAGTACTGAGCCAGGTTTTTCATTTTCATTTGTCCATAGGTCCCCAATATTTCAATCGCATGAGCTTCTGAAACTGTCAGATCGCTTGTTTTTATCACTGAATTCTCCCACGAAGAAAAACCATTAAAAAAGGTAAATAATTCATGATTTAATTCATCCAA
This sequence comes from uncultured Pelosinus sp., assembly GCA_963526485.1. Taxonomy (GTDB): domain Bacteria; phylum Bacillota; class Negativicutes; order DSM-13327; family DSM-13327; genus Pelosinus. The sequence continues at coordinate 561,046 of CAURNS010000002.1, forward strand.
AGAATTTGTCATTCGTTTCTCCTTTGATATTCTTATTGTTACATATATGAACTATTTGATATTCAAACTAATAGTAGAATATTTACTTACTTTTGTCAATGCTATTTTCCGGTTTGTATAGAAGCAAATAGAAAAATCTTGGAACCCCCAAAGGATAAATATATCTTAAAAAAGCAAAATTAAATTAGTAAGATATTTTCAAGTAAGTATATACTAACTTATAGAAATATCAAATTTGAATGATTTCTGTTATTTTAATGTCGGCACTACTATAAAGCCAAAGAAAGAAGGGCAATACCATCGCAATGAGCAGCTGCCAATGGAATATTCAAGCACGTGCTTTTCAGATTCCCTATACCCCTTTTTCTCATAACTTCTGGGTATTGGCAAACCCCGATCATATAGTAATGGATCAAATCCATGGCTTAGCATTTAATCCCAAAACGAAAACAACCAAAGCGATAGGAAGTTCAGTCGATCTATTGCAAGTATTTCGTGATGCTGGCATTTCCTGGTCATTACAGCCAAATCAACCGATAATACCTTGCATCACAGGTACTGAAACAGAAACAAAAATACGCTGGCAAGCGGCAGTCAATGCAATTCCTGCCATAAATGCCTTACATTTGAGCTATCCTAATTTGTGGGAGCATTTTCACAAAAAAAACTGCAACTCCGTTTTTAATACTTTGGGACAGATTATGGGCATCACCGCTCCCTCTCGCCTGCTCCCAACCTGGTCACCAGGAATCCACCTTATCATTTCACAAGATATTATTAATCAATATGGCTGCAAACATCCTTAACTTATCACTATGGCATGAATCCTTAGCAACCCTACTTTGAATAAAAATACAATAAGCAGAAAAGATCATTTTCTGCTTATTTGTGCATTTTAATCATAAATTGTCTGCAGCAGCTAAAATCATGTTACGTATATCCCTTATGCAGCATATGATATAGCAGTTACCATAAAATCAGCAGGTAGGTGATGCAGTTAATGACTACAGGCGAAATGCTTATTAGTCAGACTTCCTGCGAAATGACAGCCGTTCCTGGCGGAATTATAGAATGTGTCTATAGCAAGACCCCGCTTATCATGTCACGAGATTTATTCGAAGCAAGCAGCTGTAATTGGGATCTTCCAAAGGCGTTTGTCCCTTTGTCTTTTCCGCTTCAGATAGACGCACTTAACCGATCTCTTACATTAACCTCCAGACCTTTGTCCTATGAATACAAAAACCAAATTATGAATTTTGAAACTTCTTACTCATCCTTATTGAAATTCTTAAAAAGAGACGCATTTATTTACGAAGAAGCAGGAAACACTCGTACAACATTATTCTTTGATGATAGTACTCACGAGTTAGTAGGATTTTGTTCTACAAAATGTTCATCATTAAAATTGAAAGAAAAAAGACTCCTTAGTCTTTGCCCCACTATTGAAATAGCAGCATTATGCATTAGTGATAAATATAGGTATATGGGTATCGGCCAAGCAATCATTCATCATACGATTCAGCAGGTTTATAGCGTTAAAAAAATAGTGGGAATACAACTTGTTACGCTATTTTCCTTGCGAAAAGCCGTTCCTTTTTATCAAAAGCTTAACTTTCGTAAGCTGGCACCAGAAGCAAAAATTTTCTATACTCCTGCTCATGAGTGCTGTATTCCTATGTATTTACCCCTGCCTCACATTACTCTAGACAAGGAAGATTCCTCTCCGCCTCCCTGAGCAGCAGGCTTAGGGAGGACTTTCTCATTACCATAATCTAACTTACCGATAAATAGAGAAAACAATTGCAATTTAACCACTTTTAAGCAACAGATTATGATAAAATGATTATGATATGCCTTACGAAAAATGATGGGAAGGTATCTCTATTATTTAATAATTTGATATACATATAATAGAAGAGAGGGGATTTTTCAATGAATGCAGCCAAAAATAAACTCGTTATTGTCGGCATGGGCCATGTAGGATCGGCGGTTTTAAATTGTGCTTTGTCTTTTAACCTGGCATCTGAAATTGCCGTGATCGATATCGTCGATAAAAAAGCTCAGGGAGAAGCTTTAGATTCCAGCCACGCTACGCCGTTCTCCACAGGCCCCAATGTAAAGATTCATGCTGGTACTTTTGAAGAATGTAAAGATGCCAAAGTTATCATCATAGCAGCTGGTCCTAGCATACTACCTGGTGAAATACCCGACCGCTTAACGCTTGCCGGCAGAAATGTAGCGGTGATGAAGGAAGTGATGAATTCCATCACTCAGTATACTAAGGATGCAATCATCATTATGATCACAAATCCTTTGGATATTATGGTATATTATGCAGAAAACTTTTTTGGCTATCCAAAAGGTAAGATATTTGGTACTGGCACAACACTTGAGACTGCACGTTTTAGAAGTATCATCGCAAACCAATATAATGTGGACCCGAAAAATGTTCATGGTTATATGCTTGGCGAGCATGGAAATTCCGCATTTCCAGCATGGAGTCTTGTTAATATTGCTGGTGTTCCCTATGATAAGTTAGATGATCATTTTCAGCCAAATGAGCCGTTAGATTTGGAAAGAACAGCTGCGAAGGTTGTTTCTGTGGCTTATGATGTCCTAAATCTTAAAGGCTGCACGAATTCAGGTATAGCAATGGCTGCTTGCCGTCTTGCCAGAGCCGTTCTATTCAATGAACGTAGTATCTTCCCAGTATCTACAACACTTCATGGTGAATATGGCCTACATAATGTCGCCTTAAGTCTTCCTTGTCTTATAACAGAAGAGGGGGTTGGAAAAAGAATTGAAGTTTCCCTTTCAGATGCAGAAGTGGTCAAATTACAGCACAGTGCCCAGAGTATTACAACAGTTATGAAATCTGTAGGATTGATAAAATAGAGATTCTAAAAAAATACTTAGAAGTCTTTCAAGAGAAGAGAAAAGCAAGCTGAGGCCCGTGGGCTCAGCTTGCTTTTCTCTTAACCTTACTCTTAACAAATGTGGCACTAAATGTAGGTAATATTATTAATCACAAAAATACTTGTTCATTGTATTTTATAACCAACAATTTTGGGAATGCAAAAGGAAGAATACTGAATTTATCCAAAATAAGTCAAAAATTCTTGATAATTTTCAAAATAAAATATTATCTTTCTCAATTGTGCTCTTTCTTTTATTTTTGCATCATTACATGTTTTAGCTTGTATTGAAATTCTTTGACCTTTTGACTATAATAAAGACAGAAACAAGAAACATCCGCCATTACTGGTGGTTGTAAATAAATATATATCTTTGTGAGGAGGTAAGAATATGTTCAATCTAATTCCTTTGGTCAAAAATAATCAATTGGAAAAACGGGAGGACTTCTTCAGCCAGGTATTTGATAACTTCTTCAAAGAGGATTTTTTTGCCCCACTAACGAATGTGAGCAACGGCTTCCGCGTCGACCTCAAAGAAGTGGATGATTCTTATCTGATTGAAGCGGATTTACCAGGTATTAAAAAAGAAGATATTGCCCTGCAATATGCCAACAACTATTTGACGATTATTGCTAAACGCCATGACAGTCAAGACACGAATCAGGACAATTATTTACGCAGGGAACGGCGTTATGGTGAATTCCAGCGGTCTTTCTACATCGGTAATGTACAAGAAGATAAGGCTGATGCCGAATTCAAAGATGGAGTCTTGACTATCACCTTACCGAAAAAAGACAAGACCATTCAAACGTCCAATAACATCCCAATTCGCTAAAGATAGCGTACTATAGTATCTTCTAAGGCAAAGGCAAGTTTTATCTCCATCGCTCTTACGGTAATATGTATCGTGAGATGGAACATGCCTGATAATAAACAACCTATTGGTAATCTTAAGACCTGGCTGAGGCCAGGTCTTTTCTTATCGTATGAATAATGATGACATTATTCATGCTGATAAAAAGGCTGTACTTTGATTCATCTTCTAGTATAATTATGAAATGGAGGTTACTCTCTACCTTTATTCGGTAAATAAGGAGATCCTATGGACACAATAGCGGTTTTTATTTTATTCTTTACTGCCTTATTGTATAGTGTTTATCAAGATATATCGATTCTTTATCCTCTGCTTTTAGGCTTGATTTGTTTTATACTAGTCGCGTTGCGCAAAGGCTTCACGTTAGGGAATTTATATCGTATGATGCTGCAAGGCTCGCAAAAATCTCTGATCGTGATAAAAATATTTGTATTGATTGGAGCAATCACAGCAGTTTGGAGAGCTTGTGGCACCATTTCTTTCATAGTATATTACGCAATTGTATTTATGAGCGCCAAATATTTTATACTATCCGCCTTTCTGTTAAGCTGTATTGTCTCTTTCCTGCTGGGGACTTCCTTTGGCACCGTAGGAACCATCGGTGTAGTGCTGATTGTACTGGCTAAAAGTGGTAATGTAGAAAGTAACGTTGCAGCAGGGGCCATCATTGCCGGAGCTTATTTTGGCGACAGATGTTCCCCCATGTCCTCAAGCGCTAACCTCATCGCAGTATTAACGAATACTAACCTTTATATCAATATAAAAAATATGATGAAAACCTCAGCTATTCCTTTTTTGTTATCCATCGCAGGCTATATCTTCTTATCACAACATAATCCTCTGGTTTTTTATGGAAATCAAATCGGGAATGAAATAGTTTCTTATTTTGATATTCGTTTTATTGTCGTACTTCCAGCACTTATTGTCCTTCTGACTGCTGCCTGTAGAATCAATGTAAAGTTTGCAATGAGCCTCAGTATTTTGTCTGGCATATTCATCGGTATCTTTTACCAGCACATTACCGTTCGAGAAATGCTAACCTATATATTGACAGGCTATCATATGAATGGTACCGGTGTCTTTGCTGGGATCATACAGGGCGGTGGGCTATATTCCATGCTAAAAGTTTCGCTTATTGTCTTCATTTCTTCGGCCTATTCAGGCATTTTTGCAGGAACTGGTTTGTTAAATGACATTGAACTTTTTTTTGAAAGACTTAGCCAAAAAGCAGGAGTATATCTTACTATGATCCTAACGAGCATATCTTCTGCCGCTTTTAGCTGTAATCAAACCCTAGGCATTATGCTTACCCATCAATTTGAGCATCCGATATATACGAAAAGACAAATTGGTAACTATCAATTGGCTGTAGATATGGAAAACACGGTAGTATTAATTTCAGCTCTCATTCCTTGGAATATTGCCGGAGCCGTTCCAGCTGCAACATTATCTGCCAATGCAGGCTTCATCCTGTATGCCTTCTATCTTGTTCTTGTGCCTCTTACTACCTTTTTTACAAGAAAATTTATCACTAGCTAACAAGACCAGGCTGACTATCATCATCTATAAAAGGTCTCTTCAACAGAAAATTCATCATAAAAACTTCAGTTATTAGGAGTGTACATTCCCCCTGAATAGCTGAAGTTTTATTTTATAATTAATTTATCAAACCGTATCGAATTTTGCTATTCACCATCTGCCTGGGGAAGTGCCCATACGGACACACTTTCACCATTTACCGGAAAGGCTGCAAAACCATCTTTTTCAATGGTGATGCGGTCTTCTCGTGTATTCGTTAGGTCCACCCAGACCTCTCCCGCACGCTCTTCGCCGACGAACATGCGTTTTTGTCCCTGATCACCATTCGCAATCACAACAGCACAGCCTGATCCTTCTATATCAGGCATACCTCTGCGAACCCAGCCAATTGTATTGGAATGATCAAAATAATCGTCTTGATCCCCATAGGCTTTATGATAACGGGCATACAACAGGGGATCAATTGCCTCTTTGTGCCCTGGGATAGGCTTTTCTCCGCCAATGCCAAAATAATCACCATAAAAGACACAAGGATAGCCTTCCTGACGTAATAAAATTAGCGCATATGCCCTTTGTTTAAACCCCTCCCCTACCCAGGATTCAAGGGATTCATGGGGCTGGGAGTCATGGTTATCAACAAATGTCACGGCATTGAGAGGATGACTTTTGACCAGTGTATCATCAAAAATTGTTCTAAGATCAAAATCTTGTCCAGCATGGGATGCAGCCTCTAATTTATAATGAAGAGATACATCGAATAAATCAATTTTGTAATCAACGGAATTTAAAAAACTTTGGCAAGCTGCTAATTCCGGGTTCCAGAATTCTCCTACAATGTAAAACTCTTCACCCCGATCCTGTTTGACCTGGGCAACAAATTCTCTAATAAATTCATGACTAATATGTTTTATAGCATCAAGACGAAAGCCATTACACTGTAGAGTTTCAGCAAGCCATTTTCCCCATGTAATCATTTCTTCTTTTACCTTAGGATGATTATAATGAATATTGGCAAACATTAAGTAATCATAATTGCCGAATTCATTATCTACATGATCATTCCAATTCTTATCATCACCAATAATGCGAAAAATTCCTGATTTATTTTCTTTGGCATCATAGTCTGTACCATTAAAATGTTCAAAATTCCATTTAAAAGAAGAATATTTATCGCCTCGTCCGGGGAAGGTAAACTTAGTCCAGCCTTCAATATCAAAGGGTTCAGAAATCTCTTCTCTTCGATTTTCAGCATTTACTTCAATGACTTGAAATACTTCTGTTTCATCTGCTCCTGCTTTATGGTTCATCACGACATCAACATAAACAGCAATACCCTGTTCTTGACAGCCCGCAATAGCAGCCAATAACTCATCTTTTGTTCCATATTTGGTACGGACGCTGCCTTTTTGATCAAACTCACCCAAGTCATATAAATCGTATACACCATATCCACGATCGTCCGGGGACTGCGCTTTGGTAACTGGGGGAATCCAAACTGAATCAATGCCTCGCTTCTTAAGTTCTGGCGCTAACTCTTTCAAACGGTTCCAATGACTTCCATCTGGCGTCACATGCCATTCAAAAAATTGCATCATTGTGTGATTTCGTTGCATCCTCGTTACCTTCTTTCCTCACTTGATAGGTATCTGCTTTGTTTATAGCCACCGCCTGATCAAGCTTTGCTTTATAAAAATAGGTCTGGATACTACAAAGAGAGATAGTTGCAACCTAGTCAACTATCTCTCTATACATTCACCAGCCTGCTAATGCCTTTGCTTTCAATCATTACAGCTTAACCTAAGACTTCTATGTACTAGAACAGCCGAGCAATCCACAGTAATACGATCGCTCCTATCGTTGCCATAATGATTTCTCCGAGAGTCCCATAGGCATTTAAACCTAAGAGGCCGAACAAGAATCCACCAATAAACGATCCTACTACACCTACGACCAAATCGCCGATAAGGCCAAATCCTCCGCCTTTTGTAATATTACCAGCCAACCAGCCTGCAATTATCCCAACAATTAAAAACCACAGCATACTTGCTCCCTCCCTTCTTCCATTCATGCTTTCTAAGCAAAATCCTCTATTGGTATCCGATTCAATAACACTATTCTTCTCATTTTAACAAAAAATTTGAAATACTTCGATGGGCTAATCAGCCTGATTTTGATTTAGATGGAGTTAAGACTCCATCTAAATCAAATCTTTATTATCTGAATTACTTAAATCGCGAGGCCGCTTTTTCGATGGCTTCCTCCAGCTCATGCCATGCTTTTTCAATTCCTGCTGTTACATCTTCCCATGCATGTCCACTAGTTTCTTTAAGCTGTCCGTATTTTACTAAAAACTCATCTCTTTTGTTTTCCAGACTATCCACCTGAGCCAGATATTCTGCTTTCATATCTGACTGAATTTCTGCTACTTTGGCTTTCATCTCAACTAGTTTAGCATTATATTGTGCTAGATTGGCCTCAACTTTCTCTAAATACACATGCCGTTTTTCCATTTTGCACGCCTCCTATTGATTTAGCCTGCTATTGCTCTTAACAATCAGGAAGATTATTCGATAGTTTCCATTGAGTACATTACATCTTCAGTAAATTTGAGTTTTTGGGTTCCATATATCCAAACGCCACCATTCTCTTCCATGCTAACTGGTTTTCCCCAGCTAAGACGAATTTGTCCTTTAGTCATACCTATTTCAACAACACCATTCTCAATTTTATTCCATACATCTTGGGACCATCCAAAACTTACTCGTGGATCTTCTGTAAAGAGAGCATCCTGCCATGGAGCCGTGTTGGTCCATGCATTGACTGGCATATTGGTCCAGCTATAAGCGATAGGCAGAATTGCCTTTTCTCCATTTATGGAAACAATTAACCAAATAGGTTCTTGCGCTTGATTGCCTGCATATACATCAACGACTGTAGCTGCGCCGCCAATTGGAGTAGAGACAGTAGTTGGTATTGCGTCCATACCGGGAACATATATTCCTGACAATTTTCTAGATTTAGGATAAATTGTTTTACCCAAGAACTGTTGTCTGGCATTTTTAAGATCGGCAGTTAGCACTAAACCATCCAATTGTCCCCGCATCGTGCGCCCAACCAATTTTTCGCCAGTTTCATTTACAGTCAGATAAACCATATATTCAGTTTGATTATCTCCAGCTGGGAAAGATACAATTTGCGTTACTGTAGCTTCTTTCCCAACATGCGTATCATAAGGAATACGAACGGAGCGATCTCCTTCTAATCCCCGATTCGCCTGATCTACTGGAAAGATTTCGTATCCGGCAGCTTGCTTATCAGCTGCTAAACTAAGAAAGGTGAAGCTGTGCCCCGCCCACTGGGCGGTACTTATATTTGCCGGAGTTTCATTCACATTTTCGGCCCATGCAGAGCCTCCCGCTCCGAATACAACTAATACACTTAATACTAAGAGAATACGTAAACTAAGTCGTTTCATTTTGATTACCTCCTTTAGGTTTTAATAGTAAGATCGATTTGTATTTAATTTAAAAGACTTTTCTTTTTTACTCAACTTTCTATCTCTTCATTAAACAAGCAAATAACAACTAGCACTTATCTGAATTCAACTATTCTAAATGATAATGATTCTCTTTTTCTATATTATATTATGGATAATTATTACTGTCAAATAATTATCCTAGATTTTATTTCCATATGACCACTATTCCTTTCATCTTTATTTCTTCCATTCTACTTTGTTAACATAAAAGTGTCTAATGGATAAAAATCTCAAGAACTTTATTATTACTGCCAATTGCCTCTACACCTTATTATTTTAATCGAACAATGTATCCGCTTGCTGATTGATTATGGTGAACTATTCAGTTTCTGGCCTTGTTTCTCCTGTAGTCGTAACCATAAGCTTTTCTGTAGAAATAAGTAAGATTTTATATAATTTTAATAAAATCTTACTTATTTCTACAGAAAAGAAAAAATAGTTCAATATTTTTATACTATATCCTGATGAACGATGATCCCTGAATCTTATTTCTTATTAGTAGTGTCTATTTATAATAGATTGATAATGACTCAAGGAAATCAGTCCATTCTTTTGTATAGTAGTAATAATCAACTTGATGCAGGCCTATCTAAAGACTTCATCTTAACTCACAACTACTTACAAAAAAATAGAAGCGTTCTCTCTGCAGAAAGATCACTTCTATCTTTATTATTTACGGCTACAAGGGGATACAAATTACATCACCGCTAGTTGCTTAATCGTTCCCGTTTCTCAGCCTATATTATTCTTAGCAAGTTTTCCAATGTTTAGCGGCCTAAGACTTACTTTACCCACCTTATCACTTGTAACAATAATCCATTGTGCAATTCCACAGCATTCTCAGGACATAGTTCCTGGCAGCAATAACAGCGGATGCATTTTTTGTAGTCAATGACTGCTTTATCCGCCATCATCCTAATGGCTTTGGGAGGACAGTGAGCAGCGCAGCGTCCACAACGGCTGCAATGATTGGCAACCATTGGCTTGGCAGTCAGCTGATTCTGAAAAAAATCAACAATTGGCCTAGGCAGTCTATTATCCATAGACTCCAAATTGCGAGGACAGGCAAATTGGCATCGTAGATCCTTACCGCTACCGACAATCTCGATTTCTTTCAATCTAGGCGATAAACCCAAGGATAAGGCTGTAGCCACAATGGGCATATTTTCCCCTTTGTAGCCCATCACTTCTGCCATAACCAAGTCCACTGCAAAACCATTCGTGCCGCCGAGGAGTATACTTGCCTGTTTGGGATTTCCATTGCGCGGTCCATGGCCTTCCATACCAACAATTCCATCGATTATATAGAGTACTGGCTTTACTACTTGTGCTAAATCGACTAACATGGCAGCAAAGTCACTGCGTTTTTTCATACGAAGGTGAAATTGTGCCTTATCTGTTCCTACCATTAAACCGAATAAATTCTTCACTCCTCCTGTAACCCCCATAAAGGAATGAGTCTTCATTTTCGCTAATGAAATAACTTTATCTACCTGACTATAGACTTTCGCCAGGATAAATCTTTTCATCGTAGTTCCGTCAGCAAAAGGGACCTCTACCCGTTCCGTAAACGGGATAAGTTCGGCATCCTCCTGTTGGCACACCTGAAGAATACCGCATTTTTCAGCTGCTTTTACTGTGCTGCTAACACCAGGTGAATCCCCCACTAGCGGAACTCCGCCCGCTCTTTTAACTTGCCGTATCACCGCTCGAACTATTTCTGGATGGGTAGTCACTGCAAGTTCCTTTTTCACAGCATCCAGCATATTAGGCTTAATCAGCACCCTATCTCCGGGCCTAATGAACTCAGCTATACCTCCCAATTCATCAAGCAATTCTTGCATTGCTGATGCAACGACTTGTTCATCATAAGTATCTGCTTTCATTGCGGCTACTTTAACCATTTTATTACTCTCCTAATACGTTCTTGGTATTTTATCCATTTGTAATTTTCACATACTGAGCTTAGAAGCTCCATATCCATTCCTTCCATTATCTTTGCCATTAAATTACAAAAGTCCTGCAAAGTATCTCTACTCTTCAGGACTCTTCGCTTACGTCTAAAGTTGGTCATTTAAGTACTTCTGCCAGCATTAATATCTTGCAGTACAATATATTTGCTAAGTACGCATCTTTTCCTGTTCTTAGCTCAAAATACCGGGGCTAGCTAATCTTTTTCTATTAAAACCGCCACTGCCAATGCGCATTTTTCAATATTCGATACACCACTATCAATTAAATAAAGTATTCTACTGCTACGTAGGCCTGTGCAGATATAGTCCCTATCTATGCTTGCCAGTATTCGCCCTCCTGAAGCGCCTTCCCTGATACAAGCTCCATCAAGATTAGCAAGTACTGTACCATCACTAATACCCCTGCGAATATGGTCTCCATCAATTGACACAAGAACCTCACCACTATATGGTTTACAAACATATTTACCGTCCCAATAAGCCAATATTCTTCCTGACGATGGCTCACGAATATATACTTCCATCCTGTTAACACCTCATTGAATAATATAAATATTTGACTTGAAAAATAGCCTAAGAATTTGACACTTGGGGCACTCTTGTGACAAACTCATCTTCCAGGCATTAAACTCCAAGAAAGTTGATGACCACACCACTTGTGCATCGCGTCTTTCACTAATAGGACAATTTTTACAATTCACATATTATCATATCTATATTGCATTATAATTGCAACTTTTATCATCATAATTGAATTATTTATAACTCTTGCCGCAACTATAATTAAACATAAGAGGTGAACTGTGCAGAATAACTTTTTAGATAAATATCGGGAAATTGGAAGACGAATTGCCTTCTATCGCAATAAACGCAGGCTTTCTCAAGAAGCTCTTGGTGAAAAGATTAATTATAGTAAAAGTTACATAAGTAAAATTGAAGCTTCTAAATCAAATGTTCCCTATTCACTGGATGTTTTGTTTGCAATCGCTGCCGGATTAGAGCTTGATCCAGTTATTTTTCTTTTACCGATTAAGGAAGAGGATTTTGAAAAATATAGAACGGATAAATAGAACTAGTTTAGATTAAAATCTCAACTGTTCTATTTTTTCTAAATAGCACTGAAAAGAGTAAATAAGTATGAAGAATCTTCCTTTATGACAAGAATAGCGTAAAACTATCCCCATCCAAAGGAAGATTCTTATGCCATCAATCTTAAAAAAGTCATTATCGATCTCTTATTACATAAAATAAGTTTATATATTTATATTTTTAAATGCTGCTGCTTGTTGTTTTATGCCAACTTCTGTAGCAAATCTCTCAATGCTTGAAGCCCCAAAGAACCCTGCTACCCCTGTTGTTCTGGATAGGACATATTTAGCATCTTCCGGCTCAGCAATTGGTCCCCCATGACAAATGACAATGATATCAGGATTAATTGATTTTCCTGCATCGCAAATGCCTTGCACTTTCTTTACACAATCATCTAGCGTTAAAGCAGTCTTGGCCCCGATCGTACCTTTAGTTGTTAAACCCATATGAGCAACTAAAATATCGGCTCCTGCTTTTGCCATTTTAATTGCTTGCTCCTCATCAAAAACATAAGGAGTTGTAAGCAAATCAAGCTCATGGGCTTGCCTGATCATTTCCACTTCTAAGTCATATCCCATACCAGTTTCTTCAAGGTTTGCTCTGAATACACCATCGATTAATCCCACCGTAGGGAAATTCTGAACGCCTGCAAAGCCTGAATCCCTTAATTGCCTTAAAAAAACATCCATTAAGCGGAAAGGATCTGTTCCGCAAACACCAGCAAGAACAGGGGTATGTTTGACTACGGGCAGTACTTCCGCCCCCATCTCGACAACGATTTGATTTGCATCTCCATAGGAAAGCAAACCAGCGAGGGAGCCCCGGCCTGCCATTCGGTATCGGCCAGAATTATAAATAATGATGAGGTCTACTCCACCTGCTTCACCGCTTTTGGCTGAAATACCAGTTCCCGCTCCTGCTCCTAAGATAATTTTTCCATTTGCAATTTCAGCCCTTAATTTTGTCAATATTGCGCTACGAGTCAGTGTCATTTTAAATTCCTCCTTGTCATATTTTATGGTTCATGAGTTCGATTAATTTTTTTGCGGCTGTGATGGCGAATTTCTGATCATTAATATCAGTGTCCATTTCTATTAACTCTACTACCTCTCTGTCAATATGCTCTCTTAGTGTAGAAAAAAGCATTTGATCTTCCTCGGCGCCATAAAATGGTTGGCCTGGGGCATCAATCATCGAAACACCCTTTAACGGTAACATCAGCACGGTAGGAGATTTTGCCCTATTTAGCTTTTCAGCCACGATCAAGCCAAGTTGTCGGTTTTCCTCTATAGTCGTACGCATTAGCGTTACCGTTGGATTGTGTTTGTATAAGTTTCTATCTTGAAATTCTTTAGGTACGGATTCGATTGCCCCAAAATTAACCATGTCTAAGGCTCCTGTTGATACAACCTGTGGAATGTTACAACGTCCAGCCGCCTCCAATCTATGGGGACCTGCATTTAAAACACCGCCTACCAATTCATCACACCATTCAGTCGTAGTAAGATCTAACACACCATCAAAGAAGCCGGATTCGATAAGAGCTTCCATGGTTTTTCCTCCAGTACCCGTTGCGTGGAAGATAATAACTTCATATCCTTCATTCTCTAAGAATTCCCGGGCATAATTTATACATGGGGTCGTTACCCCAAACATCGTTGCAGCAACCAACGGCTTTTTCTCAACTTTATGAGTGTATTCAAACTTGACCATACCTGCTATGGCGAAGGCTGCATTAGTAAATATTTTAATTGAAATGGAGTTAATACCGGCTATGTCTACGATAGAAGGATACATGATAACGTCACTGGTTCCAACATATTGTGAAGTATTACCGGAAGCGACCGTAGAAACCATGATTTTAGGAACCCCAATAGGCAGAGCACGCATTCCTGGAGTAACGATTGCGGTGCCGCCCGTACCGCCAAAGGAAATGATACCATCGAATTTTCCTTCTGCGTATAGTCTTGGGACTAACTTTGCCATGCCTTTCGCCAGAATTTCAGTAGCTAAGGCTCGATCCTTCTTTGCGGCAATTTCATGAATGTCTGCCCCAGCAGCTTTAGCAACTTCTTCATTGGAAACATCAGGAACAAACATGGGCTCAAAAACACCGCTATGGATGGTGAGAGTATTTAAACCTAACCCCTGGATAATGTCTCTCACATAGGCATACTCCGTGCCTTTAGAATCAAAGGTACCGACAATTGCAATTGTTTTCAATGTGATAACCTCCCATTACAGCATTAAGAAATATTCGAAATAAACAGTATTCTCTTAACAAGAGAATACTGTTTATTTCGAATATTGTAAATGTATCTAGATATGATGTTTATGTTCTTTTGTCTCGTTTACATATTTACGAGGTGAATAACCAGTTTGTTTTTTAAATGCTTTGCTAAAATGGGCGTAATCATGATAACCAGTTAAAGAAGCAACCTCTGATAATGGGATTCTCTTGTGCTTAATAATTTCCAACGCTTTATTGATTCTATATCTAGTCACATATTCAGGGAAAGTACAGCCCACTTCTTTCCGAAATAAGGCACTTAAATAGGTCCTGGAGATATGGGATTCTATTGCTAAATCACCAAAAGAAATCTTAGTCATATAATTTCGTGACACATATTCTTTAACAAAGGTAATATAATCATAGTACTCTGTTATCCCTGCCAGCATTTTATTAAGTAAATTATCTTCTTTCATCTGACCAGTTGCTTTAAACTCACGAGTAATTTGGGTTATGGCAATTTCCGAAGGAATACGCTCAAAAGAAGACCCGCCCAAATAACCCATGGCATCCGTATTATCATACATATACTTAACATCAAGAGGGGAATTTATCGGGCCACCATAGATCATTTTAATGACTCCCTGTTTCATTTCGTCGCAGCAGTGAAAAATACGCCTTGCCACTTTGGTCGCAGCTTCCAGAGAAAGTGATTTTTTGGCACCAAGTATCCCTCCTTTTGTAACCCCTAAGTGAGCACAAATCACATCGGCACCAGCAGCAATCATTTTCTCTGCTTGTATTTCATCAAATACGAAGGCAATGGAAAATATATCTTGGCGATTCGCGATTTTAACCGCTTCCACCTCACGCTCATAAGATAAGCCTTCTTCTTCGATAGCTTCTCTAAACTGTCCATCAATCATGCCAACAGATGGATAGTTATTGATTCCGGAAAATCCATTGCTCTGTATTTCCTCAATATATTGATCTAAATTGATGGTAGGATCAGTAGCGCAAAGCCCAAATAAAACCGGAATATTTTTTACGACGGGAATAATCTCCCTTGAACCAAATTCCATGACAAGCCGGTTACAATTAGCAAAAGGTAACAAACCTGCAATAGAACCTAACCCCATTTGCCTGAACCGGCCAGAGTTCAGCGCTAATATGAGATCCGCCCCTCCTTTAGCAGCATATTTAGCAGAAATCCCTGCACCAGTGGCAACACCAATGACATGCTCTTTCGCTTTAATCTGGGATTTTAACCTATCTAGTATTTGCTTTCGTTCAAAAACCATAGCAGGCACGTCCTTTTAACAAAATAATAACCTAGATTATATAATGATAGACATGTAATATTAAATAAATCTAATTTAATATTATCATACTATATAAGATAAGTTGCTGTGTTCAATTCAATTATTTATGTAGTACTAATCCTATAACATACCACATTCTCCTTTATTATCTTACACATTACAATTACAAAAGTCCTGCAAAAGTATCTCTACTTTTCAGGACTTTTCTCCATGCAATATTTTACTGCATTATCATTCTGGAAAACCGATTCTCTAACAGTTATGGGAGCGTGTTGCCTGCGGCTTTGTATATTTCATACCATTCAGGTCTTGTAAGATTGATTTGGGAAGCCTTGCAAATATCTTTTAAGCGAACTGCATTCGTTGTGCCGACAATTGGTTGGATCTTAGCGGGATGTCTTAAAATCCACGCAATGGCAATTGCAGTATTGGGGACACCTTTCGCCTCTGCTATTTCATCAATTTTTTGGTTAAGTTCCGGGAATTTGTCATTATGTAAGAATACACCTTCGAAAAAGCCGAACTGGAAAGGTGACCAAGCTTGAATAGTGATATCCTTTAGACGGCAATAATCTAATATGCTGCCATCTCTGTCGACAGAACGATCGATTTTCATATTGACATTGATGCCTGAATCGATTAATCCTGTATTCGTGATGCTGAATTGCAGCTGATTGATAATCAATTTTTGCTTTACATACTTGCTGAGCAGTTCTATTTGCATAGGATTTTGATTGCTTACACCAAAATATCGAACCTTGCCGCTGCTATGCAGTTTGGTAAAGGCTTCGGCAACTTCTTCCGGCTCCACCAAAGCATCAGGACGATGCAATAGCAGTACGTCAATATAGTCAGTTTTTAGCCGCTTTAAACTGCCATCAACCGATTCTAAAATATGCTCCTTAGAAAAATCAAAATATCCTTTTCGTATGCCGCATTTCGTTTGTAAGATTAGTTTCTCACGAATACCGGAATTCATATCAATCGCTTGGGCAAATACTTCTTCCGATTTACCGCCGCTATAAATATCAGCATGATCAAAAAAATTAATTCCCTCTTCCAAAGCAGTGTGGATAAGTGTCGAAGCCTCTTTATTAGAGAGCTCCGTAATTCTCATACAACCGAGTGAAATCTCTGAAGCACTAATCTCACTATTCGCGATATTAATTTTCTTCATTATAAACGCCCCTTTTATTATTTTATTAAGAAATTATTTATTTCTCATTAAATTACTAACATTAATCTGCTACCAATACTAATTGTCCCATAGAAGCCTATTTATAAACTCAATACACCAGGAATTCTCCCATATAATTACAATGATATACCTTCGAGTCTTCTATAAGTCAAGATTTATTTTTGCAAACGGTTCTCCATTGACGCCAGTACGATGGACTGCATCTTTTGCAGGCTCTGGGCAAAGAAAATCTCTGACTCAACGTCATCCACTCAAGACATGAATTCAATCATAGGAATTTTTTCTATGACTGAATTCATGTCCTAAGTTATTTTTACTAAAAATCCTAATCCTATTTAAACTGATACTTAGATAACAAATAACAGCCGATTCTTTCATCTTATTTTCAGAATCAGCTGTTATACTAATCAAGGATCTTCTGAGTCACAAGATCTTTGCCATCAGCAGAAATATAGCAGCTTCTTTGCTAACTGCTGAAATGTAGTGACAACCATAACAATCTAGCCTTACGGGGCATCTCAATGGAAGGAGTGGCAACGATGGACTTAATTTCAATTGTTGTACCTGTCTTTAATGAACAGGAAAATATAACCGTGTTTTATCAAGAAGTGTGCCACCATATAGAACTACTTGATTATACCTTTGAGTTCATCTTTGTTGATGATGGCTCGACTGACGAAACGCCTCTTATACTAGACAAGCTGGCGCAGCAGGATAACAGGGTACGGCCGCTCTTATTAGCCCGCAATTTCGGACATCAGATCGCATTGACTTGTGGTGTGGATCATGCCCGCGGTAACGCAGTCATAACAATGGACGGCGATTTGCAGCATCCGCCGGAAATGCTGCCGCTGCTTATCAGCAAGTGGGAAGCAGGATTTGAGATTGTTCAAACCATCCGCAAGAATACAGAGGGAGTATCCTGGGTTAAGCGATTTACTTCCGGAATGTTCTATCGCGTAATTAATGCATTATCCAATACTCATATTGCTGAAGGCGGCTCTGATTTTAGATTAATGGATCGAAAAGCAGTGGAAACGCTGAAGAACTTCAAGGAAAAAGCACGATTTATCCGCGGTATAATCGGAGCACTCGGCTATAAACAAATCCAAATCGAATTTGTAGCGCCAGAGCGCTTTGCGGGTAAGTCTAAATTTTCCTATAAGAAAATGATTCATTTTGCGCTGGATGGCATCACCGCTTATTCAAAGCTGCCACTGCGCATGGCCTTATATCTGGGGGTAATATCCGGCCTGTTTAGTCTACTGTTGACAATAAATGTATTGTATACCAAGCTATTTACCACAGAAGCCGTTCCTGGCTGGGCAACGATTGCCGCAAGTGTACTTTTGCTTGGCGGCATTCAGCTTGTGGGTCTAGGCATTATTGGTGAATACATTGGTCGTATCTTTGAAGAGGTTAAGCAGCGCCCTCTGTATTGGATAAGTAAAGAGATTCATGGTGCTACCCAAATCAACATCAACAACTCCAAACAGGAAGGTGGCGTCCCATGGCCGGTTCAGTATGCGCAAAAGAAGTGATAAAATCGCGCTCCCGTAATTCTTGTTTTGGTCTGTTTCTCTTCTCCTTACTTTTTTTTCTGCTCTTTAATCATCACTTACCCGTTACCGATCCGGTGGAATCGAACTATGCACTTACGGCAAAAGAAATGGTGCTTAGTTCGAATTGGCTGTCACCCCAAATATATGGAAATGCTTGGTTTGACAAGCCTATTTTCTTCTATTGGCTTATGGCGCTCTCATTCAAAGTATTCGGTTTTTCAGACTTTGCTGCCCGATTTTCACCTGCCTTGTTTGGTGCAACAGGTATCGCCTTGCTATATTGGTTTACGGATAAAATGATCAATCGGTCTACAGCAATCCTGGCAGCTCTGATACTGGGCACATCTTTGGAATATGTGCTGCTGTCTAAATTAATCATCACGGATATGGTGCTATTTGTGTTCAATGCGGCGGCACTGGTCTTTTTTTATACAGGCTATCGCAGTGAGGACTATAAAAAACAATGGTATTGGGGGATGTATGCCAGCCTAGCCTTTGCGGTATTGACCAAAGGGCCCGTTGGCTTGCTTTTGCCTGGACTCGTGATGTTCATATTTATAGGTGCTCGGCAGAATTGGGCGGAACTCAATAAAATGGCAATCCCTGCCGGATTGCTCATTGTTACGGCAATTGCTCTGCCCTGGTATGGCGCCATGTACTACGTACATGGCTCTGA
The DNA here is from genome assembly GCA_963526485.1 of uncultured Pelosinus sp. Taxonomy (GTDB): domain Bacteria; phylum Bacillota; class Negativicutes; order DSM-13327; family DSM-13327; genus Pelosinus. Next base: position 579,962 of record CAURNS010000002.1, read on the forward strand.
GTTCACCAATATCTTTTTTGGCGTTCACAACTATCTGCGGGCAACCGTTTCAGAGCATCCAAATGATAACGTAGTGTATTATTATTTTATGGTATTTTTACTAATGCTGCTGCCTTGGTCACCCATAGCATTAAAATCCATAGTAGTGGCTCTTAAAAATAACGCTGCTAGGAAGGCGCCCCTGACTTTATTTTGTTTGATTTGGGCAGGGGTCTATTTTATTTTTTATTCACTGATGGCCACCAAATATATCACTTATATATTTCCCATACTTTTCCCCGTTGCAATCGTAACCGCCCATTATATACAGCAGCTGCTTGAACAAGGAGATAAAAAAGCAATCTATTATTGGTTTGGTATTCCGTTGCTCTTAACAACCATCGGTTATCTGCTGATCTCATATCATTATCGCAGCTCAACTCTATTGATGAGCAGTTGCCTGTTATTGATAGCGTTCTGGACACTCTGGAGCATAAATGGAAAATCCGCTGCCATGGTTTTCCGAATATTCTCTTTAGCCCAAATTGCCCTATATATACTCTTATCCGTTGTTATATTTCCAGCCGTTACTCATGATCGTTCCGAAAGCGGACTTGCTGGAATTATGCTGGAAGCTGGAGGAAGCAATGTAGGTTTTTATGAGTTCTATAGTACAGCAGCAGTATACTATAGCGGCGTCACAGCAATCAGAATCGTACCTTCATACACCACAAATAATTCCGCTTCACCCGGTTGGTCCAGCAAGTATACAATGCCTAGCCAACCACTTGAAAACTTTGTAGCCCAAGCCGGGAATGCCGGAGCTCTGCTTGTTGTCCCCGATGAAAAGCAGGAAGAATTTTTAAACCAGAGTAAGCTATTCCAACCACAGCTTTTAAAAAAGCTGCCCCGGTTTAGTTACTATAGATTATCTTATCCATTATAGCGATATATGCTGTAAACTCTGCTTTGCGAAGACCGGGATTACTAACGTGAGCAGGAGGAGGACACGCCTAGTAAAAACAGGTTAGGATTTAAGTTTCTATTAGGAAGAACAAGCTTGGTATAACAGCTTAACGCCCCGATCAATTTCTTGCATACTCATGCCGCCAAAGCCAAGCATAATCTGCAAATTCTTACTGCCATGCTGCAAACAAGTCATAGAAAGTGGGAATAACCGAACATCCTTGTCGCGAGCGCGAATGATAATTTCCTCTTCCGTAAGAGAATTATCGACTAACTCTATTACAACGTGGAGCCCCGCCCCTTGACCAATAATAATAGCTTGAGAACCGAAATTCTCATGAACTGATTGGATGAGCACATCATGCTTTCTTTTATAAATGGTTCGCATTTTACGCAAATGCCGTTCCCAGCAGCCCTGCTCCATAAATTTGTTCAGTGTTCTCTGGTCTAACAAGGAAACAGTTGTAGCATAATTGCTGCATAATTTATGATATATAGTAAGCAAATGATAAGGCAAGACCATATAGCTCACACGAAGTGCAGGAGATAACACTTTAGAAAAAGTCCCCATATAGATTATATTTCCTTGCGGATGCAATCCTTGCAAAGCGGGAATTGGTTTGCCGTAATACCTAAGTTCGCTGTCATAGTCGTCTTCAATAATGACGCCTCCGGCGTTTTCTGTCCAATCAATTAATTTTAGTCTGTTAGCTACGGGCATAACATGGCCTAACGGAAATTGATGAGAAGGGGTGACATATACAACGGTACTACGAGTTTTCTGCAGATAATCCAGGTCAAGCCCGTCGGAAATTACCGGAATGGGCGTGAGAGAAAAACAATGGTTACGAAAAACAGATTTAGGAATAAAATGTCCTGGATCTTCCACAGCAAAGCTGGAATGATTTTCACCCAAGATTGGTGCGATAATCGAAAGACTATCCTGAAGACCGGAACAGACGATAATTTGTTCCGGATCACAAGAGACACCACGCGAACGCGCCAAATATTTTTGAATCTCACAGCGTAAGGTAAAATCCCCCTGTTGGTGACTATAGGAGGCAAGCTGTTTCGGATCTTCTTTTAAGCTCTCTATATAAAATTTTCGCCATAGGTTAGCAGGAAAGCTTTCTGGTGAAAGACTGGCAGGATGAAAATCAAATAAACAGTTTTTCTTATCTTCCGAGACTTTTTCTGAAGATTTTTCTGTATGACGAAGAGATGCTGGAAGAAACTCAGTATCTATGAATGAAACATAGTAACCACTTTTTGCCTTGCTCATTATATACCCTTCTGCACATAACTGCTGATAAGCATATTCCACAGTATTGCGGCTTACAGATAATTCAGCAGATAAATGTTTTATCGATAGAAGCTTCGTACCAGGAGATAATGTCCCTGATAATATTTGATCTTTAATCTGGTTATAGATTTTATTATGCAGCGGCTGACGGCTCTTATTATCCAATATAAACATTACTTTCACCTAATCCATTTATTAACGTATCTTAATTACCGCCATTATATATATGGCGATTCCAGGTGTCAAGATTGACCCCAAGCGATTTTTCATAAAACTAACCCCATAATTTATTTAATAATTGTCCCTTTAACCAGGGGCAGTTTGATTTTATAATATAGATATCCGATATATTTGACGATTAACGTATCCATTGCAAATGATATCTGTAAAGCCTTATATGTATTTCATCCAATCGTGAGGGCACAATAATTGTACCCGTCGGCGACTATGTAAGCCGTTGACTTAGTCCTAATGAATAAAAAGAAAGGGTGTATTCTCATGCTTAACGAAAAATTATTGGACATACTTTCTCATCCCGCAGATGGAGCTGTTTCGATTGTAACCGCCGGTAACGATGGTCCTCATTTAGTTAATACTTGGAATAGTTATATCACAGTGACACCTGATGACAAACTATTAATTCCAGCTTATGGCTACAACAAAACGGAGAAAAATCTTAACGCCCATGACCAAGTTGTCCTTTCCATTGCCAGCAGGGAAATTGAGGGCTACAAAGGAAAAGGCACTGGCTTTATTGTAAAAGGAACGACCCGTTTTATAAAATCAGGTGAAGAGTTTAACCGTATGAAAGAAAAATTTTCCTGGGTTCGTGCCGTATTAGAGATAACTGTTACAGATGCAAAACAAATGCTTTAGTAAGGCGATATAGTATTGGTTCATACTATCTGCCTGGATAGCATCATGAATTATCTGGTAATCTCTTGCTGACAGAAAGATCATAAAAATTTCATTCTATATCTTAGTAATTTCTGACAGTCTTATGATCTTGTCTACTTTAATACTAATGGTCATCGCTGACAATCAATTATGAATCACTCAATATATTACGAAACGATAAAAAGCCAATCTAAAAAGGATTGGCTTTTTACCGTTTATGAAAAGTCTAACAATACTTAAATAGAAAATCCTATTGGTAAACTTACACTTTAATGAGCTTGATCCAAAGCTTTGTGTCCAGCTTCACTAAATTGTTTATAGGAAAGTGTCGCCCCCGATACAGAGTCCACCTTATCCAAGTCTTGTGTTTCCACCAGCCTTGGTCCATAGGTCATAGCCCCTTTTAGTCCTTGCTGGGCCTTTTTGTAGAATTCAGGATTTTCAATTTTACCATTTGTTTTGCCATAATCTACATCTTTGATCTTGCCATCTTTTTGAATTCCCTTATAATCAGCCTGTGTAATCTTGCCCTGCTGTATCGTCACTGTGATCTCACCCACAGCACCACGCTCGTCAGGACTGCTCTTGGCCGTATAGGTCCCATCCTTATAAGTACCAGTATGGGCAGCAGCAGGACTTGTATGACCTGAATGGTCTTCAGCCGTCTTTTGACCACAGCCAGTTAAGAGAATTGACATGATAGTACCTGTTATCATTAGCAACAACCATTTTCTCATGAAACTTCCTCCTCCCTGCAGACGATTCTTCGGTCCATGCGATCTGCGATACGGCCGTGCTCTAAGACAATGCATCGTTCAGCAAGTTCCGCAACTCTGGGGTCATGGGTAACCATAATAATAGTATGGCCTTCACGATGAAGCTGCTGGAAAAATTCTAAAACAATTTTTGCATTGGTTTCATCCAGGTTACCAGTTGGCTCATCAGCCAAAATTAGCATGGGATAATTAATTAAAGCGCGGGCGATACATACACGCTGCTGCTCACCGCCAGACAGCTGGCTGGGCAAATGGCGCGCTCTTTCTTTAAGACCCACCCTTTCTAATGCTGCTAATGCTTCCTGTTCATCTGGCATACTGTGGTAATACTGCGCTACCATGATATTTTCTACTGCCGTTAAATAAGGAATAAGATGAAATTGCTGAAATACCAGCCCAATTTTTTCCCTTCTGAGCATTGTCAGGTTTCCCGCTGTAACATCGGAAAAATCAATTCCATCCAAAACGATGGAGCCTTTAGAAGCCTTATCCATACAACCAATGATATTCATCAGAGTCGTTTTACCAGATCCGGACGGCCCCATTAAAGCCAGCCACTCTCCTTGCTGTACCGTTAAGTCAATCTCTTGAAGAGCCTTAACACTGCCATAAATCATTGATACATTTTTTAATTCTAATAAACTCATCTTGGTTAACCTCCTTCACTCGCCTCGCAGCACAATCGCCGGTTCAACATCTGTTGCAATTTTTACTGGTATCAGGCAGGCTAAACCAGTCACTACGATTGATACAATCAAGGCCAATAGTGCAATTAAGGGCTGAAATGATATAATCCTGCCAAAAACATTAACACTTACCGCCTGTGCAAAAAAGAAGCCTAAAATCGTTCCCATTAGACCGCCTAAAGCACCTAATGCCAAACCTTCACCTAAAAATTCTAAAATGATACTGCGATTTTCAGCACCTAGTGCTTTTTTCAAGCCAATCTCTTTGCGCCGTTCCGTAACAACAGCCATCATAGTAGTAGCTACACAAATCAGCGTAAGCAGCAGCACTACAATCGTAACTAAATATACCAACGCCTGCAGTTTCCCAAGTACGGTCTGTTCAGACTTCGTCACTTGCTTGACCAAGCGCGGCACCACACCTGGTACTTGCTGGCTAATTTTTTGGGTTAACGATGTTAGTTCTGTCTCGTTCGCTGTAACGCTTACTTGTGCAATACTAACCACGCCTTCCTTGTGCAGCATCTGCTGTAATAAGGAAAGATCAAGAAAAACAAACTCTTCCTCTGAGCCGCCTGTCCGAACAATACCGGCTACCTTCACTTTTTTTTCAGTGTCATTACCAGCTACTGTTAGCGTCACCTGCTGCCCTGGTTCAATGTTTAGCCTCTCGGCAATATCAGCACCAATGACAATATCTTCAGACTGGTCTTCTGGCCAGTTGCCGCGAATCTGCCAGTAAGGGCTCACTTTCTTTACTGCTTGAAAGCGTGTACCAGCAGCCTGCAAGGGCTGTTCATTTACTTTAACACGATCATACAAGTATGGTGCAATGCCAATTAATTTATCAGCCTGCAGCAGGCTGGTAGCATTAGAAACTAAGTTCTCCGCTATAACCTGCTGATCACCAGCGGGTGTTAACAGCAAGTTGGCACCATAGGAACGAAATTCTCTGCCCATTTGCCTGGGAACATCATAATAAATAGTAACAAGTCCCGACACAACAGTCGCACCAATTGCCACAGCCATTAAGGCAATCAGCATACGGGAACGACGACGCAGCAAGGCATGCCAGATCATCTTAGTGTACATCGAATATTTTGTCATCTTTTTATCACCTGCCATGAAGTACTGCTGCCGGACGCAGCGATAAAAGCATTCGAATAGCCGGAAGACTACCGACCAAAGTAATTAAGATTACGGATAAAATGACCCATGGAATAACCATCATATTAATTGCCACAGCTGAGCCAAAAACATTGTGACCAATAATCTGAGCAAAGCCTAAGCCTAAAAAGTAACCGGCTACACCACCCGCTAAACCCGTTAATATAATTTCAGTAAGGGTTAGCAATAATACATCGCCATCGGTTGCTCCCAATGCCTTCAGCAAGCCAAATTCACGGCTTCGTTCCATCATATTCGCAGTTAGCAAATTGGAAATTCCCAGAGCAGATCCTGCTAAACTGAGTACCGTAATCAAAAGCATGAGTAACTGCGTTTTTTGCAAAATTGTTCCCTCCGATTCAGCAACCTGTCGAACTGGTTTTGCCCGGGAACCGCCAACGGCTTCTTCAATCTGGTACGCAATGGAACTTACATAGGCCGTACAATACCAGGTTTCCCAATCTTTTAAGGAAAGACTTTGTGGATCATGCGCCGCTTTACGCGCTAGATCATTCTCAGGTGTTGTAATCGCACTTACTTCTATTTTCCCAACTTTGCCTTCTAAGTTCAGGGCTTTTTGCAGCAGAGGCAGCGTCACAAAAATTTGCTCATCTTCAGGACCGCCACTATTAAAAAGACCTTGTACCGTTACCTTTTCTCGTTGGCTATCTCCAGGTAAAACCAATTCTACGGTATCACCAGTATGAATGCCTAATTTACGAGCTAATGTAGAACCCACCATAGCGCTGTTAATGTCTGTATCACTGACCCAATTTCCCTCAACTGTCCACCATGATTTTAATTCTTTAATCCCAGTTTCCACTACTTCCCCTGTCGGCAGCTCCAATTGACGATTAAACCAAGTGCCCACTACTGTCACATCTCCCGTTCCAACAGCAGCCTTAGTTTCCAACGATGGTGCAAATCCAACAATGTTATTCGCCCAGAAAATAGTTTTCAGCTTACCAACATCGGCTTCCTGTAAATACTGTCCAGCACCACTGGGGCCGCTTTCCAGTCCATAAATATCCCGCAGCACGGAAGCTGCACGGGGAGTAACCGTAATATTTGCCCCGTAAGCCTTCAACTCTCGATTAACCTTGTCTCCCACATCTAACATCACATTGAGCATGGCTGTTGTCAGCGAAACACCTAACGCAATGGTAATTGCTACCATAAACATTTTTCGGCTCTGTCTTACCAGAGCTCCCTTTAGCATCTGCCAAAACATGGCGCATCCTCCCCTACTTGAATCGATTCTTTTCTTTTTCCAATCCCTCTACCGGTACTATCATTTTTCCCTCAGCAACCTTGTATTCCAGGGGAATTGGATTACAGCCGCCCTTAAAACCAATCGTAGCTGTATTCATGACAACATCACAAAGTACGCAAACCACCTGATTGTCACGTTCAAAATAACCTGTTACGCCGCAAATTTCACAAGCATCTAAGCCTACGCCGTAAGCCGAACCACTCTTTTTAATGACGATAAACCGCACCACTTCACCTGTTGATGACTGATAAGAAAAACGGTGCAAATGTCCATCATCAACCTTTTCTAACGGAATTCGAATCTGTCCGTCTTCAGCAGCCATCGGTATTGCAGGAATAATCTCCGTTTTTTGATCGGCATATACCATACCAACCGTTGAAAAAAGACCAATAATCAACAAGCCTAAGGCCACGGCACCGCTCCAGCGCATTTTTTTACGTGCCGTAATCAATATTTTTCGATACTGAGCAGGATTGAGTCCTTCAGGTTTTGCCGGCTTACGCTGCAAAATCAAAGCAATTGGTAAGATTACCGTAACCGCAAGCAGCAAATATAAAAACCAGATTTGATGATTAATCAAGGGCCCTATAAAAGGCATCATACCTTTACTAGTCAGCAAAATCTTTCTTACCATCATCACCTGCGCAACCACAAGAACTTGCTTTGCCATAATGACAACAAGCTGAGCAGCAAGAATATTACTAATAGCCCGCGGTGATAATACGCTTGCTGCCCGCAAAATTGCCAAACCGGTCAACCAAGTCAAAAGCAGCCCTAACAGAAATCCCACGACTTTCATGAGAAACTCAAGGCTGATCAACTCATTAGTATAAGTAACTAAATCAACAGGGAAAAGAAACAATTCCAGACCATGATACAGCAGCACGGTTATCGCAACAACACAGCCAGTAACTCCCAGCAGTTTGTATTTCTCTAAAATAGCCCCACGTTTGTTATTCCATAAAAAAAGACCTAATAGCAACGTCTCGCCAGCGAGCCCCACTACAAGAACCAAACTTTCATACACTTCACGTTTCACGGCTTTTGTACCTAACTTTACAGTTGCAATGAAAGCGGCACCAGCCAGTCCCCAAAGGATTCCCCGCCAGATCCGTTTTTTAACGGTCCCTGACTGATCCTTGCTTGCCAAAGCCAACAACATGGCTAATGGTATAACGGCCATAATCATATTTTGCATAACGGGAATAAGATTTTGTAGTACACTTTGCAGCATATTGTTCTCCTTTCAGCAAGTTTTCCATTGCACCCGAAAACAATGGACAAAAATTTCCTTATCAATATTAAAGCAATATATGCATTTCATTAGAGTTTAGAAAAACGTTTCGCCTTCTTATAAACAAGAGAAAAAACATTTTGAACCGCGAAGATGCGAAGAGTATGAAGAATAGATAGGAACAAAGCATAATCTTCCTTCGGATTCTTCGTGTCTTCGCGGTTCAGTGTTTTTATAAAAAAGGTCCGGGAAATCATCCCCGGACCGCTAGTTTTCTTACCAACTTCTAGGAATGTAGTCAAAATCCCAATGTAGAACAATTGGTTTTTCCCAGAAACGGCCTTCAACACCAGTTTCTTTGTCAACATGCAGCATGTAGTTCTGACGAAGAGGACTATCAATCGTAAACGCTACATCATATGTACCGGCACCCTTCATTTTCACATTTGCTCCATAGTGAGGTCCATCAGAAGCATTCATTGGCATAAGGTTGCCTTCAATCACTTCACCAGTACCTTTTTTAGTTAATTTATAATGTACAGTCAAATAAGGAATCCATTCAGCAACACCAAAACCTGTATTGTTGCCTTCAATCGCAGCGATATCTGTTTCAAGATGAATATCAGATTTGGCAGGTGTTAAGCCCATTCCAGCTGGTTCCATTGATACTGGCTGAAAATAAACAACAGCAACTTTAAATCCTGCTTCAGGCACTTCAACATCATCACCGATAGGATATTCCTGGAAACCAGCGGCAAAGGATTGTCCTACTGATACGAACAATGCCAATAAAGTAATAAAAGTCATAGATAGAAATTTTTTCACGATACGACCTCCCTAAGTTTTTTTCTTTTTTGATACATCCCATTTGCAATAACAACTGCTATAAGAAAGAGTTGTGGCAACAGAGTTTCCAAAGTTGGATAGATACCCAATAGATCAAACATCGGCATACCATCTAAAAGCGTAACTCCAATTAAACCTCCTTCCTGTAGCTCTTTCACTCCGCCACCAGCAAAACTAATAGCCAAGATAAACATTAAAATACTGGTTCCTTGAAAGAAAGGCTTTAACGGAATTCTTAGACTGCCGTATCGAACCAAGGCAAAAATTACAACCAAAGCGATACATCCCAGACCAAATCCCAGCCAAATCATTTGCATATCATCGCCAGCATCATTAAACAGTGCCTGATAGAACAACACAACTTCGGCACCTTCCCGGTATACTGCCAAAAAAGCTGCCAAACCTAACGAAAGAGTATTATTGCTGCTCAGAGAACTTTGTACTTTACCTTCGATATAATTTCCCCAGGACTTCTCGTCTGACTTACTGCTCATCCAATGTCCGACAGATAGAAGAACGACCACTGCCACCAGCATCGTCGCACCTTCCATGATTTCCTGGTTAGCGCCACTGAGATTAACCACAGAGCGGAATAAAATGGCAGTTATGAAACTTGCGACCACGGCCGCTATGGAATAATTGTAAATTATTTGTGTCTTTTGACCATTCCCAGATTTAACCAGATAAGCAATGATGGCACCAATTACCAGTATTGCTTCAGCACCTTCACGAACTAAGATAAGAAAAGCAGGCCAAAAAGTTACCCAGGAATTATGCTGTTTACTAGCGCCACCCATTTGCGCAACATCTTCACGCATCATACCAATTAGTTCATCAATTTGCTTTTTGACCTCAGCCTCTGGCGCCTGATTGGTCATTAATTTTTTAATGGTACTGAACTTATACTCGCTCAAATTGGCTCGTTTGGCAGAAACAGTTGAATTTACTGCCTTTTCCAAGCCGTCTTTCTCATATATTGAATAATAGGCATCATTCACTATTTTCTTGGCTCCAGCAGTATCGCCGCTCTTATATACAGCAAGAGACTGCTTCATTGTTTGCTCAATGTGATCAACAACAGCATTCCATTGCGTTGCAGCAGAAGCCAGCCCCTGTCCAATAGTTAGTACTATAATTGCACACAAGACTAATAACCATTTACGCATATTCTCACCTCCTTCCATCTTTTTCACCTCGTTTAGTGATAATAAAATCCATTATCACTAAACGAGGTGAAAACATTTCAAACTTTGGGAACAAAATTACTTTGTATATTTTTAAAAAGCTAATTACAACAATTCGATATCAATAATCATTCTCACATGGAAAGAGTAATACGAAACTACATCATTGTCAAGATGTAGAAATCGATTATTTATATTTTTTATTGCCGCTCAAATTCATTTTAGTACACTCTTTTGTTTAAGGAACAAAAGGAATTGATAAAATAGTAGAGCAAACCATTGGTCTTCCTTCACGATCCTTCGCTGGCTCAAAGTGCCATTTCTTTGCCGCTGCTATAGCTGCATCATTAATACTCTTATATCCGGATGGAACAGCAACGGAAATTTTTCCGGGCGATCCGTTCTCCAGGATTTGCATTCTGAGCACCACCACTACTTTACGTCCAACCTCATTCAATTCAGGCGGATTTATAGGATTAGCCCGTACTAACACGATCGGCGGTGTTCCCATTGCACTACGCTTGCTGCTGTTCACGGGAGCGGGTATGTCTTTTTCCGTCAGTATTTCCTTGACCGGTACAGGTTCAGAATCTACAATATCATCACTGATTGCAGGTGGGGGTTCTACTGGCGGAAGCTCTTCTGGCGGTGTAATTTCAGGCAAAGGTGCACTTGGTAATGCAACTTCTGGTTCAGGCTCTGACGGACCGGCATCTGGCAAAGAAGTTATGTCCAGCTCGATAACTTGTTCATCTTCGGGCGGTGGAACCGTTAGCCTAACTGCCATAAAACCAGCTGCCATTCCGAAAAGAATGTGCAAAAAAATCGACAGTACAATCGCTTTGCGCCAACGGACCGAATAAGACATCATCTTCTACCTCGCTTTCTGTTCAGTAGCCATAGAAATTCGACGAGCACCTGCAGTCTTGAGCTCATCCAAGGCAGCGACAACTTTATCATACTCTGTCTGTTTATCTGCTCGCAGCACAAATATACTTTCTGGCTGTTCTATTAATGCGGTTTTGACGCGCTTCGCAAGCAGCGACAACGGAATGGTTTCCTGATCAAACATAATATTGCCGTCCTGCATAACTGTAATTGCCGTATTATGTTTTATATCCTGCTGAGAAGCAGCAGCCTGCGGTAAATTCACTGGTATGGCACGTTGTTCCACCATAGACAAAGTGCTCATCATAAAAAATACTAATAAAAAGAAAATAATATCAATCATTGGGATAATCATTAATTGCGGCTGATTATCTAACCGTAAACTACGCAATTTCATGTGTTTCCCTCTTCATCTTTGTCTTTATTGGCGTCCTTAAATAGTTAAGGATCATAGCAATTGCTTGTTCTACATCGGTAATCAATTGATCCAGACGATGAGAAAAATATGTATGAGCAACCAGAGCCATCACTGCAACACATAAGCCTGTCGCTGTTGCTACCAGAGCTTCCCCTACACCACCTGTAATTGCCGTTGGCTGTCCAGCCTGAATATTAAATACACTAAAAGAGTTAATCATACCAACCACTGTTCCTAAAAGGCCAAGCAGCGGCGCAAGTGTAACAATTGCACTCAAATAATTCAGGTTTTCCCGTAAACGGGCAGCAACCAGCATCGCAGCACTCTCCAAGGCTGTATCCATACTGCTGCCCCGTTGATAAGCATACAATCCTTCTACTGTCACTCTTCCTACAACTGCCTCAGTACTCTCGCACAACGATACAGCCTCTTCTACACATTGCCTTTCCAGCAATGGCTGCAGCTTTGCCTGGAACTTCTGCATATTCAAAACAGCATGTCGATAGTATAAATAACGTTCTACTGTAATAGCTACTACTGCTAGCGAGCATATCACTAAAAAATACATAACGGGCCCGCCCTTATAAAATAAATTAATACTTTGCGTTAACATTTCCATCACTCTCTCTATGCCTCCAAACTAAATTTATAATAAGTGAACCGGTAAAAAATAGTAGTCCTTCACCGATTGGCAGTGATAACATCACTTCCTCATAATTTGATTATAATTATCATTATCATGGGGCTATTATAATTCCTTAGTTATATTTTGTCAAGGAATCCTTTATATGTATTTACTTTACATAATTTATTGTCATTTTTTCAAAACCCTATATAAATCATTGATAATTAATCTCAATGATTTATGTGTAATCTCAACATGTATTGAATTTAGTAATTAAATTTTTTTCATTTTGAATCTTACCAATTTTCCGGTTAAAAATTCCTAACATGTATCTAATAAATAATGAGAACAATAACTAAAAACGAAAGGAAGATGGTACATGAAATATAATAGTCGCAGAAAACACATAAAACATAATTCCAGAAAACTGCTGGCTGCAGTTGCCGGAGCAGCTGTTATGTCTTCTGCTATGTTGCCTGGTCTTCCTATAACTAAAGTTTTCGCTGCCTCTAATTCCAGCCAAGATCCGCTGGAGAAAGAATGGTCAAACACCTATAAGATGGATCCGGTAAGAATCGTAAGAGAAAATGCTTATATTTACGGCTTTGATCCTCGTCGAGACAAATTCACCATTCTCGACCAGTCCGCAACTAAAGCAACGGTAGAAGTAAGAACAAGTGGTCAAACCTTTAAAGTGAATTTAGTGAAAGCACGAAATAATGAATGGGAAATCACGGCAATTCGCGGTATTGGAAACTCTAACTATCCTGCCACCTATACCCCTGCCAGTTTTTTTACTCACAGGCCTGTTACGAATCCCGTGATTATTACGCCAACAACTCCAGAAACTCTATACCAAACGAATGATTATCGGGAATGGACCTGGTATGAAAGTGCATTTCCCCGTGACATGACTTTTGGTGCTCTGATTCAAGATCCACGTTTAAGAGGGGCGAATCTTGTTCCAGAGGACATTATAAATCAAATGAAACATGTTGATTTCAGTCATCAAATTGTAATTTATACTCATCTTGGCACCGTCCCCTCTAACGGCTATGGCATCGGTATTGAGAAAGTTGTACAAACGGGAAACGATCTTACCGTTACGGTAAGATCGAAGAGTCCTCGTCCCGGTGAGACAGTAACTGCCGCAACCAAAGGATATGATTATATTACAATGGAACGTTCTCAGTTTGATACACATAGCCCAATTCGTGTAACCTTTATGAATCAAAATAATACAACAATAAACAATTATAATATATTATTGCATGAATAAAGCTGATCAAGATAAAGCAAATTTAGCCTGAGTATTTATACGTAATAAAGCGTACCAATGATCTCTATTGGTACGCTTTATTACTATTTCTTTATCCACTCCGTATGAAAAATACCTGGCTGATCAATCCGTTCATAGGTATGAGCACCAAAGTAATCTCGTTGTGCTTGGATCAGATTGGAAGGAAGCACAGCCCTGCGATAGCTATCGTAGTAATCTAACGATGCACTAAAAGATGGAGTAGGGATTCCTAATTCCTTGCAAGTCTTGGCAACCAACCGCCAGTTACTCTGTACTCGGCCCAGGGCCTCCTGAAAATAAGGAGCCAACAGCAAATTAGGCAGATCTCCATTCTGCTGAAAAGATTCCTTAATTCGATCTAAAAATTGCGCTCGAATAATGCAGCCGCCACGCCACAAAAGAGCCATATCGCCAAAATTCATGTGCCAGCCATATTCTTTGTCTGCTGCCTTCAACAGTGCAAAGCCCTGAGCATAAGAGCATATTTTAGAAGCATATAGAGCATCATGAATGGCTTGAATGAATTCTTTCCGATCTCCAGAATATTGAGCATTGGGACCTGCCAAAATCTCAGATGCGACTACTCTTTCCTCTTTATAGGCTGACATGCATCTTGCAAATACAGCTTCCGTTATGGTAGGGGTGGGAACACCTAAGTCCAAAGCACTTTGGGAAGTCCATTTACCTGTTCCCTTCTGACCAGCTTTGTCAAGAATCATTTCTACTAATGGCTTACCAGTAAATTCATCTTTCTGCAGAAAAATGTCCCGGGTAATTTCGATTAAGTAAGAATCCAGTTCCCCTTTATTCCATTCAGCAAAAACTTCATACAATTCTTCTGCTGACAATCCTAATGCAACTTTCATAATATAGTACGCTTCACTAATGAGCTGCATATCACCATACTCTATGCCATTATGTACCATTTTAACATAATGCCCAGCCCCATCTGGTCCTACATAAGTACAACATGGACCATCAGCTACCTGAGCTGCAATGGCAGTAAAAATCGGAGCAACTTCCTGATAAGCAGAAAGCTCGGCTCCCGGCATCAAGCTTGGCCCTTTCAGCGCACCTTCTTCACCACCCGATACGCCCATACCGATAAAACGGATACCTTGGCGGGCTAATTCATCAAAACGCCTGCGAGTATCTTGAAAAAAGGAATTACCACCATCGATAATAATATCACCTTGCTCTAAATGTGGCAGCAGCTCGGCAATCATATCATCCACAGGTTTACCAGCCTTAACCATCAGCATAATTTTCCGGGGCTTAGTCAGCATATTTATCAGCTCAGCGATAGAATGAGCTCCGCCAAGCTTTTTTCCCTTGGCATTATGCTGAAGAAACTCATCCACTTTACTTGTAGTACGGTTATATACTGCAACTCCGAAGCCTTTATTGGCCATATTCATTACTAAATTTTCGCCCATTACAGCTAATCCAATCATTCCTATATCATACAATGTTCCCATTTCCTACCTCCTATTGTGATTTATTGTTATCAAATCAATACTGTATTATTCTAGTATAGACTTAATAATACCTGCCGATTAGAAAATTTATTTCATTTTATATTATATTTTCGGATATTATGCCCAAATATTAGATTTATCTTATCAGATATAGTTGATTAGTAATAGTGCTAAATATTTCATTATTTTTTAGTAAAATAATAGAATCCCGTACAAAGTACAGGATTCTTTATCAATTCTATGAGTTGGACTCTTTTGAAAGGAGTGTCGAAAGATCTTCTACGGAGGAAACAATATAATCTGGTTTAGCAGCTGCTAATTCATCGTAGCTGCCATATCCATAGGTAACTGCAATCGCATCTATACCATTTCTTTTCGCACCAATTATGTCATATTTCCGATCGCCAACCATTACAATCTTGCTGCATTCAGCAAGATTTTGATTTGTTAATGCATATTCTATTACATCACCTTTATCAGTCCTGGTACCATCCAGATTACTGCCGATTACCGCCGTAAAATATTGAAATAAGTTAAAATGCTCCAGAATTTTTACCGAGAACTCAGTAGGTTTTGAGGTTGCTACAATTAATATTTTTCCTTGCTGCTGCAAATTGTCTAATAATTCTTTCATTCCTAAATAAATCTGATTTTCATATAAACCTTTCACAGTAAAACGTTCCCGGTAATATACAATTGCCTGCTTTGCCTCCTCGTCACTCATCCGATAAAATTCTTTAAAAGAATTCAGCAAAGGTGGTCCAATAAAAGGAGTCAATTCTTCAATATCATCTGCAACAATCCCCATTTTTTGTAATGCATACTGAACAGATGATGTAATACCAATCTTAGGATCAGTCAATGTTCCATCAAGGTCAAATAGTATTATTTCATACATGATACTCACCTCTAGTAATGATTTTTTTACTTTATCCATTGACAAGCTGTTCTAAAATATTTGTATTTTAAAAACACCGATCACAAAAATTAATTATAAAATATAGAATAAGCTGTCAAGAATATTTATTACGCTTAACGGAACAGCAAAACAACTTAAAGTACAACCTTCATTCAATATGCATACAACAGCTTGCAACTTTAACTCACTTGAATACTTACTCATAAAAAATGCACCTCCAAATGTTAGTTTTTTTATATCTATCATTTGGGGTGCATTTCATGTTCTGCGGGGTTCAACTTGGTAAAAGGTTTATAAATTAAGCAACGAAATCACTTATTTTCTCCTGAAGTGCTGAAATTCCAACACGATTTATAAAATTAGAAAATAATTCGCCATTCGTTCTACTTTCTTTATAGAATTTGATGATTTCTACTAAAGCTTGCTTAATATGTTCCTTCGTAATCAGCCCCTCCAGCTTTGTAGCAAGAGTGGCCGAAGGACCTAATAATCCCCCAACCCATATTTCAAAGCTTTCGGTAGCCCTGCCATCAATGGATACTACATTGCCCTGTAATCCAATATCAGCAATTTGAGGCTGTCCGCAAGAATGTTTACAGCCACTGATACTAATACGAATCGGAACATCCATAACAAGCTGGCCATCCAAATATTTTGTAATCTCCTGGATGCTATGCTTTGTTTCTGCTACACCAAAAGGACAAAACTCTTTACCCGTACAAGTAACAGCATTTGCAAGATAGGAGGAAGAATCTGGTGAGAATTTCGTCACGATGTCTTCAGCCAATAGCGCAGATACTTTTTCATCTGGTATATTAATTAGAATAATATCCTGTGCGTTAGAAGTCCGTAATTCCCCATTGCCATAGTGATCTGCAACTCTCACTATTTCTGCCAGATCATCAGCACTAAGACGTCCTGCTGGTATTGTTAAGCCAACATAATTAAGTCCTGGTTTATTTTGTTTGTGCACACCATGAAATAACCCCTTATTCCACCCTCGCGTCAAATCTGTACCTCTTTTCTCAAAAGGTCCTATAATCGCAAGAAGTTCTTCTGTAAATTTTTCAATACCCCAGTCGTTAACAAGAAACTTTAGTCGGGCATGATTGCGTTTTTCGCGATACCCATAATCACGGAAAATCGTAGCCACTGCTACAGCCACCTTAAGAACTTCTTCGGGTCGAACAAAAATATCAACGTCTTCAGCTAATATCGGCTGGGTTGATAAACCACCACCAACCTTAACGTGAAATCCTTTTATCTTTTCTCCATCTATATCTTTTTCCGCTGGCGTGAAGGCAACATCATTGATTTCGCCATGAATAGAATTATAAGGACTGGTTGTAATGGCGATTTTAAATTTACGCGGCAAATTGGAAAAATCCCGATTGTATTCAAAGAAGCGGTTCAATTCCCGAACAATTGGACTGGCATCGAATAATTCTTCCGGATCAACACCTGCCAAGGGGCTGCTAACAATATTACGCGGACAGTCGCCAGCAGCTGCAACAGTTGTAAGACCAACTTTGTCCAACCTCTGGAAAATAGTAGGTAAATTTTGCACCTTAATCCAGTGGAATTGAATAGAATGACGAGTTGTAACATCCAGCAAATTCTGTCCATACTCTTTAGCTAGTTCTGCTATGACTTTAGCTTGCTTTGTTTGCAAAACCCCACCGGGAATTTTAACCCGCAGCATGAAAACCTCTTCGGTCTTAGGTCTTTGCACATACAACCCTAACCATTTGAAACGATCAAAATCACTGTCAATGATCGCCCCGAATCCAAGTTTGGCATACTTATCCACATCGCCGAGGACATCCAAACCGTCCTTTTCTAGCTTTGCAATCTCAACTTTATTTAGTTTCGAGGTATCCTGACTCCACTTTTGCATAACACGCGCCTCCAAAGTTTATTTTTTGAAAATAGGCATATACGTTAACGCCTTTTTGCGAACATTGAGAAACAATATGTATGCTTTCTCTTCATGTTTCTGTTTACTTCTCTGCCACTTCCCCTTTTATTATTTTACCACAAAGGGATAAACACCTCTATTGGTTAGCAAGAAACGAATCCTTTTTGGCATACTAAAAAAAGCCTAAGGAACCCCTTCAATCGTCGAGGAGCGTTCCTTATGCCTTTGGTTTTCCAATCAGCTGGTTATGAATTTTTTATTCACTATATCACGTACATATTATAATGTCAACGTTCCTACTTTTGGTAGCTTGCTACATTTTATCCTAGACCAATGTTTAACTCTATGACTAATGAATCTACAACCATTTCAACAATGATAAATTTAGTGCTGCTCACTTTTACGCGAAACTTCTCACCAACCACCAAACTCGGTGGTGAAATATCTACGCGTAAACCTTCCTTTTCAAAACTGGTTGCAGCGTTTCCCGTAACCATGTTGGTTAATTCGGAAATAGCGCTTTGCGCCAAATCGTCTAAGCTGGCAACTGGCATACCCATCATCATCTTTGATGCAATCTGCATGGCAGTTCCCTCCGTCATGTTATAAGCGATGTTACCCCGCAGCTGATCTGTCAACCCTACCAGTATAGTAATTCCTTTACTTTCAACAAATTGATCGCCAACGGAAAGTTTACCTTTAACAATATTTTCAAATCCTAATTGAGGCATAATTGTCATGATTGCATCAATAAATGGATTAATCATTTTTGCATCCAAGATTATTTCCCTCCCACAAACCCAACATTCATATACAGTGAACCAATAACCATCTGGGCTGTGATTGTGTTAGAAACCATTTTAGGATTAATAATCGCTATGGTTTCGCCAATTAGAACACTCGGCGGTGTCAGACGAATTTCAAATTCCTGATCACGTAACAAATTATTAATCTGGGAAACACTATGCCCTGCAATAATATTAGCAAATTCAGCAATACTATTAAATACATCCTCATCAGAAACTGACTCTGTACCTAATAATTTTTTAGCAAATTCTTTTGCTACGTTCATAGATACATCTAACATGAATCGCCCTTGCTGGCTGCCTGTAATCCCAATGATAACTGCCAGCCCATGAGATATTAATTTATGACCAGCACTATGCTTCACAGCAGAAATGTCCATTCCAATCATGTCAGCAATATTTTTTTTCAGAGCAGCAATGAAATATTCCATAAAATATTGTTTCTTTGCATCCTCTTCCTGCTGAGCGTCAATTATATGATGTAAACCAGCTAATAATTCTTCTGACTTTACTGGTTTTTGAAAAAATGCCTTTACTCCGATTGCTGTCCCTCTAGTAATAATCGCTTCGTCCTTCATAGCACTTACTATAACAATTTTAGTTGCTGGATCAATTGTCAATATCTCTCGACAACAGTCTAAACCATCCATATCTGGTAAGGTTAGGTCCATCGTCACCACCTCTGGACGTAACATACGATATTGACTAATACCATCCTCACCAGTACCAGCACAGCCGCATACTTCATATTTAGAATCAGCCAAAGCATCTTTTATAAGTTTTTGGCTAAAAGGAGAATCATCAACGATCAAGACACGAATTTTATCCATAGTCTCACCACCAATCCAATTTTTATTAACGTGATTATTAGTTTGATTTTATATTATTTAAACTACTATTCTATCCTTTTGTTATTTTCCCTGCGCTAGGCGACAAATATATCTTCAATTTTACAATTTTTTAACATCTTTTTGTTATATTTACTCTGAAATGTTACTTGCTTCAATCTTTCTCACAAGATAATCAAAGCTTTACCATTGTAAATTAATAAGTTAGTATGTTGATGATAACCATTTTTTTACTGCTCCTATCTCACTTTAATTTTTTAAGGAGGCCCTCATGCTTGTTCATCAAATTATTGAAGACATCCCTGATCAACAAATTGCATTCTTGACAGAGGAACCTATCACCTATGGACAATTAAAAGATACAATTAGAACCTATAGAAACTTCTTCTACCAACAGGGTATCCGCCCTGGTGATAACGTTGGTTTATTTTCCAAGAACTCTATTGAATTTATTTGTACTTACTTAGCAATTACCAGCATAGGAGCCGTCATTGTTCCGCTTAATTTTCAGCTTGTCCCACGAGAAATTGCTTATATCATATATAATGGCAATATAAAAACATTGATTACGATGTGCAAACTGGATTTGGATGCTGAACTTGCCAACTGTCATTATTTAGAAAAGTTAACCCAAATCCTGATCGCTGATCTTTCCGCTGCCATCTCTCACATAGAAATTCCCTTAGCTTCTGTTCCTGAGAATTTAGATGAAAAT
This sequence comes from uncultured Pelosinus sp., assembly GCA_963526485.1. Classification (GTDB taxonomy): domain Bacteria; phylum Bacillota; class Negativicutes; order DSM-13327; family DSM-13327; genus Pelosinus. The sequence continues at coordinate 600,188 of CAURNS010000002.1, forward strand.
CAAGTATGTACTATCATCTATACCTCTGGTACCACAGGTACCCCTAAAGGGGCTATGCTCACACACAAGAATCTTATCAGCAATGCCCAGGCTTTTTCTCAAGTCTTTACCTATTATTCCTCTGACCGGATTTTGTGTATTTTGCCCATGTATCACTGTTTCGCGTGGACAGCAGCTGTATTGACCCCTTTATTAAACGGCTGCTCCATTAAAATTTTAGAGCACTTTTCTAAAGAGACGATTACAGCGATTAGAGAGAATGCCTTAACTGTTATTTTTGGTATTCCCAATATGTTTCGTTTATTATTTCAATGGGGCGCAAAGCAAGACTTCTCTCATGTAAAGCTTTTCGTCTCAGGTGGCTCTTCCCTGCCTCGAGAAATTTCTGAACAATTTTATAAAAAAATTGGTAAAAAAGTCGTGGAGGGCTATGGACTTTCAGAAGCCTCACCGATTGTTTCTTTAAATCCTATCAATAAAGTAAAATACTGTTCCATTGGAAAACCCTTACCAGGTATTGAAATCAAAATTGTCGATAATGAAAATAACCCCCTGCACAATGGAGAAACGGGTGAACTTCTTGTCCACGGTCCTAATGTTATGCATGGCTATTACAAACTGCCGGAAGAAACCGCCAAAGTACTACAAAATGGCTGGCTGCATACAGGAGATTTAGCCTATATTGACCAGGAAGGCTACCTCTTTATTGTCGACCGCTTAAAAGACATGATTATTACAAATGGTGAAAATGTTTATCCAAGAGAAATTGAGGAACTTTTATACGCTTATCCGGATATAGCCGAAGCAGCAGTCATAGGAACTTCTGATAAACTCCATGGTACCTCTATCCATGCCTATATTGTCGCCAATAAAGAATCTGCTATTGATAAAAAAGCATTAAAAATCTATCTGCAAGAAAAACTTGCACCTTACAAAGTACCTAGAAAAATTAGTATTGTAAATTCCCTCCCGAAAAGTTCCACGGGGAAAATCTTAAAAACCGTTCTACGTCAGCAAGGAATGAATGCAAATTAATAGTAATGTCTGTATAGATTTTGTGGAATTATCCATAATTTAACTTTTTCTAAAAAAATAGTATAAAAAATCCATTAAATTGAATGATGTATGATATAATTTCACTGAAAGATAATTATACATTTATGAATAATTACTGAAACTCAATTAATGGAGGTTTACACATGAGCAATTTGTTAACTAAGCTACATATACTGGCTTCAGAACTCAGCATATCTACTCAGCAGATTTTAGTAATCGCTGATAGTTTCCAACGAGCCATGCTGGATGGTTTATCTGGATCACCTAGTTCGCTAAAAATGTTACCTTCTTATTTAAATAAACCATCCCGTAAAGAAATGGGAACTTTTTTAGCATTAGATTTTGGCGGCACCAACGTCAGAGTACTTTTAACGGAGTTAATGGGGCACGGAAAATTTTCGATACATGCTCGTGCAGGTAAACCCCTAAAGAATAATGCAGAGCAATATAACCACATTTCACGGAATTCTACTGCCAACCAATTATTTGATTTTATTGCTCAGCAAATTAAAACATTGGTTAAACCAGGCATTATCTATCCGTTAGGTCATACCTTCTCCTTTCCAATTGATCAAACAGGCATAAATACTGGTACATTAATTCACTGGACGAAGGAAATTGAAACAACAGGTGTTGAGGGCAAAGAGGTTACATCCTTACTGCAAGCAGCTCTATTAAGGCAGGATCTTGCCAACGTTCAGCCGCAAGCTATCATCAATGACACTGTAGGTACCTTACTGACATCCGCTTATGCCAATCAATATACCGATATTGGATCCATTTGCGGTACTGGTCATAACACAGCTTATATTGAACCCTTTGCACCTTGGACAAAACAGCCAATGATTGTTAATATGGAATCAGGCAATTTTGATCAATTACCATTCACCAGTTATGACACACTATTAGATGCCCAGAGTGAAAAACCTGGCGTGCAAAGATTAGAAAAGATGGTCTCAGGCCATTACGTTGGTGAATTAGTACGTATCATTGCCTGCAGCCTCTTTGCTGACGGCTTACTGGCAGATTGCTCTACCAGAGAAATCTTAAATACGCCATATATGTTACATGGTGGCCATCTTTCTTTGCTGCTGGAAGATGAAACTGCCGAATACAAAAATATAGCTCATTTTCTTGAGGATACGTTAGGAATTACAGGCTCAACGCCAATAGACCGTCAGGCCTTAAAAGACATTGCTACCCTTGTATCAACTAGATCTGCACGTTTGGTAGCGGCAACCTATATTGGTATTATTCATCATATTGACCCTCATTTAACGCAAAACCACACCATCGCCATTGATGGTTCGCTTTACGAAAAAGCTCCAGGCTATGCGGCTACCATACAGATGACCTTAGACCAAGGCCTTAATACAAAGGAAATAGAAATCACAACAACTCTCTCCAAAGACGGATCCGGGATTGGTGCCGCTATCGCTACAGCTATTGCAGTACATAAAGATCACTAACAATTTCTTAAACCTATCAAAATATAATGGCGAAGCGTTAATAAAAAAATCCAAGTAGTCAGTCATTTGACTACTTGGATTTTTTATTACCCTATGTATTATGCACTAACACTTTGCCGTTCTGCAATTAAATCTTCCAAACGTTCTTTCTGCCTCATTAATTCATCCATAGGTACTTCAGCTGTTCCTTGTGCTACTGGAGGTTGTAGTGTTGCCATACATTTTTGAGAATGCTCTTCCATCAATTTATAACCAAAGGCACCTGCCACCACACCAACTGCTAAACCAATCCAAAAATCAGTTCTTGCAAACATGATACTCACCTCCTTTCACTACCCTTGTACAAAATATAGCCAAATACAAGATAATGTCACTATGCTTGAGCTGGTGTCAAATAATACCTATAATATTTTAAACTCAACAATTTGCCAGTCCACATCTAAGAAGAGGATCTCCATTAACTTGTCTGCTATTCAAAGGACCCCAGCCAATAATCTCCATGAAATTAAATAGCCAAGTCATAAATAAGCCTGCAAAAGCTTTGTTTGATCCAAAATTCAACATACTTACCAGCCCTGCAATACTATCTAGATGTAAGGCTTTTGACTGACTATTACGCCCGCCGCAATGAGTTACCACAGAGTAGGCTGTAATGCCAAAAGCCGCAGTTTCCAGCACACTGGCTACGCCATTATTAGGTGTAGAAAACCGTCGTACAATAAAGGATAAAGCAATTGCTCCACCAGCTAGAAGAGACCAAAATAAATCATTACGACAGTCTTGTCCACCCACCTTATAACCCATAACAGCAAAAATATTATCAAAAACCAACAATATTCCCGGTAACTCGATGCTCGCAACAGCATATTCCACTAATACTGAGCGCGTAATTGAATTCCAGGTTACTTGATGAATGCCATTACAAGCCCTAAGCTGTGGCAAATGACTGGCAAATAATGCAGCGAGCTGAGGTGCTATTACAATTCGTACCCGCCCGGGAATTACATGAACAATCTCATAAGCTCTACTTTTCATTTTTTCTTCTCCATTAATAAAATGCGCGCACTATTTAACACTACTCCAATGGTAGCAGCATTATGGATAAGAGCCGAGACCATAGGACTAGTTCTCCCAATAGCTCCTAACAACATTGCTGCCGTATTCACAGCAATTGTTGTGGTAAAATTCTGCTGTACAATTTTCATAGTACTCTGTCCCAAATCTATCATTTCAGGAATAATCAGAGGTTCATCTGAATTAATCGTCATTGCCGCAGACTCCACTGCAATATCCGTACGTCGGCCCCCCATGGCTACACCTACATCAGCAAAGGCTAAAGCAGGAGCATCATTGATGCCATCGCCAATCATCATTACCTGAGAACCACGCTGTAATTTGGCCACCAATAAAGCTTTGTCTGCAGGCAGAACTTCAGCATGATACGAATCAATATCCAGTGTAGCAGCCACATGCTGTGCTACATTTTTACTGTCACCTGTAATCATCACAATTTCGTCAATCCCACTACGGCGTAAACGATTTATAGCTTTTTTCATATTGGGTCTGATTGGATCATTAATAACTAACATTCCTAGTAAAATACCATTTCGCGCTACGTATACGACATTGTGTCCATAGTCTGCATAGGTTTCGCCGCGCGCAGCCGCTGATTGGCATTCCACGTTATTTTCCCGCATAAAAAGAATACTGCCAACTAAAATTTCACCACCGGGTATTTCTTCATAATCTGGCACATTGGCCTGGATTCCTTTAGCTACAATGGTCTCAGTAGCCGTATGGGGTGGAACTTCCCAGCCCTGTTCTGCTACATAATCCAGAATGGCTGAGGCCAAAGGATGAGCAGAATGAAATTCTGCTGCTGCCGCCAATAGCACCAGCTCTTTATCCAGTATACCTATTGATGGCTCAACCAGTACCACTTTGGGGGTACCGACGGTAATCGTGCCTGTCTTATCCAAAACAACAGTATCAATGCTGCCTAAAGATTCTACGTAGTTACCACCTTTAATCAGCACACCGCGCTTTGCGGCGTAACCAATAGCCGCTGAAATGGCTGTAGCAGTCGATAGTTTCAAACCGCAAGAATAATCAATAAACAAGATATTAAGTACCCGCTGCCAATCTTTGGTCAGCCCATATACTAATCCAGCGGCTATAAAGGAAATGGGTACTAACTTGGTAGCCATTTGATCAGCGAAGTTCTGGACAGGTGCTCGCCGTGACTGAGCCTCTTCCACCATATGAACAATTCGTGCGAGGGCAGTCGCATCTCCAACCTTTTCCACGATAATTTCCAAATAGCCATTTTTAACTACAGTACCTGCATAAACATAATCCCCGCTGGTTTTTTCCACCGGAATATACTCACCCGTAATGGAGGACTGGTCAACGGCTGCGGCCCCGTCTGCCACTCTGCCATCTACGCAAATCTTTTCTCCTAAATGTACGCCAATACGGTCTCCAGGCTTTAAACTCTCAACAGCAACCCGCCGTTCATGTCCATCCCCTTCAATTTTCCAAGCATTAGGCTGATCCAGACGCAACATATCGGAAATATGATTGCGTGCCTTCTCAGCTGTATAAGTCGTCAGCATTTCTGCCGCATTTGCCAGCATTAATAAAGTTAAACTTGATTCCGGCTTACCCGATATAACCGATGCCAATACTGCCGTGGCAGTCAATGTATCTGCATTGGGCTGGCGCTCTTTCACTAACCCTTTAATCCCATTGCTGATGAATTTTCGTGCAACAAATAAGGTAAAGGCACTTCGGGCAAGATATACGCCATGAAAAGCCACAGGAAAATACATCCGCAAAACTTGAAGTCCTACTAAGCCTAGACCGGCAGTAATGGCATCACGCCGATATTCATTTACTTCCGAAGATTTTTCTGCTTTCTTGAAGGAAATCACAGAGTTACCCGTTTGTTTGCCGCTAAAGGTTACCTCTTGAATAATATTACCTACAATCTTCTTAGAAGGTGTTCTAGAGGAACGCACGATCATGCGTCCGCTATCATCTACAAAGGCACTGACAACCCCAGCTACCTTACGGGTCTGTATTTCCAGCATTGCCTTTTGACGTACGCTCATCCCTACTGGAACAGGAAAAATACTATACTGATATGTCATGAATCTCGCCCTTTCAGTAAAGAGTAAGACCACCACAACATTTGCGGCCCCGTCGGACGCTGCCCTAAATTCCACACTTTATTCGTACCCCAAATCATAAGTCCTAAGGATACCAGCGTACGCAAATCAAAGTTCAGTCCTGTATTTTCTTTAATGGCTTTATTGACACTACTAAAACCGCTTCTTATATCACTGCCTATTTTGCCATAGGAGCTAGTAGGACTGGGACGCCGGGAGAATCGTTCTAAATATCCAATAATTATCTCAATTTCTTCATCAGAGCAGCTGTATTCTAGTAGAATAGTACCTGTTACCATATTGATCACAAAGTTATGTAATGCTGAGGAACTTTGTAGCAGCTGTTCCAGTCTTACAGCAAGCTCATTATTATTAACTAACTTCTCATAATAATACCGACGACGTCCCTGGCTGGCATGTACTAATTGAAAACCTCTGCCACGATATAATCTCCCAACTTGTTTTCCTGCAGAAATACCTAAGGCCAATCCGGTTAAATAACTCATTTTATGAATTCCTCCTATATTGCCTGGCTACCAAATTTTCCACTTCTGTCAACAAAGGATTATTCGCTACATCAACTGGTGAATACTGTATCAGGATAGAACCTGTTCCTGGATTAACGGAAAATGTGTGGATTTCAGCAACAGAATCTAAATAATTTTTAATCTGCTGTACATTATCTGGATTATTTACTAGCTGGCGAGAAAAAAGTCTTACTCTGCCTGGTATATAATGCAAAACTTCAACATGTTGAGCTAAAGAGGAGATCACCCTCTTTTGCTTAACAAAATTAGTACAGTCTGTAAAGAATCCTCCCATTCCATTAACCTCCCTAACTATATTTTTTTGTAAGCTTTTACGCTGCTGCCAAGAATGTACTCCTGACCATAAAGTTAGCAGAATACCAAAAGCAATATGATATTTCTTATTAAAAGGTAAGGTCAATAAACTCCCTGCCAATGAAATCACTAAGCCTAAATTAGTAGATGAATTCTTTATTTGCATAAAAGCCACCTTTCAATACAATGATAATAAAACTCATTATCAATTTTGTAGAAATTATACTATTTTCGCTCCATTATTGTCAATGTCTTCCTATAATTTTCTTGTTTTTTGTTGTATTCTGTTATATCTTGTAAAACCCTGCTAATTTTTAGATATTTCTGTAATTTTCTTGCCATTCCTCTTAGAAAAAACGTTATGTGTCCTTTAAAAATAGAGAAAAAAGCATGTTGGACCACGAAGACACGAAGAGTGCGAAGAATTATGAATTTTTTATAGAGACTCTTCTTTGTGTTCTTCGTGTCCGCGCTAGCGGTTTCGTATCTTCGCGGTTCCAATGCTTTATCTAAAACTTATAAATACAGAAAATTGCGTTAAACGTTCCCTAAATAGTGTCTTGTAGTTCGTAAATAACATAAGAATAGTCATTGGATACCACGCACGGTATCCAATGACTATTCTTAGTTCCCTATTCGTTTATCATAGAAATAAAATATTTGTGAATCCGGTCATCCTGCGTCAATTCAGGATGAAATGCCGTTACCAGCATTTTATCTTGTCTGGCAATCACAATTTTATCTTGTACCACCGCCATAACCTTTACCGCTGGACCTGCTTTTTCTATATAAGGCGCGCGAATAAATACTGCTTTTATAGGTTCAGCACCAAATTCAGGTACCGACATATCCGCTTCAAAGCTTTCCCGCTGACGCCCAAAAGCATTGCGGCGTACTGTTATGTCCATTAATCCTAATCGGGGTTGATCACTATCGATAATTTCTTTAGCCAACATAATCATCCCGGCACAAGTTCCATATACCGCCATGCCTTCATTGATCCTGGATTGAATTTTTTCAAACAGGCCCCATTCAACCATCAGTTTGCCAATGGTAGTACTTTCGCCGCCAGGAATGATTAAACCAGATACGTCATCCAGATCCTCCGGCGTTCTAATCTCCGCAGCTATGACACCGCAGCGTTCAAGCATCCAGCAATGTTCCCGAAAGGCTCCCTGTAATGCTAAAACTCCTATTTTCATGATAATCCCTACCTTCTAGCCTGCTTACCAGCCACGATCTTGCATACGCTCATGTTCCGAAATGGTAGAAATCTCAATCCCAACCATAGCCTCACCAAGATCACGAGAAATTTCAGCCAAGATCTTAGGGTCGTTATAATACGTAGTAGCGGATACAATCGCTTTCGCTCTTTTCACAGGATCTCCTGATTTAAATACGCCTGAACCCACAAAAATGCCATCGCAGCCTAAATGCATCATGAGAGCTGCATCGGCAGGTGTCGCAATACCACCTGCTGCAAAATTAACAACTGGCAGACGTCCTAATTTTTTAACTTCCATAACAAGTTCTAAGGGAGCTGCAATGTTTTTGGCAAAAGCAGATACTTCTTCATTCGGCAGGTTCTGCAATTGACGAATTTCGCTCATTACCATACGAATATGCTTTACAGCTTCTATTACATTCCCTGTACCCGGTTCCCCCTTAGTACGAATCATAGCAGCGCCTTCACCAATACGACGCAAGGCTTCTCCAAGGTTCTTAGCACCGCAAACAAAAGGAATCTTAAATTGATGTTTGTCAATATGGTATTTATCATCAGCCGGTGTTAATACTTCACTTTCATCAATGTAATCTACGCCTAATGATTCTAATATTTGAGCCTCTACGAAATGGCCAATTCTTCCTTTTGCCATAACAGGAATAGTCACAACATCCATAATTCGCTCAATAATAGTAGGGTCAGCCATCCGTGCAACCCCACCTGCAGCCCGAATATCTGCAGGCACACGTTCTAAGGCCATAACTGCACAAGCTCCTGCTTGCTCAGCAATTTTAGCCTGCTCTGGCGTAGTCACATCCATAATAACGCCACCTTTGAGCATTTCTGCCAAACCGGCCTTCACGCGAAAAGTCCCTTGTTGCATATAATAGTTACCTCCTGTATTTGTTTTTTTAGTCCTGGAAGATCCTGTCGCTTAGGACTTATAAAAAATATAGCCTTATTATAAATCAAAATAGACCTCTTTAAAATATACAGAATTACTATTATCAATAAGGACAGATTGCTTCAAATGACTAACCGGCCAAGATTCAGGTGATTGCGCTCTATCTGAATCTTAGCCGCTCTTAATTACACTGCTTCATTATTCCTTTCTTCTGTTCTTATTCTTCACAGACTGTACTATCTCTCTTGCAAATGGTCCCAAGTTGCCATCGGCATAGGCTTTGATAATGCCGGCAGCCACTTGTCTTATAGCACTTTTTATAATAGCTGGTTCTGTAATCTTTTTTTGTTTTAACGTCTCCTCAATCGCCACAGCTGCTTCAATGGCTTTTTCCCCAGCGATTTTATTAATAGTGTGCACCAGATCTGCTTCTCCTATCACTACCTGTCCGATTAATTGAAAAATTTCCACTGTCTGTGCTACTAACGCTTTAGGAAACTGGTTCACAATAATAACTGGTTGCTGCCCTAAAGCCATTTCATCAGCATGCCCGACAAACTTAGCACATATACATTTGATATGGGGGGCTGCCATACGATTCAACATATCTTGCCCTACATTGGTCGCTATATTAATAACCATCAAAGGTTTTTCTATGGCATTAAAGTCTTTTATACAATTCATAACTTCTCGATCAGGCACAGCTAGAATTATAATCTCCCAGGCCATCATCTCTTCTAAATTGGCAGCCGTAGAAATATTCAGTTTCTCTGCCAGCATCCTTGTCTGATCAGTATTCCTGTCAAAAATACATAACTCAATTTGTTGTTTTGCTAATAGTTCTGTTAGCACTTGGCCCATACGCCCAATACCGACTAAACCAATCCTCATATCATATCACTTCCTTATTAGTTTAATAAAAATCAGTTTCCAGCGACCTTCTATTAGTATATGCCCGATCCTCTAAATAGCATTGTATGTTTAGCAATAAAAATATTTACGAAAAAGAATCACTCTCTAATTAGAGAAGTGATTCTTTTGGCAATTTCATCTATAATTTCTAATAGCATAACCAGTATAATCAGTAACACAACGATCACACGTTTCCCCATGATTCTCCCTTATAGCCAGCTTTGTATAATTGGAACTATGTATGGATCATAAAAATAATGTACAAATAAAAACATTACAAGACCGACTATGCCACCTACTACCGAACCGTTGATGCGAATCCACTGCAAATCATCTCCAGCTTTCTCTTCAACAAAATGATTCAATCTATCATCAGTGAACTCACTCAAAACTCTTTGCACCATTTCTCCAATTACATAATGCTCCTGTTCAATAATCTGGTAAATTGCATTTTTAATTCGTATCTCCAACCATTCTTGTATCTCATTATTTTCTTTGAAGAACTCCCAATACCGATTAAGCAAACTAGTCAGCCATTTAATAAACTGATTATAAAACTCAGGGTTTGCGGCCGCTAGCACATGCTCAATCATCTGCACTGCTCTCTCACCTAAATCTATATCAGTAACTACACTCATCTTCCAGTTCTCAATTTGATCCAGCAACGTAAAACTACTTTCGGGCGATTCCAATAACACTGTTAATTTTTCGTATATCTTTTTGTGCAACATATGCTCGGGATTTTTGCTTTCCTGCAGCATCTTCAATACTTCAACCCGAAAGGCCTCTGCTGCCTCAGAAATACTTACGCTATTGGTCTGCTCGCCTAACCAGATAAAGGCTCTTTCTAAAGGTGATCTGCTTTTAGCTCGCGTGATTTCTTCCAGGTTTTTATAAATAATTTGTTTTGTCTCAGCCATCTCTAATTGCTTAATTAGCTCATTTATTATATAAATTGTTAAAATTTGTACTCTTTTTTGTTCTAACAGCCACTTAATTACATTTTTAATTTGAGAAACAAGGCTACTATTATGAATTTCTTTTTTCATGAAACTATTAATATGGACTACTAAATCAGTAACCTCTAGTTTATTTAACGTTTCTTTACAAAAGTCCTCAAACCAGCTGCTTAACAATTGCTTACCTCTTTTATCCTCTACAAAACTGATTAGTAAGGAAACTAAATCGCTAGCATCCACCCTGTTTTTGATTGACTGTACCGTAAGCAAATCCTGGTCTATTATATCACGTATTGACTTTATTACTCTTTCACGATGACGGGGAATCAATGCAGTATGCCAGGGAAATCCTAAAGGTTTTTTAAAGATGGCTGTGATCGCAAACCAATCAGCAATTCCCCCTACTAAAGCCGCCTCCATCACAACATAAAAGACTTCCACAGCCCAATATCCTTTGTAATTATATTTTAGAGCAACGGCCAAGAAAAATAAGAATGCGACGAAGAGTAAAACCTTATTTGCCATGGTTTTATTTTTCACTTTTATTCACCTACATTATATCCAAAAGGTCAATACATATAGTATGATTCCTACAAAGCCACCAACGACCGATCCATTGATACGAATCATTTGTAGATCGTTCCCCATTTTAGCCTCAATAAAACCGATTAATTTATCATTTGTAAACTGGTTTAGGCTATCTTTTACAATCTTGCCAATTTCATCATGATGCGTATCAATCCACTGCCCCAGTATAACTTTAAGATAATGATCCGCCATTGCCCGCTCTTCCTTGTTCTCCGCAAAATCGGTAACTATGCTCTCAAATCGGGTGGCAAGAGATTCCATTCCTCTAATAAGTACCCGATTATCACTAATAATCTTACCATACTCAGCAACAATAAATGTAACGATCTTTTCTTGCAGCCTAAACTTATATACAATATTTTGTCGTATCCATGATTCAATGGTATGCTGCAAACTAGCATCATTCTGCAGCTTTAGCATATATTCCTGTACTCGGGCTTTTCCTTCTAACCGTATAGGATGATGACAATCTCTCATTTCTGACAAAATGGATAACAAGCCCTGCTGAGCAGCAATCGCCAACTGTTTTGGGGATAAATCCAGTAATTGATTAAATAATTTTCGTCGATTCATTCCATGTTCGTATTTCTTTTGTACAGCAACAAAAACATCTGTTAGTAAGTGAGAAAATTTTTCATTCTCAACAGCAAGAGTACATTGATGAATCAGCAGATCCAGAATTTTATCATCATATTCATTTTTTATAAACCACTCTACAACAGGAGGAACATAGGGAAGTATTTTTATGTTTTCTATATGCTCTTGCATAAAGCCTTTAATCATTAGTTCTAGCTCTTCTTCCCTAACTTGCAGAAAAAAGTCTTGTAAAAAACGATAGATCATTTTTCTCATATCTTGCTTGGTACTATCATTCATTATATATAGCAAGATAGACGATAGATCATATTCCTCTAATCGCTTCTTTATATTTTCTTTCATCAATATTTCATTTTCCACCATATAAGCTAAAGCTTGAAATATTTTTTCTCGATTGCGAGGAATAATTGCTGTGCGAAAAGGTATCCCTAAAGGACGACGAAATAAGGCTGATACAGCAAACCAGTCCGCTAAACCACCAATCATCGCTGCACCGAACCCCCTTGTCAAAAGTCCACCCCAAAAATTATTTGCAAATGGATAACTAGCTAAGAAACCGCATGATACAATTGCCAATATACTCGTTGCTTTATATTTGTTCGCAATCATAATTTAGCATTAACCTCTGCCAATTCACTTTCATCAACCTCTCCAAACCAAGATTCCAAACGAGACTTTGCCTTGTCTTTAATCTCCTTATCTATATATAGAGAGACTACAGCCAAGGCCATCATTAAAACCCCAAAATCATCCGTATATCCCAGAAAGGGTATAAAATCAGCAATTGCATCAAAAGGTGAGATAAAATAGCCTAGCGCTCCGATAATAACAGCTTTAACTTTTTTAGGGACATTTTCTTTCTGCAAAGTATAATATAATAGTAACACAATATATACTAATTTTTTACCAGCTTTCATCGCAAATTTCTTTAACTTTTCAAATAATTTTTGATCTGTATATTTACTAGAATATTTCTCAAAATCTATTTTCATACCAAGAAACCTCCCTCAAAAGATTCTGCATTTATTGTTACCAAATCTTCCTCTTTTCTCTACTATAATTTATCTTTCATACAAAAGACAAGTCATCCTTCTACTTTATATAGAAGGATGACTGTTTATTTAAAAATTTTCGCCTCTAAACTCACTGATACTTAAAGTATTTTCTCTAGTGTCTTTTGCGGTTAGTGTTACAAGATCCCCCTCTTTCATCAGAGGGATCTTTGGTGAAGTATTCGAAGTACCCACGAAAATTCGATTATCACCTTCAATCATAACATAGAAATAAGACTCTCCGCCTTTTACAACCTGGGATACCCGGCTAATTTTTCCCTGTAATTTAAATGCCCGATTCTCCTGGCTGGGAACAAATTGATTGCCTTTACTCGCTAATACCTGCTGATAAGCCCGTAAGCCACTTTCAATATCAGCTCCTACGCCTACTAAATTGTAGTTTTCTACTGAAATAAAGGATACTGCTTTGAGCAAGCCCTCTTTGTCTTTTAGTGGAGCAATATAGGTAGGCACACCACCAATATTATATAAAATGGGATATCCAGCACGATAAGATTTCTCCTGAACCTGACCTTCCGCCGATTTCTTGGCCCCACCTTCATCTGCTCCAGATACTTTATACCATTTTGCTTCTTTGGTACGAGAGTTTATTAAAATAAAACCTACGGAGCTTCCATCTTTTCCTGAAGAGGTAATGCCTGTATACCAATATACATTATCATCATTACCATAAATGAGATGAAGCTCACTGCCCGTTGGCTTTAATGTACCGGTCTTGGCAAAAATACTATTCCAAAAGCCATTTATGTAATCGCCCCAATCTTTAACTTGCTTATATACATAGCTTTCTGGCTGTACCCTGTCAATCCAGCGAGGTAAATCCGTAAGAGTATGCTCACTGATTTCGCCCGTTTGCGCATTTACAATAACTGCTCCTACTGCATCAGAACCATGATAACCTATTTTATTTTTATATAAAGTAATGACCCAATAAGGATTCAAATCATCATCGACTTCAAAAGAATAATCAGCTATCCCAATATTAAAGAATCCCTTAAAGTATACATATCTTGGTAGATAATCAAACAAAAAACCATTCATTTGATATTTTAAATATACATCTTTACCATCGACTGTTTGGACCAGATGTACATCCTGCGGATTCGTCGCTGATACCATGACAAATCCTTTACTACCCTTGCTATGATTAGTCAGCCATTGAAAAATGCCTCGATGCTCCAGCGGCGCCACATAATATAATTTTTCTTTTACTTTTTGCAAAGATAACTCGCCAATTTGCACCTCACTGCCTAAGGCTGGAACTTCACCGATGATTTTTTCTGCTAATTTTCGGGCTGTTTCCTCATCAACAATCCGTATTTGGGATAAATTAATTGGCTCAATATCAGAGGTGAAGGAGCTTTCTTTTACCTCACCTAATAATTGCCTATAGGAATTACTATATAACATAGGAGCGCTTGTTAAAATCGGAAAAATGATTAAATTACTAACACCAATTACTAGTAATATTACACCAACAATGCCGAGCATCTTATACCGCTTATAATTTTTACCATTATTTTGATAACTGGCAATATCAACTACATGTGGCCGATCTTGAAAGAGTTGAGGTACTAGTTTTTTTAGTACTTCCCCCCAGGCTGTCTTCGCAATAAACTGCCTGAATTTATTCAACAGAATCAATGCAGAAATAAATAAAAATAATATTCCCCAGGCAATAATTAAATTAGACCAGTCAGTAAATCCCAATGCCAAAACAGGCATTTCCATAAAAAGATATACAAAATTAACTACTATAAAAGCGATGATAAGATATAGCAACATGTTTATTCACTCCTTGCAAATTCAGCCTCATTCTATTTTATTATATTCGCCGCAGAACAATACTCATCCTGCTAAAGCCATTATCAAGCAACATCTTATTATTTAGACTCCATATGCATCAATCCTTTTCCCAACCTTTTTCATTCTCCTTGATTATAGCCGCGCTCTACAACCTTTACTTGACAAGCATTGAAAATTCCAGCATATTTTAGCTACTGATGTAATTTTAAAATATCATTCTGGTAAATTTAACATAAGATGAAGCTAATTATGATATAATTTATAATATATATATATAGGTAGGTGTTGTCATGAAAACAGTTGCATTGATTGCCCATGATCGCAAAAAAGAAACAATGTTAGAATTTGTTATTAAGCACAAACAGATTTTGGCAAAGCAGAACTTATTAGCTACCGCCACAACTGGACGCTTGATTAAGGAGAAAGTTGGTTTAAATGTTACTACTTATTTATCCGGCCCACTTGGCGGCGATCAGCAAATAGGTGCGCGCATTGCTTGCCAAGAAGTTGATATGGTTATATTTCTAAGAGATCCGTTAACCGCTCAGCCCCATGAACCAGATATTACCGCACTCTTAAGAGTCTGTGATGTTCACAACGTTCCAGTTGCCACAAATGAAGTCTGTGCCCATTTACTGGTTTCTACACTGGATTAATATGGCTTGCAAATAAAGTAGGGATAGCTCAAAACTATTCCTACTTTTACAATTTTATGTAGTATTAATTAATTAATCTCTTCTTGAGAAAATGTACTGGTACTGCTGCCAGAACGATTGAAAATAATGTTAAGCTAGCAATATGCTGCCACAACACCATACTAATATTCCCCACAACCAACCCCCGGCATACTTCCACACTGTGATACAATGGATTTAGCCAAGCTAATATCTGCATCCATTCTGGCATGGAGGATATCGGAAAGAAAACACCTGCGAATAAATACATCGGTGTAGTTACTAATGTAATGTAATAATTTAAATAATCAATATGGCTAATAATTCCCGTATAAGATAACGCCATCAAAGAAAATACGGCACCAGGAAAAACAAGAAAGAATGGAATCAGCAAAGACCATATAGACGGTACCTGGCCCATTGCAGCAATCACCACTAAAATAACGATACCAAAAACAATATTTTTTACGATTCCAAATAATACCTCTCCCGCTACGACATCTCCCACCATAGCTGGCCCAGCCAGCATTGCATGAAAAGTTTTTTGGTAGTGTAAGCGAACAAAGCTGGAGTAAGTACATTCAAAAGTTGCTGCCCACATGGCTGCGGATGCTACCATACCCGGGGCAATAAATTGCATATAACTCATCCCCTCCATATTCTGAATATATGCTCCCAGACCAAATCCCATGGCAGAAAGATATAGAAAAGGTTCCAAAACATTAAGTACCATATTAGACCATAATGTACGACGGAAAACGATTAAATGGCGCTTCAAAATACCAAAAGCTACTTTCACTCTTCATTCCTCCTGCCTGTTAATTTCAAGAATACATCTTCTAAATTTGCAGGTCTAAGATAACAAACATCCTGTCTCAGCCCTATTTCACTTAGTTTTTCCCACAATTCTTTACCATCTTTAGTGAAAATAAATAAGCTATCAGCTATATATTCAGCCCTGCCACCCATTCCTGCAACCCTATCATTAATATCAGCCGGCAACATTTCAAGAGAAACTCGAACTTCAATGACAAATGGCAATACATATTGGTCAACTAACTCCTCTGGACTACCCTCAGCTAATATTAGCCCATCATTCATCAGAACTAGCCTATCACAAAGCTGAGCTGCTTCTTCCATATAATGAGTTGTAAGCAGCATCGTCACACCATCTTCTTTAAGCCGTCTAAGTTTCTGCCAGACTAAACGCCGTGCCTGAGGATCAAGACCTGTGGTCGGCTCATCTAATATTATAATTCCCGGTTTATTGATAAGTGCTCTGGCAATTACTAACCGACGTTTAGCACCACCAGAAAGCATTTCCACATTCACATCCATTTTATCCATTAATCCCATGAACTCTAATAACTCTTGCCCATATGCTCTAGCAGCTTTACGGTTAATGCCAAAATAGCCTCCATATACTTCTAAATTCTCAATCACACTTAAGTCAGGATCAAGATTATCTTCCTGGGGTACAATACCAAAAATCTGTTTAAGATGAGGCGGCGTAAGCGGCTTAATAATTTCACCAAGGACCTCTAGTCGACCTTCATCTACCGTTGATAAACCATATATCATTCTCATTGTCGTAGATTTTCCTGCCCCATTATGACCCAAGAAGCCAAAGCATTCTCCTTTACTAATGCTAAAAGAAATCCCTTTTAAGGCACGAAAACTGCCATACGATTTAGCTAATTCTTCTGCTCTAATAATAGAACTCATAAATAACCTCCTATTCAATTAACACTATTTACTATGTAAAGAAAGAACAGCCAATGTATGATGCAGGCTGCTCTTTTAATCATTATAATATTTTCACTATATTATACATAGAATCGCGTTCAACAGGAATGCGGCCTGTCTGACGGATTGTTTCAATAATAGTATCTTTACTCAAAGATGTCGCTGATTTAGCTCCTGCTGCATGCATAATTTTTTCTTCACTGACAGTGCCATCTATATCATTTGCACCAAATCCTAAGGCTAGCTGAGCAATCGGTAATGTTAGCATAACCCAATACGCTTTAATATTTTTGAAGTTATCCAACATCAAACGAGAGATGGCCATAGTCTTAAGTTCATCCCATACAGAAGTTCGTTTTACCCTCTCACCTAACACTGTATTGTTGGGATGGAATGGGAAGCAAATAAAAGTCTGAAAACCACTTGTTTCATCCTGCAAAGAACGTAAAGCTAATAAATGGTCTACACGTTCTTCCACCGTCTCAATATGACCATATAACATACTCGCATTACTGCGAATGCCTAACTTATGAGCAGCTCTAGCCACTGCTAACCATTCATCCGCTGTAGCTTTCTTCGGGCAAATTTCGGTTCGTACTCTGTCGGATAAAATTTCGGCTCCTCCCCCAGGCATTGAATCCAGCCCAGCCTCATGTAATTCAGTTAATACTTCCACAACAGACTTATTAGAAATTTTAGCGAAATATGTAATTTCTACTGCTGTAAACGCCTTTAAATGAATATGAGGTAAAGCCTGTTTAAGTGTTTTGATAACATCTAAATAATAAGAAAATGGCCATTCAGGATGCAGCCCACTCACAATATGCAACTCTCTAAGATCGGGATCCTTAGCCGCTGCGATGCCAAGTTCCAATGCTTTTTCCTTATTCATTGTATAGGACTGCGCGCTATCACCATCACACCCAAAAGCACACAACTCACATCTTGCCGTACAAATATTCGTAAGATTTATATGACGATTGACATTATAATACACATACTCACCACTCACCCGCTGCCTAACTATATCTGCTAAATAACCTAACCATGTCAAGTTATTACATTCAAACAAAGCAATGCCCTCTTCCCGAGTAAGTCGAATCCCGTTCTTAACTTTCGATTCTATTGTATCTAAAATTGTATGCACGTAATGACACCCCTTCTCTATGTTGTATTCTTCCCCAAAAAGACATCCTCTTCCTGCAAACTGTAATAAAAACATAAGAAATATTAAAAAAGCACTCATTAAATGAGTGCTTTTTTATTTAACCAGCAACTATCTATCCTCCCAGGCCGTTTCCAACCAAGTACTTTCGACGTATGGGCTTAACTACTGTGTTCGGTACTTCGACTGGCGAGAATACCCCATCTGCGTCGTTGTTCCTGCGCGCGCTCACTTCACGTACTAACGTACTATTCAGTTCGCGTGCTCGTCTCGCCTAGCATCTGGAGCATTCTCACCAATCTCAGGAACGCAAGACATAGCAACCGTAGAGTTCTTCTTATTATAAGCGGAGGTTAAATGCTAATGGCGAAGCGTTAATAATAGGAACTCTACGCGGCCTGCAGCAATAAGCTTATGCCGCATTATACACTAAATGCTATAGAAAAAAAGCTCACTTTTGTGAGCTTTTTTCTTCTAACCAGCAACTACCTATCCTCCCAGGACGTTTCCATCCAAGTACTTTCGGCGTA